>CAZGVO010000004.1:0-133500 GCA_964529175.1 uncultured Bifidobacterium sp.
CAAATATCAAGAGGTTTCAAGGTTTCAAGGAACTATTTTGTCCATTAACCCCTTTATATCAATAGAGCCTTAGGTCATTTAAAACAAATTAGATTTAATGTAAGACCTGAAATTACCATTTTTGAATTAGATAAAGTTTGAATTGATAACTATCCAACTTAAATTGCATAAAACTTACAAATATGCTAACAGCCATAAATCCTAAATTACCCATGCGAGATAAAAACATCACGCGCAATTTTTATATAAACCAATTGGGTTTTACTGAATTTGGCAGTGCCGACTTTGAAGGTTATTTAATGCTAGAAAAAGATGCCATTCAAATTCATTTTTTTGAATTTAAAACGCTTAATCCGCTTGAAAATTATGGTCAGGTTTATATTAGAACAAACCAAATAGCACAAGTTTATCAAGCATTTATTGATAATGGGGTAATGATACATCCTAATGGACCATTGCAAATAAAACCTTGGGGACAAAAAGAATTTTCAATTATTGACCCTGACCATAATTTGTTAACTTTTGGAGAGAGTTTGTAGTGGATTTATAACCTTACCTAATAATAGTTAAAGTACCGCTTTCTGTGTTGAAATAATCAATAGCTTCTGAAGAGTAATTAATGTGATAAACATATACATCTTCTGGCAAAGGAATGCCATTAACTGTTCCATCCCATTTATTCAAATAATCGTTTGATTGATAAACCAATTGCCCCCACCTGTTGTAAATTTCTATTTTAAAAAACTCAATGTATTTTCCTGTAAAATTTAAATAATCATTTACGCCATCATTATTAGGAGTAAAGGCAGTTGGTATATAAAATATTGGTTTACAAGCATCTTTTACGGTTATGGTATCAGTATTTTCACAACCAAATTGATTGATAACAGTATGCCAATATATACCAGCTTTATTAATGGTTATAGCATTACTTTCTATATTATTTGGAAACCAAATATTCCTAACAAAACTATTGGCTTTGAGTGTAATGGTATCGTTGTTTTCTGAACATAAAAATCTTGGACCAATAATTTCAATTTGAGGAAGCGCTTTTTCTGTTACAATTACAGTATCGTAATTATAACAAAATGAATCTTTTACTGAAAGCACATTGACACCACTTTGATTAACCAATAATGTTTTTGAATTGGTAATACTATTCCATTGGTATTTATATAAATCGTTATTGAGTTTATTCCCTATTTCTATTACACTTCCTTTACAAAAAAAGGTATCTGCTTGGTAAAATATATTAGGTTTTTCCTTAGCACCAATATTAAAAGTATCAATTCTAACACAACCGTTTTCTTCGGCTTTTAGCCAATATTTTCCAACACCTTGTAATACAGTAAATGAATCCGTAGCACCATTACTCCAAGTATATTTTGGCACTCCAGAAGGTAAGGTAATGGCTAAATCACTTTTATCGCAAATGGTAGTATCGGAAAGTAATCTATTGAAAATATGAGGTGTTTTTATTACCAAAAACGAATCGTTAAACGAACTGCCATCAGGCAAAAAATTGGTTATCCAAACAGTAGATTCAGTTTTAAAATAACGCGTTCTGTTAATGTTATCGCCATTGTTCCACTTAAATTTACTAATGTTTGATTTTACGTCAATGGCAACAGAATCTGATTGATTACATAAAAATTTAGTAACCTTAGTTTGTTTTTCTATGATGCTTATATCATCAATAAAAATATAAACTTGGCCAATCAAACTAACATCCGGTTTTTGGGTTCCTAAATTATATGGTGTGCATTCAAAATCCTTTAAAAAATTGCCAATGGTAAGCCATTGCTCACCTCCAATAGCTTTAAAAGAACCTGAAACTTTATACCAAATGCTCGAATCCGTTAAAGGTATATTATTGTTTATCTGCGGATTACAGTTAAGTGAAACTTTTGAAGAAAAATCTTCCAACTTATTTACCGATACGTAAGCCGAAATATTACTTACAGATTTGGCTCCTGTTGGCGACAAATAATAGGTAACTTCATACTCTTTATTTGCTACCAAAGGAGCAGTTAATTGAACTTGAATATATTCTCGTAAACCATCGAAACTGGAGTTTTGATTATAATACGCAATCAAACCCACATAAGCATTTCCTTGATGTGGTTCTTGATATCCAGCTTCGTTTAATGGAACTCCAGCGGTGTTGGTTGTTAAATTACAAGCATTAAAATAATCAGGAGTACCAATACTTGGTCGAACCCAATTTAAAACAGTAGGAAAAACAGTAGTTGATGTTTCGATAGACGAATTGGCTTTGGGGCAACCGTTAAAGTTTTCGAAACTGGCATTGGGCACAAAATTAGTTTGGGCTAATAAACTATGGTTTAAAAGCCCTATCAATAATACAATTTTTAAAAAATTAACTATCTTCTCTGTTAACTCCATCAATTGAAAAAGCAGGTATACAAATACTCCAATAGTCAGCACTTTCGGTAAAAGGGTTGCTATACCTAATTTTAGCTCCAGCTTTAATTAAAATAGTTTGTCCAGCTTCAATAATTACAGTTTCGCCATCTATTTTAATTTGCTTTTTACCTTTTATCATAATGGTAACTTCATCAAAATTAGGTGTTTGATGTGGTTCGCTCCAACCAGCAGGAGCTACCATGTGTGCCACACTAAACTTACTTTCGGCTGTGCTTGCCAAACCAAAATGTTCTTCTATCAATTTACCATCGGTAGTAGGTACCACAAATGGCTCATTTTGAATTTTATACTTCTTCATTTATTTGTTTAAAAATTTCTAGCTTATAAAAATAATATTTTAAAATTAATAAGTGTATTCTTGCCAAAAATATATCAAAAAATGACCATTACCTTATTTATCATTATTGCTACTTGTTTAATTAGTTTCTTGTGTTTCAATAATGAAGATTCGAAAATGAAATTAATATTTCATCCTTACACTATTAACAAGGATAAAAGCCAATGGATGCGCTTTATTAGTGGTGGTTTTATACATACTGATTATTGGCATTTAGGATTTAATATGTATGCGCTGTATGGATTTGGTGAAGTTTTGGAACGCAGTTTTTTTCCAATGGTTTTTGGTAATTATTACAAATTGGCCTATATACTTTTTTACTTAAGTGCCATTGCATTTGCTGATGTTTACACTTATTTTAAACATAAAAACAATTCAAGCTATTACTCGCTTGGCGCTTCTGGTGCAGTTTCGGCAGTTATATTTGCTTGTATTCTATTTGCCCCTAACTTATTTATTATGTATTTACCTGGTTGGCTTTATGGTGTAATTTACTTAGTTTATTCAAGCTATGCTGCTAAACGTAATTTAGGAAACATAAGCCACGATGCTCATATTTGGGGTTCTATTTATGGGTTAATGCTACCATTAATATTCAAACCCTCGTTATACCTTGATTTTATCAATCAAATTTTGCATTAAAATACAAAACCAATTCTTATATCGAACGGACTTGAATAAAAGCTAGTATTGCTATTATACAATAAATCGTACAAAGCAACTATATAAACACCAGTTCCTCCTGGCATATAACCGCCACCAACAAAGGCGCTGTTACTAAACCTTGATATATCTGCTCCACTTAATTCATCATAAATTTTATAACTCAAACCTAAATATTCAACATGAGCAAATATGTTGTCATTGATTAAGTATCTTCCAAAAACACCTGGACCAAAAGCATTTACTGATTGGGTAAAATTTTTTCCAGTTGTTAATTGATAAGTTCTTGAACTATAAATGTATAATGGACATAAACCAGCTTGGAATTTATCCGTAATTTTGTAACCAACAATAGGCTGAACCATAAAAAAAGAGGAAACATTCCCCAAACTACCTCCAATATTTCCACCATAAATCATTCTATCTTTCCAACTATCATTGCTTCCATAGGTTTCATCAGCTTGCTTTTGTTCCTCTACCTTTTGCTTGTCTAACTCAGGCGTTTTACGCTGCGCAGTGGCCATATTTATAAAAAAAACTACCGTTAAAATCGTTAAAACTATTCTATTCATAATATGATGTTAATTAATTGGCTCAAATTTATTACGTTTATTTTGGTTATTTCAATCCTTAATTCTTAATTTGACAACTATCAAACTAATTAAGTTGCATTATGACAAAAGTACACAATTTTTCAGCAGGTCCTGCTATTTTACCTCAATCGGCTATAGATGCTAGTATTGAAGCCTTAAAAAACTTTTCAGGAACAGGTTTATCGTTAATTGAAGTAAGCCATAGAAGTAAAGAATACGAAGCAGTAGTAGAAGAAGCTTGCCAATTAGTAAGAGATATATTGAATTTAAGTGATGAGTATGCAGTTTTGTTTTTACAAGGTGGTGCTTCTACCCAATTTGATATGATTCCAATGAATTTATTAGACGAAGGCGAAACAGCAGCTTATGTAAATACAGGTGTTTGGGCTAGCCGCGCTATCAAAGAAGCTAAAATGTTTGGAAATGTAAATGTGTTGGCAAGTAGCGAGGATAAAAACTTTAATTATATCCCTAAAAACTACACCATTCCTAGCGATGTAAAATATTTCCATTGCACTAGCAATAACACCATTTATGGCACCGAAATGTTTGATTTCCCTAAAACTGAAGTTCCATTAATTTGCGATATGAGTTCAGATATTTTTAGTCGCCCTTTTGATGCAAGTCAATTTGATTTAATATATGCTGGTGCTCAAAAAAATATGGGTCCTGCTGGAACAACCTTGGTAATTATAAAAAAGAGTTTAGTAGGCAAAGCCAAACGCAAAGTACCTACCATGCTTGATTATAAACCACATGTAGAAAATGGAAGTATGTATAATACACCAAGTGTATTTGCCATTTTTGTTTGTATGCATACTTTACGTTGGATTAAAGAAATTGGTTTAGAGGCTATGGAAGTTAGAAACAAAGCCAAAGCTGATTTATTATATGCTGAAATTGACAGAAATCCATTATTTGAAGGTACTGTAGTTAAGGAAGATAGAAGCCGCATGAACGTAAACTTTGTAACTACTAATAAAGAACACGAAGCTGAGTTTTTAAAATTCTGCGAAAGCAAAAACTTAAGTGGCTTAAAAGGACATCGCTCAGTAGGTGGTTTACGTGCTAGTTTATACAATGCATTACCAATTGAAAGTGTTCAAGTTTTGGTTGATGCCATGAAGGAGTTTGAAGCAAGCAAAATGTAATTTTGAATGTTGAATTATGGATGTTAAATTAAATTCACTGAATTTTTCAATATTTCAATTTTAAATCTTTTAATAAAATAAAAATGACAAAAATATTAGCAAATGATGGCATTGATGCCAATGGAAAAAAGATACTTGAAGATGCAGGTTTTACAGTTATTACTGAAAAAATTGCACAAGAAAATTTATTAACTGAATTAAACAATTTTGATGCTATTTTGGTGCGTAGTGCTACTAAAGTTCGCAAGGAATTAATTGATGCTTGCCCCAATTTAAAATTAATTGGACGTGGTGGTGTTGGTATGGATAATATTGATGTAGAATATGCTAAAAACAAAGGCATTAAGGTTATCAATACGCCTGCTTCTTCATCGGTGAGTGTAGCTGAATTGGTATTTGCACATATATTTTCGGCAGCACGTTTAATTCAAGTAACTAACCGAGTAATGCCAACTGAAGGAAATACCAAATTTAACGATTTGAAAAAAGTAGCTTCTAACGGAATTGAATTGCAAGGCAAAACCATGGGTATTTTTGGTTTTGGAAGAATTGGGCAAGAAGTAGCAAAAATGGCTATTGGCTTAGGAATGCATGTGTTAGCTTTTGATCCTTATGTAGAAAAAGTAGACTTAAGTTTAAACTTACCTGCTTTAGGCCAAAATAACTCACGCATTAAAGTTACTATTAATACAGTAAGCGATGAAAGCGTGTTAACTCATGCTGATTTTATTACTTTCCACTTACCTTTTAACGAAGGTGATAAACCCATTGTAGATGCAGCTAAAATGGCTAAAATGAAACGTGGGGTTGGATTGGTTAATTGCTCGCGTGGCGGTGTAATTAGCGAAAGCGATTTATTAGCAGCCTTAAATTCAGGTCAAGTTGGATTTGCAGGATTAGATGTTTTTGAAAAAGAACCACCTGTTAATATGGACATTTTAAAACACGATAATGTAAGCTTAAGTCCACATATTGGCGGAAGTACCAAAGAAGCGCAAAACCGCATTGGCATTGAATTAGCCGAAAAAGTAATTGAGTTTTTTAAGAACTAATTTATTTTATAAAAAAGAAAAAGCCGTTTTAGTTAAACTAAAGCGGCTTTTTTTGCAAAAGAATTTACACTTGGTCTGTAACACGTTTTACCATTAACTGGCTAATGCGTTTGTTTATTTCAGTTTGGTTTTTCAGGTAAAAATCCATTTCAGTTTGGGTAAATAAACCAATGGTTAAGCCAATTAATTGTTGTTTCAATACTTGATTTTTTTGAATAATTGATTGTATAATTAATTGCTTTTCTTGCAAATTATTCGGTAATTTTAAACTCAACATTTGATTTTTAACCAAAGCTAAAATCAACTCGTTTTGAAACTTTAAAATAGGTCTTAAAGTATTGTTTTGAAAATCTTCATCAGTTAAACTCACTTTAGTTTCATCAGTAATAATGCTTGGTCGTAAGGCCAATATTTGTTCCGTTCTATTCATTTGCTTTTGTTAGTTTTATAAAGATAAAATACATTTATTTGTTTTAAAATAATGAAAGTAATTTTTAGCAAGGCCATAAAACATTTAAGCAAAGACCCGATTTTTGAAAGCATTATTGCTCCTTGTAAAACCAATGTTGAAACAAGGTTTAATGGTATTTCTGCCACTGGCGATTTATACTTAAGTTTATTGCGCAGCATTGTTTCCCAGCAATTATCAACCAAAGCTGCCAATACCATTTACCAACGTTTTATTGATTTATTTCCTAGCCACTACCCTATTGCAGCGCAAATTATCAAATTAACCGATGATGAATTAAGGGCAGTTGGCCTTTCATATCAAAAAGTAAGCTATATCAAAGCTGTGGCAAACTATTCATTATCAAATAATTTAAATGCTGAACATATTAATAACCTGAGTAATGAAGAAATTATAGCAGAACTTACTTCTATAAAAGGTGTTGGCCAATGGACCGTTGAAATGATTTTGATATTTGGTTTAAAACGCTTAAACGTTTTCCCTTACGATGATTTAATTATAAAAAACAGAATGATAGCACTTTACCAGTTACAAAGCACTGGAAAACAACTTAAAAACGATTGTTTTAGTATTGCCAATAATTGGGAACCATACCAAAGTATTGCCTGCTTATTTTTATGGGAATCGAAGAATATTAAATAAATACAAAATACTGATTGTCAATATTTTAATACTAATTATTACTTTTCCTTAAAACCATTTTAAAACAAACAATTAAATAAGTGCTTCACAATAAAGCCTTTTAGTTTTTGTGTATTTCGTGTTAGTTTCTTGTAAAGTTGGCATATTATTTTGCCTTTTTATTTTTAAACTAAATACATGCTTACATCATTAACCATTATCAATTCGAAAGTATATGGCAAAGCCGAAATACGATTTAACGATTGCGATAGTTTACAATTAGTTGGACCAAATAATATTGGAAAGTCAACCTTAATTTATGCCCTCAATTTTTTATTTATTATTGATGGGAATAAAATGACTTTTAGTGGAAACAGACGTGGTGACAAAGAAACCATTCACCATTATTTTCCAAACCCAAACCAAAGCTATATTGTATTTGAAGTGTTTAAAAAAGCATATTACTGCATTTTGTTAAAACGCGATGGTGAAGGCAATTTAGAATATTACAAATACCAAAGCGATTATAAAGAAAGTCACTACGTGGATGCTGAAAAGCGCTTGATGAAGTTTGATGAAGTGCAAGCTAATTTGGCTAGTGAAGGCATAACTTTAGAAGCATTTAAAGATAAACGCGAGGTGTTTAACTTTGTGTACCAACGCGGACGCAGAAATAATGGTGTAGTTTGGTTAGACGATAATGTAAAAAGTGATGGATTAAGCAATAATTTTTCGAAAATTTATAGGTACTTAATCAATACCAAATTAATTACCAATAAAAACCTGAAAGAGGCTTTAATTATAGCTGATAACAGAGAAAACGAATCGCTAAATTTTAGCCAAAAAAACAAAAAAGACATATATGATTTACGTAAAATCAATAATGAAATACGTAATCTAAAATCGGTTAAAAACGAGTTTGATGATTTTAGAGAAGTGGTTAGTCAGTACAGTGCTAAAACTAAAATTATTAGCCAGTTATATGCTGCATTTACCCAAAATTACGAACACACGTTACCAAGTTTACAAGCTCAATTGGTTGATAAAACCCAAACCAGAGCTAAAATAAATACCGAAATTCACGAGGATTTAAATCCTAAAAAATCGGAATTAGACAGAAAAATTGGTGGTAAAGATGCTGAAATTCAAAACGAAGCAATTAAGGTTAACGAAAAAGAAATTGAGCTAAAAACCATTAACTCGTTTGAGCCTGAAAAAATGCTGAACGAAAGTTTAGCCAATTACGATAAAAAACGTAAGGAAATAGAAAGCCGTTTAACGATGATTGATATTCAAAAACTGAATTCAAAACAAATTGAATACAGAGTAATGAATTTAAAAAATCAGGTAAACAGTTTTGAAAACCAAATAAAAAACTACAGCGATTTATTAATTAATAAAATTAGTGGTAATAAAGAAAACCGTAAATTATTAAATGCTATTTTAAGTGAACAAGTAAAAGCGTTACCGGGCGACCAAGTAATAAAAGCCATTCATAAAATTAGCGATTCCCTTAAGATTTTTGATGGTGAAATTGATATTTCGAAAAACATAGTTCAAAAAGATTTTGAAAGCATTGAAGAAATAACAGAAAAACTAAATCAAGCTAAAACGGAACTAAAAAGCCAAGAACAATTGCTTGAAACGGTTAAAGATATTGAAAAATCGCAAAGCGAATTACAAACCATTTTGACTGAAATAGATGCAATTAAAGGAAAGCTTCAAAAAATTAAAACTAAGCCCGCTTTAATTAAAGCTATTGAAAAAATGAAAGCTGTAATTGCTACATTAAATAACGAAAAAGAGCAATTTGAAACTGACCAAAAAGCCATTAGCAAAAAGATTGCTCAAAAGTCGAATGAGTTAAATGATATTAGCGATGAAATAAAGAAACGCGAAGATAGAATTAGTCAATTACAAGATTTTAAACGTGATTTAGAGACTTATGGTATAGCTGCTGATGAATTTGAAAGCAACGAAGATTTAGATTTATTGTACAACAAAATTAAACTGAACCAAAACGACAGGTTTACTTTAAAAATAAACAAAGATAATTTATTTGAAAAGTTAAGAGAAAAACTACAATCAACCTTTGCCGATGAGCAAGATTTTATAAAATATGTAGAAGAAGAAATTGCTTTAATTGACGATAAAGAACGTAGTATCCAATCGTTGTTAGAAAGCATCAGTACTCAGTTTGCAAACCCGGCCTATACCCTATTGAAACGTTACGATGAGTTTAAAGAATTTGTAAACAATAAATTTAACCACAAACTTTCACAAAGCAGGATTTCGGATATTGAAAGTTTAACCATTGAATTGGTGGATAACAAAAAGTTGGTGGAAGAGGTTAAGAAAATTAGCCAAATTCAACAAGTGAGAGGGCAATTGATGTTTGAGTTTGATCATTCAGAAAACTTAAAAGTATTGGATGCTTACTTAGATTCGGGCAAGGCCATTGAGTTTGAAAACTTATTTGATATAACTTTACATTTAACGCGTAAAGGAACTACCAAACCTGTTGATTTAAACGAACAAATAGAGAGCGATGGAACTGATAAAATGATCCGTTTGATGATTGTTATGAACATCATTAACCGATTAGCCATAGCTGATGATGAAAATAGAATTGTATTGTTTATTGATGAGGTAGCTACTATTGATAAACAAAACCGTCCGGAGTTAGTGCGTTTTTGCAGAGAGCATTATTTCATTCCAATTTTTGCTGCGCCTGATGCTGTGGCAGGTTTTGGTAAATACTATTTCATTTATCCAAATGCTGGCAAAATAAATGTAAACGAAAAAATAAATGCCATGTATGGCGAATCGAATACTGTTAGTCGTTAGGTAGTTGTTAGTTGATAGACCATAGATAATAGATAATAAGCAACAGGCAATTGACAATAGGCAATAAGAAATTGGAAATTGATAAGTATAAATAGCCGTTAGGCTTTAGCCAACGGTAAAAAAAATAAAAAATGTTAAAAGCAGAACCAAAAACCATACTCAATTTTTTAGCTAACTATTTTGATAGTTTAAAATATTTGTTTGATATACAAGCAGCCGATGGTGTAATACAACGCGAAAAATTAGCGCAAGTATTAGCCGAACGTAACGACAATATTGAGGCTACTTTATTGGAGTATAAAATATTGCGTAAAATTGGCGAAGACTTTGAATTTAGAGATACTTACTTTAAACTTTTTGAATTTATTTTAAACGAGTTTAGACCATTATTGCCTGAAACCATTCAAAAGTATGAGCAATCAATTGGTAGGTTATTTCAAAAAATTAGAGAAGGTGTAAAAGGCGATACCTTAATTTTACGCAATAGAATTGACGATTTATACAACGAGATTAAAGAATTTAGTGAAGCGGTAGAAAAAAACACCATTCGTTTATTGGCCGAAACACGTGAACTAAAATCGAACGTAGATAAGCTAGATTATAAAGAAAAAGTACGTAAAGCCAGCTTTTGGATTGACTATTACATTATTCCATTAAACAATATATTGGATATTAACCATGTTGATAGTATTACCAACAAGTTGTTTGATATTTCACAATACACCAATGTGCGTAGGCTTAATTTTAACGATGAAAGTATAAGGATTCAGTTTGAAAAACTATATACTTTTTTGGTTATGACAAACGATAATTTATTACGTCAATCAAAATTATTAACCAATGAATTATTGCCATTAATTGAGCGCATTAGAACTGAATCAATCATTCTTACTGGGTGGATTGAGTTTTTAAAACAACCTTATAAATCGCCTGTTCCTAAAATATTTAAACCTGAAAGAAATTACCCTTACAGCAATGATATGTACCTAAATGCCAAAGAGTATTTAGAGCAATTTATTACTGAAGAAAACATATTAGTTGAAGACCCAATAGCCAATAGCGACAAATGGGTGTTTAATAAAGAACTTTATAGGTCAAAAATGTTAGAACAATTGCCAATTGATAGCTTTTTTGATTGGTGTGGTTTAACACTTAGAAGCGAATACAAAGACATTGAAACCGATAAGTTTTTTGCCTTAACAGGTTTACTTTTTGAAGATGATATAACCCTTGAATTAGACGAAACTGAAAAAGACAGAAAGCTTATTAAAACAAGCCAAATGACATTGCGTGTACCAAAAATAAAAATATTAAAATATGGAATTTCCTAGATATCATAAAGACATAGTTAGCGATTTAATGAGCGGTAAGTTTATTCTTGCTAGCGACCCAAAGTTTGTTTCTTTAAAGGAAACAGAAGAATTTTACACCTCATTTTTTAAAGAAAGTTTTGGTTACGAATTAGAAATTAAAACCGATTTTGCATACATACTTTCGTATGAAACAGGCGAACAATTAAGCCGTGATATCTGCTTATTTTTTGCTATACTAAGTTTTGAATTAGATAAAGATGGTAAAAACTTTTTAGAAGAAATTCAGTATGCTGAGTTTGAAACCGAAAAGTTAGATGAATATTTTACCAACTCATCTTACGCGGAACTAATTTTAAACAATAACCAAATGAAAGATGCGTTTAGTAGAAAACAATTTTACACTACCTTAAACCGCAGGAATATCATTGAAAAAACGGGCGAAAATAAATTTACATTTACCCAAGCTTACAAAGTGTTTATTGACTTTGCAGCCGATTTTGCCAAAGGTAAATTGAACGCAGCAAGTGAAGGGTAATTGGTTGATTTTGTGATTTGGTGATTTAGAGATTTGTTGATTCGATGTTCGTTAAAACGGTCACTGAGCGGAGCCGAAGTGTCGTTATTCGATGTTCGTTCATTAGTCATTGCGAGGAACAGCATGTGCCGCCAAAGCGGTAAAGCAATCTCCCTCTGATTATTCGCTATTTCAAATTGCGAGTTGCTTATTGCCTATTGCATCCGGTCGCTGAGCGTAGTCGAAGCGTTGCTTATTATTTATTAGAGGTTTCGAGTTACTTATTTCTTTTTGCCCATTGCCCATTGTCATTTGCCAATTGCCTATTGCATCCGGTCGCTGAGCGAAGTCCGATAGCTATCGGACGAAGCGTTGCCTATTGCATTTTTATAAAACATCTGCCTAACAATTATCCTCAATCACATCTTTCTTAAACTGGCTGATCATTTTTTTCATTTGCTTCAGTTGTTTTATTCTTTCATCTATTGAAATTAGCTTTTCATCCAGCACTGCTACTTTTTCTTCAACAGTTATCTTATTGTTATACCAAGCATCCATTAACTCGCCTATTTCGCTAATGGTAAATCCAACCGATTTTGCATCGCGAATCAATTCCAATTTCTCTACCGTTTCATCATCGTAATGAAAATAATTATTTGATTTAACAGTTTCATCTCTGTTGCCTTTTATCAATCCTGATTTTTCATAAAACCTGATGGTATGTGATGATATTCCTGTTATTTTAGATAATTCATTTATAAGCATGGCGCAAATGTAGCATGTGGAAAACTAAATTACAAGTATAGACTATACTCTAATGTTGTAGGTTTTGTTTTTATAAAATACTTTTGCAGAAATTATTACATTTATCAAATAAAATGGCAACAGCATTAATAACAGGAGCATCCAATGGAATTGGATTAGAATTAGCAAAAATACACGCATCAAAAGGTGGAAACTTAGTTTTAGTAGCAAGAAACAAATCAAAATTAGACGAACTAAAAACAGAATTAGAAAGTCAGTATAAAGTTTCTGTTTATACAATAGGCAAAGACCTTTCTGCCATTAATTCAGCACAAGAAGTATATGACGAAACCACCAAACAAAATATCCAAATTGATTATTTGATAAACAATGCCGGTTTTGGTGACTTTGGAATGTTTGTAGAAACAGATTGGAATAAAGAATTGCAAATGATTAATTTAAACATTACTACTTTAACACAATTTACCAAACTCTATTTGCAGGATATGGTAAAAAGAAGAAGTGGTAAGATAATGAATGTAGCATCTACTGCGGCTTTCCAATCTGGACCAACCATGGCGGTATATTATGCCACGAAGGCTTACGTATTAAGTTTTTCGGAAGCCATTAACAATGAAGTAAGTGATAAAGGTGTAACTGTTACAACCTTATGCCCAGGTGCAACCGAAAGTGGATTTCAAGCGGCTGCAGCAATGGAGGAAAGTAATTTAGTAAAGGGCAAAAAACTACCTACCTCAAAAGAAGTGGCTGAATATGGTTATGCTGCTATGATGAAAGGAAAAACGGTTGCCATTCACGGACTAATGAATTGGATAATGGCAAATTCTGTAAGATTTGTGCCAAGGGCAATTGTGGTTAAACTAACTCGAAAAATTCAAGATAAAACAAAATAAGTATGGAACAAATCTCAAAATATTTCAATGCCGAAAAATACGAGAGTGTATTATTTGTTTTGGTTGGCCTATTTGCCCTACTTTTTGCAGCTTACTTTTTAGTTAAAGTTAAACTACCTTTTTACTCAGGAATGGCTTATCCATTAATAGCAGTGGCTTTAATTCAAATAGTGGTGGGAACCTCCGTTTATTTTAGAAGTCCAAAAGATATACTAAGGGTAAATAATATAGTGGAACATGAAAAATCAAAAATTTATGCTGAAGAAATTCCAAGAATGGAAGTGGTTATGAAAAACTTTGTAATTTACCGTTGGATAGAAATTATTTTATTATTGGTAGGCATAATTATGTTTTTCTATTTTGAACCAAACACATTATGGAAAGGCGTGGGGCTAGGTTTATCCATTCAAGCTAGCTTTATGTTAATACTCGATTTTTTTGCTGAGAGCAGAGGAAAAACATACCTTGAGTTTTTGGAGAAATTAGGGTAATTGATTTACCTTTCAAATTGTTAAAAATTTTAGATATGTTTGTTAGTGTTTTATTGAAATAACACGTAACAATAATGGCTAAATACTGTATTTTAAAATTGTATTTAATTGCGCAAATAATATTGTTATGTTCAATATATGCATTTGCTCAAAAAAGTATAGAAGGTACTTTTGAAAGCAAATATCCTAGCATGAGCGGTTTCAGTATTCAATTCAATAAAAATTTTGAATACCACTCACTTTCTTCTTCTTGCCTATACAGAACAATAGATTCAGGATTATATGAACTAAAGGGAGATACCATAATTTTTCATTCAAAAATCAAAGATGAACATTATGATAGTAGCTATTTAAAACTTGACGACTTTTTTGATTGTATTCCAAAAGACAAAATAGTAGATACCTTTTATTTAACTATAGTAAACCGTACTAATTTAAAAAGAAAAATGTCTTTCCATTTTTCAATAAATAATAAAACAGTTGTTGCCATTGATTCGCTTCCACTAGACAAATTGCTGGATTTTAAATTTCCTATTCATTTAAAAGGCAAAGACATTACCACTCAATTATTTGTTAATCATAAAAAGATAACATATGAAGCAATAAACTATTTAGATATGAAAATACATTATACGAAGTGGTTTGACTATGAACCATTGGCTGATAAAATGATTTACAAAAAATCTAAAATGTATTCGGTTAAGGGTTATCAAATGTTTAAAAAGAAATTTTATATCTATAAAAGACAATTATTATGAGCATGAAAAAATGTATTGTAATCTTATTCCATTTTATTTTATTCATTAATAATTTAGCTGCTCAAAACGATACTTCAACTATTATTTTCTTTAACGGAATAAATCAGTATAACCTTTCCACCATTTTTAAATCGGATAGTTTACTAACCGAAGATAATGAAACCATAAAAATTAAACGTGAAGAAATAATAGGTTTTATTGGCAATAATTACCATCGATTTTATATTCATTTTACCATAGTGAAAAAGAATACCAAAATACCAAACCAATACTTGGTAAAAGGTAAAACCAAAATAAATAATATAATCCATACCTTTAGTGGAACCATAACTTTAACTAGCGCAAGAGTTTATATAAACAGGGAAGTAGCAAACTATACACAAGGTTTTACTTATAGTAAAATAGTAATAACAACATTTCATAATAAAGTCAAAACTGGAGAAATAATTGGAAACCTAGAAACAAACTTTTTAATTGATAAAAAAGGTAGCATAAGATACGATGCTTTGATGTTTGCTGCTGATGGATTTTGCAACAATCAATTTACAGGAAAGTTCAAAAATATTAAGACAAAAACAATTGAAAAATGTAATTGGGGCGAGTTTAGAATTCCTGATTGTGGCGATTTAGATATTGGCGCTGGAGAATTTACCATTAACTCAAAATACATTAAACATGGCTGGGAAAGTTATTATTTAGCTTGGTTAACAAATAGTGATACACCTGGAGTATTAAATGCAAAGTATAAAGAAGCAGAAAAATGGTGGGAGTAAATATTCATTTAACCAAAAACAGAAGATGGATTTTATAGTTCGATATACAAGAGGAGAAAATGTATTCCTTGGCCTTATGCTTATTTGTCCCGCGATATTAATGGACTACATTGCTATTGATACAGAACAGTATAAGTTTCTAATTTTCACGGTAATGATGACAATATTTTTAGGTTTTTTTGCTTACATTTATATAAGTAATGGTTTACAAAGAAAAGTAATTATTCTATTTAATGAAGAAGGTATTGAATCATACAACCCAGCATTTAATGTAAAATGGGGTGACGTATTTGGATACAAGTTACACGAGTATTCTGGAGGAAATTTTAAAACGCTAGAAATTGATTTTCTGTTCAACAATGGAAAAACTTCCACAACTATAGATGTTTCTTGGAGTGACAAAAAGAAAGACGACCTTGATAAGTATTTGTCTCAAAAACTAAAAAAAATTTCGAATAAAGATTATACAGAGACATTTGAAAAGAAGTTCAATTGATACATAATAACAGAAAAATTGAAATTGAAATCTCATTTTGTCCCATGTTGTTGTTTAGAAAAACATCACCAACCGTTAATAAGTGTGGCCCCTTTGGGGCTTTGGGTTGTTGAGGTTTATCTGTTTTGTTACCATAGTTTCGCTCCTATGGGGCTTTTTAACGCCCTGCATGATTAAGTAATAAGTTCGGAGTTGTGAAAACTCGTAAAGTTCCTTCTTCCGCTTTGGCGGAATCAAGATGACGCTCCCGAGCATTCATCATAATCATCCAAATCAATCACACAAGGTGTGACATAGTTCAGATAATGTGCTGTAAAAACATCCCCCCTTGCCGAAAGCTTTCGGCTCCCTTTGCTCATACACAAGTCCAGCCCACAAGGGGGAATCGTTCCCGAACAGTTAAGTCAATATCATTATCATGTCAATCATCTTAATCAATCACGCAAGGCGACAAATAGTTTGGACAATGGGTTAAGAAGGTACGGTGAGGACAAAATTAAATTATGGTTCAAACAATGTATGGAAAATTATGCATAATTTACTTCCAATACATATAAAAACTGTAAAATTATTACAATAAAAATAAACACAAGTATTTGGCATATTTTTATTTAATTAAAAAAATAATTAATAGATTAATTGGAATTTTGAAATTAAACAATACATTCGTTTTAGTTATAAATAAAATTTCTTAACCTTAACCCCAAGTAAATGAGAAATGACCCAAAAGATATTGACCTATCAACAGCTTTATTTAAAACTCTAATAGAAAATAGCCATGAAGTTATTTCCATTTGTGATAAAAATTTCAATGTTTTATATAGAAGTCCTTCGGCAGATAGCATAACGGGTTATAATTCCATTGAACGAAATGAAGTAGGAGGAGTTGCACAAACACATCCTGAAGATATTGCAAAATTAAAAATTGCAATGAGCAAAGTGCTAGAAAATCCAAACAAACCCATTCCAGTTTTATTCAGAACTAAACATAAATTGGGCCATTTTATTTGGATGGAAGGACTTATAACCAATAGGCTTGCAGATGAAAATATAAAAGGGATAATTATAAATTTAAAAGATGTATCGGACAGGATACAATATGAACAAAATTTACAACTACATTTAAAAGAGATTTCAGATTATAAATATGCTTTAGATGAATCTTCAATAGTTGCCATTACCGACCAAAAAGGAATAATCACTTATGCCAATGATAATTTTTGCAAAATATCAAAGTATTCAAGAGAAGAGTTAATAGGCAAAGACCACAGAATTGTTAATTCTGGTTATCACAATAAGGATTTTATTAAAGAAATTTGGACTACCATAGCAAAAGGAAAAATATGGCGAGGTGATATAAAAAACAAAGCAAAGGATGGAACTACTTATTGGGTAGAAACTACCATTATTCCATTTTTAAATGAAGCAGAAAAACCTTATCAATATGTTGCTATAAGATATGATATTACTGAAAGAAAAAAAATGGAAGAACAACAGCAACTATTTGCTTCCATTGTTAACTCATCAGACGATGCTATTTTAAGTAAAAGCTTAAACGGAATTATCACTTCATGGAACAAAGGTGCTGAAAGAATTTTTGGTTATTTAGATTATGAAATGATTGGAAAGTCGATTTTAAAAATAATTCCTTCATACTTACAACATGAAGAAAAAGAAATTATTAATAGCATTTGTTTAGGCCAAGTTGTAAACCATTACGAAACAAAAAGAATCAGAAATGATGGTAAAATAATTGATGTTTCTATAACTGTATCTCCAATCAAAGATTTGCAAGGCAAAATTATTGGCGCATCAAAAATTATTAGAGATATAACCAATCAAAAAAATGCAGAGGCTCAAATTCTTCAATTAAATGCTGACTTAGATAAAAAAGTATTAGAAAGAACCAATGAATTATTATTGACCCAAAATAAATTAACTGAAACATTAGAAAGCACTCGTTTTCTTGCTTCTATTGCTGAAAATATTCAAGATCCTGTTATTTCCTCAGATAATAATTATATAATTACTAAATGGAATAATGCTGCCGAAAAATTATTAGGGTGGAAAAGTGAGGAAGTAATAGGAAAAACCACTATCGAAGTTTTAAAACCTAATTTTCCATATCAAACTAGAGAGCAAATCATTGCAATATTAAATAAAAATGATTTTTGGCAAGGTGAAGTTATTTATCATACAAAATCAAATAAGCCTATACAAGTATTGGCAACAGTTTCGCACTTAAAGGATATTAACGAGAACATAACTGGAAATTTAGCTTTAATAAAAGATATATCTGAGAGAATAAAACTAGAAAAAAAACTACAAGAATTTGAGCATTTTTTTAATAACAGTAACGACCTTTCATGTATAGCAAATAAAGAGGGATATTTTGAAATTATTAATACAAGTTTCGAGAAAATACTGGGTTATACATCTACTGACTTTTCTGAAAATCCTTTTATTAACTTTGTTCATCCTGATGATATTACTGCAACTTTAGAAGAATATGAAAAGCTAAAATCAGATGAAACTGTTATTCATTTTTATAACCGTTATAGAAAAAAAGACGGTAATTATCTTTGGCTAGATTGGAATGCAACTCCAAATCCAATAACAGGTAAACTTTATTGCATAGCACGCGATATTACTGCTAAGAAAATGGCAGAAGAAGCCTTAACAAAACTTAATGAAGAACTAGAACAAAAAGTTATAGAACGTACTGAAACAATTGCTAAGCGTGAATTACAATACCGCTATCTTTTTATGAATAATCCTATGCCAATGTGGGTGATGGATTTAGATACGTTCAAATTTTTAGATGTAAATCAAATGACCCTCATGCAATATGGCTACAGTCGTGAAGAATTTCTTTCAATGACTGCCATTGATATTAGACCAGATGAGGAAAAAAATAGTTTTGTAAACTTTGATCGTTCTTTAAACATAGACTCACAAAATTATAACAAAGGAATATGGAAACATAAAAAAAAGGACGGAACAATAATTCATGTAGAAATTATAGCCCACGAAATATTGTTTGAAGGAAAAAAAGCTAGAATTATTTTGGCTAATAATGTTACCAAACGGTTAGAATCAGAAAAACTACTTTCAGAAAATTTAAAAGAATTAGCACGTTCAAATAGAGAATTAGAACAGTTTGCTTATATAGCTTCACATGATTTGCAAGAACCCCTTAGAATGGTAGGAAGCTATGTGCAGTTATTAGAAAGAAGATATAAAGGCAAATTAGATTCGGATGCAGATGAATTTATTTATTTTGCTGTAGATGGTGCAGCTAGAATGAAAAAATTAATTGGAGACTTACTAAGCTATTCTCGCATTAATAAAGAAGTTAGCATTAAACCAATTAATTTAACGGTACTAATGAATGAAGTAATTCAAAACCTTTCTCCAAGTATTAATGAAAAAGGTACAATTATAACCTTTACAGAGTTACCCATTATTAATGCCGACAAAACTCAAATGGTTCAACTGTTTCAAAACTTAATTAGCAATGCCATTAAATTTACAAAAGAAGGAATTATACCAGAAATAAATATCAAGGTAGAAAAACAAAACAATTATTGGTTATTTTCAATAAATGATAATGGAATTGGAATAGAAGAGCAGTATTCAGAAAAAGTATTTATTATTTTTAAACAGTTACACACTAAAGCCAAATACGGGGGAACAGGAATTGGACTTGCAATAGCAAAAAAAATAGTAGAAAGACAAGGAGGAAATATTTGGTTTGAATCTGAAATTGGAAAAGGAACCACATTTTATTTTACATTAAATTCAAAAACATGATGAGAACAGCAGAAATTCTTCTAGTAGAAGACAGCCCGGGTGATATTCGCTTAACGGTTGAAGCACTTAAGGAAAGCCGTATAACCAATAATTTACATATTGTAAATGATGGTGCAGAAGCAATTGATTTCTTATTAAAAACTGGAGAATATGCAAATTCTCCTAAACCAGATTTGATTCTTTTGGATTTAAACCTGCCTAAAATAAATGGTTTTGAAGTGCTAAAGAAGATAAAAGAAGATGAAACCTTAAAAGTAATACCTGTAGTAGTACTTACTACATCACAAAGTGAAATAGATATACTTCAAAGTTATCAATTACATGTAAATTGTTTTGTATCAAAACCTATTGAATTTGATGAATTTTTTAATGTAATAAGAACGATTGAAGACTTTTGGTTTACTATTGTTAAACTACCAAAACCTTAAACTATTGAACGATTTAATTAAAATATTACTGATTGAAGACAATCCTGGTGATGCTTTACTTATAAAAGAAGCGCTAAAAGAAAGTTTATACATTAATACTGCTTTATTTTGTGCTGAAAATTTTAAGGAAGCCATCAAATTTAAGGATGAGGAAATTCTTCTTATCCTCCTTGATTTAAACTTGCCAGATAGCGATGGGATAGAAACTGTTCGAAAGGTTCGCAAATCTTTTCCTAACACTGTAATCATTGTATTAACAGGGCTCGATAACGATGAAATATCGCTTGAAACGCTAAGAGAAGGGGCGCAAAACTATTTAAACAAAGGCGAAATTACCGGAAAAGTATTAGAAAAAAACATTCTTTTTTCAATAGAAAGACATCATATTATTCAAAAATTATTGGTTGCCGATAAAGAATTACTACACCATAAATTTATTCTTGAAAAAGCACAAGAAATGGCTCACGTTGGTTCGTGGGTTTATAATATGATGAACGAAACAATTGAATTGTCAAATGAAACTTGTAAAATATTTGGAATTAATCCTGACGATTTTGATAAAAATGCTGACAATTTTTTTTCGATGGTTCATAATGAGGATAAACAATTGGTTAAAAATACAATGGCCAATTGTATTGCAGAAAAAAAATTATTTAAACTTAAACATCGTATTGTTTGCAAACAAGAAAATATAAAGTGGGTAAACTCTCAATCAGAAATTTATTACGATGACAAAGGAATACCTGTTCAAATAATCGGTACCATTCAAGACATAACAGAAAAAAAAGAAGCAGAAAATAAAATTCTAAAAGCCAATCGTTTATATGATTTTATTAGTCATGTAAACCAAATTATTGTACATGTAAAAGATGAACAAACACTATTTGACAATATTTGTAATTTAGCGGTTGAATTTGGTAAATTTAATTGTGCATGTATAGGATTATATTCTCAAAGCCCAAAAGTTATTAATTTTGTTTCGTTTAGTGGTTATGCAGAAAGCGATATTAAACTATTTAAAGAACTAAAATATTCTGAAAATAGTCCTTCGGATATAGTATTAACTACTAAAAAATATCATATCTCAAACAAATTAGAAACGGATAGTTCATTACAAAATTGGTGGCCATTTTTTAGGCGATTAAATTGTAAATCATATATGGTTTTGCCATTTGTAAAATCTGGCAAAGTGATAGGCACATTTAATTTATTTTCAACTGAAATCAATTTTTTTGATAAAGAAGAAATTGAACTGCTATTAGATGTAACTGCTAATATTTCATTTGCAATAGAACTATTTGAACAAACTAAAAAACACCAAAAAATAGAACAACAAATTGCAATTAACGAACAACGTTTTCGTGCACTTATTGAAAAAAATAATGACATGATAACACTTTCGAACGAAAATGGTGAATTATTATATGGAAGTCCGTCTATTGAAAAAGGACTTGGTTATAATTCAAATGAATTGAAAAAAGTAAAAGTGTTGGATTTAATTCATCCAGATGATGTTACCATATTTGCAGAAAAAAGGAAACAGCTTACAACATTTAAAGGTAAATCTTTTAATAGCCAGCATCGTTTATTAAATAAAAAAGGAAAATACGTTTGGTGTGATGTAACCCTAACAAATATGCTTGGCGAACCAGGAATAGATGCTATTGTTTCAAATTTTAGAGATATTTCAGAAAAAAAACTATTTGAACTACAGCTTCAAAAAAGTGAAGCATTCAACCGAGGAATACTCAATGCATTAAACTCACATATTGCAGTAATTGATAAAAATGGTATCATTATAGCTGTTAACGATTCATGGAACAAATATTCAATTGAAAATGGAGAAACAGTACTAAGCAGAACAGGAATTGGAAGTAACTATTTTGAAGTTTGTAAAAAATCAAATATTCTATTTAATAATATTGCTATAGATGTACTTAAGGGTATAAAAGATGTATTAGATGAAAAGTTAGAAGTATTTAGTTTTGAATATCCTTGCGATTCTCCAACAGTAAAAAGATGGTTTGTTGCTAGAGTGCTTAAATTTGAAAGTGAAGAACCTATGGCTGTTATTGCACATTTAGACATAACAGAGAGGAAACAAGCTGAAATTGAACGAATTCAAATTACCAATGATTTAATTAAACGTAATAAAGATTTGGAACAATTTTCATATATAGTTTCTCATAATTTGCGTGCACCAGTGGCTAATATTATAGGACTAACAAATGTTGCTGTAGATAAAAATTTGGATTTGTCAATGAAAAACGAAATCATAGAGTCACTTTCCTATTCAGTTGGTAAATTAGATGAGGTTATTAATGATTTGAACATTATTTTAAGTACCAAACAAAAAATTAATGAAAAAAAAGAAGTGGTATTGTTTTCTGAAATATTAAATGATGTTTACACTAGTATTGAAAACTTGATTGACAAAAAAAGTGTTACTATACATTCTGATTTTTCTGAAATAAATGAACTCGTATCCATTAAAAGTTACTTTAATAGCATATTTTTTAACTTAATTAGTAACAGTATAAAATACCATCAACCCAATATTCTTCCAATTATTCATATTTTTAGTAAATTGAATAATAACAAAATTGAACTTCATTTTAAAGACAATGGAATGGGCATAGATTTAACTAAAAAAGGGGACCAAGTTTTTGGTTTATATAAGCGTTTTCATCTTAATATAGGAGGCAAAGGCATAGGATTGTTTATGATTAAGACACAAATAGAAAGTCTTGGAGGAAAAATAAACATACAAAGTGAAGTAAACAAAGGAACCACATTTATAATAGAATTTGATAGATATGAATAAACCAACACACTTTATTGTAATTGATGACGATTCAATAAACAATATGCTATGCAAATATCATTTGAAGCAATTAAATCTTGAAATAATTACAGAATCATTTTTGTTAGCGGAATTAGGTTTAGAATTTATTACCAATGTTTTTGTAAATTATCCTCCAGAAAACAATGCAGTTATTTTGTTGGATATAAATATGCCAACTTGGAGTGGTTGGGATTTTTTGGAAAATTTTGATAAATTAGATAACTCTTTAAAATCGCGATTTAGAATTTACATGCTCTCTTCTTCGGTTGATGAAAAAGATAAACAAAAAGCAAACGACAACCCTAATGTAGTTGACTTGATGGTTAAACCATTTGATGAAAAAAAAGCAATCAAAATTTTAGCAAGTTATTAAAGCCAGCAATGCTTGTTTTGTTACTAGTTTCGAATTGTTGCTATTTAATAATGTATCACCAACAAGAAACAAGTACCACACTTTGGGAGCTTGGTTTGTTATCGTTATTTTTCATCATACTTTCGCTCTTATGAAGTTTTTAGTGCTTAGTTCGTTCACTCCTTGCGTGATTCAGTACTTATTTTTGATGATTTAGTTAATCATCAAAAATAAATAAATCATGTTCATACAAATATTTAAGCTCCCACATTCACCGCTGCCATACCAGCTCACAAGGGGGAATTGTTCCTGTTAGTTTAAGTAAATATCATTTCAATCATCCAAATCAATTAAATCACAGTTCAGACAATAAAAACCTTATCACATAAAAAAGCCCTGCTGTTTAATTTACAACAGGGCTTTTGGGGTTATAAGTAAATTTAATTTTTAAGCAATTTAACTACTTTGGTAGTGGTTCCATTGCTTTCCAAGCGCACAAAATAAATTCCATTTTGTAAAAAATTCAGGTTATCAATTTTAATGGCATTATTGCCAATTATTGATTGAACTTGTTTGGTATAAACTTCTCTTCCAAGCGCATCAACCAAAACAACTTTAACTGCTGCATTTTGGTGTTGGCTAAAGTTAATTTGAACACCATCGGTAAATGGATTAGGAACAATTGAAACATTATTACCAAAGTTTTGGTCGTTATTGGTTTTAATAACAATGGTGTTTGAATACTCATATTTACCATCTTGGTCAATTTGTTTTAATCGATAATAGATTGTAGTAGGTAGTTGATAGTTGTAAGTTGATAGATAATCGTTGAATTCATATTTGTTTACAGCATTTGAATTTCCAACACCTTTAACAAAACCTACATATTCAAAATTAACGACATTTACTGAGCGTTCTATTTCAAAGCCTTTATTGTTAATTTCGCTAGCTGTGGTCCAAGTTAACTGAGCAATGTTTTCAACTAAAACGCCATTAAACTTAATAAGTTTAACTGGCAATGTTCCAGAAGAACCAACACTAAATAATTTAGCAGTTGTTAAATCGCTGGTAATGCCACTTAAACTTCTGCTATAAGGACCTGTTCCTGTTGCACTTCCAGAAGGTGAAGCATACCAAACATTTGTTGAGCCTCCATTATGTGTTGCTACATAACAATTTGTTCTATCAAAACCTAATCTCTCTTCTGAAGCATTCCAAGGAATTGATACAGTTAAGTTAGAACCTCCACTAACTTCTTCAGAAATTGAAATGGTTTTATTAACCACATTGTTGGAATACACTATGCCTGCCACATTGTAATACTCACCATTAGCATAATTACTTGCAACCGAACTGCTTGAGGCACCCGTAAAATTATCAGCAACACCAATATTATTTATAAAAAATGGATGGTAATTGCCCGAAAAACCAACGGGATATAAAATGTCTCCTGTTCTTCCTCCAAGTCCTATATTATTTTGAGTTAAATAACCAACCAAGCCCGACATGCCAAATCTAGCTTCAATAAACGAATTAGTATTTCCACCTATAATGCTTCCTGTAGCCGAAACGATAAAATTTCCTTTGTTATAAACTTTTCCATTTACTAAATCTAACACCCCATTAACAGTTGGTATCATATCAAATATTTTTAATCCGGAGCCATTTACTATTACATTACCCAACGAAATTGGCTGATAAATGCTTAATGGTAAACTTATATAGAATTTTTGAGTATCATTACCTATTAAATTTAAAGTTCCATTTTGACCTCTAAATTCGCCTGGAGGGCCTCCACTTCCGCCATACATTGAATAAAGATCGCCATTTAAATTTAAAACACCATTATTGGTAAATTGGATAATTCCTCTATTTAAGGTAGCACAAGATGAAGCATGGCAACCACCATATAAAGTGATATCATTTGCAAAAGCTTGGGTAGAAATAGTTGGCGTTCTAAATGAATTAGCCACATGCGATGCAATATAAACCGTTGAATTGATAGTTGGAACTCCACATGTCCAATTGCTTGCAACATGCCAATTAGTATCGGTAGTTCCCATCCATTCGGTAGCGTTATTTAAAATTACTTGTGTAATATTTGAAGTAACTTCATTACATGCTCCATTTTTTACAATAGCTCTAAACGCTATACTATCTGTTATGCTTGGAGATGTAAATGGATTGCTAGTACCAGTTATATTGCTAAAGGTTGTGAAAGGTTTTGTAGCACTTTCCCATCTAACAATATTTCCAACATTTCCTGTTAAAGTTAAAGTAGCATTTGAATTAACACAAACAGGTCCGTTATTGGTTAAAGTTCCTGCATTAGAAGCAGCATCTGCATTTATAATTATTGAATCAGAAATTGCACTGCCACATGTTCCGCTTTGCACAAGTGCTCTATAAACTGTGTTAGTAGTAACAGCAGACGGTACAAAACTAGCTAAGCCAGCTGTTGCAGCAATATTAGTCCAAGTGTAAGGTATTGATCCTGTGGTAGATTGCCAACTTGTAACCGCACCTGAATAGCCATTTAAACTTATATTTTTAGTAGGAGTAGCACCTGAACATAAACTACTGAATGGTGCTGAAACACTTCCGCCTAAAACTGTGGTAGAAATATTAATAGCCAATATTGGAGTTGCAACAACTCCACAACTTCCATTTTGAACAATTGCTCTAAATTGGGTATTTTGAGTTAAAACACCTGGATTATAATTGTTAGTGGTATTAGTTATGGTTGTAAATGTGGTAAATGGACTTACAGCACTTTCCCAATTAACTACATTTCCAATATTTCCATTTAAAACCAAAGTTCCAGCATCAGAGCCAGCACAAACAAAACTAGGCCCACTAATGGTACCTGCATTAGCAGCAGGAATAACATTTATAGAAACAACAGATGAAGCAATTTCGCCACAGCCACCATTGCTTGTAATAGCTCTGTATTTTGTGGTATCGGTTAAAATTCCAGTTACTAAAGAATCCGCATTATTAGTTATTGGGTTCCAACTGGTAAATGGCGCCAGCGATTTTTCCCATCTAACTACATTTCCTGAATGACCAGTTAACCTTAATGTATCGCCTAATGTACCAGAGCAAATAGTAGCACCACCACTAAGAGTGCCTGCAGAAATAGCGTTATTTACTGTAATTGTAGCAGGACTTGAATATGCAATTGAACATGCACCACTTTGAACTGCCGCTCTAAATTGGGTAGTTTGTGTTAAAGCACCCGAAGTATAAACTGAAGATGTATTTGCAATGTTAGTCCAAGTGGTAAATGGCGCCACCGAACTTTCCCAATTTACAATGTTACCACTAAAACCATTTAATTGAAGTAAACCACTATTTGAACCAGCACAAACACTTGCACTACCTATAACTGTTCCTGGAACTGAATTAGTGTTTACTGTAACCAAAACAGTGTCAGAATAAACAATTCCACATTTAGGATCTGTCATTGCAACTCGTACATATTTAGTTGAAGTAAATACTGGCATATTTGTAATTGGACTAGTTGAATTTAAATCAGTCCAAGTGGTAAATGGTGATACTGATTGTCTCCAATTTATAGTACCGCCTCTTGCATTACTAAATGTTACTCCGCTAGATGAACCAGAGCATATAGTTGTGTCGTTGCTTAAATTACCGCCAACAGGTAAAGGAATTGGACTTAATTCAAAATAAGTGGTTCCAGTATCTGGAGTGCAAACGCCACTTAATGCAATTGGCCTTAATCTTACATTTTGAACAACATTAGATGAATAGGTATTAGATGAATACCAATCGGTAAAAGGTGAAACTGATTCTTGAACAGTAAATCCAGACTTAACCCCTCCTAACATATTTAACCCATTACTATATCCGCCTCCAAAACAAATTTGGGTACAATTATTACAACTAGTTGCTGGAGACAAACTAGTAGCCACAGGAATTGGATTCACATCAATAAATGGAGAATAAGTAACATTTACAGTTGAACATCCTTTATATGTGTAAAACACCCTAAAACTTTCACCAGGTTGATTAGTTATAGGAAAAGACCAAGTAAAGCCCCTCGCACTTAAAGGTCCTGAAGTAATGGATAAATTTGTATCATTTATTGCAGTCCAAGGTGTTGGATTAAAGCCAACTCCTGCTTGTTCCCATCTTATTACATCTACGGGCAGATCAGGATTAAAAGTTAATAAACCAGAGTTTCCACCTTCACAAACTTGAGTTTTAGTTGAGGTAATATTAGGATTACCAAGGAAACTACCAACTTTTGTAATTAATGTATCAGAAGTAGCGTTTAAAACACTTACGCATGATGAACTTGAAATAACATCACACCAAACAGTATCTGTTTTGGTTACACTTGTGTTAACATAAATACTTGAATTGGTTCCTACATTTACTCCATTTTTTTTCCATTGGTAAACAGGAGAAGAACCACCTGCAGTAACGGTTGCTGTATAGGTAACATTAGTTCCATAACATGCTGTTGCACTAGCAGTGGTAATGTTTATACTTACACCTCCTGTAATTGTTTCTCCTAATTGAATTTCACCATTATTTGTTATTCCATTAATTAAAGTATTGGTGCCTGTAACTGAACTCAAAGTAGTATTACTCCACGATGTGCCGTTATACATTTTTCCAATAATATTGCTTATGGTTGTTCCAGCATCTATATCTCCAGCAGTGTATGATAAATCAACATTTAAATTATAAGGCAAAACCGAAATATTATTGATATTCCAATTTTTGTTGATTGATTTGGTGTTATCAATACAGCTGCTTGAAATAGCAGCATTATCAGAATTACTATTGGTTAACCTTACATCTCCTGCTGAAAAAACTGTAGGAAATGTTAAAATTGTTGGCGCATAACCCGAATTGCTGCCAAAGAAATATGTTTTAGAAATATTAGCACCTATACCAAAATTTAACTCCAAACCTCCTTGTGTAATATAACCACTTCCTCTTGTTATGTTTGCTGTAACAGGAATTTTAAAATAACCAATTCCTAGTTTAACTAATCCACTTGTTAAATTTAAAGCAGTTCCAATTCTAATTAATGGGTTTGATAAGTTAAACACCACACCACCTGAATTTATATTTAAAGTATTAAATTCAGCAGTTGTTGTTGTTGCAGAGTTTCTAAACACTCCCGTTCCTGAAATAGTTAAGGTATCTAAAATAGTATACCCTAAACCACCCAAAGTTAATGTTTGAGGTATGGTTAATATACCATTATTAATAATGTTTCCGCCAATAACCAATTGGCTTGCATTTACTTGGCGAACCTCAGAACCTGCATTAATGGTTAAACTACCTTTGGCATATAAACCAAATGAGCCAGAAGAAAAAGATGGAGAAAGCCACCTTCCTGTTATGTTGCCTCCATTTACAATTACATTTTGTAAAGGAACAATTCCACTTCTTCTGTTATCTACATTAAATCCATTATTGTTACCAATTGTAGTGCTTATACCATCTCCAAAAATAAAAGTATGATTACCCGAAAATGCGTTTAAATTAGAAGAAGCCGTTACACGTAAAGTATTGGTGGTAAGTAACCCTAATGATGCATGTGGTGGATCGATAAAAATTATGTTGCCATTATTACAATTAATATTATTAGTATTTATATCAAGCAGATGAACGCCTTGAATGGTACTTGTAAAGGCAGTTCCTGAATTACCATCTATTATTAAGTTTCCACCACTTTGATTAAAAGTTGCAGTTGAACTTATTGATACATTCCCATTAACCGTTAAAATGGTACTATCTGAAATTGATAATGTTCCATTTACCAATAATGTTCTATTAGAACCACCATTGGCACCTAAAGTAAACGCCCCACCACTTATATTTAAACTACCAGTTGTGGCACTAATATTTACACCAGCAAAGTCAGTACCATCAATATTAATAGAACCTCCTGTTTGAATAATGTTACCTTCACATAAGATATTTTTATTAACACTAAGACTATTATTTGCAACACTTAAAGTACCACCTGCTAAAACTGCTATAGAATCGGCTGTGTTTAAAAACGTAGATGAGTTTAAATTAACTGTATATGGTGATGGTATGATAACTGTGTTATTAGTATTTGGTACTGCATTATTGTTCCAAGTTAATGGATTATCCCAACTTCCATTGGCTACAGCTATATATGTAGGCGTTAAAGTGTTTGATGCTGAATTTACACCAACGTAAAACGTATCGTTTTGAACCCCTGAGGCTATTTGTGATGAAGAAAATAATCTAGATATATAAGGCACACTTAATGAGCCTGTTCCACTACTTGTTCCTACACTACTTAAACTTGGTTTCATAAAACGTAGTTGCGATAAACTTGAAACAGAACCCATGCCTTGCATATTGCCACTTACTTGTAATCCAAAAAATGGCTGAACTGTAAGTCCAGTTGAATTAAATACCCAATAAGAATTGCTGATTCTGTTAATATTTTCACTTCCATCAGGCACAATTGGACTGATGTTGGTATTCCCTGAAATATTGGCATGTTTTACTGAAAAACTTCCACCAGTAATTAATGGAATACCATCAGAGTTTAATAATAAACTTCTATCTTGATTATTTACTAGAATTGGGAAACCTGTGTTAATGGAATTGTTTAACACGGCTGAATTTGCATACCATCTATTAAATTGACCATTATTATTCATTGATACATAACCCGTTGATCTTTGTAACGAGCCTGTGTTTAAAATACCTGTTCCAATGGATAAACTATTATTACCAATATTTAAGTTACTGCTTCCTAAATTTAAAGTATCAACCACTGTTAAATTTCTATTACTAATTAAACCCTCATTATCAGTTATTATTAAACTACTAAGTGAAACAGCACCTGAAGGCATTTCATTATATGAACCACTTACATGGTTTGATGAAGATGGTGCATAAATATAAGTAATATTTGGAAATATAGAATTAGGTGTTGGAACCACATTAAATGAACCAGCAGAAGTTGTCTCATTTAAACCTCCAATTTGAATTATTCCTTTTGAAAAACTTGAGCCTATAACTATTGAACTAGTTGTGGTTAATAATCCTCTTAATAAATTTACCCTAACTACACTACCAAAATTAGGTAAAGAACTAGTAACACCATTGGCATTATTTATTGTTAAATTGGCTAAATTTAAAAATGTTCCTGTACCACTTATTAATTGATTAGATGTACCTTCAAAACTTACTAAACCAGCGGTTTGAGAAGCAGATGAAGGAAAATTATTTATGATTTGACCGTTTAAAACAAGTTGATTAAATAATCTAATAGCACCTCCAGTATTGCCATTTGCAGGTAACACAAAGCTGTTGTTGGCAATTGTTAAGTTATTACCAACTAAGAAATCACCAACAATTCTTACCAATCTACCACTAGTTAAATCATAACGAGTATCAATTTCTACATCCCATAAAGGAATTTGAGAAGTGATACCAAAACCTGCAGTATTAATGGGATTAACCGGAGTTCCATTACCCAATCCGTTACCAATTTTTAAAGTTCCACCTGTAAAACTTTTTGAACCTCCTGATAAAATATTTATGGAAGTATTGTTGTTATTTGTTTGCGGATTGATAAGGTTTATAGTTCCTCCTGTAATGTTTACATTAGCTGTGGCACCTAATAAAAATGCTGCTGTGGTATTTGGTAAAGCATTAGCACCACTAATTGGATTTAAGTTGATGGTGCCGCCAGACATATTCATTGTTCCTTGATTGTTATGCGAAAATCCTCCTAATACATTGATAGTACCACCATTCATTTTCAGGGTAGCATTAGCAATGGTAAGTAATGAATTTCCATATCCAACATTTAATGTTCCGTTATCCATTCTTAGCTCACCATTTATGGTATAATTGGTAGTAAAAGTAAAACCTGGTGGGGTTGTTGTTGAATTAATTACAGCATTTGGATGATTGAACCATAAACGAGAATTTGTTCCTGAAACAATTGTTGTTCCAGTTGGACTTCCGTAAGGCGTTAAGTTAATGGCACATGATAAACGTAATGTACCTGAAAAAATTGACAACGTACTAGTATTAGTGGTAAGAAAAACGCTAAACGGTGTAAGTACATCAACAATATTGTTTACATTATTATTTTTTTGTATTTGTAAGTTTCGCAATTTAAAAATACTTGGAGTTCCAGATATAGTTGAATTCCCATTTCCCAATATATTTAAAATAACTCCATTTGTGCCACTTTCTATATCAATAATGCCATTATTAATTATACTTCCTGTTGTCAATAAATTAGTATTTTGTCCAATGTTTAATGTACTTGACCCTGTTAAAGTAGAAAGACTCCTAACTGCACCTATAGGGTTCACCTCTAAATTAGTTAAAATTGTAAGTATATTATTGGTGTTTCCATTATAGTGCAAAGCTCCATCAACTGATAAACGCAAACAAGTAGCATTATTAACATTTAATAAAACGGTATCGCCTGGTGAAATAAGGACACTATCGTTAATAGTTGGTATGGTGCCAGTACTCCAAGTAGCAGTATTATTCCAATTGCCATCTGTTACACTGGTTATTATGCTTGAGCCTAAAGTTGTAGCCACATTATCTTGTTGTGAACTTAATGATTCCCTAACAGAGAATATGCGCCAATACACATCAGTATTACTAGGAAGACCGGTAGCTGTATAAGTAGTAACATTAGCTGCCAACTGTTGTACAAAAGTATATGTTGATCCACCATCAATTGAACGATATAAAACATAAGCTGTTTCATTGCTTGCATCCGTCCAATTAAGAGTCATTCCATTGTTAGTAACATTTGTAATAGTAAAATTAGTTGGCGGATTTGGCGCATTTGGCGTGAATGTATAAGATCTTTGAAATCCACCAGATAAACCATGAATATTAGGTATAAAAGTATTGGTAGTGTAATTATTAGTGCTGGTAGAAATAGTAGACGAAGTATTGGTAGATGCATTAACACTATGTGAACCAGCTGCTATTTTAAATCCAATATTAAAGTCTAATGGCGCTCCAGCAGTTATTTTCATGCGACCATATACAAATTCAATAGCACCATTACTTTCGTAAAGCCTTACTTGAAAAGTATTGGTATCATCAACAACTGACGAGTTAATTGACATTCGTAAAAATTCAATTACTCCAACTCTTGAGGGACTTGTTCCAATTAGTTTATAATGAACTCTGCCAATAGAACTAGTGGTCATACTGCTTAATGGAGGAACATTAGTGTTTAATAATGGCCCTAAAAAAGGTGCTATACGTGTACCCGAAAATACGGCTGCCGACCATAATATAGTTGGAGCTACACCTCCTCCTAAACCTACCCACCCATTAGGAGTTACGGTAAAATTGGTAAAACGCTGACCGCCTGAATAAAAATCAAAATTTAGGTTTGCAGCTGTGCTTGTAGTGTTAGTTACTGCACTACCACCTAAAACAACTGTTGTACCAGTAGTCATATCAATATCGTCAATTAAGCTTCCATTAGAACGAGCTAATGATGCGTTTCCATTAGTAGAAAAAACATAATTATTGATATTAACTTGTGCCTTTAAATTTTGAATTAAAATTGAAATTAATAATAGTAGTAAAACTTTTTTCATGAGTTAAAATATTGTTTAATGCAAAATAATGTAATTTTATTAAAATCAAAACTTTGCCTAAAAAAATTACATTATTTAAAAATTGTATTTTGTATTATTGAACATGAAAAAAATAGGTTTTACTGCGCTATTTAGTTTGGTATTATTGACTCAAACTGCATTTGGACAAGATAACAGAAGTACTCAGTTTGATGTATTGAACTATTCCATTCACTTAAATATTCAAAACTTAAGTTTAAAAACCATTGGTGGTAATGCCGAAATTACCATTCAAGCGTTACAAAATAATTTAAGTACAGCTTGGTTTGATTTAGCTATACTAAAAGTTGATTCAATTTTAATCAATAAAAATAAAACTATTTTTACACAAAACGATTCCCAAGTTTTTATAAACTTAGGAACACCCGCCAATAAAAACGATATAGTTAAACTCAATATATTTTATAAAGGTATGCCAACTAAAGATGCAAGTTGGGGAGGATTTTATTTTACAGGTAATTACGCCTTTAATATGGGTGTTGGGTTTACAGTAAATCCGCATAATTATGGCAGGGCTTGGTTTCCATGTGTGGATAATTTTACCGATAGAAGCACTTACGATTTCCATATTACTACTGATAGTAACTACATGGCTGTTTGCAATGGATTACCACAACCAACTACTATTAACAGCAATAACTCTTTAACTTGGCATTGGCAGTTAAATCAACCTATTCCAACTTATTTGGCATGCGTGGCAGTTAGCACATACACACCAGTAAAATTCACCTACCAAGGTAAAAACAAAAACTTAGAGGTAATACTTGCAGCACAAGCAAAAGATACTATAAAAGTAAAAGCAAGTATGGTAAACTTAAATAAAGCTTTGCAGTTTTTTGAAGAAAAATTTGCTCCTTATCCTTTTGATAGAGCAGGTTATGTCATGGTTCCTTTTGATGGAGGTGCTATGGAACATGCTACCTGTATTACATACCCTTTATTTGGAGTAGATGGCACTTTGAATTACGAAACTTTAATGGCTCACGAATTGAGCCACATGTGGTGGGGCGATATGGTAACTTGCGAAAATGCCAGTGAAATGTGGCTTAACGAAGGTTGGGCCAGTTTTTGCGAAGCATTATTTTTAGAGTTGATGTATAATAAACAAACTTATTATGCCGATATGAACGAAAAGCTACTTTATGTAATGCGTTCAGCTCATATTAGAGATGGTGGATTTTTAGTGTTAAATCAAATTCCGCATAAGGTAACTTATGGCGACCATGTATATAAAAAAGGAGCTTTAACGGTAGCTGCGTTGCGTTATTACATGGGCGACTCAGCTTTTTACCAAGCTTGCAATAGTTACTTAACTAAATATAAGTTTCAACCAAGTAACTCTATTCAACTTAGAAACGAATTTCAAAAATTTACCAATAAAAACTTAACTTCATTTTTTAACGAATGGGTGTTTACTGCCGGAAGCGCGGCCATTGTAGCTAGCCAATACCGCGTTTACATTGGCAATGCAGCTAACTTTGTAGAAGTTACTTTAAGACAACACAGCCGCGGAAATAATATTACCTATAGCCATATTCCTTATAAAATTACTTTGTTTAACAATAAAGGAGAAACTTTTATTTACACTGATTCTATCAATACTTATGAGCAAGAATTATTGATTAGAGTTCCTTATGATTTTTTTCCGGAGTTTTTATTGGTTAACGAAAACAATGAACTGCCATTGGCAAGAACTTATAATTTAGAAACCATTAAAGGAACTGGTCTTAAAACCTTTCCTGATGCTTTATTAAGTTTAAATGTACAACAAAATACCGATTCAGCTACCATTTTAGCGGAGCATTATTGGGTGGGTGCTTCGCAATACGAAGTAGCAGCAAAAGGAGTTAGAATAAGTAATTACCGTTTTTGGAATATAGATGGTTATTTTGATGTAAATAAAACCAAAGGCCAAATTTATTTTAACTACGATGGAACCACTCCAACCAATCCAAATGCTGGTTACTTAGATTATACCTTGCCATTTACCAATGAAGATAGTTTAGTACTTTTATACAAAGCGCCTGGCACCAATACTTGGGTTATTCATACTGATAATACAAAAATAACTGGCGGTAGCAAAACCGATAAAACAGGCAGATTCACTACCAATAAAATTGAAAAAGGTATGTATGCCATTGGTGTTTACGATTACAAAGTTGGTTTAAAAAATGCTGCAAAAAAAGAAACAGGATTTATACTTTACCCCAACCCTACCAAACACCAAATCAATATTGAAATAAGTGAAAAATTATTGAATACCACTGCCATTATTTACGATATAAATGGAAAAGAAGTTCAAAAAGTGGTATTAAACAAACCAATACAAACTATTAATATTGAGCATCTTACAAAAGGTACTTATTTTATCAATATTGATAACTTAGGAAGTAGCACTTCAAAAAAGTTTATAGTAGAATAAGCTTTAAATGAATTGCAAAATCAATTATTTAAAATTAAACTATAAATCTTTTGAGTTTATTTGGTCTTTGTTTTTTATTTTTTCAATACAATATTCTATATAAGTTTTATAATCATCAAAATTGCTGAATAACTCCATTTTATATATTATGGCCTCTAAATCTTGTGCTTCATTCTTTTCAGAATTTTCCATTAAATTATTTAAAACATCATCTATTTTTAAACCTTTACTTTTAGAAAGTAAATTTGTATCAATTTTACAATTTGCAATAATTGCAGCGGAATAGAAGTCCTTTAACGCTTTTTTGTAATCATGTTTTACAGTATACATTAGTCCTCGATTGTAGTAGCTATTTTCATTAAGTGAATCTTGAATTATTGAATAAGTGTAATGTTTAATAGCACTTGTAAAACAGCGAATTCGAGCATAATAATGACCTATTTCAATATGGTATTTTGCATGATTATTTAGGAATGTTGCTGAATCCTTTATTTCAAATTGGTTGCACTTATTATTCTCCTCCAACTTATAATAGTCTGTAATAAATGGCATTCCAAATAATCCATTATCAATTCTAATTTTTACTAAATCAACTGTTAAACAATCTTCTAAATCTACTTTAATTGAAATGCGATTATCATGATAACGTATATCCAAATAGTTTTTATTATTAGAACTAGCGGCTTCAATTATTTTATAATCATAATATTTACCAATACTTCCAAATTTCTTATTTATAGTAAAAGTCATAAATAATAAACAAACAACCAATATAGACATGATGCCAATTCCAAAATGTTTTATGATTTTAATTTTTGTCGTTACAATAATGAATATCGTAATTATTGAAAGTATTACGACCAAAAAGTTTTTTATATCAAGTACATCTTCAGTTTTATTTACCAATTCACTACAAAATGATATATACATTTTTAGACTTGTATAAAGCAAAAGTAAATTTAAGATGATGTAAAATAAAACTTTTAAAATTGTCCAAAATATAGATTTACTATTTACAAAATTTGTAACACGTTGTTTGTCTATTTTAAGCATTATCTTGATTCTTTAGTAGATTTTTTCAGAAATCAAACTATCGCCTTGATAGGTAGTCCAACGGCCTACTGGCTCATTATTTTTATAATAACCATATCGAATTGTATTGTTTTCAAAATACTGTTTATAGGCTCCATTAACTATTCCATCAATTTCAAAATACTCTTGCAGCAAATCACCTGTTAAACTATCAAATATTTGAGTTTTTCCATTGAACTTACAATTCATTATATGGTTAATTTCTTTCAAATTACCATTTGCAAAAAAAGCTATCTGTTTAAATCCAACATTCACATTACTATCACAAAAACAAGGAATAGGTTTATCTAAAATTTTATACCTTTCAACTATTCCATTCAAATAATAATATGCAATAGTGTCATTCAGAAAACCATTTTTGTAATTTTCTCTTACTATCCCATTTGTATTTACATAAGTCCATTTCCCATTCTTTTCTCTATTTTTTCTACTACCAAAGCACTTTATTATGCCATTTTCATTAAAAAAAATAACTGAATAGTTAAATGAATCAACTTCATTATAATTAGTTATAGAACTAACTTTACCATTTTTAAAATAAGCAATACTGATTTTTTCTTGGTTACAAGAAGTAAAAACTACAACAGTTAAAATAAGGAAATAAAGTGTATTAATCATTTTCAAAATTTAGCCCCTACCCTAACAAAACTTTCCAAGCATCAGTTACTTTGTTTTGTAGCAATAAATGATGCGCATAACGGTGCAACTCTAATTGAAGATGTTCCAAATCGTGCGCAAAACGGGTATGAATTTCCATAACTTCTTTATTCATGCGTTTGTAAATTTCAGCACTATCGGAATCAGGCATGGCTTGCTCATTGGCAAGCATTCCTAAATCATTACCAGTAAGCACCTTGCTTAGTCTAATGGCATCAGGCAAACTATTTACACCCATACCTAAATTTTTATTAGGTTTTGGTACTTCAAATAAGGCATCGCCATTGGCCCTAACATACCAATCACTACCCAAACGGCCTACCAAATCCATTTTATGTTGGTCAATTTTACCATCAATGGTCAATACCGATTCATCAATATGCATCAAAATAATTTCAGCTATCACCAAATTTCCAGCACCACCTTCATTGCCTGTTTCAATAATATCGCGCACTTTACACTCAAACTGCACCGGACTTTCTTTAACCCTAAATGGTTTTACTTTTTCTGATGCCAATGCAGTAAAACCCGATTTTTCAAACTCATTTACACCCTTTGGATACTCGCAACTAGCCAAACTCATTTGTTGCACCATATTGTAATTAACCACATTGATTACCACTTCTTTAGTAGCCATTACGTTTTCTAAAGTATGTTTAATAGTATTATCGCGCACCCTGCGAGCAGGCGAAAATATTAACGTAGTTGGGTTTGAACCAAAAATATTAAAGAAACTAAAAGGACTTAAATTAGGATTACCTGCTGCATCTACAGTACTTGCAAAACAAATAGGACGAGGCGCAATAGCAGTTAACAAAGCATTGTGAAACTCTGCTAATGGTAGTTCTTTGGGTGTTATGGTTTTCATTTTGGTTGATTGAAAAATTGTTTTTTTAATTGCTAAATTGTTGTATTGCTATATTGTTACGTCAGTTCGAGCGAAGTCGAGAACGTTTTACGGTTCTCGACTACGCTCGAACTGACTTTATAATTGCCAGAAGCTAACAGCTAGTTGCCAGAAGCCCTTCTAATTCACTGTTATTAAAAAATAGTTCTTTTTACCTTTTTGAGCAATTAAGAATTTATTGTTTATTAATTGATTGGTAGCAATAGTTTCTGCATCGTTCTCCACTTTGGTTTTATTAATGCTTACTCCACCGCCTGCAATCATTTTTCTAGCTTCGCCTTTTGATGGAAATACTGCAGCTTTCTCTGCTAATAATTCTACCACATTTAAGCCATTTTCTAAATCATTTTTAGCAATGGTAAATTGAGGCACACCCGAAAATATATCTAAAAAGGTTTCCTCATCTAATTGCGCAAATGCTTCGGCAGTAGCATTTCCAAACAAAATATTGGATGCCTCAACAGCTGTACTATAATCTGCTTCGCTATGCGTTCTAATGGTAATTTCTTTAGCTAATGCTTTTTGTAAAATACGTAAATGTGGTGCTTTAGCATGTTCTTCTTTTAAATTTTCTATTTCTTCTTTGGTTAATAAAGTAAAAATATAAATCCAAGTAGCGGCATCGCTATCGCTGGCATTTAACCAAAATTGGTAAAACTTGTATGGCGATGTTTTTTTTCTATCTAACCAAACAGCACCACTCTCGGTTTTTCCAAACTTAGTACCATCGGCTTTTTTAATTAATTGTGTGGTCATGGCATAAGCCTCACCAGCATCTTTACGTCTAATTAATTCGGTACCGGTAACTATATTTCCCCATTGGTCGCTACCGCCCATTTGCACTTGGCAGTTAAGGTTTTTCCATAAATAGTAAAAATCGTAGCCTTGCACCAATTGGTAGGTAAACTCAGTAAAACTCATTCCGGTATCGCCTTCCAAACGTTTTTTAACCGAATCTTTAGCCATCATGTAATTTACAGTAATGTGCTTACCAATATCGCGAATAAAATCAAGGAAAGTAATGCCTTTAAACCAATCGTAATTATTTACTAAAATAGCTCCATTTTCGCCCGCATTAAAGTCTAAAAAATGGCTCAATTGTTTTTTCAAACAATCTTCGTTATGGCGCAAAATATCTTCTGAAAGTAAATTACGTTCATCGCTTTTACCTGATGGATCGCCAACCATACCAGTAGCACCACCCACCAAAGCTACCGGCTGATGGCCCGAACGCTGAAAATGAATCAATGTCATTATTTGGGTTAAATGACCCACATGTAAACTATCAGCAGTTGGGTCAAAACCTATATATCCGCGCGTAACTTGTTTATTCAGTAATTCTTCTGTTCCAGGCATTACATCGTGTAACATGCCGCGCCATTTTAGTTCTTCAATAAAGTTCATCTTAATCTTAAAAAATCGAAGTGCAATTATAAGGTTTATTGATTAATTGAACTACTTACAATTCGATTTGTTGCCACAATAAAATTACTTTTTTTGCTTTTAAAATTTATTTTTGATAATTAATTCAAAACCAATGAAAACAAGATTTTTACTTATTAGCGCCTGTTTGTTTATTTCAATAAAAATCAATGCACAAGTATTTGGCTGTACCGACCCTTTAGCCAATAATTACAACGCCAATGCTACAAAAAACAATGGAACTTGCACTTATAATACTACAACAGCCGATGTAGTGAGTAGTAGTAATTTGCCTTCGCAATTATTAGAAACTTCTGGATTAACATTTTGGAATAATTTACTATTTACTCATAACGACAATGATGATTTAAAAATTTATGCCATTGATACTACAACTGGCTCAATCATTAACAGTTACAACCTTAATGGAACGGCCAATATTGATTGGGAAGAAATAGCTCAAGATGAAAACTATTTGTATGTAGGCAATTTTGGGAATAACAGCAGTGGAAATAGAACCAATTTGAAAATTTTAAGAATTGAAAAAAGCAGCATTTTAAACAACAATTTAAAAATAGATACCATTAATTTCTCTTACTCTAATCAAACTGATTTTACAGCTACTGCCGCTAATAAAACCGATTTTGATTGCGAAGCTTTTATAGTAACCACCGATAGCATTTATTTACCAAACAATGGAACACCAATCAAACAAGTTTATATGCATTGAGCAAAATACCAGGTACTTACACTGCTCAATACAAAAACAGTTACGATGTACAAGGTTTGGTTACTGGAGCCACCTTATTAGAAAGCAAAAAACTAGTTGTACTTTGCGGTTATACTTCACTTTTACAGCCATTTACCATATTGCTTTACGATTATGAGACAAATGATTTTTTTAGCGGAAACAAACGTAAAATAAACCTGAATTTAGCATTTAATCAAGTAGAGGGAATAGCCACTAATAATGGTTTAAAGTATTTTATTAGCAATGAATTTTTTACTAAGAGTGTTGTTACTGTTAACCAAAAATTACAAACCTTAAACTTTTATCCATACTTGTCAAATTATTTGGGTTTAACCAATACAAGTACAAAAACCGAATTGCCAAACAATGCTATAACAATATATCCAAACCCTGTAAAACACACCTTAAGTATTGATTTTCAAGAAAATAACAAAACAAATAATTACATGATTATCAATAATATAGGTAAATTGGTTTTAGAAGGAAATTTAAGCCATAATACGAACCAAATAAACGTTGAAAGCCTTCAAAATGGAATTTACCAACTTGTTATTAATAACCATCAAACCATAAAGTTTATAAAGGAATAAGTACGAAAAGTATAGCATAAAAAAGGGGCTGTCTTATTTAAGATAGCCCCTTTTTTTTTATTAAATTAATATTTCTTATTTTTTCTCTATTTCGGTTTTAGGTTTTTTAATAAAATAAAATCCTAATAACACCAATAAGCCAATGTATAAAGTAGCTGATGAAGCCAAAGCAATGGTTTCGCCTTTTTTAACAGTAGCTGGTTCAAATTTAAACTCAATGCTATGTTTACCTTCAGGAACTACCATGGCACGCAATACATAATCAGCTCTAAAGTGAGGAACCAATTTTCCATCAACATAAGCATTCCAACCTTTATCGTAATAAATTTCGCTAAATACAGCTAACTGAGGAGTTGAGGTATTACTTTCATAAACCAATTTATTTGGTGCATAGCTTATAAATTTGATACTAGCCATGCTATCAAAATTCATTTTAAAATTAGCCAATTCGCCTTCAAAACGTTTGTCAACTACTGCAGTTTGTTTTGAGCTAAAACCTGTTAATGCTTTAATTTCTTCATCGGCATTAGCTACAATTTTCACATTGCTTACAAACCAAGCATTGCCATTGGCAGCATAATTACGTTGTACAAATTTTTGCCCCGTAGAATCGCCTAAAATAATGTACTTAACATTTAACATATTATAACATTCCATGTTATTTTTAGCCAATTGCCATTCAATTAACTCTTGGAATCTGCGCATTTTAGCACCATGGTAACCACCAATTGTTTTGTGATAATACGATGTGATGGCATCTTTATCAAAATCGGTAGTGTTATTATAAACTCTGTAATTAGGGTCTGGATCTTTTAAAATTTCTTCATCAGCAGGCGATTTTTCAAACAAAGCAGCAGCTTTCTTTTTCTCAAAATCGCTATCGTTTAAGTAACGTTTATCTACTTGCCATAAATCGCCAAGCACTAACAATCCTAACACACTAATGAATACCAATTCTTTGATTTTTTTATTGTAATAAAACCAAATAAGGGCGCAAGCGGCAGCTATTAAAGCAAACGAGCGGAATGCATCAGTACGCATAATACTTTCTCTATCTGCTACCAATGCTTCAACTAATTTAGGATCCATTTTAGCATCGTTTAAACCTGTAAAACTTGCAAACAAACCTGGCATAATGGCAAATAATAAACATAAACCTGCTACTATTCCACCACCAAATTTTAAACCATTCATTAAATCGTTTTTACTTATTTTATTGTTTACCAAATCGCGTAAACCCAATAAGGCCATAAGCGGAAACAATGCTTGTGTAATACATAATATAAAGGTAACCGAACGAAACTTATTATACAATGGAAAATAATCGAAGAAAACATTGGTTAATGGCATAAAGTTTTTACCCATTGATAGGAAAATAGCCAATAAAGAAGCCGCTAAAATCCACCACTTAGCATTTGATTTTACTACTATCATTCCAAATACAAACAAGAAACAAATAATTGCTCCATAATAAATTGGACCTGCTGTAAATGGTTGATCGCCCCAATAAACTGGCATTTGCTTAATGGCTTGTTTGGCATTTGCATTATCATAACCAGCAGCTTTTAGTAATTTAAAAGTCTCGCTATTTGTGCTTAATTCGCCATTGCTAGCTCCTCCATAAAAATTAGGAATTAACAATGTTAAAGGCTCAGTTACACCATTGCTCCAAGCCAAAGCATAATCTTTATCTAAACCAGTACTTCCATTATCGGCTGTGGTTTTCCCATCGGCAGCTACAGTAAGCTCGCTTGGCGCACGTAAACTGTATTTACCATACTCTTCGGTGGTTAATAAACCTGTAATATTAGTTCCAACAGCTACCAAAGCAGCAACTCCTAAAAATACACCACTTAATAAAATATTTTTGATAGTACCATTTTTTACCGCATCTACTATTTCAACTATAACCCAAGCTATAATTATAAAAATAAGGTAATAAGTAATTTGTAAATGGTTAGCCGCTAATTGTAACGATAGTGCAATACCAGTAAGCAAAGCACCCATTATTCTGTTTTTGTGTAAACACATTTGAATACCAGCTATTACTAAGGGAATAAATGCAATGGCATTTCCTTTGGTAATATGACCCGCATCAATATTTATAAAGTTAAATGAACTAAACGCAAAAGCCAAAGCCCCAATAATGGCTAACCAAGCATTTACCTCAAACACCAATAACATAATATAAAAACAAATGAATAGTAAAAATACAGTATCAGTTGGGTGTTTAAATACTTGTTGGAACGTAAAATAAATGGTATTTGTCCAATTGCCAGTGTAAGTAGCACCAATTAAATAATTGGGCATACCACCAAAAATACTGTTTGTCCAATAAGTTCTTTCGCCTGTTTGGGTTTCAAATTTGCTAGTTTCCTCGTAGGTAGCGCGCCATTGGCTTACATCGTATTGTTTTAATACTTTACCTCCAAAAAATGGTTGAAAGTAAAAAAACATGGCAAGTAAAATTACCCCAACTGCCACAAAATGAGGCAATGCTTTTTTCATAAAATTATTATTCATTTCTGCTTAAAAAAAATTTGCTCGAATATAAGTTTTTGCCTTAGATTTAAAAGTGAATAGGCAATTTTTCTTAATTTTAAATGCTTGAGTAAAATTTAATAAATGAGGTTGCGCGTAAAAATTATTTATGAATCAATTTTACATTTGAAACAGCTTAATGCTTCATACAATAAATTACTTTTAAATTTAATTCCAGTTTACACCATATTGCATGCAAAAAGCAAATAACTATTATTTGCTACTGAAAATACCCATTATTTACTAAGCAATAAATGGTAAGCAACTGCTTAGCCACAGATTTACAAGAAATTTTATGATAATAATTTAGAAGTACAACTACAGTCCATCGTCTATGGTCTATCAACTAAAAACTAGTCAATTGCAAAACGAGTATAATAACCAGTGCCGTTATATTCGCGTTTACGAGGATGCGCTTTACACTCATCGCTGCAAGCTCCTTCCATTTCTTCTGCGCAAGTATCGCACATGTTAAATTGAATATTGCACTCCACATTGGCACAATTTAAATTACGTGGAGCAGGTTCGCCACATTTTAAACATTTAGATATTACCGTTGGGTTAACCTCATTTACAGGCACGCTTACACGTCCATCAAACACATAAAGCACACCATCAAAGTCTTTTCCGCCTGTTTCTTTAGCGTAACCAATAATGCCATTGTGTAATTGATACACATCTTTAAAACCTTCTTTAATTAAAAGAGCAGAAGCTTTTTCGCACTTAATACCGCCTGTGCAGCAGGTAATTACTTTTTTGTCTTTGTATCTTTCAAGTTCAGCTATTTTTTCAGGAAACTCTCTAAAATTTTCAATATCAAGCGTTATAGAGTTTTTAAATTTACCCAAACGCGTTTCGTAATTACTTCTTACATCTATAATTACCACATCTTCTTGGTCTTTTAAGTTTAAAAACTCCTCCCCTTTTAAGTGTTTGCCTGTTTCTTTAGTTGGGTCAATATAATTTGGGTCGCGCAAGCCGCTGTGTACTATTTCGGTTTTATAACGGCAGTGCATGCGCTGAAAAGTATGGTCGGCTACTTCGTCTATTTTAAATTCAATTTTTTCAAAACGAGGATCAGCCTTTAAATCGGCCATATACTGCTCGCAAGCTTGGCGAGTGCCACTAATGGTTCCATTTATACCTTCGTGGGCAATATAAATTCTACCACGAATTTTTAAGCTTTTGCAATAAGCCAAATGTTGAGGTGCGTAGGTTTCGGCATCCTCTATTCGTGTGTAATGATAATATGCTAATACTAAATAATTTAATGGTTCACTCATAACAGGCGGCAAATATAAAATTTTTTTAGTGTTTTTCGATACTTACAACCAACAGAATTTGAAGTTTATTGTATGCAAAAACATGGCATATTTATGCGCCATTAGTTATAGTTATAAGCTATGGATAATAACTTTTAAGCTACCCCAGCTAAAGTTAGAGACAATTTATAAAGTATTGGCTATTTTTAAACAATTGCAAACCGTGTTTGCTTTTTAAACTAATTTTCATTTGTTTTGATTTGATATAAAAATAGTACGAAGTAAAATGAATTATGTGAAACGTATTATTTGTTTTGCTTTTGCAAGCGTTAAATGGTTTTGGTGATGTTTTGTTTTATAAAAAGCAATGGTATACTGGCCCCAAATTTTTATTCCGTTACCTACAAAACCTGATTACAAATGCTAATGATTGAACAAAAGGAGTAAAAAAGCCAAAAAAGGGAGTAAAATTTTAAAAAAAAGGAGTAAAATTCCCAAAAAAAGGAGTAAAAAACTCAAAAAAGGGAGTAAAATTCTTGAAAAAAGGAGTAAAATAATCAAAAAAAGGAGTAAAAATTAGGCTAAAACGAGTAAAAAACACGATTTTCCGAGTAAAATAATGGAAAAAACGAGTAAAATTTTGAGAAAAGAAGTGAAAAAACTCAAAAAACAAGGGAAAAAAATGGAAAAAGCAGGGAAAAATTTGAGAAAACAAGGGAAAAATTAGACAAAAGCAGGGAAAAAACAACACAAAATGAGTAAAATAAACAATGTTGTTGGTGACGCTTCGCTAAACACCAAAACGGCAGTAAAATGTAACCTAGTGCGAAGCGACAGAAAAAATTATAAATAAGCTAAACTTCCAATTCTGGCTTCCTAGCCTGCATTGGTAATAAAATATGATAACGGAAAATGTAAATGATAACGATTTGAAAATTATACAAGAATTGGTGTATAACCCATGTGGTTTTAGCTTAACCAATTTTAAGCAAAGTTCAGAAAGTTTGGAGTATGCCGCTTGTTCGTTTATACTAAACGGAAAAATAATTCAATACCGAAATTCAAAAATTACACCTACTAAAACAGGTCAGTTTGTAAGCATTTGGAAAAGAAACAACAACGGTATAACGGAACCCTTTCATATTTTAGATGATTTTGATTTTATAGTTATTACCTCAAGAAACGATGATAACTTAGGGCAGTTTATTTTCCCAAAATCTGTTTTAGCAGATAATGGCATAATAACCCAAAATGACAAAGAAGGAAAACGCGGAATTAGGGTTTATCCTCCTTGGGACATAGCCACAAATAAACAAGCAGCCAAAACCCAAAGTTGGCAAACAAAATACTTTTTAACAATAGAAAATAACAATAGCAATAACCTTAACTTAGCTAAAGAATTATTTACAAAATAACTTCCAAAGTGTTGGAGTTTTAAGCGATACGAGAAGACTAAATAACCTAATTTTTAAATTTATACTTGTATAAAAATTTCATTAGATAATGTCAAAAAACAAGAACTTAATTAAGGCGTGGCTAGAAGCTTCAAAAGACCTTAAAATTAATATTGAAGCACCCTTTGTGCTTAAAACGGATAATGTAGAAATAAAATATGATTTATTAATTAAAGAATTTGGCAGTAAAATGGGGACATTGATTATAACAATTGACAATATGAGTGATTTTGATAATGCTAAAAAATTAGGATATTATTGTTCAGCCTTAAATCCATTTCATTACGAAAACTACAATAGAGAAAATTTTATTGAAACATTGACAGACTGGGGTTACTTTGGAAAACAACAAAATAAACCAGAATGGTATGAAGGATACATTTATAATAGTAATGATTAATTATAAAGAATAATACTGATTAGAAACTTTTTCACACATTCTATTTTCATACCAATAAGAAATAACTGTAAACAAAATTATCGAATGACAGAAAAAGCGATGCATTGACAATTTTCAGAACGCATGTATTGGAATTCATTAGCCACTCCATAACTTATTCATAAACTTGTAAAACAGGCAATGCTTTATTGTTAAAATTCCAAAATGCTTGGTTTTCGTAACTTGAACCATCTTTGGATTGGTTACCTCTAAAACTAACATAATCGGCTCCCCAATAACAAAATCCAATCGCATTTGGAGTAATTTTAGTTAAAGTTAAAATGGCTTGCATGTACTCTTTTTGTCCTTGCTCAGTAGCTGTGAACTGCTTTAATATTTGGCTGCTATCGCCAATAATATTATTTGTCCAATCGTTATAAGCAAAAGTAAATGGATAGGATGTTTCGGCTATAACTACAGGCTTTTTAAATAAGGTATTTAAGCTTATCAAATTACTTTGCAAAGTATCTAATCCTTTGCCATGCCAGGTAGGGTAATACGAAATTCCAATCAAATCATAGTCAACTGTTTTTATTTGACTAAAAAACCATTCAGCATTTTTATAACCTGCATGGTGTATCATAATTTTACATGTGGTATTAACTTCGCGTACTGCTTTGACGCCACTTTGTAGCAATTGTACCATTTGATTTATATTATTGGTGCTTCCTTCAGGCCATAAAAAACCATTGTTAATTTCGTTTCCTATTTGAATATAATCAGGGTTAATAATGCTTACAATTGTTTTGGTAAAATTATAAACGCTATCTTTTAATTGACTAAAACTACTATTGCTCCAAGCCATTGGTTTGGTTTGCACTCCTGGGTCGGCCCAAGTATCAGAATAATGCACAGTAAGCCACACTTTCATGTTTAATTGCTTTATTTCATCGGCAAATGCTTTTACCTCAGCCAAATTACTGTGTCCATTAGTTGGATTATTCCAAATACGCAACCTAATGGTATTTACACCAGCATTTTTTAAGGTCAATAACATGTCTTCCTTTATATTTTCAGCATTGTAAAACGATAAATTGGTAGTTCTAATTTCAGGAATAAAGGAGGCATCAACACCTTTTATAAATAATTCATTAGCTGTATTATCAGTATTTGTATTGCCACTTTGTTTATTACACGATAGCAATACCAAAATAAATACCACCAAAACATTTTGCACGCTTTTTATCATTTGCATATAGCTTCAAATTTATCACTTTATTTATGCATATTGCTAAAATAGCTTTTGCACTTTTTTAAATAGTTTGTTTTAAATATAAAAAAATAAGGTGACATATTAAATTGATAATCAATATATTGTAAAGGTGTCTATATTTAAGGCTTTTAGCCAATTTTGTACATAGTATTTTTTAATAAATAGGCATATTTTATATTTATTTGTGTTTATTTTAAAATTATGTATAAACGTTTTGCCGATATATTTAAAACAGACAATAGAATTTTTGGGTTAGATTTATTGCGATTTGCGGCCATTGTTTTAGTGGTACTAGGCCACGCCCGTTGGATGACAACTACCTTTCCAAAACCATTAAGAGCAGTTTTACATGGAAGCGGCATTTTAGGTGTTGAATTATTCTTTGTATTGAGTGGTTTTTTAATTGGGGGAATCCTTTTAAAGCAATTTGAAAAAAACAACTTCTCTCTCGATTTTAGTGCTGTAAAAAACTTCTGGATTAGGCGTTGGTTTAGAACCTTACCTACCTACTATTTAATACTAATGGTTTATGTATTGTTTTATTTTTTAGATAGGCCAGATACTTTATGGAGGTATTTTTTCTTTTTACAAAACATTTGGAACTACCCTCCTTACTTTTTTGAAGAATCGTGGAGTTTATGTATTGAAGAAATTTCGTACTTAATTTCACCTTTATTATTAAGCGTTTCGGTATTATTTTTTGGTAAAAACAACAAAGGAAAAGCATCGTATTTTTTAAATATCAGTGTTTTACTCATTGTTATGGTAACTATTTTGCGAGTTGTTTATTCAAAATATTTTTTACAACCCGATTACCGCTGGAGTTATCATTTTAGAGAGGTGGCTTTAATAAGATTAGATGCCATTTACTTTGGTTTTATATTGGCTTACATAGCCCATTATTATCACTCGTTTTGGAAAAAAATGAGTATTCCTGCTCTTATTATAGGTTTAGTGGGAATAGCTGTTTTAATGGCCTTTCAGAAAAAAATAACTGACGACCACCAAAGTTTATTATCAAACGTTTTGTTTTCGCCAATATTGAGTATTTTTATCTCGTTTATTATTCCTTATTTGTCGGAATACAAACAAACCAAATACCAATTTTTAGCCAAACCTATTACAGGAATATCTATCATTTCGTACTCATTATACCTTATAAATGGAGGTTTATTTGCCGAAAGTTTTAAATACTACTCAAACGGTGGAGCCAATTGGAATTTAACTACTGCCCTATTGGTTTATTTGTTATTTTGGGCGTTATGCTTGGGCGTTTCAACACTCATATTTGTGTTTTTTGAAAAACCAATGACTGATTTAAGAAACAAGTTTAAATAAACTATAACTTAAAAAATTTTAATTAGAGATAAAAATTTTGCTATTTGTTATTCAATCCTTTATAATAAAATAAATAGGCCCTTACATTGATACTTTAGTTTAGTAAGATTACTTATTAGGTTACCGCAAGTTCGCCTCTATGAAGCTATTCTGATAATTTTTACTCAATTAATTCTTCAGTATTTATACTTTGTACTTCATAATTCATCATTAATACTTCATACTTAAGTTATGAAATAAAAAAAAAGAGGCTGCTGTTTAGGCAACCTCTTTTTTGTTTAGGCAATAAATCTCTTTTAGAATTTAACAGAAACACCTAACACAATGTGGCGCTGTTGTAAAAAACGTGCAGGATTGGTTGGTGCCGGACCACCATTTCCTAACCTTGGATCTATAAATCTTGGATCAGTCCAAGTATCAGGAACATTATCACCATATTGGTAAGCAGTGCCTGTAACAGGATTAATAATTGCTGCATTTTGGTTATCAAAAATATTACTAATTTGAATATTCCAAGCCAAGTTCATTTTTTTAATTTTTATAAATTTGGTAAAAGTAAAATCAGCCCAGAACCAATATTCCCCTGTTTTGCTCCAACGTGCATCAGGGTTAGGATCAGTAACATAAATTGGTCGTCCAGTTTGAGGATCGTTTCTCGAAAAAATAGCTGGCGTATATCTAATTCCAGAGCGAGTAACAGTTTCAAAATAAAAACTCATGTTGTTTAACCAACTTTTACCAAATAAGCCTTTTTTACGGTTAATTTTAAATACGTGATTTGTTTTAAAATCAAATGGTATATCCCAAGGTAAATAGTATTCTTTGGTATCTTCAATGGTTCCACTTGCCAATAACTCTTTTAACTTTTCATTTGCACTAGCACTTTGACCTGTAGTAACCATATAAGCGAACGAAGCTTGACCTTGATACCAAGTGCCAATACGCTTGATATAACCAACTTCTACACCTCTGCTTCTGGCAAAGTCAGAGTTAATACGCATGGTTCTTGTTACATCGCGACCGGTGATATCTTTAACAATTACTGAAGCTGCGGTAATAAATTCGTATTTATCTTTCCAAAATGCCGAAATTGTAAGTGCATCATTATTAGTTAATTGTGAGCGCAAACCAATTTCGTAACTAATATCTACTTCAGGATTTAAATTAGGATTACCAACAGCAGCAGCAGTACTTCTATCTTGATATAACGGATTTAAACCTGGATATATAAATGATGGATGAGGTAAAATAGTGGTGTGACCATAATTAAAATAAAGCATTTTATTTTCAGCTATTGGAAAACTTGCCGAAATTTTAGGTAAAAAACGGAATTTGTATCTAGCTTCACCTATTTGTGTGCTAAATGCCAAATAATCTTGTCTAATTTCATCCCTTATTGGCGAGCGTTGGTCAGCTACAGCATCATCAATATATTTTCCTGGAGCCCAATATTCAAACCTTCCACCAATACTTGCAACTAAGCCTTTGTACTTAATTTGATCGGTAACATAAAAACCACCTCTACGTGGACTCACCTTCCAAACATCACTTTGTTGCCCGAGTCTAAACGATTGCGATTGACTGCCATCAGAAAGTGTAATTGGCGCACCAATCCAAGGGCGAACAATATCAATCCATAACATTTCTTGAAATTTCATTTCAAAACCAAAAGTTAATTTATTTAACGAATTGCGCGAAAACACATTTCCTTGGCTTTTTAAAACATATTCTTCTAAATAATGATGATGCCATAAACTAGCTATACCATTATTATTGTTAAATCCATCAGGCAATTGCACAAAAACCACATCGCTTCCCGCTGTAGGTGTAAAAATAGTAGTTGGAAACAAATTAATTGACCCAGCATCAAAAACTTGATCCACATTTTTAGGTCTCCAATCTCTGCCATTGGCATCAGCTCTTAATTGCACAAAAAATCTTGAACCAGTTACATCAAAGCTAAAACGTTTATTAACCGATTGCTTATAATTAATAACTTGCATGTAAGCATCGTGAGTAAATGTATTGGCATTATCCATTTGCTTGCTAAAGTTATATTGATAACCTGGCTGAAAAGGCACATCGTTACCAAAAATACGCAACATATTAACATCTTGATTTATAGTAATAGAGCGTAATAAACTAAAGGTAAATTTTTTATTGTTTTTTAAATCGTAGTTTACTTTTACAAAAGCACTCCATCTATTATCTTGATAAGGAGTAAGATTGGTATTGTTATACAATGAAGAAACTACTTGATTAGCAGGATTTTTATAAAACTCATCGGTAAAAGCGGTTCTTAAAGCTACCGAAAACTTTACTTTATTCTTAAGCGTTTTTTTCATTATTGGACCACTTAAGTTTAATTCAGCCACTTGGCTATTCCAATTGGCACGCGAGTTTCTGTTAAAACCAAAATCATCGCGTTTGTAACTTGCATTTACTTCGTATTTATCTCCACCACGTTTGGTTTTGGTACTAATAACACCTGCTGTAGCATCACCAACCTCAGCTCCAATTCCTCCTGTGGTTACTTCTATTTCGCTAATAGCGTTTGATCCAATATCTAATCCAAAACCTGTTCCAGCCAATGGATCGGTAACATTTACCCCATCAATATAAGTTCCCGTTTCGTAAGTTCTACCACCGCGAATATTAACACCTGCAGGCGATTGAACCACACCAGGCTGAGTATTAACTATTTGCTGTAATTGGCGAGATGGTGCTAATTCAATATTATCTTGACTTATGGTATTGATAGTTTGTGGTTTATCAACATCAATCAAAGGTTTTTTACCTACAATTACTATTTCATCCATATTAGTACTGGCTACTGCCATTTCAATGGTTCCAATATTGGTAGTTTGACCAGCTTTAACCTTTACTTCTGTTTTTAAAACAGTTTTAAAACCTAAATATTTTATTTCAATATTATACTCACCTGCTTTTATATTTTTTAAAGTAAAAATACCCTCCGAGTTTGTTTGCGTAGCATACGATGTGCCTTTAACCACAATGGTAACCCCAATTAAAGTTTCGTTTCGCTTGGCATCTATAATTTTACCTGTAATTAAACCCGTGTTTTGGGCAAAACTGTAAGTATTTATAATAAATAAAGCTATTATAGCGTAAATAAATTTCATTTAGTATTATTTTTAAAAACGTGGCAAAATATAATTTTCAATTTGCATTGCATAATTAAGTTAATGTTGCTTCAAAAAAATTGTCTACAAAATCATGCTGTTTGGGTATTTTTTTTAAACTATGGCACGGTTTTAGTTAAATTTTGTTTATGCTTGCATTATAATTTTTTACAAGCACTTAATTTTATGAGACGTATATTATTTTTATTATTATTAATTCCTTTTATTAGTAAAGCCGATGTTTTTGATGATGTAGTAGCTACCATTAAAACAAATAATAGCGATGCAGTAAGCAAATATTTAAATACCAATGTTGAAATAACTTTATTAGAAACTGAAAGCCTTTGCAGCAAAGCGCAGGCAGAACAAATGTTGAAAAAATTTTTTGATAAATACCCATCAAAAGTAATAACTATAAAACACAGAGGTGCTTCGGCCCAAGGTGCTAAATATGCTATTGCAAGCTACGAAACTGCTTCAGGTTTAAAATTAAGGTTGTATATTTTTATGAAAGACAACTTGATTCATGAACTTAAAGTAGAAAGAGAATAACCAAAATGGATATTGAATTAGAAAAAATTAAAGATACGCTGCTTTTAAAATCATCAACCAAGCAGCTTGCTTTTAGAAATACCAAAGACGCTTTCGATATTTTTAAAGCCAGTGTTAAAGCTATTGTGGCCGAATTAGCTCCACCAATAACTGAAGCCGATAAGCATGTAGAAGTTAGTTTTATTGAAAAAACACCTTTTGAATTTCATTTAAAATTTAGTGGCGATACTTTGGTATTTATGATGCATACAAATGTATTTGATTTTAATAATGAGCACATTATACCAAAAACAAAGTATGTTCATAAAAACAAATTGAGAGAATTTTGTGGCTTAATTCAAATCTATAATTTTTTAAGTGATTCAATAAAGTACAACCGCGAAGCTGATGCAGGATTTTTGGTTGGTCGTTTTTTTATCAATTTTGAAAATCACTTTTTCTTAGAAGGAAAAAAACAACTATCGTATTTGTATAACGATTTTGAAAAGCAAGTATTTAACTCAGAATCTGCTCACAAAATAATCATAGAGTCAATTAATTTTGCACTAAATTTTGACTTAGTCGTTCCTGAGTTTGACGAAATGCAATTTATAACTTTAGAACAAAAAAATTTAATGAGTTACAGTAGCGGAATGCCTACCAATAAAACGCTTGGATTTTTACTTCATAACAATCCCGATTCGTATTAATATATAATATATTGATTATAATACAATTATATTAGTTCAATATTTTTGTTTTGTAGATAAAATATCTAAAAAAAGGCAGTTTACTCAATTGTAAATTGCCATTTTTGTTGCATATTGCAGCCTCGTATTTTATCCAACAAATTTTAATGATTAATCAAGAACTTAACGAACAATTATTACAGATTGCGCAAACTTATGATGCGCCTGTTTACGTGTATCACGCAGAAACTATTATTAACCAATATAACAAGTTAGTTAACGCATTTAAACCATTAAATATAAAGATAAAGTACGCTTGTAAGGCATTGAATAATTCGGCCATTTTACAATTATTAAAACAACAAGGAAGTGGCTTAGATACGGTATCAATTAACGAAGTACATTTGGGTTTAAACGCAGGTTTTTTACCAAAGGAAATTATTTTTACTCCTAATTGTGTTGGTTTTGAAGAAATAGAACAAGCAGTAGAATTAGGCGTACATATCAATATTGATAATATTTCTATTTTAGAGCAATTTGGAAGTAAATATGGGCATTCAGTGCCATGCTGTATTCGTTTAAATCCACATATTTTAGCTGGCGGAAATAGTAAAATTTCAACAGGACATATCGATTCAAAATTTGGTATTTCTGTTTACCAATTACGCCATGTTTTGCGTGTGGTAAAATCGCATAATATTCACGTGAATGGTTTACACATGCATACCGGAAGTGATATTTTGGATGCTGGTGTTTTTTTACAAGGAGCCGAAATTTTATTTGATGCGGCTAAAGATTTTACTGAATTAGATTTTATTGATTTTGGAAGTGGTTTTAAAGTGGCTTATAAACCAAACGACATTACTACCGATATAGAAGAATTAGGAAAAAGCTTAAGCAACCGTTTTACCGAATTTTGCAAAGAATATGGTAAAGATTTAGAACTTTGGTTTGAACCAGGAAAATTTTTGGTGAGCGAAAGCGGTTACTTTTTGGTAAAAGCAAATGTAATTAAGCAAACTACTGCCACGGTTTTTGTTGGTGTAAATAGTGGTTTGAACCATTTAATAAGGCCAATGCTTTACGATTCGTATCATCATATTGTAAATTTAAGTAATCCTGAAGGTAAAGAAAGAATTTATACAGTGGTTGGTTACATTTGCGAAACTGACACATTTGCTTGGGACAGGAAATTAAATGAAGTATCAGAAGGCGATATTTTGTGTTTTTTAAATGCTGGCGCATATGGAATAACCATGAGTAGCAACTATAACGCTAGGTTTAGACCAGCCGAAGTTTTAATTTACAATAACCAAGCTCATTTAATAAGAAAACGTGAAACAATGGCAGATATTACCAGAAATGAAGTTGCCATGAATTGGTAATTTTGTTTTTAACTATTTTGAAACAAATAGCATAATAAGCCGTTGATAATAAAATAAATGTACAGCAAAATTTAGTTTGTGAATAATTAAGTAAAATTTATTAATTAAGCTTACTAAATTTCATACAACATATTTGGAACCGAATTTGACTAGTTAATAGTTAAATGAAAAAATTTTGGAATTATAACATGGAAGCTAAATTTTCACCACGTGTAAAAGATGTAATTAGTTATAGCCGAGAAGAAGCAATTCGCTTGGGCCATGATTATATTGGAACTGAACACTTATTATTAGGCCTTATTAGAGAAGGCGAAGGCAAGGCTTTAAAAATTTTGAAGGCTTTGGGTGTAGATAACTCAAAGTTGAAAAGAACTATTGAAGACTCGATTAGAAGTACTGCAAGTAATAATACCAATTTTGTTAATATACCGCTTACAAAGCAGGCAGAAAAAGTATTGAAAATTACTTATTTAGAAGCTAAAATTTTTAAAACGGATATTATAGGAACCGAGCATTTATTGCTTTCTATATTAAGAGATGAAGATAATTTGGCTTCTCAAATTTTATCGCAATTTGGCATTAATTACGACATTTTTAAACAAGCTATTGAAAACAGAATTGATGAAGATTTTGATAGCAAAAAATCAAATCCTCGTAATGAACTGCCTGCTGATGAAGATGATTATTTTGCTGGCGCGGGTGCTGGAAGAGAACCTGAACGCAAGCAAGAACCTACACGTAGAATTGATCCAAAATCAAAAACACCTGTGTTAGATAATTTTGGTAGAGATTTAACCAAAGCTGCCGAAGAAGGTAAAATTGATGCCATTGTTGGCCGCGAAAAAGAAATTGAGAGAGTTTCGCAAATTTTATCGCGTAGGAAAAAGAACAATCCAGTATTGATTGGCGAACCAGGTGTTGGTAAAACTGCCATTGCCGAAGGTTTAGCATTACGTATTATTCAACGTAAAGTAAGCCGCATTTTATTCAATAAAAGAGTGGTAATGCTTGATATGGCTAGCATGGTGGCAGGTACAAAATACCGTGGTCAGTTTGAAGAACGTATGAAAGCAGTAATGAATGAACTGGAAAAAAGTCCAGATGTAATTTTATTTATTGACGAAATACATACCATAGTTGGTGCAGGTGGTGCAAGTGGAAGTTTAGATGCATCAAATATGTTTAAACCTGCTTTAGCCCGTGGCGAAATACAATGTATTGGTGCTACCACTTTAGATGAATACCGCCAATACATTGAAAAAGATGGTGCTTTAGAACGCAGATTCCAAATAGTAATGGTTGAACCTGCTACTCCTGAAGAGTCTATTCAAATATTGACCAATATTAAAGATAAATACGAAGCTCACCACAGTGTAACTTATACGCCAGAAGCTATTAACGCTTGTGTGAGCATGAGTACACGTTACATGGTTGACAGACATTTGCCAGATAAAGCAATTGATGTATTAGACGAAGTAGGTGCACGTGTTCATTTAAGTAATATACATGTTCCAGCTGCAATTATTGAGCTTGAAAAGCAAGTTGAAGATATAAAAATAGAAAAAAATCAAGTAGTGAAAAGTCAAAAATATGAAGAGGCTGCAAAACTACGCGATAAAGAAAAACATTTATTAGAGCAACTTGAAACTGAAAAAGCTAAGTGGGAAGAAGAATCGAAAAACCAACGTTATAACGTTAGTGAAGACGATGTAGCTGAAGTTATAGCTATGATGACTGGAGTTCCTGTAAAACGCATTGCACAAAGCGAAGGCGAGCGTTTATTAAAAATGGGAACTGAGTTGAGTGGTAAAGTAATTGGACAAGATGATGCAATTAAAAAATTGGCAAAAGCTGTTCAACGCAGCCGTTCAGGTTTAAAAAATCCAAATAAACCAATTGGCTCGTTTATATTTTTAGGACCAACAGGTGTTGGAAAAACAGAAATGGTAAAAGTATTGGCTCGTTACTTGTTCGATACCGATGATGCTATGATTCGTATTGACATGAGTGAGTACATGGAGAAATTTGCTGTTAGTCGTTTGGTTGGAGCACCTCCAGGATACATTGGCTACGAAGAAGGTGGTCAGTTAACCGAAAAAGTTAGGAGAAAACCTTATGCCGTTATTTTATTGGATGAAGTAGAAAAAGCACATCCAGATGTATTTAATTTACTTTTACAAGTATTAGACGAAGGATTTTTAACTGATAGTTTAGGTCGTAAAATTGATTTTAGAAATACTATCATCATTATGACTTCGAATATTGGTAGCCGCCAGTTAAAAGATTTTGGTGCAGGTGTTGGTTTTGGTACGCCAAGTAAAGATGCAAATGCACAAAAAGATTCTAAATTGGTAATTGAAAATGCTTTAAAACGTTTCTTCTCACCCGAGTTTTTAAATAGAGTAGATGATGTAATTGTATTTAACTCTTTAGATAAAGAAGCAATTACCAAAATTTTAGATATTAACTTAAGTAAATTAATTAGCCGTGTTGAAGAATTAGGATTTAAGTTTAGCATAACCGAATCAGCCAAAGCATTTTTAGCTGAAAAAGGATTTGATGCAGATTTAGGAGCTAGACCTTTAGCAAGAACAATTCAAAAGTATGTAGAAGATGGAATTGCCGAGCAATTACTATTACAACAAACAGGCGAAGGCGAAACAATAGAAGTAGATTACGACAAAGAGGCCAATGCCGATGAGTTAAAAATTACTACTATTAAGAAAAAAGAGCGCAAAAAGAAAGATGCTCCAATTGATAAAACTGAAGAGTAATTTAAAATAAATAAAAAAGCCATCAAATTAAATTTGATGGCTTTTTTATTATAAACTACTGCAACAAAAAAGCTGATTCAATTAAATATCAAATCAGCTTTTTAAATATAAAACTATTAGGTGAAGAAAGCTTTAATTATGCTGCTTCTTCTTCTTGGTATTTTTCGTATCCAAACGATTTTGCGTAACCACCTAGTTCGTCTCTTAATTGGCGTTTAGCTACAAATATTCTTGTTTTAACAGTTCCAATCGGAATGTTTAATAAGGTAGCAATTTCATGGTATTTAAACCCTTTATAACTCATGGTAAAAGGTTTTTTTAGATTAAGAGGTAATCTGTCAATTGCCGCCTCAATGTCTTTCATAATAAATTTTTGTTCACCTTTATTAACCTCTGTAATAGCAAACGAATCAATAAAAAACTCGTTATCTGTATTATCAATAAAAGTATTTCTTTTCAGCATACGTCTGTAATTATTTATAAACGTATTTTTCATGATAGTATATAACCAACCTTTAAGATTAGTACCTTCTTCAAATTTTTCTTGATAGGTATAAGCCTTAAGCATAGTTTCTTGAACTAAATCGTTAGTATCTTCCACATTTCTTGTAAGCTGATAAGCGTATTTTCTTAAACTTTTAGCTTCACGTTGTACTACATTTTTAAAATGAATAGCTGTCATATTGTTTAATAGTTTTATTATTTTATTCAACAAGATTGAGCTATTAATTTCACAAAAGCAAATGTTTTGTTCATGTTTTTGTCAAATAAGTTAAACAAAAACTTAATAAACTGATTATCAATAAATAAAATTTATGATAGTATATTAAATTTACAAAAAATATACTTTTATATCTCAAATATACAAAACATTAAAACTAAAAAAAGAACATAATATAGAAACAGTCTAAATTAACTTGCATTGGATTAAAAAAGAATAATAAAAAAATTAACATTGAATAATAAATACGCAAAAAAAAAAAAATGTTCTTATTTTGAAACAAAATATAATTACTTGTAGTTATTGAATACATAAATAAAAACAGTAATTAGCGCACTACACAATTTAATGGAAATTACAGTATCAAGAAAAACTCATTTTAACGCAGCACATAGATTGAATGTGCCTAGTTGGAGTGACGAAAAAAACAAAGCATTTTTTGGTGCTTGCAATAACGCCAACTACCATGGCCATAATTACGACTTAATAGTTTCGGTTACTGGCCAAGTGGATGAAGAAACAGGTTATTTGATAGACATAAAATACCTAAAAGATATTGTAAAAGAAGAAATTGAAGATAGATTTGACCACAAGAATTTAAACCTTGATACCGATTTTTTTAAGACTTTAAATCCAACTGCAGAAAATATAGCTATTGTTATTTGGCAATTACTGAGAGAAAAATTAGATCAAAAGTTAAAATTAAAAGTTATTTTATATGAAACCGAACGAAACTTTGTTGAATACAATGGAAACTAAAAATATTAATAATGATGCAATTGGAGATGACCATGTTGGGTTTTCATTAGAAACTCCACTTAGAGAAGATGCATTTAAATTAGATGATGATTTAAAAATAGAATTGATTAGCAAACATTTTAAAGAAATAATGCAAATATTGGGTTTAGACTTAAGCGATGATAGTTTAAGTGGAACGCCCAATAGAGTTGCAAAAATGTATGTTAAAGAAATTTTTAGTGGTTTAAATCCTAAAAACAAACCTGAAGTAAAGCTTTTTGAAAACAGGTATAACTATAAAAATATTTTATTAGAAAAAAATATTTCTTTCCATAGTGTTTGCGAGCACCATTTTGTACCAATTACTGGTAAAGCCCATGTTGCTTATATACCTAACGGTAAAGTAGTTGGATTATCAAAATTAAATAGAATTGTAAGGTATTTTGCGCAAAGACCTCAGGTTCAGGAGCGTATGACAATTCAAATTGTAAACATGCTTAAAGAAGAACTAAATACTGATAGTGTTGCAGTTATTATTGAGGCAGACCACATGTGTGTAGCCATGCGAGGAGTTCAAGATGTGCACAGTAGCACAGTTACTAGTGAGTTTTCAGGTAAATTTTTAGATACCAAAACCCGCGAAGAACTTATGAAGTATATTATGTTAGACTCAAAATAGCATACAAAATTGTAAAAAGGCTTTAAAACTGATGTTTTAAAGCCTTTTTTATTTAATTTTAGCAGTAAACTTTAACCTCACATAAAAAAACAGGTTGCGGTTTCCAATTTCAATACTATTTTTGGTATTTAAAATGAGCGGCACAAAATTTAAAAAATTTAGAAACATATTGTTTTTGCTTGATGTATTAAAGCTTGCTTTAACCGCATTTGGAGGCCCTCAAGTTCATTTGGTTCAGTTTCAAAAGCGGTTAGTTGATAAAAAGAACTACATTACAAATGATGATTTAAAAGAACTAAACTCATTTTGTAGCATGTTGCCAGGGCCTACATCTACTCAAACTATTACTGCTATAGGCTTTAAAATTGGTGGACCAACTTTAGCATTTTTTACATTAGCAGTTTGGGTATTACCAGCTAGTTTAATAATGACCATTTTTGCAATAATTATTCATGTATATAATATTGATAATCCAAAACTTAACTTTTTAAAGTACATTCAACCAATGGCGGTAGGTTTTATTATTTATGCTGCCTATCAAATTATTCAAATGTTTATTTCAAAAACATTTCATTGGTTCCTACTAATTACTTCGGCTACAGTTGCCATTTTATTTCAAACACCTTATTTGTTTCCTGTGCTTTTACTTTTTGGCGGAATAGTTTCAAGCCAAATTAATAAAGAAAAGCGCAATAAAGTAAAACCAATTAAAAATATAAATTGGAGTAACTTTATACTGTTTTTAGCCGTATTGGTTCTTGCTGCATCGCTAGGAGCAATTAGCCAAAACAAACTGGTATTACTTTTCGAAAATACTTATCGTTATGGTAGTATTGTATTTGGTGGTGGGCATGTATTACTTCCAATGATGTATAACCAATTTGTAGAAATAAAACATTACCTAAATCCAAGCGAATTTTTGGCTGGTGTTGGATTGGTGCAAGCTATGCCAGGCCCAGTGTTTAGTATTGCTACCTATTGTAATGCAATGGCCTTGCAAGAAATGGGTGTTTGGGGGCAACTATTAGGAGCAGTAATTGGAACAATAGCCATTTTTTTACCTGGAACATTTCTCATATTTTTTATTTACCCAATTTGGAATCAATTAAAAAATTTTACTCCAGTAAAAAATGCCATAGAAGGCATTAATGCTGCAAGTGCTGGCCTAGTTATAGCCTCAGCATATTTGTTATTTAAACCAGTTGTTTTAAATCAACCAAATATGATAGTACTTTTATTGACTTTATTTTTACTTTTGACAACCAAAGTTCCAAGTCCAATAATTGTAGTTTTGTGTGTATTAGCAAGTTTTATTTATTAAATCATGAAATTATATTTTAAATATTTTATATGCATTTTTAGCCTTTATGCATTGTCAATTAAAGCTAAAAGTCAAACTACGCCACCTGCTGCAACTACAACAACAGCTACCTCAAACGATTTGGTTCAGCTAAGCGGATTTATAGTTAGTTTTGATAGCATGCAAGTACTGCCTTACGTAACTGTAAGAATAGAAGGCACTAACAGAGGAGTTTACTCAGATATGAGTGGTTTTTTCAGTTTGGTATGTAAACAAACCGATAAAATAGTTTTTACTGCTTTAGGGCAGAAAAAAATGTATTACAGCTTACCTAATAACATAGAAAACAATAAGTTAACTACCGTAATTAGAATGGAGGAAGACACTTTCTTTTTAAGAGATGTGGTAGTAAGACCATATTCTACCCCGCAAGAATTAGATTATTATTTTGCTAAAGTAAAAATTCCAAACAGTAATTTATCGTTAGCTTATGAAAATATGGGAAGAATACCATATGGTAGTTTACAAAAAGGTATTTTGGCCGATGGTATAGAAAATAACAGATGGTACCAACAAGCTCAGGCCGAAAGACTTTATTACAATGGTCAACCACAGCCTATTCCAATAGCCGATGTTGGAACTTGGTATAGATTTTTAAACTCATTATCAACCAAAAAGAAAAAATAATAAAATCAATTACAATGATTCTTGAAAACTTAACAGCTACCTCACCAATTGATGGCAGATACAGAAACCAAACAGCCGATTTATCAAATTACTTTTCAGAATTTGCATTAATAAAATACAGGGTATTAATTGAAATTGAATATTTTATTTTTTTACACAAACAAAACTTACCTCAGTTTAGCAACCAACCTATAAATGAAACAGCTTTAAGAAATATTTATTTAAATTTTTCAATAGCAGATGCTGAATCAATAAAAAATATTGAAAAAACCACTAACCACGATGTTAAAGCGGTTGAGTATTTTATAAAAGAACAGCTTGAAAAGCTTAATTTACAAAACACTAGCGAATTTGTTCATTTTGGGTTAACAAGCCAAGATATTAATAATACAGCCATTCCTTTAAGTATAAAAGATGCTTTACAAAAAGTAATTTTACCTAACATAAACTTAGTTTTTGAAAAGCTAAAAGAACAAGCTAACGAGTGGGCTGAAATTCCAATGTTGGCTAAAACACACGGACAGCCAGCATCGCCAACTAAATTAGGAAAAGAATGGATGGTGTTTTGCAGCCGATTGAACGAACAATTGAATCATTTAAAACAAATTCCATTTTCGGCTAAGTTTGGCGGAGCTACGGGTAATTTTAACGCACACCATTTAGCTTATCCGCATATTAATTGGCACGAGTTTGGAAATAATTTTTGTAGTTCGTTAGGATTAAATCGCTCCTATCCTACCACACAAATTGAACATTACGATAATTTAGCAGCCCTTTTTGATTGCTTAAAACGTATCAATACCATTTTGATTGACTTTACTAGAGATGTTTGGCAATACATTTCGATGGAGTATTTTAAACAACAACTTAAAGCTGGCGAAATTGGTAGTAGCGCAATGCCACATAAAGTTAATCCAATTGATTTTGAAAATGCTGAAGGTAATTTAGGTTTTGCAAATGCCATTTTTGAACATTTATCAGCCAAACTCCCTGTTAGTAGATTACAACGCGATTTAACTGATAGCACTGTTTTGCGCAATGTTGGCGTACCATTAGCGCATAGCTTAATTGCCTATAAATCAACACTTAAAGGATTAAACAAATTGCTTTTGAATAATACTGCAATTGAAAAAGATTTGGACGAAAATTGGGCGGTAGTTGCCGAAGCCATTCAAACTATTTTACGCAGAGAAGGTTATCCAAAACCATACGAGGCATTAAAAGACCTAACCAGAACAAATGCCAAAATTGACTTAAATAGCATACAAACGTTTATTAATATGTTGAATGTAAGCAATGAAGTAAAAGCAGAATTGCTTAATATTACACCTTTCAATTATACTGGTGTTTAATTTTTAATATTATGAAAAAGCTTATTCCTTTTTTAGTAGTTGCCTTTGCAATTTTTGGTTATTCGTGTAAGCAAAACGAACAACCTGCCTATGGAAAAAAAGATACAGTAGAATGGAGACCTAATATTAAGGTTTTAACTTACGATCCGAAAACCCCTCACTTAAATTATACAGCAGAAAACAACGAACTGCCAAATGCCTATCAAAATAAAACACAGTTGTTTATTGATAGCACGGTTTGTATGAGTTGGAGCGATGCCAGATTTAAAAATGGAAATGCAGCAATTAAGTTTTACCAAAACTTACAGTTAAATATTAAGTATGACGAAAAAGAACAAGTAGCTAAATATATTAAGTTTCCTTTGCGTGATATGACCACTAAAAAAGAGTTTTTGGCTAATTATTTTAAAATATTTACTCCTGAATATAAAAGAGAATTATTAGAACAAAATCCATTTGAATTATTTAGAAATAAAAATGGCTGCATGGCAGGAAATGATGGACAGCTTTGGTTTAAACCAAATGGTAAAGGTGGTTTTATAATTTTTGAATTGAATTACTACTAGTACAAAAAATAACCAATAAAAAAGCCTTGCAATAAATTTATTGCAAGGCTTTTTTATTGGTATCAAGTTGATTATCTATGATTTTTAAATCTATCGCTAACTACTAAATCTTTACTTCCTGCTGTATAAACATAAAAACCTTCGCCTGATTTAACGCCTAAGTTACCAGCAGTTACCATATTTACCAATAAAGGAGATGGCGCATATCTATGGTCGCCTAAACCTTCGTGTAACACATTCATAATAGCCAAGCAAACATCTAAACCAATAAAATCTGCTAATTGTAATGGCCCCATTGGATGAGCCATACCCAATTTCATAACTGTATCAATTGACTCAACTGAACCAACTCCTTGTTGTAAACAGAAAATAGCTTCGTTAATCATTGGCATCAAAATACGATTTGCAATAAAGCCAGCATAATCGTTTGCCAAAGCTGGAATTTTACCAACTGCTTTCGATAATTCAATAATAGTTGCAGTAACCTCTTCACTGGTTTTAAAACCGTTAATTACTTCCACCAATTTCATTACAGGAACTGGATTCATAAAGTGCATGCCAATTACTTTATCAGCACGTTTGGTAACACTCGCTATTTTAGTAATTGATATAGATGAAGTGTTAGATGCTAAAATGGTATGAGCTGGACAAATTTCATCTAATTGCTTAAATATATCTAATTTTATAGCCATATTTTCGCTTGCAGCTTCCACTACTAAATCAGCATTGCTTGCAGCATCTTTTAAATTAGTATAAGTAGTTATATTGGCTAATGTAGCAGCTTTATCAGCTTCAGTTATGGAGCCTTTTGTAACCTGACGGTCTAAATTTTTTGATATAGTTGCTAATGCTTTTTGCAAAGCAGCTTCATTTACATCTATTAAATTTACTTGGTAGCCAAATTGAGCAAATGTGTGGGCAATTCCATTTCCCATTGTACCTGAACCAATTACAGTAATATTTTTCATGGTGTTATTTATATGTGTTAAATTTTTTGGAAGGCAAATCTATTAAACACTTGCGCTTTAACAAATCTAAAATTTATGATGTTTACTATTTTATATCAACAACATAACACCTAAGCTATACTTAAAAATTTATTAAACTTACCAATAGGTAGTAATAAGCCTAGTTTTTTATTAATTTTACACCAAAATAAAACCAATTTATATGCGTATTTTAAAAATATCATTACTCGTTTTTTTATCAATTATAAGCATGGTAGCTTTTGCTCAAAAAAAGGCTACAAAAAAATCAACTAATGCAACCGAAACTAAAGCCAACACAACAAAAGGTGGACACCATATTACAATTACCCTAAAGGGTTCTCCAAACAAGTTGTTTTACTTAGGTTATTATTTTGGTGATAAACAATATTTAAGAGATAGTGCTGTTACCGATAAAAATGGAAAAATGGCGTTTATGGGCGATGCCACCTTGGAAGGTGGGGTTTATTTAATAGCCACTGCTGATAAATCATTATTATTTGACTTTATAGTAACTGAACAAAATTTTAGCTTAGAAACCGACACATCGGGTTATATTGAAAAAATGAAAGTAGTTGGCTCACCTGAAAATGAGGCCTTTTTTACTTATTCAAAATTTACTACCAGCATTGGAAAAAAAGCTAATGAATTAGAGGCAAGTATTAAGCAAGCTAAAGAAAGTAATAATAAACAAAAAGAAGATGCTTTGGTGGCTGAATACCGCGAATTGATGAAACAATTAAACGATGAGCGTAAACATATTTTAGAAACACAACCTAATTTGTTAATTAGTAAAATTTTCAGAATGATGCAAGATGTGGATGTGCCCGATGCTCCTAAAAACGAAAAAGGTGAAATTATTGATTCAAATTTTCAATATCAATATTATAAAACACATTATTTCGATAATTTTGATTTTAGTGATGATAGGATTACACGTACTCCTACTTTTTTTCCAAAGTTTGAAACATTTATTTTAAAAGTTACTCCTCAAATTCCTGATAGCATTATAAAAAGTGCTGACCAAGTTTTAAAATTGGCAGAAAAAGGAAAAGAAAACTTTAAGTTCTGTTTATTTTGGACTACCAACTACTACGAAGCTTCGCAATACATGGGAATGGACGCAGTATTTGTGCATTTAATTGATAATTATTACGCCAAAGGAAAAGCATATTGGGTTGATAGTTTATTGATTTGGAAAATGAAAGACAAATGTGATAAACTACGTCATAACTTAATTGGTAAAAAAGCCAAAAACTTAAACATGCTTGATACCAATGGCCGTTACCATAGCTTATACAACATGGATTCGAAATACACTTTGGTAATTTTTTGGAATGCTACCTGCGGACATTGTAAAGAAGAAATGCCAAAAATAGTTGAAACTTATAAAGAGTTAAACAAAGGTATTGCACCAAAAACACAGTTAAAGTTTGATGTATTTTCCGTTAGTTTAACCGAAAATATTGACGATTGGAAAAAATACTTAATTGAACAAAAATTACCTTGGAAATTAAACTTGTATGATCCATTGAACGAAACTAATTTCCGCCAATATTATGATGTATATAGCACTCCTGTTTTATACATTTTAGATAAGGATAAAAAGATAATTGCAAAACGCATTGCGGCAGACCAAATAAAAGAATTTGTAAACAATGCTGAAAAGTTTGAAAAAGAACATAATAAGTAAACAAAAAAGCCGATTCGTAAATTACGAATCGGCTTTTTTTTAATTATTTTTTTCGAGTTTCCTAAGTTCGTTATAAAGCATATCTCTTGTGTTTATAATGGCTCCACTTTTAAACTTCATCTTGTAAGGCTCACCACTCATGTAAGATTTACTAGCTATTAAGTCAATGAAATCCTTTGCAGTTTTAACTTTGGAACCCGCTTTTTTTCGCTTCATTCTTAAATGTTCGGCAGCTTCTTTAGCTGAATATTCTGTTCCATTTCTAATAAATAGAGCATCACTTTTTTCTACATAAGCAATCAGTTTTTCAATTTTTTGCTCTTCGTTAACGTTTTGTAAAAATAAGTACGGACCCGCAAATAATGTAGTTGCTTGTGTTTTACTTAAAAATAAAAATGATAATATTATCAATAGTTTTTTCATATTTGCCATGTTTAATTAAATGCAATTAAATAAATTATTTAAAAACCTATTGTCAAAAATTAGTCCACAATTTTAAAATGCATCAACTTCCACCATTAATTTTAGTTTTTCCTTTTGTTCTTTTATTACTCTTAATAGCCATTGGACCTATTTTTTTAGAAAAATTTTGGCATCATCATTATTCAAAAGTAAGTGTTGGTTTAGGTGCCATTGTGTTTTTGTATTATGGCATAGCTATGGATAATTTTTTGCATCCGCTCGAAACCATGGCCGAATATGTATCGTTTATCAGTTTATTAACTATATTATTTGTATCAAGTGGCGGAATATTTGCATTTATTGATGTGGAGAGTAAACCTTTAACCAATATTCTATTTTTATTTTTGGCAGCTATTCTAACCAATTTGTTAGGAACCACAGGTGCATCGGTTTTGCTTATTAAGCCTTTTATGCGCATTAACAGGTACAGGCTTCAACCCTATCATATTGTATTTTTTATTTTCATTGTTTCAAACCTTGGTGGATTACTTACTCCAATTGGTGATCCTCCCCTATTTATGGGCTATTTAAAAGGTGTTCCATTTGAGTGGACATTCATAAATTTACTTCCTAAATGGATTTTAGCTATAACATTAATTCTATTTGTTTTTTATTTAGTTGATAGAAAAAATACCAAATTGGATGATGTAGATGTAAGCGCACATTACACCAATAAAATTATTATAAATGGTAAACGAAATTTTATTTGGTTAGCCATTGGTATAGCAAGCATTTTTATTGATCCTAACCTAATTGATGGTTTGCCACATATTGATATTGAAGGAAAAAAAATATCGTTTATACGCGAAATAATTCAATTAAGCTCAGCCTTTTTATGCTATAAATTAAGCGATAAAAAAGCATTAGAAAGTAATGACTTTTCGTTCGAACCCATTAAAGAAGTAGCTTGGCTATTTATTGGTATTTTTTTAACCATGATTCCTGCTTTGCAATGGCTTGAACATGCTGCTCAATCGCCCGAAATTAGCAGCAAAATTACTGTTAGTGTAGCTTATTGGTTTAGTGGTGTTTTTTCATCAGTGTTGGATAATGCGCCAACCTACTTAAATGTATTTGCAGTAGTGCTTTCAAAATTTGGATTTAGTATTGAAAATATGAGCGATGTAAAAACATTTTTAAATTCAAATAATATTGATTTTTTATCAGCTTTATCAACCGGAGCAGTATTTTTTGGTGCAATGACCTACATTGGCAATGGACCAAACTTTATGGTAAAATCAATTGCTGATAAAGCTGGTGTAAAAATGCCAACCTTTGGTGAGTATATTTTTAAATATAGTATTCCGTATTTATTACCAGTTTTGGTAATAGTTTGGTTGGTTTTTTATTTTTAATAAAATTAATTAACCAAAATTTGATACTGAAATACAGCTAATAAGCAATATTAGCCAACTATTTATCCTTAATAATTCCACATGTTTGATAAAATTGTGAAAAACAATTAGGTTTGACACAATATAATTTTTGTATTCAATGAATAGCATGCAAGCCAACCTCTCATTTTCTGATTTTAAAGCAATTGTTTTAGAAGATTATAAAATAGCTTACACCAGCCGCCAAGCTAGTTTACTTGGGCGCAAAGAAGTGTTAACTGGAAAAGCCAAATTTGGCATTTTTGGTGATGGAAAAGAATTGCCGCAAATAGCTATGGCTAAGGCATTTAAAAATGGTGATTTTAGAAGTGGTTACTACCGCGACCAAACTTTTATGATGGCCGCAGGATTACTTACCGTTCAAGAATTTTTTGCCCAATTATATGCCCATACCGATGTAGATGCAGAACCAGCAAGTGCGGGCCGCATGATGAATGGCCATTACGGAACAAGAAGCATTGATGCAGAAGGAAACTGGAAAGATTTAAAAAATATAAAAAACTCATCGAGCGATATTTCTCCAACAGCTGGACAAATGATTCGCTTGGTTGGTTTAGCGCAAGCAAGCAAATACTACAGAACCCATGCCAGCGAAATTGGCCAAAACAATTTTAGCAATAACGGAAATGAAGTAGCTTGGGGAACAATTGGAAACGCTAGTAGCAGCGAAGGTCATTTCTTTGAAGCCATTAATGCTGGTGGTGTTTTACAAGTGCCTATGGTGGTTTCTGTTTGGGACGATGCTTTTGGAATATCAGTTCCAGCTAAATATCAAACTACTAAAGAAAATATCAGCGAAATTCTAAAAGGTTTTCAACGAGATCCAGAAAATGCTGGCTATCAAATATTTACAGTAAAGGGTTGGGATTATGTGGCCTTATGTAGTGCTTACGAGAAAGCTGCAAATATTGCTAGACAAGAACATGTTCCATGCTTAATACATGTAAATGAATTAACTCAACCGCAAGGACACAGTACTAGTGGTTCGCATGAACGTTACAAATCGAAAGACCGTTTGGCTTGGGAAGCAGAATTTGATTGCAACGCACAATTTAAAAAATGGATTATTGAAAATGGTTTAGCTACCGAAGAAGAGTTAAGCACCATTGAAAACGAAGCTCAAATACATGTAAATGTTAGCAAAAAAGCTGCTTGGGAAGCTTATTTAAACCCAATAAAAACTGAAATTGCTGAAGCTTCAGAATTATTAACTGATTTAGCAAATGCTACACAAATAAGTGCTATTAACGATTTAGTTGCTGAATTAAAAAGTATAAATGACCCAATAAGAAAAGATATTGCTGTAGCAATAAACAAAGTATTACGCCTTACTTATAAATTCCAAAATATGGAACGTGAACGTGTAATCAGCTTTAAAAATTTATATTTAAAAAGTAACGAAGAACGCTACAACTCATACTTACATAGCCAATCAAAACAAAATGCTTTATTGGTAAATGAAGTGCCTGCCGCTTACTCCGATGACTCGAAAGTGGTTGATGGAAGAGAAATTATGGTAGCTTGCTTTGATAATTTACTATCGACTGACCCACGTGTTTTAGCTTTTGGTGAAGATGTAGGAAAAATTGGTGATGTAAACCAAGGTTTTGCAGGATTGCAAGAAAAACATGGCGAAAGTCGTGTAAGTGATACAGGAATTAGAGAATTAACCATCATAGGCCAAGGAATTGGAACCGCTTTACGTGGTTTACGTCCAATTGCTGAAATTCAATATTTAGATTATTTATTGTATGGTTTACAACCTTTAAGCGATGATTTAGCCACATTACAATACAGAACCAAAGGCGGCCAAAAAGCTCCTTTAATAGTTCGTACACGCGGACACAGATTAGAAGGAATTTGGCATTCAGGCTCTCCAATTGGAATGATTATAAACTCATTAAGAGGTATGTATGTATGTGTTCCTCGCAATATGACACAAGCCGCAGGTATGTATAACACATTAATGAAAAGCGATGAGCCTGCCTTGGTTATTGAATGTTTAAACGGTTATCGTTTAAAAGAAAAAATGCCCGACAATTTACCTGAATTTACTGTAGCTTTAGGTAAACCAGAAGTATTAATGCAAGGTTCGGATGTAACCATAGTTACTTATGGTAGTACTACTCGTGTAGCCGAAGAAGCTATTAAACAATTAGCTGAAATTGGAATAAGTGTAGAACTAATTGATGTGCAAACTTTATTACCTTTTGATATTAACCATAGCATAGTTGAATCAATTAAGAAAACCAATAAGGTAATTTTCTTAGATGAAGATGTACCAGGTGGAGCAACTGCTTATATGATGCAACAAGTTTTGGAAAATCAAGGCGCTTACCAATATTTAGATTATAAACCTATAACCATTTCAGCTAAAGCACATCGCCCTCCTTATGGAACCGATGGCGACTATTGGAGTAAACCAAATGCAGAAGAAATATTTGAGGTAGTTTGTAATATGATGAGCGATTATGAGCCAGGCTATTTCCCTAAATTTTTATAACAAATAATTTTAAACAAACGGTTAATTAATTTACCCAAAACAGAAAAACAAATAAATGAAAAAAATAATTTTAGCTTTTTGTGCCATAGCAACCTTGGCATCGTGTAATAATAAATCAGGCTCAAAAGCCGTTGATAACTATAAAAAATTATTTGATAAAAGTATGAATAGCAAGGATTTTTCAACTGCTATTGTTGCTGCTCAAATGATTTTAATTGAAGATAGTACACAAATTTTGTATGCTGATACTTTACCTGAGTTATATGTTGCTACTGGTAATATTATGGCTTGTAATGATGCAACTACTGCTGCCGTTAAACGCAATCCTAAAAGTGAACGTTTATTGCTTATAAAAGCTTTATGTGCAGAGCAAATGGGCAATATGGAAGAACAAATGAATATTTATAATCAGTTGTATGCTTTAAATAAAAAGCCTGAGTATTTATACCGTATAACTACAGCGCATTATGGAGCTGGTAATTTTAAAGCTGTAGAAAATAACTTAAAGGAATTAGACCAATTGGCTTTAACTACTAGCGATAGTATTGACTTTATGATTAGCGAAACAGAAAAACAAAAAGTGCCTTTAAAAGCTGCTTTGTTTAATATGCGTGCAATTATGGCTGCACAAAAGGACAGAGATATGTTAAGTGCAAAAAAATATTTTGAAGCTGCTATTCGCGAATACCCTGATTTTATTGTAGCTAAGGAGTATTATAAACGCTTAATGACTGGTGGAAAATAAACATTAAAAAAATAAAATTTGACTTATATCACTTAAAATAGTACTTTGTGTCCATATTCGTTCAATTTTTAATATTTAAATAATTATGATACTTAAATTTTCAACCATAGCTGTTGCTTGTAATCATGGCACAAATACCAACTCAATAGTAGAACTAAGTGCTGCTTTAGCTCGAAAATTTGAAGCTAAATTACATTTCTTAATTTATGATGATAAAGAATTTGAATATACTTCAAAATTGTTTGGTATTGATTTTGAAGTTGAAAATAGAAGTAATCCCATAGCAAAAGATTTATCACACAGATTTTCAGAATTAGGTCCAGATTTATTAATTATTAGTAATAAGACTAAAGATAATAACGATGGTTTATTTTCAATTTCGGACACCTGCAAAGTAATTGAACATGCCGACAAGCCAGTTTTAACAATTCCTGGAAACTATGTTTATAAGAATTTTGATAAAATACTTATCCCAATTGATACAAGTTTTGAAACAAGACAAAAGGGTCCGGCTACCATTGTAATGGCTCAAAAATTTAACTCGTATGTTTATATTTTAGGAGTAAGTACCGATAAAAGTAAAGATAGTGAAGTAGATGTAACCAATTACAGCAGACAAGTTAGTAATAAAATAGTTGAAAATGGAATTGATAACGAAATTGAAATGCGTCTAGGTGGAAATATTTCTGAACAAACCTTGGCCTATGCAAAGGAAATTAATGCTGATTTGGTTATTATAATGACAGAACAAGAAATTAATTTTAAATCATTTTTTACTGGAAAATTTTCAGAGCAATTTATAAAAAATGCACACCTACCTGTATTAAGTGTAAACACTAAAGATTTGGTAGTTAGTGAAGCAAGATTATAAATAAAAAAAGTATTCAAAAAAAAGCCACCATTTAATTAAAATGGTGGCTTTTTTTATTTTTCCTCAGTAAACAAACTTTCTTGTTTTTCAAAATCATATAAGGTAGTTCTTCTTAATCTATAATAGCTTAACCAATATTCTTTTAAAGTTCTATAATATTCGTTTCTAGCCATGTCCTTTTCAGTTTGAGCTATATTCAAATTGGTATTATCTATTTTACCAATAAAATACCTGTTTTTGGCCACTTCGTAACGCTTTTGAGCTATGGTATCGGCTTTAGCACTTATGAGTACACGCTGCTTTAATTGCTTGTATTGCATTACTAAAAAAATAACATCTTGCTCCAAGTTTAGGTAAGCCAATTGTAGCTGTGCGTCTTTGGCTTTAAACTGATATTTTGCTTCTTTATAGTCGTTTCTAAATCTTCCCCAATTCATTAAAGGCAAATTCAAGCCAAAACTTATACGCTGCTGTTCTGCTGGGTTTTTATAACTATTTTCTAACTGACTGGCAGTTTGGCTTAGTCCATAAGTAGCATTTAACTCTGCATTGGGTAGTTGGTTCAATTTAGCTCTTCGTAAATTTCCTTCTATTTGTTTTTGTTCAATATTTATTTGCACAAAATCGCTCCGGCTTTTAATGGCATTGCTCACAGCCTTTTCAATATCAGGTTCAAAAAAAGGCAAATTGGTTTCCGGCCTTAATTCTAACTCTACATTTTTAGATAAACCTAAAATAATTCTCAATTGATTCATGCTCGAAGTATAGTTTAATTTGGCTTGATCAAAACTATTTTGAGCATTCATCAATCGCAGTTCAGTTTGCAATAAATCATCCTCTCCTATTTTACCTAAATTATACCGGCCTTTAGCCATGCGCAAAAGCGTATCGTTTACATTTAAATTAAACTCAGCTAACATTAATTCAGCTTCGGCATTAACTGCATCAAAATAGGTTTGTGTAATTTGTATAGATAAATCTTCTGACCTTTCGGCAAATAAACGCGAGTTTTGTTTATACCTTAATTTGGCTAATTGCCATTGAAATTTTAGTTCGTTAAACCTTAATAATGGCTGACTGATAGATACAATTAGTGGAGATGCTTGCCAAGTGGTAAATCCATTTTGCGATAATAAATCAAAACGAGTTAAAGCAGATGAAATAGAAATGACACCACCAGTTGCCATTAAATTTTGTTGTAATGAAATACTTCCATATGATAATGCTTGGGTTCGCTCAACAAATTTTATGGTTCCATCAGGCTGATAAACTTGTCCTAAGCTTCTATCCAAACCAGGTGCGTTTAAATAACCATTTATTAAAGGCAATCTATTTGCCGATGCTGATTTATAATTAACTTGAGCTGCATAAAACAAATTTAAATTAATACTAGCCTGTAAACTTTTATCCTTAGCCATTTGAACTGCCTCTAATAAACTTAGCTTTATTTGAGCATTTGTTACCAAAGGCAATAAAAACAACAAAGCAATTACAAACTTATTTTTCCTCATACTTTTAAAATAATTATTTATCTTACAAAATTTATAAACTCAAAAGTCTATAGATAATTTTTGTTCGATGAATTAATTGAGCTAGCAATAAACAATATTTTTCATTTAATTTTAAATATATTTATTAAATTTACACTTAAAAGTATGTTATAAAATAAATACATTAAACATTTTTTTTGTTACTAATCAATAAAAACATAACGAAATCGTTTATAAATTTGTTTAGATAAGTTTACATACATTTATTTACAAATAAAATGCAACAAAACCAAGCATACTATATTCAAAATCAGTCAAATAACCATAATTGGGCTGGTTTAGCAGGAACCATATTTATTCATGGCGCCATATTTTTAGCATTGTACTTTTTTGTTTTGGTACCACCCAATCCACCTTGGGCTGATATTGGCCCTGCTATGTTACTTGGTCAAGAAAATATGGGAGGCGAAAGTAGTAGCCCGGTACAAAATCCACAACAAAACGAAACCTATACACCATTAGAAAGCCAGGCAACTTCCGATGAACTTAGTCAAAGTACAGACGATGAGGTAGATGTGGTAGCTAAAGTAAACGATAAAAAAACAGATACCAAAAAGCCAGTAATTACACCACCAACAGAAAAACCTAAAGACATAGTTGAATTACCAAAAACTAATCCAAATGCATTATTTAAAAGAAAAAACAATGCCAACAATACCGCTGGAGGATATGGAAGTGGCACAGAACCTGGAAATGAAGGCAGACCTGACGGAACTCCAGATGGGGTGCCAGGTGGAGATGGGCTTGGTGGTGATGGAGAGGGACCTGGAGGTAAGCCAGATGGTGGTGGATTTATTATTAGTTTAAAAGGTCGCAGAGTTGCAAAAAAACCTATTATATCAACCAACTCAAACGATGTAGGAATAGTAGTAGTTAATATTACCGTAGATAGGCAAGGAAATGTAATAAAAGCAGAACCAGGAGCACGTGGAACTACTACCTTAAACTTGGATAAACTAAAGGTAGCCAAACAAGCAGCTTTGGATACCAAATTTTCGGCAAAACCTGATGGTCCAGCTGAGCAATTTGGAACTATGACTGTTAGTTTTACATTTGATTAAACAAGATATTTAAACAAAAAAAGGCGTTGAATTTAAAAATTCAACGCCTTTTTTTGTTAGATGTAATAGCTTTTATTTTTTAAATTTTTTATATCCATAAGCAGCTCCAGCAACTGCCAATAAAGCAATTCCGCCATCTACTGGCACATCTTGAGGTTCATCATCAAATCCTCCTCCACCACTTCCTGGTTGAGCATTAGCTGCAAAACTTACTGCTACTACTATGGCTACTGCCATGATTAATTTTGATATATTCATGCTTTTAGCTTGATTAAAGATTTTCATTTTTTTGATTAGTTAATGGTTATTGGGCCATAGACCATGGTTTTCATTCTATGGTCCATGGTCTATTTACTATGATCTATTTTACAAATTTTACTGTTTTATTAAATCCGTTTTGGTTGCTTACCTTTACAAAGTAAACACCATTACTTAAACTTTCAATATTTAACTGAGCATTGCTACTAGCCATATTGGTTTTAAATACTTCTATTCCTGAAATATTATAAACCACTACTTCAGAGTTTTTAAAATTAGCATTGCTAATATTTATATTCAACACATCAGTGGCAGGGTTAGGATAAACAGAAAGGTTGGTAGAAGATAATTTCAATAACTCCTCACTTGTCTTGGTGGAAGTTTTGGCAACAAAAATTATTTCAAAACGATTATCACCTTTTGAATTTGGATCTGTAGTAATATCAAAACTTACATTAGAATTATCATTTATTTCTATCACATTATTTAAAAACTTATCTTTTAATAAAATACGCTCTGTTAAATTAAAGTTCTCAATACCTTTAAAACTAAAAGTATAAGTACCAACCTCATCTCCCCAAGCACTGATCTGTATTACTTTATCTTCAGTTAACTTATTATTTAAATAATTTACAGATACATACGTATCTGTATTAAAATAACTTGATACGTTTACGGTTGAGTTATAAAATTTTCTTACATCATCATTTTCACTAAATTCATTATTTTTCCCTTCCATAAAACGAATTACCGCTTCGTCTTTATTAATTTCATTTTTTATTAAAGAAATACGTAATGTATTTTCTTCTACATTAGTTTTAAAAATAGCAGCTCCAGCATTTGTAGTCTTAACGGCTTCTGTGCATGATAATGCAGGAGAAGATGCATTGGTTCTTACAAAAAATGCTTGTCCAGAAGAAATATAGCGAGTTACCCCATTGGTTGGAGTAGTTCCATCAAAATTACCATATGAGTTAGTACTAGGATTATAAATATAAATGGTTCCTGTCAAATTTGTTTTTGTCCATCCTGATGAAGCATTCCAATCAATTGTTGAAGGATAAGGATTTCCGACTAAATTCCAACCATCATCACTTGTTGAACCGTTATATGTAACAGGTAATGTTTGAGAACCAGCATTAATGCTTCCAACAGAGGTTATTGTAACAGCAGATTGAGTGGTAATAGAATTGTCTAACACACCTGCATTACTTCTATCTCCTCTAACAAAAACTCTATATCCTTTTCCTGCAACTAAAGTTGTTCCACCACTTGTAATAGACTCCCAACGAGTATTTAAGCCACCCGAGTTCAAGTTTTCGGTATAAGCAAACATTGAAGGTGCACCAGATAAAGTCCAATCTAATCCATTAGTTTTTACATTATTTACACCTACAGAGCTAAACTCAGAACTAGTACCACCTCCAGTAATAAATATTTCGCCTCTCCAATCAGCTACTGTTGTTGAAACTGGTGATGATAAAAATCTATACCTTTTGTTGCTCAATGCAGGTACATATCTTTCTACTGTAACACTGCCAGAAACAGCCCCTGCAGAATTACCAATATAACCATCTCCAGATACAGATGATTTAATGATTAAATTATTATTTGTTGTTAAAGTATTTCCGCTTGAAATCGTTATTCCAGATAATGGATTAATTGTCATACTACCAGAAGCATTAATTGTTCTACTTGCTGTAATTATTAATGTAGTTCCATTTGACAACGATATAGTTATAGGACCATTGGTAGAAGGCCATTCATTTCCAAAAGTGTAAGCACTACCGCTGTTATAAATTAATGTCGAATTTGTTTGATTATAAGTTATTGAACCACCATTTTGAGTTGATGTATAACCATTTCCATTAATAAGACAAATAGCACCACTATTATATTGTAAAATATCTGCTCCACTAACTATTATACCCCCATATAAGTTTGCTGTGCCATCAATTTGAACTGTTACCAATGATGAATTATTTTCGATAATAATTTGATCATTTACATTATTAGCATTATTAGTTATATCGTATAAAGTTGTATTTCCAGTAATATAAATATCATAGGCTTCTCTGTGTTCAAAAGATATACGTGAAAACGGATTAGTTGTATTTGAATTACTTGTATTTGAAACAGTATAGTAATAATTAATTTTTGGTGTAGAATTAAATCCAGAGGGATTATTTCCAGGGGTTTGATTAAAAATAAATCCAGGAGTAGCACGAGAATTAGCAAATCCAAACCAATTAAAAAAAGTTGGTCTGCCACTTAATCCCATACTAGTCCATGATAACCTTATTTCTCTATCTGCGGAAGTATTATTTGATCTGTCTGATGTTGTAATAACTGTAGGTGTAGACCAACCGCCAGCGCCATTATCTGTTCTATATTCAGCATATTGACTTTCCCAGTAAATCATGTAATCAGCTCTAAAAGGAAGTGTAGGTGTGATGCCCCAGTTGGTTTGCCCAACAAGACTTCCGTTAGAATTTGAACCACCAGAAACTGGAACTTGTGGATCAACATCAATGTTGAAAATTGCCGGTTCTGTTGCTCCACCGCCTGAATACCTTACATAAAGATAATTTTCATCCCATGCTAGAGACCAAGCGCCACTTGTTGAATAACCAACATCTGCAGTTCCGTCAATAGTTGGAGGAGAAGATAAATACTGAGCTTTCCCAACTAACACTAAAAAACTTAAAATAATAGCAAGACCAACATTTAGCCTTCTTTTTTTACTTAGTATATTTTTATCCATAATATTTTTATTAATACAATTTTATCTATCTATTTTCAATTTTCCAACTATTTTATTTAAATAGCTGTTATTTTATTTCAGTATAAAATACATTTTAATGTAACTGATTTTTAGAATTTTAAGCACATATACGTTTAAGCACAGAATATGGTTTTAAAGCAATTGATTTTTCAACGTTTTTTCATATTTGTTTTTTTGTTCTTCGGCCGATTTTGTTAAATTAACTATAGGTTTATAATAATGTTCACTCAGTTTAAAACCATACTGATTTTGCTCTTCAACCGAAAGTTTATATGGAAATAAAGCTTTGGAATTGGGTAAGTTTTTTATCCCGCTCAGCCAATGTTTTACATATTTACCCTTTGGGTCGTAATCCAAACTTTGTTTTTCAATATTGAAGTATCGAAACTGCCTTGCATCATTGCCTACTCCTGCTTGGTAAGCCCAATTTCCATAATTGCTAGCAGCATCGTAATCAATTAATAAGCTTTCGAACCATTTGGCCCCCCAAAGCCAATTTATTCCTAAATTTTTAGTTAAAAAACTAGTAACATTTTGCCTTCCCCTATTACTCATAAAACCAGTTTGTAGTAATTCTTGCATATTGGCATCAATTAATGGAAAGCCAGTTTGTCCTAATTTCCATTTTTCAAAGTCAGTTTTATGATTGTTCCAGGGTATTTGTAAGTCGTTTAAACCTGTTAATTTAAAAATTTTATTACCATGTTTTACAGCTATAAATTGGAAATAATCACGCCACAACAATTCAAAAAACAACCAATAAGTGGAATCGTTGGCTTCAATTTTGTTTTCAAATAATTTTATTTGATGGTAAATATACCTAGGACTAATGCATCCCAAAGCCAACCAAGCAGAAAATTTACTACTATAGTTAGCACCTAACATTTCATTTCGTGTAATTTTGTAAGTAGCTAAACTTTTGGTTTCAAAAAAATAGTGGTTCAATCTTTTAAGTGCTTCGGTTTCTCCACCTTTGAAATGAATAGCTGCTTTATTGCTTATATTCACGGTGGACAATCCTAACTCCTCAATAGTTGGTATTTGCGTTTTATTTTCAAAAACAAATTTATTCGAAATTATTGAATTAGTAAACAGCTCATTTACTTCGCTTTGTGCTTCTACTCTTTTTCTGAAATTGGTAAAAAGTTCAGGCAATTGATTTATGGCAAATGGAATATCATTGATATGAATAAGTGTTTTACCCCAAATACTTTTTGACTTAATGGAAGGATGTAATGCTTTTAACAAATTCTTTTCAACTTGAATTTCTTCATCAGTATTTTCCTGCTGATAGTGGATTTCTGTTATATTAAACTCATTACAAATATTGGTAATTATATCAACAGAATTACCTTTATAAACAAGCAACTCAATTCCAATATTTTTGAGATTTTCTTTTAAGTTTTGAACTGATTCAATAAGAAATTGAGCTCTAAAGCTTCCAGTTTTTGGAAAACCTAAATGAGTGTTTTTGTATTGATTTTCGTCAAATACATAAATAGCCAACACTGGCTTTTGTGTATTGACGGCATTGAATAATGCTTCATTATCGTGCAAACGCAAATCATTTCTAAACCATACCAATACATTATTTTCCATGTAAATAAATACAAGAAAAACATTGAAAATGTTTTTAACAAAAAAGCCAATAATTCAAATTTTTTGAATTATTGGCTTTTCGCTTTATAATGATTTCGTCAGTAGTTAGTGTTTTTACCACTTCACTTTTTCATTTGGTAAGAAAACCAAACAGAAGACATTTCAAAAATCACAATTTACTTTGTTTCTTCTTTTTTAGGTTTAATTAATACATCATCAAGCATACCATAAGCTTTTGCTTCTTCTGCTATCATCCAATAATCACGGTCGCTATCAGCTTCAACCTTTTCAAATGGCTGACCGCTGTGGTGTGAAATGATATCGTACAATTCTTTTTTCAATTTTTGAATTTCGCGAGCTGTAATTTCAATATCACTAGCTTGTCCTTGTGCGCCACCCAATGGTTGGTGAATCATAATACGCGCATGACGCAAAGCAGTACGTTTACCTTTTGCACCAGCACATTGCAATACAGCACCCATTGAGGCAGCTAAACCTGTACAAATAGTTGCTACATCAGGTTGAATCCATTGCATGGTATCATAAATTCCTAAACCTGCGTAAACAGAACCACCTGGACTATTGATATACATTTGAATATCTCTTCTTGCATCCATCGATTCTAAGAACAACAATTGTGCTTGAACAATATTGGCTATATAATCGTCAATAGCTGTTCCTAAAAATAAAATTCTGTCGGCCATTAAACGCGAGAAAACATCAATTTCTCTAAAGTTCATAGGGCGTTCTTCAATTACAGTTCTAGTCATGTTTTGCATACCATGCGGAATACTTTCCATGTAAGCATCTACTTTTAAACTGCTAATGCCTTGGTGTTTTATGGCATATTTTCTAAATTCTTTTCCTACATCCATGTGTTATAATTTAATTTTTGTTTTTGGTCAAATATATATTGATGTTTAATATTGTCAAGCAAAGTGCCATTTATTTTTGCTGACAAAAAGGCTAATCCTGATGTGAATTAAATCTTTAAAGTGTATTTTATACAAATTGTTTTTATAAGTGGAAAAAAACAAAATATTAATGCGGCTAAATTGATGATAAGTTATAAAATTGCGGTATGGAAATACTTGAAATTTTTAAAGAACTACTAACCAATACCAAAGGGTTTTTAGAATTATTTGTATCGGAAAATGGCAGCCTTATATATGGTTTACTATTTTTAATTGTGTTTTGCGAAACAGGTTTGGTGGTTTTACCTTTATTACCTGGCGATTCATTATTATTTACTGCAGGAGTTTTAGCTGGTAATCCTACCAATAATTTAAATGTAGTTTTGATTATTATTTTACTTATTACAGCTGCTTTAATGGGCGATAATACCAATTATTTTATAGGTAAATTTTTAGCTAAAAAGGGTGAAGGGGCAAAACTTTTCGGAATATTCACCATAAAAAAAGAATACATTCAAAAAACTGAATCGTTTTATGAAAAACATGGTTCTATGGCAATTATTGTTGCGCGTTTTGTTCCAATTGTGCGCACATTTGCACCATTTGTAGCAGGCGTAGGAAGCATGAAATACAGCCGTTACATAACTTTTTGTGTTATTGGTGCAGTACTTTGGGTTAGTGTAATAACATTGGCAGGATATTTTTTAGGAAATATTCCTTGGGTACAAAAAAACTTTGAGAAAATAGTTCTTGGCATTGTTTTCGCATCGGTTTTACCAGTAATTATTGGAGTAATTAGAAATCAACTTGCAGCAAAAAAGTAATTCATATAAAAAACTTTTAAAATTAAATATAAACGTGGCTATGCTTAGGTGTAGCTGCGTTTTTGTTTTATTAGTCTTTTGCTTAACAACCAATGCCGAAATAACTTATGGCTATTGTTCAGTTAAAGAAACCAAAAATGGTAAAGATATATACCAACTGTATGGCAATACATGGTTCGATTGTAAACCAATTGATGCCAATTTTCAGCAAATACTGCTGCGAGTTTGGGTAAAAAAAAACAATGTTTACGATGATCAACAAATTTTAGCCAAAGCCAAACTTTACAATGAGTTTGGAAAAATTATAGGAGTAGCTTTACAAGATTTTACTCCTTATAAATTTATTGCAGAAATAGATACAGCTTATGTTTTTGATTTAAGTGGAATTATTTCGCAAGCATGCATAAATCCCAGCTCTGTACCCGAAACAGCTTTAAACAAAATACTAGCTGTTGCCAAACAAAATGCACAGCTTGATACATTTGTAACCCATCTTCAAAAATTTAAATATGAAGTACAGGATACAGGTCAAAAATACCAATCGTATATTATTTATGAACCCAATTTTGTGCTGCAAAAAAAAGAACCTCGCATACTAATTGTATTTTACAAAAACGAATTAATTGCCATTTTTTATAGCAGAAGTGTAGTAGCTAAGCTTTATGATAGCATTGAAATGGGAAAAGAGTACAAACTTATATACAATTCAAAATTCACTGAAAATACAAAAGCAGAAATGATACAAATATTTAAAAAACGGCTTTCTGATATGTAATTGAATTGCAGAATATTACACAAAAGGCATTTTTTTTACAAAATAATACACTCATTTTTTGATGTGAATAACTAAAAAATATACCTTAAGTTATATTTTTCCCATTTTGTAACTTTGTTTCAAATTAATAATTTTCAATTAAATTGCAACACATGTCATACAAAAGTAGCTCATATAAAGTTTTCATTGTAGAGGACGATAAGTGGTACAATAATTTTTTACAATATACTGTATCTCTAAATCCTGAATATGTAGTTGAATCATTTTTTAACTCAAAAGATGTTTTAGCTAACCTACATAAAAAGCCAGATTTAATTACTGTTGACTATTCGTTGCCAGATATTAAGGGTGATGAATTAATAAGAAAACTAAAAGACCAACTACCTGATGTTCAAATAATTGTAATTTCAGGACAAGAAGATGTGCAAACTGCTGTGCAGCTTTTAAAGTTAGGTGTGTACGATTATATTTTAAAAGACGAAGACACCAAACACCGATTATTAAATACCATTCAAAATGCACGTTCCAATGCTTCGTTAAAAGAAGAAATTGTGTCGCTGCGCGAAGAAGTTGCAAAAAAATACGATTTTAGTAATACCATAATTGGTAATTCAGATGCTATAAAAAAATGTTTTGCCTTAATTGAAAAAGCTGCTGCAAGTAAAATTGTGGTTAGTGTAACGGGCGAAACTGGAACAGGTAAAGAGTTGGTAGCAAAAGCCATTCATTACCATAGCGATAGAAAAAAAATGCCTTTAGTAGCAGTTAATATTGCAGCTATTCCAAAAGATTTAATAGAATCGGAACTTTTTGGACACGAGAAAGGAGCTTTTACAGGGGCTGATGCACGCAGAATTGGTAAATTTGAACAAGCTAATAAAGGAACTATATTTTTAGATGAAATTGGTGAAATGGATATTACCATGCAAGCCAAACTATTACGTGTTTTACAAGAAAAAGAAGTTACTCGTGTAGGCGGAAACCAAAGTATTCCGCTTGATGTAAGAATAATTGTAGCAACGCATAGAAACCTAGCTACTGAGGTTAAAGAAGGCCGCTTTAGAGAAGATTTATACTACCGACTACTAGGTTTACAAATAGCACTACCGCCACTTAACGAACGTGGAAACGATATTATTTTGCTTTGCAAACACTTTATTGATGACTATTGCAAGGAAAATAAAATTAAGAAAATTACCATGAGCACCGAGGCTCAGAAAAAGTTATTTAACTACCATTTTCCTGGAAATATACGCGAGTTAAAAGCTATTATAGAATTAGCTTGCGTAATGTGCGATAATGGTGTAATTCAAGAATCTGACCTAACCTTTAATTCTGAAAAATCATTAAATAATATTTTGATTCAAGAAATGAGTTTAGATGACTACAATAACTTGATTATAAAAAACTATTTAGAAAAATACGACAACAATGTACTAACAGTCGCAAAAAAACTAAATATTGGAAAATCAACTATTTACAGAATGTTGAAATCAGAAACTTTTGATAAAATAAAAAAATAAAATATAACTATGAACAAAAAAACATTATTAGCCCTTGATGATGAATTGAGTATTTTAAAAATACTAGATTTTTATTTTGGTAAAACGTTTAATGTGGTTTCAAAAACCGATGGAAACTCGGCTTTAGAATGGATGCAACAAGGTCAATTACCAGATGTGATAGTGGCGGATGTAAATATGCCAGATATGAATGGTATGGAATTTATTGCTCAAATTAGAAATAGTGGTTTTTTTAAAGACATTCCCTTAATTATGCTTAGCGGAAATGAAGGAAGTGCTGATAAAATTAAATGCTTAAAAGCAGGTGCTGACGATTATTTGGTTAAGCCATTTAATCCAGAAGAATTAGAAGCAAGAATTGCGAATATTTTACGTAGAATCAAAAAAATTTAAACTCAAATGACAAATTCAACTAAACCTAGTATTGCATTAATTTTAGATGATGTTTCATTTATTGCTGATTTTTCGGCAATGTTTAAAGATTATTTTGAAATTTATTGCTTTGATAATGCTTTTCAATTTATACAATGGACTAATAAAAATCCTCCTGTAAAATTGATTGTAAGTGGGTTTGATTTATTGGGTGTTAACGGAATTACGCTACGAAAAAATTGTAAAAACATACCTAAAACAGCTAACGTTCCATTTTTTCTTATAGTTGATAGAATTAACGATAGCAACAAGCATGTAGCTCTTTATGAGCACTTTGCCGATATTTTTGATGTTCCAATTAATAAAGACGAGTTTTTACAAAGAGCTAATTACATCATAACTCACCCACCTCGTTATCATCACTCAATTCAAAATAGTAAAAACGATTTTGCTGATTATTCAATGCCGTTTATGAAACGTGTTTTTGATATTGTGGTTTCAGGATTGGCATTATTGGCATTATCTCCAGTATTTTTAATCATAGCTATATTAATTAGATTAGAAAGTAAAGGGCCAGTTTTTTATTATAGTAAACGTGTTGGAACTGGTTATAATGTTTTTAAATTTTACAAATTTAGAAGCATGCGCCAAGGTGCAGATAATATGCTAAAAGATTTAAAACACTTAAATCAATATGCCAATAATGACGCGAAAGAAGAAGTTACAAGCGTTTCACATAATTACGATTTGAAAAACTATTTGTGTGATAGCTGTAAAGCTAATAATACCAGCTGCCAATCGCCATTATACATGGATGGAGTTCAAATTTGTGAAAAATCGTATCTTGAAAATAACAAAACTAAACAAGGTGCTACCTTTATAAAAATTGAGAATGATCCCCGTATTACAAGAATTGGTAAATTTATTAGAAATACAAGTATTGACGAATTACCTCAGTTATACAATGTGTTAAAAGGCGATATGAGTATAGTTGGTAATAGACCATTGCCAATGTACGAAGCTGAAAAAATTACTACCGATCAATTTGCATTGCGTTTTATTGCGCCTGCCGGTATAACTGGTTTATGGCAAGTAACAAAACGTGGAAAAGGCGGACCAATGAGCGAAGAAGAACGTATGGAATTAGATAACCAATATGCTAAGACTTATTCGTTTTGGAATGATATAAAACTAATTTTAAAAACCGTTCCTGCTTTATTCCAAAAAGAAAACGTTTAATAATTTTTGATTTATGAACTGTGATTTTTGATTTAATAATCACAGTTCATAAATTACTTTAAGAAAACAATAATTTAAGAATCAAAACTGTTTGGTTCGTAACATCACCAAAGTACAAGCTTCAATGGGTTCAATATTATTTTGAGTCAATAAATTTTCAAATTCCTTATTTTCGGTTCCAGGATTAAAAATTACTCGCTTGGGTTTTAAACTCACCACCTTATTAAAATATTCGGCTTGATTTTGAGGTCCAACATACAAAGTTACAGTGTCAAACTCTTCATTAATAGGCCATTCTGTTTGTATTTCGGTTTCATTAATCATTCCTTTTTTTAAGCCAAATGCATAAACAGGATGTTTGTATTCCTTAAGCATTTCAGTTGCCAAGTAGGCATATCTATCAGGATTAGGGCTTGCACCTATTACTAAAGTTTTTTTCATATTCAAAAATAGCAATCCTATCCTTCATTTTGTTATTTTCGCACACAAATTTTTATAAAACAATTACAATTATTCATTAATGAAAATAAGTTATAACTGGTTAAAAGATATTATTAATATAAATTCAACCCCTAACGAAGTAAGCCAAATGCTTACTGGTTGCGGATTAGAGGTAGAACATGTTGAAAATTATCAAAGCATTAAAGGTGGTTTAGAAGGCATTGTTATTGGCTTTGTTAAAGAAAGAGAAAAACACCCAAATGCTGATAAATTAAGTGTTTGTAAAGTAGATATTGGCACAGGCGAAGATAAACAAATTGTTTGCGGTGCACCCAATGTGGCTGTTGGCCAAAAAGTATTGGTTGCAACAGTTGGAGCAACTTTATACCCAAGCAAAGGAGAGCCTTTTAAAATTAGCAAATCAAAAATTAGAGGCGAAGTGAGCGAAGGAATGATTTGTGCTGAAGATGAAATTGGTTTAGGCGAAAGTCATGATGGTATTTTGATTTTACCCGAAATCTACGAAGTAGGAAAACCTGCATCTGAATATTTTAAAGTTTATAACGATTTTGTTTTTGAAATAGGCTTAACAGCTAATAGAGGCGATGCTGCTAGTCATTTAGGGACTGCTAGAGACTTGAGAGCGATTACGAAGTGCGAAGTGCGAAGTTTGGATTTCGAAATGCAAAATGCCAGCAACCAGAATCCAATAGCTGTAACCCTAGAAGATACAGAAGGTTGCAAACGTTATACTGGATTGAGTATTTCAAATATTGAAGTAAAACCTTCGCCTGAATGGATGCAAAACAGATTGCGCGCTATTGGTATAAGCCCAATTAACAATATTGTGGATGCTACCAATTATGTTTTACATGAATTAGGACAACCTTTACATGCTTTTGATGCAGATAAAATTAAAGGCAATCAAATAATTGTAAAGAAGGCAGTTGTTGGCAGTAAATTTACTACTTTAGACAAAACAGAACGTACTCTAAAAGGACACGAATGCATGATTTGTGATGCAGAAAAACCTTTGGCATTAGCAGGTGTTTTTGGTGGATTAGATTCAGGAATTTCTGAAACAACCAAAAATATATTTTTAGAAAGCGCCTATTTTGATGCAGCAACCATTAGAAAAGCAGCTAAAGCGCATGGTTTAAGTACCGATGCAAGTTTTAGATATGAAAGAGGAACTGATCCAAATATTACTGAAATAGCCTTAAAACGTGTTGCTAATTTAATTATTGAAATAGCTGATGGTAATATAAGTTCAGCAATTATTGATGTTTATCCAACCAAAATTGAAAATACGGTTATTGAATTTTCATTGACCAAATCAAATCAATTAATTGGAAAAGAAATTGAAAAAGAAAGAGTTACGCAGATTTTAACTGCTTTAGATATTGAAATATTAGCTGATAAAGACGATGTGTTAACTATTTCAATTCCGCCTTATCGTTCTGATGTTACAAGACCTGCCGATGTTACCGAAGAAATTTTGCGCATTTATGGTTTAAACAATATTGAAATTGGAAATGATATTAAATCAACCATTTCGTATAATGAAACTGAACAAAAAGTAAAACTCAAAAATAATTTAGCCGATTATTTAAGTGCAAATGGCTTTAACGAAATTGCTACCAATACATTAACAAAATCGGCTTATTACAGCGAAGATGAATTGCAAAATGCAGTCAAAATGTTGAATCCATTAAGCAGCGATTTAGACATTATGCGTTTAAATATGTTGCCAAACGTTTTGGAAGCTTTGCAATACAACAATAACCGTAAATTAAGTAATTTAAAGTTTTATGAGTTTGGTAAAACTTACTTTAAGGGTAATAAAACCGAAGCTGGTGGAATTAATTTACTAGAAAATTATGTAGAGCAATCGCACTTAGTTTTAGCTATGACGGGTTCTATTGAAAACGAAAATTGGAATCAAAATAACAAGCAAGCTAACTATTACATAATCAAAGGGTTTGTTCAAAATATTTTGGCTAAAAGCAAATTAACAAAATTGGAATTGGTGTTAACTGAAAATGCCAATTTTGATTATGCTGTAGCGGTAAATTATAAGCAAAAACAAATTGCTATAGTGGGAACTGTAAATCAAAAATTAGCAGATAAATTTGATTTAAATGCACCTGTTTTTTATGCTGATATCAATGTTGATTTATTGGTAGAATTAAACAAAAACGAAAAAACAACCATTAAGTTAGTTCCAGCATTTCCGGCAGTTAGGCGCGATTTAGCCTTATTAATTGATGATGCAGTTAATTATGCTCAATTAGAAAAAATTGCAGTAAAAACAGATAGTAACTTAATAAAACAAGTAAATGTTTTTGATGTGTACAAAGGCGATAAAATAGAAAGTGGTAAAAAGAGTTACGCTTTAAGTTTTATGCTGCAAGATGAAAATAAAACCTTAACCGATGAAGAAATTGACTCGGTTATGAAAAAATTAATTAAGAACTTTGAAAAAGAAGTTGGAGCTAGTTTAAGAGCATAAAATTTATCAAAAACTGAAAAATGAATCAAAATTCATTGTTAACAACTGAAATAAAACTGAAAGTTTTAAAGCTGCTAGCGCAAAATAAAAAATTGAGCATTAGCAATATGGAGTTAAAAAATGAAAATGAGGAATTAAAAAAATTTATACAAAATCAAAAAAATAGTATAGAACAGTTAGAAGATAACAATAAAATTATTAAACTTGCGAGTGAAATGCATTTATCGGATTTAGAAAAAAAACAGTTGAAAACAGAATTAACTGAAAAAATAAAACTAATAGATGAATGTATAAAAATGTTAAGCACTTAAATTACTTAACAGTTTGAACGAAATATCAATAAATATCAGTATAGCTGGGCGCAAATATCCGCTAACCATTGCCGCAAGCGATGAGCAAAATATTAGAGCAATAAGCAAAATGATAAACGAAAAAGTGCAAGCCTATGGCGAACAGTTTTCGTTAAAAGATAACCAAGATGCACTAGCCATGTTCGCTTTAGAATTGGCTGCTGAGTATCAAAAAATGAGTTTGCAATTGGAAGCAAACACGGAGCAAACTAACAAAGAATTGCTTGAAATAAAGCAACTATTGGCTTCTGTTCAACTGTAAAAGCTAGTTTTAGCTGTTTAACTTTATTAATGGTAACTATTTGGTACTGTTAGTATTATGAATTAAAATAAAAGTTAAACCAAAAACAAATGGAAATTTATTTAGTAGTAATTATTGCTATGCTTACATTTGGTGGAGGAGCGGCTATTATGTTTATAGTAAATAACAATTTGCTAAAAAACAAAGCCAACTCTTTACTGAAAGAAGCAGAGGCACAAGCAGAAATTAACAAAAAGAAAAAAGAGCTTGAAGCCAAAGAACGATTTATTCAATTAAAATCGGAACACGAAAAAGAAGTAAACAAACGCAACAGCGAAATTGCTCAAAACGAAAACAGACTAAAGCAAGTTGAAAACAGTTTAAAGCAAAAAACTGATGCTGTTACTAAAAAAGATGCTGAATTAGAGCAAATTAAACAAACTTTAACTAAGCAACAAGAAACTGTAAAGTTAAAACAACAAGAAGCTGAAAAAGCATTATTAAATCAACAAAAACAATTAGAAAAAATTGCTGGTTTAACTGCGGATGAGGCAAAAAAACAATTGGTTGAAACTTTAACCGAACAAGCTAGAACAGAGGCGTTAAGTCGTGTTAAAGATATTGTAGATGAAGCAAAATTAACAGCCAACAAAGAAGCTAAAAAAATTATTTTAGGTACTATTCAACGTACTGCTGCTGAGCACGCCATTGAAAATGCCATTTCGGTATTTAATATTGAAAGCGATGAATTAAAAGGCCGTATTATTGGTAGAGAAGGAAGAAATATTAGAGCTTTAGAAGCAGCAACAGGTGTTGAATTTATTGTGGATGATACTCCTGAAGCAATTATTCTTTCATGTTTTGATCCAATCAGACGCGAAATTGCTCGTTTGGCAATTCACCGCTTAGTTACCGATGGACGTATTCACCCAGCGCGCATTGAAGAAGTGGTTGCTAAAACCAAAAAACAAATTGAAGACGAGATTGTAGAAATTGGCGAACGTACTTGTATTGATTTAGGAATTCATGGTTTACACCCAGAATTGATAAGAATGGTTGGTAGAATGAAATACAGAAGTAGTTATGGACAAAACTTATTAATGCACAGTAGAGAAGTTGCAAACTTATGCGCTACTATGGCAGCCGAATTGGGCTTAAATGTAAAATTAGCTAAACGCGCAGGTTTATTACACGATATTGGAAAAGTGCCAGACGATGATGCAGAAACTCCACATGCATTATTAGGTATGAAATTAGCCGAAAAATACAAAGAACATCCTGAAGTAGTAAACGCTATTGGAGCCCATCATGATGAGATAGAGATGACAAGTATGTTATCTCCTATTGTTCAAGCTTGTGATGCCATAAGTGGCGCAAGACCAGGTGCAAGACGTGAAGATACTGAAAACTACATGAAACGCTTAAAAACCTTAGAAGATATGGCTTTAAGCTTTAAAGGTGTAGAAAAAGCATTTGCTATTCAAGCAGGTCGTGAATTACGTGTAATGGTTGAAAGTGAAAAAGTGACCGATGAGGAATCAGAAATGATTTCATTACAATTATCTAACCGTATTCAAACTGAAATGACTTATCCAGGTCAAATTAAAGTAACCGTAATACGCGAAAGAAGAGCAGTAAATTATGCGAAGTAAGCAATTAATAATAAATATTTTTAAAAACTGTAAGCAAGTAAAATTGCTTACAGTTTTTTTAGTTTTAATGCTCTTTAGCTTTAAAACAGCTAATGATAATTTTGAGCAAATTAGCATGACTATGCTTAGTAAAAAATCGGTTAAAGGTAAACTAGTTGTAACCAATGCAGATGTATTTTACAATATTGAAGGGAAAATGGTTACTCATGTGCTTACTCCAATTGAAACAATTGTAATTAATAACTCAAAAGGAGATCTAAGTATTTATAATCCTAAAGAAAATTCAGTATATAAGGATTTTAACTACATGCAAAGCACCGAAACATCAACTTTATACTACTTTTTAAAAGATAAAAACAATGAATTAGGGCTTCGAAGTTTAGGTTTTACTTTAAAAGGTACAAAATTTGAAAATGGCTATATGATTACAACTTGGATGCCTTCAACTAACTATATGAAGCTATTCAGTTCGGTTGAATTAGTATACCAACAAGGAAAACCCATTTTTACAAAATTTATAAACAACAAAAATCAAGTAATCAAGCGCAGCTACTACTATAATTATACCAAGGTATTTAATATTAACTTTCCTTCATCAATAACTAATATTAATTATTTCGAGAATGGCGATTCAACTGTGGAAAAAACTGTATTTTCAAATATAAAAGTTAACGGAAATGCTAATAGTTCATATTTTAATTACACTATACCTGCTAACGCTAAACTTATTAAAATTGAGAAGAAATGAGAATTGCCTTATTACTGTTAACATTATTGTTTTTAAACTTAGCTACTGCTCAAATTAGTAAATCAGATTTGTTACTAATAAAACAAAACAATGAAAATGTAACCACCAAAAAGTATATAAGGAAATACAGCAACTTAAATAAAAGTAAATGGCAAGCCTATAACCCAATTAATTTAACCTTCTCGGGTTTAATGTTTTTTTATCAAAATGTGCTTTCAAGTCAAGTAAATGCAGGCTGTATTTACTCGCCTTCATGTAGCGAGTTTTCAAAAACTTGTATTAAAAAACATGGATTAATAAAAGGTATATTTTTATCTGCAGATAGGGTTCAAAGATGTAATAGAATTACTGCTTTAGGTTTAAAAATAAATAAATTAAATGAGCGTTTCAAATGGAATGATTCTCCCGAAGATTATAGTTGTAGACATTAATGAATATAAAATTACTTTTTTTACTATTATTCTTTTTAAAGAGCTCATTTACTTTTGCTCAAAATCAATTTGATTATTCATTTTATAAAAATTTGTTAAACCAAAAAGAAACAGATTTAGAATTATTATACCTAAATAATGCATTAGTAAATAATAATAATCAAGCACAAATAGATAGTATTCAGTTTTTTAAAGGTTTACTTTTTTTTGAGAAAAAAAACTTTGATTCAACAAATTTTTCTTTAAAAAATATAAGTAATTCCTCTTCTGCTTTTATACAATCTTCTTTTATACGTTCAATTGCTTTAGGTTATAGCAATAATAATGGTGATACATTTAATCAGGTTATAAATGCAATACCGAATAATGATTCAATTATTTCTAAAATGAAGATTATGATGTTAGCATCAAATGCTTTAATAAATAAAAATTATCCAATATATGATTCTTTAATTAGTCAAATAAATGATTCACTTTATATTTACAACTCATTGCAAATAGCACTCAATAAATGGAATCTATTAAGAAATAAGAAAACTAAAAGTGGATTTTTAGCAGGAACTTTGTCTGCAATAGTTCCTGGTTTAGGCAAAGTTTACGCAGGCAAAGGTTTTGATGGGCTTAGTACATTTTTTACACATGTACCTTTGGCATTTATATTAAATGAAAGTTTTCAAAACTCTGGGGTAAATTCAGGCAGATTTATAACTTTTGCTTCTATTACATCACTATTTTATTTAGGAAATATTTTAACGAGTTATTATTACGTAAGAATAAACAGAAAGGAGGTCGATTTTGAAAGAAAAAATGAAATATTACTTCAGTGTAATGTTATGCTTCGTAACTATTTTAATTAATGCCCAAAATAATTTAGAATCTTTACATAAAGAGTTGAATTATGAAAAATCTATATTTGAGCATTCGAACAATTCTGATAGTTTAAATAAGTACCTGTTCGAAAAAGCATTTTATTTTAAAGACCAAAAAAAATATAAAAAAGCAATACTAACCTTGCAAAGAATTAATGAAAATGATTTATTGGATTCAAACAAATATAACCTTTACTACCAACTTGCTATTTTAAATTATATAACTAATAATTATAATGAAGTAGATTTATATGTAAACAAAATTAAGTATTTTATTAGTGATAGCTCATTTCAAAATAAACTTGTTTTACTAGAAATACTTAATTTAAACAATTTACAAAGATGGTCAGAAGGCAAAACACTACTTATTTCACAACTTAAAAATAAAAACGATAGCAATTTAATAAATGATTGGTACAAAGAGGTATTAAGTTTAAAACTCAAAAAAATTAAAACAGCTCAAACTTTGCAAACTTTTTCCCCTGGAATAGGGCATATTTATATTGGAAAAACAATGCATGGAATAGTAAATGCAGGCTTAATATTATCAGGTTTAACTTGGGGGGCATATAATTTTTACAATGAATATTATGTAACCGGGGTTTTTACTGGTTTTCTTATCTCTTACGTTTTTTACACTGGTGGTATAGCATATGCAATAGATAACGTTGATAAATACAATACTAAAAGAATAAAACTATTGAATAATAATTTAAATAATAAAATAATAAACCTACTCCAACCCTAAATAAAGAAGCCCAAACAAATGAATGTTTGGGCTTCTTTGCTTAATTTAATGTTTTACTACCACATGAAGAATTTAGTATTATCTTCATATTTGCCAATGTCGTTATTGATAGCACCAACTAACAATACAATCCAATCAACAAAAGGAACAATTCCAAAAATTCCACCACAAGTTAAAATGTAACCAATACCTGTTAAGGTAGCAGTACCTAAATAAAAGCGGTGAATACCTAACTGACCAACAATAAATGCTAAAGCAAAAGCTACCCAAGCGTTTGTACCGCCAGTAACTTTAGCTTGTTCAGTTGGAACATTAGGTAAAATAGAATTAACGTAATCTAAAACAACCGGAACAGCATCGCTAGATGCAAAAACAGCTTCTACAGCTTCGTCATTAATTACGTAGTTTTCAGCTTTTGCTGAACTAGTTCCAGCAATAACCATTACCGCTAAAACACTAAAAATAGTTAAGATTTTTTTCATATATTTTGTCATAAATGTAAATGCAAAATATAAATTGAAATTAAAAAAACAAATATTTTATAACTAACATTTCAACAAAAATTATAACCACCTAATAATAAGATCCTTACTACCTAGCACTTGGAGCTATTTCTAAATTCACAAATTCATTATTAACATATTTGTAATGAGCGGTCATAGCAATCATGGCAGCATTATCGGTACAATACTCAAAAGCAGGAATAAAGGTTTTCCATTGGTGTTTTTTTCCAGCTTCTTCAATGGCTTTTCGTAATCCGCTATTTGCTGAAACCCCGCCTGCTAAAGCAATATTTTTTATTCCTGTTTGTTTACTAGCTAAAACCAATTTTTTCATTAAATGAGTAACTATACTATGCTGTATTGACGCACACAAATTATCTCTGTTCTCATTAATAAAATTTTCGTTTTTTGCCATTTCATTTTTTAAGAAATACAAAAACGAAGTTTTTAAACCACTAAAACTATAATCAAGTTCTGGAATATTGGGTTTAGCAAATTCATAAACCACATTCCCTTGTTGGGCATATTTATCAATTAATGGCCCACCAGGATAAGGCAAACTCAACATTTTTGCAGCTTTATCAAAAGCCTCACCTGCAGCATCATCAATGGTTTTTCCAATAATTTCACTTTCGAAATAATTTTTAAAAATTGCTATCTGTGTATGTCCACCACTCACTGTTAAGCATAAAAAAGGAAAGGCGGGTTTGGGTTCATCAATAAAATGAGCCAATACATGTGCCTGCATGTGGTTAACAGCTATAAGTGGAATATTTAAGGTTTGTGCTAAAGATTTTGCAAAACTACAACCCACCATTAATGAACCAATTAAGCCAGGATTTTGTGTAAATGCAATTGCCTGTAAATCATGAAGTTGTATATTAGCCTGTTTTACAGCCACATCCAAAACAGGAACTATGTTAGCTTGATGCGCCCTACTAGCTAATTCAGGAACCACGCCTCCATATTGCTCATGCACCTTTTGCCCAGCAACCACATTGCTTAAAATTTTTCCATTTTTTATAATAGAAACAGCAGTATCATCGCAGCTTGATTCGATGGCAAGTATAGTTATATTGGTTAACGACATTTTATGGTTCAAAATTTGATAAGGGTAATTTATTCTGTTTGGAATAAATTATTATATATTTGGCAAAACTACATTGAAAAAGCTATTAATTAAAATATCGTACACATTTATAGGAATTTTCTTTTCCCTATTGCTATTGGGCTACCTTATTTTTAATAGCGGAACTTTTCAAAATTTTATCATTCAAAAAGCTGATAATTACTTAAGTAAGGCTTTTAAATGCGAAATTTCTATTGGTAGATTTAATTACGATGGTTGGACAACTTTTAGTTTAGATAATATTTATTGGGGCGATCAAAAAAAGGATACTTTATTTTTTGTAAAAAACTTACAGTTTGATTTAGGAGGAATTGAATTAGATTCTACCAAGTTTACCCTTTCGAAAGTTAATATTGATGGCGGAATGTGTAAAATAATTACCTACCCTGATAAGACCTTTAATATAGATGTACTATTTAACATAATAGACCCAAACGACACTACCCCACCCGATCCTAATGCTCAAAAATTTAAACTTATTTTTGATGAGGTAAATGGAAAAAACTGTAGGTTTAAAATGATTGATTATACTGCTAAATGGGATCAGCCTGGGTTTAATCCTTTTGATGAAGATTTTTACAATATCGACATCAAAGCTTCGCATTTTAAAATTATTGAAGATTCGCTCCATTTTTTTCTGAATGACTTAAGTGGAATGGAAAAAGGTGGTTTGCAAATAAAAAAGATGGCCTGTAAAACTATTATTTCGCCTACTACCATGGAGTTTGCCAACCTTGACTTACAACTAAACAAAAGTAAAATAAAGGACTATGCTTGTATGCGTTATGCTAATTACGATAGCTTGGCAAATAATTTTATAAGCAATGTTAAGCTAGAAGCCAATTTAAAACAAAGTTACGTGCACGTTTCCGACATTGCTTTTTTTGCTCCGCTTTTAAATCAATATGATTATGATGCCACCATAACGGCTAAAATTAAAGGAACCATTGATAATTTGAGCATGAAAAATGGCCATTTACGCTATGCAAATAATACTGAATTTAATGGCAGTGCTAGTTTAAGTGGCTTACCCGATATTGACCAAACGTTTTTTGAAATTAAAGCTGATTATGCCACTTCAACTAAAAAAGAGTTAGATAAATTGGCAGGAATGGTATTACCAGCCGAATTGGAGCGCTTTGGATTATTAAAGTTTAAAGGAAGTTATACTGGTTTTTACAATGATTTTGTGGCTTATGGAAATTTAGAAACTCCTTTTGGCAATATAAGTTCCGATTTAAACATGAAACTTACTGATGATGCTTTGCAATCAATTTATTCAGGAAACTTAAACTTAACTGAGTTTAATTTAGGTGCATTGTTAAACGATACCAAACAGTTTGGAATGGTAACTTTATCAAGTGAGTTGAACGGAAAAGGATTTGACCTAAAAACATTGAAAGCTAATACCAAAACACTTATTCAAAATTTTACTTACAATAAATATAACTATAAGAATATAAGTATTATAGGCGATTTTGACAGAAAGTACTTTAACGGAAAACTAGAAATTGATGATGAAAACATTGCATTAAGCTTAGTTGGGAAAGCAGATTTAAATAAAAAAATTCCTGAATTTTTATTTGAAACCAATATAAACCAAGCCCATTTAAAAACACTTAATTTATATAACAAGGACATTATTTTAACTACTAAAATTAATGGAGATTTTGCCGTAAAAGATATTGATAGAAATAATGGTGAACTTAATATTAGTAACACCACTTTAGAATTCAATCATGTAGATTATACCATCAACCAAATAAAGGTAAAATCAAGTAATGCAGGAACTGAAAATAGAAATTTGGTGCTAAAAAGCGATTTTTTAAATGCTACCATTAGTGGTGAATACAATTTTTTAAACCTCTACAAATGCTTTAACAATATGCTTTGTAAAGTGGTTCCTAATTATTTATCACCATATAAAAACGAAGAAATAACCAAACAGAACTTTAGCTTTGATTTGGCTTTAGATAATACTCAAAAGCTAAATGTATTGTTTTTTCCAGACTTAGATATAGAGCAACTAGAACTAAAAGGAAGTTTAAATAATTATAAAGATAAAGCAGAAGTACTTGGCTACGTTGAAACATTTAGATACAAAAATTATCTGTTGAATGATTTAACTTTAAAAACAGAAGTAAAACCCAATAATTCGGCTCAATTTTTATTTGGGATTTCAAAATTTGCCCAAAACGATACCGTTTTAATGAAAGAATTTGCCCTAAAAGCTAGTGGTGCCAATAACAAAGCTCTTTTACAAGTTATAGTTCAAGATACAACTAGTTTAATTTATGCTAACTTAAACAGTGCAGTAAATTTTTTAACTAAACAAGTACAGTTTAAGTTTAATGAGTCAAATATTATCTATAGTCAATCAAATTGGAAAATAAATGAAGATGGAATCATTAATATTTACGATTCGTTAATTAAAATTGAGCAGGTTTCATTGAGCGCAGACAATCAAACAATTGCACTTAACGGACAGTTTAATCAAAATACCAATAAAAAAAATCTTTTGGTTTCATTAACCGATTTTGAACTAAATAATATCAACCTACTTTATCCTAATTTATACATCAATATTGAAGGAAAAAGCAATGGAAATATTTCATTCCAATCTTATCAAGATAAGAATATTTTAAATGGAAATATTTTGGTTAATAATTTAAAACTGGATAACGATACCATTGGGGATATAGAATTGGTAAGTAATTTTGACGATAAAAATAAACGTTTATCGTTTGATGCAACAGCACTTAATGGAAAGCTAAATAACTTTAAAGCTAATGGTTATTGGTTGGTTAATACAAATGTAATTGATGCCAATGTTAGCTTTACGGAAGCCGATGCAAGTGCATTTCAATCGTTTGGAAAAGATTATATAACTATTTATAACGGTAAACTAAGTTTAAAAGCATTAGTGAGCGGAACGCTTGATAAACCAGATATTGATGGTGTTTTACAAGTAAATAATTTACATACCAAAATTAACTATTTACAAACTACTTACCATTGTACCAATACCATTCACTTTAATAAAAACATCATAGAGTTTGTGCCTTTTGAAATGATGGATGTAAATAACAATATTGCTAAAGTAAGTGGCAGTATTAACCACCATAATTTTAACCGATTTGATTTTGATATAGATATAAAAGAATTTAAAAACTTAATGGTTTTAAATACCACTAGTAAAGATAATTCGCTTTACCACGGACAAGCATTTGGAAGCGGAAATATGTCTATAAAAGGGCCTTTAAACGATATTGCGCTAAATATAGAAGCCAATACCGAAAAAGGAACCAAAGTTACCATTACTCCTTTTGGTGTTAGCGATGATGAAGATGAAGGATTGCTCCACTTTAACTCGAATGATACCACTAAAAAATTACTAATAACAAGACAAGAAAGCTTAAGTGGATTTTCAATTAATTGTTTAATTAAAGCAAGAAGCAATGCAGAAATTCAAATATTGCTTAACGAACAAACTGACGATAAAATTAGAGCTACTGGTGTTGGGGCTATTAAACTAGAACTTACACGCCAAGGTTCATTTAATATGTATGGAGAGTATAATGTAAATGAAGGTGATTATGTGTTTACTGCTCTTAACTTGGTTTCTAAAAAATTTGTTTTACGTAAAAGTACCATTAATTGGAGTGGCGACCCTTTAAATGCACAATTAAATATTACTGGAGTTTATAAAAGTATGACCACTACTAGTGAATTAACAGGGAATAATGCCAGTAGCCAGAACAATAATGGAACGGCAGCTGCCAACAGTAACCCCAAAACCAATGTGGAAGCTATAATGAATATAAAAGGTTCATTGCTACAACCTCAGTATGCTTTTGATTTGAATTTCCCTGATATTGATAACTCGATGAATAGTAGCGGTATTTCTGATTTAAACTTAGCTGTAAATAATTTGCGCAAAGACCCAGAAAGTATGACTCAGCAAATTATCAGTTTTATAGTATTTAATAAATTTATTTCACTCAATAATAGTAATAATTTGGCTGGTGGAGTAAACAGTAATATTGGCGTAAACACGCTTTCTGAAATTGCTTCAGCTCAAGTAACTAATATTGTAAATAAGTACATACCTAATTTTGATCTGAACTTTGACCTTCAAAATACCATAGATCCTACTAAAAATAGAAATGTAATTATTAATGTTGGAAAAAAGTTTTTCAATAATAAATTAGAAGTAAATGGTAGCTTTACAACCGACAATTCGCAAAACAATATTATAGCTCAGTACAATATTTCGTTAAATGGAAACTTTAAAGCTAGGGCATTTAACCGCTTTACAACCGACCCAATTTTTAACAGAAATATAACAACCCAAGGACTTGGCTTATACTACCGCAAAGAGTTTGATGGAATAAAAGATTTATTCAAAAAAAGAACCACTTATTAGCTTTTACTTTATTGTAAAATAGTCTAAAAATGCTTGCGGAATATTTACCGTTTTGTGTTCGTTATAATCAAAACAAACCATGCCTGTTTTGGCTTCGGCTACTAAAATATTGGTATTTACTTTTGTCAACTTATAGTATAAATCAAAACTACGTTTACCAAAATCAGCAGCTGTAACTTCTATTAATAATTCATCACCATAAAAACATTCAGCCTTATAAACTATGGCCGAATCGCCCATAATAACTGAGCAGCCGGCCAAATTCATTTCAGAGTAACCCATACTTGCAAAAAACTGCATTCTGGCTTCGTGCAAAAAGGCCAAATAAACATCGTTACTTAAATGGTTGCCATAATTTAAATCGGTAACTCGTAACTTAATTTGGGTAGAAAAATTAAATTCAGTTGGTAAATCAAGTTTAATTCTGCTCAAAGTAGTGTGTTATTTTTCGGCTAAAATTTTCGAAACTACGCTATAAAAAAATGCGCCATCGTTGTTTCTAAAAGAACAGTTATTGCTAATTGAACCATTATCGTTACACTTACAAGCAACAACTTTGCTGTTTTCAATAAAAAACTGACAATCAGTACAAGCGCCATTGCTACATGTTTTCATATCAGTATTGGTAGCAATATTTACTGTATTATTTATTATTAAAATACTTACTGCAGACCTACTTTTAACATTACCTTTTGAACCTAAAATAACCAAGTATTTTATTTGTCCGAGTTTTTCAATAAAGGCAGTATCAAACTTTCTGCCATCGGTAAACGAGCGTAAATAAGCTATGTTAATTGCCCTTTTGCCTTTTTCCGAAAATTCAATTTTATCTTCGCTATTCAAAGTACCAATAGCCAATTGCTGTGCAAAAAGTATTTTACTACTAAGCAAAAATAAAATTATAATTAATACCCTCATAACTAAACAATTAAATGAGCTATAAAATATGCACTTGCTGCTGCTGCTGCACCAATTCCTAATACTTTAAAAGCGCCTTTTATTGGTGGTTGACCAATAATTTTGGTTTTAAAATAACCAAATACAAATAAACTAATAGCAGTTATTAAGCAACTATAAAACAATGCCATTTGAGTACTTAAGCCAAAAATTGGAAAGTAAGCCGAAAGAGGAATAATACCCCCAACAATGTATGCCAAACCAATAGCTGCTGCGCTATTTCTAGCTGCATTTATGTTTGGTTTTTCTAAACCTAACTCAAACTTCATCATAAAATCAACCCAACGGTCTTTGTCTTTGGCTATATCATCTACAATTATATTTTGATGCTCCATGCTTAAACCATAATCAGCGAACACCTCGGCAACTTCTTGCCTTTCACGTTCAGGATAATGATCTACTTCGTAGTATTCACGAGCAAGTTCACTGTTGTAATGGTCTATTTCGGTTTTACCAGCCAAATATCCACCTAAACCCATGGCAATGCTTCCAGCCACAATTTCGGCAATACCAGCAGTAACAATTACTGAATTACTAACAATGGCTGCGCCACTTAATCCAGCCGCTAAAGCAAACGGAACCGTTAGTCCATCGCTCATTCCAATTACAATATCTTTAACTAATTGGCTGCCTTCAAAGTGTTTTTCTTCATGCATAGGTTTGGGGTATTAGAACAACTTAGGTTGATCGGGTTTTACTATAATTTTCTTTTTAACTTTAGGTGCTTCGGGCTTATCGGCTTCTTCATCATCTTCCAGCAATTTTTTAACCAACTCCTGCTCTTCTTTTATAAACTCATCATTAAAAAGTTCAGGCTGGGTATTTAAATCATCGGCCGAATCATCGGTTTTTACTTCCTCTTCTGGCTCGTCTTCTGCTGGAATTAAATCAATGCTTAAAATTTCAGTTCCGCCTAATTTATTACCAATGGCTTTCCAGCCTTTTACATCAATAAATTCAGCTAAATTAATGGTTTCTTCAGTAGCATCTTTTTTAGTTTTTCCTGTTAAAACAGTAATAGCAGGAGTTTTTAAATCGGTAGCAACTAAACAAGTATTCTTTTCGCCTTCACTTATAAATAAGAACTTAGAATTGATGGTTTTGGTTTCAATTAAAAACCTTTTTACATAATATGTTTTTTGTTTAGCCTCATAATAAACCACACTTAAAGGTTTATCAGGTCTAAATTTATTTATAAGCAAAACATTTGGCGCATCGTAATGATTGGTAAGTTCAAAGTTGGTTAATTCATAATTTCCATCTTTATACATTACCAAAATCAAATCATCGTTACTGAATGAGCCAATAAATTTACCCCTTGAATCGCTATTTAAACGGCCTATTACATCATCGTAATAAATATTTCTGCCACCAATGGTGCTTATACCTTTGGTTTTTTGTTTAATAGATTTAACCAAATATTTTGAAACAATATTTCCTTGAACACCTCTTCCTTTAATAGCTAATTCAGCAAAATCGTAATCAAAAGCTAGTTTTCGAGCATGGCTTAATGGGCTTAAAGTTACGGCCACAATTTCGGCTTCGCTATTAGCGTTTGCCGTAAAATACAATATTTTCGAATTAGGTGTTCCTAATGTTAAATCGTATTCTTTATCACGGGTAATACCTGTAACATTGAATCGTTTAGCATAACTAATTTTGGTTTTCCCATCAATGTAAATCATATTGTAGGTCATGCGTTCATCATTCTTTTTAAACACATAAGCATACAAAATATCTTTACCAAAGAAAGTTTTATCGGTAACTTTACTTACCTGCATTTTACCATCTTTTCTAAATACAATTACATCATCTAAATCAGAACAATCGCAAATGTATTCATCCTTTTTCAAACCAGTACCCACAAAGCCTTCAGCTCTGTTAATGTATAATTTTTGGTTGGCTATGGCAACTGTTTTTGAATCAATGGTATCAAAAGTTTTTATTTCAGATTTACGCTCACGACCTTTCGAATATTTTTTCAATAAACCTTCAAAATACTTAACCGCAAAAGCTTTAAGGTTAGCTATATCATATTTAACTTGCTCTAATTCCGCTTGAATTCTTGCAATGTATTCATCAGCTTTAAAACCATCATATTTTGAAATACGTTTGATTTTTATTTCAGTTAATTTTAAAATATCATCTTCATTCAAATCGCGAATGAACAATTTTTTAAATTTGTTCATACCACGCCAAATGGTATCAATTACATCTTCAAAAGTTTCACATTCCTCAATATCGCGATAAATTCTATTTTCAATAAATATTTTCTCTAACGAAGCATAATGCCAATTTTCCTCTAATTCACCTTTTCTAATTTCAAGTTCTCGTCTTAAAAGTTCTAAAGTTTTTTCGGTACTTATTTTAAGCAACTCATTTACTGGCATAAAATGAGGTTTATCTTCAATAATTACACAAGTATTTGGCGATATTGAAATTTCGCAATCAGTAAAAGCATAAAGTGCATCTATGGTAATATCAGGCGAAACACCAGGTGCCAATTGAATTTCTATCTCTACATCTTTGGCTGTATTATCAATTACCTTCTTAATTTTGATTTTATTGTTATCATTAGCTTTAATAATGCTATCAATCAAACTAGTGGTGGTAATTCCATAAGGAATATCCTTAATAATCAGTGTTTTCTTATCTAATTCTTCAATTTTAGCTCTACAACGGATTTTACCACCTTTCATTCCTTGATTGTAATTACTTACATCAATAGAACCACCAGTTGGAAAATCAGGAACCAAATCAAATTTACGGCCTTTTAAATAATCAATAGAGGCTTCAATTAATTCAATAAAATTATGTGGTAAAATTTTGGTAGCCAAACCAACCGCAATACCTTCTACTCCTTGTGCTAAAAGCAAGGGAAACTTCATTGGTAATGTAATTGGCTCTTTCTTACGTCCATCGTAACTGCTTTGCCAATAAGTAGTTTGACCATTAAAAGCAACTTCTAAAGCAAATTTTGATAAACGAGCTTCAATGTAACGAGGTGCAGCAGCGGAATCGCCTGTTCTAATATCGCCCCAGTTACCTTGGCATTCAATTAATAAATCTTTTTGACCAATATTCACTAAAGCATCGCCAATGGCTGCATCACCATGCGGATGGTATTGCATGGTTTGTCCAATAATATTGGCCACTTTATTAAATCGGCCATCATCCATTTCCTTCATGCTATGCAATATTCTGCGCTGAACTGGTTTTAAACCATCTTCAATTGCAGGCACTGCTCGCTCCAAAATAACATAACTAGCATAATCTAAAAACCAATCTTGGTACAAACCATTTACCGCAGTAACATGATATTCAGTACCATTATTATTTTCATTATTCTCGTTTATGTCGTTATTCAACTCGTCCATCAATAATTTTTATAGTATTTAAAAGCAAACAAATTTATTTAAAATATACAATGTACTATCCACAATTTTAGAATTATTATGCATAACTGTTGTGGTTAACTCTATTTACCAATTATGCAACATTGATTAAAAAGCAAAAAAAAAGCTTAGTTTTCACTAAGCTTTATTGGTATAAATTTTTAATCGCTGACCTTTTTTTACTTTAGTAGTTTTTAGCCTATTCCATTTTTTTAACTGTTTTACAGTAACATCGTACTCGTTGGCAATGCTAGCAAGCAAGTCCCCTTTTTGCACTCTGTAAAAAATAGTTTCAGGAGCTTGTTTTACTTTGGGTTTTGAATTTGCCAAAGCCATCAATTGCTCATCTGCTAAATTTAAATTTTCTAAATTATTAATGGCTGAAAACTTAATGATTTTATTATAAGGTAAAGTCAAGGTAATTTTACTACCAGTAAATGGAATATAACCTCTTTTCAGCGAAGGATTTAGTGTTTTAAGTTCTGCTAAAGGAATATCTAAAGCCATTGAAAGCTGGTCTAATGAATATCGATTATCAACTTGAATTGTATCAGTATGGAAATTTAACTCAAGTTCTGCAGGATAAATATTGTGTTCCGAAGCATAGTTCATGGCATAAGCAGCAGCTATAAAAGCTGGTACATAACCACGTGTTTCGCGAGGTAAGTAAGGCATAATAGCCCAAAAATTTCTTTTACCTCCACTTTTTCTAATTGCTTTATTTACATTGCCAACTCCGCAGTTATAACTTGCAATAACCAATAACCAATCTCCATAAACTCTGTATGAATTTTTAAAATACTTTACAGAAGCTTCTGTTGATTTTATAAAATCTCTTCTTTCATCTAAATTATTAGTAGTTTTTAGGCCATACATATGTCCTGTAGGAGCCATAAACTGCCACATACCAGCTGCCCCAACAGGACTAGTAGCAGCATGATTTAAAGCCGACTCAATAACAGCCAAATATTTCATTTCCAATGGAATACCTTCTCTATCGAAAATTTCTTCAATGGTTGGAAAATACAATTTTGATAAAGTTAATACCTTAGCAAGTAACTTGCGTTTTCTTACCGTGTATAAATCAATATAAGGCCTAACTTGTTCGTTATAATCTAACGGAATTTCTGATTCTAACAGACTCAAACGTGTTTTTATGTCTTCATCAGAATATACAGGAACTTCATTTTCTTCAAAACCATAAATATTTAAATCCCCTTGCCATACGGTAGGAAACAACTTATTTCTAAGTTTTATGGTATTGGAATCAATAGAAGCAAGAAAAACGCTGTTATCGCTCATAATTGATTGAGCGTCAACAGCGTTAATTAATGTTACTCCTGTTAATATATATAATATTTTTTTTAGCATTTAGTATTGGGTACAAAAAATCAAATATAAATATAAACGTTAACTTGTCGTATTTTATTTTCAACAGCAAAAATAAATACGCCCTTTATACTAGAATAAAATCTAGTTATCGCAAATTAAGTTTAATTTACCACTTGCAATTCTTACCCTACTTGTATCAGTATCAATTGCTAAATCACCATTCATGGTAGCTGCTACACTTCCACCTTTGGTAAATTCAATTTTACTAAAGTTAATTTTAAATGGTTGATCGTCAATATTAATTAAACTACTAGTGTAAACTCTACCCGATTCAGTAATGTATTTTACATAACTAGAACTTTGATCCATATTTAAAGCATAACTTAAATTATCAGCCCAACCAGAAACAGGTTGTTTTAAATTAAATTCAATCGAAGGCTTTTCAGATGATAAGTTATTAGCAACAATAAGTAATGAAATATTACCTTCTGTTTCATCTCTATAAACTGTTAAATTGGTAAACTGCTTATTTACACCATTAACACTAGCGCTAATGTAATAGGTAGCTCCAGTAGTACTTGTGGTACTAGTTGTGCTGGTTGTAGCTGTAGTAGTAGTTGCTGGTTTGTCGTCTTTTTTCTCTTCGCATGCAAAGAATACAAGAGTTGAAATTGCTAATATGGTAAAGGCTATTTTTTTCATTTTTAATTTTATGTGGCGCAATTATGCTATTTTATACTGTAAAATACAAATAAAAAGCCCACTTGAAGTGGGCTTTTATTAATATTTAGGAAATTTTTACAATTATCCTTCAATTTGTTGTTGCATTTTTTGTTTGTAAGCAGCACGAATGCTTTGCATACGATTTTTAATACATGGTTTTACAAATGATTGGCGAGCGCGCAATTCTTTTACAACACCTGTTTTTTCGAATTTCTTTTTAAACTTTTTTAAAGCTTTATCTAATGATTCGTTTTCTTTAACGTTAATATATATCATATCCCTTTACACCTCCCTTCATTGGGTGTGCAAATGTAAGATTATCAATTTAAATAACAAGCTATTTTTTTACAATAATAAAAACGTCTTCATCATCGCGTTTCATGAGGTACTTTTCGCGAGCATATTTTTCCAAATTTTTTGGATTAGAAAATAGGTTATCGTGGTCGTATTGTAGCTTTTTTATTTCTTCTTTAAAGTATTCATTTTCCTCTAAAACCTTACTGTAAGTGCGGCTTTGTTCCCATTGATAAAGCAATCCATTACGGTCGCTAAATATCAAAATAAACAAAAATACCGCAGTTGCAATGGCATATTTGTTTACAATAAAAGAATAATATTTAACTATAAAATGCTTCACTTTTTGTGATTTTAAACAAATCAAGGTTAGTAAAAATACCAACCTTGAAAGCCTTTTTAATAAAATTTACTTCAATTATTTTTTGATAAATTTAAAATCTAATCCTGGGTAGTAAGCGTTTCCACCTAACTCTTCTTCTATGCGCAATAATTGATTGTATTTTGCAATTCTATCGGTTCTACTAGCCGAACCAGTTTTTATTTGACCACTATTTAAAGCTACTGCCAAATCCGCAATGGTTGTATCTTCAGTTTCACCACTTCTATGGCTCATAATATTGGTATATGAGTTACGAGTAGCTAAATTAACCGCATCAATGGTTTCGGTTAAACTACCAATTTGGTTTACTTTTACCAAAATAGAGTTTGCAACACCTTGTTTAATACCATCGGCTAAACGTTTGGTATTGGTTACAAATAAATCATCGCCCACTAATTGAACTTTGCTTCCTAAAACTCTGGTTAATTCAGCCCAACCAGCCCAATCGTCTTCAGCTAAACCATCTTCAATTGAAATGATTGGATATTTTTCGCACCAAGTTTTCCAATAGTTAACCATCTCTGACGAAGTCATTTGTTTTCCATCCGATTTTTTGAAAGTGTATAAACCAGTTTTCTCATCGTAAAACTCGGTTGTAGCAGCATCCATGGCAATGTAAATATCTTGACCAGGTTTGAAGCCAGCTTTTTCAATAGCTGTTAACACTGTTTCTATAGCTTCTTCGTTCGATTTAATATTTGGAGCAAATCCACCTTCATCGCCCACATTGGTTGAATATCCTTTTGATTTTAAAACCGATTTTAAATGATGAAACACTTCAGTTCCCATTTGTAATGCGCGACTAAAGCTATCAGCACCAACAGGCATTATCATAAATTCCTGAAAATCAATTGAATTGTCAGCATGAGAACCACCATTCACAATGTTCATCATTGGAATTGGCAATGTGTTAGCATTAACACCACCAACATAACGGTATAAAGGCATATCAGCTTCAATAGCGGCAGCTTTTGCGCAAGCTAACGATACTGCTAAAATTGCATTTGCACCTAAAACGGCTTTGTTATCAGTACCATCTAAGGCAATCATAGCTGCATCAATATTATTTTGTTCAAAAGCATCAACGCCTAATAAAGCATCGGCAATTTTACCATTGATATTTTCAACTGCTTTTAAAACACCTTTTCCTAAATATACATTTTTATCGCCATCGCGCAATTCCACAGCCTCGTGCGCACCAGTTGAAGCACCACTTGGAACAGCAGCTCTACCTAATGCACCTTCTTCGGTTGTTACATCTACTTCTACCGTTGGATTTCCTCTTGAATCAAGGATTTGTCTTGCTTTAATTTCTACAATTGAACTCATTTTACTCTAATTTTTTTGGGGTTATTTTTAAATGCAATCTATTATTTAAAATTTAAAAAATACAAACTGCGTAATTATTAATTCATTAATTTAACAAAATCATCAAATAAATAACGGCTATCGTGCGGCCCAGGAGCAGCCTCAGGATGGTATTGAACCGAAAATGCTTTTTTACCTTTTAACCTAATTCCTTCAATGGTATTATCGTTCAAGTTAATATGTGTAACTTCAATATTTTCGTTACTATTTACATCATCAGCTTTTACTGCAAAACCATGGTTTTGAGAAGTAATTTCGGCAAAACCTGTTACTAAATTTTTAACAGGATGGTTTAAACCACGATGACCATTAAACATTTTGAAAGTTTGTAAACCTTGGCTTTCGGCTAATATTTGATGACCTAAACAAATTCCAAACAAAGGAACACCTGAGTCAACAATTTGCTTAACAGTTTCTACCGCGTAAGGCATTACGCTTGGATCGCCAGGACCGTTAGAAATCATAAAACCGTTTGGATTAAATTTCATCATTTCTTCGAAAGATGTTTTACAATTATAAACAGCCAAATAATTATCTCTATCAGCTAAGCAACGTAAAATATTTTTCTTGATACCTAAATCTAACACAGCCACTCTGCGGCTAGCTTCAGGATTTCCAACATAATAAGTTTCTGTAGTTGATACTTTGCTCGAAAGTTCTAAACCTTCCATAGAAGGAGCTTTAGCTAATTCGGCTTGTAATTCTTCAATTGATTTTTCCTCAGATGAAATAATGCAATTCATAGCACCTTTTTGGCGAATATGACGCACAATTGCTCTAGTATCTACATCGGCAATACCTACTAAATTATTCAAAGCAAAATACTCTTGAATGGTTTGATTGGCTTGTTTTCTATCGTGAACTACATTAAAACTTTTGCAAACTAAACCAGCAATTTTGATATCATCGCTTTCAATTTCATCGTTGTGAATTCCGTAGTTTCCAATATGAACATTGGTTTCTACTAAAATTTGTCCAAAATAACTAGGGTCGGTAAATACTTCTTGGTAGCCTGTCATGCCTGTGTTAAAGCATATTTCGCCAACGGTTGTACCAATTTTACCAATAGAAGTGCCTTTAAAAACAGTGCCATCGGCTAAAAGTAACACTGCAGGAAATTTATTAATTAACTTATTCAAGGTGGTTTGGGTTTTGGCAAAAGTAAACTTTTTTAAGTTTTTGCCAATTGATGTTTTTCAATGTTTGTCCACATTGATAAAAATCGTATTAAACTACCTTTGCTCTATTGATAAATAATATTAAAAAAATAATACAGAAAGCCACTCCCAATTGAGTGGTGAGGAAGGCCTCAATTAAAAATGCCACTGAAATGACCAAATAATGAGCTATTAAATTTAAGTTTTTAAAATTGGCAAATAATGGGTAATAAAAGGCAATTATAAAAATAAGCAACCCTAAAACGCCAATAGAAGCTAAGTAAAACAAAAATTGATTATGTGGGATGATTCGTTTGGTTACATCAGGATATTTTTGGATAAATAAATCATTATTTAAATCTTCAATATCGCCTAAACCACAGCCTAAAAGCCATGAAGAATTTTCGGTTATTTCTATGGCATTTTTATAAGAAATAACCCTGCTACCAAGTGATTGATTATTAACGCTTCCACCTGATTTATAATTTTCTATATCGTTTTGAGTATTGGCTATCTTATTTCGAATAGTTGGCGAGTATAAAAATGTACTTATTGCTATTGCAACGCATAAAATACCAATTGTAATAGCCAAAAAATATTGCTTTTTTAAAATTATTTGCTCATAGAAAATAAGTAAAACTAAAATATAAAAAGCCATTAATCCAGCTCTAACAGAAAAAATATGTAGAAAAACAACCAAGAAAAGTGTAATTGCAACTAAAAAAAACTTTAGGTTAATGTTTTTCTCAACCTTAAATGCATTATATAACAAATAGATAGAAAAAGCACACATTAAACTATAAGTTGGATGATGCGAAATAGCGGTTGGCATAACCCTACTTTCTAAATAAGCCTGATTTACTTCGCATTGGTGATTATAATAATAAACCAACGCTTGAATGGCAGTAACCAAAACACCAAAAATAAAAGTGTAAGAAATTAACTTTTTTTGCTTTTCAGAAAACTCAACTGTTTGCGCATAAGCAAATGGCATTACCAAAAATGGTAACAAAATTTGAATTCTTAAGCCAAAATATTTTAAGTTGCTTGAATATAAAACAGAGGGAATTAACACTAAGAAACTAATTACTAAAAATAAAAGAGGCTTATTTAATTGTAAATTTTTAAACCAATTTTTAGGATGCGCTGATAACAAACCAGTTAAAGTAAAGCCAATCATAGCAATACTAGAAAGGACTCTAAATGAATCAATTACAAACAACGAAATAACAGACAGCCATAAAAAAAATAGCATAATTTGTTGTTTATATGTAATAAATTTTTCCTTCATCAAATACTAGTTATTCATCAATTCTTTGGCGGCTAATAAAACTTGTTCTGTTGGATTATTTCCGCTCAACATAACAGCAATTTCATTAATTTGTTCCAGTTTATCAAGTAATCTAATATTTGAGTACGTTTTATCTGTTCCACTTTGCTTATAAACGTTAAAATGAGCATCAGCTTTTGCAGCTATTTGCGGTAAATGCGTAATGGCTAAAACTTGGTGTTTTAAAGCATGTTTTTTTAACACTTCCGATACTTTTAAAGCAGCCTCTCCACTAATTCCGGTATCAATTTCATCAAAAACAATACTTGGCAAATTTACTTTTTCGCTAATTAACGATTTGATACAAAGCATCAATCGGCTTAACTCTCCACCGCTTGCAACTTTATTTATGGGTTGATAACTAGAGCCTTTATTAGCCGCGAATAAAAATTCAATTTTATCTATTCCAACTGCATTTAGCTCATTATCAGTTAACGTTTCATTACTTATTTGCAAACTAGCATCTGGCATAGCTACTTGTAACAAAAGTTCTTTTACTTTTTGCTCAATTAATGGAATAATTTCGGTACGCTTTTTACTTAAATGTTGTGCTTTGCTAATTAAACCAGCTTTTAACTCTACCAATCGTACATTTAAATTTTCTATTTCAGTTTGTAACGAAACCGTTGCTAATAAATCGTTTTCTAGTTTTTGTTGCAATTGCAATAATTCAGCATTGGTAACAACGCGGTGCTTTTTTTGCAAATTATACAATAACTGCAAACGCTCCTCAACACTAGCTAATTCATCAGGATTGGCTTGTGTTTTATCGGCTATTTCGTCTAACTCGGCAGCTATATCTTTCAGTTCTACAATACATTGCTCCATTCTATTGCTTAACTCGCCAATGGCTTTGTTATGTTTAATTACAGGAGCTAAACTGCCTTTTATGCTGCGCAATTGATCAATTAAACTTGGCTCTGCCATATCTAATGAAGCGTAAGCATTATAAGTAGCTGCTTTTATTTCCTCAGCATTGCTTAAAATATTTAGGTTTTCCTCTAGTTCAGGTTGTTCATTTTCTTGCAAATTAGCATCTACCAATTCGTTTAAAATAAACTTAAAATAATCTTCGTCTTGCTTTGATTTTGCTTCTTTTTCAATTAATTCGCCTAATTGTTTTTCAGCTTTTTTGAAGGTATTAAATGTTTGTTTGTAATCGGCTAAAAGCTCATCATTTTCAGCAATTGCATCCACTATTGAAAGTTGAAAAACCAAATCATTTAAAGCCAAAGTTTCGTGTTGACTAACAATATCAACCAAAAGTGCACCTAAATCCTTTAATTGATTTAAGTTTACAGGTGTATCGTTTACAAAAGCTCTTGATTTTCCGTTAGATGTAATTTCGCGTCTAATAATGCAATTGTCATCGTAATCAAGCTCTGTTTCGCTAAAAAAAGTTTGCAGTTTATACGGTTTAATATAAAAATGAGATTCTATAACACACTTTTCCTCTCCATTCATAATAGCTTTGGCATCAGCTCTTTCACCAAGAACCAAACCCAATGCACCCATTAAAATAGATTTTCCAGCACCAGTTTCACCAGTTATAATATTTAAGCCTTTATGAAATTCAATTTCAACTTGCTTAATAATAGCGTAATTTTTTATACTTAACTTTTGTAACATACTTTGAGGCTATAAAAGTAAGCTTATGGAATTACTTTTTAAAATAAATTTAGCCCAGTATTGTTAACTAGCTATTTAGTAGCAAATTCAAGAAAAAACAAATTGAAAATAGAAGAAACTAAAGTTATTTGTAATTAACTAATTACCAACCACTTTCAATATTTCGGCAGTAAGTCTTAAAAGTTCGGTTTCAGCTACTTTGGCATCGTACTGCGAGGCAGATAAACGGGTTTGGCTTAATACTAGGTTTTGTTGCGCATCGCGTAATTCTAAAGCAGTAATTACTCCTACTTTATATTGCTCATTGGCTAAATCAAAATTACTTTGAGCTACTGTTACATTTTCAGTTTCAAATTGAAGTAATTGCAAAGCCATGGCGTACGAATTATAGTTTTGTTGTATAGCCAAATCCAGTTTTGTTAAGCTATCTTTTAACACAAAATCAGTTGATTTTAAACTTAGCCTTGCATTTTGCAAACGTTTATCTACGCTAAATCCATTGAATACATTTAAACTTAAAGCCGCACCATAATGGTAGCCATTGGTTTGGCTCGATTGTAAAAAACCTGCTTCAGAGTTTTGTTTGTTATAGTTATAGCCTGTTTTTAATTGAACCGTTGGCATGCGCTCAGCCCTAATTTCATTAATGGTAAATGCCGATACTTGATAATTTTTTTTAGTAATCATTAAGTTGGTATTTTGAGTTTGTGCTTTGCTTTGCAAATCAGCTAGTTTTAAATCTTTATTGATTTCAATTTTGTCATCTACCTCAAAATCGGTGGTTAAGTCGCGGGCTAATAATTGGTTTAAATTGGCTTTGGCATTTTGCACCAAATTTTGTTGTTTCATCAAGGCCGATTTATCGGCATTTAAATCAACTTGCGCTTTTAAAACCTCGGTTTTTGATACTTTTCCAACAGCTAATTTATCGTTAGCCAACTTCAGCCTATCGGTTGAAATAGTTACACTTTGTTGCAAAGCAATTAATTGTTTTTTGTTTTGAACAATATCGAAATAAGCACGAATAATACGGCTAAAATTTTGCTCTATTTGAGCGCGCATTCTCAATTCGCCAATGGCTTGTAATTGATTCAACTTATTTTTAGTAGCAAACATTTTTAAACCATCAAAAATTGTCCAACCTAATTCTACTCCAGCATTTAACTGATTAGATTTAGCACCATCTTTATTGTTTTCAGTTCCATTTAAAAACTTTTGTTGGGTATTATTTACCACATTATCTTGGCTAGCAGTAGCAGCAACAGTTGGCAACATGCCAGCAGCGCCCGCATAATTGCTATTTTGAGAAATTTCTGCTTCGTTTTTAGCCAATTGAATGGAATAATTATTGGCCAAAGCCAATTTTAAAGCTTCGTTTAAAGTAAGTATTTGCTGGGCTTTTGCTCCAATAAATACAAAACTTAAAACAAAAACTGTTACTATTTTATTTGAAAACAATTTATTTAACAACATGAATTTCATTTTTAATTAAGCCGAAATTTCTTCGGTTGATTCTACATTGGTTTTTGATTTTTTATTACGAGAAATATAACTGTACATAACAGGAATTACGTATAAAGTTAAAAAACCTGAAAACAACAAACCACCTATAATTACTATACCCATAGCGGTTCTACTTTTTGCGCCAGCACCTAAAGCTAAAGCAATTGGCAAAGCACCTAAAATGGTAGCCAAGCTGGTCATCATAATGGGGCGCAAACGCTGAACTGCTGCAAGTTTCACAGCTTCAATGGTTTTCAAACCACTTTCTTTTTGATGGTTGGCAAATTCTACAATTAAAATTCCATTTTTAGTAACCAAACCTATTAAAACAATGATTCCAATTTGACTGAAAATATTGATGGTTTGGTTAAAATACCACAATGAAATTAATGCTCCAGCTAAAGCCATTGGAACAGTAATCATAATGATTAAAGGGTCGATAAAACTTTCGAACTGAGCTGCTAATACCAAATAAACCAATACCAAAGCCAATAAAAAGGCAAATGTGGTATTTGACGAACTTTCAGAAAAATCGCGAGAAGGACCAGCCAAATCGGTAGTAAACGATTCGTCTAACACCTTTTTCGAGATTTTTTCCATTTCCTTTATCCCATCACCAATGGTTTTACCGGGTGCTAAACCTGCCGAAACAGTTGCTGCTTTGTAACGATTATAATGATACAATTGAGGTGGACTACTTTGTTCTGTAATTTGCACCACATTATCTAATTGAATCATTTTACCTGCATCATTTTTAACGTAAAGCGATTTTAAATCCAAAGGTTCATCACGGTTTTCTCTGTCCATTTGACCAATAACTTGATACTGTTTTCCTTGTTGCGTACAATATCCATAACGCAAACCGCTGTATGCCAATTGTAATGTTTGCGCAACACTTTGAACCGAAACACCCAAACTTTTGGCTTTGTCTCTATCAATGGTAATTACCAATTCGGGTTTATTGAACTTTAAATTTACATCAAACCCTTGGAAAGTTTTATTAGCCGATACTGCTTCTATAAACTTTGGAAGGTATTGTTGAATTTTACTAAAATCTTGATTTTGCAAAATGAACTGAACAGGTAAACCAGCACGCGAACCGCCTGAACCATTAATGGTTTGATCTTGAATTACAAATGATTTAGCATCAGGAAAATTCTTTAAATTTCGGGTGAGCATATCAGCTATTTGCTGTTGCGAACGTTTGCGTTCATCAGGGTCGTTTAATATAATTCTATTAAAACCAGTATTTACCGCTCCGCTACCAACAAAACCTGGCGCTGTAACAGAGATAATAATTTTCTTTTCAGGAACTGAATCTAAAATCAGTTGAGTAATTTTATCTTGGTAATTATCCATAAACTCGTATGATGCACCTTCGGGAGCTGTTGAGCTTATGCGCATTACACTTCTATCATCAAGAGGAGCTAACTCACTTTGGATGGTATTTCCAATTAAAAATATTAAGCCAAATGAAACCAAAATAATTACCAATGCCAACCATTTACGTTCAAAAAACACATCTAACGATTTTTTATAAGCATTGTTCAATCCTTCAAAAAATGGTTCAGTTTTGATATAAAAATTACTGCGTTTTTTATGGTCTTTTCTAGTTAAAAATACATTTAACATAGGCGTTAACGAAAGCGAAACAAATGCAGAAATTAACACCGCACCAGCTACCACCACTCCAAACTCGCGGAATAACCTACCCACAAAACCTTGTAAGAAAATAATTGGTAAAAAAACCACTGCTAACGTAATGGAAGTAGAAACTACCGCAAAAAATATTTCGTTTGAACCTTTAATTGCTGCTTCGCGAGGTGAAAGACCTTCTTCTATTTTTTTAAAAATATTTTCGGTTACTACAATTCCATCATCTACCACCAAACCTGTAGCTAACACTATGGCTAATAAGGTTAAAATATTAATAGAAAAACCTGCCAAGTACATGATAAAAAATGCACCAATTAACGAAACAGGAATATCAATTAATGGCCTAAAAGCAATTAACCAATCTCTGAAAAACAAGAAAATAATTAATACAACTAATATAAAAGCTATTAATAAAGTTTCTTTTACCTCGGTAATAGATGTTTTGATAAACTTAGTATTATCAATGGATACATTCAGTTTAAAATCTTTGGGAACTTCTTTTTTTATTTGCTCAAAACGTTTATAAAACTCATCCGCTATTTCAATATAATTAGCACCTGGCTGAGGTACAATGCCCAAACCAATCATTGGAATACCTGATTCTTTTAAAATAGTCTCTTCGTTTTCTGCTCCTATAATAGCGTAACCAACATCTATTAACTTAATGGTTTTGGTATCATCGGCTTTAATAATCAAGTTATTGAACTGTTCTTCAGTGGTAAATTTACCAACCGTTTTTACAGTTAACTCGGTGGTATTTCCCTCTATTTTACCTCCTGGAAGCTCCACATTTTCTCTATCTAAAGCTTGTTTTACATCCAAAGCCGTAACTCCTAAAGCCGAAAGTTTAGCAGGATTTAACCACAAACGCATGGCATAACGTTTTTGTCCCCAAATTTGAATAGTACTAACTCCTGGAATGGTTTGTAGTTTTTCTAACAACACATTTTCGGCATAATCACTTACCTGTAATTGGTTTTTATTATCGCTTTGAATGGTCATACCCAAAATAGCATCTGAGTTTGCATCGGCTTTACTAACTACCGGAGGTGCATCAATATCTTGCGGTAATTGCCTAACAGCTTGCGAAACTTTATCACGCACATCGTTAGCTGCTTCTTCTAAATTTGCATCTAAGTTAAACTCCACAGTAATATTACTAGTTCCTAAATTACTGGCAGACGAAATGGAACGAATGCCCGCAATTCCATTAATTGATTTTTCTAATGGCTCTGTAATTTGCGATTCAATAATTTCGGCATTGGCACCTGTATAACTTGTTCTTACCGTTATAATTGGTGGGTCGATGGAAGGAAATTCCCTCACACCTAAATATTTATATCCAATAGCACCAAATAATACAATGGCTATCGACATAACCGTTGCTAATACTGGCCTACTTATACTTACACTTGATAAACTCATTTTTTTTATTTATGATTTAGTGATTGTTTGATTTAGAGATTGTTAAATTGCTGTTTGCTTATTAATGAATTGCCATATGGCTTCAGCCTGTGGAATTAAAGATAAATTGTTGTTTAGTTAAATTTCCCACTTTTCAATTCCCATTTCTCAGTGCTCATTTCTCAACGCTCAACTCACAATTCATCATTCAACATTTAAAACTTCACCTTAACTCCTTGTTTCATTTGTATAATTCCACTTACAATTACCGAATCACCAGTTTTTAAACCACTTACAATTTCTACATTTAAATCGTTTCTTCCAGCTACTTCAACTTTCTGTTCAACAGCTGAATCGCCTTTTACCACAAATACTTTTTGTCCTTTTAAAATTGGCACCACCGACTGTGTTGGAATTAAAAATACACCTTCTTTATCATTCAATGGCACATTTACTTTAGCAAATAATCCAGGTAAAAGAACACCATTGCTATTTTCGCAAATGGCTCTTAAAACCACATTTCTATTTACCACATCTACCTTTGGTTCAATGGCATAAATTTTAGCTTTAAAAGTTTTTTGAATTCCTTCAACCGTAAAATTAATTTCGGTGCCATTGCTAATTTGGGCAACATATCTTTCGGGAACCGAAAATTCAATTTTTATCCTATCAATTTTTTGGATAGAGGCAATTTTAGAAGCCGAATTAACAAACGAACCTTCACTTACATATTTTAAACCTATTTTACCACTAAATGGTGCTACAATTTCTGTGTGCTTAATACTTTCTTTAAGTATCTCAATATCTGCATTTATTGAATTTAAGTCTGTAAGCGATAAATCATAAGCTTCTTGGCTAATTCCTCCTTTATCTAGCAATTGTTTATTGCGTTTTTCAGTTTCTTGTTTCAGCTTTTTGTTAATCAACGCTTTGTTTAGCTGCGCTTGTAAATCGCCATCATAAATTTTGATAAGTTGTTTGCCTTTAGCCACCACAGCACCTTCAGTAAAACTAATTTTGGTAATTCTACCTTGCGTTTCGGCATGTAACTCTACTTCTTCATCAGCCATAATATTACCAATGGCTTGCACCGAACTTGATACACTTTGTTTTTGAGCAACTACCACACTCACTTTTACAGGAGCAGCAGCAGGCTTACCACCTTTTGCTCCTGAAGCTCCTGCTTCGGTTTTAGGAAAAATTTTAGGATAGGCCAATAAGGCTACTATGGCTATAATTACTGAATAAGTTATAATTTGTTTTTTAGTCATGTTTATTGTTTAAAATTATAATAAGCTTCTATTTGCTTACATTATTTGATTTTACATATTTTAATTCGTAGTACTCGGCTGGTAAACCCGAAATATTTTCAAGCATTCTATTGAGCATTTCAAAAAATAAAATTTGCTCTTGCTCAGTAAAGTTTTTAAAGGCCGAATTGTTTACCAAATTAAAGGCTTCGTTTATTTTAGGTAGATAAGTTTTGCCTTTTTCAGTACAAACTATCATGTGCTCCCTCCTATCAAGTGCATTTTTTTCGCGAATTACCAGTCCTTTTTCGGTTAAATAATCAATGATGCGAACAATACTTGCTTTATCTATATCAAAATATTTGGCTAAACATTGTTGGGTAATTTTTTCGTGATTACCAATAACCATTAATACATAAAAGTATTTATCAAAATCAAAATCAGTAAAATGCGCAGCAGCTGCACCATAATAATTTTTGGCCAAAAGGGTAAATTTATAGGCCAATGGAGTACCAAAATCCGATTTGCAGTTTGTTTTATCTTCCATTTGTGGTGGCAAATATAGTTGAATTAATCAATAGTTGACAAAATCAACTATTGTTAACCTAATTTTTACAAATCATAAAAAAAGCCTTCCATTTTTCAATGGAAGGCTTTTTCATTTTTTGGCTTTTACTAAACTATTTTATATTAATTGCAGTAGCTAAAACTTTTATTTCTGTTTTGCCATTGTTGGTTTCCTTAACAGCTTTGCCAGTTACAGTAGCTATTTTACCTTCAATGTTTTTAGGTAATACAAACGCTTTTTTTTCTATTTCAATAAATAAAGCTTCACCACCTTTGTTTTCTAAAGTTAACCAGCAGCCTTCGCCTTTGCATACTTTTTCAATAGTTCCAGTTACATTTACGTTAGCTTCTGTTTGAGTTTGTAATATATTAACTACATCACTTACTGTTTTTAACGAATCGGTTTTTACCTCAGCACCAAAATTACCCGAAGTAGGTAATTTTGACCTTGAATCGTTGACACAAGCCACTAAGCTTAATACCATTGACAAAACTAAAATACTATTTTTCATGCTTTGCAATTATATGATAATTAGTTATTTATAATATCCATTTCATCAACAATGTGTTTTGCACCTGCGTATTTTTCAATTACCCAAAGTACATAACGAATGTCCACATTGATGGTTCTTTGTAATTTTTTATCAAAAATAACATCACCAGCCATAGCTTCAATGTTACCATCAAAAGCTAAACCAATTAACTGACCTTTACCGTTTAATACAGGCGAACCTGAATTACCACCAGTAATATCGTTATCAGTTAAAAAGCAAACAGGCATATAACCTTTTGCATCAGCGTATTTACCAAAATCTTTTTGTTTGTAAAGTTCTAATAAACGTGCTGGTAAATCAAACTCAGCATCGCCAGCTTTATATTTTTTTACCATACTTTCCATGGTGGTGTAGTAATTTACTTTAGCATCATTTCTTTTATCTGCTGGTAAAGCACGCACTTTTCCGTAAGTTAAACGTAAAGTTGAGTTTGCATCTGGATATTGAATGGTTGCCAATTTTGATTCTCTTAAACCTTCAACCAACAAACGATATGAAGCTAAGAAGTCGTTTTGAGCTTTAGTAACTTCATCCGATTTAAAACCTAAATGTGTAATTAAATCGCTTGATAATGCATAGATTGGGTCGTTGGTTACTTGACCTTTTGAAGGTGCATCTAAAAATGCCATCAATTTTTCCTCTGAAGTAAAAATACTCATGGTGAACATTGCGTTTACATAAGCATCAAAATTTTTACCCATAGCAATTACTGACGGAGCTAATGGATAACCAACTGATTTAGCGCTATATAATGCTAGCTGCGCTTTTAAAATATCTTTTTCAGCAGGTAAGTGCATTTCTTCGAAAAATGATTTTACCTCAGCTGTCATCTCTGGTTTCATTTTTTCTCTGCCAGCTGCATCAGCTGCTGCATAATTAGCTAATTGTTTACCAAAACCTCTTGAAATAAAACCAAATGATGATGTTCTTAACAATTGTTGTAAGTAATTATCGTGACGTGCTTTTTCGTTGGTAAGCTTGTAGTAAGCGTTAATTTTTTCAACTACAGTTCCGTATTTAGCTTTATTAGCAGGTTTATTAGCCCAAGCATTAAATTTAGCTTCTTGCTCCGCTTTTGATTTTGCAGTTCCAAATTTGGTTAAAGCATCAATCATACCTTGACGGTTTTTCCAATAATTAGCTACACCAGCGTATTTTGAGGCATAAATTAAATTCAATTTATCGCTTTGAACCATGTATTTTTTCATGTTGTCCATACCAGTTTTTGAACCTTCAACCCAAGCTGGATAAGCAAATTTTACATTTTGTTCAATCCCGCCAGCAGGCATCCAACGATTGGTTCTTCCAGGATAACCTAAAATCATAGCAAAATCGTTTTCTTTCACACCACCTGTATTTACTGTTAAATATTTTTTAGGTTTTAATGGCACATTGTTTACCGAATATTCAGCAGGATTTCCGTTTGCATCAGCATAAATTCTAAACATAGAAAAATCGCCAGTTTGACGAGGCCATTCCCAATTATCAGTGTCGCCACCAAATTTACCAATGCTTTCAGGTGGAGTTCCTACAAAGCGCACATCTTTATAATCTTGGTAAACAAAATAGTAGAACTCATTGCCTTGAAAAAACGAACGTACTGATACTGTGTATTTTCCTCCTTCGTTGTTTTCTTTTTCAATCAAAGCTATTTCGTCAGCAATGGCTTTATCTCTATCAGCCTCAGTCATTTGAGGATTTACTTTTGATAAAATACGTTGGCTAACATCGTCCATTCTAACAAAGAATCTAACAAATAAGCTTTTAGGCTTCAATTCTTTATCTTTTGAAGCAGCCCAGTAACCGTTTTTTAAATAATTAGCTTCTGGAGTTGATAACTCAGCTATTGCATCGTATCCGCAGTGGTGGTTAGTTAAAACCAATGCATCTTTCGAAATTAACTCGGCAGTACAACCGCCATTAAATTGCACAATGGCATCTTTTAAAGAGCTGTTGTTAATGGCATAAATTTCTTCTGCTGTTAACTGTAAGCCCATTTTTTGCATATCGCGGTGGTTTAAACGCTTGATAGACATTAAAAACCACATGCCCTCATCGGCCTTTGATACCTCTACACCTAGTATCAATAAAAGTAGTAAACTTGTAACTATTCTTTTCATTTTCTAAAAATTTGAGGCGGCAATTTAGAAATTATTTGCTGATTTTTGACTTTTGATTTATGATTAATGATTGAGAAAAAGTTTGAATGGCTGAGTCAATAAATAGGTGGTTAATAAATGTTTTTCTTTACATCAATCTCACATTTTTTATTTCAAATTTCCTAAATCTTATCTCACAAGTCCCATTTCCCAACTCTCACATCTCATCTCTCAAAAACCTCAATCATCATGATTATCTCCCCCTAAGCTGTAATAATTATTCTCTTCATCTTCGTTGCCTATATCTTCTTGTTCATCATCTAATTCACTGCCAGGCACGTCTAAATCATCTCCAGCCATGTCTTCATCAAAGTCCTTTTCATTCCATTTACCTGCATCTTCCACCATGCGTTTACTTTTGGTAATGTCTTCTGGGTCAATATTGGTTTCCTCTACCAAATTATTGTAAATATCATCACTTGGGGGATATAATAATACGTCAACTATCTTATTGTCATTTTCATCAAATGCTGTAAGTTGAAAATCTTTGGTATCTTTTATAGGCTTATTTTCTGTGTGTTTTTTATTATCTCGTCTCATGGCTATTTTTTGTCTTTTTTATCTTTCTTTTTAAAAAATCCTCTTAATAAAAAACTACTTTTAGCGGCATCCATGTTTTGTTTAAAGCCTTTAGTACCTTGTTTTACGTTTATTATGGTTTTATCCAAGTTATCAGCAAAAACAGTATCCATAAATAATTTACCTATGGTACCTTTACCTGAACGAATATTACCCATGATGGCAGCTAAATCATCTGTAATTAAAGCTGCATTATCAGTAGTGTTCTTTAGTTTTAGCAACATATCATCTAAACTAATTGGAATGGTGGTGCCAATCATATCACCATTATCAACCATAGCGAATGCGGCTGTTCCTGGCGAAACATTCATTATTTTATTGCCCATTAATCCATCAGAACCAATAATTGCTTTGGCATCTTTCTTTATAAATTTTTGTGTTTTAACATCAAGAATCATATCAACCTTAACGGTAGAATCTGTTATGATTTCAATGGCTTCAATAGTACCCACATTGATACCAGCAAAACGTACATTATTGCCAACTTGCAGTCCATTTACATCTTTAAACATGGCACTTATTCTAAAGGTGGTACTAAACAGTTTTTTAGTTTCACCTATATAGTATATACCTGCTAAAAATAAGGCTACCCCTATGGCTACAAATATTCCTAGTTTTATTTTATTGATTGATTGCTTTTGCATAATTATTTGATTTACTGTTACTTATGATTAAATATATAATAGACTGTTTATCAATATATTACATAAAGAAGGATTTTACCCAAGCATCTTCCGATTTTTCGAGTTCTTGATAAGTGCCTTCGGTTAATATTTTTCCATCTTTAAAAATAACAATACGGTTGGCTGTTATTTTAGCACAAGCCATATCGTGGGTTATGATGATAGATGAAGTATTGTATTGTTTTTGAACGGTTAAAATAAGTTCACTTATTTCTTTTGAAGTAATAGGGTCTAAACCTGTGGTTGGTTCATCGTAAAGCATTATTTCGGGCTTTAAAATTAAGGTTCGGGCTAAGCCTAAACGTTTGCGCATACCTCCCGAAAGTTCTGATGTCGTTTTATCAATTACATCTAAAAGGCCAACATTGGTAAGCGCTTCCTCTATCCTACTTTGTTTATCGGCACTGGTTAAATCTTTTAAATCTCGTAAGGGAAAAGCCAAATTTTCTTTAACCGACATGGAATCGTAAAGAGCACCACTTTGAAATAAAAAACCAATTTTTTTGCGCAATGCATTCAATGCATCATTATCCAAACCATTGATATCATTTTCAAACACTTTTAAAATGCCTTCATCAGCATTTATAAGGCCCACAATGCATTTAATTAAAACAGATTTGCCACTTCCTGATTTGCCTAAAACCACTACATTTTCGCCTTTTTGAATATTTAAATTAATATCGACCAACACTTGGTTTAAGCCAAATGATTTTTTTAAATGTTCAATTTGAATGACAGATTCGTCTTTAGGTTTTTCCATTAGTTAATAAATAAACTGGTTATTTGAACGGCTATTATATCAATAACAAAAACCATAAGTGAAGTTACAACCACCGATGAATTTGCTGCTTGCCCAACGCCTTCGGTGCCTTTATTGGAGTTATAACCTTTATAACAAGCTATTAACCCTATAGATAAACCAAAGAAAACAGTTTTGATCAGTGAAGGAAATACATCGGTAAAACTTAATTGCGCAAAAGCTTGAGAAAAGTATAAGTAAAAACTTACATCGCCTTTTATATTAACGCCTGCAAATGAACCAAGCATAGAAATAACATCGTTAAAAATAGTAAGAATAGGCAACATGAATGTAGTAGCTAAAACCCTAGTAACTATAATGTATTTAAATGGATTGGTGCCTGATACTTCCATGGCATCAATTTGTTCGGTAACACGCATAGAAGCTAACTCAGCACCAATACCTGAACCCACTTTTCCAGCACAAATTAAAGCCGTTATTACCGGACCAATTTCACGAACAATAGAAACTGAAATCATGGCTGGTAACCACGATTCAGCACCAAACTCAGCAAGAGTTGGCCTAGATTGTATGGTTAACACCAATCCCATTATAAAGCCTGTAATGCCAACTAATGTCAACGATTTATAGCCAATTAAATACGATTGTTTAAGTGTTTCATTCACCTCAAAAGGCGGTTGAAACATTTCCTTAAAAAAGCGCATTACAAAAAGCCAAAAAGTAGCTATATCAACCAATAAATTTTGGATATAGTTACTTTTTTCAATAGGCTTTGGCCTACTTTTACCGGGCGCTTCAGGCGCACTATCTATTTTTGAAGTTAATTCAGCCAAAGGATTATTCATGGCTAATAATTAGTTTAAATACCTGCGTAAAACCCAAGCTGTGCTTTCATGTTGTTCCATAACAGTAGTTAAAAAATCAACGGTTCCTGCATCTTTATTTTTTTCGTTACAGGTTTCAATATCTTTTCTAATTTCAACTATCAATGTTTCATAATCGCTAAGCAACTCTTTCATCATATCTTTTTGATTAGGATATTTATTGGGCGATTCTTTAAGTCTTGTTAAATTAGCAAATTCGTGCATAGTACCAATGGTTTTTCCACCTAATTTACTAATACGTTCAGCTACTAAATCAATGGTTTCTTCCAACTCTGTATATTGATTTTGGAAAAGTTTGTGTAGTTCCATAAAACTTTCGCCCGATACATTCCAATGGAACTTGCGTGTTTTTACATAAAGAACCATTTCATCAGCTAATATAGTTGAAAGCATTTCAATGCTTACTGATAAGTGTTTTTCTGAAATTCCTATTTGTGGTTTCATAATTTGTTTATATTCTTAATTGATTAAATATTATTGATATTACTGGCAGTAAAGCCAATTTCTGATTGAATGGAAATGAATAACTCTTCTTTATTTCTGCGAACTTTAGGTAAATTCACTAAAGGATCGTTTTCAATATCCCGGTAACCTAAAGCCATAATGGCTACACTACGTAAACCGCGTTCTTTTAATTGCAATACTTCATCTAAATCAACATTGTTAAAGCCCTCCATTGGAGTTGCATCAATTTGTTCTAAAGCGGCTGCACATAAGGCCACACCTAAAGCAATGCTCGATTGTTTGGCATGCCAGCAAAAGTTTTCTTCGGCAGTATTTTTAAGTAAATTACCCATTTCTTCTTTGATGCGTTTTAAGCTATCTTCACTCATGTTTCTTACTTTAGCCACATGAGTAATGTATTCATCAATTTTTTGTTGGGTTAAACAATCCCAAGCTGCAAAAACGAATAATACAGAAGCCTCCGTTATTTGAGGTTGCATATAAGCTATGGGTTGAATTTTTTTCATCAACTCCAAATTTTCAATAACTACTATAGAATATGGTTGTAAACCGTATGAAGAAGGCGCTAAATAAATGGCATCTAAAATAATTTGTAATTTGTCTTTTGGAATGGTTTTTCCATTCATGCGCTTAGTAGCATAGCGCCAATTTAAAGCTTCAATTATATTCATAAGGATTGCTTTTTAATTATTTAAAAATGCCTTACAAATATGATGAGCAAAGAAGGTTTTTATATTACACTAAAAACAGAAGTTATTATATAAATCACATGTTTAACTTGGATAAATACTTTTAAAAGCTTTACCCATATTTTCAATCACATCGCTTATAAATAAGCTTTCTACACTTTGTTTTTTTAAAGATAAATCAGCAGCCAAACCATGCATAAAAACTCCCAATTGAGCAGCCTTAAAAGGTTCATAACCTTGAGCTAAAAAAGCGGTAATGATTCCAGTTAAAGCATCACCTGAACCACCTTTTGCCAAACCAGCATTACCTGTTGTGTTAAAATAAACAATTCCATTATAAGTAATAATGGTTTTAGCACCTTTAAGTACTATAATTATATTCAGGAACTTAGCTTGATTAACAGCAGTGAGAATTCTTTCTTGATGATTTACATGCACGCCAAATAATCTATCAAACTCTTTGGGATGAGGAGTGATAATGGTTTGCGGTGGAATTTTAGCAAACAATTTTTTATCAGCAGCTAACATATTCAAAGCATCTGCATCAAGCAATAAAGGGCATTGCGAATTATTGAATACTGCTGAAATAAGTTTAACTTCATTTAACCCTAATCCTGGACCAATGGCAATGGCTGAATAATTTTCTAAATCATTACCGAAATCGGTTCTAAAATTAACCATAGCTTCAGGTAAGGCAGTTTGAATAATAAACCTTTCTTCTTCAGGAATATTAACTGTAACCAATCCTGCTCCAGAGCGCAAGCAAGCTTTTGAAGTAATAACAGCCGCACCCATTTTACCTAAATTTCCTGCAATTATTAACGCATGTCCATGATTGCCTTTATGAGAATCAGCTTTACGCGGCTTGAATATATTTTTGATGATGCTTTTAGTTAACTTTTTCATGTGATGGTTTTTGGTTTTAGCTTCTAACTTCTGGCATTAGGCAAAAGTAATACAACAATATAGCAATTCAACTCCCGATTTATCGGGACATCAATCTCTTAATCAATCACGCCTTGCGTGAAACCAATCTCCCAATCTCTAAATCAACCAATCTCCAAATAACTAACTCGGATATTCAATTTTGTACTCTTGAAGGGTTTTAACAATTTTATCTAAAATGAAATAATTTTTATACCACTTTTTATCTGCTGGAACTACATACCAATTAGCGGGTTTGTAGCAATGTTTAATTACATTCTGATAAGCTTCTAAAAAAGCATCATGATTGGCAATATCTTTCACATCGCCTTTCTGATACTTCCATTTTTTAGAAGTATTAGTTTTACGTTCTTCCAATCTTTTCAACTGTTCATTTTGCGAAATATGCAGAAAAAACTTTATCAAAATGGTATCATTATTGATTAAACCCGTTTCAAAGTTATTTATTTCACTACATCTTTCCTCAAACTGATTTTTAGTTAATGTTTGATTCATTAACGGAATCAACACATCTTCGTACTGTGAACGATTAAATATTTGAATCATTCCCTTAGCAGGACAATGATTACTTATGCGCCATAAAAAATGATGTGCAAGTTCTTCTTGTGTTGGTGCTTTAAACGATTTTACATTACACCCTGCTGGATTTACACCATAAAAAACATGCTTTACCGCACTGTCTTTCCCGGCAGTATCCATTCCTTGCAGTATTATCAGTACTTTATATTTTTGTTGTGCAAATAACTTATCCTGAATTTGAATCAATGTTTCTGTTAATGCTATCATTTTCTGTTTAGCTTTTAACTTACTTATTTTTTCGGTTGGATAAGTTTGTATGTGTGAAAGTATTGGATGTTTCATTTAGTTATGTTTATTATTTATTTATACAAAACCAACTCAGGTTTGGTTATAAAATAGTCGCGGGCTTTTATGTTATAATTACTTATTGGATTAGCGGCAAAACTATTATCGGCAGTGCCTGGCATGAATGGGTAAAAACCAATAGAAAGTTCAAAAGTGCTGCTTACCAAATACTCATTTCGTATAAGCACTCCAATGGCAAAAGCTTGATAAAATGTATTGCTAAACATACTTCCAAAATTATTTGCCAATCCTGCAACACTATAAAACAAAACTGGTGCAAACTGAAAACCAATAAACTTATATGGCATGTATAATACAAACTCTAAGTTTAAAATGGCTTTGCTTTTTCCATTTAAGCTATTGCTGCTAAACCCATACATTTGAGAGCCATTTAAATTTAAACTTTCATAGCTTTCTCTATCAATACCTTCTACAAATTTAAATCTTACAAATTGCCTATAATACCATTTACGCAGTTGCTGCAAATCAGTAAAATAGTTTACATCAAAATTTACCACCCCATTTTTTAAGTAATTTGAATTATAAAAAGTACCATAACCTGCACTTAACGAGAGGTAACCAAAATTGTTAAAATGTTTTCCAGTACCATATTTAACGCCAGTGTAATAAACAAGGGTATTCAACTCTTTTTTTAGCGTTCCTGCTACTATTTCAAACACATTTCCTTGTGGAATATCTTCGTTAGCACCATAACGAAATAAATACCTATCGCGGTAATACTTGCGTTGGGAATAACCTAAGTTTATTAAAAATAACGATTCATCTCTGTTAACCCTATCGGTATCAATGGCAAATGAAGGTCTGCCTAAATACTCGCTTTTAAAGTACCTGGTACCAACTATATAATTACTAATTCGTTTATTAATGGATTCGGCTTTGTTTTTAGCTTGACTAAAACTTTTAGCTGCCCAAATATCAAAAGTATTGTAATTAACGGCATAACTATTGGTTATACCTGTTTCATAATGTGTTTGATTATAAACGCCTAAATATTTGGTAGAACTAACACCTCCAGCCCATTTGGTTAGTGGTGAAAAAAACAACCTTTCAATACTTAAACCAAACTGATTATTGTCTTTCACGGTGCTGTAAAATGCAGCAGCGCTTATGTATGTTTTTTTGATATTAAATATGGAATACCTACCAGATGTTGATAAATGCTGCCTGCCATTATCCCATGCAAAACCTTGTTCATATTGATGTCCAAACCCCAAAATATTTTTATCGTAAATTATTACATTAGGAGCTGTAACATCAAAATTACTACTAGCAGTGGCAGTCCATCTATCTTGGGTAACTATTAAAATATCAATACTATCAGAAAGTGGATTTTTATTTTTTTGAATATAAATGCGTGCATCAAAAGTATAAGGCGAAAGCCTTAAAATGCGCTCTGTTTCTGTTATTGCTAATACATCAACACGCTCGTTAGGTTTAAAAAGCAGTAAATTTTTAATGATGTGTTCTTTGGTAGTTATGTGGTATTTATTACCTAATTTCTCGAAATAGTCAGGGCTTTCGCCATAAAAATTATTAACTGAATAACCGAAAGGATCAAGAACAATTACACGTATATCGCGGATGACTTTTCCTTTGTATTTCAAAAAAGGATTAACCGCGTTTTTCTTTAAAAATTTATTTGGTTCAATGTTTTCTACGGTATCAATACTTTCAAAAATCACATCGTAAACCATACTGGTAAACACATGTTTATCAGCACGTTTTTCTAATTTATAGTAAAAATTGCTAGTATCTTTTACTATTTGTGCTGTAGCATAAAAGCTTAGTAAAATAACAATGACAACAAAAATATATTTAACACCCAGGTTATTCAGGAGTATCTTTTTTGCTTGAAAATTTATTGATTAAACCCATCAAAGTTGATTTGATAGCATCGGTATTATTGGTAACTAAATTGGTAACTGTCATTTGCAATACCACGCCCAATAACTGTTTTAAAGGATTATGGCTATTGCCAATAATTACTTTTTTTGATAAATAACCTGTAGCCAAGCCAATGGCTGTATCTAAAATATCATCTTTAAACTCATCGTTGTGAGTTAAATCTTTAAATGTATTTTTTATTAAATTAGCTGGAGATAAGTTAGCATAAGTAATTTTAAATTGCTCTTGCAACAAAACTTTATCGGCAGCTTGTTTCAATTCCATTTCTGCAATTGCTAAATTTAGTTTTTCTATTGAGTCCATTTTTGCCATAATTACTTAGTAAGTATTTGGTTAATAATAGACCTATTTACTTTTTTTTGAATAAATTTATTTAAAAATACACATAAAATACCCACTAAAACCAAGTAAAAAGCAGCTATACAAAAAAATCCAAAGTATATATTGTTTAATACATTACCAAGCCATAGTGCTACTCCAATATTCAAATTAAGGATAACCAAAACCATAAATAATACTAAAATAACACGTACTGTTAATACTGAAATTATTGATGCTGATTTTTTTAAAGCGTTTAGTTTTAATAACTCAAAACTGCTTTTTCCATAGGCCTCTGCTCTTTCAAATAAAGGCTCCATAAATGTTGATTTCTCTTCCATTTCCATTGTTATAGTCAAAATAAATTATGTGTATTTAAGTGTTAATTCTTTTATGAATTAATAGCTTATTTCGATGCTTCAACTTTTTCTTTTCCTTTTTCAAAAAGATCCATTGCATCTTCCTTTACTTCTTCAAACTTATCGGTTAATGTTTCCATTAATTCATCCAATTTATCTTTTAAATCGTCCATGGTGTCAGAACCTTTTTGAGCAATTCTTCTACGCGTTACCGATCCTTTTTCAGGAGCAAATAAAATTCCTAATACTGCACCAGCAGCTACTCCTGCTAACATTCCTAATACTACTTTACCGTTGTTCATTTTGTTTATTTATTAAATTTTTAAAAAAATTGTTGTTTATAATTTGCGGCCTTGTATTACTCTTAAAATAATGGCTACTAAAGCAATTACTAAAAGTACATGAATTAAGCCGCCAGCGTTATAGCTTAAAAAACCTATTGCCCATAATATGATTAATACTACCGCAAATGCATATAATATATTGCCCATAATTTTATTTATTTACTACCGTGAAAAGCCAAACCAATAGTTGATACACCGCTCGATAAATCTAAGAAAGCACCTACACTATTGTTAAAGTGATATTCCGTTCCAATATGAATATCTAAAAACAAGTTACTACCACCATGGTAATAATTTTTATCGCCATTATAGCCATTGTCCCAACTTTGATTAATAATAGCAAAACCAAGAGAGCCTGCTAAATAAAAATCCCATTTTTTATTGGCTTTAAGTAAATTATCGAAATAATAAGAGCCTTTAACACCAATAGGAATAATGGTTTCGCGGTAAGTATAATACTTGTAAGGGTTATTATTATTACCCCAATAATAATCGTTGGTAAAAGATGAAAAACTGATAAAAGGCGCTAGTGTAAAATCTTTAGCTACATCAAACTCATAGTTTAAATGAAACACTGGTAACGAACGCGCTGCATAACCATAATAACCAGTTCTGCCGCCTATACCTACACCTAAATTAAGTGCATTGCCAAATTTTTCTTGCGCTGTAATATTTAACTGAAACAAGCTCAATACTATTACTAAAATACTTGCTAATTTCTTCATACTACTTCTTATCTTTAATGGTTAATCCTTTAATTGCTTCGCCTAAATCAGTCATTTGTTGGTTAAACTCAGTTTTAAATTTTTCCCAATTTTCTTTTCCATCATCTTTGTAATCAGTCAATTTTTTTTCTAAGTCAGTATTTTTAGTTTCTAAATCAGCTATTTTCTTTTGATAATCGGCTTTAGCAGCACTTTTTTCTTTAGCTATGCGTTCGTTAAACTCAGCTATGCTTTTATTGTTAGCATTAATTTTTTCAGCAGCTTCTTTGCGGTAAGTATCTACCTCTACCAAGTAGGCTACATTGGCTTCGTCTAACTCTTTGTTAGCTTCGTTTACATTGGTTTGTGCGTTTTCTACTTTTTTTGAAGGAGAGTTACAAGCACCTAAAATACTTATTGATACAAAGCCTATTGCAATGGCTTTCATAATTTGTTTTTTCATGTTCATTTTGTGTATTATTTATTGTGTATTGAGTATAATCTGATTATAGTTACTATAAATCGGCTATTAGTTTTTGAATCTCTTCTTTGGTTTTACCTAAACGCGCCTGTATTTTACCCATCATTTCATCGTGCTTACCTTCTACCAGTAGCAAATCATCATCAGTTAGTAAAGCAAATTTTTGTTTAAGTTTACCTTTGGTTTCGTTCCAGTTGCCTTTTAATTCGGTTAAATTTGTCATTTTCTTTTTGTATTAAATGTGTATTGTAACACTTTTCAAAGGTGAGGTATTAGTTAATTGCAGGCATTACACATGTATGGAATTAAGTTACATTAATCACACTTATTAAAATGATTAAGGTTTTAGTACAACAGTGTCGTGCCCTTGCTCATATTTACTTAATAGCTCAGTTAGCGAATGTTTATAAGCCTTTAAAGCTTTTAAGGTAATTTCAGGGTTTTCTTTATTAGGAATGGTAACAGGCATTTCATCTAAATACTTCGAAAGTTCAGGATGGTTTTCTTTAATATCCATCGTTATGGTTAATATTTCTTTGTTTAAATCTTCTTCGGTTTGCATGGTTTTGTTGGTTTAAAAACAGTGAATATTAAAAGCCTGCGTGTTTTAGTTTATCAAGCTTTAAGTTAATTTCTTTGAGTAAGTCAAATTGTTTTTGTTGGGTTTCAAACAAGGTTTTTATTTGCTCTTCCAGCAATAAATCCATTTTTTGATGTAGGCTTCGTATTTGCATTTCGGCCTTTAGGTTAATCATGTAATCGTTTTCGCCCCTCATCCTATCTTTTTCCTCTTGCCTGTTTTGGCTCATTAATATTACAGGAGCCTGCAAGGCAGCAATACACGATAAAATTAAATTCATGAGTATAAATGGATAAGGATCGAACTTAAACACTCCAAGTGCCAGTATATTAAACACAATCCAAACTGTAAATATTAACCCAAATAGGATAATAAATTTCCAGCTCCCTCCAAACTGCGCTACCTTATCAGAAATGCGTTGCCCTTGGCTAATGGTTTCAATGGCTGGATTTAGTAAATTATGAATTATTAGCTCTTCCGACTCTAACGTATCTTTTACTATTTGATGTAGTTTTGATAAATGCTCATTTTCGACAAAGAGCAATTTATCTATGTTCTCGTTTTTCAATTTACACTAAAAATAACAACACAATGAGTATAACTATTAAAGCGCCAGCCGAAATAAAAATACCTCCATCTACTGCCACTAGTTGCGTATTAATTACACGCACTTCGGTTAATAAACTATTCAACTCTTCTTTATTCATTTGGCTTTTATCCATTTCTTTTATCACCGCTAATCGCTTTAAAAGCAAATCCGATTTATTGTTTTGGATACTTTGCAATGCCACTGCATTTTTATTGGAAACTGTTTTGTTTTTAGCTTTTACCGAAAAAAAAGTAAATAGTAAAATAACAACAGTAAGTGCTACACTTATTTTGTTCATAATTAGTTAGGGGTTAGTAATGGTTTAATAATCAGTCAAAAATGAAGATAAAGCAAAACACTAACGTTACATATTAGTACTAATTTGTTATATAAATTACGGATTTTTAGTTCGGAGTTTGGAGTACTTAGTTCATAGTACTTAGTTCTTAGTTTTAAGAATTTTTTACACCATGCGTAATTCAATACTTAGTACGGTTACTGAGCTTGTCGAAGTATGGTTACTGAGCTTGCCGAAGTATGGTTTTCCCTTTTTTGTGAGATAATAGTTACGGGTTTTTGTTCGTTATTCTATAAACGGTCTCTGAGTGAAGGCTAATAGCTATCGGCCGAAGTGATTCGATATCCGTCATTGCGATTCCGCTCGAGCGGAAAAAGCAATCTCACTCGAATTATTCCCAATTCTCATTTCCCATTTTGCCTATTGCTAATTGCCCATTCCCAAACACACATTCCTGCCCAGTCATGCCGGAGGCATCTTCCTTAATTAACAAATACTTTTTCATTAACGGTTTTACAATTTTTGATTAGGCGTTACTCAAAATCTACACTAATTTAAAACATAAACATGCTCCAACTAACAGTGAACATGCACTTCGCAACTGTTATCATGGGAGTTATAAACAGTACCATGCAAGTTATAAACAAAACCATGCTCCAACTAACTGTGAACATGCACTTTGCAACAGTTACCATGGGAGTTATAAACAATAACATGAGAGTTTTAAACATGAACATGCTCCAACTAACAGTGAAGATGCACTTTGCAACTGTTATCATGGGAGTTATAAACAATAACATGAGAGTTTTAAACATGAACATGCTCCAACTA
>CAZGVO010000004.1:133600-138692 GCA_964529175.1 uncultured Bifidobacterium sp.
ACAGTGAACATGCACTTTGCAACAGAGCACATGCACGTTTTAAACAGTACCATACAAGTTATAAACAATACCATGCTCCAACTAACAGTGAACATACACATTGCAATAGTTCTTATGGGAGTTATAAACTAGTTTGCAATAAAAAATTATTGACCTAAAAAAGAAAAAGGCGATTCTGAAAAATCAGAACCGCCTTAAATGTTTTCACAACGAAATAATCCTTATTGTGATTTGCTAATATAAATTAAATTAATATTTTTGATAAAAAAAGCTCCACAGAGTATGCAGAGCTTAAGAGTTATCTTCGGCTTATAGCCTTATTGTGATAAGCTTTCAGCTACGAATATAGATTTTTAGATAATAAAAACAAGATATGGAAAAAATTTTAGGTATAGATTTAGGTACAAATTCAATTGGTTGGGCAATAAGAGAAGTTAATAATGATTTAGAAAATCAAATAATAGATAAAGGTGTTTTAACTTTTGATAAAGGAGTAGCAGAGGATAAATCTGGAGAACACCCTATGGTTCAAAAAAGAACAGAAGCAAGAGGTAAGCGCAGAAATTATCAAGCTGAAAAATATAGAAAATGGGAATTATTGGAGTGTTTGATTAATGAAGGAATGTGTCCGCTAACTATTGACGAATTAAATGAGTGGAGACATTATACAAAAGGGTTTGGGCGAAGATATCCTCAATCAGAAAAATTTATACAATGGTTAAGATTTGACTTTGATGGAGATGGAAAACCAGATTTTGAAAGATTAGGATATAGTAAGCATGAAAGTTACTATTTATTTAGGTCATTAATTATTGATGAGTCTAAAATTTATATTTTTAAGAGAGAGCCACACATTATTGGTAGAATTTTATATCAATTAGTTCAAAGACGCGGTTATAATGATGGGCAAAATATTGACGAAAATGAAAAAGATGAGTTAAGTAAAACAATAAAAAAAGGTGGTGGAGATAGCGGTGCTGTTGGAGCAGATGAAATAGAGCCATTTATTGCTAAATATAAAACTTTGGGGGCCGCACTTTATGAAGTACAAAAACAAAATAATGTTCGCATAAGAAAAAGATATAATTTAAGAAGTCAATTAGATAAGGAACTTCAAGCTATTTGCAATATACAAGGTTTGGAACATTTGTATAAAGCCTTGTGGGGAGCAATAATTTGGCAACGTCCACTAAGAAGCCAAAAAGGATTAGTTGGTGTTTGCACGTTTGAACAAAATAAAAGAAGGTGCCCACTAAGTCATCCTTTATATGAAGAGTATAGAACTTGGGTATTTATAAATAACTTAAAGATTAAACCAATAATCAAAAATGACATTTCAATTAATAAAATAGAACTAAATGAAGCTTTATACAAAGTAGTTTATCCTCAATTTTTCAAGGCTGCAAGTGATTTTAAGTTATCAAGTATTGTAAAAGAATTAGAAAAAGTTGGGTTCGAAATTACTGCTAAATTTCCAAGTGACACTAAAGTAATAAGTTTTTCATTTTTATATAAAATGAAAGAAATATTTGGAGAAGAATGGAGCACTATTTTAGAATGGAATGAACTCATTTATAATGAACCCAAAAAGCATAACTATAACATAGAAGATTTATGGCATTTGCATTTTACCAAAACAACTAACAAGAAAACGGGAGAAGAATCGTTCGACTTTTTGAAGAGATTTGCAATTGAAAAATTAGGAATTGATGATAAAAAAGCTGAATTGTTTGCTAAAATCAGATTACAACAAGGTTATGCCACGCTAAGTTTAAGTGCAATAAAAAAAATACTTCCATATTTACAAAAAGGTTTTATTTACAGCGAAGCAGTTTATTTGGCTAATCTTCACAAAGTTTTAGGACTTAAAAATTTAACAGATGAAGATACTAAAAACTATGCTAAATTTATTAGAGAAATAATAACAAACTTTAAATACGAACAAAAAAAAGTAGCAATAATTAATTCATTGATTGCAATTTATTTTGAAGATAAAAAAATCTTTGAAACAAATAAAAATGAAACTATAACTAAAATAATTTCAGAAAATTTCGGTGAGTTTTATTGGAATGCTTTACCAACTCAAAAGGCTTTAAATATCTTAAATGATATAACAGATGAAATCAATTTATTTTTATCAAAGCCTAAGTGGAAAGCAGAGAATCATTTTATAAAAGCAGGTAGGTTACACGAAAAAATATTTATTGCTTTAATGAATGAAACAGGAGTTTCAGATAAAAATATTAAGTATTTGTGGCATCCTTCAGAGCAAGAAAGTTATTTGCCTGCCGTTGATATTGAAGGCAAATATTACTTAGGAAGTCCAGAGCCAATTAGTAAAGGCTTTAAAAATCCAATGGCTTTAAAAACCATGCACAAGCTAAAAAAACTAATAAACTATTTAATTAGGGTTGGGAAAATTGAACCAGAAACAAGAATAGTAATTGAAATAGCAAGGGAATTAAACGATGCTAATAAACGCAAAGCTATTGAACGTTGGCAACGAGACAAAGAAAAGGAAAATGAAAATTACAAAAAACAGATTATAGAAATAAATAAAGAATGTAATACAAAATTTAGTGAAAATGATAAAAATTTAATTGATAAAATTAGACTTTGGGAAGAGCAAAAAAGACAGTGTTTGTATACTGGTAAAACAATAAGTTTAAAAGAAATATTGGATGGATCAAAATATGATTTTGAACACAGCATTCCTGCTAGTATGAGTTTTGATAATGAACTGAAAAACTTAACAATTGCTGATAAAAAATATAACCAACAAATCAAAGGAAAAAAACTACCTACACAATGCCCAAATTATGAAAATGAATATACTTTAAATGGTATTGTTTACCCTCCAATTTTAAGCACCATGCAAATAATGTTTGGTAAAATGAAAGAAGTTGAAAAGAAAATAAAAGGTAGAATTATTACAATCAGACGCTTTGAAAAAATTGAAGATTTGGAAAACCAACTTGCAGAATGGCAAGCTAAAAGTTCAGACGATAAACAGATTAAAGATAATATTATACAAAGAAGACATTTAATAAAAATGGAACTTGATTATTGGAGAAAAAAGCTTCAATCATTTACTATAACTGAGTATAAGGCAGGATGGCGTAATAGCCAATTAAAAGATACACAAACCATTACTAAATATGCTTTGCCATACTTAAAAACTGTATTTAATAAAGTAGAAGTTCAAAAAGGCAATATTACTTCCGATTTTAGAAAAATATATAAAATTCAACCTAGGTTTGAAAAGAAAGAAAGAACAAAGCATAGCCATCATGCTATAGATGCGGCCGTTTTAACTTTAATACCAACAGCGGCCGTTCGAGATAAAATTTTATTGAATTACAATGAAGCTAAGGAAAATAATCAAAACTATCACGAATTACCAAAACAATGGAATAATTTCAAGGCAGACCATATTTTAAGTATTGAAAATGATGTTTTAATAAATTACCAAGCCCAATACAGAACTTTAACACCTACATACAAAACGGTTAGAAAACGTGGCGAAGTTCAATATGTAAAAGAAAAATTGATTAACGGTAAATGGCAATACAAACTAGATGAGGCAGGAAATAAAATTCCTTTATTAGCTAAAGGAGATAGCATAAGAGGACAATTGCACGCAGATAGTTTTTATGCAGCAATTAAGCAACCACAGTATGAATTTAAAAATGAAAAATTTATACCACTAAATGATGGTAATGGTAATTTAGTTTTTCAACAGAATGAAAAAAGAGGCGATGAAATTTTTATAACAAAAAAAATATTTATTACAGATATAAAAACTTATGAAGACTTAGAGATAATAATAGACCCTAACTTAAAGTATTTTTTACAAAAAAAGTTAGCAAATAAAGATTTTACAAAAGAAATTTTACAACCAATTTGGGCATTTGATAAAAGACAGGATAAAAATGGAAATCCTATAAGTCCTATACGTCATATACGATGTAAAGTGAAAGGAGGGGGCGGAGGATTCGTAGCAAATCCAGCGACAATAAGAGTTAGAAAAGATTATCTATCAACCAAGCCATATAAAAATAATTACTACGCACAAAATGGAGAAACAATAGTTTGTGCTTTATATGAAGCTACAATTAATGAAAAAATATTTAGAGAATTAAATACTTATTCAATATTGGATATTTCATTTAATAAAAGTGCCTCAATAATTGAGGATACTGTTGCTTTAAAGATTGAAAAAGAAATCAAAAAAGTGAAATATTTAATTCCTCTTTTATCAGCATTGCAAATTGGTCAAAAAGTATTATTTTATCAAAAAGATGTTGATGAGCTTAAAGTACTTGATAAAATTTCTTTAGGTAAAAGAATGTATTTGGTTAGTAAGTTTGAAGATGGGAAAATTTCATTTAAACATAATCTAAATTCTATGAAAGAAGAAGATATTACAAAAGAGATGAAAAGGCTAAACTTACCTTCAAGTGGGGCTTCTACTTTTGATTTTGAAAAACCTATACCTAAATTACGATTAAGCCAAGCCTCATTAAACATGGCAATTGAAGGTAAGCACTTTAAAATAAAACCAGATGGTGAAATAAAGTGGAAATTTTAAAGCATATAAATTCACATAATATTGAATCAATAAAAAAGCCCCCAAAGTTGTTAATTATCATATGGGGGCTTTTTTATTGTCAAATTTTAGTCCAAAAAGTTTGACGGAAATCTTTTATGGCATTGTGCTTCCCAAAAAAGTATTGGCCCGTTTTATTCATTTAAGCGTATGATGATACTTTTTCAAAAACAAAAAAAGCTCCCGAAGGAGCTTTGGTAAATACTTTTTCGAACATTTTTTTTGTTGTGTCAAATCCTTCTAAATCCAATACTAGCGAGGCTTAAAGCCCAAGTGTAGTATTTACAATATTCAAAAGAACATAATTTGAAAGCAAATCACAACTGCAGTTGTATTACAAAAAATCAAAAATTAGTATTTACAATATTCAAAAGAACATAATTTGAAAGCAAATCACAACTGTTAAGCACAACACAACAAACTACAAAAAAGTATTTACAATATTCAAAAGAACATAATTTGAAAGCAAATCACAACCATAAT
>CAZGVO010000004.1:138792-160888 GCA_964529175.1 uncultured Bifidobacterium sp.
AGTATTTACAATATTCAAAAGAACATAATTTGAAAGCAAATCACAACTTGAACGTGCTACCAATTTTGGCAAGCGCAAGTATTTACAATATTCAAAAGAACATAATTTGAAAGCAAATCACAACTGTAAGAGTAGAACAGTATCAAGCGGCTACAGTATTTACAATATTCAAAAGAACATAATTTGAAAGCAAATCACAACCAAAGGACTTCCAATTGAACTGCATTACATAGTATTTACAATATTCAAAAGAACATAATTTGAAAGCAAATCACAACTCAACGGCTTTGAGTCAAAAAATTGAAACTAGTATTTACAATATTCAAAAGAACATAATTTGAAAGCAAATCACAACTCAATGGTATTGTATAACTCCTCGCGGTTAAGTATTTACAATATTCAAAAGAACATAATTTGAAAGCAAATCACAACCAAAACTTGTGACTCAAGCTGAAGCTGTGAAGTATTTACAATATTCAAAAGAACATAATTTGAAAGCAAATCACAACTTCCTCCACTTCGTCCATATCCACGCATAAAGTATTTACAATATTCAAAAGAACATAATTTGAAAGCAAATCACAACTTTGGGACAGGTTGAATTAGATGCAGTTAAAGTATTTACAATATTCAAAAGAACATAATTTGAAAGCAAATCACAACTGTTACCTTGAGTCAAGATAGCAAAACATAGTATTTACAATATTCAAAAGAACATAATTTGAAAGCAAATCACAACGTTACAAGCTTCATTGGTTGGAATGCTGAAAGTATTTACAATATTCAAAAGAACATAATTTGAAAGCAAATCACAACTTAATGCAGGCGTTTTCTGCTTCTGAATAAAGTATTTACAATATTCAAAAGAACATAATTTGAAAGCAAATCACAACTATTATGGTAATGCTTTCAGACGAGCACAAAGTATTTACAATATTCAAAAGAACATAATTTGAAAGCAAATCACAACCATTAACGGCTGCAAGTAAAATTGTTTCTAAGTATTTACAATATTCAAAAGAACATAATTTGAAAGCAAATCACAACTGTAACAAAGCTTTTATATGCTATGGCTCAAGTATTTACAATATTCAAAAGAACATAATTTGAAAGCAAATCACAACTCTGGTACAAATGGTTATTCTATAATTTTAGTATTTACAATATTCAAAAGAACATAATTTGAAAGCAAATCACAACTGGTCGGGACATGAACTCGGACAACTAGTAAGTATTTACAATATTCAAAAGAACATAATTTGAAAGCAAATCACAACTGTTGTTTATTGGCAATATACGACACACAAAGTATTTACAATATTCAAAAGAACATAATTTGAAAGCAAATCACAACCATGAAGATTTTCAATATTATTCCAGAAGAAGTATTTACAATATTCAAAAGAACATAATTTGAAAGCAATTCACAACACAAGCTAATTAACAAATTTTAATTATTGGCATAGTTTATGTAAATTGCTTTAAACTAATCAATTACATACTATGATAAAACGTACTATTTATGTTGGTAATCCTTTGCATTTAAAAGTAAATAATGAGCAATTGGTTTTAAATGTGCCTCATGCGCAGGGAATGGATAAACTAGTTGGTAATACTGTACCCTTAGAAGATATTGGCATATTAATTTTAGACCATAATCAAATTACCATTACACAAGCTGTACTACAAAAAACTGCTGAATACAATATAGCTTTTATAGTTTGTAACGAAAGCCACCACCCTGTTTCTATGCAATTGCATTTAGATACCAATACCTTACAAACGGAAAGATTTAAAAACCAAATAGAAGCCAGTGTTCCTTTAAAAAAACAATTGTGGCAACAAACAGTAAAAACTAAAATAAGGAACCAAGCTTATATTTTAGCCAAATATGATTTTGATAATGCCAGTATGCTACAATGGGCTAACGATGTAAACAGTGGTGACACCATGAATTTAGAAGGGCGTGCAGCAGCTTTTTATTGGAAAAGCCTTTCTCCCCTATTGGCCCCAAATCAAAGTATATTTATTAGAGATAGAAATGGAGATTATCCTAATAATTTATTAAACTACGCCTATACCATTATTAGGGCTACAGTTGCGCGGGCTTTGGTAGCTAGTGGATTATTACCTACTTTGGGCATTCATCATAAAAATAAGTACAATGCCTATTGCCTAGCCGATGATATAATGGAACCATACCGCGCCTTTGCAGATGATTTGGTTTTTGATTTAGTAATTAAATATCCAAACGAAACAGTTTTAAACAAAGAAATAAAATCAAAAATATTGAGCTTGCCAGCTACCGAAATATTTATTGATAAACAACGTAGTCCGCTAATGGTAGGTTTACAAAAAACTACCAGTAGTTTGGTTAAATGTTTTATGGGCGATAGCAAGCGCATACTTTACCCAGAATTAATTGATGCTAACAAATAAAACTTCACTATTGAATAGCAAACACGCTATCAACCAACAACTAAAACATGGACCGCTTAAACGAATACAGAATTATGTGGGTACTGATATTTTTTGACCTCCCAACTGAAACGCCAGAAGAAAGAAAAATTGCTGCAAAGTTTAGAAAAGAAATTATGCAAGATGGATTTACCATGTTTCAATTTAGTATTTATTTGAGGCATTGCCCAAGTAGAGAAAATGCCGATGTACATATAAAACGTACCAAAGAAAAGCTACCCAATAAGGGTCATATTGGTATATTATGTGTTACCGATAAACAATTTGGATTAATGGAAATTTTTTACGGCAAAAAAATTCAAGAAACACAAACACCTTACCAGCAGTTAGAGTTATTTTAGAATCAAATCAAAAGTATCGCCCCTATGGGGCTTTGTGTTGGTGGGGTTATTTGTTTTGTTACAATAGTTTCGCTCCTATGGAGCTTTTTCACACCTTGCGTGATTCAGTTTTTTCAAGCCCTGCCTGATTCAGTAATAAGTTTGGAGTTGTTTATATGTGCTGAGAACCCATAAAGTTCCTTCTTCCGCTTTGGCGGAATCAGGATGACGCTCCCGAACTGATAGCCAAAACACCAACCCTGCAAAAGCAGGGTAATGCTGGAAGCATCTTTATAAGGAGCGGGAAAAGCAACACCATGTAAAGTTCCTTCTTCCGCTTTGGCGGAATCAGGATGACGCTCCCGCGCATTCATCATAATCATCTTAATCAATCATGCAAAGCGTGACATAGTTCGGACAATTGGTTAAAAAGGTACGGTGAGTGCCGATAGCTATCGGCAACCGACCTTGTACAAAATTATAGTCCAAACAATATGCCTTATACTATGGTCTATCAACTATGGACCATTAACTAAAAACTATGAACTCAAAACTTAGAACTCAAACTACATCCTATCCATATACCATTTTACTTCGTTTTCAGCTTTTTGTTGGGCTAATATTTGAATAATATTTTTTTCCAATCTTAAGAAAGCTGTTTCGCTTTTTACTACATAGTCATAAGCTTGATGATGCATGCAATTAACAGCTATCTCAATTTTATCTTGGCTAGAAAGCATTATAACTGTTAGGTCTTTATTGTATTGTTTAATTTTATCGAGTGTATCTAATCCATTCATGGCACCTTTCACTATTCCATCTAAATGATAATCAAGTACAATGATATCAGGATCAAGAAACAAACCCTTAATACAAGCCTCTCCAGTATTAAAAGTAATTACTTCATACTTGTCCTTTTCTATAAATTCAAGTTCTAGCGACTTTAAAAAAAGTACATCGTCATCCACTAAAAAAATTCTAATTTTATTACTGTCCATTTATTTGATTTTTTAAGTTAAGTAAAACCTCTTGTAATTCGTTACAAGATTGATTACAAACGTTTTCAAGTTGGGTCACCAACTCGTTTATTCCTTCTGATAGTTGTTGTGTATCGGCAAATTCCTGAACTTTTTTTGCCATTATTTCAAACTCCGAACTCATACCCATTATTGAAAAAGAAGGAATCATTTTGTGTACCGATGCTTTTAAAGTTCCCCAGTCTTTATTTGCAAAACTGGTTTTCATTGATGCTATTAAGGGTGGTGTTTGTTCTAAATATAATAATATCATTTCTTGCATCAATACCGGATTCGATTTAGTTCTATGCGTCAAATAACCCAAATCAATATATTTTATATTTTGAACTGCATTTAACATAACCATTGGTTTAATTTTTAAACTATTGCTGGTTGTCTTTTTTATTAAGTTAACAATTTTATTATACAGTATTTTTTCATTAATAGGTTTGGCTACATAATCATTCATGCCAACAGCATTGCATTTAGCTAAATCTACTGTTGTTACATCAGCAGTTAATGCCATAATTGGAATACTCAAGTTCATTTTTTTTCTAATATAATCTGTTGCCTCAAAACCATTCATTTCAGGCATTTGTAGGTCCATCAGTATTATATCGTACTCTTTATTTTCGAGCCTTTCAATGGCTAATTTACCATTAGCTGCTATATCGCACTGAAAACCAAAGTCATCTAACAAAGTGCGCATCAATAGCTGATTTAAGGCTATATCCTCAACCACCAACACTTTAATATCTTTTACTTCTGTATCAATATCTAAATTATCTTGTAACTCATCGGCTTGTGCATTGGTTTTAAAAAAGTCAAGCTTAAAACTAAACAAAGAACCTTTATCTAATTCACTTTGCATAGTAATTTCACCTCCCTGATTTTCAACCAACTGTTTAACTATTGCTAAACCCAAACCTGTTCCTCCATAAAGCCTAGAAGTGCCGCTAGTTGCTTGTTGGAAATTTTCAAAAATACTATCTTTTTTACTATCAATAATACCAATTCCGGTATCGTTAATAGCAAAAAGTATGGTTACTTTATTATCATCTTCTTTAACCAAATTTATACTTACCTTTATAAAACCCTTGTTTGTAAACTTAACAGCATTGCTCACTAAGTTTAAAATAATTTGATGTAACCTTACTGGATCACCAATTAAAACTTCTGGTATATTGGTATCGTATTCTTTTATAAGTACTAAATTTTTTTCTTCAATTTTTGATTCAAATAAATGCAACATAGCAGCAATAGAAGCCGATAATTTAAATGCTGTTTTTTCAAAAACCATTTTTCCAGCATCTACTTTTGCCAAATCTAAAATATCGTTTATAAGCACAATGAGGGCATCGCCACTCATTTTGATAGCTGTTAAGTACTCTTTTTGTTTGGCTGTTAAATCAGTTTTTAAAACCACTTTGGTAAATCCAATAATGGCATTCATAGGAGTTCTTATTTCATGGCTCATGTTGCTTAAAAACTGTTGCTTGGCTTTTACAGCATCATTGGCTATGCGTGTTGCTTCCTCAGCTTTAGCTTGGGTTTCTTCGGCTATTATTGTAGCTAACTCTGCAAATATTTTTGCTTCGGTTAGCTCTTTTTCAATTAATTTTTGCTTAGTAATATCTCGTGCTACTACCACAGCACCAACAATATTCCCTGAAGCACTTTTATAAATAGAACCATTAAATAATACATCAGTAAGTTTATGGTCTTTAATGGTTAAGGAATAATTTTCTACATGGCCTTCTTTAAAAATTTCTTGATAAATTTTTTCGGCCATGAGTGGTTCAGTAAAATAATCAAAAAAATTACTTCCTATTAAATCTTCTCTATTATTTCCAATTATGGTAAGAAATGCATTGTTAAAATCGGTTATTTTACCTTCAGGACTAATGGTAATTAAAGGATCTAAACTTGCTTCAATTAAACTTCTTGCATAATTAGCTTCTTCTATCTTCATAGTTATTTATCGTTAGTATCGTTATTACCAATTTCTTCAATTGGATTGCGCCTTTTGTCTTTTAATGATTTGAAATGAGACGGTGTTAAACCCGTAACCTTTTTAAATTGATTTGATAAATGTGCTACACTGCTGTAATTTAATTTGTACGATATTTCAGTAAGGTTCAATTCATCATATAGCATTAATTCCTTAGCGCGTTCTATTTTATGTATTATGATAAATTGTTGAATAGTAATTCCTTTAACTTCGGAAAAAACATTAGATAAATAGGTGTAATCGTGGTTCAGTTTTTCGCTTATATAATCGGAGTAATTGGTTTTGGGTAACTCATCAGAGTAATGTATCATTTCGATTATTACATTTTTTATGCGTTCAATTAACACTGCCTTTTTATCATCCATTAATTCCAACCCCGATTGCATCAAACCTGCTTTAAGTTCTTTTCGTTGCTCAGGATTTAGGTTTTCCATAATATCAATTTCACCTAATTCTACCACAATAAAATGAAGCCCAAGTTTTTTCAACTCTTCCTTAACCATCATTTTACAACGAAGGCTAACCATGTATTTTATATAGAGTTTCATAGTAGTTTGTTTATTTGTAGTGAATAATTATTTGATCCTAATCATCGTAACCACTTTTTATAACAGTAGAAATCATTTTGAACTGTTCATTGGCATTAAAGTTATGCCTAGCATGAGCAGGAATAATAATGCCTTCGCCTAACTTTAGTTTAAACAATTTTTTATCGATGGTAAGTTCTGCGGTACCATCAATTATTTGTATATAGGTATCAAAAGGCGAAAGCTTTTCGGCCAACTCCTCTCCTGCATCAAACGAGGTTACAGTAATATTACCGGTTGAACGTTTAATAATAGTTTTAGTAACAACTGCATTAGCCATATACTCTATAATTTCAATAATAATGTGTGCAGTTGCTTTTTCTAATTCAACATTATCGTTTTGCTTTTTCATAAATATTATTTTTAAAATTAAGTAGTGCAGAAGAAAGATTTAAAACTATTTGAATAAAGAATATATAAAGTGAGGTATTGCTTAAAGCAGATAATAATTAACGGTAATGTTTTTCAGCACTGTAAAAGCCGCAATGTAAACTTATGTAATTTAAAAAGTGTTACACAATTCACATGTTTTAAATACTTAATTAATATCTTCCGTTATTTCGATATCCGTTTCTTCTATATCGCCAAGTAAAATACCTAAAGGCTTTAATGTTTTAACATTATCAAAAATGGTTTTACAAATAGCTGTTAATGGAATTGATAAAAACATGCCTGTTACACCCCAAATTTCACCCCCTATTATTACTACAATTACAGAAATAAGTGCATTTACCCTTACCCTAGAAGCCACAAGCTTTGGCAATACTAAATTATTATCAATAAATTGGATAATTACAAAAGCTATTAAAACATACAATGCATAATTAAACGAATCTTTAGTGGCAAGTACTATAGCCATTGGAATAGCTGTTGATACAATACCACCAATATATGGAATAACATTTAAAAGTGCGCCAATAATTCCTACTATAATAGCATATTGTACATCTAAAATTAATAAGGCAGTTACGTTTAAAATAGCTATAATAATGGCTTCAAAAATTAAAGCTACCAAATATCTTTGAACAATTTGTTTGGTTGAATCTAAAATTTTATGAACTTCGGTATGATTGCTTTTACCAAAAATATTTTTTATAAAATCTAACAACAGTTTTTTATAGTACAATATCAAAAAAACATAAACTGGTACTAATAAAAAAGTAAATAAAATGCCGCCAATAGATGTAATGGTAGGACCAATTAACGATTTAGTGGTGGTTATCAAATCTCCTTTACTATCGTCAATAAAACTATTGATAGTGGCAGTACTTATGTTAAATTGATTTGAGATACCAAGTACCGAGGTATTTAAGGTTTGATAAAATTTATCAATTAACGTGGGTAAGGAGTTTATAAATGAACTAAACTGATTAGTGAGTAACAACAATAAAAGCACAAAAATAGAGGTAACAATAGTTATAACAATTGCAATTCCCACTACCCTATTGATTCTGATTTTAACCAATAAATTAACTACTGGATTAAGTAAAATAGCTATCAATAATGAACCAATTATAGGCACAATAATACCTTGCGCCACATACATAATGGTTAATAAAGCTATGAGTCCTAACAAAATGGTAGTTACTTTTATGTAAAGAGGAATTTTTTGTATCATTTTTTATTTAAGTTTTAAAAGAGTTTGGTGTTTATTTATAATTTCGGTTATTAATTGGTTATTTTCTTCTAACTGTTTATTGAAATTGAGTTTAAAAAACTGAAATTGAGTAACAGATTCAAGTGTGAAATTATTCAAGCATATTTCAAGCTGAACATTTTTAAACTCAATGCACTCTATTTGTTTTTCAAGTTTATCTTTTAACAAAATATCTTCTATGGCTATAGCCGATTTTAGATTATTTACTTTTATCTTATTATCACTTAAGGTTTGAAGCATTTTAAACTTATAAGTTTTCCATTCATTAACTGAGTCAAAACTTGAGTTATCGTTTTGGATATTGAATGTTTTAACATTTACTGTATTGATAGAATAAATAAAATCGTAGCCCCATTTTATACCAACTAAAGAGGTTACAAAAGCAAAAAAAATTAACTTAGATTTCATGGCTATTTACCTAATAATATAAAAGCCAATACTATTAAAATAACAACACCATGAATAATAAAAACACTATTGCTAATACTGCTTATCATTTTGTGTTTTTTATTAGAAAACTTCGACCTGTTCATAATTAATTAATTATCAATTAATTATATAAATCAGACAAGTTCTAAGTTTTCAGCTAATTGAAAGCCATGGTCAGTTACTTTCAAATAATGAGGACAATACTTATCTATGACCATTCGTGCCATAAGATAACTCACAGTTGATTCGGCCCCTTGATTTAAGTTAACACTACGTTCTTCCAAACCATCATAGCAGCCGCCAGTGCAAGGATTATAAACTATTTGATGCAAATGATTTTGACCTAAAAACCAGTTAAAGGCTATTTCCATTTTGGCTAAGTAATCAGCATTTAAAGTATGCTTATAAAATATTTGTAATGCTAAAATGGTGTAAGCTATATCAATTGGTTGTTCGCCAAAGTCAGCAGCAGTTTTACCTTTATGTAACCAGGTTCTGTTTGAGATAACTTTAATTCCATTGCTGTTAAAAGTATTGCTCAATAAAAAATCAAATGATTGAACAGCTAAATTTTTATAAATAATATTTTGAGTTACCTCAAAAGCCATTAACAAAGCCTCAGGCAAAATACTGTTTCCATAAGTTAAATAACTTTCAAACCAATGCCAATCATTTGAAGCTTCATGCTTATACATTTGCACCAATCTATTGGCCAATAATTCAATTAATTTTATATTTCTATAACTACTTTCTGATTTATTATAGTAGTATAAACCTTTAATAATAAAAGCCATAGAACGCGTAGAATGTACATTTTCTGCTTGTATTATTGCAGTATTGAATAATAATTTGGCTTCATTAATTAATGAGTTTGGTAAATTATGTTGTGCTATTAAATAACCCAAAGCCCATATAGCCCTTCCGTTTGAATCAGCTAAATTGGTTTCAAAATTTTGTTCAGTAAAATCACCCTGAATATCTACATAATTTAAAAAACTACCATCTTTTTGAAAACAATATTTTATAAAATGAAAGTAAATCAAAATTTTGTCAATATCAGTTTCTTCATTGGTTTGTTCAAAATGCATACAAATAGCTATTAAAGCCCTGGCATTATCATCTAAGGTATAGCCTGATTCTAAATCGGGCTCATTAATTTTGGCAAATTGCACCATACCAAAATGAGTAGTTAACTTATTCATATGATTTAAATTGATAGCAGGTAAACTGTATTTTAAAGCTGAGCTATTGCCAATAATTTCATCAAATAAAACAGCATGAGCAATGGCTGAATTTTCCCAAGCTGAAGATGCTATGCTATGCAATCCTTTCATGGTCATATCTTCTCTTAATTGATTGTTGTTTAGCAACAAAGTCAAAGCTTCGCTTAATTGTGTTGAATTTTCAAAATCAATAATAATTCCAGCTTCATTGTTCAATACCTCGCAAGCATGTGGAATGGGAGTTGAAATAATAGGACAACCACAACTTACTGCGTATGAAAAAGTACCACTCACTGCTTGGTGCCTATCCTTTGATGTGAACAAATAAACATCAGTCAATTGCAAATAATCTAATAAAATAGGTAACGGTAAATATTCATTTATAAACAGCACATGGTTTTGTAAACCTAAGTCAACTACTTTTTGTTCAAGGCCGTTTCTATATACTTCACCTTGTTCCTTTTTTATTATTGGATGTGTTTTACCTATCACTAAAAATAAAGCATCAGCATTTTCATTAATAATTTGAGGCATAGCATCTAAAGTGGTTTCTATACTTTTACCTTCACTTAATAAACCAAAAGTTGAAAATACTTTTCTGCCTTGCAAATCGTATTTTTCTTTTAAAAACTGTTTATTTAAATGCGGAACCAAATGCGTTCCATGAGGTATTACATTTATTTTAAATGCTGAAATTTGATATTCGTTTTCTAAAATTTTAGCCGAATGATTGGTCATTACAATTACTTGATGACAATGAACCGAAATTTGTTGAACATACGTTTTTAAACTTGAGCTAGGTAATGGTAAAACCGTATGAAATGTAATCAGCACAGGTTTTTTAAGCATACTTAAAAAAGTTATAAACGTTTGTTGTTGTGCTACAAAAAAGCCAAATTCATGTTCAATAACCACCAATTCAATGGCATTATTTTGATTGATTTTATGTGCCAATTCAAAATACTGTTCACGAACCGAAGTATTGATAACAAAATTTACTTCGTGATTGTATTTAAATGTTTCGTTAGGAGTTTCAAGTGCGCATACTTTTATGGCAAATGATTTTTTAAATTTTGCATTGATGGCATTCATCAAATCGTGGCTATAAGTGGCAATGCCACATTCTCTTGGAGTATATGATGTTATAAATAAAACCTCAGGAACTTGTTCCATCAAAACCTTTGCTGTAATTAACTTTTCCATAAAATGATTGTTGTGAAAAAATGTAAAATTAGGCTGACCAAACAAAGCCAATCCAGTATTTTTTGAATGTAAATGAAATAGACCCATATTAATTTTTGTTGTTTTCTAATTCAGTTAATAATTCATTTAAGCTTAACGAAGCACAAGCTATTCGCTTATCGGCAGCGCCATAATAAATATAAAGTTTATCATCAAAAAGGGCTGTTCCTGTTGGAAAAACCACATCATTTACATCGCCAATTAGCTCCCAATCTAACTCAGGTTTAAACAATGGATAAGGCAAACGCGCAAGTTCCTTTTGTGGATTTTCTTTATCTAACAAACAAGCACACGCATTATAAACATAACCACTTGGCGAATCGTGTACACCATGATAAATAAACAACCAACCTTTATCTGTTTCAATGGGCGGGCAACCACCGCCTATATAACTTGCTTCGTGTTTGTATTTAGCAGTAAGTAAAATATTTTCTTCTAAATGTAGTAAATAATTTTCCCAATATTCTGGTGTAAGTTCTTGCAAAGTATTAACCGATGCTATTTGAATATCTGGTCTAATCCTATGCACAAAATAGAGTTTACCACTAATTTTACGAGGAAAAAATATTACATTTTTATCCCATAACAGCAATTTCTTATTGGGGTTATTTAAAATATTATTATGAACATGAAAACGCTCATATTTTACATTTAATGGCCCACTGCATTCTGCCAATCTTTTAAACTCATCGTAAGTTAATTTAGGAACTACTACTCCATGTCGTTCAAAATGTTTTAAATCGGGTGAAGTACTAACAGAACCAACAGCGTTTACACCATCATAAGAAGTAAAACTTAGGTAAAACACATCATCAATTTTAACCAAACGAGGATCTTCAATTCCATGTGCTTCATAATCAAATAGCGGAATTAACAAGGGTTCTTCATTTCTTTGAACCATGTTTAGTGGTCCTTCAAATTTACAATACCCAATAGTTGAATAATTTCCTTTTCGCACCGCACGATATAACATGTGAATGGTATTTCCTTCTTGATAAATTGCAGGATTTAACACTGCTTCATCCTCAAATGGTAACATTGTTTTTGATAAAACAATTCCCTCTTTTTTTATATTTATCATGAATTATGGGGTAAAAAGAAATGATATATAGAACCTTTATTTGTTAGTTTTTTAACACTACAAAATTGCAGCTAACCAATGCATTTTGTTTTATACCTAAATCAATAATTTTTATATAAATCACAGTTTTGTGGTAATAGAAATAGCTCTAAAAATTAATATTAAACCTTTTAGTAACAAGGTATTTAGCAATTAGTACTCCTTTTATTCTTCATACTTTTTGCATTGCCCAAAAAGTATGCAAAAACGCTAGACAATAAAAAGCTACCTCCCCGCAATGCCAGAAGCACGGCCCGCTTTATTGTCTGGCCAGCGCGCCCAAAAAAATTAAACTTTTAATAAATAATTAGCATTTGAATATTTTGGAAAGTCATATCTAATTTTTACTACTTACAGATTAAAATAATAATGTAAATGTTGTTTTATATAAATTTATTTAGTAGTTATCTTAAATTTATGAAAGTGTAAACTATCTAACCAAATGAAACAAGTGTTAAAAGATCAATACTAAATAAAACATAGCTTATTAACTATGTTTCTATTTTCTATATGGTTAAAAAAAATGAAAACTGATGCCAATAAACAAAACAAAAGAGGCCGTCCTTTTGAGACAGCCTCTTTTATACAAAACTAAAATTAAAATACTAAACTATGCTTGAGTAGCATGAAGTCTAGCATCTTCTTTTTGCAAATCTCTAGCCATAGTATGATGACCATGAGCCTTAACAGTACTATGTGCTGCTTTTTCGTGCTCACCATTTTCATGATGTTTAGCTGCTTCTAAATGACTTTTTGAAGCATTGTTTAAATGTTCAGCAGTTTTTTTATGACTATCAATTCTTTTTTGATTGTCGGCTGCTGTAATTGGTTTTTTCTCTGTGTTAGGAAATGTGTTTGTTGTGCTCATCTTATTTATTTATTAATTGTAACAAATTATTACACCACAAACTTGACGGTTTAACCAAAAGAAATAATTACACATTTACTGTAATTAATTACATCAATTACAGTTTGTTAAACATGTGATAAATACAACATTTACAAAAATAGATGTAAGTAAAAATGAGTTTAATTAAATGAGTTTTGCCACTTAATATTTACAATTAAAAACACACACAAACACAATGAAACGTTTACTAATTTCAACAATGGCCTCACTTTTAATTTTAGGTGCTTCGGCCCAAACAGATGAGCGCAAATGGAATATTGGCCTTTTGGCTGGTACCAGCGAATATCAAGGCGATTTAGGAAATCGATTCTTATATTTTAACAACAAAACCATTGATAATATTGACAAGACTTACACTGTTGGTTTAAGTTTAACGCGCTATTTAAATTCTACTTTCGATTTTGGAGCAATGGGAACTTATGGTTCTTGGGGTTATTACGAACCAGGTCAGCCGGGTTTTAGAGCTGATATGCTTCAGTTAAATGGCCATGTAAAATTGAAATTTAACAATGGCTACATTATTGAGGAAAACAGTTTATTTCAACCTTATTTATTAGGAGGTATAGGCGTAAATAGATACCAAGGTACAACTACCATTGAAGGGCAAGATATTACAGGCATTATTGGTGGTGGATTTAATTTTAGATTGAGTGGTGTAATTGGTATTAACTACCAGGCTACTTATGGCTATTTGTTAACCAGCGATTTAAGAGATTTACAACCTGCAAATGGCATGAACGATGCCTTTTTGTTACATACAATTGGTTTAAACTTTAATTTAGGTTCGGCTTATGATAATGATGGGGATGGGGTTAATGATAAAAAAGACAAGTGTGCAAACACACCCTCAAATGTAAAAGTTGATAAAACAGGTTGCCCAATTGATATCGATAAAGATGGTATAGCAGATTATTTAGATGCTTGCCCAAGTGAATCAGGAACAGCTAATGGCTGCCCCGATAATGATAAAGATGGTGTGGCTAATAAAGATGACCAATGCCCAGAAACAGCAGGTTTAATTGCATTAAATGGTTGTCCTGATGCTGATGGTGATGGAATTATTGATAGCAAAGACAATTGTCCTAATGTTAAAGGTAGTTTAGCTTTAGCAGGTTGCCCTGATAGAGATAATGATGGCGTAGCAGATGAAATCGATGCGTGTCCTGATGTGTATGGTTTAGCTAGTTTTAAAGGCTGTCCTGATACAGATAATGATGGAATTGAAAATAGCAAAGACCAATGCCCTGATTTAAAAGGAACACTTGCTACCAATGGTTGCCCTGATACCGATAATGATGGTGTGCATGATGGAATTGACAAATGTCCACGTATAGCAGGAAGTGCTAACCACAGCGGTTGCCCAGATTCAGATAATGATGGCGTGTATGACGATATGGATAAATGTATTACCATACCGGGTACAAGTGCTAACCAAGGTTGCCCTGAAGTAAAAAAAGAAGTAAAACAATTATTCGAAAAAGCATTACAAGGCATTCAATTTGAAACAGGAAAAGCTGTTATCAAATCAAGTTCAAATGCTATTTTAAATTCGATAGTAAAAGTAATGAACCAAAACCCTAGCTATAAATTATTAATAGGTGGACATACCGATAATGTAGGCGATGATGAAATGAACATGACCCTTTCGCAAGATAGAGCAACAGCAGTTTCAAAATACTTAATTAGCAATGGCGTTGACCCATTAAGAGTAACAGCAACAGGATATGGTGAATCTTCTCCAGTTGATGTAAACACATCGGTAAAAGGTAGAACCAGAAACCGCAGAGTAGAACTTAAAGTTGAGTTTTTAGAGGTTGTAAAATAAAAATCCAATAACTAATATAAAAAAAGGCTGCCACTGAATTGAGTGAGCAGCCTTTTTTTTGTTAAGAAATAAGATATTTTGCACTCGCTAGCATCTTGCTAGTGTGGGCTTACGAAACAGCCTCTGGCTGTAAAACAAAACCAAAACTGCTTTAGCCAAAAACTAAAGCGATTTTTTTTTATGTAAAATTACTTTATTTGAAGTGAATAAAAAGATTAGTAAAAACACAATCAAAAATAGTAAGTGACATTAAACAACTAAAGGCTTAATAATATATTCACCAATTAAATGCTAGATAGTGGGGTGTATTAGGTAATTTAAGAAGATAAGTTGCTAAAAATAATCCAAATGAAAAAGCTATTCACAATGCCGCGAATGCCGAGTTTAAGGAAGAAAAACATGAATATACTGGAAATAATTAAATAATAAATGAAAAGACAAAAAATTATAATTGGTAGTATTGTTGAAATAATATTAAGCGATACGCAAAAGGCATTGGGTAGAATTTATCCTAATAATAAGTTATTGGTTTATGACAAACCATTTGATATTGATCATTCCTTTGCATTGAATGATTTAAACTTTACACAGAAGCTATTTATTGTTTCAATATATGAATGGGTGATTAAAAAGGGGCATTTTAGTATTATTGCATTTGCCCCCCTAACAGAGCAAGAATTATTATTAGATGAACCAATGTTTTGGCAATCAAATGATAATTTCCAAAACTGCATATTGCTATACCCAGACCTGACCGAGGTAAAAGTTTCACCTAAAGAATGCGTTGGTTTTGAACGTTTGGGTGTTTTTGATGATATTGGAATTATTAAGAGAATTAATGACATGTTTGGTGGGGTAAAAAAATTTTACGGATATTATGATAATTTGGTAAGAAATACTGATAGTGTTGATCCTAAAATGCATAATCCCATGGATTATTTTAATTCAATTGAATTGAATTATTGACACAGCCTCCGCACTCGCTCTCCTCTTGCTAGTGAGTTAAAAAATTAACCTCCAACTGTATTATAACCAAACCGCTTTAGTCAAAAACTAAAGCGGTTTATTATTTTAGTTTGTAGATAACGTACATAAATTCATAAAAAAAGCGGCAAAAGCCGCTTCGTGGAGAATACCGGATTCGAACCGGTCGCCTCTTGCATGCCATGCAATAGTTAGTTTATTATTAGTATTTATTAGTATTTATAATTAAATTGATTTTCAATAAGTTGCAAAAATGTGATTATTAATAATTATGTCGTTATATTAATTTTTACGTCATTTGTCGGAGCTATGTCGGAGTAAATTATTCCTTTGATATGAAATATAATTATGGCAAGTGTAAAATTGATTTTCGCAAAAAACAAACCAAATAAAAAAACAGGCGAGTGTTTTTTCTTTTTGAGAATAACTCATAACAGAAAACAAAAAGAATTAAAAATTGGAAAATGCTTACCAGAGCATTGGAATTATAAAGATAATCTTCCCAAAAAAGGCTGCCCATTATATAACGATATAATGGTTGCAATAAATAGAAGAAAAAGCGATGCAAGCAAACTAATTCTAGACCTTGAAACAAATAATTTAGATTTTTCTTCTAAAACAATTGTCGAAACTATTACTCAAAAAAATAAAAATTCATCAAAGACTGTACTAAGTTATTTTGAGGATAATATTTTGAGGCTGAAAAATTCAAATAGAATAAGCTATGCAAATATTTTTCAATCAACTTTAAACAGCTTTAAAACCTTTAATAATGGAAATGATTTTACCTTCCATGAGGTTAATTACTCATTCCTAACAAGATTTGAAGAACATCATTTGAAAAATAGTGTTCAACCAAATTCAATTTTTGTGTACTTACGCACCTTTAGAACTTTGCTAAATAATGCTGTAAAGGATCAAATAGTTAAAGCGGATTATAATCCATTTAAAGATTATTCCATGGCAAAGTTCAGACGAATAAAAACAAAAAAACGAACCCTTACCAAAGAAGAAATGGATAAGTTAATCGCTTTGGATACTGAAACTGATTCTCAACTTTTTCATGCCAAGAATTATTTTCTATTCATGTACTATAATAGAGGAATAAATTTTATAGACTTAGCAAATATAAAATGGAGTAACATTCAAAATGGTAGACTTTTTTATACAAGAAGTAAAACCAAAGAACACTTTAATATAAAATTGCTTGAACCAGCAATAAAAATTTTAGATTTCTATAAAAAAGGACAAAATTTAACATCAGATAGTTATGTTTTCCCTATACTCAATAGCAGCCATATTACAGCTACTCAAATTGATTATAGAATTGACAGAGTCTTAAAGCAAGTTAATTCCAATTTACAAAAACTAGGAGAAAAAGCAAAAATAAGCACCAAAATAACTACTTATGTTGCTAGACATACTTTCGCTAATGCCCTTAAAAGAGGGGGTGCGAAAATTTCTGAAATAAGTGAGGCTATGGGACATGACAGCGAACATACTACTCAAATTTATTTAGATAGCTTTGAGAATGATAAACTAGATAATATTACAAAATCAATTCTTTTGTAAAAATTTGGTTCAATTATTGCTTTCGAGAAATCATGGAAACACCTCTTGAAGACAGATTAAATGAATTAGTTCCACGAATGGTAAAAAAACTAGAAACTGTAATTACACTCAGAATTGATAAAGCACGATTTAAAAAAACTATTATAGAAGAAGAATTAATGCAATTAAACCATGTTTTTATGTATTTTTTTAAGTCAAATAGTTTCGTAGAAAAACAGATTATTACATTCTGTGAAAATTATTCAAGAGGAGTTCCCATTGATAATCAAGTACAAAATTTAATTTTAGGAAAAAAAAGAAAGGTCAATTTTGAAAATGGTATTAAACAAAAGTTAGAAATTACAAGTTCATATCAATTAGAGGAAATAAAATTTTATAATTACATACAATCTCCCGAATATATAATTGGCTGCTTTGCTAGATTCATATCCATATATAAAACGATAAAAATTTTCGGTGTTAAATATGAAGAAATTCAAGAAAAATACCAATGTTATTTTGGTGACCAAACTTATAAAAATTCTTATAATCAATATTATTATCTAACTGATGAACAATTAGTTAGTCCCAATGAAAAAATTGTCAATAAAGTAATTGACAATTCAATTGTTTTAGTCAATGATAATACACCAAGAATTAAGTGGACAGGTAGTAAAAATGACCTCTATAAATTAGTATATTCACTTCATGAGTTGAAACTAATAAATGATGGAGAAGGTGATATTACTAAAATAATTCCAGTTATTGGACATATACTGGGTGTTGAAATAAAAGGTTCATGGCAATCTAGTTTTAGTCAACATAGAAATTCTAATAATAATGATTATAACCATTTTGAACTTTTTGATAATTTAAAAGAGTCTTACAACTCTATTTTAAATAAAAAGTGACCCAAGTTGGGTCAATTTACACCCAAGTTTGGTCATATTTATCTGTATAGTAGTGTTTTATGGATTTTTATTTATATTTATTTGCTCCGTCCAATAAGGATATAACAAATGAGTGAAATAATTATAACTACAAAAGAAGAACTTGAATCTTGTATAGATAGGGTTATCAAAAAGAACTTAGGAGCACATTTTAACTCCAACAAAAATGAGGGGGACACCTATTTAAATGTCACTGAGGCTGCTGCTTTTCTAAATCTTGCCAAACAAACTTTGTATGGCTTTACTTCACAAAGTCAAATTCCTTTTATAAAAAGGGCCAAAAGATTACTTTTTAAAAAAAGTGATTTAGAAAAATGGTTAATGGAAGGAAGATGTAAGTCAATTTCTGAACTTGAGAACGATTTAAAAAATGGAAAGTCACGTGTTAAATAATAGCAATACTCAAGACAAAATAAATCCAGAGTCTTTAATAGAGCATTTAAAAAGCCTTTCTAAAACTAATGAAGGTATTTCTGACGGAGACCTATTATCAAATTTATTAGATGCAATTCAACCAGTCGATTTTCTTATGGAAGCTAATCCTCAAGCTAACGAAATGTATGAAAATAAAAAACTAAAGAAAGAATTTGATAAGAATGAAATTGAAAAATTAAGAGAGAAGTTAAAAGTTACACAAAAACAAAAACTTGTTTTGGTGATTGATAACCTATTAAAATTTGTAAATACTAACAATAGTGGATTATGCGTAAATAATGGATGTATATATGTTTACACTGGTGCGTATTGGAAAAGTATTGAAACAAGTAAATTTCAATTGTTTTTAGGAGATGCAGCAACTAAAATGGGTATAGATAAGCTATCCGCTAAACATTTTCAGTATATTGAAAATCTATTTAAGCAGTTTAATACATCATCATATCTCCATAGTCCATCCAACAATTCAAACAAGTTAAGCATTAATCTGTTAAATGGTACTTTTGATATAGAACCAAATGCAATACATTTAAGAAGTTTCAATCCTGAGGATTTTTTAATATATCAATTGCCGTTCCAGTTTTATCAATCTGCAACAGCACCACTTTTTCATCAGTTTTTAAACAAAGTGCTTCCTGATAAAGAGAGTCAACTTGTACTCAGTGAATACTTAGGTTATGTTTTCCTTAAAAATGGTACTTTAAAACTTGAAAAAACATTATTACTTTATGGCACTGGAGCTAATGGTAAATCAGTGATTTTTGAAATAATAAAAGCGTTGGTGGGCAACGACAACTTTTGTAGTTATTCTCTACAAAATTTAACTGATGACAAAGGTTATTACAGAGCCCAAATTGGAAATAAATTACTTAATTATTCAAGTGAACTTAGTGGTAATTTAAAAGCACATATATTAAAACTATTAGTATCAGGAGAACCAGTTGACGCAAGATTGCCTTATTTAAACCCTTTTATTATGACGCAATATGCTAAATTAATTTTTAACTGTAATGAACTACCAAAAGATATAGAGCATTCTCATGCTTATTTCAGAAGATTTATTATACTTCCATTCAAAGTAACAATTCCACCAGAAGAACAGGACAAAGAGTTATCTCAGAAAATCATAAAAAATGAACTATCAGGTATTTTTAATTGGGTCTTAGAAGGATTACAAAGGCTTTTAAAACAAAAACATTTTACAGAGTGTCAAGAATCTATAAATTCATGTAATGAATATGAAAAACAATCTGACAGCATAAGGTTGTTTTTGGAAGAAAACAATTACAAGTCCGATTTGAAAAAACAAGTACTCATTAAGGATATTTATCCTTTATATAAATCATTTTGTATAGAGGATGGCTATCGTTCTGTTAGCAAGTCTAACTTTATAAAGCGCCTACAAAATATGAAAATAGCCGTTGATAGGATTGGTGTTGGTATGATAGCGAGAATATCAAATGATACCTTCTAAAATACTTTTTGTTTTTTAGCTACATATAATTCACCAGATTCATTATGAATAGAAGATACCACTACTCTTTAGATAAAGGTAGTACAAAGTTTATTTGCCCAGAATGCGGTAAAAAAACCTTTGTAAGATATTTCGATGAAGATAATAAAGAATTTCTACCTGAAGAATTTGGAAGATGTGATAGAGAAGTTCAATGCAGCTATCATTTAAATCCTTATAAAACAGATTATTTTAAAAAAAACACCAACAATATACATTCAAATAAATATTTACATAAATCAAATATTATTAGAGTAAAAAATGAAACAACTACTTTAGTAAATATTCCCTACGAGGTACTTAGTACCACTCTAATCCATGAAAATTATGATTTAAATAGTTTTATCAAATATTTAAATCAAAACACTCAATTTCCTTTTGAATGGCATGATTTGCAAAGAGTAATAAACCATTATTACTTAGGAACTATTGAATATGGTTATAGAAAAGGCGCAATCACTTTTCCCTTTATTGATAAAAAGGGGGCTGTAAGAGCAATTCAGGTTAAACAATTCAATAAAGATAATCATACCATCGCAACTGACTATATCCATTCAATTCTTAAAAAAGAATATCAGAAGATAAATAGTGAATTGCCAAAATGGCTAATTGACTATGAAAAAAATGAAAGTAAAATTTCATGTTTATTTGGCGAGCATCTGCTAACTAAATACCCAATGAACCCAATTGCACTCGTTGAAGCGCCCAAAACCGCTGTTTATGCTACTTTATATTTTGACTTACCAAGCTCAACCAATGATTTTATTTGGTTAGCAGTTTATAATTTGAGTAGTTTAAATTTACAAAAATGTAAAGAACTTAAAGGAAGGAAGATAGTACTTTTTCCTGACCTATCTGAAAATGGAAGAGCGTTTGATTTATGGAGTAAAAAAGCTGTTGACTTAAACAAGAACATACCTAATTCAAATTTTAAAGTATCTAACTTTTTAGAGGAATTTGCAACTAATGAAGATAAAAAACGTGGTGCTGATCTTGCAGATTTTCTCATAAAAAATGATTGGAGGCAGTTTAGACGACCACAAATTCAACCAATTATTATCACTGTTCAAAATAAAATAGAACCTATTACTTCTGAAAATGATGAATTAAATGAATTTTGTGAAGATAAAAAAACAAAAGATATTTTTGATTTTGATAACAAAGAAATAAATATTGTTCCTTCCAATAGTAACATAGTTTTGGAATTGGAAGCTTTTTTTGAATCTGTAAATTACCCTAATAAAATTAAACTAAATCAATGTACTATAATTTGTAACGTCAAAAAATTTATTGAAAGTCATTTACTAGTTTCAAAGAAAAATTTAAATAATAAAACGTTTGAACCATTTATAGAAAGATTAATTGAATTAAAGAATTTACTAACAATAATATAAAATATATTTTTTAATATAAAACACCATTTTTTTTCAATAACTCTAACAAAGTTTAAAGCATTACTATTTATAATTCATTTAGCTAATCCGCTATACATCTCAATTGAATTAGCCATCTATAAACAGTTAAGCCGAACTTCCTATTACTTAATAAACCTAATACTTAACTTAAATAAATAGTAACTAACTACGCAACTAATTTTGCTCTTTGCGCACAAAGTTGCGCACTTTGCGCATAGTTGCGTTTTACTCAATAAGATTATAAATTGGCCTCATTTGATTAAATATTAGCACGTAACCACTAAATCTTAACCACTTGTAACCAGTTAATAAATGCTGGATAACCCACCTATAAAATACCAATTCTGTATTTATTAACTATAATAATTAGCTACATTATTTAGTACGGGTCAAAATATTCAATAAAACAATACTGTTTGCGCACAAAGTT
>CAZGVO010000004.1:160988-183199 GCA_964529175.1 uncultured Bifidobacterium sp.
GATAACCCACCTATAAAATACCAATTCTGTATTTATTAACTATAATAATTAGCTATAATATTTAGTCAATAAAACTATACTGTTTGTGCATTTAGTTGCGCATTATTGCTCATGTAAATTGAACTATCATATATTTATTAGTTAAAGCCTATTCAAATGGCAAAATCATCAGTACATTAATAAATTTTTTGTGTAAAGCTATTTTAGAACAAGTCATTCAATTATGAATAATTAATTTATACAAAATTTGAGCTAATATTGAAAAAATATTAATTGATACTTTACTATATTCAATAATGGGAACAAGCTTATATTTAATTACTAACTCAAAACTAACTGGTAACGAAACTCAAAAAGATTGGGATAGCATTTTGGGAGCTTTGAAAAATCTGAATTTAGAAACATCATCATACATAAATGAAAGAAATGAAATTATAAAGGAATCAGGTGACTGGTATTATCAAATAATAGACGATAATGAAATGCCTTACCATATTTCTTTTGAAGGACCATTTAATTTTTACCCTCAATTGTATGGAAATATTGGTATAATTAACACAATATATAGATATAGTTTACTTTACAATATCTACTCTTATGATTGGTTTGAAACTTTCAGAAAAGATTTATTCAATATTGTAAAAATTATGGGAGGAACTGAGATAATATACTTAGCCGATAATGGCTGCGATAAACTTGGAACTTATTTAGAGTGTATGGCTGAGGAAAACAGTACTTATGAAGAAATTAAACAAAAAATGATGGAAGAATTTGGAAAACCAGTTACCGATTATTCTAAATTAAATTTGGATGCCTTAAGCTACAAAAATATTAAGGAATTTTTTTTAGATGATTTTGCTGATTTGAATTAAAAAAATATCATTGTAAACTAGTTTTAGGAATAAAAATCAACTGTAAACCTATTGCAGTATTTATTAAATAATATGTAAACTTTTTTTAGTACGAGTCAGTTTGCGCAAAAGTTGCGCACCTTGCGCATAATTGCGTTTTGCGCAATAAAAGTTAAGTATTGGATTTTTCTTTAAATATTTGCACATAACCATAAAATCTTAACCACTTGTAACCCGTTAGAATTTGATAAATAACAACCTATAAAGAATGATTTCTGAATTAATTAGCTGGTAATATTTAGCTGCATTAATTAGTAACTAAATATTAAATAAAATTCCACTGTTTGCGCATAGTTGCGCACCTTGCGCATGGTTAAATTTGTTGCGCAACAAAGGTTATGGACTAACTGCACCACCTTAAATGTCAATACATAACCATTAAACCTTAACCACTTGAAACCAACTAGAATTTGATAAATAACAACCTATAAAAAATGATTTCTGAATTAATTAGCCGGTAATATTTAGCTGCATTAATTAGTAACTAAATATTAAATAAAATTTCACTGTTTGAACATAGTTGCGCACCTTACGCATGGTTAAATTTGTTGCGAACTGCAAATATATTATTGTACATTTTTTTTTGCATACCTACCTTTTTAAAAATTACATCCATTTAATAGCACCCAATAATTCATTTTTCAGTATGTTTTTAGGTACTAAAAAGTACGAATTATCATACCCAAAGTGACTAATAATGCTATTTAGTGCTTACTTAACTGGTATTATGTACATTTTCAGGTAGTTTATCAATGGTGTTATTCTGTATTAAGGTCTTTCAATAATTAGTATAAAATCTATTTAAAATAGCATTTTTTAGCGTCTAATAATTGATTTTTTAGCATGTATTTTTTACCATCTAAAAATACATACTAAAAAATACACAAGTTACACTGTTTTTGGTTTTTGTAAATAGTTTAGAACCATAATAAATTATACAACTAATTTGTAAAGTTGAACACCCATTATCTTAACATTTAAAAAAACTATTTACTCCTATTTAATCTCCTTGCCGAAAGCTTCTTCCAAATGCTATCCGCAAGTTTTATTTCTTTATCCGTGAATCCATATCCATCTTTCAGAATTTGCTTGTTGGTAATCTTTAAAATTTCTTCAATGCTCATTTTTTCTCTCATCATTTTATCAATGGTGGCAAGTAAATCTGCATTAGCTATTTGGTAAGGTAGCAGTATTTTTCCAGCTTCGCTTGGCATTAGTTCTAAAACACCACCTCCATAGCTACGACCAACTATTTCAGAAAAAGCCAAAGATAATGAATTGTAAAAACTAGCTATAAAAGCGTTTTTGTCCGTGTCTTTTTTCATAAATACACGATGCATTGTGTCTGTTGTATATGCGTTTGCTTCGTTTAGAATTAAACGAGGATAGAGATTATTTCTTCGGATAAACAAAGCATCAGAAAGTTTGATGGAAGGGATCACAAACCAATCATCACGAATGCCCGTTTTATAACCTTTGTTCACGCCCATTGATTCGCCTAAATGAATGTAGGAGTTAACTCCTTTATGTCCATTTATTTTTTCTTTGGATGGAAATACCAATAAGTGTGCTTTGACTTTAGTTTGTCTGTTAAGTTTCCAATCCTTTTCCGTAAAAATAACACTATTAACTTGAACGCTTCTGCCAACCATTGGTTTTGCGTATTCCTTCAAGTCATATGCTTCTACAACGGGTAAAGGAACAGTGAAGTAGTCATTTGCACCTGTAGTAATGCCAACTTCTACACTGGCATAATTACTAATTGTTGGAACTTTTCGCTTTTCGGCTATCTGTTCTAAAAAGTCAATCTCTTGTTGCTCTAAAAAGTAATAAGTCCATTTATTTGACTTAAAATCTATCTTTTTGGTTGGACTTTTTAGGATGTTCACATCAAGCTTTTCGAGATCGGAAGCGTCTCTTAATTCAAGATGCTCAATTAAGTGAGAATTACTTCCGTTTTTCTCACACAGCAACAAAACAACTTCTTGCTGAATGTCAGGGAAAACTAACTTCTCAAAGGAAATAATATTGATTTTATTGTAAAAATGAGCCAAAAACTCACGGAGTTGTTGTGCATACGATACCTGCAACAATTCCGCAGGAATTACAAAACCAATCTTTCCTTTTTCTTTTAGCAACAAACTTGAACCAACCACAAAAGAAACCCAAGCATTGGTCAGCTTTGAATATTTTAACTTAGCACGATTGAAAACTTTGATAGCTTCATTTTGCTGTTCTTCCTGAAAATATTGATATCGAATGTAAGGTGGATTGCCAACTACTAAATCAAATTTTTGGGTGGTTTCGTTACAATACAAATGAAAGTCTGTATTGATTACATTTTTGTTGTTGAGTTTAATTTTATCAGCTTTTTCCGCTTCTATATCATCAAACTCAATCGCTGTTATCGAGTTGAATTTATGTTTGTTCTCTTTCAATTGCTCAAGAAAAACACCATCACCACAACTTGGCTCTAAAATTTCATAATCAGAACTTCCATTGATGCCCCATTTCAAAATGAATGCAGCAATTGGTTCTGGTGTGTAAAATCCACCTCTCAGTTTCTCAGCTGTTGCATTCTTAATTAGCTTCATACAATTCTTTGATTAAAGGGATTAATGAATCTTTACTACCTAAATCGTATAGTTTAGCTAATAGCTTTTCTAAGTTGGCTTTCTCTCTTACAAATTGTCCTTTCAGTGGAGTTAAAGCTCTTTTATTTCCAGAATTTGAATCTATTTGGTCATAAATGCTGATTAATTCTTTTTGAGTTTCTACGATTTTGTCGTGAAGCGCTTTTTGTTTAGCATCTGAAAAATCAATCTTTCTGATTGGTAGGTTTTTCAAAACCTTTGTTCCTCTTGCTATGTAACCACCTCTAAAGACTTCGCCATACAACGCACTAAACCACTCCAAATATTTAGAGTTTAGAATGGCTTGAATGTAGTAAATGGAGTAGTCGAAAGTTGTTGGAATTGCTACTACACAGTAACCCGCTGTTCCTCCTGAAGAAATCAAAGTTCCATGAACGTCAATTGAGTATTTATCGCCTAGAGAGAGTACACCAACAATAATTTTTGAGGGAAGTCCACAACTATCCAAACTTTGATGTCTGCCGTATCTATGCCATTCATTTTTTGTTTTTGGCTCTGGTTTTATATCTCGTTTCGGATTATTTAAAATGGCTTTATGCTTTTGCAAATAGTCATAAGCTAAAGGAAATTTCTTTTGAATTGTTGTTAGAGGAATAATGTCAACTCCTGTTTTTGTTGTCAAGTAAGGATAAATTACCCTTGCATTTGGTTTGAAAGTTCTATAAGTGAATAAATTATCTTCGCCTGATGAAGTTTGAAAATAGGGTTTTGTTATTTCCTTCTCAATCTTGTAATCAACACTTTTTTTCGTGAAATAGAAATACTTCTTATCCTCTTTTATTGGTGTAAAAATATAAACTTCATTTGCACTGGTCTGAATACCATTGAAAATATTGTCACTTCCAACCAAATCATTAAGTTTTATACTTTGAGAATCGATTTTATTGTAAGTATTTGTTAATTCAGGTGGAACTAAAACCCAAACTTCACTATCCAATTCATCTGTTTTCTTTGAACCGTATTTCACAGCCTCTGGTTCTCTAACTTTCCAACTTTTCAGGCTTCTTACTTCCGCATATTGGAAAGTCTTTTGTGGCTTTTTATTCAGAATTAATAAACAAGTGTAGGTTGTTTTGTCTGCAAAAACCTGATTTGCACCAAATGAAACGATTGAATGTAAATACTCTTTATCAGCAATTAATTCTCGGAGTTTTTTACCTGCACCAACTTTTGTAAACTTGCTTGGAACGATGTAACCTAAAATTCCATCATTAGCCAATAAATTTATTCCTTGTTCAAGGAATAGGAAATATTTGTCAAACTGCTTGTAAGCTGAATCATAATTGATTTTGTAAAGAGGCAATTCAAGCGGAGTAATGTTTTTCATATCCTCTGATTTCATATAAGGTGGATTTCCTACAATTACATCAAAGCGAAGTTTAGAAAAATCAAAAGGATTTATAATTACCTGATCTTTCGTATTTGTTATTTGTTTTGGATTCAATAAACTGTTTCCGAAAAAGATGTTTTCAGAAAGGTCGGGTAAAACTGGTTTTGTTTTGTTCGTTGAATTGGTGTTTTCGTCTTCCAACAATTTAAGAAGTAAACCAAATTTGGCTGCTTCAACCGCATTATAATCTTTGTCAACTCCATAAATACAATTCAATAAAAGTTGTCGTTTAATTTCAAACGGCAGTTTGTAAGTATCGATATTGGTTTGAATTAGTTTTGATTTGTCATTTTTAAGAAAGTAGTCAATCAAAATATCATTGAGCAACTGAAACAGTTCCAATAAAAACGCACCCGAACCACATGAAATATCAGCGAATTTGAGTTTGAGAATTTCTTTATCATCTATTCCTTCACATTTCTTCAAAACAGTATTTCGTAAAATATCGCTGATAATAAAAGTAGGTGTAGTTATAATATCACGGTCAACATTTTCAGGCTTTTTTACCAATATGACCGAACCAATTTGAACGGTCAATTTTTCTGAAAGGAAAATTTCATAAATACTTCCCAAAACATCAGAAGAAAAAACGCTGAATGAATACGGACTTTCAGGGTAATACAATTGTTTGATGATTGTCCAAAATACCGAACTGATATTTTCAACAATTTTGTCTTTTAATAATTGTTCAAAAAGTCCTGAATTATAGCGTTTGTCTGCTTCTTCAAACTTCTTTATGAGTGCTTTGAAGTCGTTTGTGTTAGCAAACTTCAAAAGTGTTTGATAATCTTCTAAATTCCTGTCCTCACATACGCGAAGAAACAAAACCCTGTTCAAATAGCTTTGAACAATGTCATTCAGTTGTTGCTCGTCAATTTTCGGGTCGTGTTTATATATTTCAGAACCAAGTGCTTTTCTCCATTCATTGATTTGATTTAGAAATAAATTGTCAATCGAGTAATGATTGATTTTACTTTCAATTTCTTTCCACTCCGTTTCAAATGCCCCTGAATAAACTGATTCCTTTCCTAAAAGTTGTTTGATTTCCTCAAACTTACTTTCGTATTCTGTGTAATGGTATTTTTTTACAAATGCTGTTGTGAATGTATCTTCTTTATCAACTTTTACCGAAGTGTCGTAAATGATTAAATATTCAAAATTTGAAAGAACAGAAATCTTCAACTTCGCTGTAAATCCATATCGTCTAACTTGCTTTGCAGTTTCATTGTTTGATTCAATAGAAACGCAAGGTTTTTTTGCTTCTAAAAAGAATTTTCTTTCTGAAAAAAGTCGGAAAGTGTAATCAGGTTTTTTGGAGTGTTCGGAAGCACTTGCTTTCAAAGCTTCTTCTAAGATAACTTCTCGTTCGTTGGTCGGTTTTCCTGAATTGTTTTTAATGTCCCAACCAAGCAACTCGAAAAACGGGTCTAAGAAATCACTTCGAAGCAGTGTTTCGTTATACTTGCTTGTCAAATAATAATTCCTGTCGGCTATATATTTTTCTATAAGTTTCTTTATTGTCATTTCTGCTTGTACACTTTTTCCTCTGCTACTTTCAATGCTTCAATTATTAAAACACATCTTAAATTTTATCTTTTGTAGTTTCTCTTTCTTAATCTAATATTTTTCCCAAAATACCAATTTTCCTTGATAGAATTATAACGTTACTAATTTTTTTCACAAATTTATACTTAAAATATACATCCTAGTTTACTTGTTTGAACTATTTTGTCAAAAGTACGCATTATTTTAATAGAAATATTAGTTGCATAAGAATAAATGAGGCGCGATTAATTTTGCTAAATATTGTAATTTGAATTCCTTTTTTCTTTTAATCTATATTGGGGCAATAATTTATATTTAGAGTATCCTTTATAGTATACTTTGTCAAATAAAATCTAATTACGCTTAGTTATTATATTTTTTACTTATTAAATACAATTAATTTTGTTAATTAATGAAATAACAAATCCTCCCAAGTGACTCTTCTTGAGAGGGTTATTAAAAAATATAACATTTGTAATTAGAATTATTAAGTTAAAACTTTTTCTAATTCTTTTTTCCAATTTTCAAAACCAGTTTCAATATTTGAATAATTATGAAATATCCTCTTAAATGGGTCTTTGGTTGAACGTGTATAATTTGATTTACCTTCCGTTTTTATTAAACTTATAACTTCATCAATTTTTTTGAGCATATTTTTTGATTCCACGTTATCCTTTTTTGTATGCCAAATATATGTTGCTTCTTCTGTATCTAATGTTTCCCATATAAAATGATAATTTTCAACTCCTTGAATTAAGAATATAAATGAAAACGGTTTATGGGTAAATCTTAGCTTCATAATTTTGTGCAAGTGTTTGCTTGAAAGAAACCTCAGATAACTGTAGTGTTTAGTGTTTGAAATTTTAAGTAAGTCTTCAATTAAAATTGAATCATCTTTATAAAAATTGTTTATATTAAATTTTTCGTCAGCAAATGTTTCAAAAAACTCTTCAATTGTAAAAACATTCTTATCATTTTTTATACCATCATTTTTCATAATAACTGATTTTATATACTCTAGTTTTACATTTTCAATCAGTTCTTTATTTATTTTTTCTATTTCAGGTGATGTAACCTTAGTCGAAGTTACTTCATTGTCTGTGATTTCTATTGCTGCTATAACTTTTATCTTTTTTGTTTCAAGTATGTTTCCAAAATAGTTTTTAACAGCATCATACTCTTGCATAATATAGGGGTTGTCAATATTAAGTTCAATTGTTTCTGAGTATCCATTGAATTTTTTAAATATGGATACTCCACCATTTTTAAATAGAACATTTTTTATTGGGACAAAAAACTCCTCATTAATTACAGTTTTTTGAGGCTTTATAACAAATTTGTTTGACTGGCTCTCAAATCTTGAAACGGGCATATATTCAATAGAGTCTGTTTTTGCTGTATGCCCTTTTAAATTTAATAGGAGACTTTTTGTGTCAATACTTTTAAATCGTATAATTTCTACTTGATTTAATTTGTCTGATATTAGTTTTTGATGATAGTCAAAGTCTGTATTTCCTACTTCATACGAAATAATTTCACAGAAGATAGTTTTATTATCCTCGTTATAATTTAAAACATTAATACTCCAAAAAGTTTGATATTCAAAAACCTTTGCAATTGGAGGTAAGTTAAGTTGTTCAAGCCTTATAAATTTATCAGTGGTTAAACAAGCTTGATTCCTATAAAATTTTATTTTCAATTTTTTTCCCTTCATAATTTATATCTATAAAGAATTGTTAATTACTTTAAATGTCTATTCACACATTATTTTTAAAAGAGTTTTACAGGCCTAATAATGGTTATATATTCTATCCTAATTTTCTAAATACTCCTCAATATCAATCACATTATCTATACCAAACCAAGTCTTAATATTGGCAATTGCTTTGCTGTCAAGGTCTGATAAACACAAAACCATTAAGTTGTCAATTGCTCTTGAACATTCAACATAAAACAAGTTTCTTGTTCTTAATTTTCTCTCGGGTCTTTCTTCTGTGTCATTAAAGAAATTCTTAAAGTTGTATTCCTGCACCCACTCTGTGTCGTCAATTACCGTTAGAACATTTTCAAATTCGTCACCCTTTGTACCGTGTTTAGTTGAAAAAACTGTATTGTTTTGTACGTGCCTCCAAAAGGTTAAAAGTTCTGAGTATGACAAATCCATAAAAGCTTCAAATAGTGTTTTATCTTTTATTTGCCTCTCTTTTTCTTCGACATTCAGTTTCTCGGGGTCAACAGATAGTCTGTCAATAAATTCAGAAATCTTTCTATTTGAGATGAGACCATTTTTGGAAGCAAATTCATAAACGTCTCTTATTTTCCAATCCTTCCTGCTTTTAGATAGTGTTTCAAGCAACTCAGCAACCTGTTTTTTATGGCTGTGCTTAAACTCGTCACTAAAAACAGAACCGTTTTTTTTAATAAATCTGATTACTTCATTTTGATTCCCATTATTCCAAAAACCAATTAAATGTTCTAATCCCGTTTTTCTTTCTTGAGATGTTTTTTTGTCAATTGAGCCAACAAAAAAAGTAATTAAATGATGTGTTCTGTCAAGTAACCTTTCTTTTGTGCTTTGATGAAACCTTGTTGAAAAAACAGAATAAAGATTGCCAAAACCTGCTCTTTGTGCAACTCTACTATTGGCGAGAACTAATACTTTTGCGTTTGCATCCCCTTCAAACATCCATCCCAATTCAGATTGTTTTTTTATAACATTATCATAAAACTTATTTTTAATTTCCAATAAACCTGCTCTAAATTTCAACTTATCTTTTGCTGGTTCAATTGGATGTTTTGACCAATACAGAAATTTTGCACTTCCTTGTATTTCTCTCTGTGGTTTTTGTTGAATATTTTTTCTGAAATTGTTCAGTAACTCTACAACAGATTGAGAAGAACGATAATTTTCTTCTTTCTTTACTAATTCTATTATGCCCCCATTGGAAGTGTAGTATTTCTCTAAGTCTCCAATGCCGTAATCATAAATTTTTTGATGTGAATCACCATAGAAGCCAATTACACACTTATTAATGTTCCTTTTTAATAGACAATCAATTAAACAGAAAATTGTTTCTGCTGCTGTATCTTGATATTCATCAACGAAAATGTAAGGATACTTTGTAGAAACGATATCTGTCAAAAGAGGATAATTTTCATACATCATTTTTGTAATCTCAATTACATCATCGTGTTGAATTATTCCATTTTCAAAATCATTAAATGACGTATCGTTGTATTCAACCTTGTCAACTAATCTAATTCTTTCTGCTAAGTTTTCTATGTATCTAGTATTAACTTCTTTTCCTTTTTCTTTCGCCTTTTCTCTGTCCATCTCAAAATTTATTTCATTTAGCTTGCAGAGTTCAATTTTGAGTTGCTTTTGAAATTGTTTAATTGAACCCCATAAAAATTCGTGAATTGTTGATACCAGAACCAATTCATTGTGTTCAATTCTATCAATAATTTCATTTTTGGCTACGTTAGTGTAGGTTATACAAACTATTTTCTGATTTACTTTTTTTAATTCCTCCCCTTTATTTTGAATGAGATAATTTAAGGTTTGTATTAGAGTATATGTTTTGCCAGAGCCAGCACCTGCTTCTAATACAAAGCTTTTGCTTTCTTCAATATGTTTTAGGATTTGTTCAAATGCTGTCATTTGCAATTTCTTAATTTTAGGAAATCAATAATATCTAAAATAATTTCTTCTTTACCAGCAAGCCATTCAAGCCCTTCTTTTATATATTTCGGTACCATTCATTCTTTTTTTGTTTTGACTTCATCAAAAGTCATCAAGGCAAAAGCAAAATTCGTTTTCGTACTTGATGTTTTAGGTCTCAGTTGCCAAACCTCCTCTTTTTCCAACTCTTCCTTTTTTCCATGAAAAATTGTAAATAAACTCCTAACTTCTGTTTCGTTCAATTCTTCATTGATAAATTTATCTTTAAAAAAATTAATGTTTGCATTTATAATTGATTCCTCTAGGCTTCTAGCACAATGCCCCCCTGTTATCTCTGGAATTTGATAGGCAACCCTTATAAGTTCACTATCATACCTTTCCTTTTTGCCTGAATTAATTAATTCAGAAATATTGACTTTTCCAGGAATCCATCCTTTAAGAGTTTCATTTGAAGTTACAGCATTCAGAGTGTTTACACTACATTCTTCTCCACTAATGTTATCACAAGAATCGATATCCGTAATAATTAATGTTTTTACTCCTATGAACTTTACTAATTCCTTAAATTTTGATGTGTAGGCTCCGCCTACTTCAATTATTGATATATATTCATTGTTCAGATTATTTGCAACCTTATTAATCATTAATGGAAGTAAAATTCTTTCAGTTGTGCCTTCAACAAAAATTAATTTGTCTGCAAAAAAAATGTCGCACCTATGAAGTGTCATATATTGTTTTAGAAAACGGAAAGTTTCCTTATCACTTCCTTTACGAAATTCATTAAAGTCTTTTACTTCAACTTTGTATCGGTTTTCATTTTTATCGTATAGTTTTGAAAAATATCTGATTCTTTCAAAGCTTCTGTCAACATCTATTCCAGCTTCCGTTACAATGTGCGATGAATGTGTACTTATTATGACTTGAACTGCTAGGTTTTCATTTTCCTTTGCTTCTTTTATTGTACGTTTGATTTGGGCTATAAAAACTTGTTGCATTTGTGGGTGCAAGTGTGCTTCGGGTTCTTCAATTAAAATTGTAAGAGTTTCAGATTTATTTAATGGTGCAGCCTTTTTGAATTTTTCTATGAAACTCACAACTTTTAAAACAAGATAGATTAAATTGCTGTATCCTAAACCATTAAAGTTTTCCGGGAGTTGAACACCGTCTTGCTTGTAGAAATATTTTATGTTGTTTTTAAGAATGTTTTCAGGATCAAAACCTGCTTGAAGAACAATTTCTGGAATTGTCAGATGTGGTTTAACACCAAATAATTTTAGTTTTTCAAGTAGTTCATTAAGTATCTTTTCATATTTTTTCTCAAGGTCTGATGAAGTTAATTTTAGTTGCTTTTCTAAATTTTCAACATCTTCATTATTATCTTTATTTGTTTCTCGGTAATAGTCAGAAAAACCTACGGCCAACGTTTTGTTTTTATCTGCCTTTGTGTCGTCAAGTTTTCTTGAAGCTTGAATTGTCTCAAAATATATAACGGTAAAAAGTTTGCGTTTGAAGTTTTCTTCAATCAAATTATCTCCACCATAGCATTTGATATCATAATACGATGTGATGTTTTCATTTAACCATTCAATCAGTTTCTGTGATTTTTCCTTTCGGGCTTCAAATGAACCAAATAGTCTTAAACTATCTTTTGATTGGTATTGTAGTTTTATCGTTGCAATATTTTTTGAATCGTCTAGGTCGCATATGAACTCCGAAAGATTAGTTAAACTGTCTTTTGCTTTGTCATATTCAATTTGGATTTGAAGTTGAATGTACGGCATTGATGAAATTAAAGCCATTTCTAACTCTTCCTTTTTTTCTTCGTCAGTTTCTTTTACTGATGCTTCATAAATTTTGAAACTATCTTCAAATTTGGAATATGTCGTTTGAGAGAAGTCGTGAAAACTAAAATTGTTCTTTTCGCTAAAGAACATATTAATGACTTCAAAAAGTGATGTTTTTCCTGTGTTGTTTTTGCCGACAATTAGAGTTAAGTCGTCTTCAATATTTAGCTTAACCTCTTCTAAAAGTCTAAAATTTCTTATTGTTATTTCTTTAATTTTCATGTAAATTTATTATTGCTATTTAATTGGTTAAGATTATTTTTACATATAATAAACATATCCATAACTCTAATTAAGGCAAGTTAATTTCATTAATTGATAAAAACTAAAAAAATCCCCTCAAACAACTCTGCTTGAGAGAATTTTTAGTGTATTGTTATGCTTTGTTTAAACCGATTTCTAGTTCGATTTTTTTGCATTGTTTTTTGATAGCAGAGATTGTCAGAATTAAGTTTATCGAAACAGTTAAAGAAAATAAATTCGATACAAAGTAAACGCTGAATTATATCGTAAACAGAAAGAATGGAAGTAATATAATAAATATTTTAGTAAAAAGTAATTTAATTAGAAATGGATGAGTTCTACTTTGTAAAACTGAATTGTTTATAAAATATTATGTCCTTTTAATTAATAAATAAATTTGAAGATTATGAAATCGAGTCCTTATTACCAAAACTAAATCAGTAAAAAAGTATTCAAAAACAATTTTTTATTAAAATCTAGTTATTTAAAAACCTAATATTTTGGAGCTTTGCTTTCGGAAGAGAAATCGAAGCGCCAAAAGCCTATATTATTACTAAAGTTGAATTGAAAAATTGCTGGTGAATTTTGCACATCACCCCGACTGAAGCAATACCGATGTTAGCGGTAATTATACTTTTGTCAGTTCACCTGATGTGATACTAAGTTCCTTTATTGTCCCAGACTTACTTGCTTTTTCTTCTGCGTTACAGTTAATTACAACGAAATAGAATATCTTATTATCAAAGTGAATTTCTGGAGGGAATGTTTTTTTTGAATCTTCAAACTTAAAATTGATCACAGTGTTGTCAACATTGTAAATAACTAAATAACCAATATCCTTGTTGTAATCATTTGCGTATTTTACAATTTGAGTGAAACCTTCTTTAATTCTTTCCTTTCCGTATCCCTTATTTTTGTCAATTATTTTTACTTCAACTATTAATGGATCATCTGTATCAATTTCTCCAACAATATCTGCTCTTCCAGAAGATGACGAAGGTGTTGAAAATGGATAATCAATTCCTTGATCAAAAAGAAATAACCTTAAATCATCTTCAAATATTTTCTCGTAACTTTTAGTAGCATTCACATAAAGATTTAGTAATTCTGATTTCGTGAACCACTCGGTTCGTTTTTTATATTTCTCAAGCAAGTAAATTGTTGAGTTAGACTTATCTAATTTGTCATGCAAGAAGTAAACGATAGGAGCAATATATTCTTCAAGTATTCCTGTTTTTGTATCTTCAAAGTCATTGCCTTGAAAGGTAGAGTAATTATGAATGTCATAAGTTGAATAACTTGTAAAAAAGTGCTTTAGGATTTGATAGCAAAAAGAGCATTGGTCGGCTTCTGATTCAAAAACAAAACGATTTCCATCGTCTATTTTGTCAATATAATCGGTAAGATGCTCAGGAGTTAAGGGATATGATTTTATGGCTTCCTTAATAAGCCCTGAAAGTTGTTTGTTACTGTCAATATTTTGGAACAAATACTTTAGTTGATGTCCAAACTGTTGGTATGTCGAGCGGTAAAGTCGAGATTTCCATTCTTGTAAATTGGTTCTTAAGTTATGATTAGAGTAGTTCATTTACTAAAATTTTTAAAAAGATTTTCTAATTGTTTCATTGAGTCATTTATTTTTTGAATCCCTTTATGATAGCTTGCATCTCCGTCAATAAGTTTAATTGATGATTTGCAATTATGGCAATAAACTGTCCTTTCAGTTTTCGCGTCAATTAATTGAATAGTGTTAATATAACGGCAATTAGGACAATTAAAGTCAATCCACGTTTTATTTAGGTTAAACATATTGTTTAGAAGTGTATGTCAATAATTACCAATAATGTTTTGACGCTACAAGAAGTCGGAGATTTCGCAGTACAAAACTTTTTTTCCTTCACTGAACTAGATAAAAATATAAAGTTTTATAAAACCATTGAACAGCCCATTTCTTGTGGGTGATTTTACCTTAAGTGCTTATTTTTTTGTTTTTCGTTCTATTTGTTAAAATTTGAATCATTATCTTTTGTAAGCAGTGGGACAGTTTTTAAATTTCAATTATTGGGTTGACTTTGATAGTTCATTTATGTGCTTTTGTTTTTTAAGATTGTTTAGAAGGATTAATCTTATTATTCAACTAGACTCAGCATTTTTAATTTCACTCTATTCAAAGATGAAATATCAATTCTCTCTGCAAGATTTCTTTTAAATTGGTCTGTTGACCAACCTGTTAGTCGACCTTCAACCATTTTCATTTTTTTTTCCAAGATTGGGAATACGAAATCCTTTCCTGAAATAACTTTCACATAATTGTTAACATTAAATGGATTCTTACCTTCAACTTCTCTAATCAAGCGATCCATTTCAATTTTATACGCTTTTATTTTGTTTTGTTTTAGTTTATCTTTAATTAAATTTTCGACTCTTTGAATTTCGGCATTAACTTTTGGTTTGTCCAATTTAAAAACACCATTACTCCTAATAAAAAAGAAATCAGTGGCTTTTTTGAATCCAGTTTGACACTCCAATTGTTGAGCAATGTAATACCTAATTGCAATTTTCTGAAAATCACGACAAAACTTATTTAACGTATTTCTAAACTCAAGTTTTGTTTTGTAATGCTCTCCCGAATTACCGTAATTTGTCACTAACAAACTAATCAAACCAATTTCGCAGCATAAGTAATTTTCAATACAATACCTATCTAAACCGATTAAATTATTTGATTCAATTGGTTCTTTCATAAGTAAATCTATATCACCATCCATAATATATAAAGTCGGGACTTTGGGATTCTTATCTTCCAAACTCATCTTCATCACGTTTGCTCTTGAACCTAAAGGCGTTATTGAAACTATTTTTAATGATTCATCACTTAATCGATTTAAAAGTAATTCATAAAAAATTTGGTCTTCTTTTTTATCTTCAGTTATGATATAAATACAACGATCTTTTTTAGAAAAAACCCTTTTTAAAATCTTCTGAACGTCTGTAAACCTTGGAAATCCAATCATACTTAAATATTTCTTATGTAAATCGCTTTTTGTTCATATTCGAAATTTGAAATAATTGCAGGCGAATGAGTTGCTAAAATAAATTGTGTACTTGGGCTAGCCTCAAGAATTGCATCTACAAATTTTTCCTGCCAAGAAAGGTGTAATGATAACTCTGGTTCATCTATTACAAATACAGAAGACTCTTTTCTATATTCACAAAAAACTAAATGGGTTAATAGAACAATGATCTGAATTTCACCAGACGAAAAATTGCGAGAGGTTGTTTTTCTATCTGACCAGTATACGTTTATGAAGCCAGAAGGATTGATGCGCAGTGATTTGTTGCTCTCTTGGAAAAAAATATTAGCAAGTCTCGCGATTTCATTTAATGGTTTATCCATTTTATCTATTTCCTTTTGGAATTGTACTGCGTGGCTTGAAATAGCCTCTATTCTATGAAGGTGTGATCGATTAATAAACCATTCATTAACTTCATTTAGATTTCTTTCTTTATAAGGGTTTTTAAAAATTTTAGGTTGAATTTTTCCAATTAAATTGTAATAATGTTCAATTGCTTCTGAAATATCATTTCCTAGGTCTAACTTCTTTATTGAATTTAACACGGTTGCCTTTTTCTTTTCAAGGTCATTATTTGAAATTTCACTAAAAATCGCCTTCTTTTCATCAAACTCTACATATTCAAAAAGGCATTTGAAAATATTTAACTTAAATTTTTCACTTAATTCCTTTTTTTTATCTGCCATTCCTGAAACATAATCGACTATTATTTTTTGAGCATCAGAAAAACTCCTTTCATTTATTGAAGCACCTATTTTACTTGAATATATTCTTCTTTCTGTTTGATTTACTGAACCGATAATTTTTCTATCAATTCCTAAAAATACAGGAGTACTAATTGTTTTTAATATTTTAAAAAAATCCGAATTGACAAACTCAAGATAAACATTTTCACGAATTGAATTAGATTCTTCTCTTTCAAAAATAACTCTTTCATGCTTGGGAAATAATTTAAAACTTCCATTTGTTTCATCGGGCAATTCTATACTTATTTTCTTTTTCGATGTTGACGAGAAACTCCAATTTATATTTTTATCCTTGTTTCTATTTAATACTATCACAAACGTATTCTTTTCGATTGAAAAAGTTAAAGTAATTGAATCGAATTCTATTGAATCTATAAGCTCTATGTTTGGTTGTAAGATAGCAGAAATTAATTTTAATGCAGTAGTCTTTCCACAACCATTAGCTCCAGTTAAAAAGGTTAATTGATCGTCAAATTTAATATCTAATGGAATATATCCGTGGACGTTAGATGCTTTTAACTTTAAAATTCGTAACATATTGAGGGTTTATAAATTGAATTTTTTAAAATGTGAATGTAAGGCTTTTTCTTTTATTTGTGTAAAGTGTCTTATTAATTTTAGTAAATTGATAACCATTGAACGGCAACTTTTATCAAACCCATATTAGCAGTAGTTTTTCTTTTCATCATCAATTCTATTTTTCTGTGAAATAAGAAAATTGTCAGTTGAAAAAAAGGTCAAACCTTTGCTGTTCCATTTAGTTGATTTTTCAAAATCTTTTTTGGTCAGATATGCCTCTGCAATCCAAAAGAAAACATAGGGATTATCAATTTCGTGTCTATTGGTCTTTTCAGTTGATTGAAGCATTAATATTAGTCCTTCATCAACCCTGCCAAAATTTTTGAAGAGAGATGAACCTTTACTAAATAATGTCTCTCCCAAGTTAGGATCTATTTGTAAAGCATTTTCATAACATTCCATTTCAAGACTATGCTGTCCAAGGTTCATATAAGAGTTCCCAAGATTATTCCATACTTCAGGTTTATTTGCATCTAATAAAATAGCTTGTCTAAAATAATAAATTGACTTTTCATATTCGCTTAGCTTAGTTAGTGCTGAGCCATAATTGTAAAACAGTGTATATGAACTATAACCACTTAAAATCAATTTCTCGTATATGTCAATTGCATCAAATATTTTTGAATTGTCATTAGAGCAAAAGCCTTGCTCCGTCAATATTGATGCCTTGTTTATTTTAAAGCTGTCATTGTCAATAATTCCTAAGGCCTTATTGATATTAATCAACGCTTTTTGATAGTTAAATAAATGATACTCGGATAATGCTATTGCCTCTAAAATTGAAGCGTTATTTGGGCTTTCTTTTATTATTTCATAAAACTCTGATAATGCCTTTTCAAATTTATTATCAAAAAATGCTTTCCAAGCAATTTCATTTTGGTTGTCCAGCTTAGGCATTGAATAAAGTAAATGTCGTCTACTAAAAATGTCTTCCACGTGAGAAGAAACTAAATTCCAATCTGTGTTCCTCAATTTATTTTGTCGGGAAATTGAAATTGTGAAATTTTCATTATTTAATGTTAAATCAACAGTTTTATTGTCAAACCAAGTCCAAAATGCTTCATTTTCATCGACTATGAAAACAATAATCATTGTCGGTTCAAGTTTATTTAGCCAACGATTTATAGTTGTCCTTTTTAAAATAACCTTTACGTTTTCGGTATTTAGTTCAGTCTCTTTTCCTTTTAACTGTATTGAAAAGTTATTTCCTATTACTTTTTTGTCTTTTGTGATTTCACAATTATAATCAGTTCCATAGTCAATTTGAAACGAATTGATAATCCAACTTACAGGAAAGCAATTTCTAAAAAACCTTTCTGATAAGGTTTCTATTTCGTGATTTCTATGTCTGTTTGGATAGTTTTCCAATGCTAAAATATTTACGTTGATAGGTGATTAAATGAATGTCTAGAACCATGTTTTTTAGTCAATTAATGTTGGCTCAAAGTATGATTTTATTATTTGTAAATCAATGTGGAATAAAATGAAGGTGATTTCAGTTGTATCCAAAATTGATGCTACTTTAATTCTGTGTTTCCAGTCAGCCGGAACAAGCTTATTAAATCCATTGTCTATAAGCATAGGCGGTATTAAAGGTGTCTTTATTTTCCAATTGTCTAATACCCTTGCTATTTTATCAGGATTTTGATTTTTTGTCCAAAGATTATTGTTTGTGTATAGTTTAGAATAAACAGGGTCAAGGGCTAAATGTAAGTTCTTCCAAGTCGTTTTGTATATATGAAAACCATTGTCTATATAATTATCAATTAGTTGGTCAGGCTGTAAACTCAAATCAACATCTGTTTTCTTAACGTGCCAAACGGGTTTGATTAATTTTATGACTTCAATTGGTGTTTTCTTATACATTTTTGTTTTGTCCATATTGATTATTTTAGTCTATTTTTAATTTTTTTTGTCTGGCAGTTATATTTAGCAGCAAAGTTTAGTCAATGAAAAAAAACACTCCTAATTTTTTGCATCTTGGCTATAAGCATGCTTTTCAGAACAAAAGTATGTTCTGACAACTGAACTTACAGCTACAACAAAACTGTCAAACTGATAATAAATCCCGTCTATTACCAATGTTCTGTTATGTGATGGACTTACCACTTTTCGTCAATGTTTAAATGTTTTCGAATATTTTTTTTTAACCCTTCAAACAATTTGTCATGTTTAATTCTCTCTTTCTCAAAAATACGATATAAATCGTGATGTCTAAACTCTTCATTCAAAACAAGTTTGTTGCAATTTCCCTTCTGTGATATTGCATTTGAATAATCAAGAACTAGCTGTTTAAGTAATGACCTTAAAACGATTTGAATATTCTCTTGTAAATCTTTTCCAATTTGAAAGGTCAATTTTTGCACTTCGGATGGCATGAATGGATTGTTTGCAAACTCTCGAAACGTTTTGTAAAATTTCTCATGCTTTGAAGTGAAGAAAATTCGATAAACTTCAAATTTATTCTCTGCCAAACACTTTTGATAATATTTCTGACGTTCTCTATTATCTTTTTCAAAAACAAGTGTGTCATAATCATAAAGATTACCTTTTACAAAAATGAATTCATAAATATCAGTCTCCAAAAATTGAATCCAACCTGAAATGTTACTGTTATACTTAATTATTTTTTCAGATTTGTTGTCAAGTTCTATAAGTCCAAATTCTCTTAAAATCAAGTCCGCATTGTAGATGAATAGGTTTACATAATCGAAACCATTGTCTATGGAGTTTTCGTTTTCATTTATAAATGATAAAAAATTACTAAAAATCTCTGTTTGCTTTTTAATCAATTCAGTCCTTTTAGGTTGAAGAATTGTTGCTCTAGCTCTAAGATAGGTCAAAATTGTTATAACCGATGCAATAATGTAAAATATTATTGTCGTAATATCTTTAATTGATGTCAAATATGTCTCCAAATGTTTTACCAGTGTATTTATTTAGGCTTTCACAAAGCGTTTTGTTGTTACTATAGGTTGATGATTTCGGAGATGAAAACTGTCTGTCACTACTACACATGTCGTGAAGCACAAATGATTATTTAACCACAGAACTGCCAATTTCTTGAAGATGCTGTCAGAGGCTGGGATAATTTTCAAGCGCAATACTGTAGATTGTTTCATGCTCCAAAGTAAATTCGTATGTATTCCCCTGTTTCAAAATCAATTTCGTATGACTCATAGTCGTTCTTTGCTAAAATCCTTTCGGGAGTCAAAAATTCAACACTGCTTATTGACCTTAAACCCCAAGTTCCACCTGCTCCATAACCCTGTGGAACAAGCACCACAAAATACTTATTATCTGCTTTTCTCATTGCTAAAATTGGTCCAGCAAAGTAAAAGAATATTATGTAGTTGTCATTCTCAATATGGGTTGTGTCTGCTTTGTAAATTTCAATATTCTCGTAGCTTTCAATATCCCAAAAAATACTCTCATCATATGTGAAAAAATTTACTTGTCCACATTCGTTGTTGTAAAAGTCGGCATTCTCAACATTCCATTTCTCAATAAAATTTTCTTTGTCATCAAGGTTATAATCTTTGGGAGTTCTATAAATGTATTTTGACTTTGCTGCCTCTTGTTCCAAAATAAATTCATATACTTTTGAGTTTGGAATATTGGCAAGAAGTTTAAAATTAAAATTTCCCTCAATTCCATGTTCTCTGTAAATACCTTGATATAAAAGTTTGCTGATTGTTTTTTTATCAAAGTCAAAGACTGCAAATTCGGCAACACCCATTCCTTGATACATTGTCCCAATTTGCTGAATGAGTCGTTCAAAATAAAAATAGATTTTTTTATCGTGAATAATTAATTCGCAATTGTCCGACATTTCTGGATAACATTCAAATTCATCAAGTTGTTCGTCATGGAAAATTGTCCATTTGTTAGCAAACATATTTAATACACATAAGTGCTGTGTCTTACCAATAAACTGAGATGCTTTTTCATAAACTCCTATGATGTATGATTTGTCTTCAAACTTGCATGACCTGCATAAAATTGGTTTTCTTTTTATTGTGTCAATGAAGAATATAGTTGCATTTTCCTCGTCTTGAATCTTTTTAAGCAGTCCTTTGAGTTCACTTCTTACTGAACGTCCAAGGGCTGTTGGAGAAATTCCGATTATCACTTCGCCTTCGTCACCAGAGTGGCGAAGAGGAAAAAAGTAGAAGAAGTCGTTTGAATAATTAGGAATTGGTTCTGAGCCGAAACCTTCCCCAAAGGTTTGAATATTTTCTGGGATTTTGTTAATAGCTGCTTGAAGAATTTCAGCACCAACAGTTTTGCTTTCTCCTAACTTGTAGTTTTTTACAACAAAAGAAGCTGTTGAACCACTTAAAGCGGTTAATGGAATTTCACTTGAAGAAATTTCTAATTTAGGCTCTTCCTTATTTAGAAGGGAATGTTTAGTATCGTGAATGTTCTGTAATTTTTCTTTTACTTGAACAGAATTTTCAAATGGTTGCATCCAAATTCCATCTCCATGTTTTTGAACTTCATCAATAAAGTCAAAAGTTTTGATATTGTCTGCGAAAAATGGTTCAAATGAGTTTCCTTTCTTTTGGTTGTATCTGCATGATTGTCTTTCATTAAAAATTTCTTGTCTTACAAAAGCAATTATCTTTTTGTTTGTTCTAACCGCCTCTTTGAATTCAGCCCATGTAATTGAAATGTGATGATCCTTGTAGTATGGTGCTCCAAAACGTGAATCAATTACTAAAACAAATAAGTCGCATTGTCCTGCATTTTGAATACAAACATCATGTCTATGCACGCCAGTAGGAAGCGGGAAATTTACTCTATCGCTTAACAAAAGTGAGTGTCCTTTATCATGTAAGAATCTTTCAACCTCTGCTCTAAGGTCTTTCAAATCGTAACAGGTTGATGAAATAAATATATTCATTAAGTGTATTGTTGTTTGTTTTTGAAGTCAGTTTAATGTTAGCATTGAAGTTCCTTACAATGAAAGTAACTTATATTTTGTTGTTTTTTGCTTCTATACATTTCCCATTTAGGTGTAATAAAGATATATTTTACATACTTTTCAAATCTTGCTTTTCTATTAAATCCAATCATGAAAATGACTTTTTTGTAACAATTTTGCTATCAATAGGTAAAGGTTCCAATATTTTTTCTACCTTTATTATTAAAAGTTCTAATTTAAATTAATAAGCACACTTCGTTAAGTGAGTCACATTAAGTTATCACTAATATTAAAGTGATTCAAACATAATAATTCATTCAGAAAATCCTAATAAAACCACATAAATTTTAATACCAACTAAGTTTAACTTGATATTTGGCTTGTGGAAGCACTAAATAAATAAATCCACTCAATTAATAAATTAAAGAAAAAAACAAGTATTTTCAAGAGTGAAGGAATTGGATAGATTTTCACCTTTTGTCGGAGCCATGTCGGAGCAAGTATTAAAACAAAAAAGGTTCCGACTGCTCGGAACCCCTTATTTTACTAGTGTGGAGAATACCGGATTCGAACCGGTCGCCTCTTGCATGCCATGCAAGCGCTCTAGCCAAATGAG
>CAZGVO010000004.1:183299-243670 GCA_964529175.1 uncultured Bifidobacterium sp.
CTAATCCCCCAATATTTTTCTTCCTTTACCGGTCGCCTTCCCGACTATTCATGTCGGTACGCTCTAGCCTTCCGATACATCGGAAGAGCTAATCCCCCAATATTTTTCTTCCTTTACCGGTCGCCTTCCCGACTATTCATGTCAGTACGCTCTAGCCTTCCTCCCGATAGCTATCGGGATTATCGGAAGAGCTAATTCCCCTTTTTTAGGACTGCAAATATATTTTACAAATTTACAATTCCAAATTTTAATAGCACTATTGCTAATCCATATACAAAAGTGGCTAGTATAATGCCTTTTCCAGTTTGTAATTTTTCAAACTGAATAAATAAATAGAACACAGCCAAATTAATTACTGCACATAAACTTAGCAATGGAGATAACATTTTTTCTTGTATTGAAACAGTAATAAACAAAGCCAAATTGCTTTCGCTAAACTTTGAAAAATAAAAAATTAATATTCCAATGGTGGGGGCTGCTAACCCAACAACTAACCCTATTAATAGATGATCGAATTTATTTTTTAACATAATTTTTTAAAATATCCATTTATTTAAATCGCTAATAACTTGGTGTGCTGTTAAATCAAAATGCACAGGCACCACCGAAACATAATTATTAGCCAAAGCCCATTCATCAGTATCTTGGCCTTGATCGTAATTTACAAACTTGCCTGTTAACCAATAGTATTTTCTGCCATTGGGGTCAGTTCTTTCGTCAAAATCTTCCTCCCATTTGGCATTGGCTTGCCTACAAATTTTTATTCCTTTCAACAACTCCTCAGGTATTTTAGGAATATTTACATTTAATAAAACGCCTTTTGGTAAATTTTCTTTTAAAATATTTTCTGTAACCTGCGCTGCCACTTTAGCTGCCAAAGTAAAATCTGCCTCATAAGCAAAATCGCATAAGCTAAAACCTGCCGAAGGAATACCCTCAATACAACCTTCCATAGCCGCACTCATGGTTCCACTGTATAATACGTTGATAGAAGAATTACTACCATGATTAATGCCCGAAAGCACCAAATCAGGTTTTCTGTGCAATACTTTATCTACAGCCAGCTTTACACAATCTGCAGGCGTTCCGCTGCATTGGTACGATAAAATTTCGCCATACAAATCGGTTTTTGCTAAACGCAATGGCTTGCTTATAGTAACTGCATGACCCATAGCACTTTGCGGAGCATCAGGAGCTACTACTATAATTTCGCCCAAATGTTTAACAGCATTTACCAAAGCTTTTATGCCTGGAGCAGTAATGCCATCATCGTTGGTTATCAGTATTAAAGGTTTGTTTAACATGTATTTTCAATATAAAAATTGAGGCTGCAAAGTACATTTATTGCCTTAATATTTAAACCATTTTTTTATCATTGAATGATTAATTACTCATAACCAATTAACATCATTAACTATCTTACATTATCAACTCCATCAACCATTTTGGGCGTAACCCACTAGGCCATTCACAATTCCCAAGCAAGTGGGTCGGGCTATTGCTCCAATCTTTTTTCCTTTCCTATACCCCACCCTGCTAAAAAAGGATTTCCACTTCTATCCCTTACGCATATAGCTTTAAGCAAAATATTCAAATTAATCACAGCTATTAAAATTACCAAAGCCCTATTGCTAATTGCAAATTAGATTGGTATTATCGCACACCAAAAATTAAACAAATTGTTTATGAAAAAAATATTTTTACTCCTATCATTGGTAAGTTTTGGAATGTACCAAGTACAAAGCCAAAACCTAACCATTGATGATGCCATTTTAAAAGGCAGAACCACATTGGCTCCTGAGCGCTTAAGCCAATTAATGTGGAAACCTGATAATAAAACCATGAGCTATGTAGGTAAACAAAATGGCAAAGAGGTTTTAGTTTATATAAACACACCTAACTTAACTCGTGATACCGTTTTAAAAATTGAAGAATTATACAATTCGTTTTACGGTATAATGCCCGAAGAAACTAAGTTTGAACGCTTTCCATTCTTTTCATGGTTAGATAATAATACCATTATATATACTTATAATAATGCTGTTTATAGTTTCGAAATTTCGAGCAAAAAAACTGCTTTAAAAGTAAAAGCAAGTGGCAATGCCGAAAATTTAGATTACGAAAAAACCTCTAACAGAATTGCATATACTATTGGTAATCAATTATTTGTAAGCGATGCTACTTCTATCAACACTTTATTAGAATACCAAAAAAGAGGTAAAAAAGAAGGCATTGTTCAATCTGATATGATTTCGAGTGATTATGGCGACCAAATAGTAAACGGTAAAGCAGTACATAGAAACGAATTTGGCATAACAAAGGGAACTTTTTGGAGCCCTAAAGGCAATAAATTGGCTTATTACAAAATGAATGAAACCATGGTTACCAACTATGGTTTAATGAAATTTGAAACCAAACCTTCAGGCTTAGAAAACATCAAATACCCAATGGCAGGTGCTAAAAGCCATGAGGTAAAAGTAGCTATTTACGATTTTAACAAAAAACGCTCCATAGAAGTGGAAACTGGCGAACCTGCTGAACAATACTTAACCAATATAGCTTGGAGTCCTAACGAAGAATATTTATACATAGCAGTAGTTAACCGCGAACAAAACGAAATGAAATTGAACTTATACGATGGCTTATCGGGTAAGTTTATTAAAACCCTTTTTACCGAAACACATCCAAAATATGTAGAACCAGAAAAACCAGTTCTATTTGTAAAAAACAACGAAAAACAATTTATTTGGCTTAGTGAGCGCGATGGCTACAACAACCTTTATTTATACGAACGTGGTGGTAAACTTTTAAAACAACTTACGCATTTAAAACAACACATAAGCGAAGTAGTAAGTTTTGATGCTACAGGAGCTAATCTTTACTTTAATGCTTACTCAACCGATGGTATGAATAAGTATTTATATTCGGTAGAAATAAAAAGCGGAAAAGTAACTCAGCACACCAAAATTGAAGGCATTCATGCTGCATTGGTAAGCGATGATGGCTTTTATATAGCCGATAACTTTAGCAACTTAACCACTCCTCGTCAAATTATTTTAAACGATAATAAAGGTAAAATCTATGGTTCTATTTTAAATGCCATTAACCCAATTGCTAATTATGCCAATACCGATATTAGTTTAGGTAAAATTAAATCGCCTGATGGGGTAACTGATTTAAATTACCGCATGATTAAGCCTGCCAATTTTGACGAAAATAAAAAATATCCAACCATTGTTTATGTATATGGTGGACCACATGCGCAAATGGTTACCAACAGTTGGTTGGGTCAAGCTGAACTTTGGATGTTGGCTTTTGCACAACAAGGTTTTGTAATTTTTACTTTAGATAACCGTGGCTCAGGTAACAGAGGTTTAAATTTTGAAAATGTAATTCACCGCCAACTTGGTAAGGCAGAAATGGAAGACCAGTTAGCTGGAGTTAAATTTTTAAAACAACAAAAGTTTATTGATTCAACAAGAATGGGCGTGTATGGTTGGAGTTTTGGTGGTTTTATGACCACAAGTTTAATGACCCGCACACCAGAAGTATTTAAAGTTGGGGTAGCAGGTGGTGCTGTTATTGATTGGAGTATGTACGAAGTAATGTACACCGAAAGATATATGGATACCCCACAAGAAAATCCTGATGGTTACAAAGAAAACAACTTATTGAACTACACTAAAAACTTAAAAGGTAGATTATTATTAATACATGGAACCAACGATAATACTGTATTGTGGAACCATACTTTAAACTATGCCAAACAATGTGTGGATGATGGCATTTTGATTGACTATGCAGTATATCCAACACATGAACACAATGTATTAGGAAAAGATAGAGTACATTTATTTAAAAAAATAAACCAATACTTTAACGATTTTTTGAAACCATAAAATAAAACAAAAACATTCGAAACCGCTTTAGCCAAAAACTAAAGCGGTTTTTTTATGGAAAATAACGTTATTTGAGGTATTATATAAGTTGGTAATAAAAGCAGTAAATGGCAAATGAAAACCATAACATATTTAATAGTAAGTTTTAATTTTCTGATTATTCCAAATATATACAGTCAAGATTTAGTTTGTGATACAACAGTTATAATTAGACGTAAGTTCATTATTAATTCCATTAGGCATTTAGGTATAGACAATGTTAAAAAGAAAGGTTGTTCTTTTACTCAAACATTTTTTAAAACCAAAGATTCTAGTTCATATTATTTATCAAATAATATTTGTCATTCATATTTCATTTTCTTAGATAAAAAGTTAAGAAAAATAGAAGAAGGATATTGGTGCGCAGAATTTTTTAATGGTTTTTATATTTCATATCATAAAAATGGAAAGGTTAAATCCAAAGGTGTCTATGATAGTATTGATAAAATTGGCGAGTGGTTATATTATAATGAAAACGGAATATTGATAAAAACTGTAAAATACTAAAAATAACAATTATTTCGAGAGTCTGTTTTTTCCATTAGAAAAGAAAAATACCAACTTAACCGCTTTGATTAAAACCTAAAGCGTTTTTTATGTATCCTGTTGTTGCAAACAAAGTGAATAGCACTTTAAAATAGTCAACCTTTCTCAGTATGCTGTATTGCAAATGCTCGCATGGGATTGCTTCTCACGCTTTGGCGTGATCCCAATGACGTTTGCTGTTGTAAATTAATTAAAGCTAAAAAGTGCAGGTGCAATTCCCCCTTGCGCTTGGGAATAGCAAGGCCGAAGGGGGTTAGGGGGATGTAATTCACTTTATGATAGGCAAATGCTCGCTTGGGATTGCTTCTCACACTTTGGCGTGATCGCAATGACGTTTGTTGCTGTAAATTCTTTACTTTAAAAAAGTGCGGAAACCATCGTCATTGCGAGGCACGAAGCAATCTCAAGTCATGTAAAACGCTTGTTTTTAGAATTCTATTGTATCAAACAAATCAATCCATTCTTTATTCATAGAATCAATTAGTTTTATTTTGCTATTTCTCGAGCCAGATTTGATTCTCTTTTCTTCGGTTATTGCTTCTTCTATTGTACTGAAATAATTATAATAAACCAATTTAGTTAGATTATACTTTGCTGTAAACGATTGAGGAAAATAGTGTATTTTATGTTGCCAGATTCTTTGTTGCAAATTAGAGGTAACACCAGTGTATAAAACTGAATTATCTTTATTGGTTAAAATATAAACAAATCCACCCTTAGTCATTAATTAATCTTATTGCGGAACTAAACAAACGTTTTCATAGCAAATTTCTAAATTAATCGCTTGAGATTGCTTCTCACGCTTTGGCGTGATCGCAATGACGTTTGCTACTGATTAGTGAATACAATTCCTAAAACCAAATTGTAATATTGGTAATTAATAAATGGCTGGTATTGCTTGGCTTATTTTCAGCATTGATATACACGTTACTTTCAGAAACATAATTGCGGGCTTCTAATCTAAATAGTGCGTTTTGGCTCACTTTTTTGGTAAAACAAATAGCTGAACTAAAAGTACTAAATCCTTTGGTACCCGTAATTGGTTTAATCATCACCTCGTTTTGGTCGTTAAAATACTCTACCCTACCTGCTACAAAAGCATTTTTATTGCACTTAACTTTTGCTATAAAATTGGCTTGCCACCAATTATTAAAGTACTTATTTCCGGTAGTGGAATCAATACATTGCTGAAAGCCCAAGTAAGCACAACTGGTAAATGAAAATTTTCCATCAGGATTATAAATGGCATATAAATCGGTAAAGTACCTATTGCCATAATGAGGGTTTAACTTGGAGCTTTCATCACCCACATAAGTATTCCAATTAAGCAGCAGTTTATTGTTAGGTCTATATTCAATTTGAGTTCCAAACGATAGTGGATTGTTTACATCCGATATTTGTTGCCAACCATTTAGTAAATAAAAATAAGCCATAATTTTATTACTTATTGGTATCGAAAGTTTAGCTCCAGAGAGGTAATATGGCACATATTCAGGGGCAAAAGAACGTGTGTACATGAAATGATCTTTTGAAATAGCCGACTCATTGGTATAAGGTGAACCAATTACGCCTGCATCAACCCAAATTTCTTTATTCTTAAATAATTTTAAACCTACGTTGGCTTCTATCAAATTTTTTAAAGAACCACTTTCGCTTACATAATTAGAGTTGACATAACTACCAAATCCTGGAATAATGCGCGCTCTTACTTTATCGTTTCTATACTTTAAATCAACATAAACCAAGTTGATGTTAACCTCGTTATGCCTTGATGATGAAACTGCATAATCTCTATCAAAAGTTTTGGGTTGGTTAAAATCAAAACCATAATATACATCTACATAACCCGATACATTTAGCTTTCCATTTTCGGCACTATCCATTTGTTCTACCATGCCCGTATTACTTACTTGAGCATAAGTTTTCAAAACAATAGCTATCAATAAAATGGTGAGGAGTAAACTTTTTTTCATGGCAATAAATTAAAGGGTTTCTATAAAACACAAAAAGCGACCTTTAACTAGTCGCTTTTTGTATTAAAAATATAATTTTATTACTTATTATTCTTCAAATTCTACTTTAAACTCTACCCTACGGTTTTTAGTTCTTCCTTCGGCAGTAGCATTATCGTAAGCAGGTTTTGTATCACCAAATCCTTCAGAGCGCACTCTTGAGGTATTAACACCTTTGCTTTCTAAATATTTTTCAACTGCTGCAGCTCTTTCTTGTGATAATTTTAAATTTTTAGCCGCATCGCCTACATTATCAGTGTGACCTAAAATGTATAATTTATAAGTAGGATTTTCAATCATTACTTTAACCACATTATTTAAAATAGCGAATGAGTTAGGCTTTAAAACCGATTTACCTGTTTCAAATTGAACACCTTGTAAAGCTTTTTCAAACAATTGTTTAACTGCTGCTTTTACTTCAGGGCAACCATCGTTACTAGCCACACCAAATACTTTAGGACATTTATCTAAATTATCTTCTATGCCATCTCCATCGGTATCAGGGCAACCGTTAAATTTAGCAATACCTGCCTTTTGTGGGCAATTATCTAATTTATCTTCAATGCCATCGCCATCAGTATCAGGGCAACCATTAAATTTAGCAATACCAGCTACAGTTGGGCAAGCATCTTCACTATCTTGAATACCATCATTATCAGTATCAGGACAACCATTAAATTTGGCAACACCGGCTACAGTTGGGCATTTATCTTCACTATCTTGCACACCATCATTATCTGAATCAGGACAACCTTTAAATGCAGCCACACCTGCCACTAATGGACAAGCATCTTTATTATCAGCTACACCATCTTTATCTGTATCAATTGAACAGCCAGTAGTTGGGTTAACTAAATCTCCAGCCGGAGTATTTGGGCATTTATCACGTTTATCACCAACTCCATCGCCATCAGTATCAATCACTTTACCTAAATTCATGGTTACACCAATGGTATGAAACCAAGCTTGGTCATAAGTTAATTGTTCTAAAGCAGGCGTATTTTCTGATTTATCATTATTAGTCCACATATAATTTGATTGTAAATTCAAACCAAATCTTTCTGTTAATCTAACATTTACACCTAAACCAGCAGGAACTGTAAACTCATAAATTCCTGATTTATCCATACCAAAAATTCCAAAATCTTCAATTCTACTATCTGGCATACTCACTCTTCTAAAACCTAATCCTAAAGTAACATAAGGAGTAAACATGGCATTGTCTTTTTCTAAAAATTTCCAACGAGGAGTTACTTCAAAACCCAAAGTTTGGCGATAAAAATTTCCAATGGTGGTTGAACCAACTTGGTTAATTTTATCAAAATAACCCCATTCCCCCAAGTATCCACGTGCAGCAATATCAAACTGGCTGCTTAAATACCTGCTAACTGTTAATGTACCAATTCCTGGAGTGTTTTTGGTTTTTCCACCACCATTGTTTGCCACATCGTGTGGAGTTAAATCAAATTTAAAAAATCCATTTCCTAAGTCGCCTGAGTACTCAGAAATACCAACACCAAGACCAATTTGCCAAGGCATATCTTTGGTTTGAGCTTGACCATATTGGCCAAAACAAGCTACTAATAGTGCTCCTAATAAAAGTTTCTTCATATTACTTTTGTCTTATTTAAGGTGCAATATAGTTTACAAAAATTTATTAAACAGCATTTGTCACATTTTTTATTACTTCAATATTGGTTTAATATTTTATACAAAAACTACCGTTTAATTAACTACTTTAGAAAAAAGCTAAATCAAATAAAACACAAGTATTTGATTATCATAATATTGCCAAACAGTGTTATTATTACACACTTTAAATATTTTTTGAATATCAAAACTGTTTAGCGGTTTTAGTTTTTTTTAGTTTGATTTGAAAAATTAATATTCAGTTTTTTCTATGATGCAGGTAGTAATTTTAGGTAGCGGAAATATGGCAAATGCAATTTTACTTTCATGCCAAAATACTGATATTGAAATTTTAGGTGTATTTTCAAAAACTACCGAAAATTGCATAGCTTTAGCTAATAAATTTAACACTAAAGCCTATCAAAACATAAGCGAAATTCCTACCAATGCCGATTTATATTTGCTTTGTGTAAACGATGACGCTATTAATCAAGTAGCCAATAATTTGCCAATTGTTGACGGTTTAGTAGTGCATTGTTCGGGCTTAAAACCAATAACAGAACTCAATATACAAACCAATCAAGCTGTATTTTGGCCAATTGAAAGTATCAATAAAAATTCATTCACCGATTTTAAAAATACCCCTATTTGTATAGAAGCTAATAACGAAGAAAATTATAGAATAATAGAGGCATTTGCCGATAGGCTTTCAAAAAATGTAAAAAAAACAAGTAGCATAGAACGTCAATATTTACATTTAGCAGCTACCATTACCAATAATTTCAGTAATCACTTAATTGCACTAGCCAAGTATGAACTTGATTTACAGCAATTAGATTATACCATTTTAAAGCATTTATTAACTAAAGCAATCAATAATTCGTTTAACTTTGAACCAAGCAAAATTCAAACAGGACCAGCAATTAGAAACGATATAAGCACCATGCAGAAACACTTAAGTTTATTACAAAACAGTAACACAAAAGATTTGTATGAAATAATGAGTAAAAGTATATTTGAATTTAATAAGAACAACCATGCGTAAACTATTTTTTATACTATTCTTACTTTGTTCATTATCTAGCTTTGCTAGCCGCATTTTAATTCCAATGGACGAAGGACAAAAAAACCATTTAAAGGCATACGGACTTGCATTTTGGGTTTTACAAAAAGACGTTGAAGTAGATTGGCTTTTAAATTATAAAGCTGGTAGTTTTATGTTTGGCTACGACCAAAGTTATGAACGAGAATTAAAAATTAGAGGCATTAGCTATGAAATAATAAGCGAAGCTCAAGTTTCGGAAATACTATTACAAATAGCAAAACCAGATGTAAATATGGAGCTGGTAAAACTTTACAAAGCACCTAAAATTGCGGTTTACTCACCTAAAACTAAACAACCTTGGGACGATGCAGTAACCATGGTTTTAACCTATGCCGAAATTCCTTATGAGGTAGTTTTTGATGATGAAGTATTAGGCGATAAACTGGCAAAATACGATTGGTTACACTTACACCACGAAGACTTTACAGGCCAATATGGTAAGTTTTATGCGCAGTTTGCCAATACTGCTTGGTATCAAGCTGAAGTTAAAGAAAATGAGGCCATGGCAGCCAAACATGGTTTTAAAAAAGTATCTGAACTTAAATTAGCAGTTGCTAAAAAAATAAGAGACTTTACTTTAGGTGGTGGATTTTTATTTGCTATGTGCAGCGCAACAGATACTTACGATATTGCCATGGCAGCCGATGGAGTTGATATTTGCGAAAGTATGTTTGATGGCGACCCCGCAGACCATAACGCCAATGCAAAACTTGATTTTAGCAAAACTATTGCTTTTAAAGATTTTAACTTGGTAATGAATCCATATGAGTACGAATATTCATATATAGATGCAACACCCGATACTAGACCTGTAAATGAAGAAAACGATGTATTTTCACTATTTGAGTTTTCAGCTAAATGGGATTTAGTACCAACTATGTTATGTCAAAACCATACCAGCACTGTTAAAGGTTTTATGGGGCAAACTACTGCTTTTAGAAAACAATTTATTAAAAGCGATGTACTTATTTTAGGTGAAAATAAACAACTAAAAGAAGCAAGATATATTCATGGAACCTTGGGTAAAGGTACTTGGACTTTTTATGGCGGCCACGACCCTGAAGACTACCAACACATGGTAGGTGAACCACCAACCGATTTAAATCTTCATCCAAACTCACCAGGCTATAGACTTATTTTAAATAATATATTGTTTCCTAGTGCTAAAAAGAAAAAATTAAAAACTTAGATACAACTTGAATATCAATAAAGTACATCATATTGCCATAATTTGCAGTAATTACGCTGTTTCAAAAAGGTTTTATACGGAAGTTATTGGCTTAGAAATTTTAAGTGAAACTTACAGAACAGAAAGAAATTCCTATAAACTTGATTTGGCTTTAAACGGAATTTACGTGGTTGAACTTTTTTCGTTTCCTAACCCGCCAAAAAGACCAAGCAGACCCGAAGCAACTGGACTAAGGCATTTGGCTTTTGAGGTAAATAATTTAGAGGAAGTAGTTCAAAAAATAAACTCATTAAACATTGATATTGAACCAATTAGAATAGATGAGTTTACCAATAAAAGATTTACTTTTATAGCTGATCCCGATGGTTTACCCATTGAGTTTTATGAAAAATAAAACCTCTTGATTAATAAGAAAATGCAAATACTGCATTGATGTCTTTTAACTCAATAGTAGTGGTTCCATTGCTAACATTGCACGTAAATAAAACCTTGACTTTAATTGTTTTTTTGCCAGTAACCATGTCTTTATAATTGGTTATTTCTTGAATAATAAAACCTGTAAACTGCTCTAAATATTTTGATGAATAAACAGTTCCATCTGGAGCGGTATAATCAACAATTACTTTATTAAACTGCAATGTATCGCGAACTGGTTTTAAACTAAACGAAAAATTAGAAACACAGTTGGTATTGGCAGCAGTAGCTAAATTTTTTGAAACAAAAGTAGTATCGTTAGTTGCTTTATTAATAGCCAATAAATCCACTTTATAAGCGCCTTCGTTAGCAAATGCTGGTAACTCAAAATCGTTACCTTTAGGAAATGAATTGGTTTGATTTAAATATTGCCAAACAAATTTATGAGTACTAGAGTCGGCATTAATTACATGGCATCTAAATACATTATTACCTATGTTTTGATAGGTGTAATCAATATACCCATTTAAATTATTCCCATTAATATATATTGGGGTTTCGATATTTGAAGTACAATTTACATCTTTATAATTAGCCGTAAGTTTAATATTTTTTTTGCCTTCGGTTTTAAACGTAAACTCAGGATTGGTAGATAAACTTCCAAATCCACCACCAAAATCCCATTTATATTCAACATTACCTAAGCCGACTGATTCGTTCTTAAAAATAACTTTGTAGGCGCTTGGAGGCAATACAGCTCTGTAATAATTATAAATATTACCTTGTTTAAATACAGAATCTAAAAGCCAATTACTTGAATTTCCAATTTCGAAATTACGAATGGTTATACTAAGTTTTTCATTACAATTTTGACAGGTACTAACTAAAGAACCAGTGTAGGTATTTATGTTCAAACTATCCTTTCCATTTTCAGTTTGCATCACAAAATTATTGTTTCCAGCTTCTATTAAAACAGGCTTATTATTAATAGTTCCAGTTGCATAAAACTCAGCGGTACCAATATATCCAATAGGATCTTCTTTGGTTTTACAACTTGTAGCTAATACAGCAATACTAATGACAAAATATATAATTGAACGCATGAAATATTATTTAATAATGTATTGTAAACCTAATTTAATTCCTTGATTATTATACTTAGCAGTTTCAGTAGTTGAAACATTATTTAAACCATATACGTAAGTAGCATTTATGGCCAAATGTTTGGCAAACCTAAATTGATAATTTAAAGTAAATTGAATATCGCTTTTATTAATTCCAGTACTGTAATTATTGGTATTTTCATTTACTGTAGTATTATTTTCTAAATTATGCGTAGTAAATAAATCGTTGGTTTTAACCAATAAAGCATATTGTACACCTGCTCCAATGCTATGATTTCTATAAACTGGATACATGACATTTAAACCAATAATAGCATAATCAATTGATTGGTTTTTAATAGCTGTGGTAGTAGTGTTTGATGTAAAATCATAAGTTTTATTTACTATTTCGCGAGGAGCCAAATTTTGATTCATATTTTCGTAATGCAAATTGGTGTTTAACGAAAACTTGCCAATATCAAAATATAACCTTCCTCCAACATAATAACCAAACGAATTGGCTGAGAATGCATTGTTAAATGAATTGGTTCCTACCTCTAAACTTGCATTAAAATAACTGCTCAATTTTGAACTATTTTTATAATTAATTGGCGATTTAATAAAATCAATTTGGGTAAAATCGAAGGTAGGCGATAATAAGTTCAAACTAATTTGTTGCGCATTTTTGCTTTCCAATTCACTAACAGTCACTTCGCTATTAAAACTGATATTTTCATCATTTATAACTTCATCATTATTTGATAAATCGCTGTTCAATACAAAACCTTTAGGTTGTAATTTATTTTTAGCAGCTTTGTATGTTTTGTTGGTTTTAATTTTTGTGTTTGAATTAACAATGTTATTAGTTAGCTCATTACCAATGTTTTCAGATACAGCATTTTGGTTATTATTTTCGATTTTGGGTTGTATGTAATCAGCCGAATTATTTAATTCAGGTTGAATTAACTGAGGTATTTCAGTATTGGTATTAACCACCATTTTAGGAGATGTAATTTTATTGTTTTCAACTAAAAACCATCCTAACAATGTAAAAATAGCAACTATAGCAGCATAAAATGCCGACTTATACCAAACCAACTTTTTGGTTTCAAAACGCTGCGCATCAATCATCTTTTCGGCTTGTTGCCAATAAGCATCTTGATAATCAAAAGTTTGGTTATTGAGTTTGTTTTTTATTAAATTATCTAATTCGTTATCTGTCATGCTTGTTTTTCCCTTTCTTTTAGTTGAGGAAACATTTCAATCAGTTTTATTTTTAAAATTTTTCTAGCATTATTTAAATGCCATTTGCTTGTACCTTCTGTAATTCCTAACATTTCGCCAATTTCCCTGTGGTTATAACCATCAACAGTAAAAAGGTTAAAAACCATTTTACTCGATTCGGGCAACTGCTGAATATGAACCTGAATATCGTCAGCGGTAAGTTTGGCTTCGGCCTCGTTTAAGTTAAATGGATGAAAATCAAGGTCAACTTGTTCATAATCTTTGTCAATAAACAAAGTATTACGCTTATTATTTACCCTAAATTCGTCAATAATAGTATTTACCATTATTGTTTTTATCCAAGCATCAAACGATTTACTGCCATCAAACCTGCTTAAATTATTCAGTATTTTTAAAAACGCTTTATTTATTTGTTCTAACGTATCGTCTTTACTTTTATAATATTTATGGCAAATAGGCATAAGTTTAGTAAAACAATATTTATACAAAGCGCTTTCGGCCTTGCGATCTTGTTTTAAACATAAACCAATAAGCTTTTCTAGCTCTATTTCCATTTAAAGTTAAGTAAAATTTATTTCCGTTAGGCAATTAATAATTAGTTATTTTACACCTTAATACGAATGTATTGGGCCAAGGTTGGGTAAAAAATAATTTTATAATATTGCTTTTGCATAATTAATGCTAAATATTGCAAATTAAAACATAGAAATTTATGAAAACTAAAACTGATATAGTAAACGATTGGCTTCCTCGCTACACTGGTGTGGAGCTTGATAAATTTGGTGAATACATTCTGCTTACTAATTTTTTTAATTACGTTGAAATTTTTGCTCAAAAATTTAATGTAAAAATAGATGGTACAGATAAACCCATGCAGTCGGCCACAGCAGAAAATATTACCATTATTAACTTTGGAATGGGCAGTGCCATGGCTGCAACTATTATGGATTTACTTTCGGCTATAAGCCCCAAAGCTGTTTTGTTTTTGGGAAAATGTGGTGGCTTAAAAAAAATAACCAAACTAGGCGATTTAATTTTGCCCATTGCTGCCATAAGAGGCGAAGGAACAAGCAATGATTATATTATGCCTGAAATTCCGGCTTTACCATCGTTTAGAATGCAAAAAGCTGTTTCGAGCACCATTGTAAAGCATGATGTAGATTATTGGACAGGAACTGTTTACACCACAAACCGCAGAGTTTGGGAACATGATGATGAATTTAAAGAATATTTGAAGAAAACCCGAGCTATGGCTATTGATATGGAAACTGCTACCATTTTTATAGTTGGTTTTGTTAACAGCATTCCAAAAGGAGCATTGCTTTTGGTAAGCGATAATCCAATGACACCAGATGGTGTAAAAACATCAAAAAGTGATAGTGCAGTTACAGCCCAATATGTAAAACGACATATTGAAATTGGTATTGATGCCTTGATAGAATTACGTGACTCTGGCGAATCGGTTAAACACCTAAGATTTGAATAAATAAAACTTAAACCAATAATGGATTCAATTTTATAAAAAAAGCAGTTATTAAAACTGCTTTTTTTATTTAGTTTCATGATTATTACAAATAACTACTTAGCGTTTGGGAAATACACTTTAAATGTAGTTCCTACACCTAGTTGACTGGTTACTTCAATTTTTCCTTTTAATGCCTCAATTTGATTTTTGGTAATAAATAAACCTATTCCTTTTGCATCGCTATTGCCATTAAAGGTTTTATACATGCCAAAAAGTTTATTTCCATTTTTTTCTAAATCAATACCAATTCCATTATCCTCAATAATAAGTTGGGTAAATTTATTATCTACCACGCATGAAACTTTAATGTGAGGCGTTCTATCATTACTTCTGTATTTAATGGCATTGGTAATTAAATTTAAAACTATACTATCTAAATAGGCAGGTACTGCTTTAACAGCAACATTTTTTTGTAACATATTGTCAATCTGTATATTATAATTCACAATATTTAATCGCTGTGATTGAATGGTTTTTTCAACTTCGTTATATAAATCAAGCTTTTCTAATGGTAAATTACTAGCTGTTTGAATGGTTATTATTTCATTTAAATTATCAATTGTTTCTGACAACTTAACGCTACTTGATGTTAAATATTCAAAATAAAGTTGTTTTTCTTCTTCAGTTTCAGCAGCTTTAATAATATCTAACAATCCACTAAAATTAGCTGCATGCGAACGAATATTATGAGAAACAATATGTGCAAAGTTTTGCAGCCTATTATTTTTATCAATGGTTTCGAGCATTAATTCATGAACCTTTTGTTCTGCCTTTTTGCGTTCAGAAATATCGCGGGTAATGGCCAACATAGAAACTATATTTCCATCGCTATCTTTCATAGGCACAGCATTGGTTTCCAACCATCTTTGTACACCTTTTAAACCCGTAATTTTATAATCCATCATTCGGTTTTCGCCTCTAAAAACAGCATCAACCAATTGTTTGAATTTTTCTCTATAAGGCAAATCAATTACCTCAATTAAATTTTTACCAGAAACTTGTTCTAAATTATCAGCCCCAACCATAGCTAATCCAGCAGGATTCATATCTTGCAAAATCAAATCTTGAGTTAATAATTTAATACATTCAGGTTCGGTATCTAAAATAGCTTTTAGATGGTTTTTGGTAGCAATTAATTTTTCTTCGGCTAATTTACGTTCAGTAATTTCGCGTACAAAAGCACAGTTAATTTCATCGCCATTGTAAAAAATATAATTAGCATTTACCTCGGTAGGAACAATGCTTCCATCTTTACGCATATGACTGCTATTAAAGGTCATTGATTTTTTTTCCTTTAACTCATCCCAATGTTTTGGCCAAACTTCATGGTTATAATCTGGGTCAATATCTTGTACTTTAAGTTTCATTAACTCATTGTAAGTGTACCCCAAAATATTACATGCAGCATTATTTAATTCTAAAAAGCTACCATCTTTTTTAACCCAATACACTGCGTCAGAAGTATTATTAACCGCGTATTGAATCAATTGTGCATTTCTTTCGGCTTTATCGCGCTCTCCAATTAACCGTTGGTTAACCAAAAACGTAAAACCAAAAGTTGATATAATACCTACAATAATTGAAAATAAATAAATAATTATAAAAATGGGGGAATCAATATGAGTATTTATTCCGTTAATTAAAACCGAAACTGATTGAGCTAAAAAAACACTGGCGTAAATGAAAAATAAAGCACCAATAAAATTAGTAGTTTTTTTAATCGACTCTATTTTACAACAAAATAAATTAGCAACTATATGGTAACAAATAATAGATTTAAAAAAGGATAAAAGAAACTTTTCTGTAACCAAATTGCCTGTAAAAAATACTACAGAAACAATTACCAAAGCCAAAAATACGAGTGAAACATAAACTTTACTTTTAAAGTTTACATTCAAAAAATAACTTATTCCAATTGATACAATGGAAAAGCCAATAAGAATAGATAAATCAGAGAAAAGACTAATAAACTCGTTTGATGGAAATATAAACTTTAATGTAATTATTTGCGAAAAAGCAATAAAACCAAAGCCTGCAATCCAGTGTAAAATACCCTTATACTCCTTATTTGAAAGATATTGAATATATAGTATAAATAAATTTAAAATATTTATAATACATAAAACGAGCTTAAGAGTAACTATATCTATTGACATGCAATAATATTTTATTATTCAATATTAAACTTTTTTAAACATTTTGACACCACAATTATTATTTAATATTAACAATTTCATCATAATTTATACCCATATGTGTTTCAGTATAAATACACTCCCCATTTTTTATAACCAATACTTGAGGCGATTGATGTTCAATATTCCATTTTCTGGCTATCTCGTTCGAAACATCACGATGAGCAATTAAATCGAGGTAATATGGTTTTACTTTAGCATCATCTTGTTCATTTTTCCAATTGCGCTCTACCCTATTTATTGCACTAGAACTAATACTGCAACGGGTACTATGTTTAAAAATCATAATGGGAGCATCAAACGAATTTTTATTTATTTCTTCTAATTGGTCCATAGCAGTTAATTTATTCCATTCCATAACTTTACAAACTTATAAAAACAAAAAGTGTTTTAATGTAAAGTTTACCAACAAAAAAGCTGGTGTAAAACACGCCAGCTTTTTATATTAACTACTTAATTATTAGTGTTTAGCAGTATCGCTTTTAAAAAACATACTTTTCAATTTTACAGCTGGCACCCAAATTTTTGACAAGGCATACTTTATTGGATTGTCTTTTTTTACATGCCAAACAGTGGTTCGTGGTGCTTCAAAGTTGTTTTCATGAACAGTGTAAGCATAAGCCGCTATGGAAGTGCGGGCAGTTCCTTTTGGGAAATTAATTGGATCATAGCCATGTAAGGTGTACGACCTGCAATGCATAATTGCCAAACGGTTAAAAGGTACGCCAACTTCAGTTTTTACACCAGTTCGCTCGTCTTCCAAACGCAAGTGGCCACCATAACTTTCTTGCCAATCTTTATTAATGTATAGCAATAAGTTTAAATTACGGTACCAATTCTCAACCAAAGGATGGTAATTAAAATCAGCATGCATATCTAAAAAGCTGCCTTCACGCCCTTGGTGAATGCCGCCACCGTAAAAAGTATCATCAATAAAAACATCTTCGTTGGTAATATACGAAATCCAAGTTTTAAACCTTACACTGATTAAATCGTTGTAAAGTTCTTCAAATACACCACCTAATTCCTTAAACTTTGATTTTTCGAACTTGTTTTTTGCAAATACATAATCGGCACTTGCTGTCTCAATTTCAGGAATACTGTTATACAATTCAGTTAATTTTGCATCATCGCAAAGGCCATCAATGGCAATATGAGGAAATGGTTTTGCAGTTAAAAACTGCTCACGGTACTTTTCTTTATTGGCTTCTATAAAATCAAAACGTATCATAATACATGTAATTTATTATGGTGCAAATTGAAATTTTTGATTTTTATAAAACATGACGCCACTCAATAAAAAAACTATTTGTAGGCATTAATATATCCACTCCAATTTAATGGATTGGTGTTTTTCGCCTTCTTCAAAATAATACTCTTTAAAGGTTAACCCAATTTTTTGCAAAACCTTAACTGAGGCTGTATTTTCAAAAGCAGCTCTGCCAATAATATTTGGTATTTTATTTTTAACCCCAAATTCTAAAACGGCATTAGCAGCTTCAGTAGCATAACCTTTGCCCCAATATTTTTGTATAAATCTATAACCTAAATCTACTTCTTCACCAACTTTCTTAAGACCACACCAACCAATAAATTCGTTGTTTTCAATTAAATGACAAGCCCAACGACCAATACCAAACTGATATTGTGGCATTAATGCTTCTGCAATAATATTCTCGACTATTCCTATACTATCCCAAGGTATTGGGTCGCCAGTGTATTGAGTTATGGCGGGGTCTTGATGCATTTGATACAAAATTTCAGCATCGGCCAAAGTAAACTCGCGCATGTATAATCTTGCAGTTTGCAGTTTAATTTCCATTCGTTCAAATGTACAATTTTATTATAATTGAAAACTATTTTATTCCTCAATTATGAAAAAATTACTTTTATTGATAATGCTTATTGCTCCTAATTGGATTTTTGCTCAAGTACACGACAACAATATCAAACAAACTATTTTGTTGTTTTTTGAAGGAATGCAAAAAAGCGATACCAATATTATTAACAATTGCTTGCATAAAACTGCAAGATTTCAAACAGCTCTTTTAAATAATAAAACTAATGTTACATCACTTGAAAATGAACCCGTAGATAGTTTTTTACTGCAAGTGTTAACCATAAAAAAACGCAACTTACAGATAGAAGAACGCATCACTCAATTTGATATAAAAGTAGATTACCCCATGGCAAGTGTTTGGGCTGATTATGAATTTTATGTAAATGGTAAATTCTCGCATAAAGGTGTAGATGCTTTTCAACTATTTTACGAAAACAATTCATGGAAAATTATTCAAGTTTGTGATACTAGAAGAAAATAGAATTAAATAATAATTTATAAATTCAAGTTTGTCATTTTTTTCATAAACTTAAAATATTTCAATAGTCATTTCGTTACACCATGACCCATGCATAAAAACACACTGTTAAATAGATTATTACTTAAAGACTATGTTCTTTATGGCATATTAGTTATTCTATTTAGTGTGTATGTTTTCCAAGCATTTAAGTACATTTATGTAAGTATAACCGATCACTTTGATGCGCTGTTTATATTAATGCTAATAGCCATAGCATATTGGGTTATTCAAAAAAACAGAACAGTCAATTTTACTTTTTTTAAGCCTGTTTACTTTTATAAATGGAATACTTTGGCTTTTATTTTTACTGCAAGCTTATTTCTTTTTGTAAGTTATTATATACGTATCAATTTATTTACTACAGCAATTGGCTTAATTGGCTTTTACCTATTATTATCTTTTACCATACCAAAAGCTGTTTGGAAAAATGGCTTGATTCCATTTGCTTTATTGTTAATGTGTTTGCCTTTTGGTAGGCAATTAGACACATATATTGGCTTTCCATTACGTATGCTTTCAGTTGATTTTGTAGCCTCGCAGATGACTTGGTTTGGTTTTAATTTAAACTCGAGAGATACTATTTTAATTATAGAAAATAAAGCTTCTCAAGTTGATATTGATTGCAGTGGCATAAAGGGTTTATGGGTTGGCCTAATTTTTTTTATAGCTTATACTTGGATAAACAAAATAAAACTAAACTTAAAATGGTTAGGCTTACTAATTATTTTAATTATCTCCATTTTATTCTTTAATATTATTAGAGTAAGTACATTGGTAATGCTTAATTCTATTCAAGGATTAGAAAAAGGTGTACAGTATTTTCATTATAGCATTGCTGCATTTGGAATAGTTTTATCTTGCTTATTGGTTCATTTTTTAGCTATATTTTTTAAACTAATTAATAGCAACCAAACCGAAATTTTAAAACAAGAAGTAGCGCATAAAGAAAATAATACTAAGTATTTAGTTTTACTAAATGTGGTAATACTAACATTATTAATCATACCACAAAAACCAAATTATAAAGTAATTAGTAAGGCTATTCCATACTTAAAATCAGACGAAAATTTTAGCATAAAAACCATAAATTTCAATAGTGGTGAAAAAGCGGTTTTTGAAAAAGATGGAAGTGCAGCACAAAAATTTGAATTTAAATACAAAGAAATTATTGGAGAAGCTATCATAGTTATTGGAAACGATTGGCGAGCACAACATAAACCAGAACTTTGTTTTGAGGCTGCTGGAAATAATTTACAATCCGTACAAACCTTGCTTGTAAATAAATCGTTTCCAGTAAAATTCATTCAATTTAACCAACAAGAATCTGTGGTTTATTCTTGGTTTCAATCGCCACAAATTATAACTGACGATTATAGCTACAGAAATTGGCTAGAGTTAAGTGGCAAGGAATCGAATTGGCTGTTAATGAATGTAGTAATTCACAATAACTCAAACAAACAACAAGTTCAAGAATTGCTGCAATTTTTGAATACAACCATTAATCAATCCTTTAAAACAGAAACTGCAACTAAACAATAAAACTATGAATAAAATAAAACTATTTAATGCTAAAAACTGGATAAAATACACCATTTTTTGGTCATGGAATTTGGTATTTTTACTCACATTAATAACGGTTCAAATTGAAGAGCCTTTCCTGTTATATGTTATTGCTGATATTTGGGAAGGACTAATCCCAGCTAGCATGGTTATAAGCAGTTGTATCATACTTATACTACCTGTAATTAGTGTGGTAATTGGTTTAAAAACTCTTCAAAACAATCCGACCAAACTCATCAATTTTTTTTATGGTGTTCAAGTTCCAATATTGCTGTTATGCATATTGCGCATGACAGCCTTTAGAGAATTAACTTTAGGAACTGGAGTGGTTATTTACTCAGTAATTATAGCTATTGGTTATTACTTTTTTAGCATAATAAAACCTTCAGAAAAAACCAACACAGTTAAAATGCTAATGCATACTTTACTAGCAATGGCGGGCATTTACGTAAGTTTAATTTTATTGTTTATTGCCATTCCATTGATAAGCTTCTTTATCAGAGGGTTGTTTGAAATGTTAAAATATATTATTGAAAATCCTTTTCAAATTTTACAATTTACGTTTATTGGTTTCATGTTCAGCATATTTTTTATTTTAAGCTTTACGCTATTTTTAATTGCTCCTTTCGCAATGATTTATTATTACTTAAAATCGTTTTTTGAAACATACCAAGCTTATAAAATTGAAAACAGAAAAGGATATTTATTTACAAGTGGATTTGCAATTGTTTTTCTTACCATTATTTATTTTACAAGCAATAACCAACCACAAAAATTGGCATTTAAACTGGCAGATAAAACTAGCTATCAGCAAGCGGATAAAATGGCAATTATTGAAGAACAAAATAAAGTAAAAGCTGGTCTTACCAATGCCTATTTAGCTCCATACAGATATGTTGATACTTGGAAAGGAATGAGTTTTATTGGTGAGATGTATAAAGAAGCTTTTAAATTAGAAAGCAATTCAGAAACCATGCAGAATTTATTCAATGGATTGATGTATCCATTTCTCTATCAAGATGTAAAGGAAGCCTATTACGACATGCAAAGAGCTGAACAATTGTATGAAACCATATTTGACACTCCAATTCAAAAAGCTGAAAGCAATGCTGTTAAAAATGCCCTTTCAGCCACTTATGATAGAGATATGGCTAAAGCAGGTGTACTTAATATTGACGAAACAAAAGTATTAATTACCAATCAAGATATTGAAATCAATGAATCTGCCAACGCAGCTGAAGTAACATTGCACGAAAGGTATTTGAATCAAACTTTTGATAGACTTGAAATATTGTATTATTTTAAATTACCAGAAAATGCTGCAATTACAGGCTTATGGCTGAGTAACGATGATAATATAAAGAAAAAATTTGAGTACAGGGTTTCACCGAGAGGTGCTGCGCAAAAAATATACAATCAAGAAGTGGAACGCAGAGTTGATCCATCGCTTTTAGAGCAAGTTGGACCGCATCAATATAGGTTAAGAGCTTTTCCAATTTTACCAAAACGTAAGGAATATAAACTTAGAAATAAACACACTATTATAGATGGAGAACCATTTCATTTATGGTTAAAATATGTGGTTTTAAAAACTGCTGATAATAAAATCCCTACATTAAAGTTATTAGAAAAACGCAATGTATATTGGAGCTCAAAAACAAAAAGAAAACAAACTACTAATCTAACCTGGAGCAGTAATGATTGGATGCCAATAATAACTGGAGAAAAACCTTTTAATGCTTTACCTCAAGGTACATCAATTGCCGTTGATTCTAACATTTCTTTAACAATAAATAATGAATCAAAACCAATTAGCAAACCACTTAAACTAGCGTTATTACTAGATGAATCATATAGCATGAGTAAATATAAATCACAACTTGCTGATAATTTAAATTACTTAAAATCGCTGTCTTCATCAATTAAATTTCAAATTTTTGCTAATGATGATAACAATAAAATACAACAAATAAACGAAAGTGAATTAGCACAAATTACAAACTTTGGAATACAACATCCTGCACAATTACTAACTACTTTTAGCCAAACAAATAACCTATCAAATTATGATGCCATTATTTTATTAACCGATGAAGGCTCAAACGAACTCGATACCTTAAAGTTACCCATGCTTAAAAGTCCAAAGCCAATAATTATTTGCCATATAAACGGAAATGAAGCTCCGGTTTATAGCGATAATTTATTTGAAAGTATATTGGCATCAAATGGAACTGCGGTTACTAATTTAGAACAGGCTATTCACTTTTTAAGTAAAAATACTGATAATCAAATAATTACAGAAAATGATTATTCATGGCAATTAGACAACGAAAGCAAAGTAAAAATTACAGATAATAAATTAATTACTCCCATTGCTGCGCAAAAATACATACAACTATTAATGCAACAAGCTAGTGGCAAAGCTTTAAGCGAAAATAAAAACTTAGATTTAATCCATAAAATAGCTGTAAAAAACAGTATTGTTACTCCTTATTCATCTATGATAGTATTGGTTGATGAAGAACAATGGAAACGTTTAAAAGAAGCCGAACAAAGTGAAGATAGATTTAACAGAACCAACGAAAATGGTAAAGACCAACTTACAAAACCATTTGGTTTTGGACTTATGGAAGCTACTGGAACTCCAGAACCACATGAATGGGTTTTGATCATTTTAGCAGGTATGGTTTTGGTTTATACTGTTTACCAAAGAAAGATAAGTTAATTTCTTGCTTTTTTTATTAGCTAATTTTTTCATTATTCGTATAACCAATTTTTTTTGAATTATGAAAACATCAAGAAAGCAATTTATTACTACAGGAGTTTCAGCTCTTTTTGCTGGTACATTTAGTAATAAACTGAATGCACAAAGTTATGCTGTAGCTAATACCAGCAACATAGATGTAGCTTTTAATGATGAAAAATATTGGCATACCATTAGACAATTATTTCCTTTAAGTAAAGACCTCATTTATTTAAATAATGGCACCATGGGACCATCGCCTTACCCAGTAATAGAAGCTGTAAAAAAAGGAATGATGGATGGCGACCAACTTGGAAGTTATGGCGGTTGGGAAAGTACTGCTGCCAAGCTTGCCAAATTTGTGAATGTAAGCGATGATGAAATTGCATTAACGCATAATGTAACAGAAGGAATAAACATTGCTTGTTGGGGTTTGCCTTTGAAAAAAGGTGATGAAGTAATCATGAATACGCACGAGCATGTAGGCAATGCATTACCTTGGCTTAATAGGCAAAAAGTTCATGGTATAGTAATAAAAACTTTTACCCCATCATTAACTGCTGCTGAAACTTTAAAAAGTATTGAAGCATTAATAACCAAGAAAACAAAAGCCATTGCCGTACCGCATATTCCTTGCACACAAGGACAAATTTTCCCTATTGAAGAAATAGTAAATTTAGCTAAAAGTAAAAATATATTTTCGGTAATTGATGGAGCACATGGTGCTGGAATGATGCCACTTAATTTACACCAAGTTGGTTGTGATGTATATATAAGCTGTTGCCATAAATGGATGCTTGGCCCTAAGGGAACTGGTTTTATTTATGTGCGAAAAGATTTTCAAGATACTTTACAAACATATTTTGTTGGTGCGGGTGGCGATGATAACAAATGGAATATGATGAGCAATCCACCTAAAATGGAAAATTATGCCACCTCTGCACACAGGTATTATGGAGGCACACAATCGTTAGGTTTATATAAAGGCGTTGATGCAGCAATTGATTTTATTGAAAACATTGGGCAACAAAATATTTATAACCGCATAAACAATTTAGGTAAATACACACAAGATGAACTGCTGAAATTGGGCGATAAAATAGAGCTGATTACCCCTACTGAACCACAATCAAGGTGCGCAGTAAATGGGTTTAAAATAAAAGGAATGGAATCAGCTAAGTTTTACCAAATTGCTAATGATAACAAAATAAAAATACGCGTTGTTCCTGAAAATGGATTGAATTCATTGCGCATTTCAACCCATATTTATAACAATACCCACGAGGTAGATGAATTGATTAATTTATTAAAAAAGCAACTGTAAGTACTTAAATTATAATGTTCACCTATTATTCAATTTGTAGAATTATTTATAGTATAATTTGGGATATTGGTAATTGATTTAGCATATATCGTAAAATCGTGATTGCAATGCAACATTGATTGATTCTGCTTCCGTAGAGACGTTTAATTAAACTTCTTTACCTATAAGTAATATTCATCTGTTATCCAATTTTTGGGATTATTAATGATGTATTTTTTTATATTCTCAAATGATTGCGCATCCCTAATGATATAATCGTGAAATCGAGGTTGCCAACCAAAATTTGGGTTGATTTTTCGGGATTCTGTTGTCACAACAGTTTTAAAAGCCCTAATAATGGTTGACAAAGATTTTGCGGGTGCTGATAATTTTTGAAAATGCGGATTTTTTGGCGCTTGTAGAGACGTATAATTATACGTCTCTACGGATGTCCGTTCAATTTCAATTTTTTTATTTATACAAATAATCCCATGAATATGGTTCGGCATTATAACAAATTCATCTAAAGAAACATTTGGAAAATGTGCTGGAATTGCTAACCAAAAATCTTCTGCCATTTTACCCAAATCATTTAACAACATGATTCCATTTTCGCATTCTCCAAAAAAATGTGCCCTGTTTTTGGTGCAAATGGTTACAAAATAAAGACCTTCATTTCTGTAATCATAACCTTCTAATCTAGCAGATTTTGTTCGGTATTTATCATTGAATTTATCAGACATGGTAAATCAAAAATAGAAAAAAGTTAAATCTTAACCAATTTCATAATTTACGATAATGCTGTAGAGACGTTGTACGCAACGTCTTTTCATCGTTATTAGACGTAGCGTGCTACGTCTCTACGTGTGAAATATTAATAATGTAAAACTTCAATTATCACAATTCATCCTATTTACATAAGAATCTATTAATAAATAAATTAAGTCAACATTTTCTTTAGAAAAAACCTTGTTTAAATCCTTTGATTCAATGAAATAATAATAAAAAGGATATCTGGAACCAATCCACATACATTCTCCTGGACAAAATTCAAAACCTACTCCTTGCAAAATAAATTTACCAGATTTACTGTCCATATCATAATCAATTACAAATCTACTTTCTTTAATTACGTTTTTTATATCAACTGAATAGTCAAATTTTTTGCTGTATTTTAAATATCTTAAGTTTGATAATTCATTACTCATTGTTGAATCCAAATTTTTATATTCAAAACCGTCTATTCGTTTTACGTATTTTCTTAATTTAGGATTAAGCATTTCTCTTTGCATATCAACAAAAAAAGTAGCAAAATTTTGATAAGATATTTCTTTAATTTCTTTAAGATATTTTTGATAATACAATAAAATATGTTTACCTAAAGGTGAAGTTATGATACGTTCTAGATTCTTATTGTCAATATAGAAAATAATAATGTTTGTATCTTTTAAAACTCTGCTGTAATTCATGTCTTTAGTCCAATCTTTAGGATTAAATATAAATTCAAATCCATTTGTATTGATGCGTATTTTATTACAAATAGAGATTGGGTCCATAGTATTAATATCATCAAAATATAAACTATCTAAATCAACTATGGATTGAGCTTTTTGATTGTAAAATTTCTCAAAGTTTGAACTATCAATCTTTACCTTTATAGAATTATTGGTATAAAAACATATATTATTACTTTTTACTTTATCAATAATTTCAAACTTAAGGTAACCAATATGTAAGCCGATAACATCATGCATTTTATCGAAGTCAGTTTCATGATAAAAAAACTTTTGTGCATTTGTATGGAAAGAAACGAAAATGAATAAGGCGATAAAAATGTGTTTCATGTTTATATATTTATTTGTAAACTAAATAACACCTATGCCATCGCTTAAAGCGATGGCATAGGTTCGAAAATCATTTATGCTTCGGCAAGCTCAGCAACCATAATTCATAATTGCGCAGCTTACATGTTTCTTCTATACTGTCCGCCTACTTCAAATAAGGCATTTGTAATTTGCCCTAATGAGCAGTATTTAACTGTTTCCATTAACGCTTCAAATATGTTTCCGTTATGAATAGCTACTTGTTGAAGTTTGGCCAACATTTCTTTTCCTTTTTCCTCGTTACTTTGTTTTAATTGGCTCAACATGGTAATTTGGAATTCTTTTTCTTCGGTAGTTGAACGTATTACTTCTTGCGGAATAACAGTTGGTGAACCTTTAGAACTTAAGAAAGTATTTACCCCAATAATTGGATATTCACCCGTATGTTTTAACATTTCGTAATACATACTTTCTTCTTGTATTTTATTACGTTGGTACATAGTTTCCATTGCACCTAACACACCACCACGCTCGTTAATTTTATCAAATTCTGCCAACACAGCTTCTTCTACCAAATCAGTTAATTCTTCAATGATGAACGAACCTTGTAAAGGATTTTCATTCTTAGCTAAACCCAACTCACGGTTAATGATTAACTGAATAGCCATTGCCCTGCGCACCGATTCTTCTGTTGGTGTAGTTATGGCCTCATCATACGCATTTGTGTGTAATGAATTACAATTATCGTAAATGGCGTAAAGTGCTTGTAAAGTGGTACGAATATCGTTGAAATCAATTTCTTGTGCATGCAAACTTCTGCCACTTGTTTGAATATGGTATTTCATCATTTGGCTGCGTTCGTTTCCTCCATATTTTAACTTCATGGCTTTTGCCCAAATTCTGCGACTAACCCTTCCAATAACTGAATATTCAGGGTCTATTCCATTGCTAAAAAAGAATGATAAATTTGGCGCAAAGTCGTCAATGTTCATTCCACGGCTTAAGTAATATTCAACAAAAGTAAATCCATTTGAAAGTGTTAAAGCCAATTGCGTTATTGGGTTTGCACCTGCCTCGGCAATGTGGTAACCACTGATAGAAACTGAATAAAAATTTCGTACCGCATTATTGATAAAATATTGCTGTACATCGCCCATTACACGTAATGAAAACTCAGTTGAGAATATACAAGTATTTTGAGCTTGGTCTTCTTTTAAAATATCTGCCTGAACCGTTCCACGAACTTGTTTTAAGGTTTCAACTTTAATTTTTTCATACACATCGGCAGGTAAAACCATATCACCTGTAACACCCAAAAGCATCAATCCAAGGCCATCATTTCCTTCTGGAATTTCCTCGTTGTAGGTTGGTCTAGCTGTTCCTCTTGCTTTAAAAATGGCATCTAATTTTTTGTTTACTTCATCTTCCAAACCATTTTGTTTGATATAAATTTCGCATTGTTGGTCTATGGCGGCATTCATAAAAAACGCACAAATAATTGCCGCAGGCCCATTAATGGTCATGGAAACCGAAGTTTTAGGGTCGGCAAGATTAAAACCAGAATATAATTTTTTAGCAGCATCTAAACTCCAAACACTCACACCTGAATTACCCACTTTTCCGTAAATATCTGGTCTGTGGTCAGGGTCTTGTCCGTATAAAGTTACCGAATCAAAAGCAGTACTCAAACGCTTTGCTGGCATGCCTTTGCTCACATAATGAAAACGTTTGTTGGTTCTTTCAGGGCCGCCTTCACCAGCAAACATTCTGGTTGGGTCTTCGCCTTCACGCTTAAACGGATAAATACCAGCAGTGTATGGAAATTCGCCTGGGAAATTTTCTTGCAACGACCAACGTAAAATATCGCCCCAACCTTTAAATTTAGGAACTGCAACTTTTGGAATTTGTAAATGCGATAACGATTCAGAATGTGTTTTGATTTTGATTTCTTTATCGCGCACTTTAAAAATATAAAACTCGTTTTGGTATTGAGCAATTTTTTCGCTCCAAGTTTCAAGTAATATTTTATTACGAGGATCTAAATCTAAATTTACTGTTTGATATGCTTCTTCTAAACCTTTTAATAAACGGTCTTTATCATCCATCTTAGAAGCCGATATTGTTTCGATGGATGATTTTAAACCAAATAATTTATCGGCAATTTCAGATTGTTTAGCTACCCATTTGTCATAGTTACGGTTGTTCTCCGAAATTTCAGATAAATAACGATTTCTTGCAGGTGGAATGATGTAAATTTTTTCGCTCATTTCCTGGCTAATGTGGTAATCAGATTTTAAGTCAGCACCCGTTTTTTCAACCAATTTATTCATGATAGATTTGTACAATCTATTCATTCCAGGGTCGTTAAACTGCGAAGCAATTGTACCAAAAACAGGCATATCATCAGGGTTTTTATCAAATAACTGATGGTTACGTTGGTATTGTTTTTTTACGTCTCTCAGCGCATCTAACGAACCTTTTTTATCAAATTTATTTAATGCAATGATGTCGGCAAAATCAAGCATATCAATTTTTTCAAGTTGAGTAGCTGCGCCATATTCTGGTGTCATTACATACAAACTCATATCGCTGTGTTCAATAATTTCAGTATCGCTTTGGCCAATGCCCGAAGTTTCTAAAATAATCAAATCAAACTTTGCAGCTTTTATAATGTCAATGGCTTCTTTTACATATTTTGACAATGCCAAATTACTTTGACGAGTAGCCAATGAGCGCATATAAACACGAGGATTTTTAATGGCATTCATCCTAATTCTATCGCCTAACAAAGCACCACCTGTTTTACGTTTACTTGGGTCAACTGAAATAATGGCGATGGTTTTATCTTCAAAATCCATTAAAAACCTACGCACCAATTCATCTACTAACGATGATTTTCCTGCGCCACCAGTTCCTGTTATTCCTAGTATTGGGGTTTGTGAAGACGTTGCATGCAATGTCTCTACGTTGAAAACCTTGTGAAATTCGTCTGGAAAATTTTCGGCTGCTGAAATTAATTTAGCAATCGATTTATAATCTTGTTCTTTTACTTTTTGGTTAATTTCATTTGCATCGGCTAGTAAATTTGCGCCTGTGGCAAAATCGGATTGTTTTAGCATATCGTTAATCATGCCTTGCAATCCCATTGCACGCCCATCGTCAGGAGAATAAATCCTCGAAATTCCGTAAGCATGTAATTCTGCTATTTCTGTAGGTAAAATTACTCCACCTCCGCCTCCAAATATTTTTATGTGTCCGCAACCTTTTTCTTGCAGCAAATCATACATAAACTTAAAATACTCCACATGACCTCCTTGGTAACTAGTCATGGCTATAGCATTGGCATCTTCCTGAATGGCAGTGTCAACCACTTCTTCAGCACTTCTATCGTGCCCTAAATGAATAACCTCAGCACCTGTGGCTTGTATAATTCTACGCATAATGTTTATGGCAGCATCATGCCCATCGAACAAAGCAGCAGCGGTAACAATTCTAATTTTATTTACAGGAGTATATTTTTCTACAATTTCCATATTTGCACTTTTGATGATATTGGGCGAAAATAAGAGATTTTCCTTTATTTTTGAACTTATATGATAACAACCATAATTAGCCGAAAATTTTATTTTATTCTAATGGCTTTGAATATTTTTTCAATGACAATTTACGCTCAAAATAAAAACAGATTTAGCTTTGGGTTTGGTGAATCCTACACATTAGCAAGTACATTTAATAAACCAACAGTACAATATAGTTCAGGCTATTATCCTAATTATGGAAACATAAAAATTAAACAATATTTAGAAACCGAAGGACAATTAGCTATCAACTATGAATCAGTAAATGATAATTCATTTAAAAACACTTTTGCTAAAAACTTTTGCTATTCAATTGGTTATGAAAGAGTTTTTAATAAAAAAATGAGTTTATTATTAGGTATAGATTTTGGTCCAAGAATGTTTAACATTTTTTATGTAAGCGAATACTCACCTCAAGTTGGATATTATACTAACGACCACATAATCAATATTTACTCAGACAGAGTGTTCTCAATTCCAATACACTTTAATCATAATAATCAAATTTACAAACGTTTAAATTTAAGAAAATCAATTGGAGTGGCATTAAACTTTCCAATGAACGATGAAAATTATTATAACTTCAATCCTAACTTGACCGTGAAGGCTGAAAAAGCCACTTTTTATCCAACATTATTTTTAGGAATTGAACCAACTTTCAACTTAATAAATGACAATAAAATATCACTGTTTATTAATTACCAACAAGGAATTGTACCAATTATGAATTTTTCAATAATTGATAATTATAACAACAATAGGTATGAACTAAGGTATTTAGGAAATGTATTAAATTTTGGTTTCAAGTTTTATTTCAAATCATTTTAAACTAAAACAATAGTTACTTAATTTTGGGATAAATGGTTAATTACAATCCAAATTTTTATAATTAATTGCATTATGCTTAAACGAATTATTTTACCATTATTTTTTGTTGTATTTGCACAAATACTTATTGCTCAAAATGTTATAAAACAAGGAAAAATTTATTACGAAATGGATTTTCCAGATATACCTGCAGAGCAAAAACAAATGATGGCCAGCATGTTACCAAAAGATGCCACTGCTTACTTTAAAGAAGGTAAAACCAGAGTAGAAACCCCTACTTCATTTGGCAAAATGATTATTATAAGAGATACACAAAAAAAGGAATTTGTATTTGCCTTTAACAACATTGAGAAAAAGAAAAAAGTAGCTTTTAAGAAAACTGATGAAGAGGTAAAAAATGCACTTGCTGACACCAATAAAGTAAAAATAAATGTAGAAATTACCAAAGAAACTAAAATGATTGCTGGTTATAAGGGCACCAAAGCAATTGTTACTGCTACTTTAAATGGAAAATCAGTGGTAAGCGAGTATTGGTACAACAGCGAAATACCAAAAATTAATATGGGTAATGAGCAAGATGAAATATTTTCAAAACTTGATGGTGGACTTTTAGAATACACTGTAAATCAAGGCGAAACTCGAATTACCATGCGCGTGAGACAAATAGTAAAAGAAGAAATGAGTGATAAACTTTTTGAATTAGGTGCCGCTTACAAATTGGTAAAAGATGAAGAAGAGTTAGCCAATGAAATGATGAAATAGTTGCGGGTTACGGGTTTGAAAGTTGCGAGTTACGGGTTTATTTGTTGCAGGTGTAAAGAGTTTCGAGTTGACGAGTTGCGGGTTTAGGAGTTACGCGTTTTTGAGTTGTGGATTCGTGATTTATAAAATTTAACTCCCGATTTATCGGGACAACCATCCAACAATCTAACAAATCAACAATTCAACTCCCGATTTATCGGGATAACAATACTTAATCAAAAATTGCTAACTATTCCTAACATATTCAGCCGAAATACCGTTGATAAATTCAATAAAATCCTCTGCTTTTTTAAGTAAATGTACATTTTGAGGAATTTTTAAATCAGCCATTAAGAACTGATAACCAGAAACCAATATTTGTGAATGGGGCCAATTGCTACTTAAAAAATCAAGCATTTCTTGCATCGAAATTTTTAAATGAGCTATGGTAGCTGTGGTATAAATATAATCTGGAGCCTCATTTTTAAAAGCGTTTTTCAAATCTGCCAAAGGCACTTCTTGTCCTAAGAAAATAACATCGTGACCTCTTGAACGAATAACATAATTGGCAAATAAAAGACTTAATGAATGTGTTTCAGTTTCTGGTAGAAACAATAAAAATTTCTTTTTACAGTCGCCTTTATTTCCAATTTGACTATCAATGGAAGCAAACAATTTTTGTTTGATGATATTGGTAACAAAATGCTCATGCGATGGCTGAATAGAACCAATTTGCCACAGTATTCCTACTTCAATTAAAAAAGGTAAAAGTATTTTTATATAAGTTTCTTCTAAACCGTATTCGGCTATATAATCATTTAATTTACTATGAAAATCAATTTCATCAAAAGTCATCATGGATGAAATAAGATTTTTAATTTGATTAGCAAATTCGCCCGTAACAGTGGTTAGTTTTAAAACAGCTTCCGAAATTTCGGCTTCGGTCATTTTTGCTATTTCCGAAATTTTAAAGTTATGTTCATTTAAAATACTGATGCTCAACAACAACTTTAAATCATCGTCATCGTAATAGCGTATATTGGTTTCAGTACGTTTTGGTTTAATAATTCCATATCGCTGCTCCCAAATGCGCAATGTGTGGCCTTTTATGCCAGTTAAGGATTCGATATCTTTGATTGAAAAATTAGCCAAGTTATTAAATTATGTTTTATTTTATTAATTTATAAACATTAATAGGCACTTTATGTTTCAATATTAAACAAAAAATGTATGAAATACTTAATTTCAGGGGGAAGTGGGCTTGTAGGAAAAGTTATTACCAATAAAATTTTAACTCAAAATGAGCAAGTTAATTGGCTTACTAGTTCAAAAAAAGAACAAAAAAATGTAAGCTGTTTTAGTTGGAATATTGATAAAAACGAAATTGATACTAATTGTTTTACTGATGTTGATGCCATCATTCACCTTGCAGGAGCGGGTGTTGCCGAAAAAAATTGGACCGAAAAACGTAAAAAAGAATTGATTGATAGCCGAATAAAATCAACACAACTGCTTTTTGATTCAGTTAAAAATTTAGCCACTAAACCAAAAGTAATGGTTGCAGCCTCTGCCATTGGAATATATAAAAATCAAGACGATCTTTTACTAAACGAAGAAAGTGAACAAGGAACAGATTTTTTAGCCACTTTAACCAAAGATTGGGAAAATGCAGTAAATCAATTTGAAAGTATTGGAATAAGAGTTGTAAAGTTAAGAATAGGTATAGTTTTAAGTGCTGATGGGGGTTATTTACAAAAAGTGGCAGCTCCAGCCAAATGGGGCTTTGCTAGCGCTTTAGGCAATGGTAAAATGATAACCAGTTGGATTCATATTAACGATTTAGCAAACTTATTTTTATTTGCGGCTAAAAATGAATCAATACATGGAATATTTAATGCAGTGGCTCCAAACCCTGTTACCAATTATGAAATAACCAAACAAATAGCAAAAGCATTACACCGACCATTTTTTATGCCTAATGTTCCTGCTTTTGCTTTAAAATTAATTTTTGGAGAAATGGCTGCTGTTATTTTGATGAGTCAAAATATTTCGGCTCAAAAAACAATTAACGCAGGTTTTAAATTTGAATTTGAAACTGTAGAACAAGCTTTGAACAATATTTACAAAAAGTAATTAATAAAAATGAGTACAGAAATTGCCATTTTTTGGCACCGAAGAGATATAAGAAACACAGATAATGCTGGCTTATACCATGCTTTAAAAAGTGGGTTACCGGTATTGCCTTTGTTTATTTTTGATAGAAATATTTTAGATAAACTAGAAGATAAGGAAGATAAAAGGGTAACATTTATACATGAACAAATAACTGAGCTAAAAGCAGAATACAATCAATTGAGAACAGATATTCAGGTAGAATATGGAGACCCAATAAATATTTGGCAAAACATTGATAATCAATATAATGTAAAAGCAGTTTTTACTAACCATGATTATGAGCCTTATGCCAATGAACGTGATGAGCAAGTAAAAAAACTTTTAGCCATAAAAGGCATCGATTTTTTAACATTTAAGGACCAATGTGTTTTTGAAAAAGACGAAGTAACCAAAGATGATGGAAAACCTTATACTGTTTTTACACCCTACTCTAAAAAGTGGAAAGCCAAGCTTAATGATTTTTACTTAAAAGCTTATCCAACCGAAAAGTATTTCGGAAACTTTTATAATATTCCAAACCCACAAACTTTAATCAGTTTGGAGCAAATGGGTTTTGCGAAATGTAACTTTGAATTTCCATCAAAACAAACAACTTTAGCCATTATAAAAAATTATGCTGATAACAGAAACTTCCCTGCAATTATAGGTACAAGCAGGTTAGGCGTTCATTTTAGATTTGGAACAATTAGCATTCGAGAAAAAGCTCGAAAATGTAAAGATGTAAGCGAAACATTTTTAAATGAACTTATTTGGCGCGACTTTTATATGATGATTTTACATCATTTCCCACATGTAGTTAAAGGAGCTTTTAGACCTGAATACGACAGAATAAAATGGGTTAATAATGAAGATGATTTTAAAAACTGGTGCGAGGGAAAAACTGGCTATCCAATTGTAGATGCAGGTATGCGCGAATTGAATGCTACAGGATTTATGCATAACCGTGTACGCATGATTGTAGCAAGTTTTTTAACCAAACATTTATTAATTGATTGGCGCTGGGGCGAGGCTTATTTTGCTCAAAAATTATTAGATTTTGATTTAAGTGCCAATAATGGCGGTTGGCAATGGGCTGCAGGTTCGGGTACTGATGCTGCTCCATACTTTAGAGTTTTTAACCCAACTTTGCAAACCGAAAAATTTGATAAAAAAGGAGAATATATCAAAAAATGGGTTCCTGAAGTTTTATTTTCTACCTACACCAAACCTATTGTAAACCATGATTTTGCACGAAAAAGATGTTTAGAAGTATATAAAGAAGCTTTGAGCAATAAATAATTTATCATTGCAATTATGAAAAAGTGGAAAGCTGTTACTTTTATTGCCTTTTTAAGCTATATAGCATTTGCTCAAAGTTGTTTAAGAATGAGGGTAAATGACAGTAAAGCTATCAAACAATTTGAATTGAAAGGGGTAAAACTTACTTTTAATGATTTTATAAAAGATGACTTAAAAATTCATTATGCAAAAACGGGGAATGATAGTGCTTCAACTATCATTTTTGTGCATGGTTCTCCAGGCTCTTGGGATACTTTTGAAGCCTATTTAATGGATAGTTCGCTATTAAAAAAATACCGATTAATTAGCGTAGATAGAACCGGTTTTGGACATAGTAATTTTAACCAACCACAAACTTTAAAAACCCAAACTGCTATTTTAAATAAGTTTATTCAATCAATTGATAATAACAAATCCATTTATTTGGTAGGACATTCTTATGGAGGGCCTTTAGTAGCAAGTTTGGCTATTGAAAATAAAAAAATAAATGGGATAATAATTTTAGCTGGTGCACTAAGTTTAGCATTAGAGAATCCTGAAAAATGGAGAAAAATTTTCATGGATAATCCATTAGAATTAGTGGTTCCAGGAGCACTCAATCCAAGTAATCATGAATTATGGTGGCTAAAAAACGACTTGGTTGATTTAGATAAAAATTTGAGTAAAATTACCTGTAAAACTATTGCTATTCATGGCGATAAAGATAAATTAGTTGCTTATGGCAACTTAAAATACATGAAAGAAAATATTACGGGTGCAGATACTTTAAAAGCCATAACATTAAAAGATACAGACCATTTTATACCTTGGTCAAATTTTGAATTAGTTAGAAAAGAACTTTTGCGTTTAGAGTAATTAAACATTCCTATTTAAAAGTAATTTTAAAAGTAGTACCTACTCCTATTTCACTAAATACATCAATTTTTCCTCCCATAGCCTCTATTTGATTTTTAGTAATAAACAGTCCAATTCCTCTTGCATCTTCGTTATCGTGAAAGGTTTTGTACATACCAAATAGTTTATCGCCATTTTTTACCATGTCAATACCTATTCCATTATCAGCAATAGATAAACTGCATTTATTATCGTTAACAACTGTATTTATTCTAATAAACGATTGAACAATGTTGTTTGGTTTGCTGTATTTTATGGCATTAGAAATTAAATTATACACTATACTTTCTAAGTAAGCAGCATTAAAATTAACTTCTAAACTAGTATCGTAATTACTTATAATCTGAATTTTTCTTTGTTCAATTTGGTCTTTTAAAACGCTTAACGCTTTATCTATGTAAAAACTTAAGTTAACTTTTTCAACTACAATATTTACATTTTTTTGTATTGATAATACCTCATTTAAATTATTTAACGTTTCATCTAACATTTCTGAAACATTAGTTAAATGGCTTGTTAACTCTACCCTTTCTTCTTCTTCGGTACTGGTATTTAAAAAATTAACTATCGATTTTATATTACTAGTATGCGATCTTAAATTATGTGAAACTATATATGAAAAATTTAATAAGCGTTTGTTTTGTTCGGTTACTAAATTCAAAGAATTGGTTAACTCGTGTTCAATTTTTACACGTTCGGTAATATCAATAAAGCTTTTTAAATACATTCTTTGTCCATTCATTTCAATTACTTCAACTGATAGTAATACCAGCAATAAATTGCCATGTGAATCTATGATATGGGTTTGATAATCTTTAACGCTACCGTTTTTATCAATTAAATTATTAATGCTATTACGCTCGCTTAAGTTTTCAAAAATAAGTGTTGTGCCTCTACCAACCAACTCATTTTCAGACATATTCATAATAGACTGCATGGCTTTATTAGCCAGTTTTATTTCGCCCGATGATGGTTCGGTTATAATTAATGGAACCGGTGATAACGAAAACAACATTTGAAAAGTTTCCCTACTTTCGGTCAATTCCTTCTCAGTTCTTTTTCTATTGGTAATATTATAATGAATTCCAATGGAACCAACTACTTTACCATTTTCGTTAAAAATAGGCGTACCACTTATTATTACATGTAAAACTTCTTGTTTTTTATTTAAAATTTGAACTTCGTAAGCATTAGATAAACCTGCTTGCCTTGCTTGTATGGAGTTATTATAATTATCAATTTCAAGTTTAGGTAAAAATACCTCTTTAGCATTTTTGCCTAATAACTCTTCTTCGGTATAACCTACCATTTCGCAAAACTTAGGATAGGCTTTTAAAATGATTTCATCATTATCAACCTCCAAAATACCTAAGTCCATGTTTTCTATTAAACTTCGGTATTTAATTTCACTTTTGTATAAATTATCTTCTCCTTTTTTTCTATCATTAATGTTTTGAATGGCACCAATTAACCTAACAGCATTGCCTTTTTCATCATAATCAATATCTAAAAAATCAGAAATCCATACCACTTGGCCTGTGCCAGGTTTAACTATTTTATACTCATAGGTAAATGGCTTTTTATTAATTATGGCATTTTTGTAATAATTAATTACTGGTTCAGCAAATTGATAATGCAACAGTTTACGCAATCCTAAAACAGTATGTGCAAAATTGGCATCAATACCTAAAATTTCAAAAACTGCGTTAGAACCTTTCCATGTTAAGGTTTTTAAATCAACTTCATAATTACCAATTAGCGCAAGTTTTTGAGCAATTTGTAATTTACGCTGATTTTCAATTAATAAACTTTCCGATTTTTGCCTTTCGCGCAAATCCATGTCAGAGCCAGTAACCCTTACAGCATTTCCGTTTTCATCGCGCTTTATAAACCCACGCGATAACATGGGAATAAAATATCCTTCTTTGTGTTTTGCGTTATACTCTATTTGGTATTTATTTTCATTTCTATTGGCAAGTATCTCTTTAAAGGTTTGTTGAATAAACTCTAATTCGTTTGAATGAACTACTTTTTCCCAAAAATTAGCAATATTAATTAACTCGTTATTTTCATAACCAAGGGTATGCCACCATTTAGGCGAATAAAACAACGAATTATTAGTTAAATCCCAATCCCACCAACCTTCGTTTGAGCCTTCAATTACAAGTTTAAAGCGCTCTTCGCTTTTAATCAATGACTCTTCGGCTATTTTTCTATCATCTATATTTTGAAGTATAAATGCTACTCCTAATATTTCATCAAATTCATTTCTAATGGGTAAATAAGTAATAGCCCACCAAATACTCAAACCACCATATTTTACTTCTTTTTCAAGCTTTACTTCTTTGCCATTAAAGGCCGTATCAAAGTTTTTATGAAATTCGATTTTTGAATCGGGAACAATAAAATTTATAATTGGATCGCCTTCGCTAACTGTTTTTTCAAACACCATTTGAACATATTGCTCAAATATTTTATTGAAAGAAACTATCAATTTTTGAGGACTGATAAGAACAATTAACTCACTTGTGCTATTAAAATAAGCAGCTAATTTATCTTCCGATTTTAAATACCCTGGAGTAAGTGGAGTTGAATCGTTAATTGGTAAAATGTATAATAAATGTAAATCTTGCTCAATATTAAACTGAGCACTAATTTTTACTTTTATTTTATTACCATTATTATCATGTAGTTGTGTTACTACCTCGTTGGTTCTATTTAAAACCTTTTGCCACCAAGTACGAGGAAATAAAATATGAACCTTAGGTATTAAATCAAAAATAGATTTAGATACCAATATATCTTCGCTTAAAACAAGCAATGCAGAAGCACTTTTGTTAGCACTTTTTATAATGCCATTATTATCAACAATAAATATTGAAACCGGAGATGTATGAAAAATAGCATCAGCAATTTTAGTATGAAATTTATTATTTGATTGTGATAGCATTAATTAAAACCTTATTCTAATTCTTAAACGTTTTAAACTTTTTTGGAAAATAAAATGGTTTTACAAATTAATGATTAAAAAATTAATCTCACAGAAATTTTTGAAATATTATTTTAATTATTCAACCAAGCTTTCAAATCACTTGCTTTTTCGCGGCTTACCAATACTTCATCTTCAAAATTAGGGTTTAATTGAACCTTCAGTTTTCCGTTAAAATAAGTATGAATATTAGCAATGCTATTTATAGATGCAATAAATTGCCTATTTAAATGAAAAAACTGTTTGCCATCAAGCATGGTATTTAACTCTTCTAAAGTATAATCAACCACATATTTATTGTTATTTTTAGTAATCAAATAGGTCAATTTATCTTTCGATAAAAAGTAAGCAATATCGTGAGCGGGAACTGAAATTAACCTCTCTCCTAATTTTACTAAAAATCGTTCTTTAAAACCATTTTTAGGTGCTGAAATTTGAGCCAACATTTCCTTTAATGCATCCACATTATTAGCACTTTTTTGTATAGATTTAAACTTTTGGAAAGCAGCCTTTAGCTCCTGTTTATCAATAGGTTTTAACAAATAATCAATGCTGTTGACTTTAAAGGCTTTTAACGCAAACTCATCGTAAGCAGTGGTAAAAATTACTGGGCATTTTACTTCAGTTAGGTTAAATATTTCAAAACTTTGCCCATCGGCAAGTTCTATATCCATTAATATTAAATCTATAGCGTCTTTATGTTTTTCAATAACTTGAACCGATTGTTCAATGCTATCAGCGGTATCAAGTATTTCTATGCTTGGCTCCACCTCTAAAACCATTTTTTTTATGCGGTTTAAAGCAGGTGTTTCATCTTCAATAATTATTATTTTCATTTCAAATTTTTAAAACATTAGCGTTAAACTAAAGGAACTTTTACACTAAAATTTGTTTCGGTTTTATTAATAAAAACCTGTTTGGTAGTTAAGTATTTATACCTTTCAACAATATTGCTTAAACCAATACCACTGCTTTCTACTGTCATTAATTTAGCTTGTAAATTATTAGTTACCTCTATGTATTCTTTATCGCAATTTATAAAAACTGTTAGTGGTTTATTAGCCGATATAACATTGTGTTTAATGGCATTTTCTACCAACATTTGAAGTGTTAAAGTTGGAATATTCAATTGCAAACAAGCTTCATTTAAGTTAATATGAATATTTAAGTTTTCGCCAAAACGTATTTTATTTAAAAATATATACGATTTTATAAACTCTACTTCATCTTGTAACAATACAGTTTCTTTATCGCGATGGGTTAAAACATAACGATAAACACTAGACAGTTTTTGAACAAACTCATTTGCTTGCACTGGATTTTCATCAATTAAACTACTTAAAGTATTTAGTGAATTGAACAAAAAATGAGGATTTACTTGATTCTTAAGAGCCTCAAATTCAGCACTTAAACTAGTACGCTTAAATTCCTCTTTTTCTACCAATGTTTTTCGCCAATGGTTAAAAAACTCTATCGACATATATACACTGTTAACCAATAAAGTAGTAACTACCGACACAATTAAATAGGTAAAATTTTCTTTTGAATTTAAAGTGCAATCAAAACCATTAACCATTGGAAAAAACCAAAAGCTATAGGTATAATGCATAAAAATGGGTAAGAACAAAGCTACTGCTGCCGACAGCAATAGCTTTTTTCTAATATCAGTATCTATATCATAAACTTTATCTACTATACCCATTAACAAAATGTTTCCATTCCAAATAAGTGCTATGTATATAAAATTTGATAAATAAGCTCGTATAAAAAAGTGGCTTACACCTTTTGGAGCACTTAAAAACGATAAGTATCCAAAAGCAAGAGAAATAATAGCAATGATTAAATGCCTAACTATAATGTCCTTAGTACTAAAAAATTTTTGATATGCTTTTGATGTAATGGCCACTCTAATGTATGTTTTTATTTTTTACGCAATATAAGTTTTTTCACGCCTTGCGTGATTTAGTTTTTAGTTCGTAGTTCTTAGTCTATCAACCAACAACTATTAACTAACAACTAAAAGGTATATCTAAACATGGGTACCGGAAAAAACCCTTGCTGATACTCTGTTGAAATGGTGTTTTTAGTTCTATTATAACCTTGACTAAATATATTTTGGTGGTTGGTTATGTTTTGAAAATCAATAGCAAACTCCAATGAGCTCTTTTTATAATCTCTTCTATATCCAATTTTTAAATCTGTTCTAAAATATGCAGATTGTTTTTCTGAAAAAGCTTCATCTTCATTAAATACAGCTTCGCCCTTAGCCTTAGAAGCTGCTAAATTAATTGGTGTAATGTACTTACCACCAATGGTTGTTAGTTTAATATTAGCATAAATTACATTGCCTTTTTTGCCTAAAGTAACTTCTTTTCCAGCTAAAAAGTTTGCAGCATAATTGGTATTAAATGCAGAATTGCGTTCAATTCCATCGCTACCTTTATATTTACTATCAAATACTGAACCTGTAAGTAAAAAGTAAAATCCTTTGTTAAAGTATCTTTCTAAAGTAAGCTCTAATCCGTAGTTATATCCAGTACCATTACTTACCAATTGATATTCATCGCTAGGTACAAATGAGGCTCCAAAGTTTAAAGCTGAGTAGCTCGATACAAATGAATTAATAGGCGCTTTATCAATATATTGATAATATGCTTCTACTTTGAATTTAATTAATTTAGTTAACAAATTTTCGTAACCTACTACCACGTGGTTTGATCTAATAAAATCAAGTTTTTTATTTGGTTCATTGCCTAAATTATCTTTTACAAATAAATTGTAAATTGTTAACGATTGGTGGTGCAAACCATAACCAAAATTCACACTCGATTTTTCATTAATGGCATATCTTAAGCCCATTCTTGGCTCTATTACAGCTTTTTCATTTACAGATAAATATTGTGAATGCACACCAACATTTAAAGTTAAACGATTATTGAAACGATGTTTTAACTGTGCATAAGCTTGAGATAAAATTACATTTCCTGCTTGTTTAACTCTGATAGTGTCAATAGTTCCTTGGTTAAAAAAATCTCTATTACTATAATCAAATTGTGTTAAATCGTTGGTAAAACCAATATTCAAGGTGTTTTTAGCGTTGAACTTATGGGTAATATTTAATACAGCCGAATATTTATTATCTAAAAAACTGCCTTCTGCTTGTCTGTATGTTTTTTCATTGGGTAGGTTAATGCTATCAGCTTTAAAATTATCATCGCTGCGGCTATAGGCAATGGTAAATTTAGCCCAAGTTTTATTGCTTAAACTTTTTTCAAATGCCGAACCAACAAACAACTTACTAAAACGTGGTATTTGATTTTGATTTACATTTCCATAAAAATCAATTCCCGAGGTATCCACATCTTTGGCCAATAAATCAATAGCACTAATGCCACCCATTCCAAAAAATGTTAATTTACTTTTATTTTTAAATGGAATAGCTATTTTAAAATTCATATCTTGATATAACGGAGTGGCCGCGCCTGTTCCCACATTTACACCAATGGTTTTAAACAAACCTAAAGTAGAATAACGGTAATTAAATATGTAAGATGCTTTTGATTTTTTGCTAAAAGGACCTTCGGCCCCTAACTCAAATCCGTTAAATCCTACCTGACCAATAAACTCACGTTTTTGGTTATTCCCTTCACGCATTACTAAATCAAAAACTCCACCATTGGCATTACCATATTGCGCAGGGAAAGCACTGGTAAAAAAGTCTGATTTGCCAATATTATTAGCATTTAACATACTTACCGGACCACCAGTTCCAAAATTACTACCAAAGTGATTAGGATTAGGAATATTAACGCCTTCTAATTGCCAAAGCATTGCACTTGGAGAGTTTCCACGCACCACTATATCGTTTCTACTATCGTTACCAGCAACTACACCCGCAAAGTTGGCCGCCATTCTACTTGGGTCGCCTAAAGCACCAGCAAATTTTTTAGTATCATCAGGATTAAATGAGCGTGAACTAACAGTAGCCATTTCATTATTAGTTACCGTTCTATCCTTTTTTCTATCGTACGAAATTACTACATCGTTCATTTTTTTCAAGGCTTCGGTTAAACCTAATTCAAGCACCACTTCTTTACCTGCAGTAACCATAATATCAGGAATTACCAATGGCTCATAACCAATATAAGTTACTTTTAAAGTTTGTCTACCAACAGGTACTTCTAAAATTTTAAATTCTCCGGCTGCATCAGTCACAGTACCCAACTTTTTTTGATCGTTTAAAATAATAACAGTAGCGCCTACCAAGGGCTGTTTTGTTTCTTTATCAAATGCAGTTCCTCTAACTGTTTGTTTGCTATTTTGAGCTTTTGCTATCCCAAAGCCCAAAAATAAAAACATAAATAAGTAGTTAATTGTGTGTTTCATTGTTTTGTAAATAATTATAGCACAAAAATGTAGCTAATGCACCACCTATTAAATCAATATGCTACCAAATGTACTTTTTTTGGTATGAAGCGTAAAAATTAATACCTGAATATTGAAACCAAAATTTCTAAATACAGCAACTTTAGTAAGGCAAATATTTAGACCAAATTAAATTTTTACTTTTTTGGTACGATTTTAGTAAACGCATTAAATATTTTATTACTTGCAATATATGAAACGCTATATTTTATTAACTATCAACATATTACATGTTTTAGTAATATTTGCTCAGCGCAACCCTAACACCAATGCTGGCAAAATAAATCATAACTACCAAAGTGATTCAAGCTTGAATAACCAAACTAATACCAACTCTGCTGCAACTTCACCTAACCAAGCAATATCGCCAAGCGCTTTTAACGATAATAACAACAGTGTTCAACTAGGCGCAAGTTTAAATTATGGAACCAGCTTAAACAGCAGTGATATTTTAGATAACGGTTTTGGATTTGGATTCAAATTAGGATTTAACTTAATAAAAGATGCTCCCATTGCATTATACACTGGCTTGAGCTTTGATTATTTATATTTTGGAGGAAAAAAAATTAGCCAAACAAACAATGTAGATGTAGCCATTAACAGCAATGCTTATGGTTGGTATCCTTATGCCGATTTGGAGTTAGGACCCAATTGGCCAGTTACCTTTTTTGGAACAGCATTTTGGGGTGGACGATTTTTTTATACGCGTCAAAACATTACTTATTTAGATGCACAAAACATTGAACAAACCAATACCAAAAACTTAGATGGAGATGCAACACAAATATATGGTTATGGTGGAGGCGCTAAGTTTAGTTTAGCAAAAGGATTAAAATTTGAATTTCGTTATCTAAAAAACTTTGGCAATAGCGCTATGGTAGTAGATCCTAAAACCATTAAATTTGATAGTTTTGGCAACCTTCAATCGTACGAAAATAAATATACTGACACCGATTTAGGCGTTTATTCAATTGGCTTGATTCTTAATTTTTAAAACCTACTTTAAAACAGTAAAGTTTCCTTTTAAAGTATTGCTTTCGCCATTCCAACCATTGTATTCAATTAAATAAACGTACACATCATTAGCTATTATTTGACTACCAATATTTAAATTAAATGATTTGTTTTTATCGTTGGTTTCAAAAATCAATTGTCCCCAACGGTTGTATATTTTAAGGTTATATTCTTTAACAAAAGCATGCGATACTTTCCAAACATCATTTAAGTTATCGCCATTAGCTGTATAAGCATTTGGTGCATATACATAAGGTGCTTGCACCAGTTCTATAATATTCGACTCGCTAGTAGCATTTCCAATATTCGGATTTTGATGTGCAACTGTTTGGTAATAATATAACCCAACATTGTAATCTAACTTGGTATCTTGAACCACCAATTGTTTGGTACTATTAGGTAAAATATTAACAAAAGTTGGGGCGTAAGCATTGGCGCGTAATAAATCAAATTTTTGAGCACCTAATGTCCAATAATTATAGTCTTGCCACTCAAGGGTATGAGCTAATTTTTCAGAAACACCTTTAAGTAATATACTGCAAGCCGAGTCGTTATTGATACTTTCAATTCCACATGCATTTGAATTGGTAACTTTGTAACAATACGAATGGTCATCAACTTTCACATCTTTATCAATAAAAGAAGTATCGCTTATATTACTCACAGTACCAATAAAGTTAAAACCGTTTCCGTTTCTATCTTGCATTTTATAAATGGAATAATTTAAAAATGCTTTACTATCGTTTTTCGATTTATTCCAAACTAATTTTACCTCTTTATCATCTTTAACAGTTACCGTGTACCAAGTTAATTTTTCAGGATAATTGCCATCAGTTATTTGCATACAAACCCTATTAGAACTATCAACAGGATGATCGCACACATCGTAGCTAATAGTTTGATAACAATAATTCACCACTCTATTATTAGTGGCATTGCTATCAGTTATAGTTAAGTCACTAGGCAATGTTGGATACTCGCCAACTACGGTTGCAAAATTACTTTCGTTATACCTAACTAACTTTAATTTTTTAAAATATTTGGTACTGCTAAATTGAGGTAAAGTAACTTTTACTGCTTGGTTATTAATTCTTATTGGGCAATTAATATCCGGCACTGGCAAACTACTTATTGGTAATACATTTACAGTAATAACCTTGGTTTTTTCACGCGGTTGCGGACATTGATTATCCCTAACTTTATAATACAAAATATAAGATTTTATTGGAGTATTACAATCAGTTATCATTTTAAAACCAACTGTAGCCTGACCTAAACCATTTATTTTAGTAAAAGCAATATTGCTAAAATCTAATAACGAACCTGAAAGCGAAATGAACATTGAATCTTTTGATTCAATAGCTGAAACTAAAAACTGAGCATCTAAAGTATCAGTTTGAATAATATTAATAACTGTATCTGCTACATCTAAAAAACTAGGATTATTAATGGTATCGCCCACATAAATACTGCTTATAACTCTGCTTGTATCGCCAATAATACCACAATTATTTACACTTACTAATTTATATTGCGTTTGCAAAATCTTATGATTCAAGGCATTATTATCTATCCTGTTAATTACTTGCCAATTAGCAATGGTATCAATTACCACAAACGGACCATTGTTTACACTTTTTAGTAATTTTAAATGGCCAAATGTAGCTGGCTTAGTAGTATAAGCATTCCATTTAATATCTACAGTATGATCGTCAATAGATGAAAGACAAGCCAAAAATGGACTTGGTATTGGTGGTGATAACACCACAATTTTTATTTTACCAGAACCTGTTTTTGAAATAGGACAGGCATCATCCATTAAACTCAAATCTACTACAAAAGTATCATTCACAAAATCTTTACACAAAGTAGCCCATTTTAACCTAGCTTGGGTTAAACCTTTGGTTCGGCTTTCAATAGTAAAAATAGCAGGATTAATTCCCGGCAATAACACATTGCCACTGGCAAAAACTGAGATAGAATCATTGTCTCTATCAAAAATATTAGCTATAAAATCTAAGGTATCGCCAGCATTTACATACAGTATCGTATCTCTAAATTCTGGTGGATATATGGAAGCATCTAAGTTAAATTTAAACACACCAATATTACAACCAGCACTACCAACAAATTTGTTATTACGTCCAGGGTTGGTATTACTCCAAGCACCTGCTGTAGTTGGGAAATCGTTATTACCCCAACAGCCTGCACATACTGTTTGGTAAATAATAAAGTTTTTATCAAAATGACTGGTGCCTCCATCTACATGTTCTGCACTTAAATTGCCTCCATAAAAACTGGCATAGGTAAGTTCTTTTAAACCATCACCTAAAATCATTAAGTAAAAATCACTTCCGTCTGTAGTTCGTTGAAAAGCATTAGTGGTGGTAGGCAATCCATTGGTATTATCTAAATTGGGATTATTAATCAAATTTACACTACCACCCCATCCACTAAAATACAACCTATCGCATTTATCAATTACAAATGCAGTTGGCGATAAACTAGGGTACAAAGCCGATTTACCAAAAGTGGTCGATACTATTTCGGTTGATAAGTTGCGGTTAAATCCTTTTATAAATTGTTTTCCATTGGGTACATTATAAACACCGGGAGTTACATTGATAGCACCAGCAGTTTGTCCAATTACATACACATCGCCTCTATCGTTCACCTGAATTAAAAAAGATTGATCGTATGAAGAAGTACCAACATAAACGGTTGTTGGTGTTCCAGAACCACTGGTATTGGTTTTTAAAATATAACCATCTACACCACCATTATAAGGATAAGTAATTGATGAACCCGGTAAATTACTAGAAGTAGTTCCACCTGTTACATATAAATTATTCAAAACATCAATGATAATGGCATAACAAGCATCATCGCCCGAACCACCCACATAAGTGCAAAAATTTAAATTGGTAAGCGAATTATTAAACTTAGCTATTAATCCATCAATATTTCCGCCACCATAAGTTGGTTGAAAAGCATTTGGCAATGGCATTAAATCACTATTTTTTGAAGAAGTAACGCTTGAAATATAAATATTATCAAACATATCAACTATTACCTCTCCCCTATACCAATCGGCATAATTATAACACAATATACCATTAGCCGTTGGATAACCATGTTCTTCGGTTCCTGAAATACCATCGCGAGCCGTTCCTCCTAAAAAAGTAGAACCTAAAAGTGATATGCCATCACTACTAATTTTGCTTACAAAAATATCGGTTATGCCATTAAAACTTCTATCATAACCACTGCTCGATACCGGAAAATTAGAAGAATAAGTTGAACCCATTACTACTAAATCGCCTGCACTATTGGCACTCATACTATGCGGTTGTTCGTTATTACTTCCTCCTAAATAAGTAGCCCAAATCATATTGGTACCATCTGGCGAAAACTTAGCAATGATACAATCACGCGCATATTCGTTGCCTATCCCATTTCCTCCTGCAAAACTGGCTTGAAACCTTCCTGTAGTTTTAGGAAAATTGGCTCCATAAATGGTTCCACCAGCAAAGGCATTTCCATTTAAATCAAAGGCTGAACAAAAACCAAAATTATCAGAAACTGAACCTACGTAAGTTCCAAAAATTAAAGTTGGGTCAATAATTAATTCTCGATCTCTTTGGTACTCGCCTATGTTAAAACTAAGTACATTTTTATTTAATTGATACGATGAATATATACTAGTTGAAATATTTTTTAAACGCTGAAACGACTCTGGCTTTTGCTCTACGATGGTTCCAACCCAAGTTTTTACCACCAAATCTTCATTTTCTTTAAAAATAGAATCAGCACCTTCGTACCTTAATTTTATCTGATTGGGGTTAATATTTGGTTTTACTATAAAATTAGATTTAGCATAATAACCACTGCTATTTATTTCTAAATCGATGCCTTTATACACATTTTTTAAAACAATTTGGCCATAAGCTCTCACCTTGCTGCGCCAATTATCTTGACTACCATTAAAAAAATTATAATACTCCACAAAAGGCATATTGGCCTCAACTGTTACATTTTCTGGAGTGCCATCTTCAAAAAAAACCTTTACTACCTGTGCATTGGCTTGGGTAATTTTATCACCATGCTGATGATCGTGAGCTGCTTTTTTATCAATTAAGTAATAAGTCAAACAGTTTTTTGATACAAATAGATGCCCACCAGGAATATCGGCTTTAAACAATACCTCGGGTGTCCACTGACCTTTATTTTCAATAAATTTTATTTGAAATTTGGCATCGCCAACTGCCCACGAAGCCAAGCTAAAACTACACAATAACAGCGCCATTACCAAGCTTTTAGGCATAGCAGTTACTGTTTTAATAATATACTTATTTAGTAGAGTTAGCACCAAAGATTAACCGTTAATGCTGAGCAATTTACAAATTTTACTGAGCTAAACACACTTAATTTATCCTTAAACAAAAAAATTACAATTCTGGAGGGAATTTTGAATGTTGAATTTTGAAAGAGTTCGAAATGCGGAGTGACAATCACTCAAGGCGTGAGCGGAGTTATGAATTTTGAAATACTGAATTACACTATCATCAAATAATAAAAAGCTCCATAGGAGCGATATTATGGTAACATTGACACATACCATGAACCCCGAAGCCTCGTAGAGGCGACACTATCTTCTTGTTGGTGACGCTTCGCTAAACACCAACAAGGGCCAAAATTGATTTAAATAAAATCAAGCATAAAACGGTGCGGGAAAAACTTTGTCAAAGTTTGAAACTTTGACAAAGTTAAACACAGCAACAAAGCTAATGGAAAAGTATTTGTTAGTAAGGAAGATGCCTACGGCATGACTTATTGGTTATAAGGATTAACTATTGTCTTTGTCAATTAATTCCCGATTTAACTAAATAATAAAACAAGTAATTAATAACACAACGAATATCAAATTACCCAAAGCTCCATAGGAGCGACATTATTGTAACATTCACACATACCACGAACCCAAAAGCCTCGTAGAGGCGATACTATTTTTTTGTTGGTGACGCTTCGCTAAACACCAACAAGGGCGAAAAGAAATCAAGCATAAACGGTGCGGGAAAAACTTTGTCAAAGTTAAACACAGCAATAAAGCTAATGGAAAAGTATTTGTTATTAAGGAAGATGCCTACGGCATGACGTGAAAACAATTCAACAATCCAATCATGCCTTGCGTAAAATCAAGCCAACAATCTCACTTCAAATTTATCGGGACAACAATCTAGCAATTTAACCATCTAACAATTCATCAATCAATCAACAAATCAATCAATCTCCAAATCAAAAAATCACTAAATTCCCTAAACCCCCTTCATACTCAAGCTAATTCTTTTCCTTGCCAAATCAACTTCCAATACTTTTACTTGAACTTGTTGCTGTAGTTTCACTACTTGGTTAGGATCCGAAATATACTTATCGGCCAATTGCGATATATGAACCATGCCATCTTGTTTTACCCCAATATCTACAAAACAACCAAACTTGGTAATATTGGTTACAATGCCCGGCAATATCATGCCTTCATATAAATCTTCTGGTTTTTTAACATTGGCAAAAGTAAACGGCTTAAGCGTTTCCCTTGGGTCGCGGCCAGGTTTGGCTAACTCTTTTAAAATATCGTTGATGGTTAATAAACCTGCTGTTTCGGTTATATAATTTTCGGGCTTTATGGCCTTTCTTATCACTTCATTTTTTACCAAATCTTCTACCTTACAGCCATTTTGTTTAGCCATTTGCTCCACTATTCCATAACTTTCAGGATGCACTGCACTGTTATCTAACACATTTTTAGCATTAGGAATACGTAAAAAAGCTGCACATTGTTCAAACGTTTTTTCGCCCAAACGTGGTATTTTTTTCAACTGACTGCGCGAGGTAAACGCCCCATTTTCATTCCTGAAATTAATAATATTTTGAGCTGTTTGCGCACTTAAACCCGATACATAAGTAAGTAAACTTTTACTAGCAGTATTTAAGTTAACTCCCACTTGGTTTACACAACTTTGTACCACCACATCCAAACTTTGTTTCAATTTATTTTGATCTACATCGTGTTGGTACTGCCCCACTCCTATCGACTTGGCATCAATTTTTACCAACTCAGCTAATGGATCGGCAAGCCTACGACCAATTGATACTGCACCACGCACTGTTACATCTTTATCAGGAAATTCTTCTCTGGCTACCTCACTAGCCGAGTAAACCGAAGCCCCATTTTCGTTCACCATAAACAGTTGTGGTTCGTTTTTAAAATTGATGCCTCTTACCAAATCTTCTGTTTCGCGGCCCGCTGTTCCGTTGCCTATGGCAATGGCTTCTATATTGTATTTTTCAACCAAAAAAGTCAGCTTAGCCACGGCTTGTTGTGCATCGCGTTGCGGTTCGTGAGGATAAATAATATCATCGGCTAGTAACTTTCCTTCTTCGTTTAAGCATACCACTTTACAGCCCGACCTAAAACCAGGATCGATGGCTAAAATACGCTTGCTACCCAAAGGTGCCGATAGTAATAATTGTTTTAAATTTTCGGCAAAAACCCTAATGGCTTCCTCATCGGCTTTGGCTTTGGCTAAGTTTCTAAACTCAGTTTCCATAGAAGGTGCCAACAATCGTTTGTAAGCATCTTTCAATGCCAATTCTATTTGATAACTGCTATCGTTATTGCGTTTTATAAACTGAAACTCCAGTTTTTGAACAGCTATGTCTTCATCAGGCTCTATGCTCAATTTTAAAAAACCTTCTTCTTCGCCTCTAAACACCGCCAAAAGCCTGTGCGATGGACAACGATTCAAGGGTTCATCGTATTTAAAATAGTCTTGGTATTTACTGCCTTCCGTTTCCTTGCCTTTAGCCACTTTGGTGTAAACCACTGCGTGTTTTTCAAACTGATTACGCACCAAATTACGCGCTTTGGGGTCTTCGTTCACCATTTCGGCTATAATATCTCTGGCTCCTTGCAATGCTTCGTCTTCGGTTTGCACCCCGTTTTTTAAATAACGTGCTGCTTCTATTTCTGCACTGTTGTTATTTTCTTTCAATAACCATAACGCCAATGGCTCCAAACCTTTTTCGCGGGCTATACTGGCCTTGGTTTTACGCTTAGGTTTGTAAGGTAAATATATATCCTCTAGCAAGTTGGTATCCCAACAATCTACAATACTTTTTTCTAAAGCAGGCGTTAGTTTTCCTTGCTCTTTTATGGTATCTATTATGGTAAGTTTGCGCTTAACTAATTCGGTATATTTTAAATTTAATAACCTGATGTTTTCAATATGTACTTCGTCTAAAGCCTGCGTAAATTCCTTTCTGTACCGCGATATAAAAGGAACGGTGCTGCCTTCGTTTAATAATTTAATGGTAGCAGCTACTTGTCTGGCCTGAATACCAAGTTGCTGCGCAATAATGGCTATAAAATCTGTTTCGTGCATAAAGAGGCACAATATATTATTTTTTTTCCTCTTGCTGTGTTCAAGTTATTAAGTGTGGAGTTGTTGATGTTTTTAGGTTTTGAAGTGTTGAGGTGCGAAGTGTTGAAGTGCGAAAGTGTTTGGGTTGGAGTTATTTTAAAAATATTTCATCACGGTGATATTCTAAAAATATTTTGTTGGGCAAAAATCTATCAGGTAAATTAATTTTTACATTTTCAATTGAAGCAAAATGAGATTTGAAATAATCTTTATTATTATATTTTTTCAATTGATTTGAAAGTATAACTTCATGTTTTTCATTTATTCCAATCAATCCTTTATCAAAAGCTTTATCGTACAAAGCAGAAAGACAAATACCATTTTCAGGATTCAACCTTTCTTGTTCATTTTTTGACCAAGGTATAATATGGCTAGCAAATAAAAGTTCAGGAATATCAATACCTGTAAGGGCACATTTAGAACTGTAATTTGCTAAAACTAACTGCCTGAAAAAATTTTGATTAACTCGTGTTTTTACTTCCCTTAACCTTACTTCACCTTTTAAGTCTTTTATGTCATCTAGTATGGAAACAAACTTATCATCTATAGTTTGATTTTCCTTTTCAGCCAATATGCGTTCACTTTCAAATATAAGTGTTTCTCTATTATTAGCAAATTCATCCCAAATAGGTTTTACTTGATGCATTCCACCTTTCAAACCACCCACACCCCTTTCTTGATGGTATGGGTCAATACTCGCAAAATTCCCTAACCTCATGCTTATAGAACTTGGTGTACGACCCAATAGATTTGCTAATTCAATTATCTCTGGAGTATGCTTATGCATCTTACCAAATGGCAATTTCAAATACAAATTGAAAGCCAAAATCAATTCTTCACGTGTCCAAAGGTTACGTTTCATTTATTTTTCTATAAAGTTCATTAACTAAATTATACCAGACTTTAAAAGCCATATTCTTATATTTTCCAGTATAATACTTTGATGTTACCTCAACTGCTTGTAAAACTTGATTTTTTTTGAGTAATGGTTTTAATTGTTGAAGCAATATTTTGTCAGTAATGTCAAACAGTCTATTAGAAACAAACTCAACGGTTGGTTCATTAACTATCTCAATTAATATTGGATTTTTTATAACTTTTTTGTCATTAAACAAGTCTTTAACAGAGTCAAAAAAGTTTATTAAGTTATCACGTTTGAATGAAACGATTTTTTCCCCATTAGTCAAATATCCAAATTTAAACTCGTTGTCTTTTACTTGTGCTTGAAGTGAATATCGTGAATATAATGAGACAATACTTTTAGCGTTTAGCCGTTCTTTTATCTTTTCGGGATTCCATGCAACTACGGTATCTGTATCAACATCGTAGCCTAGCATAATGAAAGGAATGTCTGCTTTGAAAATCTTTGAAAAATGGTCGTTGTAAGGCAACTGAGCTCTTGTAATGTCAGGGTTTTTGAAATAAATGGGAGAAAAGTTTTTTTCTGAAATACTAATGTAATTTGTTTTAATAGCATATCCATAATTTAAAACAATATTGAGCTGATTTCATCATATTCAATTGCCTCCCTGTCTAAAAGAATTCCAAGCCTTTTTACATCAATTTCAATTAATTTATCACCTTCAACTATTAAACAGCTTTTATAATTTTTAAAGATGAAATCAGCCGAATGTCTCGATAACCCATAATTCTGCAATGCAATTACAATAGAATTTTGAGTTCCATATTCAAGAAAAGTTGCCCAATTTACCCCTGCATTTTCTTCTCCTAAAATTTCGACCAACATTGCGTAATAGTTGTTGAAGTATTTTTCTAAAAGAAAACGTAGAACATACTCTATGTCATCAATAATACTTCCTATAAGGATATTGATATGTTGTTTACTCCCATTAAAAGATTCAAGTTTCAAGCCGCTTTCATCGTAACCTGCCCGTATTTTTCTTTTTGAAGTTGAATAAAAGGAAATAGACTGTGTAATGATTTGATTCAATGAAACGCCATTTATCCATTGGTTCATCAGCATGGAGTAATAATCAAGCTGGACTTTTGATTTAAACTGTTTTTCTTCTGTTTGCCATTTGAACAAATCATAAAGTTTATACAACCATTCTTTACAAACATCATAATCAACTTTTGTAGGTAATTTTATAGTTTCTGAATTGTTTTTTTGCTTTTTTAATGCTATAAAAACTTCGTTTTGTATTTTTAGTTTAATTGAATTGTTTGTACTAATTACTGATGACGGAACTTCAATTTTTCCATTTTTCTTTTTTGCTAAATCAATTATTTCCTGCTTATTATCCTGAATAAGTTTATTAATGATTTCACTTTTGTAATCTGATCTCTCAATTTCGAGTGTATCAATACTAATGATATTAGCTATATAGCGTAATATCTCTTTCATTGTTTCCGTTTCGTTCTTTATATCTGGATTTTCATTCAGTAGCTGTTCTATTTTTTTTAGTTTGTTATCAATATAGTTCTCAACAGATGGATTTAATATAATATCGATTTTGTTTTCCAAAAGATTTTCAGGCTTTTTCCAAACTTTGTCATTTTCTTTAATACAAATAATATTGCCCGATAATTCGTATCTCAATCTGCCTGCTCTTCCTGCAAGATTCCAAAAGTCAATAGGTTGAAATGGATTACTTCCATTCTTATTATTAAGGATAAACACATTTTTTGCTGGCATATTTACTCCTTCTAAAAGTGTAGAAGTACAAAACACATAACCTATTTCTCTTTCTTTAAATAGAAATTCAACCTTATTTCTAATTATTTGTGGAAGATTACCAAAATGATAAGCAACGCCTTTATTTAGAAAATCTGCTAAATAATAATCCTTATGAATGTATCCTTTAATCTGTTTAATTACCCTTTTTAAATTATTGGATTTAGTTGCCTCTTGTAGATTGAAAAAACTAAACATTTTTTCGGCCTTATCAACGGCTTCAACTCTTGAACTGCAATACACAATATTACTTGTGTTTTTTCCTAACGCAGAAAGAACATCATAAATGCTATCTGCATTTTGGACAATGTCAGGCTCAAATTGATACTGTTCTTGATCTATGTAGTGTATAACTTTATTTTCTGTTAAATCAACAAAGAATAAGTTTTGTGATACAGGTGTTTCTTTGGTTTTATAGTTCAGTGTTTCATCTTTTTTAAAAAGTTTCAAAAAGACTTCAGGATTAGAAACATTTGGCGAAGCAAAGTAAAGGTTTAGATTTTCGTTTTGCTTTAATGATTTTGAAATAGCTGAATAGGCAGTCACTGCTCTTGTGTCTTTTTCGGCTGCTAATTTGTGAGCCTCATCAACAAACAAATAAGCAAAAGACGGATTACCTTTTTGCGATAAGTAACTCAATAACCTTTCTGGTGTTAATACAAAAATATAGCGTTGTTGATTTTCTGAGGGCAATTCGGCAACATTACTATTTGTTACAACTTTGTAATTATAATGTTCTAAAATTGCTTTCAGTTCTTTGTTTAAGTCAATTGAGAACTGATTAATCAAAGCTCTTGTCGGAACCATTATCACTATATTTTCAGGTGGTTTATTACTGACAACTTTTCTGATAAAAGATTTGATAATAAACGATTTTCCCATTGAAGTTGGGCCCGAAAAACTAAAATGCTTTGAATTACTTATTTTAGAATAAAGTTCAAATTGAGAATCCGTAAAAATTAAATCTTCGGTATCAGGAACAGCCTGAATAAACTCTTTGATTTTCTTTTCAATATCTCTTTCATAGGGCAATTCTGAAATATTTTCATCTTCATTTTTCAGGTATTCAATCGCTGGAAAATTACCTAATTTAGCTAAAACTGAATGTGAGAAAGTTTTATAGTATGGGTCGGTTTTGTATTTTTGATTTAATAGTGTGATTATTTGATAAGCCTTATTTCTTGATGCCGGATTTTTTGAGTTGGATAAAATATCCGCAAACCGAAGCAAGTTGCTTAGCTCTTTTTTGTTAAATTCCTGCTCTGATTCAGTTGCTGAGAAAAGTTCATTAGCAAAAAGTTTCGCAGCTTTATTGTATAAAGCCATGAAATATGTGTCTTGTAAAACATCTGTCGCTAATCTTTCAATCATTATTCTGCCAATGTAATTTTCTTGATAATATCTTTTCTTATTTCATCTAACTTCATAAATGGAAATACATAAATGTAGAAAGTATAGCCGTGTAAACTGTATTCATCAATTTTAGTTTTGATGTGCTCCATTTTTCCTTCCACTTCTTCCTTTATCTGCTCTTTTATTGTTTTTAAAAAATCAGAATTGCTCAATCTTTTTTCCTCGTCTGTTGGATTGAATTCAAACCCTGCAAAAATTGCAAAAGCATTATTCTTAGTAATTGGTTCTTCTGCATTTGCTTTAGGTATTATAACGGATTTTAGAAACTGATAAAGGGCTTCATCAAATGTCTCTTTGCATAGTTGAGAACTTATAAGACCGATTTCATCGTTGATATTGTTTTTACTTCTTGTTGTAAAATCGTGAATTGATTTAAACGCATTTGAAATTGAAGTTATGAGTTTTTGCTCCAATTTAGACTCTCCGAAAATCAGCTGATAATTATTATCGGCAACATTCAATAAATGAACTCCGTCCGAACCTTTCGCATAGTCTTTTGATGAAAGTTTTATTTCTAACTTTGTTAAAATTTTAGGTGCTTTTAAGTGTGATTCAAGAAAACAGAATAGTAGCAATTCTCCTGCTTCTCCGTCATTGACATTATAATCTCGAAATTTTGAAGCTGCTTTAGTGTAAAGTTCTCCAAATCTTCTGTCTTTTTCAAAGTCTTGTATTTCCTTTCTTGAAAGAGAAAAAGAAATAAAATGATTTCTTAAATGATTAACCAATTCGGGATAACAAAATTGATTGTTTTCAACTTTCAAAATATGTAAATTGAGTTTTGAATGTGTGTCGGGAACATCACATTCAATCTCTTTGTAAAAGAGTTCTAAAAACGATTCATTTATGGTAGATTTTAGTTCCATTTAATACCCAATTAAAACAATTCCTTTCAATGGTAATTGCAATCTTCCGCTTATATAAAGCGTTTCCAAAAACTGAAAGATTGATTTAAAGTCATCTGTATTATGATAATGGTTTCTTACGGCAATAACCAAATATTCCACATTTGGCATCATACAAGCCTGAAAAATATCTTTCAAAAATTGGTTATTTCTATATCCTCGTCCTGCTTCAACTTCAATTACAATTTTTCCATCTTCACTAACCGCATCCGCATCAAAAAATTTATCAATTCTATTATTGATACTGAAAAGAACAGGAACTTTTATTTTATCAATACTTGCCTTACTTTTCTCAACCTTGAAATTTATTGCCTCTAAATCATCACAAATTACTCTTAAAACTCCATCGCTACTTAAATTATTATCAGGCGATTTTATTTCTTCATAATGTTTTTCAAAACAAGAAATTACCGCTCGTATTTCATCGGTAATTCCAAATGAACGTGGGAAAAGTTGATATACTAATTGATATTCCATGTTACTATTAGTCAAATGATTTTAGGATAATATACTAGTTACTTTACAATGATTGTTATGTTAAGAATTAAATAAACGTATCAACTTCATTGATGTCTCCTTGAACCTTTGTTTTATGATTTTTTTCGTAAAATTCTCTAAGTTCTGGGTTCAATTCACTTGCAAAAACACACTTATGTCTCAAGTTTGCTAATGCAAGATGAAAACCACCAAGCCCTGCGAATAAGTCAATAAACTTTAAACTACTCATTTATTTTTTTGAAAACTCTTCTGTGTTAAAAAATTCACTTGGATTGGTATCCAAAGCGATAAAAATTTTTTCAAGAGTGCTTAACGAGATGTTTTTATTTCCATTCTCAATATTTGTTAAATGACTTCTTTCCAAACCAGCATCAATGGCAAGCTTTTGCTGAGAAAGACCTTTCTCTTTGCGCAAAGTGGCAATTCTATTACCTATTAACTTTTTTAAATCCATGAATACTAAGTTAGAGAAATGAGTTTTTTATTAAGCACTATTATTATCCGAAAGTATCTGATGAAAGCCTGTAAAATGGTGTACAATAGAACACAACCAACCTCTTATTAACAATTTTTAATAATTGTTCATAAGTTATAACTAGGAAGAATATTTAAGGATTAATATTGAGTTGCTAATTGAGCCAAATAGGTCAAACTAAGAACTAAATTGGCACCATACTTATGCTAATAAGGTTTTAGAAATTATATTTAATGTTTAAAAGCTAATTTGTTTAATATAGAAGTAAAATTGTATGTCATAGAAGTTTATTTATATGACATAGAAGCTAATTTATATGACATAGAAATAAAAATAACATACATAGAAATTCATTTTACATATGTAGAAGCAAATTTGTATAACATAGAAGCCAATTTGTATGACATAGAAGTAAAACTTATAGACATAGAAACCTATTTTACATATATAAAAGTTAACTTATATGACATAGAACCTAATTTACTAACATAGATGTTAAGTTCACAGCTATAGAAGCTAATTTGTACAACATAGAAGTAAAACTTACATACATAGAAACTCAATTTACATATATAGAAGGTAATTTTACACACATAGAAGCTAACATATATGATTCAGAAACAGACATTACCCAAAAATGTATAAACTCAATTATTCAAATGTTAAAAGAATGCCATTCGTTATGCTCAAAATTATAGGTAAGGTATTAATCATGAAGTATGAATGATGAATAAACCAAACAACAACACGAAACCCGCAACATACTTCGACTACGCTCAGTAACCATACTTCGACAGGCTCAGCAATCCAATAACTCGAAACCCGCAACATACTTCGACAGGCTCAGTAACCCGTAACTCTCAATCACAAACAAACTGTGAACTAAATCACACAAGGCGTGAAAAAACTAGAAACTGAGAACTAAGAACTTTGAACTAAAATCTATATAATTGCAGCCGTTAACACTTACCTATGGCCATTATTAAACCTTTTGCGGCATTGCGCCCAGCTAGAGATAAAGCAGCACAAGTATCTGCTCCAAGTTACGATAGTACCTTACGCGAACTTTCAACCCACGAAATTATGCGTAATCCCTACAGTTACTTACATGTAGTAAAGCCGTATTTGCATTTTAAAGGCGAAAAGAAAAATCCTGAAAAGCATTTTCCATTAGGGCTAGAGTACTTAAATAAGTTTAAGGCTGAACAAGTGCTAATTAAAGACAGTGAACCTTGTTTTTATGTATATAGATTAATTAAAGGCAGTGTGGCTTATACTTCGCTTATAGCCTCGGCCTCGGTTGATGATTATAAGAACAATGTAATTTTAAAACACGAAAATACGTTAACCGAAAAACAAAACGAGTTAGCCGAACATATTGAGTTTTACAGCGGTTTGGGTAATCCTGTATTACTTACCTATCCTGATAATAACAATATAGAAGAAGTAGTAAACCGTACCATTGCCAGCCATGCTCCTGAGTATAATTTTATAAGCCAAGACCAATTAAAGCATAACCTTTGGCCCATTCATAATAAAGCAGATATTGCTACCATTGAAGCCGCTTTTGACACCATAAGTAATTTATACATTGCCGATGGACACCATCGCAGTGCTGGTTGTGCTACTTACTGCGATATCATGCGCAGCAAAAATCCTGATTATACCGGACAAGAATTATTTAACTTTTTCCCTGTTTGTTTAATTCCATTTAACAAGCTACATATTTTTGAATACCATCGTTTGGTAAAAGACGAAGCCATGGTAAATGGCGGTAATTTTATGGCTCAAATTGGCGAGTATTTTAATATTATTCCAAGTGGGCATGTGCCAGTGCAGCCATTAGCCAAACGCGAGTTTGGTATTTACTTAAATAACGATGCGTATGTAATTACTTTAAAACCTGAATTTGAAAATGCACTATTAGGTACATTGGCTAATTTAGATGTAAGCATAGTGGAAGAATTTATTTTGAAACGCATATTTAATATTACCGATAGTAAAACCGATAAACGCTTAAGTTTTATAGATGGAAGCCGTGGTTTATTAACCTTACAAAGTGCGGTAGATAGTGGCGATTTTGATTTAGCTATTACTTTATTCCCTACCAGTATATCGGAGGTTAAGCAAGTAGCAGACGAAAATTTAATTATGCCTCCAAAATCAACGTGGATAGAACCCAAAATTAGAACAGGATTGGTTATTTACGAAACAGTTTAGTTAGCCGTTGTTCGTTATTCGTTATTCGTTATTCGTTATTCGTTATTCGTTATTCGTTATTCGTTATTCGTT
>CAZGVO010000004.1:243770-306789 GCA_964529175.1 uncultured Bifidobacterium sp.
ATTCGTCATGCTGATTCCGCCAAAGCGGAAGAAGCATCCATGCATGGTGCGGGAATCCCCGTCATGCTGAGGAACAGCTTATCCCGTAAAGCGGGAAAGCATCTTACAAGGCGCGGAAATCTACGTCATGCTGATTCCGCCAAAGCAGGAAAGCATCTTTACAAGGTGCGGAAATTGCTCGCTTGAGATTGCTGGTTATTGCTCTCGCAATAAATGTTCGCAATGAAGTTCCCGAACATTTGTTATTAGTGGATTTTCGTTAAAGTGTATAAAATTTTAAATTTAAAGTATTTATTCACGCATTGCGTGATTATCAATTCAACATTCAAAACCCAACATTTAAAATTTAATTTTACCCTTCCATCAAAGCATCATCGTGCTTTTTATTGGCTAATTGGCCGCAGGCTGCATCTATGTCTTTTCCACGGCTTCTGCGCACAGTAGCTTTCACACCGTTTTTTTCAAGGTATGCACAAAAAGCATCTATTTTTTTGCTATCAGCTTTTTCAAACTGACCATCACCAGTGGGGTTATATTCTATTACGTTTACTTTAGCAGGAACTTTTTTGCAGAATTTAAGCAACATTTTAGCATCTTCAATGCTTTCGTTAAAATCTTTAAATGCTATATATTCAAAAGTAATGCGGCTTTTGGTTTTATTGTAAAAATGTTGCAATGCCTTGCCTACAGCTTCTAAACTGTTACTTTCATTGATAGGCATTATCATATTACGCTTTTCATCGCTTGCAGCGTGTAACGAAAGTGCCAAACGGAACTTTACATTATCATCACCCAACTTTTCTATCATTTTGGCAATACCAGCAGTACTCACTGTAATGCGCTCATTACTCATACCCAAACCTTCGGGTAAAGTAATTTTTTTAATAGCCGCCATTACATTGCTGTAATTTAACAACGGCTCGCCCATTCCCATAAAAACGATATTGGTCAATGGTTTTCCATAATGATTTTGAGCCCAATTTTTTATGTGAACTACTTGGTCGTAAATTTCGGCAGGCGTTAAATTACGCTCGCGTTTCATGGTGCCAGTAGCACAAAATTTACATGTTAAACTACAGCCCACTTGGCTACTCACACAAGCAGTCATTCTATCTTCGGCCGGAATTAAAACTCCTTCTACCAAAAATCCATCATGAAGTCTAAAACTACTTTTTATCGTTCTATCTTCACTAACTTGTTTATCTTGAACTTTTATATGATTGATACGAAACTCTTCGTTCAGCAAATTACGCAGTTCGATGGAAAGATTGCTCATTTCGTCAAAACTAGTAGCCGACTTTTTCCATAGCCATTCATACACTTGCTTACCCCTAAAAGCAGGCTGACCTTTTTTTACAAAAATGTCTTTTAATTCGTCAAGCGTAAGTTCGCGTATATCTATTTTGTTCAAAATTTTGAAGTATAAATTACTAATTATTCGTCATTGCGAGGAACGAAGCAATCTCAAAATTGGATAACCTCTTTCAACCTTTGACATTTTTATAAACCACTATTTTCAATACAATAAAAACCACATAGAAACATAGAATACATAGTTTTTCTAATTGTTCTTTTATAGAAAACTATTCCATTAACTATGCGCGCTTGGTCGGCAAAAAAGCGGGCCAGCCCAAGCCTTGTGCGTGGAAGCATTTTTTTGCCTTGATTTTTTGTTTCTTTTTCATCTAAGGAAAAAGAAAGAAGAAAAAAAGTGTATGCTTATAATTTACTAAAACCTAACCTTATTTAATCTCAGCAATTACGGTTTTGCCACCTTTAACCACTTGATTTAAAGTAACATTTATTTTAGCATCTAACGGCAAATACAAATCAACCCTTGAACCAAATTTAATAAAACCCATTTCAGCACCTTGCTCTGCTTGTTGTCCTTCTTTTACATACCAAACTATACGTTTTGCCAAAGCACCCGCAATTTGACGGAACAATACAGAAACACCATTTGGTTTTTCAATTACAGTAGTGGTACGTTCATTTTCAGTTGACGATTTTGGATGCCAAGCTACTAAATATAAACCAGGATGGTATTTAAAATATTTTACCAAACCACCAATTGGATTGCGGTTTACATGCACATTAAAAGGGCTCATAAATACCGAAACTTGTAATCTTTTTTCGTTGTAATATTCAGTTTCCATTACTTCTTCAATTACAACCACTTTTCCATCGGCAGGGCAAATAACATGGTTTTCGTTTTGAGTAACAGTAACAGTTGGGTTTCTAAAAAATTGAAGAATAATTATCAAAAATACTACCGATAAACCTAAAATAGTGTTGATTAACCAGTTAATTTCAGTAAAACTAATGGCAAAATTCAAGGCAAATAATCCTAATAGCGTAATTAATATGGTAGCTTTTCCTTCTTTATGTAGCATGTTTTATGTTTTTTATTAATCGGCAAATATAAATAAAGCTACTAAATTGCCTACCGTTTTTTTATTTATATACATATTAGCCACTTACTTCAATTTTAAAATTTATTTTTGGGCGTAACCCATTTGGCCCATTTCTAAGCCCATTACCAGCCAGAATAGGTCGGGCTATTCACTCCAATCTTTTTTATCCAACCCACAAAGCCAAATAAAAAAAAGGATTTCCGCTGCTATCCCTTACGCAAATTTTATCACGCAAGGCGTGAGAGAAGTATGAATGATGAAGTATAAAAATAATTTACCCGAAACCAAGAAATTCGAACTAAATCACTTAAGGCGTGAATGAAGTATACCGTTTGATAGATGAATTGCCACATGTTCCGAAAACTTTCGCATAAGCCTGCGGAGGAAAAGAAGAATTATAAAGTATAAAAATAAATACTATTAATAAAATGCTTGCAACCAATAAACTTCGAACTAAAAACTAGGTACTAGAAACTAGGTACTAAAAACTAAGTACTAGAAACTAAGAACTAAAAACTAGGTACTTCGAACTTAATCGCAAAACTTAATCAGTTTATAAAACACTTGTGTACTTTTTTTGTATTTCTATTTAGACTAAATATAAATAGTTTCATTATTTAGTTTAAATTTGCCACCCTAAACTTAAACAAAAGTTAGAAAATGTCTGATACACAAGAAGTTGATATAATTGACCAAGTAGTTAGTCAAGAATATAAATACGGATTTACTACCGATATAGAAATGGATTCGGCCCCAATGGGTTTAAGCGAAGACATTGTAAGATTTATTTCGGCTAAAAAAAATGAGCCTGAATGGATGCTAGAGTGGCGCTTAAAGGCTTACCGTTATTGGTTAACCTTAGAAGAACCTAATTGGCAAAACTTTAATTTAAAGCCAATTAATTACCAAGATATCATTTATTATGCTGCTCCTAAAGAAAAAATAAAATTAGATAGTTTAGATCAAGTTGACCCTGAATTACTAAAAACTTTCGAAAAACTAGGAATCAGCCTAACAGAACAAAAACGTTTAACTGGCGTGGCCGTTGATGCTGTATTCGATTCAGTATCAATTGCAACTACTTTTAAAGACCAACTAGCAGAAAAAGGTGTAATATTTTGTGCCATCAGCGAAGCTTTACACGAGCATCCTGAATTAGTAAAAAAATACATTGGTTCAGTAGTTCCTTATACCGATAATTATTTTTCAGCTTTAAATGCAGCCGTATTCAGCGATGGAAGTTTTGTTTACATTCCAAAAGGTGTTCGTTGCCCAATGGAATTGTCTACTTATTTCCGTATCAATGCAGAAAATACAGGTCAGTTTGAGCGTACATTAATTATTGCAGACGATAATAGTTATGTAAGTTATTTAGAAGGTTGTACCGCTCCCATGCGTGATGAAAATCAATTGCACGCAGCTGTTGTGGAATTAATTGCAATGGAAAAAGCCGAAATTAAATACTCGACTGTTCAAAATTGGTATCCTGGCGATAAAGATGGAAAAGGTGGTATTTATAATTTTGTAACCAAACGCGGAAGTTGCGAAGGAGCTCATTCTAAAATTAGTTGGACACAAGTAGAAACAGGAAGTGCCATTACTTGGAAATACCCAAGTTGTATTTTAAAAGGTGATTACTCAAACGGAGAGTTTTTCTCAGTAGCAGTTACCAATAATATGCAACAAGCCGATACCGGAACCAAAATGATTCACATTGGAAAAAATACCAAAAGCAGAATTGTTTCAAAAGGAATTTCAGCAGGAAAATCGCATAATACTTATAGAGGTTTAGTAAAAGTAAACAAAAAAGCTGAAAATGCACGTAATCATACTCAATGTGATAGTATGCTAATAGGAAGCCGAAGCGGAGCTCATACTTTTCCTTACTTAGAAATTAGCAATAATACAGCAACTGTAGAACACGAAGCTAGTACTAGTAAAATTGGAGAAGATCAAATTTTCTATTGCAACCAACGTGGCATAGGGACAGAAGAAGCGATTGGATTAATAGTAAACGGATTCTGTAAAGAAGTATTAAATCAATTACCAATGGAATTTGCAGTAGAAGCACAAAAGCTTTTAGCGGTAAGTTTGGAAGGAAGTGTTGGATAAAAATAGTTTCTTAGTTTCCTAGTTCTTAGTACTTAGTTGAAAAATATTTCAATACTAACAAACTAAAAACTAAGTACTAAAAACTAAATAAAAATGAGTAAAATTGAAAAAATCGAAGATATAATAGTTTGGCAAAAAGCTAAAAGTCTAACTATTAATATTTACAAAGCTTCCAATCATGGCAGTTTTGCAAAAGATTTTGGATTAAGAGATCAAATAAGAAGAGCAGCAGTTTCAATACCTTCAAATATTGCCGAAGGATTTGGAAGAGGAGGTAATAGAGAATTTCTTCAGTTTTTATCAATCGCAAAAGGCTCACTATATGAACTAAAAACGCAATTGGTAATAGCATTTGAAATTGGTTATATAAATGAAATTGAATACAATAAATTAAAAAATGATGCAGAAGAAATAGGTAAATTAATTACCGGTTTTATGAATTATTTAAATAAATCAGAATTAAAAGGAATAAAGTATAAATAAGGTTCGGTTTAGTTCAACTAAGAACTAAGAACTAAGAACCAAGAACTAAGAACTACAGCATGTTAAGTATAAAAAATCTAAAAGCAGAAATAGAAGGTAAAAAAATTCTAAACGGATTAAACCTTGAAGTAAAAGCAGGCGAAGTGCATGCAATCATGGGGCCAAATGGTGCAGGTAAAAGTACACTATCGGCTGTATTGGCAGGTAGAGCTGATTATGAAGTAACTGAAGGAACTGTTGACTTTGATGGCAAAGATTTATTAGAATTAAGCCCAGAAGATAGAGCGCGTGAAGGTGTATTTTTAGCTTTTCAATATCCAATTGAAATTCCAGGTGTAAGCAATACCAATTTCCTGAAAACAGCCATCAACGAAAAGCGTAAATACCAAGGTTTAGAGCCAATGGAAGCTACCGACTTTTTGAAAATGATGCGCGAAAAAATGGAATTGGTTGAAATGGATAAATCGTTAACCAGCCGTTCGTTAAACGAAGGTTTTAGCGGAGGTGAGAAAAAACGTAACGAAATTTTCCAAATGGCCATGCTTGAACCTAAATTAGGCATTTTAGATGAAACCGATTCAGGATTAGATATTGATGCATTGCGTTTGGTATCAGAAGGTGTAAATAAATTGCGCAACAAAGAGCGTTCGTTTATTGTAATTACGCATTACCAAAGATTATTGGATTATATAGTTCCTGATTTTGTGCATGTATTATACAAAGGCCGCATTGTAAAAAGTGGCGATGCAAGCTTAGCCAAAGAATTAGAAGAAAAAGGCTACGACTGGATTAAACAAGAAGTAGAAGCTAATTCATAAAAAATTGCCACTGATAACACAGATTACATAGAAATTAGTCGAAAAATCAGTGCAATAAATTATGAATCTGTGGACAAGAAATAAACAAAATAAATCAGTGTCATCAGTGAAATCTGTGGCTAAAATTTAAAAAATAATGTTAGTAGAAAATATAAAAGCAGAGTTTAATTTATACAAAAATCAAGCGGAGAAAAGTGATTTCTTTTTGAAGCGTGAGCAAGCTTTTGCTGAATTTGAAAAAGTTGGTTTTCCTACCACCAAAAACGAGGAATGGAAATACACCAACCTTAAAAACATTACCAATCAATCGTTTCAATCAACTTGCGAAAGTACCATTGAAACCGAATTGATGCTATCGCACGCATTTTTAAAAGACCTAATAGCTAATAAATTGGTTTTTGTAAATGGCACATTCCGCTCGGAACTATCAACCATTATTGAAACTGACAATAGTATTTTTATTACAACTTTAGCTAAAGCCAAAACAGCTCATAGCGAATTGTTTAACAAACATTTTGGCAAATATGCTCCTATTGAAGGACAAGGCTTAAATGCCATGAATACTGCTTTATTGAGTGATGGAGCATTTATATATGTACCTAATAATAAAACAGTTACCAATCCTGTTATTATTGTAAATATTGCAGATTCAACCGATGTGAATGTATTGTGCCAACCCCGGAATTTGATAATTGTAGAAAAAAGTGCTTCACTTACCTTAGTTGAAACTTTTTATGCCGTTGGCAATAATCCTTCGTTTACCAATGCGGTTAATGAAGTTTATGCCAATGAAAATGCGCATATTGAACATTATAAAATTCAAAACCAAGAAGGCGAAAGTTACTTGAATAATTTCACCCAAATTTTTCAAGAAGCAAATACGAATATTAACCATGTAACTTTAACATTAAGTGGAACTTTGGTGCGTAATAACTTACATTTTTTCATGAATGGACAAAACTGCAATAGTTTATTGTATGGTTTGTATATGCCTCATGGAACTGAGTTGGTTGATAACCATACACGTGTTGACCATGCTTTCCCAAATTGCCATAGCGATGAGTTGTACAAAGGCATTATGATGGATAAATCGGTGGCGGTATTTAATGGCAAAATTATGGTTCATTTAGATGCACAAAAAACCAATGCTTACCAACGCAATCAAAACATTTTGTTGAGCAATGAAACCACTGTAAACACCAAACCGCAGTTAGAAATTTTTGCTGATGATGTAAAATGTACTCATGGTGCTACTATTGGTCAATTAGATGAAGAGCCAATGTTTTATTTGAGAAGTAGAGGAATTCCAGAAGATGTAGCCAGAAAAATGTTATTAAACGCATTTGCCGATGATATAGCTGAAAGAATTAAAATTCCTGAATTGGTTGAATTGCTAGAACAAGAAATAGAGAAAAAGATTTAAGATTAGCCACAGATTGCACAGATTACACGGAAAAAAAGTATAAATAAAACATGTTAATTTTTGAAGAACCAAGTGAGTTTTATAATTCAGCATCATCATTTCCAAGAAAAGAGGATACTTATAAAATAATAGGCGCTTGCATGGAAGTTCATAAACAATTAGGTAAAGGATTTTTAGAAATTGTTTATAAAGATGCCTTAGAAATTGAATTTAATTTACAAGGAATTCCTTTCAAAAGAGAACATAAATTTGAAATAACTTATAAAGGAAATAAACTTAATAGGTTCTATGTTGCTGATTTTGTCGTTTTTGATTCTATCATTTTAGAAATAAAAGCGCAAGAATTTGTAATTGACGAAAACTATAAACAAGTTATTAATTATTTAGCAGTATCAAAACAAAAGCTTGGATTAATAATTAATTTTGGAGAAGATTCATTAAAATTCAAAAGAGTAGCACTTTAATAATAACCAAAGATTGCACAGTAATTGATAAGAAAAACCTGTGTTATAAATAGTTACTATTTACAATAACAAATGCAGAATCAATCAGTGTTATCTGTGAAATCTGTGGCAAACTTGAAAATTATGTCGAAATTAGATATTATATCAATAAGAAATCAGTTTCCAATACTTCATCAAGAAGTAAATGGAAAGCCATTGGTTTATTTTGACAATGCGGCTACCACGCAAAAACCACAAGCTGTTATTGATGCTTTGGTTAAGTATTATAACACTGATAATGCAAACATTCATCGAGCTGCACATACATTAGCTGCTCGTTCTACTGATATGTTTGAAGATACACGCAAAACCATCCAAGCATTTATCAATGCCAAGGAAGTAGAAGAATGTATTTTTACGAAAGGAGTTACAGAAAGCATCAATTTGGTTGCTCAAACTTGGGGAAGAAAATTTTTGCAAGCAGGCGATGAAGTAATCATAACCACAATGGAGCACCACAGCAATATTGTTCCTTGGCAAATGATTTGTGAAGAAAAAGGTGCTATTTTAAAAGTTATTCCAATAAACGAAGCGGGTGAATTATTGATGGATGAGTATGATAAAATGCTTTCTTCCAAAACCAAAATGGTAGCTTGTGTTTGGGTGAGTAATGCATTAGGAACTATCAATCCTGTAAAAGAAATTATACAAAAAGCACATGCTGTAGGTGCTAAAGTTTTGTTAGATGGCGCACAAGCTTGCTCGCATTTAGAGGTAGATGTACAAGATTTAGATTGTGATTTTTTAGCCGTTTCATCACATAAATTGTACGGCCCAACTGGTGTTGGTGTATTATATGGAAAACGTGAATTATTAGAAGCCATTCCGCCATATCAAGGTGGCGGTGAAATGATAAAAGAAGTAAGTTTTGAAAAAACTACTTACAATGAAATTCCTTACAAATTTGAAGCAGGAACACCTAATATTGGCGATGTAATTGCCTTTAAATATTCGTTAGATTTTGTAAATGAAATTGGAAAACAAAATATTGCCACCCACGAGAACGAATTATTAAAACATTGCGTTGATGGATTGGATTCAATTAACGTAAAGACGTTGCATGCAACGTCTCTACAAGAACAACCAATAACCCTGATCGGAACTGCAAAACAAAAGGTTTCGGTTCAATCATTTGTAATTAACGGCATGCACCATTTTGATGCAGGAATGATGTTAGATGCAAAAGGAATTGCTGTAAGAACAGGTCATCATTGCACACAACCCTTAATGAACCGATTGGGATTAGATGGAACCATTCGTGCTTCGTTTTCGGTTTACAATACTTTGGAAGAAGTAGATGTATTTTTGGAAGCAGTGCAGAGATTAGTAAAATTATCAAACAAATAAACTCATAGCAAGAAGCCAGTTGCCAGAAGCAAAATGAAATAAAACTAAGTACCAGGTACTAAAACCAAGAACTATTTGAAAAATATAACAGACATACAAAACGAAATCATCGAAAACTTTGAGTTGTTTGATGGCGATATGGAAAGCATATTGTTTTACTTAATGGATTTAGGTAAAAAGTTACCTGCCATGCCCGAAGCTCATAAAACAGAAGATTTTATAGTAAAAGGTTGCCAAAGTAAGGTTTGGGTTTATCCAAGTTTTATGGATGGTAAAGTAATTTTTGAAGCAGATAGCAACACTGAAATTACCAAAGGTTTGGTGAGTTTATTGGTTCAAGTTTGGAGCAACCAAACACCTGATGATATTTTAAACAGTGAATTGTTTTTTATTGAAAAAATAGGTATGAGCCGCATGATTGGTAGCCAACGAAGCAATGGATTTACCAACATGATTAAACAAATAAAAATGTATGCTTTAGCGTATAAAACAAAAATGTAGAGTCGTATAATTATACGTCTTTACAAAAAACAAAAAACATGGAAAACACAACAGAAAATAAACCACTTCGCACTTTTGTAGATGTACAAAACGAAGCTATACAAGTTATTCAAACAGTGTATGACCCTGAGATTCCTGTAAACATTTACGAATTGGGATTAATTTACGAAGTAAATGTTTCTAATGAGTTAAACATTGAAATTGTAATGAGTTTAACTTCGCCATTTTGCCCTGCAGCGCAAAGTATGCCTGCCGAAATAAAAGAAAAGTTAAGTGCTATTGAAGGTGTAAATGAAGTGGAGGTTCGTGTAACTTTTGATCCACCTTGGAGCCAAGACTTAATGAGCGAAGCCGCTAAATTGCAATTGGGTTTTTTGTAAGCTGCATTACAGCTTATAAAAAATACTTATGTTAGCACCTATATTCCATGGATATAAATCTGTTTTGGGACTAATGTCAAATATTTTACCATTGAAGGTAGGCTCAAATCTGTATATAAACTTTTTATAACTGTATTCGGTACCAAATCCCAAAATGCCAAAAACTGTAACAGCATCATTTCCTGCTTTTGTAAGTTGATTTGAACTAGAAGAAGAATTGCTTCCATCCCGAAAATAAAGATGACTAGTAATCTCTTGCTTTGTTGAAATATTACAAGCAAATCCTGTTGTTAAACCAAATTTCCATTTATTTCCCCAATAAAAAGATGCCAACAAAGGCAATTGAATATAATCTTTTCTGTAGCTTAAAGAGAAATAATCCGGTAACAGAGGGTCATTAGGATCAATAGGTATTAAATATATATCGCTGGTATAAAAATTATTTTGTAAATAACTTACTCCTCCAATTAAGGAAATAACTTTATTGACGTCAAATTTAATTTTTATTCCCCCATTAAAGCCAATTGAGCCATTTTCAAAATCGTTTATGGTTTTATCGCTTGAAAAAAAAATCGTTCATTTCCTTTTTCGTTAAATCTATAGCTGTAATCAACAGATGCACTTCCACCGAGGCTCCATTTACTTTGGGCAAATAACTGATTTACATTTAGAAATAAAATTAATACAATTAGATATTTAAAAGATTTGTTTAACATGTACAATTAAAAAAGTATTGCAATATAAAATCATCTTTTTAAATTTTTGTTTAAAAGTACCTTTGTAATACAAATAAATTAAAAATGGAAGCTTTAGTTTTACTTATTTTTTATGCGCCTGTTATGGGTTATTTAGCCATTTGTAAAGGACGCAGTTTTTGGTTATGGTTTACCATTGGTCTATTTTTACCCATTGTATCATTATTCATTCTATTTTTCTTAAAGGATAAACCAGTAGTTATTAATCCTGAAAATGTGGTATTGTACCAACATAACGATAAGGTGCTTTATACAAAGGAAATAGAAACTGCTTAATACTTTCGTTTTACCAATCTTTCCGTTTTCTTTGCAGTAAAAAATATATCATGAGTAACACCACGCTTCCATTAATGGAACATTTTTATACACTGCAAGGTGAAGGTTTTCATACTGGAAGGGCTGCCTATTTTTTACGTTTAGGCGGTTGCGATGTAGGTTGTGTTTGGTGCGATGTGAAAGAAAGTTGGGATGCCAATAGTCATCCTAAAGTTGATATTAATACCATGCTTCAGTACATACAAGAAGCTAAAGCTGAAATGGCTGTAATAACCGGAGGTGAGCCACTTTTGCATAATTTAAATGAACTAACTAAATTACTACAATCAAATCATATTGAAACCAATATTGAAACCAGCGGTTCCAGCCCACTAAGTGGCAATTGGGATTGGATTTGCCTTTCACCAAAAAAATTTAAAGAACCTTTATTAGAAGTAATTGAAAAAGCCAATGAGCTAAAAATAGTGGTTTTTAATAAATCTGACTTTGAATGGGCCGAAAAATATGCAGCTTTAGTAAGCCCTAATTGCAAGTTATACTTGCAGCCAGAGTGGGATAAATCAAGCCAAATGCTTCCGCAAATTATTGATTATGTAAAACAAAATCCTAAATGGAAAATTAGCTTACAAACGCATAAGTTTTTGCAAATACCTTAATAAATGTTGAATTATGAATGTTAAATTATGAATTAATATATTTCCATAGGTGATTGTCTTAATTCGTACTTTACACTTCGCAGTTTTGTCACTTCGAACTCCGAATTCATTCAATTTATACTTTATAATTCATACTTTATACTTCGCACTTTTGCCATTCCGCATTTTTCAAAAACCCGTCCAATCAATTAGTATAACAACAATTTTCTGGTAATAAATCAATTATTTTTTTTGCTAATTGTTTAAAATATTTATAACATTTGTTGAAATAATAACTAAAAATGAAAAACACTACTTTCTTAATTGTTGAAGATGACGATTTAACACGTGAAGTTTTACGTAAAACCTTGTTGGGATTAAATTATAAAAACATTTTATCGTGTAATAATGGTTTTGAAGCCATTGATATTATACGTAAAGACAATATTGATATTTGTATTATGGATATTGAACTTAACAATAAGTTAGATGGTGTAGATACGGCTAAAATTATTGGCGATAAAACTAAAATTATTTTCACATCTGGCCATAAGGAAAGCGATACTTTTAAACGCATTAGCGAAACCAACAGCCACGGATTTTTATCAAAACCAATTACACCTCAAATGGTACAACAAGCTGTAGAATTGGCTCTTAGCGCACAAAGTTAGGCTTTTACAGAACCTTTATTTATTTCAAAATATTTTATTTGGGCTTGAAGATTTTTAAACATTTCTTCAAGCCTTTTTTTATCAGTATCACTAATAAAAATTTGTCCAAAATTATCTTCAGCTATCATAGTTAAAATAATAGCTAACCTATTGTTATCTAATTTTTCAAATATATCATCCAATAACAACAAAGGTTTAATACCTGATTTAACATTCAAAAACTCATATTGAGCTAATTTTAAAGCAATTATAAACGACTTTTGTTGTCCTTGACTTCCCATTTTTTTGAGAGGAAACCCATTTATTTCAAACAATAAATCATCTTTATGAATGCCTTTTGTGGTGCGTTGAGCAGCTTTATCGTTACCAATATTTTGATTTAATAAACTAGCTAAGTTATCTTCAAATAATTGACTTTCGTACTTAAGCGAAACCTTATCCGTTTGCCTACTTATTTGGTTATAATATTTTAAAAATATTTGTTCAAAATCAATCATAAATTGTTTGCGTTGTTCAAATATAATTTGCCCTGTAATTATCAATTTTTGATTGTAAGTATCAATTAAACTTTCATCGAAATAACGTTGCTCAAAAAAGCTTTTAAGCAAAGCATTTCTTTGCTCCAAAGTTTTATTGTATTGCATTAAATTTTGCAAATAGCTTTTATCAAATTGCGATATAAAAGAATCAATAAACTTACGTCTTTCTTCGCTTCCCTCGTGAATTAAATAAATATCGTTTGGAGCAATTATTACCAATGGATAACTGCCAATATGGTCAGCCAGTTTAGGATATTCGTTATTATTAACTTTTAATTTTTTTTTGCTTCCTTTTTGTATAATCAGTTGAATTTGCTCGGTATCGTTGTTCTTAATAAAACTGCCATTTATACTCATTTCAGTTTCATTGTTCAATATGTTTAAAGAATCTTGGTTTTGAAAATAACTCTTGGTGAAACACAAATAATAAATGGCATCTAATATATTGGTTTTACCACTACCATTTAAACCTGTAAAACAGTTTATTTGATTGCTAAATTCAAACTTAGCGGTTTGATAGTTTTTAAAATTATAAAGACGTAAATTTTTTAAGTACAAGTGCATTTTACCCTCTCAAAGTTAATTTTATTTGTATTTCAAAAACCCAAAACTTTAAACAATACTGATAATCAATAAATTAATATTACTTCTAAAGAAAATATGATTTATAAATGTGCCTATTGCTATTTCTAAAAAAATTCTTAATATTGATTTTTTTAAAAAACATACATATGAAAAAAATCTTACTATTTAGCTCTCTATTATGCAGCTTAAGTGCATTTAGTCAAGGCTATTGGAACTACAAAACCATTGGAGTTACCGATGCTTACAATCAGTTTCAAGCAACTGCTTCTACATCAATTATTTTAGACAAAGGATCAAATGATGTATTATCAGGAGCTAACACTATTCCTTTTCCATTTAACTTTAATGGAACTACTTTTTCATCATACAAAGTAAGTGATAATGGCTACCTAACATTTGATTTAACAGCTACCACTGCTCAAAACACACCTGTGGCATTACCAAATGCTTCAGCTCCTAAAAATGCAATTTTTGCACTTTGGAGTGATATGCAATGTATTGGAAATACTCAATACACTTCAGAACGTTCTCAAGTATTCAGTTACTCATACGGTAGCTCACCTAACAGAGTTCATGTAGTACAATGGTACGGAATGGCAAAAAAAGGTGTTGCTCCTGATGGAAGTAATATTATTTTTATGGCAATAAAATTATATGAAGCTGGTGGATTTGATATTGTTTACGGTGGAAAAGCCGGATCAATTTCAGGTGTAGCTGGTTACCAAAATGCTGATGGAACTGAAGGTAAAATGGTTGGTAAAACTGCCAATTTTGCTTATCCTATTAGTGATGCAGCTTTAACTATTTTAGCTAACAAAGATATGATAGTTTACAAATTTATTAGTGGCACTCAACCTGCTTATGATGCTGGATTAACTAAATTAAAATTACCAGTTTATGTAGGTAAAGGTGTTGATGTGCCTTTAAAAGCTACATTAATTAACTTTGGAACAGAAGATTTAACTGCAATAAAAGTTTATTATTCGGTAGATGGTGGTGCACCAGTATCTGGTACTTTACCAAGTTTAACTACTGCTAATTCAGGTGGATTAGAAGAAATTACTTTCCCAACTAAATTAAACTTCTCAACTTTAGGAGCTAAAACTATTAAAGCTTGGATTGATAATCCTAATTTAAACCCAGATGCTAACGGTAATAACGATACAGCTACAGTTTCAACTGAAGTATTTACAAATGTTATTCCTCGTAAAGTATTACACGAAATTTTTACTTCATCTACTTGTCCTCCTTGCGTACCAGGTAATATTAACTTAGATGGTATTTTAGCTGAAAACAAAGACAATTGGAATGTAATTAAATACCAAGTTAATTTCCCGGGTAATGGTGACCCTTACTATACTTCAGAAGTTGGAACTAGATTCTCATACTACTCAGCTAGTTTTGCTCCTTGGTTAGTTGTTGATGGTCAATGGAACCAAAATGCTAATAGCTACACTCAAGATATTTTTGATTCATATGCTTCAAAACCATCTTTAGTTGCTATTACTGCTAATCACACATTAGAAGGTAAAACCTTTACAGTAACTGGTACAGTAACTCCTGTTCAAGCATTTACTAACACTAACTTAAAATTAAGAATCTCTATTGTTGAAAGCAAAACAACTTTAAATGCTACAACTAATGGTGAAACTGAATTTTTTAACGTAACTAAAAAAATGTTACCTAATGCTACTGGAACTGCTATTAGTTTCTCAGGAGGAACTGCTGTTAACTTTAACCAAAGTTTCACTTTCCCTGGCAACTTCCGCTTACCTGCTAACGGTTTAGCTGCTAACATCATTAATTTATCAACTGAAAATTCAGTAGAAGATTTCTGGAATTTGCATGCAGTAGTTTTTGTAGAGGATGACTCTAAAAAAGAAGTATGGCAGTCACAATCAACTGCTTCAGTTTTTCCTTTAAGTGTTAAAAAAGCTAATTCAAATAACCAATTTAGCGTATATCCTAACCCAGCACAAAGCACATTTAACATTGAGTTTAAAAATGCTACAACTGGTTCAGTAAGAATTATTGACTTAAACGGTAAAGAAGTTTACAATACTACAATCAATTCAATGAATCAATTAATTGATTGCTCACAATTAAACAATGGTCTATACATTGTTCAAATTGAAGCTAATGGTGTTATAACTAGCCAAAAATTAAACATTGCTAAATAAATTTTAGCGTATGAATAATAAAAAGACCTGCTCCAAAAGAGCAGGTTTTTTTATGCATTTTAATTCCGGAGATACTCGTTAAACTTACATTCGAATTACTTTTAAAATTTCATTTATAAACAAAAAACTAAATCATATTAATTTTAAGTATATTATTTAAAATGAATTACTTATGTTCGTATAAACAATTTTAATATGAAAAAATTATTTACATTAATACTTGCCTTATTATGCTTAAGCCAAGTAGAAGCTGCCCAAATCAATGCATGTGATATCAGTTATCAGGCTACTTCAAATAAAAATATATTTAATTTATCTGTAAAGATTTACAGGGATTGTTCAGCAGAGGCATTATGTTCAAGTTGCGATATTCCTTTTCCAAATGGAAATACCAATGGATGCACACTTGAAAATGCAGGATTTACCACTGCCATTATTGGAATGGATAAAGGTTTTGAAGGCATAAATTATGGTGACTTTAATTTAAATATAGTTACAGGTATTGCCAATGCTTATGATATTGTTGAATTTCAAAAATGCGAAAAAATTAATTCAATTTGTACCAACTGTAATACGCGCATTCCAGGTACTTTTAAGGTAGGAGTAGAAGTATATATGTTTGAAGGATTGGTTGATTTAAGTTCAGTTCCCTCAAACTGTTGTAATATAGCCCTTTCAATAAGTACAAATGGTCGCAATAAATCACTTTCTACCATAGTTCCGGAGGCATTTTATACTGAATGTGTAATCAATAAATGTTTAGTCAATTCATCTCCAACCTTTACTAATAATGCACATGCTTCTATTTGTGCAGGCGTTGACCATGTTTTTGAGTTAAACCCAATAGATCCAGATGGTGATTCTTTAAGTTATAAATTGGTGCCCAGCTTTAAGGCAAAAGGAGTTCCCGTTAGTTATATAGCACCTTATTCTGCACAATATCCATTTCCGTTTTTTGGAATGCCAAATCACAATGCAGCATTTCCAGCAGGAATACATTTAGATAACATAACAGGAGATATAAGTTTTAGGCCATTAGGTAGTTTTATAGCAAACTTAAATATAGAAGTTTCGCAATGGCGAAAAATAGACAATGTAAATACCCTTGTAGGAGTTACTTATAGAGATTTACAAATAAATACTACCAATTCATGTACGTCTAATAAAGTGCCGTTAATAAAAATTTATAAAGATGGAATATTGAGCCAAGTAACTCAAAATTTTTATGTTCAACAAGGTAAACAAATATGTTTAGATATAGTAGCCGAAGACCAGCAAAATGCAACATTTAATCCACCAATAGAAGCTGACACAACTGATTTAAAATGGAATAACCCAGGTTTGTATAACATGGTAATGGCCAATGCTAGTTTTACAAGAAATTATATATTAGAACAACGTCATTTAGACGGCCCTAAAGCCGATAGTTTTAAATTCTGTTGGACAGCTCCGGTTAGTGCTATTGGAAAAACACCCCATTCGTTTAGAGTAACAGGAACTGATAGGTACTGTCCTTATAAAGCTTATTCAATAAGAGGCATAAATATAACTGTAGGCCAATGGCCTTTGGGTATAGATAATGTAAACAGCGAGCTTTTAAAAATATATCCAAATCCAGCAAATGATAGAGTAATAATTAACTATGATGAATTAAAAACAAACCATTTTGAATTAACCATTATAGATGCGTTAGGTAAAGAAGTTTATAGATTGGAGAATACTGAACCACATAAAAAAAATGAATTATCAATAGATGTGTCAACTTTAAATAAAGGATACTATACTATTTTGTTTAAAACCAATAATGGAAATTATAGCCAAAAGTTGGTGAAGGAATAACTGGTAAAATTTCAACTCAAAAATCGAAATTCAAAAGTCTTTAAATATTTTTAAAACTAATATTTTACTCTGGTTGATTGATAAACAATGTGGAAATTTTCCTACATCTATTAATCAAAAAACTATTTACCTCTACCTTGAATAATAATAAGAGCAGTGTAAATTAATATCCTAAAATCAATAGCTATAGAACGATTTTCGATATATAAAATATCAAACTGAAGTCGTTCAACCATTTCGTCAATATTCTCGGCATAACCATATTTAACCATTCCCCAACTAGTAATACCTGGTTTTACACGTTGTAAATGTTTGTAATGTGGTGCAATTTTTATAATTTGATCAATAAAAAATTTACGTTCGGGCCTTGGACCAACTAGGCTCATTTCGCCAACCAAAACATTGTAAAATTGTGGCAATTCATCAAATCTGTATTTACGTATAAATACGCCAAACTTGGTTCTTCTATCATCGTTATCGCTCGAAAGTGCAGGACCATCAGATTCTGCATTTACATACATGCTTCTGAATTTTAAAATATAAAAAGGCTTGCCTTTATAACCAATACGTATTTGTTTAAATAATATTGGCCCAGCACTGCTTAATTTAACACCCAAAGCCACCAAAATATAAACAGGTGATAAACAGGCTAATACACTAACTGAAATAATAATATCTAAAGCACGTTTTATGAATTTTTGCCATTGAGGCATTACGTCTTGATTGATTTCAATTAAAGCAGTTCCAACCACATTTTCTAAACGCACCGAGCCACTTCTTAAATCGTAAGTATCAGGAATAATGCGCAATACCACATTTTCATCTTCTAATAAATTGGTAATTATATTTAACTCATTGTGGTTATTGCTTTCAATACCAATAATAATTTCCTCTATTTCATATTCTTTTATAATATGTGGCAAATCGGCATAATGGCCTAAAAACTTTAAATCATTGTTCAACTTATGGTCGTCAGCAATGCTATTCTTGTTACTAATATAACCTTTAATTAAAAAACCTTGTGCATTATTTTTAGCATTAAGTTCGTTTACCAAATGCAATGTTCTTTCATTATCACCAATAACTAATGTATTAAAACCCAGTAGTCTTTTACGTAACTTTTTTATAATATAAGTAGCAAAAACCAAGCGCTCTGTAAGAGTTAACGAAAACTGCAAAAAAAATAAAGCAATAGTGGTGCGGTAATAAGCTTGATAATTTCCCACTGCATCATCTAACAATAAAGTAAAAAACAATAAAATAACCCCAATAATGGTAATACTAAATGTTTTTGAAACTTCTTTGATACGCGATTTACGCCAAACATCTTTATAGTTACCTGCTAAAAAATACAGTATTACCCAAAATATAGGAATATAAATAAGACCTAAATAAAAGTTTTTATCTAGTACTACATCAATTTTACCATATAAATCGGTTTCTATAAATAGTTTTCTATAGGCAAAAAACATGGACCAAGCCAAAGCAGCAGCTATGGCATCAAATAAAATAAGGGCAATGGTAAAAAGTTTTCTTTTGCGTATCAAAAGTGAATCAATTTAATATTATCTATAAACAATTGCGTATTATCGGTCAAAGGTGTTCCCGATTTTGTAACTTGGATCAATATTTGAAATTGAGTGCCTTTTCCTCTTTGAGCAATTTCAGAGCTAATTTCTGTTGAATAATCGATATAGGCTTTTTTCCAAACACCACCTGTTGAATTTGCAGAAAAAACACTGTATCCGCGAGAAGTCCCATCGGTATAAAGTACATTTAAACCTATAACAAACATGTCATTGCATTTATAATCTACCTCTAAATAAGTACTAATTCCATTTGATGGCAAATCGCTTAATTCTTTCGATAAATAATTTAATTGATAAGTAGAGTCAGATAAAACCAACTTAGCACAGTTATTATTTATTTTCCATGCTGTAGCATCGTTAACTTTAATTACGCTATCGCCACTTTTGGGTTTGTAAATAGAGAAAAAATTTACAGCTCCATCGTAATCTTGTATGATTGGAAATTTGCAATTACTTAAATAAGTTACTCTTGGCTGAATGGTATCGCTACGTAAATCGGCCAATGGTAAAATGGTATCAAAATCAGTAAACATTGGGTACTGCAAACGTTGATCATCTTGGCCAGAACGTTTTACTCCTGCACGAAGTGTTAAGTTTTGTTTTGATTTTTCGGGCAATGGAATATAGGTTGGTAAGCCAAACGAACCCTTAAATTCATTGTTTTGATACAACCATACATCTTGAATATCGGAAGATGTATCGCCCATTAAAGCTTGATTAGTGGTAACTTTAAATTTTTTTATATAAACGTATGAGGGTATAGTCGCTTTCTCAATTGAGCATGCAATGAAAAAAAGCAAAAGAAAAATAAAGTAGTTTCTTTTATGTGCTAGCATATATTGGCAAATGTACTATAAATGCGCAAAAAGCCTAATAATGTTCCTAATTTTACAGTTAAAAGAAAAAACTAAAAACTACCTCTTGTGTTTTTGTAAATCTTCAATAATGCGATGTGCTACTTCTATAGCCTGATAATTATCGTAATAAGTGCGTAAGCGCAACGATTGATGCGTAATATTTTGAGCAAAGTGTTCCAACTCGCGCTTTATCATTTCGGTAGTATTTTTACCTGAATTTCTTAAAATTTGTTCTTCTTGCACTTCATTAATTTCCTCGCTTGAATTTAAAAGCGAAATTCTGAAATTTGTTAAATCAAAGCTATAAGTTTTATTTTTTTGGAAAAACTTAATTTTATTGCGTTGTTCTGATTTAAAGCTCCCTCCTACCATGTTATAAACGCAGCCATTATCAAACTCTAGGCGAACATTTATAAAATCAATGGTATCGCTATGCATGCAAACACCCGTAGTTCTAATTTTTAACACATTAGCTTTTACAATATTTAAAACCAATTCTAATTCATTTAGCAACAAATCAAACACTAAATTATCGGGAGAAAGGTTAATTACATGTGGATCAAACTTAGAAGATTCAATATATAATGGATTGTTAAGCAGCTTTTTTAATAATTGAAAATTAGGATGAAAACGCTCGTATCTACTTACATGTAATTGAATATTAGCCTCATACGCTAAGTTTGCCAATTCTTTGGCTTCATCTAAATTTTCGCTTAATACTTTATCAATAAATACATGACGGCAATTTTCAATGGCTTTTAAAGCATATTTGTAATGCGTGCCAACAGGCGAAAGTATATCAATAGCTTGGGTATTAGCCAATAAATCGGCATAAGAGTCGAACTTTTTTAAACCAAAAGTGTTGCTAATTAGCTCACTGCTTTGTTCATCGTGGTCGTAAAAACCAACTAATCTAAAATCTTTTATCTCTAAAATCTTTTCGATATGTCTCTTGCTTAGCTCATTAGCTCCGGCTATACCAATTTGAATCATTGTTACGCTTTTAAATAGATTAGGTTTTTATACTTTAATAATCAAAAACAAAACTAAGCGCTAATGCCATTCAAATAATATTTTACGCCACTAAACTGTAAACAGCGACATTCAATTTAACATATAAAATGTACACTTTAGCTAATTTTAGCCTAAAATGTACACTAGTTTAAAATGTTCACATGCCAAATGTTTCTATCTGTAAATATGTAAATAAGGTTATAAAACGCTTGCTTATTTTGCAAAACAATAATGGAAGATACTTTTAAAGACAGAGGTGCGCGCAAGCGATTAATAGAAGAACTAAAAACCAAAGGAATAGTTGATGAAAAAGTATTGGCAGCAATGCTTAAAATTCCACGTCATTTTTTTATTCAACCTGAATTTAGAACGCATGCTTACCAAGACAAAGCTTTTAAAATAGATGCTGGCCAAACCATAAGCCAACCTTACACTGTAGCTTATCAAACCCAACTTTTACAAATAGAAAAAGGCGATAAAGTATTAGAAGTAGGTACTGGCTCCGCTTATCAATCCATAATATTATTAGAACTTGGAGTAGAACTTTACACCATTGAACGTCAACCTGAGTTATTTAAAAAAGCCCACACCCGAATTGCCAAGTTTGGCTATAAAGCCACTTGCATTTTAGGCGATGGTAGTAAAGGTTATGCCGAAGCCGCACCTTACGATAAAATAATAGTAACAGCTGGTGCACCCGTTTTGCCCGATTCGCTCATAAACCAATTGAAAATTGGAGGTATTTTAATTATTCCTATTGGCGATAGCCAAACACAAAAAATGCATAGCATAGTGAAAACATCGGCTACTACTTTTGAAGAAATTACCCTAGAAAACTTTAGGTTTGTGCCTTTAATAGGCGAACAAGCCTGGTAAAAAATTAAGTTATGAAAGCGCTTAAATTTATTTTTATAAATGCCTTTTTGCTACTTACAATAATTTGGTTTTCGCCTTATAAACAATTTTTGCCTGGTTATCATGCCTTTTATTTCACCCCTCAAAAATATGAAAAAGAGCTAATTAAGCTTCAATCTAGCAAAAAACTAATTGCCAACCTTTCCAAACAAAAACAACAGCAGTTTTTTATCAATGCGCTTACCAAACATATTTTTCCATTTTGGTATGGAACGCGTTGGTCGTTTTATGGAAACACCACCACTCCAGGCGATGGCAGCATAGCTTGCGGCTATTTTGTAACCACTACTTTAAGCCATGTAGGTGTTAAACTAAATAGGATAAAATTAGCTCAATGTGCATCGGAAGAAATGATACGAAGCTTAGTGCAAAAACAAAATATTACACATTTTAACAGCCTTAGTTTGCAAAATTTTATAAACGGTATTACCAAAAAAGGTAAAGGAATTTACATCATTGGGTTAGATAATCACACTGGTTTTATTTATATTGACTCCACTAATGAAGTGCGCTTTATTCACGCCAGTGGCCGATTTCCGTTTGGTGTAGTCAACGAGAAAGCGTCAGAATCGGTGGTTTTAGAAAAGTCGGATTACAAAGTGGTAGGCAAAATTTCGGATGATGATGTGTTTTTAAAAAACTATTTTAACAACTAAATCTGGCTTTGAAACTATGTTTCATTCAATAAATTTTATTATTGTTGTGCTTTACAGCAAAAAATAAGATTTAAATATGCATAAAAACCTACTTCTATCATTTGTTTCTATTGTTTCAGTTAATTGGTGTTTAGCACAAAACATCCAAAATAATCCAAAATCGAACCATGGAAATAAGTTTGAACAATTGGGAACCATTTTACCCGATGCCAATAATTTTAGAACTGCTTCAGGTGCACCTGGAAATCAATATTGGCAACAAAAAGCTGATTATGAAATAGATGCATTTTTAAACGAAAAGGAACTTAAACTGGAAGGCTCAGAAAAAATTACTTATTTTAATAATTCGCCTGATAATTTAAATTATTTATGGTTACAATTAGATGAAAATGAGCATCATGTAAAAACAGAATCAAACTACTTTGATGGTAGTAAAATTTCGAAGCCTGTTACAGATGTAGAGTTATTTGGGCTTGATGTAAAGAAAAAACTAGATGGTTATGGTGTAAATATTATATCTGTAACGGATAGTTTAGGTAATAATTTACCTTATACCATAAACAATACCATGATGCGCATTGATTTACCCAAAATTTTAAAAAGCAAGGGTAAATTTGTATTTAAAATAAAATGGAACTACAAAATTCCTGAACGCATGAAAATTGGAGGCCGCGGTGGTTACGAATTTTTTGAAGATAATGGCAATTGTTTATTTACCATTTCTCAATGGTATCCGCGTATGTGTGTTTACAACGATTATGGTGGTTGGAACAACAAACAATTTACTGGAAGAGGCGAGTTTTCGTTAGCTTTTGGCGATTTTAAAGTAAAAATGAAAGTACCTGCTGACCACATAATTGCATCAACAGGTGTTTGTAAAAACTACGAACAAGTATTAACTCCTGAGCAATTAGCCAAATGGAAAAAAGCACAAAGCGCCAACAGCCCAATTGAAATTGTAACCCTTGATGAAGCTAAAGCAAAAGAAGCTAATCCTGATAAAACCAATTACAAAACTTGGATTTACACTGCTGAAAATGTACGTGATTTTGCTTGGGGAAGTTCTCGCAAATTTGTGTGGGATGCCATGGCCATAAAACAAGGCGAAAAAAATGTAATGTGTATGAGTTATTATCCTAAAGAATCGTATGCTTTATATAGTAAATACTCTACCAAAGTAGTTGCTCACACCATTAAAACATATTCTAAATTTACCGTAAATTATCCTTACCCAACTGCTATAAGTGTAGAGGCAGCAAGCGGAATGGAATACCCAATGATTTGTTTTAATTATGGCAGAACCGAAACTGATGGAACTTATACTGAGCGCACCAAATATGGTATGATTGGAGTAATTATTCATGAAGTTGGCCATAACTTTTTTCCAATGATTATTAATAGCGATGAACGTCAATGGAGTTGGATGGACGAAGGTTTAAACACATTTGTACAATTTTTAACCGAACAAGAATTTGATAATAATTACCCTAGCAACCGCGGACCAGCGCATAAAATAGTGGATTACATGCGATTGAGCAAAGACCAACTGGAACCTATTATGACTAATAGCGAAAACATCAATAATTTTGGTGCGAATGCTTATGGAAAACCAGCTACCGCTTTAAATATTTTACGCGAAACAGTAATGGGAAGAGAATTATTTGATTTTGCATTTAAACAATACGCACAACGTTGGCAATTTAAACACCCCACTCCATCAGATTTTTACCGCACCATGGAAGATGCATCTGGTGTAGATTTAGATTGGTTTTGGAGAGGTTGGTTTTACGATATTGACCCAGTTGATATTAGTTTAGATTCGGTAAGTTTAATTAGGGTAAACAATACCAAAGCGGTTCCTGAAAGAATGGAGACCATTAAACGCAGAGAAATTCCAATTGAATTTCAACATGTGTCAAAGATCAGAAACAAACAAAGCGGTATGGCTTTTTATGTAGATGTTGATACCACTTTGCGCGATTTTTATTATTACCATAAAACTAAAACAGAGGATTACCCTGAATCGGTTACAAAAAATGTAAATGAAAGACTTACGCTTTTAACTCCAGAAGAAAGTGCTACCTATGAAAGTAATTTTTATTACGAATTGCATTTTTCAAATAAAGGTGGTTGTGTAATGCCCGTTATTATTCAATGGAATTATACAGATGGTACAAGCGAAACAGAATACATTAGCGCTTATATTTGGCGTAAAAACGAACAAAAATTCACAAAAACATTTGCTAAAGCAAAACAAGTACAATCAATTGTAATTGACCCATATAAAGAAACTGCCGATATTGATGAAAGCAATAATACTTGGCCAAATCAAATAGTAGAAAGCAGGTTTGATATATTTAAAACCAAACGAGTTGGTAGGTTTGATAATAGCGATTTAAACTTAATGCAAAAAGCTAAAGAAAAGAAATAACTGCATTAACACAGTATATTATTAACAATTATGTTTAATGTTTTTTCAAACCACTTAGATACAATTAGTATTTAGGTGGTTTTTTTTACCAATCTGTTTAGTCCGCTTATAAAAATTCGAATCACTTAAATTAACCATTCATATTTAAATTATTACCTATGGTGTATAAATCCCTATTTTAAAGTAACTTATTGAAAAGTAACTGCGTAAAAGGTTCATAATTTTAAAACTAACAACCAAAACATTATGAAAAAGATATTCTTTACTGCAGCACTTTTTATTTCTTTATTAGCTAATGCTTCAGAAATAAAACACAGTTTTACTCCAAACAAAAACATTACTACTAAAGTAAATGTAGCAGTGTATTTTGTTACCCAAAACCCTGAAAATTACGATTGGGTTAAATGGGATTTTGGCGATGGACAAATGGAATATTCAATTAACCCAGCCCATAAATATACCAAACCAGGTGTTTACGATGTAAAAATGATTGTATCAAAAGGCGCTCAGGTAGATACCATTTGTAAAAAAGGTATGATAACAGTGATTCCTAATACCAATACTTTGGAACAAGGAGATTACGCCTACGATTTAGACTTAAGTCAAGAAACTTTATTAAGTAAACAAACTGCTGATATTAGTAACGATTTAGATAACAGCATTATAAGAATAACCAATAAAACCAATGATAATGGAATAGTTGAAATTAGAAATGCAAATGGTAATTTACTTTATCAAACTGCTGTAGAAAGTGGCGAAACCATTAAAAACATAGAAACAAACTTTTTAAATAGTGGCATATATGTGGTTTATTTAATTTTAAAAAACAAAACTTATGTAGCTAAATATTGTAAACCTTAAAACAACATTACTATGAAAAACCCAACTGTACCTGGTTCAGTTGGGTTTTTGTGTTTTAAATTAATTTGAGTAGTTAAATAAAATGACAAAGAATGGAACGGAACAAAATTTCAAATTAAAATTAGTAGTTGAAATTAGTATATGTAATTAGGGTTGCTATTTAGAATAACAATCCCCTATTTAATTAAACTCAATAATTTAAAGATAGTTACTAGTTTGTTTGCATTAAATAAAAAAGTTTTACTTCATTTTAAAACTTTAATTTATATTTGAGTAAAGGTTTATTGAAAAATCTATTTTAAATAGATATACCCATAAACGTTAAGCTAACTACTCAATTATGATTAACAATTTAAAAACACCCACAAAGCTATATTTATTAGTAGCTGTTATGTGTCTATTTATAGTTGGCATTGGTTTTTTGGGTATTAATGGCATGAAAACAATGGATCAAAATGCCAATATTAAAGCCTATGTGGTGATTTATAGAGATATTACAGCTCGCAAAAAACTTGAAGAACAGCAATTATTAATGAGTTCGATTGTTAATTCATCGTACGATGCCATAATAAGTAAAACTACAGATGGTATAATTACTTCATGGAATTTGGGTGCTCAAGAAATAATGGGTTTTAGTGCTACAGAAATGATTGGAGAGCCCATTTTTAAAGTAATTCCAAACGAATTAATTAATGAAGAAATAGCAATACGTGGCGCTATATTGAAAGGCAAATCTGTTAATCATTTTGAAACAAAAAGAATTAGAAAAGATGGGCAAATAATTGATGTATCTCTTACTGTTTCGCCTATAAAAGATTTGCATGGTAATATTACCGGTGCTTCTGCCGTTTTACGCGATATTTCTGAACGAAAAAAAGCCGAGCAACAACTTAGAGAGCATAATGAAAAACTTTCAGAAATAGCCTTTTTACAATCGCATATAGTTAGAAGGCCTGTAGCCAATGTGCTTGGCATTATTAACCTGCTAAATATTTCAGATCCTACAGATCCATCAAATATTGAGTTAATTCCAATGCTTGAAACTGCCGCAAAAGAACTAGATGAAGTCATTTTTAAAATTGTAGATAAAACTAACGAAATCACCAATAATTAAAATACTATTTTATTTGTTTAAAGCTAATGCTCTAACATAACAAGAGCATCGTTTTTTACAAATACTAAAAGATTAAAGAGCCTAATAAAAAATAGTTTCATAAAAAAAGCAGCTTATTTAAGCTGCTTTTTTTTATGAAATTATCTTAATTTTACTGGTAAATATTTGAGGTAGTTCTATAACCAGCTCCTGTGTTTGAATACCAATCAGTAAACTGTGTGCCACCTGACTGAACCCAATTTCCAAATTTATTATAAGCAGTGTTCACATCAGCTTTTTCTATAGGATATTGGAATGTTACTGGGATATTAATAGCCCAAGGATAACCACCAACTTTACTTACATAAGTTCTATTTAACCCAATATTAGTGTTATCTTCTTTGGTTGAAAAAATACTTGTATTTGCTAAATCTGTAGGTAAATGATATGGCAAATGTATTTCGTAACCTCTTCCAAAACCTGCAGAGCCATTCCAAATAAATGGATTATACTCATTTAAACCAAATACTGATAATGCAGGTCCATTGGTAATGTTAAAACTCAATTCAAAATCAACTTTTGAAACTTTGGTAACACCCACTCTTGTATTCCAATCGCTCATTTGGGCTCTCATATCAGTAAATAATACCAACACTGCTTTATTTTGGCCTGCTTCTAATGTTCCACCTTGTACATTAGTAATTTTACTTCTATCAACTGGAAACTGAACTGCAAAACCGTTATTAAAACTACCACCCGTAGCCAATAAACTGTATTTAGCATTTACTCTTACAACAGTATTTGATGCATTAGTTACTATTTTATAGTTGTAATTTATTACTACATCGTTCATATCGTAATCACCTGTACTTGGCCATAAGTCTTCAAATGCTAAAGTAGCAGAACCTGTTCTAGAAGGATAATAACTGTTAAATGCAGCACTTGGATCGTTAGGATATTCATCTATAGTATCTGGCACTCCATCTCCATCGGTATCAGCTGGTGGTGCTGGTGTACTTGCGTTTCCTTCAGGGTTACAAGCACTAGTAGCAATTGTTAAATTACAGTCTTGGCTTGCCCCTCCATTAATAACTGCATTCCAAGGACCTTCTATTCCATTCACATCGCAATAATTTTGATTACCATTTACCAAACCTTGCGCATTGCCTTTACTTTGGTTTGTTACTTTTATTAAACTGGTAGAACCTATTCCTGTAATAGTTCCATTTACTTGAATATCTCTTGTAGATATCATGGCTCCATTGTATTGTTTAAACTCATTATTTGCTCCACCCTGGATGGTAGTTTCTTGGTAACATTTTACGTAACCATTGTTTTTAAACAAACCATTATTTTGAAAATCGTCATGTACTATTAATTTACAGTAATTAGTAAAATCGCATCCTGAACTGTTAATTAATTTATTATCAACCTCTATAGTTCCATAATTAACCACTACAGATGAGCCATTAGGGTTAAAATCTTTTCCAAAATTAGCAATTCCATTATTAGTAAAACTAGCGTTACTGTTAACATTAAAATTTTTGTTAGTGCTTGTACTTACCGTACCATAATTTTCAAAAATACCATCTATTGGAGTTGTTGCAGTAAAATTAATAACACCTGTAGTAGTTACTATTAATTTAGAAGTAGTATTATTAAATTTTAAATTACCAATACTTCCAGTTCCACAAATTCTTACTGTAGTAGTGCCACTAATAGTTAATTTAGCTATGGCAATTGTACCTGTTAAACAAACCACATTACCAGCCGAATAAGTTAAATTACCACTTGGATTATTAACTGTAACTCCACAACCAGTTGAACAATCAGGCCCACCTTTACCTAGAATAGTATATGCTTTGGCTGCACTAAATTTAACCGAAACACTATTCCCTACTACCTTTACTAACTGACCCACCACATTTTGTTGTGCATTGGTTTTTTGAACATATAAGTTTTCAATGGTAGTGGCAGCCGAAACAAGCGCACTGTAAGGATTAGTTGCAGTAGCTACACCTTTTGAAATAAGTTCGCCTCCATTGGCAGGATTGGCGGTATAAATAGCTATAAAATTCCAATCAGTATTATCATCAACAGAAACATTTACATTGATGTTTTTGGTTGTTTCCCATTTAAAACCATCGGGAACTTTTATGTCGCTCATTTTAGTTACTTGAGCGTTATTAGTGGTATCCTTTTTTACACTTTCTACTTTCGTACATGAGGCCATTAAAGCCAACACCGCTACTATTAATACATTTTTTGTTTTCATGTTTTTAGTTTATTAGTTCAGTATACTTATTACAAAACAATTGCCAAATACACAATGTTCTGATTTTAAACAATATACACAACACCACTTATTAATATCTTTCCCATAATAAGACAAATAGTACAATATTTTTCCAAAATAGAACCAGTTATTTTATAAAATAATTACATACTACAATACCTAAAACAAACATAGTTTAATTTAGCCAATTTTTAATTTATTTATTGCTTATTTCATTTATTACCAGCATCTTTTATTTGATATTTATCCATAAAAAATTTAATATTAGGTTACCAATTCTATTTCTTTGTGTTTTCCTAATTAGTGATAAAATGCATTAATAGGTATTACTAATAAAAAAGCCCAACTGAAAAAATCAGTTGGGCTTTTTGCATGTTATTTGGGTTAAATTATAATTTGGTAATCCAACCAAACTTATCACCAATTTTTGATGTTTGAATTTCGCCTAAAGTATTGTATAACCAATTAGAAACTTTTCGTCCCTCAGCTGGTGGTAACTCTAAATTTTCGCCCTTGTAAGAAATGGTTTCAATTTTAGCAATTAAAGCAGCAGTTCCTGTTCCAAATGCATCTAACAACTTACCAGCTCTAGCAGCAGTAGCTATTTCTTCAATATTGATATGGCGTTCTTCTACTTTGTAGTTAGCATCGCGTAACAATTTAATACAACTATCGCGGGTAACACCTTTTAAAATATTACCATCTAAAGCTGGAGTTAAAACTGTATAATCATCTAACACAAAAAACAAATTTGTAGTTCCTGATTCTTCCACATATTTATGCTCGCGGCCATCTGTCCAAATAATTTGGTCAAAACCTTCCTTTTTAGCTTCTAACGTTGGGCGCATACTAATACCATAGTTTCCGGCAGCTTTAGCAAAACCTGCCATACCATCAAAAGCACGCGTATATTTTTCTTCTACTTTTACTTTAATTGGTTTTGGATAATAACTATTTACAGGGCAGCAAAAAATAATAAAACTATAGTTATTACTTGGGCGCACACCTACAAAATCATCGGTAGCAAACATAAAAGGACGTAAATACAAAGCACTTCCTATTTTAGTAGGAATCCAATCTTGATCCATTTTTACCAATTCCGATAAACCGGTCATAAATAATTCTTCGGGAATAGTAGGCATTCCCATTCTTTCTGCTGAAAGATTAAAACGCTCAAAATTGGCCAATGGACGGAAAAGTTGTGGTCTTCCGTTTTCATCTTTAAAAGCTTTCATACCTTCAAAAATGGCTTGACCATAATGCAAACTAGATAAAGCAGGTGAAAAATTTATATTTCCGTAAGGTAAAATTTCGCCAGTTTTCCATGCACCGTCCTCATAATCAACTCTAAACATATGGTCGGAAAAAATTTTTCCAAATTCAATGTTATTAAAATCACAAAGATTGATTCTTGATTGAGTGTTTTTGTTAATTTTGATGCTTATTGTCATCTGTAATTTAATTTAAAAAATGAGTGAATTTTTAAAAGTTGAAAATCCATTTATCGAACCACTGTTCGATGAATTTTTCGCGGTCAAAGAAAAACAAAATTCTATACAATACAAGTTTACCGGAACCAACGAGCAACGCTTCGTTTTATTGATAGATAAAGCGCTAAATGATAATGAAATGAATTTACTGAGTAATATCATTCAAGCGGGTTTAAAGTTAAACCTATCAGAAATGGCACTTTTAAACATAGGCGAGCAAGAGTCTGGTGCCTCCATTAGTGATATAATTATTACCTTAAAACCTCTAAAAATGATTATTTGGGGTTGCAACGAGTGGGTAAAAAAAGAAGGTTGGGGCATTCCTTTGCACCAATTTGCCAATGTACGTAGTACAAAAATACTGAAGGCTGACGAATTAATTAATTACGAAAACAATAAAGATTTAAAGCTACAGCTTTGGAACTTGGGTATTAAAAAAATGATAGGATAATGGAATTAATATTTGCAAGCCATAACGAAAATAAAGTTAATGAAATAGCTGCCTTAATAGGTAGCAGTTATGAGGTTAAATCGCTTTCAGCCATTGGTTTTAATACTGAAATAGAAGAAAATGGAAGTACACTAACCGAAAATGCATTGATAAAAGCACGAACCATCTATCAAGCTACTAACAAAAATTGTTTTGCCGATGATACTGGCTTATTGGTAGAGGCACTAAATAATGAACCAGGGGTTTACAGCGCGCGTTATGCTGGGTTACAAAAAAACGCCAATGATAATATGGATTTATTGCTAAAAAACTTAACTCCTTTTGAAAACAAAAATGCTAAATTTACAACTGTAATAGCCCTTATTTTAAATGGGAAAGAATACTTGTTTGAAGGCAATTTACATGGTAAAATAATACCAAATAAAATAGGCACAAATGGCTTTGGCTACGACCCTATTTTTATGCCAAACGGATATGATATTACTTTGGCTCAAATGGACTTGCAAGAGAAAAATAAAATTAGCCATAGAGCATTGGCTTTTAACAAAATGACTGACTTTTTGCACAACTTAAAATAATTAAAGTTGTTTGGCTTTTACCAAAAATTGTGTATATATTTGTTTTAGAAATTTTAAAGTTGTTTAAAAGTTGTATTAAACCTCAATCTTACTACTAAAAAATTTCGTAAATTGCTTTCTATTATAAATTAATATAATTATGAAATTATCGTCTATAAAATTAGGTATAATTACGTTATCAACTATAGCGGTTTTTATCATAACATCTTGCAAAAGAGAAGTTTCTAACGAAAACACACCCACCACAAATACAGGTACAAACCTTCAAGATTTAACTATTCCAAACGGTTTTAATTACCAAACTACCCGAATAAACAATGTAAAAATTCAAGTATTAGATGCTGAAGGCAATGTTTATAACAACTCCATAGTTTATATTATGGATAATAGTTTTGAACTTGGTGGACGTGTTTTAGCTAAAGGTGTTACCGATGAAAATGGTATTTGGGAAACCATGGTTGAAGTTCCATTATCACTTGAGTATTTGGTTTTAAATACCAATGCCATTAATGTTCCGCAGGATGTAATGGTAAACAATTACCCTAATATTAATACCACTTTAGGTGGACCTAACTTTAACCCCAAAACAGTAACTAACCCAGTTTTAAGAAAAGGAAACTTTGGAAAATTACCAGGAAAAATTTCAACTAGATTAGGAACTTGGAATGTAAGTACCGGAAAACCAAACTATTTGCAACCAGTAAACGATGTAGTATCAACCACTTTTTTAAATAATGTAACTAATTTTTTACCAAGTAGAACAAGCTTATTAACTCGCTACCCTAACTTGTTAGATGATAATTTTTATAGAAGAAATATTGTTACCACTAACCTTTGCGATGTGTATATTACCTTTGTTAAAGAAGGTGCTGGCCAGCGAAATGTAATGTTTTATTACACTTATAACATTAATAACCCTCCTGCAAGTGTTGCTGCAATCGACTCATTGACAATAATTTACCCAAATACCTCATTTACAGGTTCTGGAGGCGATTTAGCTACTGGTAACAAAGTAAAAATCGGTACATTTGGCAAAGACACTGTAATTGCTTTTGGTATAATAGCCGATGGTTACGACAATACAACTGGAAATATTTTACCTTTAGGTTCGCGTTACGTATTTTATGGAAACAAAGAGTTTAATCCAGAAATTAGCGATCAATATCGCCAACATTTAGTTTTTGTGTTTGAACCTTCAACCCAACGTTTTGTATTAGGTTTTGAAGATGTAAACCGTAATCCAACAGGAACAAGTGATAACGATTTTGAAGATGTAGTTTATTATGCTACAGTGAATAATATTAGTAATGTTAGTTTAGATAAAATTGCCAATATTCCCGGAAGTAGCGATACTGATGGTGATGGCGTTGATGATGTAAACGATGATTACCCAACCGATCCACTAAAAGCATTTAACAATTATTTTCCTGCTGCCAATAAAACTGCTACAGTAGCTTACGAAGATTTATGGTATTTTAGAGGTGATTACGATATGAACGATGTGGTAATGGATATGCGCACCAACGCCATTACCAATTCAAGTAATAAATTGGTACGTTTTGAAGCTAAATATTGCTTACGAGCATCTGGTGGAAGTTTAAAAACAGCTTTTGCCATTCAGTACCCAATTGCCAGAACTAAAATAGCCAATTTAGCTGGAGGAACCATTGAAGGAGATAAAACCAATGCAACCATTCGTATTTTTGACGATGTGAGACAAAACCAACAAACATGGAATACCGTACCCAATGTAGGTTATAACGATTCTGTTAATTTTAACCTTTCGTTTGATGTTACTGCCTTGGTTGATATTGCAGATTTTGGCATAGGATTGCACGACCCTTTTGTTTGGATTAATGAAGCAGGCAAAGGCAGAAACTACGAAATTCATTTACCAGGAAAAAATCCAACATCAACTGCAACTTATCCATTATTGGGCTTAGGCGATGATGACACACAACTGTTGGGCACCAAAAAATATTTAAGTAAAAACAACTTGCCTTGGGCCATTGCCATCCCTGAAAGGTTTGATTACCCGTATGAACAACAAAATATTACACAAGCCTATTTAAACTTTGCCACTTGGGCACAATCAGGTGGAGCCAATTTTAAAGATTGGTATTTAAACACCTCGGGGTACCGTAATAATTCAAAAATTTACGTTAAACCTCAATAACACAAAAACGCCATTTACTTTTAAAGCAAATGGCGTTTTTTTATAAATAAAATTTTGAAGAAATTACTTTTTTTCCAACCTCATTTTAGTTAAATTATTTAAAACATCGGCATATACACTGTCTAAATCTGCGGGTTCTTGTAAGTAAAAATCGTAATTATCAGTAAACTGTTTTTCGGTTACGTTATGTTTTTTATAAACAAAATTGTAATGCCAAAGCATTGATTTGTTTAAACTATCACTAATTAATCCAATTTGGTTTACACCTGCTTCGGCTATTTGAATATCGGTTAAAATATCGGCCATTTTTTTACGGTCAAAAAATGGGTCAGGTTTTAAATTATTATTTTGATTACAACCAATTGTTGTAATAACTAATGCAATTAATGCATATTTGTAAACTGATTTTATCATAATGAGTATAGCTGCAAATATTGAAAAAATAAAACAAGAACTAAGCCAAAATGTAAAATTAATTGCTGTAAGCAAAACCAAACCGGTGGAAACCCTTATGGAAGCTTACCATGCAGCGCAAAAAGTTTTTGGCGAAAACAAAGTACAAGAGCTGGTAAGCAAGTACGAACAAATGCCAAAAGACATAGAATGGCACATGATTGGACATTTGCAAAGCAATAAAGTAAAGTATATTTCTTCTTTTGTGTACCTCATACACTCGGTAGATAGCGAAAGTTTATTGGCTGAAATAAATAAACAAGCAGCCAAATTAAACAAGGTTCAAAAAGTACTTTTACAAATAAGTATAGCCGATGAAGAAACAAAGTTTGGTTTTGAACAAGAAGACCTATTAAAAGTAATTGATAAATATTTAAACAATGAGTTTGAAAATGTGGAAGTTATCGGTTTGATGGGAATGGCAACTTTTACTGATAACCAAGAGCAAATAGCAGCGGAATTTGCAGGTCTAAAAAAATTATTTGATGAAATAAAATCTGATTATTTAAACAACCAAGAATCGTTCAACCAAATTTCGATGGGAATGAGTGGCGATTACCAAATAGCCATAGCCAACGGCAGCACCATGATTAGAGTTGGTAGCAGCATTTTCGGAGGAAGGTAATTTTTGATTTTTGAATTGGGAGGTGAGAGATGGGAAATGAGAGATGGGAAATGGGAAATGAGAGTTGGGAAATAAGAAATGGGAAATGAGAGATGGGAAGAGAGAGTTGAGGAAAGAGAATAAAATAAGTTTAAACAAATAAAAAACTAAATCACGAAAGGCGTGAAAAAACTAAGTACTAAAAACTAAGTACTAAAAACTAAGTACTGTAAACTAAGTACTATAAACTAAGTACTAAGAACTATTAAACTAAGAACTAAATAAATGCGTGTATTACTTACTACATTAAATGCCAAATATATACATATTAATCTAGCTATCAGATTATTATACGAACTTAACAAAAAAGAGCACGAAGGACTTGAATGGAAAGAATTTACCATTAAAGAACCTAAAGATGGTGTGGCTGATTTTTGTAAAGACTTTGATGTAGTGGCATTTAGCTGTTATATTTGGAATATTACGCAAACTTTGGCGGTAGCTCGATTAATCAAAACGCTTAATCCTAACACCAAAATACTACTTGGCGGACCCGAAGTTAGTTATGAATACAATGATTTAATTACACTTCCAGAGGTTGATTATATCATTACAGGCGAAGGTGAAACACCTTTTAAAGCATTTCTAGATTCATTTCCAAACATAGAAAATGTGCCCAATTTGGTGTTTGAAAAAGAGGGAAAAGTAAAGGAAAACTTGCCTGCACCCATGTTTGATTTGATTCATTACACCAACTTTAATCCATACATAAACGATAAACCCGAAGACCTTTATAATAAAGTTTGTTATGTAGAAACCAGCAGAGGATGCCCGTATAAATGCGAGTTTTGTTTGGCCAGTTTAGATAATAAAGTGCGTACTTTACCCATAGCCGATATAAAAGCCAATTTGCTTTATTTAATGCAACATGGCCGAGTAATTAAGTTTTTAGACAGAACTTTCAATGTGAAAAAGGATTTTACCATTGATATGTTTGAGTTTATTTTGGCAAACCACAGACCTGAAAATGTATTCCAATTCGAGATTACTGCCGATATTGTTCATCCTGATATTGTAGCATTTATACAAGAAAAAGTGCCTAAAGGATTATTTAGGTTTGAAATTGGCATACAAACAGTTAACCAACAAGCTAATTTACAAGTTAGTAGAAAACAAAATTTTGATAAAACCAGTGCTGTTATTAAAAAGTTAGATAACAAAATAGAAATGCACTTGGATTTAATTGTTGGCTTACCTTTAGATTATTGGAACGATATAAAATACAGTATTGAAGAGGTTTTTAAATTGTTTCCACCTGAATTGCAATTGGGCTTTTTAAAGTTTTTAAAAGGTACGCCCATGCGCCACAAATACAAGGAACACGATTACGAATTTGACCCACTACCACCTTATCAAATTATAAAAAGCAAGTATTTAACTGAGGACGAATTGACTAAAATAACCATTTTAGAAGAAGCCTTAGAAATTTATTGGAATAAAAAACGTGCGTTTCATACTTTAAAGTATGTTGCACTCAATTATAGCATTTTTGACTTTTTATTAGGTTTAGGAACACTTTTTATTAGTAAAAGTAATTTCCACAAACACTCGTTAACAGATATTTACCAAATTATTGATGAATATGTAAAAACCAATTTTGCCAACGATACAATTCTTCAAGAATTAATAGCCATTGATTATTATTTACAGCCAAATATTAAACCTAAAACCCAATTTTTAGAAGAAATAGACCGTTCAGAAAAAACTGCTATCATTAACCAATTAAAGTTAAATCATCACAAATACCGCTTTATAATGGTGCCAATTAGTTTTGATTTTGATGTTTGGCAACAAACCGAAAAGATATCATTTTTAAACACAACAATTATTTTTCAGTATAATGGAGTTACCAAGGCCGAGGTAATTACTATGGAAAGTTCAAAGCAATTAGCTGTTTAATCAGCAATTGTAAATTGTTTGTTTTCGGCAATATAAACTTCACCATTCGATAATTTTATAATTGCTTTAAACTTAATTTGTTTGTTTATTTGAGGTGCTGTTTTGAGTGAAAATTCTAATCCTGTGTTTTTTATAAATAAGGTATCAGTAGCTAAAAAGGTATTTAAATCTTGTTTTTTATTGTAAGTTACATAATCAAATAAGTCATTAATGGTATCGTTTGCCAAATGTGCGGTATCAAAATCGTTCAACGTAATAATACTAAGGTTGCTTAATCTTTCTTTTTTAGATCCCAATCTGCCACTTTGAGCACAAGTACAAGCATTTAAAGTACTAAAAAATGAGGTGCTATTTGAATTATTATGGGCTGCTAAATAATCAACTTTAAAATTTAAAGCAATGCTTGACAAATTACTAAAACTAACAGTTTCGTTACTTAAAATTGGTTCAACAGAGTTAGTACCGCGCACTTTGTAAGAAACAATTTCCAATCCATTAATATCAAAATAGTCGCCCAAAAAAGGACCACAACTACAGTCATCCCTAAAGCCTTCTTTACAATTTTGAAAAGAAAAACCTATTGAAAACAAAAAGAGAAAAGCTACTTGGGGAAAGCGCATTGATGATTATATTTATTAATTCAATAATAAATGCATTTTCAAATAATTACAACAAATATTTCTTCTCAATTACGTTTCTGTGATGAATTTCGTGGCCTAAAAGCATATATGCAATGCTACGCGGGCTGCAAGGATTGTTATTGGCCATGCCCATATTATCCCAAGCCTTGGTAGAAATTGATTTTAGAACTTCCACAGTAGCACCTCTTACCATTGAAAATTCACGCACCATATCCATAATATTTCGTCTATCGGCCATGCTATTTTCAGCAAAAACATTTTGGTCAAAACCTGCCAAAGCTACTTCAGGATTACGAGCTATTGATAAAATGCGGTATTGAAAAATACGCTCACAATCAATAATATGCTGAAAAACCTCTTTTACAGTCCATTTATTAGCTTCGTATTTATAAAGTAAAGTTTCTTCATCTAAACTGGTTAATAAATCAATGGTATCCATGCTTTCTTGATACAATTCGTTGTACAAATCATCGGTTTTTACAAGGTTAACGTATTGAGCTATATAGGCAGGAAATAACGATAAATCGGGTTTTGCAATATTCATGTTTATAAATTTAAGGATTCAAAACTAAATTAATTTTATGGAATGTAATATCAGACGTTTTAAAAACTTTTGTTATGTTTTTTAAAATAACACTTAAAAAGCTAGCCACTAGGCATAAAATAATGAAATAAATACAAAAAACATTTTGTTGTTCAATTAATTACAATTATTATTGCGGGCTTTTTTAAGCGAAAGGAGATCAAATAAATTGACAAAAAACACAAACAACACAACTAACTTGCCAGATTTTGACTGGGAAATGGACAACGCTGGTTTTGGTGATTACAACCAAAACGAACGTGAGCAAATGGCTGCTGCTTACGAAAAAACTCTTTCAGCCATCACAGAAAAAGAAATTGTAAAAGGTACAGTAGTAGGCTTTACAGACAAAGAAGTAGTATTAAACATTGGATTTAAATCTGACGGTTTAGTAGCTAGAACAGAATTCAGAGATTTACCAGATTTAAAAGTTGGTGATACTGTTGAAGTATTGTTAGAAACAAAAGAAGATGCTTTAGGTCAATTAATTTTGAGTCGTAAAAAAGCAGTAAGTGAGCGCGCATGGGATAATATCATGAAAGCACACGAAAATGACGAAATTGTTAATGGTTACGTTAAAACTCGTACCAAAGGCGGTTTAGTAGTAGAGGTTTTAGGTATGGATACTTTCTTACCTGGTTCTCAAATTGATACTAAACCAATAAAAGATTATGATGTTTATGTAGGACAAACAATGCCATTTAAAGTGGTAAAAGTTAACTCTATTTTCAAAAATGTAGTTATCTCACATAAAGTATTAATCGAAGAAGATATTGAAGCACAAAAATCTGACATTTTATCTAGATTAGAAAAAGGCCAAGTATTAGAAGGTACTGTTAAAAACATGACTTCATTTGGTGTATTTATTGATTTAGGTGGTGTTGATGGTTTATTACATATCACTGATATTTCTTGGGGCCGCGTAAATCACCCTGAAGAAGTATTACAATTAGATCAAAAAATTAACGTAGTAGTTGTTGATTTTGATGATGAGAAAAAACGTATTTCATTAGGCTTAAAACAATTACAAGCACATCCTTGGGATAGCTTAAACACTGAATTAGTAGTAGGTGGTAAAGTTAAAGGTAAAATTGTAAACATTGCTGATTACGGTGCTTTCTTAGAAATTGCTCCTGGTGTTGAAGGTTTAATTCACGTAAGTGAAATGAGCTGGAGCCAACATTTACGTAACCCATCTGACTTTATGAAGATTGGTGACGAAATGGAAGCTGTTATTTTAACTCTTGAAAAAGAAGAGCGTAAAATGAGCTTAGGCATTAAACAATTAAAAACTGATCCTTGGGTTGATATTGCTAACAAATACCCTGTTGGCAGCAAACACAAAGGTATCGTTCGTAATATGACTAACTACGGTTTATTCGTAGAGTTAGAAGAAGGTGTTGATGGTTTAGTTCACGTAAGCGATTTAAGCTGGACTAAAAAAATCAAACATCCAAACGAGTTTGTGAAAAAAGACCAAGAATTAGAAGTATTGGTATTAGAAGTTGATAACGAAAACCATCGTTTAAGCTTAGGCCACAAACAGTTAGATGAAAATCCTTGGGATGCATTTGAAACTTTATTTGCTTTAGGCTCAGTTCATGAAGGTACTATTTTAAAAGTTGAAGAGAAAAGCGCTACCATTGCTTTACCTTACGGGGTAGAAGGTTATGCTCCAATTAAACAACTTTACAAAGAAGACAAGAAAACTGCAAAAGAAGACGAAGTTTTACAATTCCGTGTTACTGAGTTTAACAAAGAAAACAAACGTATCGTTTTATCACACACTGCCGTTTGGAAAAACGAAGTAGAAGTGAAACAAGTTGACGAAAGAAAAGCTAAAAACGATGAGAAAGAAAAAGCTACTAAAGCAGCTAAGAAAAACAACGATAGCAACGAAAAATCAACGTTTGCTGACGTAGAAGGTTTAGCAGCTTTAAAAGAACAATTAGAAAATAAATAGTCTGATTGTAGCTTTTAGCTAATATTAAAAAAAACCTGCTTAATTCAATTTAAGCAGGTTTTTTTATGCGAAGAAATAATTCAATTAGACGTTATTAGAAAATTTATTTAATATATCTATTTAAAGGATGTTTTCCAGCATAAACTACTTTATAAACTACAATAGTATTTCCTTCAATTTCATAAATTATATGGTAGGGAAATGGTTTTAATAGAACTTGTCTAAAATCTTTGTATTTTTTTTGATGGATAAAAGGTTCTTTTTCTAATGATTCCAATTGCTTTTCCAAACAATTAATAAATCTCTTACCTAAATTTAATTGAAGATTTTCGTAATATAAAATGGTTTCTAAAATATCATCTTTAGCCGACTCCTTTATTACAATCTCAAAACTCATTTTTCAAACTTTCCTTGGCTAGTTCCTTAACTTCGGCAAAAGAATAAGACTTACTTTTACCTGCAAGGTGAAGCTGTTTCAAAGAATCTAATTCTATTTGCAAATTATCCGCTATTTCATAATTATACTCTTGTGATTTCTGACTAAGTAATAAGTTAATTGCACTCAAGAATTCAGTGTCATCAATGAGTTCAATGGCTTGATGCATTTTTTCTTTTAATAATAACGTATCCATATTTATTTACTCTCATTACAAATATATAAAACTAATTTCGAAGTAACAGTTTTAACAATTCAAAAAAACTATTTAAACTTTAAAATAGTTAAAACCGGCAAATGGTCAGATGGATAATAAGTTCCATTGTTATCGGTAATAATTTGATATTTTATTTTTTCAAAATAGTTGTTAAAGAAAATAAAATCAATGCGTTTGCAAATGCTACCGTTTACTTTAAATCCAGTAAAAGTGCAGTTATCTTTTTGCTTATTAAAACTATCGGTGAATGGGATTATTTTATTTTTAGCAATGGTTTTATAGGCTTTGCTGCAAGGCTCACTGTTAAAATCTCCTGCTAAAACAATTGGCTGATTATTAGCTACTTCATCCATTTTAGCTAAAATGAGTTTAGCGCTTTCTTTACGTGCTTTTTTGCCAATATGATCAAAATGAGTATTGAATACAAAAAATACTTTGTGAGTTGTTTTATCTTCTAACTGAGCCCAACTGCAAATACGAGTTATAGCTGCATCCCAACCTTTACTTGCTACTATATTAGGTGTTGGTGATAACCAAAATGTTCCTGATGAAACCAATTGATACAAACTGTTTTTATAAAAAATTGGCGAATACTCTCCTGCTTCTTTTCCATCATCGCGCCCCACTCCTACATAGCTATATTCTGGTAACATAGCTTTTAAATCAATTAATTGATTATGCAGCACTTCCTGAAAACACCAAATATTGGCATTGTATTGATTTAATAAATTACCAAATTTTTCCTTTCGTAAAGGCCACGCATTTACGCCATCTGCTTGGGTATTTAAACGAATATTGTAAGTAATTAACTTAATTTCTTGTGCATTTGTTTGGCATAAAAACCACAACAAAAATGCCAATAGACCAATGCTTTTTTTCATAATATTATTACAACTTTTACTTACGAAATTAACCAACCAACTCGCCTATGCAATCAAATTTATCGAAAACAGTATCTAAATGAGGTGCATCTGCTAACTCGGGCGTTAAATCCTGACCCGCCCAATGTTCATAATGTTTGCCATTACGCCAAAGTCGGCTTTTGGTTACATCGTAAATTTTACCTTTATAAGCCACCCAAATTTCGTCTTTATCTTGCCCATTGCGCAAAGCCAATTGACTTTTGGTATAAGTTTGCATAAATTATTATTTAGCTTTTAAAACCACTTCATTAATGGTATGCGTCCATTTTACAATGCCACCTTTATCGTAACAAGTAATTTGAACCGAACGATTGCCACGAGCACCTGTAATTTTTATACCACAATAATTGTTTTCAGCTACTAAAGTATTTTGAACCCTGAATGGATTTTCAGCTTCCTTGGTTTTTAAAATATTACTTGGACCCGCTGTTAAAGCCGAACTAGTTAAATCGTACATAGGATAGCTACAAATATAATCGGGCTGCGAGTTTGGCTCATATTTCAACAACTCAGTATGATGCCTATCGCCTGTTAAAAACATAACACCACTTATCTTTTGCTCCGCAATAAATTTAATGATTTCTGCACGTTCGCGTTTGTATAAGTTAAACGATTCTTTATTGGTTTCGGTATTTAAAAACTGACCACCAACCACTATAAACTTAAATGTGGCAGCACTGTGTTTCAATTTGTTTTTTAGCCAACTTAATTGCGCTTCGCCCAATTGGGTTTTGGTTTTGTACTTTTCTTCATCAATATCGCTTTCATCTCTAAAAGTTCTATCATCCAACATAAAAAACTCAGCATCGCTTTGTTTAAAGCTAAAGTAAATGCCTTTTCCACCTTCGCCATACGTTTTATTACCCCAATAATTCACAAAACACTCTTTGCTAACATCCTTTAAATCAAAGGTTTTGTTGGCATCGTTTTCACCAAAATCGTGGTCATCCCAAATGGCATAATTATTTTGACGGCTTAAAAATTTTTGTAAACTAGCATCGCTGCGGGTATGTAAATAACGGTATTTAATGCCGCTAGCACTACTAAAATCAGCCTCGCGGGTGTAAGTGTTATCGCCAAGCCAAAGCATAAAATCAGCTCGTTGCTCAGCCATTTTACTAAAAATATCGTTTACTTGTCCGTACGGTTTGCCCGGTCTATCGTAAGCACTATCGTTAATATAAGTGCACGAACCTACTAAAAAGTTCAAGTCAAAAGCATCTTCTTTGCTCCATTCTGCCCAAGTTTTTTTGGTCTTAAAACGTAAATCGTAAGGAAAACTCACCAGTTTTTTATCTAAATAAATTTCGTAAGTATAAGCAGTGTTTTGTTTTAAATCGGTTAACACAAACTTGGAAATCCAAGGCGCGCAAGGATTTTCGCTTTTATTGGTTAATGTCATTTCACCTTCTGATAAACCGTTAATTTCGGCATATTTTAAGGTTACTGTTTTGTTACAACTGGTTTGAATCCAAACCAAACATTCGCGTTGCTCGGCATAACCCAACATAGGGCCAGCAACAACTTTAGCGGCATTTACAGTTTTGGCTTGAGCCAATAAACCATTGCTTAATAATAAGCACAATACATATAAAACAAATTTTTTCATGGTTATAAAATTTGGAGTGGTTTTTACACAAAAAGAGCTTCCACAATTACGTATGGAAGCTCTTTTAAAATATTAAATTAAATTGATTAATAATTGTTCAACATCATAGGCATTACCAACATTAAAATGTCTTCGCCATCTTCGCTTTCGGCTGGAGAAATAACACCTGCTCTGTTTGGTTGACTCATTTCTAAAGTCATATTGCTTGCTTCAATGGCACCAATAATTTCGCCTAAATATTTTGAGTTAAATCCAATTTCTAAATCTTCGCCTTCGTAGTTAGCAGCCAATTTTTCAACACCTTCGTTTTCGTAATCAATATCTTCGGAGCTAATGGTTAACTCGCTGCCCACAAATTTTAAACGAATTTGGTAAGTAGTTTTGTTTGAAGTAATTGAGATACGTTTAACAGCCGATTGGAATTCACCTTTATCAATTGTTAATTTATTGGGATTTTCTACCGGAATAACTGCTTTGTAATCAGGATATTTTTCGTCAATTAAACGACAGATTAAACTAAAATCGCTAAATGAGAAAAACGCGTTTGATTTATTGAAATTAACTTTTACTTCGCTTAAATCAGCTGGTAACGAGTTTTTTAACAAGTTCAATGCCTTTTTAGGCATAATAAAACTTTCTTCTACACCTGGTCTAACATCGGTGCGGGTATAACGTACCAAGCGATTAGCATCTGTAGCTACAAAAGTGATGCTTTTTTCAAATAATTGAACATAAACACCAGTTAAGTTTAAACGTAACTCATCGTTACTGGTAGCAAATACAGTTTTGGTAATTGCTTTTTGTAACACACGGCTAGGAATGGTAAAAGTTTGATCGCTATCTACCTCAGGGTTTTTAGGAAACTCTTCGCCATTTTGAACTGTCAATTTAAATTTACCAGTAGCGTATTTAATTTCCATTGAACCTTTTTCTAAATTAATAGAAAAAGCCAAAGGCTGATCAGGCAATTGTTTTAACAATTCGATAGTAGTTTTTGAAGGAACCGCTACAGAAATTTCCTCACTTGCATCAACTTTAATGCTAGTGGTCATGGTGGTTTCTAAATCGGTAGATGAAATGGTTAAATTTCCATCTTTTATATCAAATAAAAAATTATTCAATATTGGGATAATTGGTTTGGCCACAATTACTCCATCAATCATTGATAAATGCTTTAAAAGCGTGCTACTATTTACTATAAATTTCATACTTTTCGTAAAGGTTCAAATTTATATTAGCTGTACTTGTATCAAAACAAAAGTTATACACAAAGTGGATTGAATTGTTAATTGGATGTATTTATGAATTGTTGGGTTGTTGATATAGTTTATTTGTTGGAATGAGGTGCAAAACAATAAGACAAAAAATTTAATAAATTGATGTCTGATTACTTTATTAAACTTCTTAATAATAAAATCGAACAATTTTCTTATTACATTGAGTTACATTAAAGACTTTAATTTTTCGTTATACTTGTTAAATTATCTACAAAGTTAAAATACATGCAAAAAAATAAAATCTATTCAATTATTCTGATTCTTTTAGCTTGTAATGTCTCTATAAAAAAAGAAAACGATTGCGGCCGATTTCCAATTAAAGAATTTGGAAAATGGGGCTTTATAAATTCAAATGGTAAAATAGTAATTAATTGTCAATTTGATGAAGTAGGTAGTTTTTCAGAGGGACTTGCTCCCATACGATTGGATACTTTATGGGGATTTATTGATTCCACTGGACAAATTATAATAAAACCAAGATTTAATAGTGTGTCTGAATTTTCTAATGGATTATGTTTTGTTAAATTTAAGAATGGAGGCAAAATTCAAAATGCTTTTATTAAACCTAACGGAAAAACTGCCTTTGTAACTCCTTATGATAACATAAGTTTGTTTGCTTATGAAAAAGCTGTTGTTACAATTAATGAGGAAGTTTGCGTGATTGATAAATCAGGTAAGATTGTCTTTAATACTCATTTCAGTTATGGTGGTTCTTCTGGTTTTAAAGATAGTATTCTACATGTTTGGAATGGATATGGAGATTGGGTGCAAGAAGGCGATTTTCAGGTTTGGAGAGGAGATTCAACTAAATTCTTTGATTTGAATGGTAAGGTTATTGCAGCCTTTGAAGGAATGGGAGGTGGTGACTTTTCAGATGGTGTGGCTCAAGCATACATTAATGACAGCAGTTGCTACATTAACAATAAAGGAAAAGTTATTTTAAAACCCCTAATTCCCAATTTAACTCTTTTTGGCTTTTCAGAAGGAATGGCAATTGCAGTAGATTACAATGATATGCATAAGCAAGGTTTTATTGATAAAAAAGGTAAATTAGTTATTCCAACAAAATTTGAGGACGTAAGGGATTTTAAACAAGGACTTGCTGCATTTAAAAAAGACAACGTATGGGGTTTTATTGATAAAACAGGTAAAGTAAAAATTGACCCTCAATTTGACTATATTGAATTTAGTGGTTTTGAAAATGGTCTTTGTAAAATATCTAAAAATCATAAGTGGGGATATGTAAATTTAGTCGGTAAAATTGTTTGGCAAGAACAGATTGGATTAGAATATAACAAGCTGGATTTTTATCAATATAATTTGGATACATTAAATATCAATAAACCTTTATATTCAGAAAAACGTGCAGGAAATAAAAATTATCCAAGAAGAATAACTTTCACACCATTTTTTGAACTCACATTAAGTATTGATACTATTGACCAAACTGTTTTTGAAGACAAGTATTATGGGTATAAACTTTACTTAATAAATGCATCTAATGATACCACTTTTATACCTGCAGAAGATTCTCGCATAGAAATTACTCAAGAGGCAAAAGACGAGAATGGATTATGGCGAGATATTGATATTTTTAGTCATAGTTTCTGTGGCAATAGTTACCATATTTTTAAACTTCCACCGAAGAGTTTTCAAATTTTTTCAACTCCTATATATAAAGGAACATTTAGAACTGAATTACGATTCAAATTAAGACTCAAAAAAACTTATATTTATTCAAATAGTTATATCGGTTATATAAATATTGAACAAATTATCAGACCAAGAGATTATAACCCTAGAGGAATTTACATAGGTTCATCTTATTAAGAAGTTTAATCAAATAATACTAATTTAAGTAAGATTCCTACTGAATGACTTGAGTGTTTTTGAAAACTCTGCGAAAATCAGCACCCGACCAATCGGGAATTGGGAAATGGTACTTCGCTCACGCCTTGCGTGATCACTTCGCACTTTAAAAAACTTTCTTTCCGCTGCTAACTAAGTTAGAGGTAGCTTTTACCAGTAATTTATTGCGTTTATAAATATAACCTTCAATATTTATAACACTTATTCCTTTACGAATAACTTTGGCTTCTACGGTAATTTCATCGCCTGCTAATGCAAACGATAAAAAATCTAAATTAAGGCTTACGGTAGAAAAAAACACTTCGTTTCCAAGACTATAAACAGTCATTCCCATTACATCGTCAATTAAAGTAGCGGCCATGCCACCATGCAAGGTTTTTGCAGGATTTAACCAAGTATCTAACACTTTAAAAGTAATTTTCAAATGACCTTCTTCGGCATAAATTAACGTGCCATCTATCCAACGACTAACTGCTCCAAGGCCTTCATCGTTGGTACTTTTACCAATACATTTTTTTAAGTTTGCTAAATTTTTGTTCATGCTTGTTTAGCAAAATTTATCGTAAAGTTCTAATAAAATGCCATCTTTTAAACCCGCATTTGGAGCGTGTATTTTTTCAATATTACACCAATTTAAAATACGCAAGTATATATCGGCCGAAACATCAATAATATCGGCCCTATCAGGATTCAGTTTTAAATTATCCATGCGCTCTATGATGCTCATTTTACTCACTTTTCTATGAAAATCTTTCAATTGTTCGCGTGTAAAATATTCAGGATTAGCAGGATTTAACATTACTGAAATTTTATTGATAGTTCCACTAGTTACAACCGCCTCTAAATCAGGTATTTCGTCAGTTTTGTGTTTTACCCAGCTTTCAATAGTAGCCCAAGTTTTTTCGTTAACTGCCCCATCAACCATACGCACTGTTCCAATATTAAAGCTGGCTGAATTAATGGTTTTACCGTTTTTAATTACAGCCAATTCGGTACTTCCACCACCTACATCAATGGTTAAATAATTGGTATTGGGTTTAAAATATTCCTTAATAGAGCGTAGAATAATTTCACTTTCGCGAACCCCTGAAATGATATTGATTTTTAAGCCACATTTATCATAAATTTTTTCAGCAATTTTTTGTCCATTTTCGGCTTCGCGCATGGCACTTGTAGCACAAGCCATGTAATGATCTACCTCAAAAGAATCTAACAAAAGTTTAAATGCATGCATGGCTTGTTTAAAAATCTTACGTTTACTTTTGCTAATCCATTGTTTTTTAAAGGCATCATCGCCCAAGCGAATTGGAACGCGCACAAACTCAACTTTTTTAAATATGTCTTTATCGTTAGGGTTTTCGTTTACACGAACTATTTGTAACCTAACTGCATTGGAACCAATATCAATAGCGGCTAATTTCATTTTTTGTGATTGAAAGATTAAAAGATTAAAATCCCGATTTATCGGGAGAAAAATTAGAAAATTGAATTGTTGAATGAGTATATCATTTTCAAATTCTATTCACCTGTAAAAACTGGTTTTCTTTTTTCAATAAATGCTTTTACACCTTCTTTATTATCTTTACTACGGCCAGCTATTTCTTGGCAATAAGCCTCATATTCAAGCATGGTATCTAAATCGCTTTGGAACGATTTATTCAACATTTTTTTCATTAAACCAATCGCTTTGGTTGGAGCATTGGCATAATAATCAGTTAGTTTTTTAACTTCTTCGTCTAACTCTTCAGGTTTGCAAACACGGTTTACCATTCCCCAATCAAAAGCTTGTTGAGCGCTTACTTTGCTGCCCATGGTACTTAACTCAAAAGCACGAGCCGAACCAACCAAACGAGGTAAGAAATAAGATGAACCAGAATCTAACACCAAACCTACATTGATAAATACTTCAATTAACGAAGCATTTTCGCTGGCTACAATCATATCGCTGGCTAAAGCTAACGAACAACCTGCACCCGCAGCTACACCATTTAACCTACAAATAACAGGAATTGGTAAATTACGAATGGCTTTTATCATGGGGTTATAACGTTTGTCAATACTTTCGCGTAAACTACGGTTTTCGGCACCAGCTATTGATTTTAAATCTTGACCACTGCAAAAAGCTTTGCCTGCACCTGTTAAAACCAAAACACGAATGGTTTTATCTTTAGCACATTTTTTCAAAGCATCAATTACATCAAAACTTTGTTGTTCGTTAAACGCATTGAAAACATCTGGTCTATTGAGTGTTAAGGTAGCCACTCCATTATTAACCTCAAATAAAATTGTTTCGTAACTCATGGTTCAATGCTAATAAATTTTAGGCTAAAATTTTATGATTTAATTAAAATAATTATTTTTTAACTATCAGTCAGTTGGATAAATAAGTAAACCGATGCTTTGTTGCACCGATACCTTTGGTTTATAATGTACACATAAAATTAATAAATTAGAGCTTCAAATGTTATTCAATATCTATTATAATTGCAATCATTTTTATAAATCTGAAACCATTTTTTACATATATATTAATTTTGTTTTGCTTTGCAATAAAAGCGCAAAACTTAATTCCAAACCCCGGTTACGAGGAGCGGCAAAAAGATGGTACTCCAAAGTATTGGACTCAACCCAAAGGCGATTTTTACCATTACGAACACCAATTGGTTGATACCAATGGTGTTGAAATTTCGAATTACTTGCATGGGCTTTGTACCATTATGCCATTGCCAAGCGAATACCTTTGTATAAAGCTGAAAAAGCCTGTGGTGGCTGGAAAAACCTATCATTTTAAGGTAAAAACTTATGTAAAGGACGAAACCTGGAATAGAATAGAAAAGTTAGGTCATTTTGAAGTAGCTGTTTTACCTTATTACGAAAAAGTAACTCCGGTGCGAATCAGAATAAAAGCCACACCTTTAGCCAAATTTACTATTGATTCAAACCCAGAACGTGAGCGTCCGTTTTGGCAATACCACCATTTAACTTTTACAGCCAATAGCAGTGGCGATTATTTGTATTTAGGACGGTTTCATACTGATTCGACCTACAGTTTATACGATAGTTTGGTCAGTATAAAAGAGCGACTGATTAAAGAGCGTGATGCACAAATACTGTATCTTCGCGATAGTTTTAGTAAATTAAAAGTAGAAATTCCTGATTTAGGTGATAGTAAAAAAGCCATCAAAAAGCAAAAACAATTGATGTTTAACTTTATGAATACTGCCAGAAAAGAGTTGAATTTAATGGTTTCGGAAGTTCAAAGTAATACCAATAACTTACTCGATTCGGTTAACCAAATTTACCTTGACCCATTTTATTTTCACGTACGTTTGTATTACGATGACTTATGTTTAGCCGAAGTGCGAACTGATAATACTTGCGATTGTAAAGATACCATGTATGTGTACAAACCTAAATTTGAAGTAGGAAAAACTTACAGCTTACGCAATATCAATTTTGATTTAGATAAGTATGTTTTGTTACCACAGTCGTATGTAGAACTGGATAATTTACTACTTGTTTTACGCGAATACCCCAAAATGGTAATTAAAATAATGGGCCATACAGATAGCCAAAATTCTGATGCTTATAATATTACCTTATCTAACAACAGGGCAATGGCTTGCGTTAAATACTTAATAAAACATGGCATTGATGCCAAAAGATTAAGCTGGCAAGGTTATGGCGAGCGAGTGCCAATAGCTACTAATAATACCGAAGAAGGCAAAGCTGCTAATAGACGTGTGGAGTTTTTGGTGTTGAAAGTGGAGTAATTTTATTTGGAGATTTATTGATTTTTGATTTGGAGATTGTTATATGGTTGAATTGCTGTATTGCTTCATTGCTTATTGCCCATTAATAAATTAAATCCATTTCGCAGTTTTGTCATTTCGCATTTCGCACTTTTGCTCGTTCTAAACCTTTTATCAAAATTACTTTGTAATTGGATTTATAATGTTCATTTTTGAAAATCAAATTACATGAAAAACCTCCAAATAATTTTTACTCAAATAAAAGAAAGTGCCATTTCTGCGCTTCATACCATGTATGTAAACAAGGTGAGAACTCTACTTTCTACTTTGGGTATTACCATTGGTATTTTTTGTATTATAGCAGTATTAGCTGTGGTGGAAAGTTTTGAAAATAATTTGCACCAAAGTGTAGAAAGTTTGGGAAATGATGTAATTTTTATTGAAAAAATGCCTTGGACTTTTGGACCCGGCTATAAATGGTGGAAATACATGAGCAGACCCAATGCTTCGATTGACGAATTAAAAACTATTGAACAAAAATCAGAATTATCTGATGCGCAAATGTTAACCATTTCTATTGGAGGTAAAACCATAAAAAATGGTTCTAACAGTGCCACAGGAACCGATATACAAGGTGTTACACACGACTTTTACTTGGTACGCAATTTCAATTTATACCAAGGCCGCTATTTTACCGAAAATGAGTCGGAAAATGGGAATATGATTTGTATTATTGGTTATAATTTAGCTGAAACGCTTTTCCCCAATACCAATCCTATAAATAAAAGCATCAAAATATCGGGTATAAAATTTAATATTATTGGCGTATTTGCCAAAGAAGGCGAAAGTTTAATAGGCAATAGTTTAGATAATGTAACCATAATTCCTGTAAATGCAGCCGCTAGGTTTGTGCGCATTAATAGCGATGATGCACAAAGTAAAATACATGTAAAAGCAGGCTTGGCGGGTGTACCCGCTTTGGAGCAAGAGTTAAATGGCATTATGCGCAGCAAGCGTAAATTACGCCCTGGACAAGAAGAAAATTTTGCCTTAAATAAAATTACTTTAATTACCCAACAGCTTGATAAAACATTTGTAACGGTAAACATAGCAGGGTGGATTATTGGGCTTTTTGCCATGTTAGTAGGTGGATTTGGTATAGCCAATATTATGTTTGTAAGTGTAAAAGAACGTACTAACCAAATTGGTATTCAAAAAAGTTTGGGAGCTAAAAATTATTTTATTCTAATTGAATTTTTAATAGAAGCTGTAATACTTTGCCTATTGGGCTGCGCCATTGGTTTGCTTTTGGTTTGGGGCATTATAGCCATTTTAGGAGCTGCTTTCGATGTTACTTTTTTCTTGAGCATTAAAAACATTGTAATTGGTGTATTTACTAGCATTTGTATTGGGGTAATTTCAGGTTTTTTACCTGCATTGAGCGCAAGCAAATTAAACCCAGTAGATGCTATCAGAAGTAAATAAATCAACGATTATTCTATGCTTTCCCTTCAAAACCAAGTAAATTAATTGATTTCATTATTTTAATACACATTTACTGTTAAGTGTATTCTTATTAAATTTTTCCATAAAAATTGATATTGGCATAAATTTTTTCTTACTTTACATTCGCTTAATGTGAAATACTTACATTTGCCCGCTTTATTCAAATTTATGTTTAAAAAATTTTATATAATCGTAGTAATCTTATTGTTAACCAGTAATGTTTATGCCCAAACCTGCCCAGGAGGCAGCAGCAGCGGACCATTACCAACCAAATGTTTTGAAATAGAAAGTATTTTGGCTGATGCCTGCGGACCGGTAGAAGGGCAAGATGAAATGGTGAGATTAAGAATAGGCCCCAATGCGATAGCTCTTAACACAATAAATACGGTTGTTTGGCAAACAGTAAATACATGGTTAGGTTTTTGTAGCTTTAATGCATCGCAATTGAACAAAATAAATACTATGAATAACAGCATTACTGCTGCGGGTAATTGTGGTAGATTTATTCCTGTTAACCCAGGAGGAACCATTCCTGCATATGCTAAAGTTTTGTTTTTAACAAGTTTAGATTTTAGTGCAACTGCTCACGATTTTTCAGGATTAACAGATACATTATACGTTATAGCACAATGTTCGGGAAATACCGGTGGACATTTTACCAACTCTGGAAATGCAACTAGGACTTTAATTATTAGAACCGCTACTTGCGGAGATACTGTAACATGGAACTCGGCCAACTTAACTGGTGGTGATGGCGCTACCATTAATTTTACGTTTTCAGGCACTCCAAGTTATGTAAACTATGGTTGTACACTGCCAGTAACTCCTTTTAGCTGCGATGCAGGAACTACTAACCCAAGTTATTGCAATGGCGTAACAGTTCCTTTATCGGGAACTGCCACTGGAACCAATTGTTACGTATGGCAAGTAGCCGACACGTCAACTGGCTCATTTACAGACAGTACTAATTTAATAACAGGTTTTACCATTAAACCTGGTTATGTAGGAGCAATAAAGCTATATTTAATAGCTAGAGCCAATTGCAGTACCAAAAAAGATTCTGTTACATTTAATGCAACTGGAGCTGTGGGAACTTTATTTGCAGGAAACGATACTTCTGTTTGTAATGCCAACACTTTTACAGTTAATGCAAGCAGCACAGCAACAGGAACTTATACTTGGACAGAAAATGGAGTAGGCTCATTTGCAAATGCCAATATTTTAAAACCAAACTACATCCCTACTACTGCTGATACTGGCTCAGTTTTAATGATAGTAACCCAAACTACTGCATGTGGCGCATTAAAAGATACTGTAAAAGTAGATTTTATAGGTAAAAAAAGTCCTTATTTTACTTTAAGTGATAGCAATTTTTGTTATAACAATGTACCAATTAATATTACCGCAACACCAACAATTGCTGGAGGTGTATTTAGCAGTAATATTGGTAGTTTTGCCGGTAATATACACACTTTTAATGCAGTAGGTAATTTTATAATAAAATATAAAATAGGCAATGGAGCTTGTGCTGATTCATTAACTAAACCTATTAATTCGTATGCTCATGCCGATCCAACATTTAACTTGAGCGATACCATGGTTTGTAAAAACAGTGCAGTGGTTACATTAACCCCAACACAAACTGGGGGTGTATTTAGCGGAACAAGATTAACTGGCAATCAATTTAATCCAGACACTGTTGGAATTTTTGCCATGAAATATAAAATTACAAATGGTTTATGTGTAGATTCATTGATAAAAAATATTACAGTAAATGATAAACCCGACCCAGCATTTACAAGCCCCAAAGCTTTATTTTGCTTAAACGATGCAGCAGTTACATTAACTCCAACAAACACGGGAGGTGTATTTAGTGGAAGTAATTTAGTAGGTAACATATTTACCCCAGCTAGTATTGGTTTATTTACTATAAAACACAAAATATCAACCACTTACTGCTCAGACTCAACTACCTTAAATTTAACTGTAGTTGCCAAACCTGATCCGGAATTTACCTTAAGCGACACATTAGTATGTGTTGGAAGTGGTAATATTACATTAACCCCACCACAAACTGGTGGAACATTTTATGGAACAGATGTTAGTGGACAACAATTTACGCCCAATACATCAGGAACATTTTTCATAAAATATGTAATTAACAATACCAATTGCAAAGACTCGACAGAGAAAAAAGTAACCGTTTTAGATAAAGTAGATGCATCATTTACCACATCAGATTCAGTATTTTGTATTAACGATAATATAGCTTCATTCACTCCAACACAAACTGGTGGTGTGTTTAGCGGAACTAATGTAATAGGACAAACTTTTAGGCCAATAAGTGTTGGTTCATTCAAAGTAAAGCATTTAATAGCCAATCAAGCTTGCGCAGATAGTGCTTTTAGAACCATGCAAGTATTTGACAAACCCACAGCTGATTTTACTTTTTCACCCAGTAATCCTACCGTTGAAGACAGTGTTCAGTTTACATTTACAGGCACCAATGCTACTGGCTGGCTATGGAGTTTTGGCGATGCCAATAACTCAACTAGTATTTTAAAAGATCCAAAGTTTTTATTTCCTGATGCCAAAGTTTACAGAACACTTTTATTGGTTACTAACGATGCTGGCTGCACTGATACCATATCTAAAGGTGTGCCTGTTTTATTGAAAGAAAGCTTATTTGTGCCAAATGTATTTACTCCACAAAACGATGGTACAAATGATTATTTTACTGTTAAATCGTCAGGAATAAATATTTTTAGTATGAAAATATATAACCGTTGGGGTGGCTTAATTTATGAAACCAATCAAATAGCTCCAGGTTGGGATGGCACTTACGATGGAAATCCTTGTCCTGTAGGAGTTTACTTTTATATTATTACTGCCACTTCTAACAATAAAAAAACTTATAACTTAAACGGAACGGTAACTTTGTTGCGCTAAAATTATTGCTAAATATTTACCATAATTTTATAAAAAAATAGATACATTCGTTTCTTTTAAGATTATGAAATTATCGCGTAAATCGTTTGTAAAATCGGCTGCATTACTAGCCGGTGCCACTATATTGAATTCAGAAAAAACTGAAGCTAAAATTAACAATATTTTAGCTAAAATGGATAAAGATTTTGCTTTACCTCCATTAGGTTATAACTACGATGCTTTGGAGCCATTTATTGACAAACAAACCATGGAAATTCATTACACCAAGCACCACCAAGCTTATGTAAATAAACTGAATGAAGCCAAGGCTAAAATAGAAAAATGGAATTTCAAAAATTTAGAAGATGTATTGGCTAACATTAATAATGTTCCTGCTGATTTACAGGCTGCTGTACGTAATAATGCAGGCGGACATTTTAACCATACTTTATTTTGGAGTTTGCTAAAAACCAATACACAACCAAGTGAAAAAACCTTGAAAGTGATTAACCAAAATTTTGAAAGTTTAGATAATTTCAAACAACAATTTACCAAAGCGGCCATGGGGACTTTTGGCAGCGGCTGGGCTTGGTTAATTAAGCAAGATGGTAAACTTAAAATAATAAACACACCCAATCAAGATAACCCATTGATGAAAGGCATAATAAAAGAATTGGGAACTCCCATTATAGCCTTAGATGTGTGGGAACATGCTTATTACTTAAAATACCAAAACAAACGTGCTGATTATGTTACCGCATTTTGGAGTGTATTGAATTGGGATAAGGTGGAAGAATTGTTGGTTGCTGCTAGTCGTTAGTCTCTGACAGTTTATAGACCATAGATGATTGATAACGAAACAAGAATAATCAGTTCAACAATATAACAATTACCCCCCGATTTATTAGAACAACAATTCATCAATTTAACAATAAACATCATCTACACTCAAACTACCATATTACCCAATAATTATTTGCCTAACTTGGTTTACATAAAACATTTGTTAACCGCTGAGGAAGTATTTATAGAAAAACACCAAAACTATATTAAACAAACATATAGCAATAGGTGTAAAATTTTAAGTGCAAACGGAATTCAGGTATTAAGTATTCCGACCATTAAAATACACCACGAAAAACAACCAATAGGTTTGGTAAAAATAAATTACGAAGAAGATTGGCAAAAGCAACATTGGCTAGCTTTTCAAAGTGCTTATGGAAAATCGGCTTTTTGGTTTTATTACAAAGATTATTTTGAAACATTTTACCTTAAAAACAAATACGAATACTTGTTTGAATTGAATATGGATTTGTTAAAATTAGTAATCAAATTACTAAAGGTAGAAAAACAAATAAGTAGCACTGATGCTTTTAGACCTGAATACAATAATGCATTGGATTTGAGAAATTATTTTGATGCTAAAAACAGAAATAAGGCTGAATTAGAAGAGGCTGAAAAACTAAAGAAATACTTACAAGTATTTACCGAAAAGTATCCATTTCAATCCAATTTATCAATACTTGATTTATTAATGAATCAAGGGCCTTTAAGCAAAAACTATTTACTAAATGATTAAGGTAATATCGTCTGTTACCGAGGTTTTTGCACTGCAAGAACATATTCCATTAATTGATGTAAGGGCTCCCATTGAGTTTGAGCAAGGCCATATTCCAAATGCTATTAATTTACCCATTTTAGATAACGAAAACCGAAAATTAGTTGGCACTTGCTATAAACAAAATGGACATGAAGCTGCTGTTATTTTGGGTTATAAATTAGTTGGGCCGCAGTTTTATTTATTGGTAAAACAAGCTTATAAATTGTTTCCAAATAAAAAGATAATAATCAACTGTTATCGTGGTGGATTGCGCAGCCGAATTATGGCTAACTTATTAAGCACTGCAGGTTTTGAGGTTTATTTACTGCAAGGTGGTTATAAAAAATTTAGGCATTGGGTATTGAGTACATTGAATGAACCTTACCAATTTAAAGTTTTGGGAGGTTACACAGGCAGTGGAAAAACTGTTATTTTAAAAGAGTTAGTGACTAAAAATATACAAGTATTAGATTTAGAAGGATTGGCCAATCACCGAGGTTCTGCTTTTGGAAATTTGGGTATGCCAGAGCAACCTACTAATGAAATGTTTGAAAACTTAATTGCGGTACAATTGCAAAAATTTGATACAAAAAAAACTATTTGGGTAGAAGATGAAAGCAGTTTAATAGGCAGATGCAAAGTTCCCAAACCTATATACGAAAACATGCGAAAAAGTACCCTTTATTTTTTAGCAATTGATTTAGAAAAACGTATTGTTAATATAGTGAATGAATACGGACAATTTGATAAAGCTATTTTACAACAAGCTACCCAAAAGTTGTACAAACGTTTAGGTGATTTACGCACCCGAGAAGCCATACAATTATTAGATGAAAATAACTTGGCTGATTGGGCAAAAGCCATATTAATATACTACGATAAAACTTATTTATTTGGCGTTTCAAAACGCGAACCACAATTAATTAAAAAAATAGATATGGATTTTATGGAACAAATAAATTTTTAGAGAATTTTCTTATGCAAGTATAACTGCCTAAAGACCCAAGCAATTGTGTCTTTTTTTGTTTTAGAGAAATTTATTTAATCATTAACATTTGGAATTAATTTTTAATTTAAAACACTAACTATTATAATTGTGAATCTTAAATTAAATCAATGAAAAAACTTTTTTACTTGTTAGCAATTACTTGCTTAATGGTTTTTAGCAAAACAACTTTTGCGAGTCACTTAGCGGGATGTGATATTAGTTACGCTTGTACTAGCACCCCTAATGTTTACAAAGTAACCATGAAAATTTATAGAGATTGTGTGGGAATTCCTTTGTGTCCTAATTGCTCCAACACCATTCCAACTGGCACAGTTGTTGGTTGTACAACTGCCTCATCTGGTTTTACCACCTCCATAATTGGGGCAACAGGCACTTTTACTGGTGTTAATTATGGCACTTTTACTTTAAATGCAGTAGTTGCTAGCAGTGGCATAGATATCATTCAAACCTGTACCAGTGTAAGAACCATTTGTACCAATTGCAATACAAGAACTGCTGGCACTTATAGTCCAGGTATAGAGGTTTATACTTATGAAGGTAATGTAAATTTATCAGCTATTCCAACAGCATGTTGCAAAGTAGTACTAGGTGCTAGTATTTGCTGCAGGAATAACGCATTAACTACTATGCAGGCTGGTAATTTTTACACTGAAGCCATTTTAGATAGATGCCAAACATCTTGTAACTCTGCTCCTATATTCAGCAATGAAGCTGTTGTACAGGTTTGTTCTGGTGTAGATTATGTTTATAATTTAGGAGCTATTGACCCTGATGGAGATTCGTTAAGCTATGCATTTGCTCCTTCTTTACAAAGTGCTAATACCAATGTATCATACGTAGCACCTTACAGCCCTGGTTTTCCATTTCCATATTTAGGAGCACCGAATGCAAATGGTACCTTTCCATTCGGGTTACGAATAGACTCATCAACTGGTGAAGTAAAATTTAGGCCAATGGGAACTTTTGTTTCTTATTTAGTAATTGGAGTAACACAATGGAGAAAAATAGGGGGAGTTTGGACCAATGTAGGTTATACAAGGCGTGATGTACAAATACACACCCAGCTTTGCTCTAGTAATAGTGCTCCCATAATAAAAATATTCAAAGAAGGATTAATACAAACAACTAGCAATTTCAATACTATAGGAGGAGTTCCTTTTTGTTTAGATATAGTTTGCCAAGACCAACCTAGTTCTGGAGGTTCTGTTGATACCACAGATTTAACTTGGAATAATCCTGGTTTGTATAGCTCAGCTATGAGTAATGCTACTTTTACCCGTAATTATATTTTAGCACAAAGAGGCATTAATGGGCCCAAAGCTGATAGTTTCAAATTTTGTTGGACTCCACCAATATCGGCTATTAGAAATACACCATATTCTTTTACAGTAAATGGAACTGATAGATTTTGTCCTATTAGAGCAACAATTATATCTGGTATAAACATAACTGTTAAAGCGCCCACCCAAATTAGCATTGATACCATAGTTACTAAAAGAATATATTGTAATGATAGAATAACCAATACCAATGTAAAATACCAAACAAGTGGGTTAAGTTTATTGAGTAATAATTTATTTACTGTTCAACTCTCTGATTCATTGGGTTCATTTAATAATGCAACCACTATTGGGAGTAAACTCAGTACTGATACTGCAGGGCTAATTACTGTAAACATCCCTGCTAATTTACCTTTGAATAAAAATTATAGAATACGTGTAAATTGTAGTTCTGACACTAGCTTTAAAGGAATTGATATATCAATCAGTATGGTAAGCGGTTTCGCAAAACCAACCATCACCAGCAGTAAAGATTCTATTTGTAATGGCTTAACTACCTCTTTACAAGCATCTCCTATTGGTAGTAACTTTACTTACAAATGGTTGAACAATAATCAAGTAATAAACAACGCTACCAACTCCAACTTGATTATAAATAATGACAGTAATTACCGTGTAATTGTTTCTAATACGGGTTGCACAGATACCTCTTTGGTTAAGAAAATTACTACATTACCAAAACCAATAGCGAATATTGGAACAAATATAATTTGTACATCTCTTAATGCCGTTAATATCAATAATTCATCTACCATAGCTAGTGGAACCATGAGTTATAACTGGACTTTTAGTGATAATACCACCTCTACAACCCTATCTCCTAGCAAAGTATTTACCAATAGCGGTTCTATAATTGCTACTTTAGTGGTTACTTCAAACTTTAATTGTAAAGATTCAGTCTCCAAAACAATTATTATCAATAGTACACCAATAGCTAATTTTAACATTAACGACACCATACAGTGTATTACTGGAAATAAATTTGATTTTATAAATATTAGTATTGGAAATGGCAATAATTATAATTGGACTTTTGGTGACAATACGGTTAGTGCCAATGTAAATCCTTCAAAAACTTATGCCAATGCAGGAAACTATTTGGTAAAGTTAAGAACCACTAGCAATGGTTGTATTGATTCAATTATCAAACCAATTACGGTGGTTGCTAAAGCAAATAGTGTTAATTTTTCTATTAACCAAGCTAGTCAATGTTTGGTTGGAAATAATTTTGTGTTTACCAACAATAGTACTCCTAACAATAGTTCATTAACTTATTTTTGGACTTTTGGAAATGGTGATACTTCAACTTTACGTTCACCTAATATTACATTTAACAATATTGGTACTTTTGCTGTAAAATTGAAAGTAAATGCCAATAATGAATGTGTTGATTCGTTCTCAAGTAATGTGATTGTGAATGCAAACCCTACTGCTAATTTTACTATTAACGATACCTTGCAATGTATAACTGGTAATAGATTTACTTTGTTAAATTCAAGTGTTGGTGGTAGCACGTATAATTGGAATTTTGGAGATAATACAGCTAATAATAATATCAATAATAATAAAGTTTACACCAACGCTGGAAATTATGCTATTAAATTAGTGGCCACTGCAAATGGTTGTAGTGATAGTATTGTTAAAAATGTAAATGTGGTTGCCAAAGCTACCAATATTGATTTTTCGGTGAACCAAATGAGCCAATGTTTGCGTGGAAATAATTTTGTGTTTACCAACAATAGCACACCTAATAACAATACTTTAAACTATTTGTGGACTATAGATGGAGTTACCGTTTCTACTCTGCGTAATCCTGCTAATTTTTCAACCAATAAAGTGGGTGTAATTCCTGTTAGTTTGGTGGCAATTGCCAATGAAAAATGTATTGATACCATTTCTAAAAATATTTCTGTTAATGCAAATCCTCAAATTGGCACTATTTCAGGGAATGTTAATCCTAATAGCAGTGTTATTCCTTTTACTTATTCGGTGTTAAATCAAGCTAATAGCACTTATAATTGGACTACAACCAACGCTACCATTCAATCAGGGCAAGGAACTAACCAAATTAGTGTGTTGTTTACCAATGCTGGCAATGCTAAAATTGCTGCGCAAATTACTGATAACAATAGTTGTACAGATTCTACTTCATTAAATTTAGCAGTTACTGTTGGCCTAAATGAATTAAGTTTAGAAAATGATTTAAAAGTATTTCCAAATCCTACTAAATCAACACTTACCATAACTAATAAAACCAATATGTTGGGTAAAAAATATATTATAACCAATTTAATTGGGCAAACCGTTCTTTCTGGTAAACTCAATTTAGACGAAACCATTATCAATACGGAATCTTTAACCAATGGTGTTTACTTATTAAGTATTGATGGCATGAACAAACAAGCCATTAAAATTATTAAAGAGTAATGTTTTCAACTAATTTTCACTTAAAGACCCAAGCAATTGGGTCTTTTTTTGTATAAAAAATCGGTCAAAATTTCCAGTGGCAATACTTTTGATAAGGTAGGGTATAAAAAATAAAATAATTTTAGCATTAAATAACTAATTACCATGAATAACGAGCAAGAGAAAGAGTTAACAAACGATTCAACCACAGAAAATACTGCCGAGAATCCAGTTAATGAGAGTGAGCAAACTGACAATACTGTCACTAATGAAGAACAAAAGGCAGAAGAACCAGTAAAAACTATTGAGCAAGAATTAGCCGAGGCAAAAGATAAATATTTACGCTTATACAGCGATTTTGAAAACTACAAACGCAGAACATCAAAAGAAAGAGTAGAATTAATGATGACTGCCAATAAAGAGGTTTTGGTGTCGCTAATTCCTGTTTTAGATGATTTTGAACGCGCCTCAAAAGCCATGGAAAAAGCTACCGAAGTGAGCGCAGTTAAAGAAGGTGTAGAGTTAGTGAGCCATAAATTAAAAACCATTTTAACTAGTAAAGGATTAAAGGAAATGGAAAGCACCAACAAACCGTTTGACAGTGAATTTCACGAAGCCATTACCAATATTCCAGCACCTTCGGAAGATATGAAAGGTAAAGTAATTGATACTGTAGAAAAAGGTTATTTGTTAAATGAAAGAGTAATTCGTTTTGCAAAAGTAGTTGTAGGCGAATAATAAGATTACAAAGATTAAGGAATTAAAAGATTACAAAATTAGAGAGATTAAAAAGTTACAAAACCTTGTAATTTTTTAATCTTTTCAACTTTGTAATTCAATTGAAAATACATGGCAAAAAGAGATTATTACGAAGTACTAGGACTAAGCAAAGGCGCATCGGATGCTGATATAAAAAAAGCTTACCGACAAATGGCAATTAAATATCACCCTGATAAAAACCCTGGTGATGCCAAAGCTGAAGAAAAATTTAAAGAAGCAGCTGAAGCTTATGAAGTATTGAGCGATGGCAATAAAAAAGCACGTTACGACCAATATGGACATGCTGGCACTGGTAGCCAAGGTGGCTATGGCGGTGGAGGCATGAACATGGACGACATATTTAGCCAATTTGGCGATGTGTTTGGAAATGATGGAAGCCCGTTTGAATCGTTTTTTGGAGGCGGAGGAAGAAGCCGTGGCGGACAACGCGGAGTTAGAGGAAGTAATATTCGCTTAAAAGTAAAATTAACTTTACAAGAAATAGCTACAGGAGTAGAAAAGAAACTAAAATTTGGCCGTTTGGTAATGGCCGAAGGTTTAAGTTTTGAAACTTGTGGAACTTGTAAAGGTTCGGGTCAAGTACGCAGGGTTACCAATACTTTTTTAGGTCAAATGGCAACTACAAGTGCCTGCCCTACCTGCCACGGAACAGGAAGAATTATGGGTAAACGCCCTGCGGGTTCTAATGCCGATGGTTTGGTAAATAAAGAAGAAATTGTGTCGGTAAATATTCCTGCTGGTGTGGCTAATGGCATGCAATTAAGCATGAGTGGTAAAGGTAATGCTGGCCCAATGGGCGGCCCTGCTGGTGATTTGATTATTTTAATTGAAGAAGCAGAGGATGCTATTTTAAAACGCGATGGCAATAATATAGTGTATGATTTATACATTAATTTTGCTGATGTAGCCTTAGGTACACAAGTAGAAGTACCAACAGTGGATGGAAAAGTGAAACTAAAAATTGATGCAGGTACACAAGCTGGAAAAATTTTACGTTTACGCGGAAAAGGTTTACCAGAATTAAATACCAACTTTAAAGGCGATCAATTAATTCATGTAAACGTTTGGACACCACAAAAGCTAAATAATGAAGAGCGCGAAATATTAGAAAAATTGCGTGATTCAGAGAATTTTAGACCAAAACCAAACGCTAACGACAAAGGTTTTTTTGACAGAATGCGTGAGTTTTTTAACTAAATAATATAGCCACAGATTTCACAGAAAACACAGATTTCTGTCCGTGGTTGAATTCTATGACAAAAGCAAATAATTTTTGTAAGGTTCGTTATTTTGAAT
>CAZGVO010000005.1:0-282013 GCA_964529175.1 uncultured Bifidobacterium sp.
TTTGTCCACTTGAGCAAAACATCTAAAAAATAGGAACTATTTTGTCTATTACTCCGGAAATGCCAATTCAGTTGAGTTAAGAATTCCAAGTCCTGGATGGCTAGAAGTGGTATGTTTAGCATATCTATATTTTCCTTCACTATTAAGATAAAGAAATACTCGGTATTTGTCGGGAAGGAAAGTTGATTTGGGGTCTTTCACGAATTCAGCTAATTCAGGGTATTCGCTTAAATACCATTCGTCATTCATTGCAATAAACATTGAAATTATTTGTTTTAATATTTTTAATGGTTCTTGTTGAAGGGCAATGTATTTTATATAATCATATTTGTATTTCGAAATAATTTCAAAACCAGATCTTACCCACTTCTCGTAAGCTGGCACATACATTCGTCCCAAGAAGCTGTTACATTCTCTACATAAGGAATAATACCCAATACCTCCTTGCAGAATTTTTCCTTTTGGAGAATATTCTAATGGGTTATCAACTTTAGCATAAGCCTCCATAGAAACAGAAACATGTCTAGTGTTTTTATTGAATGCTACTCTTGGCGGAACATGTTCGTAGCTTAATTCTTTTTCCTGTCCGCATATTCTGCAAAGTCCGATTTGTTTCTCTTTAGGCATTATTTATTTGTTTTGAAGATTACCACTAAATGTTTTAGTCTTAGCGAAGGTGATTAATTTTATTAATAATATTCAAGCAGTGTAAAAATTTACTTTAATCACAAATGTGTCTGTGGAGCACTGAACCTGCTTTTTTGCCAAACGCCTGTAAGCACAAGTGGTTCGTTCGTGTCGCATTGTTGTTGTCATTTTCCGTGAGATATTCTAATAACCTTACAATCTCGTGAGTCAATGATTATTAAAAATGTCCCGCCTTTCCAACCCGAAGGAAGTGTCCCAGTGATTAACCAATAATTGTCTTTGAAATAAATTTCGTAAGGTCGTTGTTTAGCTATGTTGTCTTTGCCGTAAATACTGAAAAGGATTGGTTCGGCTACATTTATTGCAGTTAGACTGTCTTTAATAATTGCTGTCTTATTGTCAATTATGTTGTGCTTTGATTTGTCGTCAAGTGAAGATTTAAGTTCCTGCTCCGCGTACTCTTTTCCAAGAATAGTTCTGTCACCTTTTGTCTGTCCACAAGCGGTTAGTGTGAAAGTCAAAAGTGTCAAAAAGTATATTGCTTTTATGTTTATCATTGGTCTGTTATTGTGTCGTCTTACCATTGGTACTAACGGTTTGCAGCTAGAACTTGTGCGGTTTTGAAACACTGTCTACCGAAACGTTTAAATAAAGATACTATGTTTCTATGCATTTGCAAAATGAAAATATGTTTCGCGGAGCGACCTTGAATTTGCAAATGCTTTGATGTCGCCCGCATAAGTTTTAGGTGCTGTTACAGGCAGTGTTTTTTTGTCGTCTGTTATTGCTTGTTTAATTAAATTCCGTAATCTTCCATACTTTTATGGTGCTGTCGCCCGAACCTGATGCAATGTATTTTCCGTTGGGGCTACAAGAAACAGATATTACCCATTCTGAATGTCCTGCTTGTGTGTAGATTGGTTTGAAAGTAGATGTTTCTAAAATAGTAATTGAACCGTCATACGAACAAGCTACAAGGTGTTTTCCGTTTGAGAAATAAGATACAGAACTAATTTCGTCAGAATGTTCAAATGTATGAAGTAGTTTGCCGCTTGAGGTTTCCCATACTTTAAGTGTACTGTCTTTTGAACTAGAAGCAATATGTTTTCCGTCTGGACTGTATGCAACCCACAAAACGAAATAAGAATGTCCTGTTAAATCCTGCGTTACTTTTCCGCTTGCTATGTCCCATATTTTAACCGAATGGTCTCGTGAACCTGAAGCAATATATTTTCCGTTGGGGCTATATGCAATGGTTCTTACTGGTTCTGTATGTCCCGATAAAGTTTGCACTAATATACCGTTTGAAGTGTCCCAAATTTTTATAGTATTGTCGTATAAACCCGCACTTAAAAATTTTCCGTCTGGACTAAATGAAACAGCTCCAATCAAATCGGTAATTCCTGTTATTGTTCGCAATAAATTTCCGTTTCTCACTTCCCATATTTTTATCGTATTATCCCCCGAACCCGATGCAATATAATTTCCGTCAGGGCTGTATGCCAAAGCTCCAACCCATTCACAATGTCCCGACAGGGTTTGAATGTTTTTGCCACTTTCTATTTCCCATATTTTAATTGTCTTATCGCCTGAACCCGATGCTACATATTTTCCGTCAGGACTGTAAGCTACTATAAAAACAGGCCTTGAATGTCCTGTGAGTGTATTTATTAATTCCATATTTATTTTATTTTGGGCACAACTTGTTAAACAAATACATACAAGGAAATTAAGTGTTAAAAGTGTCTTACCGTACATACTGTTTTTTGTTCTGTAATTTTTTACGGCACAAAACTATTAGATATTTACTTTACCTTTGCTATCCGTTACCTTTAGGAAAGTAACTTTTTAAATAATGAGTTTAGTTCGTAATAACAAAGACAAGGCAACCTGTACTGAAAGGATATTGGCATTTAAAGATTCTATTGAGTTGTTGAGTGGTAAATGGAAACTCTATATTTTACAAATACTCTCAACTTCTGAAACAATGCGGTTTAAAGACTTACAAGAAACTGTTGCCGGAATAACGCCAAAAGTCCTGTCACAAGAATTACAGGAATTAGAGCAAAACCTGCTGATTACAAGAACTGTCAATAACACAAAGCCTGTTACCGTTTCTTATGCACTTACAAAACACGCCAAAGAAACCGAACCTGTAATAAACGCTTTAATTGACTTTGGTGTAAAGCATAGAAAGAAAATAAAAGGCAAATGATTTTGAATATTACTTTGTTGTCCCAACCGTTTCAGTTGTGTTAGATGTTTGTCTGTCCATGATAATTTTTTTCTAAAAGTCACCGATGATTTTACAAACTGCCGTGATTGTGTGGTCGTTTAACATTGCCTGTAACGTTCCCACGCTAGAAGCAGTTAGGGGCTTTTAGGGATAATGAGTATTAAAAACTCACACGCCCTAATTGCTTTTAGCGTGTGTTATAGGGCGTTTTATCTTATGGAAACACAAAACACACAAAAACACACACATACTGCGGCTAACCTTACTTGGTTTTGGAAGTTGTGTCAGTTTTTGATAAATACACCTTATTTCCGTTCTTGTTACCCTGTTTATGACGAGGATTTAACAACGGACAAAGACTGTCGTGCAGAGTTTTGTGTAATGATTTATATTCTATATCTGCTTGCTCCCGCTGTATATCTATGGGCTCTTTTTGTTGTATATAAGTTAATATCTGAAATAATAATCCCAGCCCTATAAAAAATCCACTTATCCACGCATATCTTATCGATGTTTTGTTGGCTTTTTTAGTTGAATCGGCAAGTTGTCGAGTTAGAATTTGGTCTTTATTCCTATTTACTTCTTTTTCGCCAACAGTCGTAAGCATGGCACGAATATCTGTCCCCTCTGAAAATTTCAAATTTCCTGTGTTGGGATTAAATTCACTTTGAGCAGATAACCCACGCTCTGGTATAAGTTCAATGAAATCTCTTTTTTGTAACTCTCGTAAAACGCTAATTATTTTAAGCCTTTCACTTTCGTACTTTTGCTTGTCTTCCTTAGGAAACTCTATAATTACGTCACAATACTTGTCAATAATTGATTTTATTGGCACTATTTCCAAAGGCGTTTTTGCCAGTTCTTCTAATAGGTCGTCTCTAAACATTATCTATATTTTAAAATTACCTCGTCTAACTCATGGACTTGGCTTGTCCTTAAAATGCCCTATAACTTGTGTATATGCGCTATAAATATTCGCCAATCTACCCTATTTTGGGTGTATAGGCGAATGTTTGTTTCGCTTTTTCTCATACAATTATATTCATTTGTTTGATAATAATAATAATTTTAAGGAACGGCATGGTAAAATTTCTCAATGTCATTCCACAGTTGTGTTTGTGCATTGCAGAATTTTACCATGTACTTCCACAATTGTGTTTATGTGTTGCAAAATTTTACCATGTACTTCCACAGTTGTATTTATGCATCACAAAATTTTATGATGGCATCCCACAGTTGTGTTTGTGTATTGCGAAATTTTACCCTGTACTTCCACAGTTGGAGACTGTTCAAAATGTTTTAAAACACTCGAACTGACAACATAAAAAAAGCTGCACTTTTAAAAGTACAGCTTTTCTATTTATCAATTGCTATCAACTAACAACTATCATCCGACAACTACAATACTGTTGTAAAATCGCCAATGCTTAAGTCTTTAGCTTCGCCATGGTATTCTACACTGTTGCCAATCATGGCATTATCAATTACTGCATTTACCAATTTGGTATTGGTTTGAACAATGCAATTGCTTACCACAGAATTTTCTACTGTACAGCCATCGCCAATGCTAGCATAAGGGCCAACTACACTGCGGTTTAGTTTTACATTTTTACCAATATAACTTGGCTGAATAACTACTGAACCTTCCATTTGAACCGACTCATGAACCATGTTTTCTTTGTCATCGTGCATGTACGAAAGTATGCGGCCATTGGTATAAACTGTAGAGTTTTTGTTACCACAATCTAACCATTCAGTTACTTTTCCTGGTTCAAACTGAGTGCCTTTTGCTTTCATGTTTTCCAAAGCATTGGTTAATTGGTATTCGCCTTTATCAGTTACATTATTATCTAATAAATATTGTAATTCAGAACGTAAGTAAGCACCATCTTTAAAGTAATAAATACCAATAATGGCTAAGTCAGATACAAAATGTTCTGGTTTCTCTACAAAATCGGTAATTACATTATCGGCATTTACTTTTACTACTCCAAACGGACGAGGGTCTTCAACTTTTTGAACCCAAATAATTCCTTCTTTGCTTCTGTCTAATACAAAATCAGCTTTAAATAAAGTATCGGCAAAAACTACCAATACATTTCCATCTAAACTTTCTTTGGCACACATAATAGCATGGGCAGTTCCCAATGCTTCATGTTGATAATAAATGCTGCCTTTTGCACCTAATTTTTCGGCTACAGCAATCAAATCTTTTTCAACGGCTTTGCCAAAACTTGGGCCAATAATAAAAGCTACTTCTTCAATTCCTTTACCGCAAACTTTTTCTAAATCTTCAATTAGTTTTTGAACAATTGGTTTACCTGCAACAGGTACTAAAGGTTTTGGGGTAGTTAATGTATGTGGCCTCATGCGTTTGCCCATACCAGCCATAGGTACTATTATTTTCATATTTTTATCTAAAAGTTTTATTTAATGCAATTATATAATAAAAAACCGATTTTTGATTTAGGATTTTTGAAACATAATTTATTGATAATACTAAATAAAAAAACGCCTAGCGCATTTTGCGCTAAGCGTTTTTTATAGTTGATAAAAGTAATTTGTTAATCAGCTTTACCACCAAGCATCAAAAACTCGTTCACCACTATTTCGGTAACATAACGTTTAATACCATCTTTATCAGTATAGTTGCGGTTGCTCAATTTGCCTTCTATGGCTACTTCGCTACCTTTCTTTAAATATTTGGCTACAGTGTCGGCTTGCTTGCCCCAAACTATTAAGTTATGCCACATGGTTTCTTTTACTTCTTTGCCATTTTCATCGCGGTAGCTTTCGTTAGTGGCGATACTAAATTTAGCTAACTTTTTGCCATTTGCCGTTTCTTTTACTTCTGGGTTTTGACCTAAATTGCCAATTAAGCGGATGCTGTTTCTTAAGTTGTTCATACGTGTTGTTTTTTTAAAATTTGATTTTATACTTAAATAATTTTTTTATACTTTCTGTTATTACTAGTTATTTTTACCTCCAAGCATTATGAATTCATTCACTACTATTTCGGTTACATAACGCTTGATGCCATCTTTATCGGTATAGTTGCGGTTACTTAATTTGCCTTCTATGGCTACTTCGCTGCCTTTCTTTAAATATTTGGCTACTGTATCGGCTTGCTTACCCCAAACTACTAGGTTATGCCACATGGTTTCTTTTACTTCTTTACCATTTTCATCGCGGTAGCTTTCGTTAGTGGCTATACTAAATTTAGCTAATTTTTTGCCATTTGCTGTTTCTTTCACTTCCGGATTTTGACCTAAATTACCAATTAAGCGGATGCTGTTTCTTAAGTTGTTCATACGTGTTGTTTTTTTGTTTTTTAAATGAAATAATAAATTGAACTTGTTGTTGATCGTACATTTCGATTGTTTTTGTAAATCAACACTGCAAAGATGTGGCGGCCCCCAAACCCGATTCGTATATTATCCATTTAGTTCCGTTAATAAACGTATTTATCCGTTTGCAATCGGAAATAATTTATTTATATTGCACTTGTAAATAATTGATTTTCTTATGGAGGATTTAATTTTTAAAGTAATTTATGCTGCACTCTTTATGATGGCATTTCTTTGCTTTTGGCTTCCCTATAAAGGCGGAAAAAAATTTACAGGAATTGGAACATCAAGTATTTTGATTGCTTTGCTTTGTTTTAACTTGTCTTATCAATCCGATTTGTTTTCAGTTTTAATAATATATATTATTATTTTATTTAGTATCATCTTTTTATTTTCTTGGTGTGTAATTTTATTGAGAAAAAGATATAAAAAAGCTAAACAAAAAGAGTAATTAGTCAATTTAAAAACAAAATTTAATCTGAATAAATATTAATAATTATTATGGAAACTAAAACATGTGCCAGCTGTGGCGAAATATTAAAAGGCCGTATTGATAAAAAATTTTGTGATGATGCTTGTCGAAGTAATTACAATAACAAACTAAATAGCGATAGCACTGCATTGATGAAAACCATTAATAATGTGTTGCGCAAAAACCGTAGAATTTTAGAAAGTCTTATTCCACAAGAAGAAGGAAAAACAAAAGTAACCTTAAAAAAATTACAAGATTTAGGTTATAACTTTAATTACCAAACGCATACTTATACCACTAAAGCTGGGGCTTCTTATATATTTTGTTATGAATATGGCTATTTAGCCTTAGAGGGCAATATATTTATGTTGGTTAAAAGGTTAGAGAATTAAGCATAAATTGTAAACTAAATTTATAAAAAATATAATTACTTTTGAAACATGGATGCTTTAATTAAACAAGAAATATCTAATCTTAATCAATCAGATAAATTAGAACTGATGGAATTTCTTTGGGTTAACTTAAGAGAATTTTATCCAACTGATGATATTAAACAAAAACATATTGAAGTGCTAAAGAAGCGCCTTGCTAATTTGAAGAACTCAGAAAAAACAACCAAACCTTGGACTGAGGTAATGAGTAAATATGAAAAGTAGTTTCGAATTAAATATTTCGGAAGAAGCAGAATTAGACATTGATGAAATTTTTGTTTGGTATGAGGAACAACAAGAAAACTTAGGATATAAATTTATTGCCGAGCTCAAATCGCTATTAAAAGATATTGCCAATCGACCAATGTCTTTTAAAATATTTCAAGATATAGATGACATAAATATCCATGTTGCACTATTCCAAAAGTTCCCTTATTTAGTGTATTTTTCAATTGAAAGCAATATTGTAACTATACTTCTGGTAATAAGTGCGAGCCGTAATCCTGACTATATTTTAAAACGAATAATCTAATTATAAATGCTCAAACGCTTAACCCGTTTTCTTCTTTACCTATTTGTAATTATCAATACAATTGCCTGCTTTCATGCATATAAATTTACTCATTTTGATGAAACCATTACCCAAAAACCAAAAGACCCTAAAGATTTAGTTTTTACCGAAAAACTTCAAGCACTTTTGTTGGGAGTAAGTTTGCCTCGTCCTCAAAATATTAGTAGTCCAAATTTCCCTTTTTCTGAAATAATTTTAAACAGTAATAAAAAAATAGTTTGTTGGTTAAGCAAAATAGATAACCCAAAGGGAACGGTTATATTATTTCATGGTTATGGTGGGCAAAAAAGTAAAATGATTGATAAAGCAAATGAGTTTATAAAATTAGGTTATAACACACTGTTGGTCGATTTTATGGGAAGTGGAAAATCGGAAGGAAACCAAACTACCATTGGCTTTAAAGAAGCGGAGCAAGTAAAAACAGCCTTTGATTATTTGGAAGGTTTAGGTGAAAAAAATATTGTTTTATTTGGCACTTCCATGGGCGCAGCAGCTATTTTAAAAGCACAAAACGATTACCAACTAAAAGCTGCAAAAATTATTATTGAATGTCCATTTGGAACCATGCTTCAAACTGTAAAAGCTCGGTTTAACAATATGCATGTGCCAAGTTTTCCAATGGCTTATTTGCTAGTGTTTTGGGGAGGTACTATAAATGGTTTTAACGCATTTAATCATAATCCCCAAAACTATGCCAGCCAAGTTAAATGTCCCGTTTTACTTTTGTATGGATTGAAGGATGATAAAGTTTCGTTGGATGAAACCAATCAAATATTTAACAACTTAAATGGACCTAAAAAATTGGTAACTTTTGCGAATGCAGCACACGAAAATTATTTGAATAAATACAAAAAAGAATGGCTTTTAGCAGTAACTGATTTTTTAGAATAATGGGATATTATTGCTTACCAATTATTAATTCACCAGTAAAATAATTTACCCTAACACCATCAATATAATAAGCAGTGTTTTCAGGGCGAGAACCTTTTATACTAGGAGTTTCTCCATTACGAGAATCTACTCCACGGAAATAAGCAGCAATGGCATTGATGTTTTGATTGGGCTTTCGTTGCAACGGGCAAGAATTACTTATAAATCTACCCATAATTGGTTTAAATGATTGAAAATAATTAGCACAACTTTGTCTTACTAAAATATCTTTAGTACAGTTACTATCAATTGAAAAGTTGTAATATTTTAAGCACATGAAATCGTTTTTATAGATTATACTATAAACTCCACACTCTAAATTTTTTATGCAGTAATTTCCATTAGAATCTGTTTTTGTTTGATATAATTTATTGTTATTATTCAAAGTTATAACAACATTATTTATTGGTGAATTTCCATACTCAGATATATTTCCAACTAATTGATAATTTTTGTGTTTTTGACCAAAGCCAATATTCACTAGCAAAAGTAAATTTATCAGTAAAAAGGTTTTCATAACAGTAAAATTTAAATGGTTAGAAATAACGCGCTCTTACTAACTAGTCAACAGCATTTAAAAGATAGTTGTATGAATGAAAAAATTAAAAGTGAATGGTCAATGGACCATAGATTTTTTTGCTAAGGTTTTAATGCTAAGATTTCAATAAATGTTAACTCAAATCCCACCAATCATCAACTTTATTTCCTCTTCAATACTTTGTATATCTAAATCTTCCATACATTTAAAATGTTTTTTAGGGCAACTGTGATGCCCAATTTTACTGCATGGTCTGCATGATAAATTATTGTTTTCAAATAAGGCTTGTTTAACATCATTATTCCCGTAATAAGGGTTCATGCCAAGTAGGGGAGTGGTGTTGCCCCAAAGCGAAATAATACGTTTTTGATAAGCTGCGCCAATATGCATTAAGCCAGTATCGTTGGTAATTAAAAGGCTGCAGTTTTTTACCACATAAGCTGATTGATGCAGGCTTAATTTACCGCATAAATTTACCACTTGGTTATGTGTTTGTTTGGCTATTTGGTTTCCATTTTCTTCATCTTCTTTCCCGCCTAATAAATAAATAGGCATATTTAGTTTATTACAAATACTAATTATTTTATGAATAGGAAAACGTTTGGTAAAATGTTGCGCTCCAATAGCCCATGCCAAATAAGGTTTATTTAAATCAATAGGGTAATCAAAGTTAAAATGGCTTGGTAGAAAATAATCCAATCCTTTGCCATCATTGGTTATGCCTAATATTTTCGCAGGTTTAAAATACCTTTCTACAATATGAATATGGGGCATTTTGTTTATTTTAAAATTAACCAAAAGCCATTTTTTAAAGTTTAATTTAGGGAAGGCATAAGCTGTTATACCTAGTGTGGTTTTAAATATAAGCGTTCTTAAATTATTGTGTAAGTCTATTACATAATCATATTTTTCAGGCTGCAATTCCTTGGCTTTAGCAATTAAACTTTTATCTAACACATGCAGTTTATCAATGTATGGATTGGTGTTTAATATGCTTGCAAAATTAGTTTTAGTTAAATAATGTATTTCGGCACTAAGTTGTTGTTTTAAACACCTAATAACTGGGGTAGTAAGCACTATATCGCCAATAGAACTAAAACGGATAATTAATATTTTCATTTGGCAACAATTTTAGTCTTTGTATAAAATATATTTTTTACGCATGGCTTTGAACTTAACTAGGTTTGGTTGCCAGCTCTTCTCAATTTCGGCAGCCGAAAGTCCTTTAATTATTTGATTCCTCAGTTGGCTGCTACCAGCTAGTTTATCAAAAAAAGGAGTAAAAAAATGTGTGGTGTCTGTGCTGGCTTGGTAAAAATCAATCAGCCATTTTAAATTTAGTTTACTAATATTTTCAGCTTCATTGCTCAATAAAAAACCTTTACATAACATATCTTTTTGCGGTGGATTATCTGCCACACCAGGAATAGATTTTGGCGTAAACTCATAATTACCAATAGTGCTATTTGGTAAACCTATGCATTCAAAAGGTTTATCAGTTCCTCGTCCTAAACTAATATTAGTTCCTTCAAAAAAACACAAACTCGCATAAAGCCTAATGGCATTGTAAGTTCTTAAATTGGGCGATGGAAATACCGGAGGCATGTACTTACTTTTATGCGTATAATTGCTCATACTGATAACTTTTAAGTTACATTTTATCTTACTTTTTAACCAACCTTGTCCGTTAATCATTTGGGCATATTCGCCCATGGTCATGCCGTGTAAAACAGGTATGGTATGCATGCCAACAAACGATTTAAAGTTGGTATCTAAAATGGGTCCATCTATTATATCGCCATTTGGGTTTGGTCTATCTAAAACTATTAAAGTTTTTTTGTTTTCAGCCAAAGCTTCCATTACATAATGCAACGTACTGATATAGGTATAAAATCGTGCGCCTACATCTTGTAAATCAAATACTATAACATCTATATTTTTTAATTGAGCAGCAGTTGGTTTTTTATTGTTTCCGTAAAGCGATACAATGGGTAAGCCAGTTTTATCATCCACACCACTTTTAATTTTTTCACCAGCTGAGTAATTACCTCGTAATCCATGTTCTGGTGAATAAAGTGTTGTAACATTTACTTTTAAGCTCAGTAGCGTGTCAATAAGGTGTGTTTGCCCAATTAAACTACTTTGGTTTACTACCAATCCTACTTTTTTGTTTTTTAGCAAAGGTAAATAGCTGTTTAGCCTAGCCGAACCTAATATTATTTGTGCGTTTATTTCATAATTTAAAAGCAAAAGCACTATAAAACAAATGCTAATATTATATTTGACCATTCTATTTTTCATTTCCATTGCAATTAAGTTTTTTTATATCAAAACGGTTAAGCCAAAGCAAACAAACTTCGTTTAGCAAGCTAATAGTTCGTATAGCTACTTTGGCAGTAGCCATAAGTGTTACTGTAATGCTTTTGGCCATTGCTATTTCACGCGGATACAAGCAGCAGGTAAGCCAAAAACTTTCTAGTTTTCAATCGCATATTTTGGTTAATAATTTAGATCAAAATCAATCTTACCAAAGTTTACCAATAGAGGGAAACGTTGATGTGGAGCAATTTTTGAATCCTAAAAATGGATTTAAACACTTTCAAAAATATGCAATTAAAGCGGGTATTATAAAAACCGAAAACGATTTTCAAGGAATTGTGCTCAAAGGTGTTGATTCTCAATTTGATTTTACCTATTTAAAAAACTGTATCATAGCTGGAAATGTTCCCGCTTTTGATTCTGCTAAAATTTCAAACGAACTTTTAATTTCCTCATCGTTAGCACAAAAATTGGGTTTTAAAGTAGGCGATGGTGTTTTTGTTTATTTTATTCAAGAACCTCCAAGGGTACGCAAATTTAAGGTTTGTGGTATTTTTGATACCAATTTAGGCGAGTTAGACGATTTATATGCTTTGGTTGATATGAAGCAAATTCAAAAACTGAATGGTTGGCCTACTAACTTTTTTACTGGTTACGAAGTTTTTATCAATTCGTTCGATTCGCTAGAAGCTAAAGTTGATTTATTGGCTACAGTTACACCCTACACCATGGGCATTACACCTATTAATTTAATTTATCCTGAGTTATTTAATTGGTTAAATATGCTTGATGTTAATGTGTTGATTATATTGATATTAATGGCTGCTGTGGCTATTATCAATATGGTTACAGCTTTGCTTATTTTAATTGTGGAGCGCAGCAATATGATAGGTATGCTTAAAGCTTTAGGAATGAAAAATAGGTCAATTATGAAAATATTCCTCAATTTGGCGGCATTTATAGTATTTAGGGGTTTGTTGCTTGGCAATGTTTTGGCTTTAGGAATTGGTTTTTTACAACAACAATTTCATTTGGTAAAACTCTCAGAAAAAGACTATTATGTAAGTGCTGTTCCTGTTGATTTTCAGCCATTTGATTTTATATTGGTAAATGGTGCTTGTTTTACCATTTGTTTAATTTTATTGCTATTGCCTGCCAATGCAGTTAGTAAAATTAGTCCAGTAAAATCAATAAGATTTGATTAGTTTTATAAATTTGTAGCCTTAAATTACCAATTACAGTTTTTAAAACCGTTATTTGTTAAACATGAACAATCCATTAGTTAGCATTATTACCCCAAGTTATAACCAAGCTCAATTTTTGGAACAAACCATATTATCGGTAATTAACCAAACTTATACTAATATTGAATATTTTGTAATGGATGGTGGTTCTACCGATGGTAGTTTGGATATTATAAAAAAATACGATTCGCACATTACTTATTGGCAATGTAAAGCTGATTTAGGCCAAGCAGATGCCATAAACCAAGCTTTTAAAATGTGTAAAGGCGAAATAGTTTGTTTTATTAACTCTGACGATATTTTAATGCCCAATGCGGTGCAAACTGCTGTTACTTGTTTTGAAATAAATAGCGAAATAGCCATGGTACATGGCAATTGCTCTACTATTGATGAAAATGGTAACGAAATAAAGCCAAAAGTGGGTAATCCGGTAAAATTTAAAGAGGTGTTGAACATTGGCATGTTGCCTAATATTTACCAACCCTCGTGTTTTTTTAATAAAAGCCAACTAAATCGCGATTATTTTTTAGACACCAAGTTTCACTATGCCTTTGATTACGAATTAATTTTATTTATTTTAAAAAATCGTACTTCGTTTTATACCAATATGCACATGGCTGCATACCGTGTGCATGGCAAAGCCAAAAGCCAAAATGTAAATGCGGCCTTTAGAGAAAAATTACAAGTGCAGTGGATGTATATGAAAGGGATTAATTTAAAATGGATTTGGCGCAAATTTAAAACCACTTTTTTTAAATAATAAAGGATGTTACAAGCCTTAAAAAAATTATTACCCAATAGCTTTAAATACCCATTTTATTACTTATTTAAAGCCCCGCAGCGCAGGTTTGCACCTAAAAGCTTGTATTTTGATTTATGTGGCATTGGCATTTATATTTGGTACACTTTATTTCCTTTTAAAAAACTACAACCCATTACTATTTGTACGGGAATTTACAATAGGTCTGATAATTATTTAAACCATTTATTGCAAAGCATCAATCAAGTTAAGCACAGGCATTTAATTACCCTTTCGGTGTTTGATTGTCATTCGAACGATATACCCAATTTAGAAACAGAGATTAGAAAACATTGGCAAGGGCCGTTGATTTTTGATAGTGAAAACATCAGATTTAGCCGTGCTTATACGTTTAATAAAGCCGTTAGCCAAAGCGCTACTGATATTGTTTTTATTTGCGATGCCGATTTATCGTTACCTAAAAATATAGTAGCATACTGTAATTTTTTTACTGCGCCTAAACGAGTTTGGTATCCCATTTTTTTCTTTTTGTATAACCAAAAACCAGCGGTTATAGCCAAACAAAATGGCGAGTGGGAGCAATATGGAAGTAAAGGCATGTTGGCTTGCTTAAAGCACGATTGGGAGAATATAGGAGGCTTAAACCAAGCCTATACCACTTGGGGCAATGAAGATACTGAGTTATGGGAAAATTTTCATAAACAGCAATACACCATAGTGCGCAATAGAGCCAATATTTTACACCATTGGCACAGCAGCCATAATCCTAAATACCAGTTTATGAATGAGCTGTAAGGTTTTATGAATAAATCTCATAATACTTTTGTCTAAGCTGTATTTTAAAAAGGGGATTGCAAATTTGAACCATTTCATTTCAAAGTAATTTTTGTTTAAATTACACACAAAAAAGCCTGAATAGCGTTAACACTACTCAGGCTTTTAGGCTTTTATAAAGTATTTATTCTTTTACTATTTTAGTAACAAATACTTGGTTTTGGCTAAGTACTTTTATTAGGTAAATACCATTAACCAATTGCTCAGTATTTAATGAAATTTCATTTTTACCAAGGGTATTAAATGTTTTATTCAATATAACTTTTCCTGTTAAATCAATTACTTCAACCTGTATTGTATTGCCAATATTTTCTGGCAATTGAATGTTTAATTCTTTGTTAGTTGGGTTAGGGTAAACCAATAAGTTTGCGCTATTATTAGAATTAACACTAGCAGGATAACCTAAAGTAAATTTAGAGTAAATGGTATCTGAATATTGAGTAAACACGCCTGATTTTGCTACTACTCTCCATCTTAAATTTTTGCTTTGGCCGTTGCTTAAACCTAAATGCGCAAGCGCATTTGCTATTTGTCCGTAAGTGGCAGTTATGGTGGTGTCTATTCCCATATTGTTAGATAACATCATGGCATTTGTATTTAAAAACTGTCCGTTTACAGAGTCAAGTTGCAAGGCATAAATAGGATTATTAATGGTAACTTCTGGCATTGATTTACTCCATTTAATGGTAAGTGTTTGGTTGGTATCGCCATTAATTGCTAAATTGTTAAACGCTGTTGGGTTGTTTACATAGAATGCGCTCAATGGTTCAAAAATGCGAATATCATTTCCATTACGAGGGCTGATATAATAGCCTGTAAAGGCATATGGTGCAGTTACATTTGATTTTTGACCTCCAATTCCTACTAAATGAAAATATTTGTCTTTAGGCAATAAACTACCTACTAATTGGTTTTTTTCCTCTAGTTTAATGTTAAATTGTTGGTTGCTATCGTTTATAACTTGGTAAGTTAAATTACTTGACCAAAATCTTTCGTTGCTATTCAAATTGATGAGGCGTAGTCTTTTTATTTCTACCAGTTCATTTTCTGTATTTTCATTTAATTGGGTAGTAATAAATGGTTGTTTTAAAGATTTAAATTGACTAATTAAACTAATGCTATCTACCTCTAAACTAAGTAACCCTCTCATGCTTATTATTTTACCTAATACCAATATGCTATCACCAATTTGAGGTTGGTAATTATAAGTGCTGGTGTTTGAGTAAATATTGATACCACCAGTATGATCGTTTATAACAAATTGAATGCCAATTGGGTATGGATTTATTTGATTGGTTTGATAAACCAAACCTTTTAAAGCTACCCTTACATTGTTTGAATCAGGTACACCTGTTACATCATTTACATTATTAATTTGGTTGATGAAATATAAGTTAGGCATTGGTAAATTTGGAGCTGCTGTTCCAACTCCTGTTGCGCCATTTAACGAGTAAGTTGAATCTTGATTGCGAACCACAAAAACTAAAACATGGTAATTGGTGTAATTATTTACGCCATAAAGCATTACAAAATTGGTATCACCCATATAAACAGTATATGCATTTGAATCACTTGGAAATTTAGAGCCTTTATTATTAATCATTGACTGACTAACAATGGTATTACGTCTTATATCTCTATTGGTAATTTGTGCATTAATTGGGCTGCTAGATTTTACATAAACTATGGTGTTATAATTGTCGTTATTATAATCAATAGGCTTGGTCCAATTTATACGTAAAGTTGAATTGGTTAATCCTGTTACTGTTACATTCGATACATTGCTTGGTGGCACATCTTTGGTAATTCCATTTACAATACGTGGGTTTGAGTAGCTTGTATCCACAGTATTTATTACATAAACTACTGCATAATAATTGGTATTTGCTATAAGATTATTAATCAATACTCGGTTTAAATCGCCCTTGTAAACACAATAAGCCAAAGTATCGTTTTGGTAAACAGAACCATTTCCAAATATGGCATTAGCGTTAATGGTGCTTGCGTCTATATTAGGAGTACCTAAATTAATGGCACTTCCTTGTTTTAAATATACCACAGTGGTATAATCATTGTCATTGTATAATCCATCTTTTTCCCAACTTATTTCGCTTAAAGCGTTGTTATAAGCATTCCATTTTGGAGCTATAACACTATTAGGTCCGTTGTTATTGGTAAAATCTGATGTAGTAACTACCTCTGAATAATTGGAGTCTAAATCGTTAATGGCAAATGCAGCAATAAAGTATTCTTTACCTGAGGTTAAATTAGTAAGAAATACTTCTGTACCATCACCTTTATAAACACATTTAGCTGCAGCATCGTTTTGAAATGCACTACTTGTAGCTGCAAAATCATTGTTGTTTATAATATTAATAGGATTGGTATTGGGTGTGGTTAAATTATTTATGGCTGTATTTTCTTTTACATATACAACTGTGGTATAATTTGTATTCGAATAATAATTTAATTGTTGATCCCATTTTACCCTAGCTGTGGTTTTTCCTGTTGCAGTAAATGTTAAGTTAATTAAAGGTTTTGGCGAAGTGGTGGCAGTTGTAAAATTAGTTTGCAATACCAATGAATACGAATTATTTAAAATATTGTAAGCGTAAATAATGGCATGATAACTGGTTTTTTGTTTTAAACCTGTAACTGTAATATTGGTACTATCTGTGTTTAACACACACTTAGCGTTAGCATCATTTTCGTAAAATGAGCTGGCCGTTAAAAAGTTTGAATTAGGTGTATAAAAACTTTGATTGATATTTGGACTACCAATATTTATGGGATTATTTTCTTTTATAAAAACTAAGGTAGTGTAAACCGAATCAAAATAGGCACTGTTTTTCTCCCAAATTAGCTTAACTGAATTGGTTGTAATTTCTCTTGGGTTAAATAGACTTAAAAGTTGCAGTTTGGTAGGTTTGTTTAATTCACTCCAATCGTTTGTACTTCTAATACCATCAATGATTAGTTTAGGAGCTATGCTATCGTTTCCTTGTATTAGCGCCACTCCACTTATTTTCAATAAATCATTATCGGTACCTGAATTTATTTGCACCAAAGGCATTGGTTCCGAAGTTGGAAATCCCGATTTGAAATTGAAAAGAGAAACTACATCGTTATTATTGCCACTTACCGATTCATATTTTAACACTACTAAACTTGTGGTGTTTAAATCAAAACTATCTATTCCATAAACTGGAGTTTCATTGTTTTTAGCTATTCCAATTTTATAAAAATTTGCACCTGCCGATTTTATATAAACCTTTGTTTTTAATTCTTCAATGGGGTTGCTTGTGGTGTAAGTGAAAAAATAGTCACCAACCAAAGTTGTTTTATTTACATTTAGCATAAAAGCAGTGTAGGTTATTTTGTTTTGCATGAATGGCGCACCAAAACTCATTTTTAAATCTTGTCCTACAGAATCGATTTTGGCAGCATTGCCGATATTTGATAAAACATAATCGGTATAAATTAAACCTGGACTTACTGTTTTAATAGGATTGATGTTTGCATTGGTGTTTAATGAGCTCCATCCATAGCTTTTCAGTTCTCCTGTAAAGTTAAAATTAGCTGTTAAAAGTTGTTGTGCATTCATGTTATACACAATGCTTACTAATAGAAAAGTCATTAATGCTAATCTATTTTTAAAGGAAATAGGAGAATAATTTTTCATAATTTTAATTGGTTTAAAAAGTTGGAATTAGTACAAACTAAAAACCCTGACTAGCGTTCACTAGTCAGGGTTGCATAAAATTAAAAATATGTTTAGTCTTTAAGAATTTTTTTAGATAATACCAAGTTTTCACTTTGTAGTTTCAACACATAAAAACCTTTTGTTAAACTTTCGCAATCAACCGAAATGCTATTAATACTTATTGTACTTACAGTTTTCGATATTAAAACCTTACCAGTTAGATCAAATATTTCGATTTGAGCTGTTTTGCCAATATTTTTTGGTAATTGAATATTTAATTTTTCGTTAATTGGGTTAGGGTAAACCAATAAATTGGCACCTAACATATTTTGCACACCAACCATATATCCTAAAGTAAAGTTAACTACTATGGTGTCTGAACTCATGGTAAATACGCTTGAGTTAGCTACAACTTTAAATTTGAGTGAAATACTTTGATTGGTGGTAACTCCTAATGAAGTAATTAAATTACGTATTTGGCTAAAAGTAAGTGCTTTACTTGTATCTAAACCACTATTGCCTGATTGATAGGTAGCTATTGGATTTCTGAAATTACCATTTAAAGTATCTATTAATAATGTATAAGTAGCCGCTGGGTTTGGAGTTTCGTTTATTGATTTTGTCCAAATATAATTGAGGGTTTGAGCCGTATCGCCTTCTATTTTTACATTGTTATTATTTGCTGGATTAACAAAATTGAAAGCTGAAAGTGGGTTGTAGGCAATGATATCATTAGCATAACGAGGTAATATTTGATAACCTGTAAATGCAAATGGAGCAACATTATTTGACGATTGAGCACCCAAGCCTATTACATGGAAATAAGTTGTTGTTGGGAGTGGAGTTCCAGCAAGGCCACTATTGGTAAATATTCTAATTGTGGCTGTATCGTTATTCAAATTGACTACTTGATAAGCTCCATTAGCGGTAAATGTATTACCTGCTGGTTTATTAATAAACTTAACAATATTTATTCTTACTAAATCGTTTTCGGTAGTTTCATCAAGTTTGTTAATTACTTTAGGATTTGCTAATGTTTTTCCATTACCCAATACAGCTAAACTATCTATGGTATTTAAAATTAATAAACCTCTTGTGGTTGAAACAACTCCAAATACTGAAATGCTATCACCTTCGGTTGGAGTGTATCCTAATGTACTAGCTGTATTACTAATGGTAATGCCACCTGTATTATCTCTCATTAAAAATTGAATGCCACCTTGAGCAATATTTCTTTGGTTAGCGCAATATACCATACCGCGTAATGCTACTCTTACATTTAATGAATCTGGGACTCCAGTCGTAGCATTGATACCATTGATTTGCGAAATAGTATAAAAAGGTGGTGGTGGTGGATTTGGTCCTGCTGTACCGTTTCCTGTTGCTGAATTAATTGAGTATGTAGAATCAACATCACGAACCACATAAATTAATATATGGTAATTGGTATAATTATTTATTGAGGTAATATTTACAAAATTAGTGTCGCCTTTATAAACACATTTAGCATCTGTATCGTTTTGATAACGTGTGCTTGCCAACGATGCGAAGTTTGCACTAGCATTATAATAAGTTACAGTTTTAGTTGGTGTACCTTCGGTAATACCTGTGTTGGCTTTAACAAATACCAATGTAGTTAAGCTTGTGTTGGTATAACTGCTTGGTTTAGTCCATGATATTTTTGTTGATGTGGTTGTAATTCCATTTACAGTAATGGCAGAAACATTTTCCGGAGGAAGTCCTCTGGTAGTTCCACCAATTATGGTAGGATTTGAGTATAAAGAATCTGCATCACTTACTACATAAATTAAAGCAAAATAGGTAGTTGCAGGATTTAAGCCAAGAGGTGTTACAAAGTTTGAATCACCTTTGTACACGCAAAATGCTGCTGTATCGTTTTGGTAAGCCGAACCTAATCTAAATGTATCATTCGCTAAAATATTTGCTACATCTTTATCAGGTGTTCCTTGGATTACATTTGAACCTTGTTTTAAGAATACCAAAGTGGTAAAGTTTGCATTGCTATAGCTAGTATCTTTTGTCCACGATATTTTGCAATTGCTACTGCTTAATGAAATTAAAGTAGCAGATTTAACACTAATCGGTCCAAGGCTATTGGTTCTAAATGTACCATTTAATACTGGCGAATAATTTGAATCTATATCATTAATAGCATAAGCAGCTACATAATAGTTTGTACCTGGATTTAATCCAGTAACTATTACTTTAGTAGTATCACCTTTGTAAACACAATGTGCGTTTGAATCAAGCATTAAAATAGAGCCTGAACCAATAAAATTTGAATCAGCATTTATTAATATTGGGTTCGTATTTGGTGTTCCTGTTGCAATGGTTGTAGCTGCTTTTAAATAAATTACAATGGTGTTATTAGCAGTGTTATAGCCATTTGGCCTTGTCCAATTAATGGTAGCACCAGTTTGACCAATAGCAGTAAAGTTTAGCCCCGTAATTGTTCTAGGAGCGGTGCTTAAAGTTGTTACGCTTGAATTGGTAGGCAATGAGTAAGCACTGTCAAAATTTCTAACTGTGAAAATAGAAACTTGGTATAAAGTATTTTGGTTTAAACCTGATAATGAAAAAGTATTGCTATCCCCTAAAAACGTACATTTAGCTGCACCATCATTTTGATAGTAAGAGTTAGCCAAGGCAAAGTTAGCATTAGCAGTATATGCACTTGGCGATAAATTTGGTGTACCAATATTGATTGCTGTTAATGGTTTTACAAATACCATCGTGGTCATCATTGAGTCAATATAATTGCTATTTTTTGTCCAAGTAATTCTAGTAGATGTAGTTGTGGTAGTAGTAAAAGTAATACTAAATGGCGATGGTTGATTGGCACTTGTAGTTGCATTTAATTCGGCCCAAGTATTTGCTGTTCTAATACCGTCAATCGTTAAGCGAGGTGCGCTTGCAGCAGTTCCTTGGCGCAAAGCCAATCTGCCTAAAGCAGTTGCATCTGCTGTATTTCCGCCAGTTGAAAGCACAGTTGGAGTTGGCTCGGTACTTGGGAACGATGAGGTAAAGTTAAATACTGAAACAGTATCGTTCAAAGTTCCGGTTGTAAATTGATATTTTACCACCATTAAAGATGTATTATTCAAAGCAAAACTATCTGTACTGTAAACAGCTGTTTCAGCACCTTTTGATATGCCAACTTTATAATAACCTGATCCTGTGCTTGCCAGTTTTACAAACAATCTTGCTGTAAAACCTGAAGTAGAAGTTTGTGGTAAAAGAGCATAAAAATAATCTCCTGCTGTAGTTGCCTTATTTACATTTAACATAAATGAGGTAAACAAACTGCCAGAGTTAGTATTGCTATACAAATCGCGGTAAATGTCTTGACCTGTTGTATCAACTTTGGCCGCATTACCAATACCCGATAATGTGTAACCCGAAAATGTTAAACCAGCATTGTTTGCAGAAATAGGTAAAGTAGTGTTAGCAGCAGTAACAATCCAACCATTAGAAGTTAATGGACTGCCTGAAGTGTAATCAAAATTTTCGGTCATTAATTGCTGTGCATTGGCATAGAAGCCTAACGCAAAAAGCATTGCCAAAAGAGTAAACTTTATTTTCATTTTTAGTATGTTTTGAATTTCAATAATAAATTAAAATTATGGTTATGTTACTTGTGTTTAAACCAACTGTAAAAATTTGACAATCAAAGAGTGGGATTTTAAAAAGATTAGTGTAATTTAATCTAAAGATTTGTTCTAACAACTTGAAATTGCATATGAAGTTTTTTAAAAACAGTTATTTGTTTTATCTTTTATTGGGGTAATAATTCTTGGTATTAATAAGTAATTATCAAAAAAATGACAAATTGCCTTTTAGCAAGTTCGAAGTTATGTTGTTAACTCTATTTAAAACTAAAAACTCCCAATTTATAATACATAAAAAAAGCCACCTTTATTAAAGGTGGCTTTTTGTTTTTATTTACTTAAGAACATACTCTTTTCACTTCTTAATTGGCGGAAATGAGGATCGTTCAAATCTTTTATAAATCTAATGGCTTCTCCTGTACTTTTCATTTCAGGTCCTAATTCCTTGTTTACATTTGGGAATTTATTGAACGAAAATACTGGTTCTTTTATGGCATAACCGGTAAGCTTTCTTTCAAAAGTAAAGTCGGTTAATTTATTTTGGCCTAACATTATTTTGGTAGCAATATTTACATAAGCTATGCCATAAGCTTTGGCTATAAACGGAACCGTTCTACTTGAGCGTGGATTAGCTTCAATTACATACACTTTTTCGTTTTTAATGGCAAACTGCATATTCATCAAACCTCTAATATTCATTTTAAAGGCCAATTTAGTGGCAATATCTTCCATTTGTTTTTGAACATTTTCGCTCAAGCTAAATGGAGGTAATACAGCACTTGAATCTCCACTATGAATACCAGCAGGTTCTATATGTTCCATCATGCCAATAATATGAACTGTTTCGCCATCACAAATCAAATCAATTTCTGCTTCTTCGGCTCTATCCAAAAAATGATCAATTAATACACGGTTTCCTGGTAAATCGCCCAATAAATCAATTACGGCTTTTTCCAAATCTTCATCATTGATTACAATTTTCATTCCTTGCCCGCCTAATACATAACTTGGGCGAACTAAAACAGGATAACCTACCTTATTGGCTACAGCAATAGCTTCGTCAGCATCTTCGGCCACACCATAATTAGGATAAGGTATATCTAATTCTTTTAATAAATCTGAGAACGAACCTCTATCTTCCGATAGATCCATATCAGGAAAACTGGTTCCTATAATTTTGATGCCATGCTCATGTAGTTTACGAGCAAGTTTTAAGGCAGTTTGACCTCCTAATTGAACAATTACACCTTCTGGTTTTTCTTTTTCAATAATTTCGCGGATATGTTCCCAGAAAATTGGCTCAAAGTATAACTTATCGGCCATATCGAAGTCGGTTGAAACTGTTTCTGGATTACAGTTAATCATAATGGCTTCATAACCACATTCCTTCGAAGCTAAAAGTCCATGTACGCAGCAATAATCAAATTCAATTCCTTGGCCAATTCTGTTTGGTCCTGAACCTAAAACTATTACTTTCTTTTTATCACTAACTATGCTTTCATCTTCTTGGTCAAAGCTTGAGTAAAAATAGTTGGTTGGCGATGGAAACTCAGCCGCACAAGTATCTACCATTTTGTAAACACGCTTCACATTCATTTGCGTGCGCAAGTTCCAAACATCATCTTCTACGGTATTCCCACCTAATAAATGAGCAATTTGTGCATCGCTATAACCTTTTTGTTTTAACTCAATCATTACCTCTTTAGGCATATTAGTTACGTTAAAACGTTTGGCTGTATTTTCTAAATGCACCATATCGCTAATTTGGTTAAGGAACCAACGGCTTATGCGTGTCATTTTCTCTACTGACGATATTGGAACACCTAAGCTCAATGCATCTTTTACTGCAAATATTCTATCCCAGCTTGGATTTTTTAGTTTCTCAACTATGTCTTCTAATTTCTTTTGTTCATAGCCATCAGCACCTAAACCATTGCGTTTAATTTCTAACGATTGGATAGCTTTTTGTAATGCCTCGGTAAATGTTCTGCCAATTCCCATGGTTTCGCCTACCGATTTCATTTGCAGGCCTAAAGTTTTGTCAGCACCTTTAAATTTATCAAAATTCCAACGTGGAACTTTTACAATTACATAATCAATAGCTGGTTCAAAAAATGCTGAAGTAGTTTTTGTAACTGGATTTTTTAGTTCATCTAAATGATAACCAATTGCCAATTTAGCTGCAATTTTTGCAATTGGATAACCAGTTGCTTTACTTGCCAATGCCGATGAACGCGAAACACGAGGATTAATTTCAACTGAAATAATTTGCTCATCTTCGGGGTTTACTGCAAACTGAACATTACATCCACCCGTAAAATTTCCAATACTGCGCATCATGTGTATAGCCATATCGCGCATGCGTTGGTAAGTGCTGTCGCTCAATGTCATGGCTGGTGCAACTGTAATTGAATCACCGGTATGAATTCCCATTGGGTCAAAATTTTCAATGGTACAAATTACAGTTACGTTATTATTTTTATCGCGTAATAACTCTAATTCATATTCTTGCCAACCAAATAATGCTTTTTCAACCAAAACCTCATGAGTAGGTGACGCTTCTAAACCACGTTTTAAAGCTGCATCTAATTCCGATTTATCAAGTACAAATCCTCCACCTGTTCCACCTAAGGTAAATGAAGGGCGTATAACTAATGGAAAACCAATTGTTTGTGCAATTTCTTTTCCTTCTAAAAATGAGTTTGCCACTTTTGATTGTGCAACAGGCACCCCAATGTCAATCATTTTTTGGCGGAATAATTCTCTATTTTCGGTGGTGTTAATGGCATCAATATCAACCCCAATCATGCGAACATTGTATTTTGCCCAAAGCCCAATTTCATCGGCTTCAATGGCTAAATTTAATGCTGTTTGACCTCCCATTGTTGGTAAAACGGCATCAATGTGGCGCTCTTTTAATATTTGTTCAATACTTTCAACTGTTAATGGCAATAAGTAAACATTATCTGCCGTAACCTTATCCGTCATAATAGTAGCAGGGTTGGAGTTAATTAAAGTAACTTCAATTCCTTCTTCTTTTAATGAGCGAGCGGCTTGGCTTCCCGAATAATCAAATTCGCATGCTTGACCAATAATAATAGGTCCACTTCCAATAATAAGTACTGATTTAAGGCTGGTATCTTTAGGCATTTTTTATAATTTGTTGATTGAATGGAGCAATCTGAAGCTGGGTTCTAAAATGGAACTGCTTAAAATTGGGCAAAGATAATTATTGCCCGCAAACTATAAAGCGTGTGGAAAAGAAATGATAAAATGATTTTAATACAATTACTCTTAATGCCAATAAAATAAGGCATTTAAGCTTTAAAGTGTATTTTATTTTTTTACCCAAATAAAAAACTAAGCATTTCTTCAATTTTACCTACTTGTACTATTTTAATGGCTGTATTTTTTGGTAACTTATTAAATTTTGATAAGTAAATGGTTGTAAAACCTAATTTTTCTGCCTCGCTTAATCTTTGCTCAATTCGGTTCACTGCTCTAATTTCTCCACTTAAACCAACCTCACCTACAAAACATATTTTGCTATCAATAGCTATATTTTCGTAACTAGAAACAATTGCGGCTATGATGCTTAAATCAATTCCTGGGTCTTCTACTCTTAAACCTCCTGCTATATTTATAAACACATCTTGCATGCCCATGCGTAAACCGCATTTTTTTTCTAAAATAGCTAAAAGCATATTTAAACGCTTGGTATCGTAACCATTGCTATTGCGTTGAGGTGTTCCATATACGGCTTGGCTTACAAGCGCTTGTGTTTCAATAAGTAATGGGCGCATGCCTTCAATAGTGGCTGCTATGGTTACACCACTTAAAGCTTCATCGCGTTGGCTTATCAATATTTCCGATGGATTTGAAACTTCTCTTAACCCGCCATTTTGCATTTCGTAAATACCAATTTCGCTGGTACTACCAAAGCGATTTTTAGTGGTTCGTAAAATTCTATAAACATGGTGGCGATCACCTTCAAATTGTAAAACAGTATCAACCATGTGTTCCAATAATTTTGGTCCAGCTATGGCTCCATCTTTAGTAATATGGCCTATTAAAAAAACAGGTGTTCCAGTTTCTTTTGCAAACCTAATCATATCACTAGCCGTTTCTTTAATTTGCGAAATGCTTCCAGGAGTAGCATCAATTAACTCACTTTGAAGTGTTTGTATGGAATCTACAATTACAATATCGGGTTGTAGTTCTTGAAATGCTTTGCCAATTTTTTGAGTAGATGTTTCGGTAAATAAATAACAATTATCGTTTCTAAATGGCAATCTTTCGGCACGCATTTTTATTTGTGTATCACTTTCTTCGCCACTTATGTAAAGTACCTTTAAGCCACTAAATTGCAAAGCTACTTGCAGTAAAAGCGTTGATTTACCAATGCCAGGTTCGCCTCCAATTAAAATAACTGAACCCGGAACCAAACCGCCTCCTAATACACGGCTTATTTCTCCATCTTTTAAAACTATGCGTACATCGTTTTTTTGCTCCACTTGGTTTATGGGAACAGGTTTTAAGGCACGGCTATTCCCGCCAGTATCTTTCCAAGTGCTTTTGTAATCAGGCTTTTCTTTATGAATTACTTCTTCTACGTAGGTGTTCCACTCCCCGCAGCTATTGCATTTTCCTACCCATTTGCTAGATGAAGCGCCACAATTTTTACAAAAAAACGAAGTTGAAGTTTTTGCCATAATTTAAAGCTGCTAAGTTAATGTTTTCAAGCGCAAACATATATTTAAAGGTAAGCCAAAAAATTATTTGATAAAAAATCAGCATATTAAATTTATATTTATAGCATACAAGCATTTATTTAAATATATTTGTGTACAAAAATTTATAGCAAATCAGTTAGCTTAAAACATTTATTTATGTTAAAACTCAAATTTATAGTTACTTATATTTTGATGTTCATGCTATCATTTAACTTTTTATATGCCCAAATAGAAAGTGAAAAAGATAGTTTGGAGTCATTGTTGCCATATGCAAAAGACAATCAGCGTGTAGATATTTACATTGGGCTAGCAGAGTTAATTAAACAAACTGATACCACCGGTGCTATTAATTATGCTAAGCAAGCTCTAAAATTATCTAATGCATTAAGTTACAGTAAAGGTTTAGCTGGCTCTAACATTATTTTGGGCTATATTGATAGAAGTAATGGAAATTATAAAAATGCTAAAGTAAAGTACTTGTTTGCAATTTCTTATGCTTTAAAATCGGCTGACGATAATACCATAGCTTGGGCTTATCAAAATATGGGTAATTTGTATTTTATTCAGTCGGATTATACAAAAGCCATGCGTTATTATTTGGGAGCGTTAAGTAAAGGCGAAAAGGCAAATAATCCCAAACGTGTAGCATTGGCATGTAACCAAATTGGTTCTTTATACTCAAATATTAATGATGATAAGAAAGCAGCTTTTTACTACAATAAATCGTATACAATTTTAAAAGATTTAGGTGATGAAATAGCTTATGCTAGGGTTTCTAATAATTTAGCAAATATTTATAAAGCTCAGGGCGATGATTTAAGAGCCTTGCACCATTATAGTCAAAGTTTAGAGGTATTTAGAAAAAACAATTTAACTGGCGATATTTCAACTGTTCTTAACAATATTGGAACCATATATTTAGCCAAAAAACAAATTAAGAAAGCTTTTCCTTTTTTATACGAATCGTATAGTGTTGACATTCATTCTAATGATAAGTTAAATGCTACAACTTCAGCCATAAATATTTCGAGTGCTTACTACGAAATTAACAAATTAGATAGTGCTATTTATTTTGCAGAGCAATCGCTAAAGTTAGCTAAGCAAAATAATTATGCTATTGAATATACTGATGCTTGCAAGCAACTGAGTAACCTGTACAATAAAAAAGGCGATAAAGAAAAAGCATTTTATTACTTAAATGAAAGCAATGAAAAACAAGTTTTAAGTGCAAATAAAGGTGCTGAAATTGAAGGAGTTAGATCTGACTTTGAAAAGGCTAAAAAAGATGAAGCCATTACAAAGCTTGATGCTGAAAACAAAGTGAATAAGCTTACACTTATTGAAAATGCCATTGTGGCTCAGCGTAAAAATGTGGTTTTACTTGGCCTTATATGTGTTATTGTGTTTTTGGTTTTAATTACTATTTTGTTTATCTACTTCTTAACTCAAAAGAAAAAACGCAAAAATTTAGAAATCTCATCAGCTGCTAAAAGCCATATTTTAAATAGAATTAACCATGAGTTACGCACTCCTCTTAACTCTCTAATAAACTTTAGTTATTTGGCTAACGAAAGTAAAAACTTAACCGAATTGCGCGATTTTCTTTCAGGTATAAATGCCTCGGGAAATGATTTGATGTTTAGTATGAATAACATTGTGAGCTATTTACAAATTGATGCTAAAAATGATGTGGTTGTAAATGCACCTTTTAACTTGGTAGAAACATTGCAAACTGTGTTTACTGCTTTCCAAATTCAATGCAAACAGAAAAACATATTGTTTTCGCAGCTTATTTCGCCCGATTTGCCTCACTATGTTATTGCCGATAAGGCTAAAATTACCACCATAGTTCAAAATATTTTGAGCAATGCACTTAAATTTAGCGACAGTGGTGTAATAAAAATTGAGATAAAAATTTTGAATACTCAACATAATCAAGATTTTACCCAAGGAACGTTATACATTTCAGTTATTGACGAAGGAAGAGGTTTAAATGGTAAAACACTTAAAGATTTAGTTTTATCAAACAACAAAAAGGAAGAAAATAATGGTTTTGGTTTAGGGCTTTACATTGTAAAAAAATATGTTGAAGATTTAAAAGGTAAGTTTGAATTAAATAACAATGATACAGTTGGTTGTAAAGCCCTTGTATCGTTTGATGTACAATTTGAGAATATTTTAAATACGCCTCATAATCAAATAAATACAATTTCGGATGGTAAGTCGTTAAATGTACTATTAGTAGAAGATGATTTAACCAATAGTTACACTTTACAAAAAATATTAGAGCGCAAAGGCCATAGGGTAGAGTCGGTATTTAAAGGTAAAGATGCGTTCGAAATTTTATTAAATCAAAACATTGATTTGGTTTTGGTTGATTTAGGTTTACCAGATATGAGCGGAGTGGAATTAGCTAAATTTATTAGGATGGGAGGGGAGTTTTCGAGCGATAAAGATATTCCAATTATTGCTTTATCGGCCAATGCAGATCCAATAGAAATGCAAGAATGCCTTGATATTGGAATAAATGAATATTTAACCAAACCAATTAATAAAGAATTATTATTACAAAAAATGAGTGAATTGGTTCATTCAAAAACCGAACGCTTGGTTTACGTTAATACATGATTTTAATTTTTTTTGAGTAAATAGCTCTATAAATCAAGTAATTATAAATAATATAAAATCAATAAAAATATTTGGTGGCTTATAAAAACGCTAGTTTTATTTAAATAAAATAGCATATTTGCCACACTTTTAAAAAAATAAAAATGGCAGTTTTAGTTAATAACGATTCAAAAGTAATTGTTCAAGGATTTACAGGTAGCGAAGGAACTTTCCACGCTCAACAAATGATAGAATACGGAACCAACGTAGTTGGTGGTGTTACTCCTGGAAAAGGTGGTCAAACTCATTTAGATAGACCTGTATTTAATACAGTTAAAGATGCTGTAGAAAAAGCAAGTGCTAATACATCAATTATATTTGTACCACCAGCTTTTGCTGCTGATGCAATTATGGAAGCAGCTGACGCTGGAATTAAAGTAATTATTTGTATTACTGAAGGTATTCCGGTAGCTGATATGATTCCAGTAAAAGAATATATCAAATCGCGTGGTTGTACTTTAATTGGCCCTAATTGCCCAGGTGTTATTACTCCGGGACAAGCTAAAGTTGGTATTATGCCAGGTTTTGTTTTCAAATCGGGTAGAGTAGGTATTGTTTCTAAATCAGGAACTTTAACTTACGAAGCAGCTGACCAAATTGTAAAAGCTGGTTTGGGTATTTCTACTGCTATTGGTATTGGTGGTGATCCAATTATTGGAACTCCAACCAAAGATGCAGTTGAATTATTAATGAACGATCCTGAAACTGATGCTATTATTATGATTGGTGAAATCGGTGGAAGTTACGAAGCTGATGCTGCACGTTGGATTAAAGCTAACGGTAATAAAAAACCTGTGGTAGGTTTTATTGCTGGTCAAACTGCTCCTGCTGGCCGCAGAATGGGTCATGCTGGTGCAATTGTTGGTGGACACGATGATACTGCTGCTGCTAAAATGAAAATTATGGCTGAATGTGGTGTTCATGTAGTTGATTCACCTGCAGAAATTGGTTCTAAAATGGCTGAAGTATTAGGCTTAAAAGCTAACTAATATTTTAATATAAAATGATTTTAAAAAGCTAATTGAAAAATTAGCTTTTTTTTTTGCTCTAAAGTATAAGTATTCTTCTGCTTGTAATCCATATCTCTTTGATTTTTAAAACTTTTCATTATATTCGACTAATAGGAAAAAAGCAACTCCAAATATGAACAGTGATTTTATACCTCAACACCTTGAAGATCAAATGCAGCTGTTAGCTGAAATGATAGAGAACAGCGCAGAGGCTATTATTGCTCGCGGTTCTGATGGAAAATTTATATGTTGGAACTCGGGTGCTGAAAAACTTTTTGGTTTTAGCAAACAAGAAGCATTGGGTAAAACCGCAGCCGATATAAAGTTTATTTTACTTAGCCCATCTGAAATCAGTAATATTGAAAATAAAATACAAGAATTTGGTTCTTGGAAATCGGAAAGAACTTTTTTTAATAAAAATGGAAATAAATTTTTGGGGGCTGCTACAGGAAATAAGGTTTCGAGTAAAAATGGTGGTGAGGATTATTTTTATTTCATTATTAAAGATATTAGTAATCATATAAAATTAGAAGCTAATCTTCAGCGCAATAATGAAGAGTTAGAATTACTTTTAAAGTTTAGAACCGAAGAACTGCGTAAGGCCGAAGAGTATTACCATTCATTATTTGAAAATAATCCTATGCCAATGTGGGTTATTGATGCAGAAACATTTAAGTTTTTAGATGTAAACCAATGTGCTATTCAGCAATATGGTTATAGCAGAGAAGAGTTTTTAAGTATGACAGCCCTTGATATAAGAGAAGAGGCAGATAAACCTAGTTTTATAAATTTATACCGAGGTTTAGATACTGGTTCTAAAATCATAAATAGGGGTGTTTGGAAACATAAAATTAAAGATGGTTCTATTATTTATGTTGAAATTACTGCGCAAAACTTAAATTATCATGGCGTATCTGCACGCTTAATTTTGGCTAATAATATTACCGAAAAGTATATTGCAGAAGAAAAATTGATTGCAAATGAAAAGCGGTTTAAATCGTTAATTGAAAATAGTTACGATGGATTTTCAATGGTTGATGAAAAGCATAATATTATTTATAGAAGCCCATCGGCCGCTAGAATAATAGGCTGGTCTGATGAAGAAATTATTCAATCTGAAAGTATTAGTTTTATTCATCCTGATGATAAAAATCACCTTCATAATATAAACAATGAATTAGTCAAAAATCCGGGAAAAACCTATCATATTGAATATAGAATGTTACATAAAGACGGGCATTATATAGATGTAGAAGGAACGGTTACCAATTTTTTAAATGATAAAAATATAAATGCGATAGTAATTAATTTTCATGATGTAACAGAAAGAAAGCTCAAAGAGGCTCAAATACAAGCCAGTGAAATTAGATTTAGATCGTTAATTGAAAATAGCAGCGATGCATTCACCATGTTTGATGAGTCTTTAAATATTATATTTAGAAGTCAATCATCAGAAAGAATTACAGGTTGGAGAAATGATGAAGTGTCTCAATTAAACATATTACAAGGTATTCATCCTGATGATTTTAAAAACATATACAGAACAATTCTAGACATAAAAAGGGGTAAATTTAAAAGTTGTAATGTAGAATTCAGGCTAAAGCATAAAAATGGGAATTTTATTTATATAAATGGCTATATTTCAAATTTACTAAAGGATGAAAACGTAAAGGCCATTATTTTTAATTTTCAAGATGTAACTGATAGAAAAATTATAGAGACGAAAATACAAACAAGCGAAGTACGATTTAGGTCATTAATTGAAAATAGCTATGATGCCTTTACCATGTTCGATGGTTCTTTAAATATTTTATACAGAAGTCAATCTGCAGAAAGAATTACTGGATTTTCGAATGAAGAAATGCAGAATATCAATATAATTGACAATATTTTCCCCGATGATTTGAATTATGCTAAACACCTTATAAATGATGTAATTTTAAATGATGGTAAAAGTTCAAAAATTGAATTTAGAATTAAACATAAAAATGGACATTTTATTTATGTAGAAGGTTTTATTACAAATTTATTAAAGAAGGAAAATGTAAACGCAATAGTATTTAATTTTCAAGATGTTACTGATAGAAAAACGATTGAAGCTAAAATACAAGCAAGTGAAATTAGGTTCAGATCTTTAATAGAAAATAGCAAAGATGTTTTTGTGATGTTTGATAAATCGTTCAATATCATTTATCGTAGTCCATCGGCATACAGGGTTACAGGTTTTACCGACAATGATTTATTAGGTAAAAATGGAATAGTTAATGTTCATCCTGATGATGTAGCAGAAATTAAATTAGTGATTGATGATTTACTGAACTGTCCAGGTAAAATGGTTAAAGTTTTATTTAGAAATAAACACAAAGATGCGAATTATATTAATATAGAAGGTGTAATTACTAATTTACTAAATGATGATAATGTAAATGCCATAGTGTTTAGTTTTCAGGATGTTACAGAAGTGATTAAGGCTGAGCAAGAACGCAATAAAATGAACGATGAAATAATTAAAAGAAGCAAAAGGCTAGAGCAATTTGCATATATTATTTCTCATAATTTGCGCTTACCAGTGGCCAATATTCTTGGTATTGCCGATTATTTAAAAGGGAATATTGTCGAAGAAGATCGTGCCAATATGGTAGATTTTTTAAGTTCAGCTACAGTCCAACTTGATGAAGTAATTAAAGACTTGAACAATATCTTACAAATTCAATCGCAAATAGCTGAATATAAAGAAGTAGTTTCTATGTCTAAATTGGTAGCTGATATTAAATCTAGCATTAAAATGTTGTTGCACAATTACCATGTTACCATTGATCTAGACTTTACAGCAAAAGACGATATAACTACCATAAAAAGTTATTTGTACAGCATTTTTTATAACCTAATAAGCAATAGTGTAAAATACCGAAAATTAGATGTGCCGCTAGTAATTTCTTTGCGAAGCAAAGTAGTACAAGATAAACTTATAATTACAGTAAAAGACAATGGTTTAGGTTTTAACTACAAGCAAAATGCTGAAAAAATATTTGGTTTATACAAACGTTTTCACCCAGAAATAGAAGGCAAAGGAATTGGTTTATTTTTAGTAAAAACACAAGTGGAAACTTTAGATGGAACCATTAGCGTAAGCAGCGAATTAGGCCAAGGAACTGAATTTACCATTGAGTTTCCGCTGATTAATTAATCCATAAAATTGCTTTTAAAGAACCGAACAAATATTGTATAATTGCAATGGTTTTTAGGCGTAAATTAAGTACCTAAAAATAAAACAATTAAGTTTTTGGCCTCATAGTTCAATGGATAGAATAGAAGTTTCCTAAACTTTTGATATGGGTTCGATTCCCGTTGAGGCTACTCTTAAAGCCTAGCATTTTTATAATTGCTAGGCTTTTAGTTTTTATAAACTGTTTGTTATAATTGTATTCATGTTCTAAATAAAACGCTGATTATTAACAACATATAATTTAACTAAATATATTTTTATAAAACATCTTGTATTTTACTCCTCCAGCCGCTTTTACACATAAATCGTAGTACTGTTTATTAATATTTTCATCTCTAAAATCAATATTCTTTCTTAAACAATTTGAAGAGTATTCTAAGAAGATGTTTAAAACATCAAAAAAATAGAAATCGTTTTTAGCTACATTTTCTATCATATTACTATCTTCATAATCTACTGCTTGAATTTCATTATTATCTAAATTAATAAATAGTCTTTCATAATCTGTAAAAGCAAAATAAACTCTGTTATCTTCTATCGAAATTTCATCATCAAAAAAAACCTTAAGAACAAAATAATTTTCGGTATTATAGTTATTCATAAAATTAAAAATTTCATTGTTTAAGTAATGATTTATTTTTGGCAAAGATTTATTATTACCTTGAATATCAAATTCTTTATTGTAAGTTTCTAATAAATCATTCTGAATAATTTCTTCTTTTGTTAGAATTAACTTTTTTGAATTAATAACAAATTCTTCTGCAGTCATATAATAAAAGTTATAGTATTTTGATTCTGAATAGTTGTTTCAAAAACCCATTACAACACTTCAAATAAAGTAGTTTTTGCTTAAAAACCATTTTAGGTTAAGGTAAAGTTTAATTAGGGTTATTGTCTCTTGCTTTATTTTAGGAATAATTATGGCTTTTGATTTAGGTAATTGCTTGATTATTAGCAAAAAGAACTTGGTTGTTAACAAAAAATTTGGATAATTGAATATAATTTCTACTTTTGCAGTCCCAAAATGGCCCGTTCGTCTATCGGTTAGGACAAATGGTTTTCATCCATTAAAGAGGGGTTCGACTCCCCTACGGGCTACCAACGAAGGTAACATAAGCCTAACATTTTTAAATGTTAGGCTTTTTTGTTTTTATAGCTTTTTATAATTTCTTATCAACTAAGCATTTCAAAGTCTAAACCAATAATTTCCCACCAATCGTGGGTGCAAACCAAGTTAAAATTCATAGGAATTTTGGTTTTGGCTTTAGTTCCTTCTTTTTTCAGTTCAAGTTGGCCTATTACCCTAGCTTTGGTTTGGTCTTTGTTAAAAGTAATTTCTTTTTTGCGGTAATCCATTACCTCATCGGTATTGGTTATTAAATGAAAGTATTTTACTTTTTCATCCAGCTGTTCTAAAGTAATTGGTTTTCTGTTTAATATAAAATTTTGGTTACAAGTATATTTAAAATTACCTGCTTCTAATTCTGGGTCTAATAAGTTGTAAATAAAGTGTTTTAGCTTGTTTTTTATATCAAACTCGTGGTTTGGGTGAAACTCTTCGTAAATAAAATGAGTAATCATGCCGGGCATGTTTAGGCTTTGCGTTTCGTGTTTCATCAGCTCTTCGGTAATAAATTTATATTTTACCAAATCGCTGTATTTAGCCAAAAAATCCAGCTGAATGTATTTTTTGTTAAGCAAAATATTAGCCTTATTTAACTCCGATTTTAGTTGTTTTTCGGTTAAGCTTTCGGCAGGTTTAAACTTGGGTTTACCCAATACTTCAAAAACAGTTATTTGCTTACTAGCTTTGGCTTGTTTTTCAAACTCAATGATATTTTTAAGGAAAATATTTTCTATTTCAGCCGGAATTTCAGAACTGCTTCCATTCATTATTTGTCCGCCCAAAATATCTTCAATTTGCAACTTCATTAACTGATTTTCCATGTGCAAATTTTCGCTTCGGCTTAGTTTGGTATCATCGTGCTTTAGCTTAATTAAATCGGTTTCGGCACTGCTGGCATTAAAGTTTCCAATTGGATCTTCGCCTATTAAATAATTGCTCCAATAATTAGTAGGTGTAAAAAAATTAGTAGGCGCATTGCCATGCAAATAATGCATCAATATATTTTCTTCCTCCTCCAAATCAATTTCTTCAAAGCTTTCGTAGGTGTACATCCTATAAATTAATTGGTCAGTAATACCATTCATTTGCGCAAGCATTTTACGGCTATTGGTTTTGGTAATTAATGGGCTGTCAAAAGCTGCCATTTGTTCATTTATAAAAGCTTCAGGAAACGAAAATCGGGTAAGTAAATTTTTTAAACGTTTTTCAAATTCTGGAAACGTTTTTTTAATGGTTTTGCCCGTTGTAATTACAGTTATTAAGCTATCATAATGAACATAAATTACTAGACTTTTGCCTTTAAATGAGCTGGTTACGGTATTGGCGTACCATTGCCCAAGGGTTGTAATTGGGGTATCCTGTAAATCTATATTTTCGGGTTTTATTCTTTGTGTATTAAGTAGTTTTTGAGTAGCTCTAACTATAATCATGTTCAATTTTAAGTGTACGTAATTACAAATACAATAATTAAGCCCAATTTTATTTTAAAACCACATAAAAGTTTAAAAAATAGGCTAAATGAAAAAAAATTTCGTTTATTTGAATTGATGAAATACGGTATAATTATTCTTTTATTTTTTAAAAGTATGTTATTGTTTGGGCAAGCTGCGCTCGATAATGTAATTTACGATAAAAAAGTACAAACTGTTCAGCTAACCATTGATGGAACTGACGACAGGTATCCAATTATTTCGCTTAACACAAGCCAGCAATTAAAGCTTAGTTTTGATATTTTAGGTGCTCAAAATGAATATTTTCAATATACTTTGATTCATTGCGATCAAAATTGGCAGCCTACCAATATGCAGCAAAGTCTGTATTTAAAAGGCTTAAGTTTTGATAATATTACCGATTTTAAGTTTAGTACCAATACTTATGTAAAATATGTACATTATAATTTAGCGGTCCCTAACGAAAACATGAAACCAAGCATTGCGGGCAATTATATTTTAAAAGTGTATCGCAATTTTGATGAAAACGATCTACTCATTACGCGTAGGTTCATGATTTTGAATAATCAAACTAAAATAGCAGCCACAGCCAAGCCAGCTTCGTTAGCCGAATTTAGGTTTACCAAACAAGAACTTAATTTTACCATTGATTACAATGCTACCTTAATTCCAAATCCTTTGCAAGATATAAAGGTGGTAATTTTGCAAAATAACCGTTGGGACAATGCGCTGCGCGATGTTACGCCTCAATTTGCAAGTAACGGAAAGCTTGATTACAATTATTTTGATAAAACATTATTTAATGGTGGAAACGAATTTAGGTTTTTCGATATCAGGAATTTACGTCAGTTTAGCCAAAATGTAAGGACTAAATATTTTGATTCTGTTTATCGCTGCTTGCTTAATACCGATGAGCCTAGAGGAAGCAAACAATACTTTCAATACACCGATTTTAATGGAAAGCGTGTGGTGTTTAATAAAGAAGGAAATAATACCGACATTGATGGCGATTATGCTTTGGTACAGTTTCAATTAAGCGCCATTGCCAATATTCCAACCAATACTGATGTGTATGTAATTGGCGAATTTTCTGATTGGAAGTTAAAACCTGAATACAAAATGACGTATAATGCCAATAGGTCGCGCTACGATTTGGAGGTTCCGTTTAAGCAAGGTAGATACGAATACATTTATTCATTATTTGACAACGAAACCCAAAAGCCCGATGAAAGTATTTTTGAAGGCAATCATGCCAATACCGAAAACGAATACCTTATTTTAGTGTATAACAGAAATTTACAATTTAATTATGATGAGTTAATTGGGTCAACTCTTTTTAACTCAAACAAACCATAAATTTTAAAAATAATAAAACCAAAGCATTATAAATTGTTTATAAATAAATAATGGTGGTAAAAAAAGCACCCTTACTTTTGAACTAAAAATAGCATAGAATTATGAGTGATAATAAAGAAAAATTAAAAGCCCTTCAGCTTACTATAGATAAATTAGATAAGCAATATGGTAAAGGCACTGTAATGCGCATGAGCGATAAATTGGTAGTTGAAACGCAAGTTATTTCTACTGGTTCGTTAAGCTTAGATATTGCCTTAGGAATTGGTGGTTTACCTGTAGGTAGAATCATTGAAATTTATGGTCCTGAAAGTTCAGGTAAAACTACTTTAAGTTTACATGCCATTGCCGAAGCACAAAAAAAAGGTGGCATTGCTGCTTTTGTGGATGCTGAACATGCTTTTGACAGAACTTATGCCGAAAAATTAGGCATTGATGTAGATAATTTAATTATTAGCCAGCCTGATGATGGTGAGCAAGCATTAGAAATTGCAGATGCATTAATTCGCTCAGGTGCAATTGATATTATTGTAATTGACTCAGTAGCTGCTTTGGTTCCTAAAGCCGAAATTGAAGGCGAAATGGGCGAAAGCAAAATGGGTTTACAAGCTCGTTTAATGAGTCAAGCTTTGCGTAAATTAACGGGTACTATTAATAAAACAGGTTGTGTTTGTATTTTCATTAACCAATTACGCGAAAAAATTGGTGTAATGTTTGGAAATCCTGAAACTACTACGGGTGGTAACGCATTGAAATTTTATGCATCAGTTCGTTTAGATATTCGTAGAATTGGTCAAATTAAAGAAGGTGTAGAAATTATTGGTAACCGCACACGTGTTAAGGTTGCTAAAAATAAATTATCGCCTCCTTTCCGTACTGTAGAGTTCGATATTATTTATGGCGAAGGTGTTAGCCGTTTAGGCGAAACCATTGACTTAGGTGTAGAATACGAAATCATTAAAAAATCGGGTTCATGGTTCAGTTATAACGATACCAAATTAGGCCAAGGCCGCGATTCTGTAAAACAAATTTTAAGTGATAATCCAGAATTAACAGCCGAAATTGAAGCTAAAATATTTGAAAAAGCCAGCTCTGGCGAAATCAAAATAAAAGCATCTGCTGAATAATTTTTCTAATCAAATTACGAAAAGCCACTCTAATAGGGTGGCTTTTTTATTTTGTAAAAACGGCAATTTATTTATCAAAATAGCTTTGTAATGGGTTACAAAAATTTCCCAAAATTGGTCTTTTAACAATAGTTCTAAATTTATTTTTTATTAAAAGATATAGCAATTTAACATGCATAATTGTTTGTCATTCAGTTGGTTGATATGTATTATATGTATAATAAATTCAAAGTTGTTGTTTTAGTACATAAAGCCTATTTTCGCTCGATTTTTAAAAAAGAGATAAACAATACAAAATTTAATTTATGCAGAGTGTAATTTACGCAATTCCCGCCTTGGGTGTGGTTGGCCTTATTGTAATGGCCGTTAAGAGTGCTTGGGTAAACAAGCAAGATGCTGGTGACAAAAACATGCAAGAACTTGCAGGTTATATTGCCGATGGTGCAATGGCATTTTTAAAAGCTGAATGGAAAGTATTAAGTATTTTCGTAGTATTTGCTGCGGCTTTATTGGCTTATTCAGGAACAATTCACGAAGTTAATGGAAAAGCAATCCACTCAAGCTGGATTATTTCTATTTCATTTATAATTGGTGCAGTATTTTCGGCAACTGCTGGTTATATTGGTATGAAAGTAGCTACAAAAGCTAACGTTCGTACTACACAAGCTGCACGTACTAGTTTAAAACAAGCCTTAAAAGTTTCATTTACTGGAGGAACTGTAATGGGTTTAGGTGTAGCTGGTTTAGCAGTTTTAGGTTTAGGAGGATTATTCATTGTTTTCTTAACCATTTTTGCTGATTTAGGCGAAAACACAGTTATTACTGCTATCGAAGTATTAACAGGTTTCTCATTGGGAGCTGAATCTATTGCTTTATTTGCCCGTGTTGGTGGTGGTATTTACACCAAAGCTGCCGATGTTGGAGCTGATTTAGTTGGTAAAGTAGAAGCTGGTATTCCAGAAGATGACGTTCGTAATCCTGCAACTATTGCCGATAACGTAGGTGATAACGTAGGTGACGTAGCCGGTATGGGTGCCGATTTATTTGGTTCATATGTAGCAACAATTTTAGCTACCATGGTTTTAGGACAAGAAATTAAAGTTACTGATAATTTTGGTGGCATGTCGCCTATTTTATTACCAATGGTAATTTGTGGTTTAGGTATTTTATTCTCCATTGTTGGAACTTGGTTTGTTACCATTAAAGACGATAAATCGAATGTACAAAACGCTTTAAATTTAGGTAACTGGTCTTCAATGATTTTAACAGTTGTGGCATCTTATTTTATTGTAAACTGGATGTTACCTGAAACTTTAAACTTACGTGGTTATGAGTTTTCTAAATTAAATGTATTTTTAGCTATAGTTGTTGGAACAGTTGTAGGAGCCATAATGAGTATTGTAACTGAATATTACACAGCAATGGGTAAAGGTCCAGTTTTATCAATTATTCAACAATCATCAACTGGTCATGCTACTAATATTATTGGTGGTTTATCAGTGGGTATGAAATCAACAGTTATTCCTATTTTAACTTTAGCTGGTGGTATCATGGCTTCATATTATTTTGCTGGTTTATACGGTGTAGCTATTGCTGCTGCTGGTATGATGGCAACTACTGCTATGCAATTAGCTATTGACGCTTTTGGACCTATTGCTGATAATGCAGGTGGTATTGCTGAAATGAGCCAATTACCTCCTGAAGTTCGCGAAAGAACGGATAATTTAGATGCAGTTGGTAATACTACTGCTGCTACAGGAAAAGGATTTGCTATTGCTTCGGCTGCTTTAACTTCGTTGGCATTATTTGCTGCGTTTGTTGGTATTGCTGGAATTGATGCAATTGATATTTATAAAGCTAACGTATTAGCTGGTTTATTTGTAGGTGGTATGATTCCTTTTATTTTCTCAGCATTGTGTATTCAAGCAGTTGGTAAAGCAGCTATGGATATGGTGCAGGAAGTTAGACGTCAGTTCCGCGAAATTCCAGGAATTATGGAATACAAAGCTAAACCCGAATACGAAAAATGTGTAGCTATTTCTACTCAAGCTTCTATCCGCGAAATGATGTTACCAGGCGCTATTGCTTTAATTACGCCAGTTATTGTTGGTTTTATTTTTGGACCAGAAGTATTAGGTGGTTTATTAGCAGGTGTTACTGTTAGTGGTGTGTTAATGGGTATTTTCCAAAGCAACGCAGGTGGTGCTTGGGATAATGCTAAAAAATCGTTCGAAAAAGGTGTTGAAATCAATGGTGAAATGTATTACAAAAAATCGGAGCCACACAAAGCTTCGGTAACTGGTGATACTGTTGGTGATCCTTTCAAAGATACTTCAGGACCATCTATGAATATCTTAATTAAATTAATGTCAATCGTTTCGTTGGTTATTGCTCCTTATATTGCTGTACAAGGTGGTATGAAAGCTGACCAAGCTGGAATGGTAAATGGTGCAAAAACTGAATGCTGCGCTATGGATTCAGTAGATATGGACCATTGCGGTATGATGGGTAATTGCGATATGGAAAAATGCATGACCATGACCAAAGAAGAGTGTGCTGCTTATTGCGATAGTATGCAATGCTCTCCTGAGCAAAAAGCTATATGCCAAAGCATGTACGGTGCTGATGGTAAATTTGACATGGCTAAATGCAAAGAAATGTGCAAAGAAGGCGCTGGTAAAGAAAAGAAAGCTTGCTGCGCTGAAGGCGAAGAACACGGACACGATAAAAAATAATTAACCGTTTACGTTTATAAAACAAAAAAACACGCTCTCGGGCGTGTTTTTTTATGGTATAAAATTGATTTAATTTGAATTTTATAAAAGATCTTAATTAATAAAAGAAATATATAATATGTCATTTATAAGAGGGCAAAAATTTTCTGAGGAAGAACAAACTGATTATTTTACAATAAGTCCTAATTATATGCTTATAATGCTGACAATTATTATTGGAGTAATAATATTTATTATTGTAAGGCGTTATAAAAAAGGTCGTTAAACCAATTATAAGTAGTAAAGCATTTCTATGATTTGCTCAAACCGTAAGAAGAAGTTTAATAATGAATGTAAATGAAAAAGATAATTTTGTTTGTTTATTTATTGATATTGTTTCAAGAAAAAGAAGTTTTTGGTCAAGACTTTTATAGCTGTAAACCTCATGAAATATGCATAGATAAAGACTTTAAGAACATAATAATTAAAATTTTTAGTGATAAACAATTAGATACAATAACATTATTTAATGAAATTGATATTCAATCTATATTTTTTGAAACAAAATGTAATGAACTCTCGAATAAGGATAGTATAAATCTTCCACTACAGATTCCAGTAGGTAAAATAACAATATGTTATGTTTCCAATGCGGAAGCTGAAAATTCTTATCACAAGTTATTAGCATATACGGTATTACCAGCTTATAGTAAATTTTATGGTTTTGTTATTTCAGGAGGCGTGTATATTACTTTAAAAGAAAATAAAGTTGAAATTTTCCGAACTAGTTTAACGGACAATAAAATTATTAACCAGAAAAAATTAGAAAAGTATATTTCTAAAAATTTACATTACTACGATAAAGTTGTGGTTATTTATAGTCGCCAAACAATAATGAAATAGATTTCTTAACGCGATTTGTATTAACTCAAAAAAAGTAAATGAAAAATTTAAGTATCATCTTATTTATATTATTGGTTTCGTGTAAAGCAGCGGATAATGATTGTATTTTTTTCAAGAATCAAACAAATGATACAATAATTATTAGTTACTATACTCTCAATGAAAGTTACACCAAACCATATGAGCGATTAGCAACTGCTGATACAGTTGATAACAAGTACACAGTTCATTTAATGTTAAAAAAACCAGTTGCAAACACTAACGTAAAATACACACTTTCTGATAATCATAAAGTAAGGATTGTTTTACCACCAAATGATAGTGTGATGACCACTCAATATTATGGATATTTCCATGCTTCCGAAATGCCTTTAATTGGTGAAACAAAAATTAGTTATAAGTTAGAGCAGAATCCACTTTCTGTACTTCCTTTATTTTCTGGTATAAGCCCATATCAAAGAGGTAAAATAATACTATCAGTAACTGACACATTCTTTAATTATAATAAAAAACTGGATTCAATTGTTATTTTTAATGAAGCTAATTTTTCTTCTAAAATAAAATTACTTTCAAACGATACTGTTGTTTATACATCTATCTATAAAAACAAAAAACAAAATTATGGTACGATTGATAGCATAGTTTACTTTAAGCAACATAGGTTGAGAGACAGTCATTCTAAGTTTATTTTAAATATAAACGATACCATAAAATAATTTCTGCACTTCCAATGCATCTTGCTAGTGAGTTAATAGGTCAGCTTTTGGCTGTATTCATAAAAAATTGTTTTGGTAATAAATACTTTATGTAGTGCAAATAATTGTTGTTGGTGATATTTCGCTAAACTTTAACAAAGGCAAAAAGCCATAAAAACAAAAAAGCCTAACATTTAAAAATGTTAGGCTTATGTTACCTTCTTTGGTAGCCCGTAGGGGAGTCGAACCCCTCTTTAATGGATGAAAACCATTTGTCCTAACCGATAGACGAACGGGCCATTTTTGGGTTCGCAAAAGTACCATTTAACTTTAACAATCCAAATGATTTTTAAATTATTTTATTAATGGCTCAAAATCAGTTAATTATTTTGAGCCATTAATTTAAAAAAATCACAAAAAATAAAATATTAGGCCATTGCTTTTACAATATCGGCAAAGCTACGGCTTTGTAAAGCAGCACCTCCAACCAATGCACCATCAATATCAGGTGCAGCAAAAAGTTCGGCAGCATTATCGGCTTTTACACTTCCACCATACTGAATGGTTAAATTATCAGCCACAGTTTCGGTGTATTTTTCTTTTACTAAATTTCTAATAAAGGCGTGTACTTCTTGTGCTTGTTGGGTGCTAGCAGTTTTGCCTGTTCCAATAGCCCAAACTGGTTCGTAAGCTATAACTACCGAAGCCATTTGCTCAGCCGAAAGATGAAATAATCCTTCTGATACCTGTGTTTTTAATACATCTAAGTGGGTATTGCTTTCGCGTTCTTCTAAAGTTTCGCCAACACAATAAATTGGGTTTAAGTTTTCGGCTAGTACAGCATCAATTTTTTTAGCCAACCAATCGTTGGTTTCGCCAAAATATTGTCTGCGCTCGCTATGGCCAATAATAATGTATTTACCACCACAACTTTTTACCATGGCAGCACTAATTTCGCCAGTGTAAGCGCCACTAACATGGTTGCTACAGTTTTGAGCACCTGTGCTAATATTACCAAAATCGGCAGTCATGCGGCTTACCGAGTGTATATACAAAGCAGGTGGAATAATTACTACTTCGGCACTACCATGGTATTCATCTTTTACCATATTACTTAATTCCGAAACCAAAGCCATTCCTTCATCATAGCTTTTGTTCATTTTCCAATTTCCTGCAATAATTTTTTTTCTCATTGATTGTGTGTTTAAAAATTTTATAAAACTAAATATATTGATCCAAAGCCTAAAGCAAAACCAGCTAATAATTGTGGAATATTGTGAGCTTCAGCAAAATGCCTTGCCGAGCCTACTAAACCTGCAATTAAAATTACAATGGCAATTCCAATTCGTAAATCTACATGGGTGTAATAGTTGGCTAAAACTAAAAGGCTTAATAATGCCCCAATACTTGCCATATGAACGCTTATTTTCCAAAAATTACTGATTATGGCTATACAAACCACTGTTAAACTGCCTGCTAACAAGTATTTTAAAATAATAATGGAAACACCTGCTTTGTTTAACAAGTAAAAGCTGAAAATATAACCCAAGGCTGTAAAAGCAAAAGGCCATTTACGTTCTTTTAAATTTGTTAATTGAATGCTGCTTACTTGATTAGTTAGTTTTAAAACTGCCACTACCAACGAGGGTAATACAATTGTTAAACTAATAATTACGCCCATAATAGTGCTTTTGGCTTGGTAAGTTAAAGCAGTTAGCGATGGGAAAAGTGCAAACAACAACCAGAGCGATGCAATATTTACAAATATTGGATGAAATATGGTTGATATAATTAGTTGTGTTTTTTTGTTCATTTTATTATTTAACTGCTACTACGCTTATTTCTACATTGGCGTTAAGAGGTAATTTTACCACCTGAACTGTTTCTCTTGCTGGAAAATCAGAGGTAAAATAGCTTCCATACACTTCGTTAATTTGGGCAAAATTACCTAAATCGGTGCAATAAATGGTAGTTTTTACCACATTTGTAAAATCCATACCTGCTTCTACTAAAATAGCTTGCAAGTTTTCCATTACTTTAGCTGTTTCTGCCTTAATATCGCTTTGAACCATTTCGCCCGAAACTGCATCTTTAGCTACCTGACCACTTGTGTATAAGGTATTTCCAATTAATACTGAGTGGCTGTAAGGTCCAATTGGGGCTGGTGCATTTGCACTGGTAATTATTTTCTTTTCCATTTTATGTGTTTTTTAGTTTTGTTAGATTTAATTTGCCGCGAATATGAAAATTTTAGCAAAAGGAAACAGCAAAAGAATGGAAGAATTTAAACAAAAACTTTCATTACTTGATTGTGAGCTAGTTTGTATTGACGAAAATACAATTTATTTGGTAAATGATGGCGATTTTGATATGATTTTTGAACTAAATTTTGATGATGAGGCGCAAAATTTGTTCTCAAGCTACCAAGAAATTACTAAAACTCCGGTTTTTGTTTGTGCTGTAAAAAATAGTTTAGCCCAAATGGTTCATGATAAAAAGGCTCAAATTTCATTCCCACTTTTTGGAATTAATGGCATTGATACTTTTATAAATAGAAGTTTGGCAGAAGTAAGCGTTTACCAAAATACGGATGAAGCCATTTTGAAAAATTGCATGCAACAACTTAATTGGGATTACAAATTGGTGCAAGATAGGGTTGGAATGGTTACACCAAGAGTTATTTGCATGATTATTAATGAAGCTTGTTACACCTTGCAAGAAGGCACCGCAAATATGGCCGATATTGATATTAGCATGAAACTAGGAACCAATTATCCTTTTGGTCCGTTTGAGTGGGCCGATAGAATTGGAATTACCAATGTTTACCAAATTTTAGAAGCAGTTTATGAAGATACCAAAGATGAACGTTATAAAATTTGTCCATTGTTAAAAACACACTACTTAAAAGGTTTAAATTTTTATAACTAATTGTATATCAGATAAATAATAACAAATTGAAAATCAGATTATTATATTTTGTGTTACTATTTACTTTGGTAAATGGCTTAATGGCACAAAATTTTCCAAACAAAGCGGCAGGCAATACTGGGCCTGCCACTATTTTAGCTACTTATATTGATTTAAAAACCAATAAACCAGTTGAATACGTAACGGTTTCGTTAATAAGAGCGGCCGACTCTACCATTGTTAATGGAACCACCACTACCAAGAAGGGAGAGATACGATTAGAAAATATTGCTTTTGGAACTTATAAATTAAAAGCCAGCTTTATTGGTTATAAAACGTTGCAAAGTCAAGTGTTTGTAGTCTCTCCAAAGGAATTAGTAGTTGATTTAGGTATCTTTAAAATAGAAACAAGTGCCAAAAATTTAAAAGCGGTAGAAGTAACTGGCGAAAGGGCTGATTTTACCAATCAATTAGATAAAAAAACATACAATGTAGGTAAAAATATTACCAATATTGGTGGCTCGGCTACCGATATTTTGCAAAATATACCTTCGGTAAATGTTGATATAGATGGAAAAATAAGTTTACGTGGAAGCGAAAATGTAACCATTTTAATTGATGGAAAACCAAGCACTTTAACAGGTGCTAACAGGCAAGCTATTTTACAACAATTACCTGCCAATGCTATTAGCGAGATAGAAGTAATTACCAATCCTTCGGCCAAATACGATGCTGATGGAATGGCTGGAATTATAAATATAAAAACCAAAAAGGATAAACTGAAAGGATTTAACGCCAATACCCAAGCCACTGTGGGTACCAACGATAAGTACTCGTTTAATATTGGATTGAATAACAGAACCAGTAAATATAACTTGTTTGGCAATTATTCGTTTCGACACGAGCGCAGAGATAACTTTGGAAATGGCGAACAGTTTAATCGCTTTGTAGGCAATAATTACTCGTTTAAAAACAGCAGCAATGGTTATAATTTGAACGATTTCCATACAGGTAGAGTTGGAATAGATTATTACATAAATAACTACAATACAGCAAGTTTTTCAACTGGAATCAGTAGCAATATTTCGGGCAAACCCGATTTTATTAATTACGATTATTTTGATAGCGTTGGAACTCAATTTGCTAATTTTAAACGTAATAATTATTCAACTGATGATAATTTAACTTTAGATGCCACAGTCGATTACAAGCGTTCGGCCAGAAAAAATAAATCGGAATTAACTGCAAGTGCCTCTATTAACTCCAATGCTAAAAACGCAAACGAAGATTATAAAAACTCTACCGCTGTAAGCTTTGATATTCCTAGCCAGCGTAATAAAAATACGGCCACTTTTACCAATTTTATAGCTCAGGTTGATTATGTATTGCCTTTAAAAAATGGGAAAATAGAAACTGGCGCAAAAACTACCACACGCATTATTGATAATAACCAACAAGGTTTTAGGTATAATTTTGGAAATAATGAATTTTGGCAAGACACTTTAATTAGCAACCATTTTATTTATAACGAAATGGTAAATGCTGGTTATTTTACTTTTGCTAGTAAGTTTAAAAAGTTTGATTATCAGCTTGGCGTGCGTACTGAAATTACCAATATTGAAGGTAATTCAAAAACTACCAATACCGTTTTTACCAATAACTATTTTAACTTTTTCCCTAGTGGTTTTATAAAATATGCTTTAGCTAAAAACCAAGATTTACAATTAGGATATAGCCGCAGGATTAATCGCCCGGGTTTTGAAAGTTTAAATCCGTTTGTTGATTATAGCGATTCGGTAAATTTACGCCAAGGTAATCCTAAAATTCAGCCTGAGTATATCCATAGTGTGGAGCTAAATTACCAAACACAAATTAAGAAACTAAACTTGAGTGCTACATTATATTACCGCTATACTGATAATATGATAGCAAGGTTGCGGAATGTTAATCCAATAACTGGTCAATCAATAATGAGTTTTTATAACTTTAACTCGGCCGAAAACACAGGTGTAGAAGTAATTATTAGATACAGTTTTGTAAAATGGGGTAATATCATGTTAAGCGGAAATTGGTATAAAAATGTGGTAAATGGGGGTAATGTTCAAAGCGATTTGCAATCGGAAATTACTACATGGAATACGCGTTTAACCTATAATTTACCATTACCAAAGTCGTTTTATTTTCAGGCAAATGGTATGTATATGGCACCTATGCGTTTTGCTCAAAGTACCATTAGCGGTATGAATGGGTTAGATGCTGGTATTCGTAAAGATTTTATGGCAGGAAAATTGCAATGTGGTTTAAACCTGAGCGATGTGTTTAATATACGCCAATTTAATGTAAGACAAGATGGTGATAATTTTACTTACGATGGCATGCGTAAACGCGAAAGTAGGGTTTTGACTTTTTCATTAACCTATCGTTTTGGTAGTAACGAAAATCCATTTACCAAGAAAAAACCAGCTTCGGCACCTGTTGAAAACATGGATATGGGCTTTTAAACAAGTAAGAAAATTTTAACAAAATCAACGTAATTAACTTTTTATATTTACCAATAATTTAAAACATCATGAAAAGTATATTTTTATTTATAGCAGCTTTATTTTGTTTCAATAGTTTTGCGCAAAAAGAGCATCCTACTTTATCAAAAATGAAGGCAGGATATTATCTTTATTTGGATAATGGCATTGAGCAAATTGATTTATATAAAGGCATTGAGGTAAAGCGTAATTTTTTTAAAGTAGGAAATCCGCGTGTGGTATTGGCTCCTAAAATTGGCTATTTGGCACGTAAAAATGTAATTGCAGGTTTTTCGTTAATTTTAAAAAATGCCAATCAGGTTGATTACGATGGAAAAGTAAAAAATACATTTCCAATAAAAGGTAATTTTTTTGGAAAAGAATGTAACCAAGCCATTGCCAAATTACCACAAGGGAGCGTGTTAACGTTTACTGAAATTGACTTAACCATAACCGATTTGGATGGTCCAAACTTAGCAGGTGTACGTCCCAAAAAACCAGGCCAATTACCCATTGGCTTTACTGTTATTATTTTAGATTAGATTCTAAAGTTTGAAAAAGGACTATTGCTTTGTTTAATGCTTCTTTATCAAAACCTATATGCGGCTTAGTGGTAACCCATCTTTCTTTTGTTGAATTAGGCATTTTATTGAGTGAAAGGTCATCATCAATAATGATATAATTTTTACCTGTTCCAAAAGTTTCTGCCCATTCTTGAATTTCAATTCCTTTTTCAAGTAGTTGATTTATAGCTGTTTTGTCGTTTAACTTTGATATGGAATCAAAAACTAGTCCTCTTGCTTTAAAAATTTCCTCCCATTGTGCTTCGGTATAATTTATTCGATGCGTGGTGGTTAAAACTACAGATGCACTGGTTAATGAGATAAAGGTGGCTAAATTTTCAACACAGATTTTGTTAAGCTTCATAAAACCATCAGTTGCTAATTCTACTTTTTTCCAACTTGGTGTTGTTTCTAACACACCATCAATATCCAATAATATGATCATCTATTTTTCAGGTAATTATGCAATAAATTTAGCAAAGAATTAGCAATATGAATCTGCTCTTTAGTCATGTTTTGCATGTTAATAGCTATTATTTTTTCAAATGCAAACTTGAATTCATACCAACCATCGGTTAACCCATTGACAAATTTCTGAGCATCTTTAAGTTCCGAAACTAAACTGTTTTTACTGTCTATTTCTAGAAGACTAATGAACTTATCGAATAAAAACCAATACTGTTCCCAACTTATTGAACCATTCTTTTCCATCACTTAAATACATTAACACTCACAAACTTCAACACTCAAAAAACACTAAATATCGTTCCAAACTTTGGTGCCTTCGGTACAGTTTTTACAAATGTCTATTTCTTTTCGGCTTTTTAAAATAGCAGTTCTAAAACGGTTATATTGTTCGTTTTGCCACACATTTTTAAAGCTAAACTCACTTACGTTTCCAAATTGATGCGTGGCATCTTTATCAAAACAACAAGGAACCACTAAGCCATCCCAAGTAATAACGCTTCCGCGCCACATACGCCAACATTGGTTCAAAAGCTTATTTTTTATTTTATAACCTTCTTCGGTTTTGGTATATCGGCTTAAATCTTCGTTGGTTGGAATAAAAGTATCGCTGGTTTCGTAATCGTAAATTTGAGCCGTTTTTATACCTAATTCATCTACACCAATTTCTTTTGCTAATTTTTTTATTTCTGGAATTTGATGTTCATTGTGCTTAAAAGCAATGAATTGCCAAATAATATGAGGCGTTTTTAAACCCAATTCTTTTTTCCATTTCAATAAATTTTGTGTTCCTTCAATTACTTTGTCAATTTTACCACCTATGCGGTATTTTCCATAAGTGTCTTGTGTGGTTCCGTCTATCGAAATAATGAGTCTATCTAAACCCGATTGCACAGTAGCTTTGGCCATTTCATCGGTAAAATAATGTGCATTGCTGCTAGTGGCAGTGTAAATATTTTTCGATGCTGCATATTTTACAAACTCTAAAAAACTTTTATTTAAAAAGGGTTCACCTTGAAAATAAAGCACAAGCCAAATCAACTCTTCGTGTACTTCGTCAATAATTTTTTTGTAAAGTGGTAAATCGAGCATACCTGTATTGCGGGTAAACTCGCGTAAGCCGCTTGGGCATTGTGGACAGCGTAAGTTACAACTGGTAGTTGGCTCAATTTCTAAAGTTAAAGGCATTCCCCAATGAATGGGCTTTTTAATGGTTTTTGATAGATAATAACTGCTTAATAATTTTGCAGCATTGTATAATCGTTTGCCATTTAATTTTGAAAATAAGTTGATACCGTCTGTAATGTTTCTGTTCATGAACTTAAGCAAACATAAGTAGTAAATATTAATTTTTTAGATTTTAGCTATAAATAAGCTAAATAAAACAAGCAGAGTGAGATAAAAAAAGAATAACAAAAGCGTTGCTACGATTTAAACAAAATATCTTTTATGTTTAATTGTAAGTTTACGTGGCCGTTAAAGAAATTTTCTTCAATATAATAGCAAATATCAAAGCTTATGCCTTGAGCTACTTTATGATAATGTTCGCCTAAGCCAAAACCAATAGCCTTGTAAATACGTCCGCCTTCTTCATGAGTTAAACTCATGCGTAAGTGGTTATTACCTACTACGGTTACATCGCCTACATCCCACACATTTCTGGTCATAAAAATAGGACTCATATTTCCTGGTCCAAAAGGAGCAAATTGTTTTAATACGCTAAAAAACTTAGGCGTAATGGCTCTAAATGGAATTTCGGTATCGTATTCTATTTCAGGAGTTAAGCTTCTAGTTTCAATATTTTTAACAACAATCGATTCAAATTTTTCAATGAATTTTGGCACATTTTCAACGCGTAAAGTTAAACCTGCTGCATGGGTATGTCCTCCATATTGTTCCAATAAATCAGCACATTCTTCAATGGCGTGGTATAAATCAAAACCTTCAACCGAGCGGGCCGAACCTGCTGCCATTCCGTTACTTTCAGTTAAAACAATGGTTGGGCGGTAATACTTTTCAATTAAGCGCGAAGCCACAATTCCAATAACACCTTTGTGCCATTCTGAATGGAACAAAACGGTTGATTTTCGGTTATGAAAATCTTTATCGGCTAAAATCATGTTAAAGGCTTCTTCGGTAATGCTGCTATCAAAGTTTCTGCGCTCATTGTTATGATGGTTAATCATTTCAGCAATTTGCTGCGAGTCTTTGTCTTTATCCGAAATCATTAATCGAACCGAATCTTTGGCATCGGCTATGCGGCCAGCAGCATTAATTCTTGGTCCAATAAAAAATACAATATCGTTCACCGAATATTCTGGTCTTTCAGCATAATTTTCTAATAATGCCTTGATACCACGGTTTGGATTGGTTTTTAGTTTTTTCAATCCTTGGTAAGCCAAAACCCTATTTTCGTCCATAATTGGCACCAAATCGCTGGCTACACTTATGGCCGAAAGGTCCATGTATTCTTCAACTTCTTTAAAATCAATGTTGTGCTTAATGCAATAAGCTTGTACTAATTTTAACCCAATACCACAACCTGAAAGTTCTTTAAAAGGATATGGGCAATCAGCCTGTTTTGGATTTAGAATTGCCACAGCATCAGGCAGTTCATCGCCTGGTAAATGATGATCGCAAATAATAAATTCAACACCTTTTTTGTTGGCATACTTTACTTTGTCGTTGGCTTTTATACCACAATCTAGCGCAATTATTAAGCTGTAACCATTGTTACTTGCCCAATCAATGGCCATAAACGAAATTCCGTAACCCTCTGTATATCTGTCGGGTATATAATATTCAATTTCTTTAAAACGTTTCGAAAAAAAATCGTAAACAGTAGCTACAGCAGTAGTTCCGTCTACATCGTAATCGCCATAAATCAGTATTTTTTGATTTTTAGCTAAAGCCTCGTCTATGCGTTCTACGGCTTTAGTCATTCCTTTCATAAGGTATGGGTCGTGCATGTGGGCATATTGAGGTCTGAAAAAGTTTTTAGCCTTTTCAAAATCGTCAATACCTCGCTGCACCAAAATGCCTGAAAGTACTTTATTTACATTAATAGAAGCAGCCAAAGCCTCAACGGTCTTCTTATCGGGTTCGGGTTTTGCTCGCCATTGTTTTTGCATAAAGTGTGGCGAATTTAGCAAATTATATGGAAAATATTTTCGTTTAAAATAAAATGTTTTTTAAGTGGTTAAAATATAGAGAATTGCTGTTTTTTTATTGTTAAATGGGAAAAGTGAGAAGTGAAATGTGAGTGATGGGAATTAGGAGATGGGATATGAGATTTGGGAATTGAGATGGGAGAATTATGAAGTATTAAGTATGAAATGGGAATTGAGAGCTGAGAGGTGAGTATGGAGGAATGAGAGGTAAAATTTTAAAAATTAACGGTGTAACAAATCAACAATCTAACAATTTAGCAAATCAACAAGTTTTCCTTATTTTGCAGCCCAATTTATGAGCGAAGAAGTATTTAAAAAAGTAGTATCGCATTGCAAAGAATACGGTTTTGTATTTACTAGCAGCGAAATTTATGATAATGGTTTGGGCGCGGTATATGATTACGGCCAAAATGGAGTAGAGTTAAAAAATAATTTACGCCAATATTGGTGGAAATTTATGGTGCAAATGCACGATAATATTGTGGGGCTTGATGCTGCTATTTTTATGCATCCCAAAACCTGGAAAGCAAGCGGACATATTGATGGTTTTAGCGACCCCATGATTGATAATAAAGATAGCAAAAAACGTTATCGTGCCGATAATTTATTGGAAGATAAAATTGCTAAATACCAAAAAGATGGTAAAACCAATAAAGCTGATGAATTACAAAATGCTTTAGATGCTGCTTTATTAGCAAATGATTTGGTTCAATTAAAAACTTTAATTGAGCAACACGAAATAGCTTGCCCAATTAGTGGAACTCGCAATTGGACCGATGTTCGCCAATTTAATTTAATGTTCAGTACCGAAATGGGTGCTATGGCCGAAGATGCAGATAAAATTTATTTACGTCCTGAAACAGCACAAGGTATTTTTGTTAATTTTTTAAATGTTCAAAAAAGCGGTAGGATGAAAATTCCTTTTGGAATTGCGCAAACTGGTAAAGCATTTAGAAACGAAATCATTGCACGCCAATTTATCATGCGTATGCGTGAGTTTGAACAAATGGAAATGCAGTTTTTTGTTCGTCCGGGTACACAAAAACAATGGTTTGAATATTGGAAAGAAGCACGTTTAAAATGGCATTTAGCACTAGGTTTTGATAAAGCAAGTTACCGTTACCATGACCACGTAAAACTTGCTCATTATGCCGATGCAGCAGTTGACATTGAGTTTGATTTCCCTTTTGGATTTAAAGAAGTAGAGGGTATTCACTCTCGTACAGATTTTGATTTAAAAAGCCATCAAGATTTATCAGGCAAAAAAATGCAATATTTTGATGCTGATTTAGATGAAAATGGTAAACCTTATGGAAATTATATTCCTTACGTAATTGAAACCAGTATTGGCTTAGACAGATTGTTTTTATATACACTTTGCGCAAGTTATAAAGAGGAAGAAGTAGGAGAGGGCGATAAAAAAGATACACGCGTGGTATTGGCTTTACCTCCAATTTTAGCACCTTATAAAGTAGCTATTTTCCCTTTAACTAAAAAAGATGGATTGCCAGAAGTAGCCCGTAAAATAATTGATGATTTGAAATTTGATTACAATTGTTTTTATGAAGAAAAAGATGCTATTGGCAAGCGTTACCGCAGGCAAGATGCCTTGGGAACTCCTTTTTGTATTACGGTTGACCACGAAAGTTTAGAAAACCAAACAGTTACTATTCGTCACCGCGATTCGATGCTTCAAGAGCGAATTCCAATTGCAGATATCAAATCTATTTTGGATAAAGCCATAAGCTGGAAAGATATATTAAGCAAATAATTAAAAAGCCTCGAAGTAATTTACTTTCGAGGCTTTTTTTATGGAGTTTTGTACTAATGGGTTCTTACTCCGTTTATATAAAATGCTGTATTAGTAAGTGGAATATTTTGAATTGACATTTTTCCGTTTATATCCATATTTAGTTTGGAAGGAAAATCATTTTGGGTTATTCCTTTAACCCAATCTGTTGTTTTATGGTTAGCATGGTTTGAATAGTAATATCGCCAATTATTTTTTATTGGAAGAGCTATTTCATAATCGGTAACACTAAAATTTGAAATAACAATAAAGGTGTTTACTGTAACAAAATTTTCTGCTGATAAAGTTAAATTATAATTTCCATTAGGAATATTTGTAATGGTAAACTTACCATTTGAATCGGTTTGGGTTTCGTAAACGTAATTATTATTGGCTAGTTTAATTTTCACCAATTTAGGCAATGTATAATAACTGAAAAAACAATAACTTGTCTTAGGCTCGTAAATGTGGCCACTAAATGAGTGACTATTTGAATAGTTAAAATTAGTTATTGGCACACTATTTATGGTATTGCTATTATTTTGTGCCATTAAATAATTACAAAACAACAATAATACTAGAAGTGAAAAGCTTTTTACATTCATAATAGCGGTTAGATGATAGTTTTATTTAAAAGTCAATAGCTGTTTCAAAAAAGTTGCTTGGGTTAATTAAAGCACAATTGAAATAATTGAAAAATGAGAATTAAATTATATTATATAAATAGATTTGTATTGTTTTCAGCTCTTTATAATCCAGAATAGTGTCATTTAGTTCTTTGTCATAAATAAAAATATTTTTACCATTGGTGGTTGCTATTCTTAAATTTAATTCCATATTTTTAAATGAAAAAGGATGTTTTTTGGAGACAGTAATCATCTCATTGTTTTCCAAACTTGTAATAGGTGGAACTCTATTTTCTTGTTCATGTGTAAAAATAGCTAAGTAATTTTCACCATTATCGTTTACTAATTGATGTTCAATATTGGTGGTGTCAATTAATACCAATCTGTTTTTATGTAAATTTTTAATAATAAAATACGATTCGCTGTTATTTTTATTGCCTAATTGAATTAGAATTGAGTCTTGAACGGTAGTTACATAGTTTTCGCGATTAATCTCTTTAAACGAGCAAAAACAATACACTGCAAAACATATAAGTACAAACTTTCTTTTCATTTATAACTCAATCAAAAGCGTTATTTCATATTGAAATTTTTATTGATTATATCAAAAAAAGCTGGATATAAAGCAGCCGATGATGCAATTAATGTTTTATCGAATACATAATTGCTATTACCAGCAAAAGTAGAAAGTTTACCTCCTGCTTGTTGCACTATAAAAGCGCCTCCTGCCACATCCCAAGGGTGCAAACCATACTCAAAAAAGCCATCAAATCTGCCACAAGCAGTATACGCTAAATCAACAGCAGCACTGCCCATTCTGCGCATTCCTTGCGTATTTATCATTAAATATTTTAAAGTAGCCAAGTAGTTTTCCATTACCTCAAAATCGTAGTAAGGAAAGCCAGTAGCCAATAACGATTTACTTAAAACATCATTTTGTTTAACATAAATAGTTTGGTTATTTAAGTAGGCTTTGCTGCCTTTCCAAGCATAAAACATTTCGTCTCTATTACACTCATACACCACACCCAAAATTAGTTCGTTATTTTGCATTAAACCAATGCTTACACTAAAAACCGGTAAGCTATGTATAAAATTGGTAGTACCATCTAATGGATCTACTATCCACATAAACTCTTTTTGTTCAGTAGCTATGGTGGCTTCTTCGGTTATAAAACCTGCTTGTGGAAGTAATTTTTGCAAGCCTGCCACTAGCATTTCTTCAGCAGTTTTATCTACATAACTTACCAGTTGGTTAAAGGTTTTTTCTTCTACTTTATCGTAAGTAAAGTTTTTGTTTTCGGCCAATATAAATAAACCTGCTTGCTTGGCTAAAGCACACGTATCGAGGCATAGTTTTTCAAAATTTATCATGTTGCTAAACTACATAAAAAATATAAATTTACTTGGGTGTTTTAGTAAAATACAATATGTTTGGTTTTTATAAATCATTATAACCACATGACTTTTTTTAAACCCAAAACCCTTGTAATCATTTACAGCATTCTTTTAGCTTTAATATTGTTCAGTCTTTTGTTTTTAGTTATTGAAGGTTCAGAAAGATTTACAGATTTTTCATTTTTCTATGTTTATGGGATAGGTTTTGTAGCTATTTTATTTAAACTTAAAAAGGCTAGAGAGCAAATGAAAATTGAAGCTAGCTTAGGTGATAAAATAGCTTTTACAGATACTTTCCACATTACCACTAGCGGAACCATTGAGTTTAAAAGGTATTTAAAATATCAGTTGAGTTTAATAATGGGAAATACTTTACAAACAGTGGTTTCAACAAGTATATTTTTAATGGTTATTGTTTGGAGTATGTATAACGCTAAAGAAATAGATTTTGTACTAATTGCTGTTCCAATTTTTGTATTAATAATTTTCCCAGTTCTGTTGTATAGAAATATTAAAAAGATTTATCAATCGCATAAAATTTTAAATGAGCCACAACAAATTGAAATAAATAATGAGTGTGTACATATTGTCACAAGTCATGTAGATTCAAAAGTTAAGTGGAGCAGTTTTATAAAGGCAAGTGATAATAAGTATTTCTTTATTCTATTTCAATCAGAACAACTAGGTATTTTTATAGATAAAAGTTTTTTAACTGATGAACAAATAAACACGCTTAGAACCTTTATTAACTCGCTGCCAATACCTGTGAAGTTTTATAAATAGTAGTAAATTACTGAAAATCTTTTTTATGAAAAATGTAGCTGTTACACAATTTTTGGATGAGTTAAACCATCCGTTTAGACCACAAATAGAAGAATTACGAGCTATAATTTTAGATGCAAGCAATGAATTGAATGAAAATATAAAATGGAATGGCCCTAACTATAGCATTGGTAGTGAAGATAGAATAACCATGCGCATTCAACCACCAAAACAGGTGCAGCTTATTTTTCATTGTGGAGCCAAAACAAAAACTTTACCTCAAAATAAGTTAATTGAAAATGACTTTGGCTTATTGGTTTGGAAAGGAAACGATAGAGCAGTGGCTGATTTTACACAAATGCAAACTATTGAAAATAATAGAGAGAACCTAATAACCATTATTTTACAATGGTTAGCAGCTACCCAATAGAAATGAAACCTTTAGTAAATCAAAAATATATTTTAGAAAAATTTCAAGGCAAAGGTGGGTGGACATTTGCGCGTATTCCTGAAATTTTGCAAGATAAAAATGCGCCATTTGGTTGGGTAAAAGTACGAGGCACCATTGATGGTTTTGAAATAAGAAAATACCATTTAATGCCCATGGGTAATGGTAATTTGTTTTTACCTGTTAAAGCCGAAATACGCAAAAAAATAAAAAAAGCTGAAGGCGATACTGTACATGTAATTTTATATCCAGATAATGAGCCTTTAGAAATACCAGAAGAAATGCTTTTATGCTTAATGGATGAGCCAGAAGCATTGGCATTTTTTAAAAAATTAACCGAAAGTGAGCAAAAGTTTTACATACAATATGTATATTCAGCTAAGAAAGAAGAAACCAAGATAGACAGGCTTGCTAAAACAATTAATAGACTGCTAAAAGGCTTGAAACTTTACGAAAAAGAGGGGTAGTAAAATAAATTGACAAAAATGTTTGATATTGATATTCCCTTTGAAACTCATATAACCGTTCATGATTTTGAAAAAAAACGTGAGCAAGAATTTGTTCAATTTTGCGAGGAAAGAGCATCAAAGCCCTTAATAATAGAACTTTCAAAAGGTGAATGCGTAAAACAGCCCATGTTAAGCAAGGTAACTTTTGCAAATGAATTAGATTTAATTTTGGAGCATGCTCAAATAATTGCAAAGCAATTAGAAGAAAGCAGTTTTGTGGTTAAAAGAATAAAAATTGAAGTGCCTTCAACAAAAGCCTATTTGTTTCAAAAAAATAGTTTGGCTTCAAATAACTATTTTGAGTGGCATGGAAAAATCAAGTTATTAGAAATAGACAAGCTGCTTTTGATTTGTAAAAATCATGAGGTTCATTTATCTCAAAATTCTTTGAAAAATGAAAGCGAAATGAGGTTTGTTACCTTAAGAGAATTTGGTAATGAAAAGGTATTTGAAAATAGAGTTTATAATTTAATAAATGAATTGAATATTGGCGGTTGGCAAGTATTGAAACAGCAGTCAGAGTACTGTATTTACGATGATAATAAATTATTAGATAAAGGCTGGTTAACAATATAAAATAGTAATAATGATTAATTCAGAAACTTTGCAATTAGAGATGAAAGCTTACGAAGCTTTTATTAAACGGGCTGCTTTAGTTGATCATCCTTTTATGCTAAAAGGAAGTTATGTAACTAGGCAGTATTTTTCAAATCCTAAAGATAGAATTCCTGCTGACCTTGATTGGGTTTACATGGAGAGAATAGATGATGTAAAAACTGCTAAAAGGGTATTTAATAATTGGGCTATTAAAATTACTGAATTAGAAGTTTCGGATGGTGTTAAATTTAGAGGTTTTAAGGAGAATCAGTTTTGGCGTTTAATTGATTATGCTATGGCTTTTGATTTTCCAACGGTAAGTACCGATTTGATTTGTTGGGTTGATGGTGTGAAGACAGATTTTACACTTGAAATATCTTTTAATTTAAACATTGAACAAGAGCCAATTCCTTTAATTTATGAACCTTTGGTAGGGGAGAGTTTTATTTTTCCTTACACGGTTCCTTTAAGTTTACAAGTATCTTGGAAAATTCATCAAACTTTAGTTAGGCCAAGGTTTAAAGATTTGTTTGATTTAATAACTTTGGTTAAACATCCCGACTTTGATCAAAAAACATTAGGCTTTGCTATGGAGGCATTGCTAAACGAATGTGCTGTTAGCCAAGTTGATTTAAACAGACATAAACATTTTTTGAATTACGATTTTGAAAAATTGTTTCCTAAAAAGTCAATTCAAAATAATTGGAATTATTGGCGACATAAAGGCGAAGCCATCAATTATAAAATTATAACATATAGTGAGTATGCTGAAAGAATAACAGATGTAACAAAATTACCTGTTGAATTATTAGAATTTACCGAGCAGTTAAAAGATGCATTAACTAATGCGGGGTTCAATATTAAGTTAATTTCTCATTTACAAATTCCTGAAGAAATAGAGGAAATTGAGGAAGATGAAGTAGAGGAACAAAAAGAGGAAATTAAAACAGTATACTCTTTTGTAAGTTCTGATATTTTATTGGAGCAAGAGCCTGAAAAGTTAAGTTTAAGCCAAAGGTTGAAACACATTTTGCGATTTTGGTTGGGTTAATATTACCATAAAAAAGTTTTAAAGTTCAGTTTTAGTTATTGTGTAGCCTTATTTGTGTTAAAATAATTACACCCTTATCCTCTATGTTTTCAAGTGTTTTTATTCCAATTTTATCTTCCAAGTATTTAAATTCAATAATTGCCTCGCTATCTTCAACAGTGATAGATGTAATATTTGCAATAGGTAATTTGTAGTTTTCACCAATATTGGTTTTAAGGTAATTATATACTAAAAGTAATCCAAATGGAATACCTAACAAAACCAATAAACTAAAATGTCCGCTGGCCGTATTAACCAACATAATGGTAGCACCTAATAAAAAGCTAACGAAAAGAAAAATTTGAATTTTCAATTTTCTCCATCTGCTTGATTTTTGAATTCCTTTTTCAGCTAATTTTTTAGTTTCTACCCAATTGCCTGAAGTAGTAAAATAAATATTTTCATCATCAATATTTACAAAACCATATTTATACCTAAACCAATCTTTCATTACTTTCAAAATAATGAATTTTTAAGCCAAAAGGCAAGTTTTTAAATGGGTTAATTAAATGTACTCAACCATTACCTAAAAACGCAAATTAAAGAGCCGTGGAAAGATATTTGCTTAACTTTTTTTATAAAAATCAATATTGTTCGTACCAGCTAAAATGATTGCTAACAATATTTGTTTTTTCTTCTTTTATATAATTGAGTAATGCCTCCGATACAGGTGATAGTTTTTTACCTTTTAACCAAATTAAACTCCAAGTGGTTTTTATGGGTAATCCATTTACTGGAATAATTTGCAATTCATTATTGTATAATTGATTTTTTATACCAATTAGGGGCATAATAGAATAGCCCAAACCCGCCAATAACGCTTGTTTTACAGCCTCGTTTGAGGTAAGTTCCATTTTTTTTACCACAGTTATTTTATTTTTATCAATAAATTGTTCCATGGTTTGCCTCGTGCCTGAGCCTGCTTCTCTAAAAATTAAGGGCAACTCTTTAAAAATATCTTTTTTGTAAATGTTATCGCCAATTTGCATATCAGTATTACCTACTAAGTACAGTTTATTTTGTAGCAAATCTAGTTTCTCTACATTCAAATTAGTGGGTAAAATTGATACCAAGGCAAAATCAACTTCATTATTTAATAAACTTTGAACCACACTGTTTTTATTGGTTACATCCATTAAAAGCTCAATGCCATCGTGTTTTTTAATGAAATTAGAAAGAAAAAAAGGCATAACATATATGCCAGTTGATACTACCGATATTTTTAACTTACCTGTTAATTTGCCTTTATAGGCTTGTGTTTTATAATTAATGGCGTGTACTTGATTGATAATATTTTCTGCGGCTTTGGCTATTTCGTGTCCAAAATCGGTAATGTATATTTTTCGGCCAATTACCTCAGTTAATGGAATATCAAATTGATCTTGAAAGTTTTTGAGCTGTATAGAAACCGCGGGCTGTGTTAAATGCAGTTCTTCCGAAGCGCGTGTAATACTTTGTGTTTGAACAATTTTTAAAAATATCTGTAATTGATTTAAGGTGTAGTTCATAAATTTTATTAATGGAATACATTACAAATATAAATAAAAACTTATGTAATGATTGGAAGATAATTGCACCGCAAAAAATACCCATACAAAATATTATTATGAATTTTAACTTATTAATCGAAAACTTAACCAATCCTGCCTTGCTGTTTTTTGTGTTAGGAATAATAGCTGTTTATTTAAAAAGCGATTTAGAAATTCCGCCTAACTCATCTAAGTTTATATCGTTATACTTATTATTTTCCATTGGTTTTAAGGGTGGACAGGAGTTATCGCGTGAAACATTTTCGGCTGAGATTGCTTGGTCAATGTTATTTGGAATGGCTATTTCAATGGTGATACCTTTTTATACTTTCTTTATTTTAAAGAAAAAACTCAATGTGTTTGATGCAGGTGCCATAGCTGCGGCTTATGGTTCGGTAAGTGCAGTTACTTTTGTTACGGCTGTTTCTTACTTAGAGGCACAGCAATTAACCTTACATGGGCACATGGTGGCTATAATGGCTTTAATGGAATCGCCTGCTATTATTATTGGTTTGGTGTTAATTTCTATGTTTAATAAAGAAGAAAGTAATACCATTAACACTGGACATGTAATAAAACATTCGTTAACCAATGGCAGTGTATTGTTAATTTTAGGCAGTTTGGTAATAGGGCTAATGGCCAATGCCAAACAAGCCGAAGGTATTAAGCCATTTACCAACGATTTATTTAAAGGATTTTTAGCTATATTTTTATTAGATATGGGAATTACCAGTGGTAAAAAGTTAAAGTCTTTCTTTTCGTTTGGCGTATTTCCTTTAATATTTGCCATTATTATACCTTTGGTAAATGGATGTGTATTTGCATTTTTAAGCCAGTTTGTAACAACTGATATAACCAACAGATTTATTTTTGCAGTGTTAGCTGCAAGTGCATCGTATATTGCAGTTCCTGCTGCCATGAAAATAACAGTACCCAAAGCCAATCCAGGTTTGTTTTTACCCATGGCTTTAGCGGTAACATTTCCGGTAAATATTACCATAGGCATGCCTATTTATTTTTTAGTAGTACAGCATTTTTAGCAGATAATTGATTTAACAAAAACGCCCATTAGAAGTAATTCTGTTGGGCGTTTTTTTGTTTTTATTCTTATTAAATTAGGTGTCCCAAAACTTCTAATCACAAACGAAACTTCTTTAAAAATAGGTTATGAGGAAGAAACAAATCACCAAACTATATTAACCAAAATAGGACTAAAACCGAATAAAATAAAATAAAAATACAAATATATTTGGTGATAGCAAAGAGATAAAAATATATAATAACATGGGATTTGCTGTCAATTTCTCTTTAGTTTCTAAATTAAAGTTCATCCATCTTTTCTTGTAGAATATCAAAAAATAATTTTCCCAATAAAATGCTTGGAAATACAAACCCATTATTAGAAAATTTATCTGAAAATTTTTTGAAATAAAAATAAGATGGAAATTTAACTTGAAAATAAAAGATAATAAGTCAAAAAAAAGTAAATTAAATAGTTGTGACAAACTAAAAGTCATTAATAATTGGAAATTTTTGTCTTTTTCCGATTTAATTGACTTCGTGTTTTTATATGATTGTTGAATAACTCCTACCCATAATTTATAATACCAATTCATTTTATTTAAATCAAATATAAATATTTAGTTTATGTTTTTATGGTTAGCAAAACAATCTATAATTAAAACAACCGAATATGAATTTCAGCTATTCATTCATTTCATCTTTATTTGGCTTTCTTACGTCATTTATGAATAGTTCCTCTTTCGCCCCAAACTTAATGAAGTTTATTTTTGCATCACGAAGTGAGACCAAATTTGGTCCACCATTATCATCAATGTGTATTGCCTGATATCTATCTTCTTCCCAATAACATACTGGACAAGTTTCATGAATTTCTGTAATTGTATAATTATGACAACAAGCACATTGTTGCTTTGTATTTTTAATTTTGTTATCCATATGTAGCCAATTGGTCTTCTTATTACTTCCCCGTTGTTTCTAATTTATAATCCTCTTTTACTATGATAATAATAACACAATTATATTAATGGGAATTATACTTTTGGCATTATCAATGCTAATGATTTGATGTGTTTTTAAAGAAAAAAATAGTTTGTATTTCTTTTAAAACTCCGCATGAAGCCTAATGGCAAAAACATGTGCAGGGCCTCTATCTTGGTTGTAGGCAGGGTTCATTACCAATTGGTAATCGGGGCTGAGCCAAAAATGGTCTTCGTGTAATAAGGCATTGTAAAATAGTTCCAAAATCATTTCTGGCGCATAGTTTAAATTGCCATCACCTATCATAAAGCCTTTGCCTCCTGCTTTTAAATAATTTTGATGCTCGGTTGAAATACCATTAGCAACAAATGCAATTCCCAATACATCGTCATTGCGTTTCCATTTGCTTCCATCTGCCGAAAACCCAAGGCTTACACTTTGGTCAATTTCGGTAAAAGCCCAAGTTTCGTTTAAGCCATCGTTCCAACTTACACGGCCAAATAAACCAATATAATCATTCAATTCTTGCTCGTAATTTAAGCTCAATCCATATTTGGTGCGCGCACCGTTTCTGGTTTTGGTAATATCAGGTGTTAGCATAGTGGTGCTTGGTGCTACAGCTTGTTTGTAACTACCCATATTGGCAAAATTATTAAATGCCAATAGCTTTAAACTTCCTTTGCGGTTATGTACTTTTACTGTTTTTTCAACTTCTAACACTTGCGAATTATATTGCCCAAAATTGGTTTCTAATGTTGGTCCATTGGCATATTCTGGTACTAAAGATGCGGCATACCTAACACTCCAAATGGGCGACACATATTGTAAAACCAAACCAACTGTATAACCGCGGGTATTTGCTGCATAATCCCAAGCACCGGTGCTCATCAAGCTCCAATTTAAAAATTGTGTACGTGGGTCGTGTGAGTATTTATTGTTATCAAAATAATCGGCTAAGCTGAATTTTCCTGCGGTAATTGAAAAATATTTTTCAGGTTGGTAAGTGCCTATTTTATTTGCACCATCTGCCTGCCATACTTTATTATTATTTAAGGCAAATTTTTGGGTGATGAATGCCCTTGCTATATAAGGTTGCGGAGCAGGATTACCAATTCTAAATGTTTCGCCATTGGTAAAACCAGCTACTCCTCGGGCAGCACTTAAGCCGCTACCACCAGCCAATTCGGGATTAAAGTAAACCTCTGCACCTTTCCATAATTTAGCTCCTAAAAATAAAGTAGTGGTTAACGATATGGCATCTTCTTCTTTTGGACTTAAACTAAAATCACTGCTATATTTACCACTAACACCCGGTTGCATTTGGTAAACAGTGGTTTGCTGAAAATGGAAACTTAACCAATTTTTACTGGAGTCGCTTTTGTTTTGAGCTAGTGAAATTAAAGTTATAAAAGTTATTGCAATGGTGCTGCTGCTTTTTTTCATGGAATAATGAAGTGGGTGTGGTTGATTTACAAAGGTGCAAACGTAATAGAAATCTGTTGAAATAAAACTTGCTTTTTTTAAAGTAAAAGAGACCATGTAAACATGATCTCTTTATAAATTCTTATTTTATTAAATAGCTATTTGAAATTGCAATACTATCATGCTTTTTCTATCACTTTCTTTTAAATCGGTGCTGCTAAAAACAGGTCTGTTTTGATAGTTTAAAGTTAACTTACTTCGGTAACCATTAATATACCAATTAAGTCCTGCATCGTATTGTAACATGCCTTGCTGTAGTCTATCAAAATTGCCATGCATCACCATAATATAAGGTTGCAGTTGACCATTTTTTTCGCCTAATACATTTTTAGGTAATAGTAAACCAACTTGTCCTGCTATAATATTTCCTGTTCCCATCATGGGGAAAGCATTTCCTGCACCATTAATGGTTTGTGTGCCTGTGGCTACTCCATCTCCAGGGTTCATTACTCCTAAATTACGAATATAATTTTTACCATAGCCCAAATGCATGGCAGTGGCATAAGCACTAATGGCCATTCCTTTGTTGCCAATTGGCGCATCGTAATATGCATCTACCGCAAAATTTAACATGTCTTCTTGAATGGTATCTTTTTTAACTGCATCGCTGTAATGCCACATGGCGTTGGCTTGGTATTGAAAACCAGCACCAATATTAAAAACGCGTTTTTTGCCTAAATAAGTACCTGTCATGTATGGTGTCAAGTTACTTTCTTCATCTAAAAATTGATACATAACATAAGCACTTGTTTGAGGATGAGGAGGCATAAAACTAAAATCAGAATTAACAGAAATGGTTTTAACCACACTGCTAGCGGCTTTGCTTGCCAATAAAGGGTCTGATAAAATAAAACGGTAATCAAATTTACCAATTTTACCTTTGGCATAAATACTTAGTTTACGCAAAAATTGATCATTTGCATCGTTGGTATTTTGCTCAAATAAAGGTGCATCGTACCCCATAATACTTGCTACCGCAGGCGATGCAAAGCGCGAGAAACCTGTCCAAGCGGTTAAGCCCATACCTACTTGCAATGTTTTGGGAGTTACATAATATTCGGCCAATACATCATGAAAGAATATACCCGGTTTCCTATCGCCAATATTGCTAAAATTATTAATACCAAGCTGCGAGTAAAAGAAAACTTTATCGGTTACCATTCCAAATATTTGTTGGCGCATGCGCCTAATTCCAATATCAAAACTAGCAGGATTGTTATATCCACCAATGGTTGTACCAGGGTTCATTTCTGTATATCTGCCCCAAAGTTGCGCAGTAAAAGTGGTTTTTAAATAATGCGTTCCTTCATCATTTAAATTCATGCGTAGTTCTTTATCTGGCTTTGTTTGTGCCGAAATAATATTTGTTAATACGCAGAATATCAGTAGAATATATAGTTTATTGATTTTCATTGAATTGTATTTAGATAGTTGAAACTTTTTTTCTAGTAGCATGAGGATGTTCAGAAAGTGGCTTATGGTCGGTTAAACCTATTATTTTAAATGTTCCACCTTCGTGGTTATACTTTTCTTCCATTTCGTGAATGTGTTCCATTACAGTATGGTCAACTAACGATGCTTTGGTAAAATCTACTGTAATTTTTTTGCCTCTTGGCAATGCATCTAATTGTTTTTTTAAACCAATATAGTTACTAAAAATGGCCGAATGTTCTACATCAATTAAGTAGTTTTGGTCATCTTCGGTTATAATGGTTAAAAATGGTTTGAATATACTTTTTATAGGTACACCATTTACCAAGTGAATAATTATTTTTACAATAATACCTGCCGCAATACCAATTAACAAATCGGTAGCAAGTGTAAATATAATAGTGGCTACAAAAATAAGTAATTGCTCTTTTCCTGCTTTATAGGTTTTTCTAAACTCTTTTGGCGATGCCAATCTGTAACCTGTAACCATTAACATGGCTGCAAGCGCTGCTAAAGGTATTTGATGGATGATTTGACCTAAAAATACCACAAAGATTAATAAGAAAATGCCATGAAAGAAGTTTGCCCAACGTGTTTTAGCACCATTGGTTACATTAGCGGAACTACGAACCACTTCGGCTATAATTGGTAATCCACCAAGGAAACTCGAAATCATGTTTCCTGAACCTTTAGCATATAATTCTTTATTAAAGTTAGATACACGTTTAAATGGATCTAATTTATCAATAGCAGCAGCTGTTAATAATGACTCTAAACTTGCTACTAACGAATAGGTAATTATCATTTGAATACTAAAACTGGTAAGTAAATAATCAAAGCGAGGCATTACAATTCCATCTAAAAAATTAGCGGGTAGGGTTACTAAAAATTTAGGTCCTAAGGTGTATTCATGCGAGCTTAAAAATAAATATTTGTGCTCATGCTCTAAATCGAAATAATGACCTAAGGGAATAGCAATTAATACTACTAATAATGGTGCAGGAAGCATTTTTACATATTTATTATTAATCATTGGCAAGCCAATAAGAATAATTAAACTAACCACTGCTATAATGGCAACTTCGGGGTTCATGTTCATAAGGCTATGAGGAATAGCTGCAATAATTTCCATCATTTCTTTTCCTTCGGGTTTAACGCCTACTGCTGTATGAAATTGTTTTGCAAAAATCATGATACCAATTGCGGCTAGCATTCCATGCACTACAGATGATGGAAAAAAGTTGCTTAACACACCTGCCTTAACTAAACCAAAAAGCATTTGTAATATTCCGCAACCAATTCCAACACCTAAAGTACATTGGTAAGCAAACATTTCTACTTGCTCAGGCGATAATCCAGCAGGAGCCATTTTTTTAAAGCCTTCCATGCTCATTAAAACGATAATGGCAAGGCCAGCCGCGGGGCCGTTAATGGTTAAATGCGAACCACTGGTCATGGATACAAACATACCCCCAATTATACCTGCTATAATACCTGCCATTGGAGGAACTCCACTAGCCATAGCTATGCCTAAACATAATGGCAATGCTATTAATGAAACAATAAAGCCAGAAAGTAAATCGTCTTTCCAATTTTGTTTTAAACCCGCTATAAAATCTTTGGGTACTGATAAATTTATATTTTTCATTTTTGTATTTTTTTTAAATTATTTATTTTTTAAATTGTTATCCGATAAATCGGAGTTGTTAAATTGTTGAATTGCTTATTTTCCGTTGGCTAATCCCGAAAACTTTCGGGAGAACGGCAATAGATTCTTGCTAGAGGCCAGAAGCCAGTGGCCAGTTGCCCTTACGAAGACCTAAACCCTACATCATGGAAACGTTTAATATGTGGTCCTAAGAACAAACGTGAGTAAATCCTTATCAATGCCAAACCATCTATTATAAAACTAAGTGAAACAATAATGGCTAATGGTGCTTGATGTTCTTGGATATGGGTGTAAATTAAATCTTCGCCAATAAAAGTTGGTGTTATTGGAAAGCCCGATAAACCTAAGCAAGCCAATAAAAACAAAAGGGCTAAACGAGGATATTTATAAGAATGACCATAAAACTGTGTGAGGTCTATTTCTTTTTCTAATTGTTTTAGTTTTATAAAACAAAAATAGCCAAGCGCACCAGCTATTAAACCTCCACTTAAATACAAAACAATATGGCTGTACTCAAAATGTTCGTTAAATGAAATGGCTAAAGTAATCATTATGTTATTCATTAATACCAATGTCCAACTTACCATTACACTTTGACGTTCGGCAAACGATTTGGCTACTAATAATAGTCCAAATAATCCTATAAGTTCTGGTAAAAAACGATGTACTTGATAAGGAATTGCAGATTCGTTTTGTAAAGCAGCTATGGCACCAATAAGAATTATAATAAATAAAACCAAGGCAGCTTTAAAATTTAAAAACTTCATTTTTCTACCGACAAATTTTATTGGCATCCAAATAAACTGATATACAAACCAATCTAAGTTCCATTCTTTTAAACTTAACATATAAATGGTGTATTGCAAACGTTTTGGAAGTGCAAATTTAGACGAATGAACACGAGGAGTAAAGTTGTAAAATTGCTCACGAATTAAGTAACTAACCACCGATGGTGAAACCAATAATTGGTAAGTTCTTAAAAATGCATTTCCAGCAAAATGAATCAATGCTAAGGTTTCGAAACCCGCAGCTACTTCTATAAAAATTAAACCTATTTGTGCTAACGAGGCGTAAGCTACTTGGCTTTTAACCGATGATTGAACCCTTGCAGTTAATGAACCCATAATAGCTGTGATTAAACCTAAAACACCAATAATTACCCTAACTGAATATTGGTACTCCCAAAACGGAAATGTACGCAGTAATAAAAACACCCCAATATGCACCGAAAGCGAACCATAAAATATGGCACTTGATGGAGTTGGCCCTTCCATGGCTCTTGGTAACCATGATGAAAATGGAAACTGTGCCGATTTAGCCGCTGCTGATATCAAAATCATTAACGAAATAAAAACACCAATCCAACTGTGGTTTTGCAAATGTTCATGCACTAATTCGTAGTTGTTTAATTTTAAAAAAGTAATGTTTTCGTGCCATAAATGATGGCTCATCCACATGGCTAATAAAATGCCTACATCGCCAATTCTATAAATACTAAATACCTTAATGGCATTTTTTACAGGCAAGTATCTTTCGCGGTAAAAACTAATGAGTAAAAACGATGATGTACCCAAAATTTCCCAACCTAAAAATAAGGTTTCGAAATTACCTGAAAGCACAGTAATGCTATAACCAACATAAAAGAATAAAATGGTATTGAAAAACCTTTTATAACCATGTTCGCGGTGCAAATAATAACGGCTATAAATGGTAACTAAAAAGGTAAGAAACGAACCTACAAAAAGATAAGCAACAGTAATTTTATCGAAATAAAAATCGAGTAAAAATTCGTAGTTGGTAGTTTTGTAAATAAGAATTTCCTTTAAGTTAAGTACCGGAAAACCATTAAAAAGCCAATAGATAACAAAAACTACAAAGCCAATAAAATTAATGCCTACCGATGTAAATGCAGTTAATGATATGAGCTTTTCATTTTGTATTGGAATAATTAAACTAATAATAAAACCAAGCAAAGGAATAAGTATGAATAATTGAATTATTTTCTCCATTTTTTCGATTAATTTTTAAATAAATAAACTGGGAAATTTTCTTCGGTAGACTCTACCAAATGGTTCAAGTTTGGGGCTAACTCTAATTTAGATTTTAAAGGCTTGTATGGCACAAATTGACCATCTTTAAAAACCTGCAATTTTCTGGTAACAGGATTAACAGATACCAAATGCATCCATTCATTATTATACCATTCGTAAGTTTCAGGAGCTTGGCTAATAGCTTCTAAAACAATTTCTGGATAATGCTCTACAATTACCAGCATCCTAATGGGGTCATGAACTTCTATCATTTGACTTGGTAATCCAGGTCTTAAATCGCCATCAATTCCATTGGCTACACCAATTAAACCCATTACATTATGAGGCAGTTTGGTTCCTGCTCCTAATTTTTGATTATCAACTCTTGAGAAGTAATATTCTAAATTTATACCTCCACAAACAGGCCCAATAGGTTTTAAAATATTGGTTAAAAACGCTCCATCCAAATCTATTTTGTAGTCGTACGAGTTTAAAAACGAACGTCTATCTAAAAACAAATGTTTGGTTAACTCACGCTGCCCAACTATGCACAAAGCATTGGTAGCGTGGTTTAATTCTGGCCTTGGTTCAAATAAAGAAACAGAGCGCAATTTTACAGCTTCATGCACTTTTTTAGCACTGTCTTTGGTATTGGTTAGTATAAATCTGCGTGAGCGTTCTTTTGCATTTTCATCTAACGATTTTTGGAACGTTTTTTTATTTTGTTGATGAAGCATTTTATTGGTTTCATTCAATAAATCTTCATCATAAAATTCCATTTCATCGCGAGTGGTATCGTGTAAAACACCCATAAATTGGGTGGTGTCGGGTATTGCTAATCCTTTATTTGCAAGTATTTCTCTTACCTTTTTATGATTAGCCATAAAACTCATTACTCGTGCATTCACCGAACCAGGTCTGCCTGAACATGCCCCGCAATCGTAACCTGCGTAGTGTGTATTGTTAATGCTACTGGCACCGTGCCCAACCAAATAAACCAAGGGAGCAAAGTTTTCAATTAAGCCAATGCTGTTTAATAAATTTTGAACACGAATAACCATTTCATCAACAGTAAAACCAATCTGCAAATCACCTTCTCGTTGGTTTATATTTTTATTTTCGATTGTTAATTGCGAAAATTTATCCATGTGCTTAAATGATGAAGTAGTAGCAGGGCCTATGGTAGGTTTAAAAATATTTACTGCTAGTTTAAATGCAGACGAAAAACCCAGCGTTTGCGATATAATCCAACCTTGAAAAAGCGAATGACTCTTTTTGCTGTAATGTGCATCTTTATCTTTATTACCCTTGGTATTTATTTCTTTAATTAAATATTGGGGAGTAACAGGTGCTGGGCATAATTTGGTATGGAATTTTCCATTTTTTGGTTGATAAAAAAACTCTACTCCAAAAAATCCTGGAGTACCAAATGTTTCACATTTTTCATCATTTAATTCTACATACCTGCGTATAGAGCATTCTCTATCGTCAATACAAAATAATGCTTGAAAACTTTTAGCAGTTTTTGGTGCTTTGTTATCGTAACCTAATTGCACTCCAGCTAATACTTGGTCGTAATACGTCCATTCATAAGCATCTTGCCAAAGCATAATTACCTCGTTAAGCTCAGTAATTGCTACTGGAGCAAACAATGGTGTAGGCTTTTCTTTTAAAGTATCTTTTATCGGTTTCCAATTGTCTCCATATTGGCTGTCTAAGGCGTTTATTTCCAATAAAAGTTCAAATACTATAAAATCGTGTAAAGTAATTTTTTTAGTATCTAACAATGCATTTGGATTGTCTTCAATAAACGATACCATGCCTGACCAGCCTTGGTGCGCAAACTGTTGGTCGTATAAATATTGAGCATATAAAGTTTCATCGCCTACCAATATTTCAAGCAAGTGTTCCATTGAACATTTGTTATTGAGCAGTAAATTTCTAACTCTTTTTGAGTTAAAAATACTGCCATAACTCATGCGTTCAAATTCTCTGATTGATGAAAGAAAACCTTTGTGCTCTACTGGAAAATTCCAAATAGCAATTCCTTGATCTAAATAGCTGCAAACAATTCTGAATAACAACGGATGAACCAACGCATCCATATCTATTTTATAATTGTTTTTCCAATTGGCTTTTAGTTTTCCTATTCTGGAATCAATTTGATAGTCGAATTGTTTATTTAATAATTTGTCTTTCCATAATACCAATTCATCCATTCCTTTGCGCTCTGTAATTATATTTTCGAGAACTTGGGTATCAATTTTACCACTCTGGTGTAAGTTCCTATAATCGTTAAGCGAAAGGGTAGTTTTAAAACCAAATATTTTAGCTGCCTGGTGCAATGCATCATAAAATTTTAAGTTTTGAAACGAATGAAGTGTGTTGTGATGAATAAAATCTTTTAATGGTGCTTGAGCGGGCAAAAAATGCTTTAACTCATGCAAAACCTCATGTTCGTTGAAGTTTGATTGATTATTTTTCATTTTTACATAAATACATGCTAATCAATGTGTTTAGCCATGTTTGTTTTAATGTTTTACAATAAAAAACAAGCAGTCTTAAATGCAAAAAAAATTGCAAAAAGGCTAATTGCTTTAAAAATGTTTAATAAAATTGTTGATTTTTAAAATATTGGCCGCCATAACAGCCAAAAGTGCCTGAAAGGCTAATGAATACTATATTCTAAAGCAGTTTACAGCTTTAAAAATTGATAAACTTAACGGATAAGTATAACTTATTTGATGAGTAAGTAAATAGTTGGTAGTTAAGTTAATGTGATTAAAAAATACACTTAAATAGTGTAATTCAATAAATAAATCTTTGGTATTGTTTTCCTCGGTTTCATCTTCGTCAAACTCGCTATTGGCAAGGTTTAACGAAATGTTTTGGTTATGATGAGAGGCGTGAATGGTCGATTTGTTTTCAACTTTAGTATTTGCCGAAAACATGCCTTGTCCAAAACATATTTTTAACATCAAAACCGATGCTAATAACATAAATAAACGTGCAGTTCTATTTTTCACCACACAAAGGAACGATATAAAATGGATTTGTCAATTTTAAATTCAATAACTTTTATAACCTTTTTATTTTCACAACAAATTATTCATAATTTTTACACTTAGCAAACACTTTGTTGTGTAAAATGCCAATCAAAAAGACAAGAATTTTACTTTTTGAATTTACTTCTTATAAATATGACGGAGTCGTAAATAACATAGCTAATGATCAAACCAATTAGAACAGCAATCCAATAATTACTAAGTATTTGACTACTATTTTTGAAAAAGTAAAATAACAAAGAAAAAATTACTGCTAGTAATGTTAGTAGTATCTGTGGGTTAAAATTTTTCATATTGCTAGATTGGTTACACAATTATAAAATAATTTCATCACCAATTTTAATTTCATGTTCAATTTTTGAGGTAATGAGGTTTTGGCCAAACAATACATTATTGTCTTTACTTCTAAAAGTAGCCAATGTTTTCAGTGGTTCAGAACTAGTTTTGGTTGTATTTTGGTCAATGGTGGTAATTACGCATCGGCTACATGGTTTTACACCTTTTAGTAAATTTTTACCAATGCTAAAATTCTTAAAATGGTCTTCATCAAAAGGTTTTCCTCCTGTAAAAACTATGTTTGGCCTGAATCTATCCATACTAATTGGTTTTGGCAATTTGGCATTTAAAAAATTAAGCGATTCTTGACCAATTATCAAAATAGGAAAACCATCGCTAAAGCTGGTTATTTCGTTGTTATGAGCATATTTTTCACTTACCTTTCTTTCCGATTGGTTAGGCATGTAAAATAACTTGCAAGTAAAATTTAACATTTTGCTAAACCATACTGAACCAAAAGCATATTCGATTGCTTCGCACTCATCATCCCAAACTTTAACAGTCTCTGTCTGACCAGTTATTTCAAAAGGAATTTGGAAACTATTTTCTTTGTAATTAACAGTAAATGAGGAAACTTCTTTGTTAAGTTTAAACAATGCTAATTCTTTAAATTCACGCTGAGTAATAAAATAGTTGTGTTCATTGCAAAGCATCCACCTTCTATCGTATTGCAATCCTCTGGGTTCAATATTGCTTTCGGTAAGTTTAATTCCGCCCAACGATTTTATGGGGTAAATATAAATTTCAGAAATACAATACTTCATGTGATTCATTTACCTCAACACAAAATTTTGTCCTAAATAAACCCTACGAACCATTTCGTCATCAGCTAATTCTTGGCCAGTTCCAGCTTTTAAAATTTTACCTTCAAAAAGTAAATAAGCTCTGTCAACTATCGAAAGTGTTTCGTGAACATTATGATCGGTTACCAAAATACCAATATTTTTATGTTTAAGTTTAGCTACAATCACCTGAATATCTTCTACCGCAATGGGGTCAATACCTGCAAAAGGTTCATCTAATAAAATAAATTTAGGGTTTACAGCCAATGCTCGCGCTATTTCGGTTCTACGTCTTTCGCCACCACTCAATACATTTCCCATGCTTTTACGCACTTTGTGTAGGGTAAATTCGTCTATTAATGATTCTAATTTATCTCGCTGTTCTTCTTTGGTCATATCGGTAAGTTCCATTACCGCTTTAATATTATCTTCTACGCTTAAAGTTCTAAAAATACTCGCCTCTTGCGGTAAGTAACCCAAACCTTTTTGTGCCCTTTTATACATAGGCATGGCAGTTAAATCTTCGCCATCAAGTGTTACAGTGCCTTCGTCAGGTTTTATTAAACCTACTGTCATATAAAAAGTAGTGGTTTTTCCGGCTCCGTTTGGTCCAAGTAAACCAACGCATTCGCCTTGTTCTACCTCAATAGATACATTGTTTACAACAGTTCTTTTTTTATAACGCTTAACTAAATTGTGGCTTTCTAACTTCATAAATTTTTACTTTAAACAGCAATAATTACTTTGCAAGTATAATGCCAATAATGCTATTTTTTATAATTGTTTATAGACTATGGTTAACAGACCATTTACGATAGACAATTAAGAATTTAAGTTAGCACATAAGCTATGGGGGATTGAAACATTTTGAATTGTTATTGAAATATTTGAGTTTAAAGCCTTAAATAAAATTGGCTAATTCCAACAGATCAATAATGGTCTATCATCCATGGTCTATTAAACTATTAACTACTGCCAATTTTGTGCAATGCCATGCAATTATTATATTCGCCATCCCAAATAATGAATGCAACATTTGAAACTCAGCTAAATGCTTTAAAGGCCGATATTGACTTTTTTAGTGAATCAATAAAAGAGGTGGCCATTGATATGGTAAAAGAAAAATTTACCCAGTTTCCCATTTTTATAGCATCGGAACATGAGGTAAAAATTGGCGAACTTATTTTGGCTCGTGCCGATTTTGCTCGCGATAACGATATTTATGCTTCAACCATGGAAGAAATGGTAGAGCGTAAAGTGATTGATAAAACAAAACAAGAAGATTTTAAACAAAACTATAAGAGCTACAAAACTCATTGTTGTGTGCTTTGGCTTACACCCACTTCGGCTCAGTTTGTTTATATTCCCTATAAAAAAGGAGAAAAATTTTAGCTAATGACTAATTACCCTAAAGTTTCTGTAGTAATTATTCATTGGAATAAGGTAGAATATTTACAAAAATTTTTGCCTTCGGTGGTGGCAAGTAATTATCCAAACTTGGAAATTGTGCTTGCAGATAACCATTCGAGCGATGATTCTGTAAAATTTATTACCGAAAACTATCCGCAAATAAAAGTAGTACAAAATGGTTATAATTATGGTTATGCAGGTGGTTATAATCAGGCGCTTAAACATGTAGAAGCCGATTATTATGTATTGTTAAACAACGATATAGAAGTGGGCGAAAACTGGATTATGCCAGTTATAGAAGCCATGGAGGCCGATGCAACTGTGGCCGCAGCACAGCCTAAAATGTTACAATATACCAACCGTAATTTTTTTGAATATGCGGGCGCTTCAGGCGGACACATGGATAAATTTGGTTATGTTTTTTGTCGTGGAAGGCTATTTGAAAAATGCGAAGAAGACAAGCTTCAGTATCAAAATATTGAGGAAATTTTTTGGGCTACAGGTGCGTGTTTATTCATCAAAGCCAAAGCATTTCATGAAGCCGAAGGATTTGATGCCAACTTTTTTGCCCACATGGAAGAAGTAGATTTATGTTGGAGACTGCAATTGCTCGGTTATAAAATAATTAGTGTTCCTGAAAGTTATGTATTTCATTTAGGTGGTGGTACTTTAAGTAAATTAAGCGATAAAAAAACGTATTTAAACTTTAGAAATTCGTTGATTATGATGCTTAAAAACTTACCAACTGCGCAAGCGTTTTGGTTAATTCCTTTTAGGCATATGCTTGATTTACTGAGTTCTGTATTTTTTCTTTTAAACGGATTTCCTAAGCATAGTTTGGCTATTCATAAAGCGCATTATCATTTTGCCAAACATTTTTTTACTTGGTTAAAATTGCGCAAAAAAGTACAAGCTACCATCAAAAACAAAAATCTAACTGGAATTTATAACAAAAGCGTGGTTTGGAAGCATTTTGTGGAACAAAAACAATTTTACAGTGAGCTATAATTGCAGGTATATTGTAAACTAAAAACTAAAATGTATTTTCGCACCGCAAATTTGGTTGAGAAGTTATTAAGTTGACCAGTGATAAACTGGCAATTGATTAATAGCTAAGTACTAAATTACAAATAGTTAAATAGAAAAAATAAAAAAATAAGTTATGGCAAATACAGGCGATTTATTTAAGGGTTGTTATATAAAATACGAAGGCGAATTATGCCAAGTAATGGAATACCAACACCGTACACCAGGTAATTTACGCGCATTTTACCAAGTAGTATTGCGCAATGTAAAAAGTGGAAAACAAATTGAACAACGTTTACGTGCTGGCGAAAGTGTAGAGATGTTAAGAGTTGAACACCATGAAATGCAATATTTGTACAAAGATGGTACAAGCTTAGTATTAATGGATCCTGTATCCTTCGAACAAATTTATGTAGAAGAAAGTATGGTTGGAAATACAGCTAAGTTTTTAAAAGAAGAAATGATTTTAAAAGTAGCTTTAGAAAGTGATTCAGTAATTGGAATAGAACCACCTAACTTTGGTATTTACGAAATTACTTACACTGAACCGGGTGTAAAAGGCGATACTGCAACCAATACTTTAAAACCTGCTACGCTTGATACTGGTGCTATAATAATGGTTCCTTTATTTGTGAACGAAGGCGAAAAAATTAAAGTTGATTTACGCACAGAATCATACTCTGAAAGAGTTAAATAAATTACTTTTTAAATAGTTAAAAGCACCTGTAATAAGGTGCTTTTTTAGTTTTTGGTTACAGGTTTAGTCATATTTGTATTCTGTTCCATAAATGAATTTATTTTTTTAGAAATATTCATACTTATTACAGAAATAAATTTTGTAATCTTGTATTCTCTTAATTTTTTCTGTCAATGAGCAATAAAAATAAAAAAATTAGTGGCGTAGTTTTTAGCACTGATTCAGATTTTAGTTACGATTTTGAGCAGGAAGAAACTGCTGAAACCTTGCCTAATAACCAACAAAATCTTAAAATATTTTTAGATAAAAAAAACCGTGCAGGGAAAGTAGTTTCCGCTGTTAGTGGTTTTGTAGGCACTACTGAAGATTTAAATGCGTTAGGCTCAGCTTTAAAGAAACTTTGTGGAGTTGGTGGCAGTGTAAAAGATGGTGAAATTTTAATTCAAGGCGAGTTTAGAGATAAAATTTTAGCACATTTAATTAAATTAGGTTATAAAGCTAAGAAAGCTGGTGGATAAATGAAATTCGAATTTCGGAATGCCAAAAATGCGAAGTAAAAAAATGATAGCTCACTTAAACTGCAATGAGCAAATCAACAATACAGCAATCCAACCATTCAACCATTCAACCATTCAACAAAACAACCTTTAAATCTCTAAATCAAAAATCATCAAATATTAAAAACATGATTATAGAACAATTATATACCAATTGCTTAGCACAAGCAGCCTATTATATAGAAAGTAATGGCGAAGTTGCTATTATAGATCCTTTGCGCGATTACCAAATGTATATTGATAAAGCAACTGCTAATGGTGCTAAAATAAAATATATTTTTGAAACACATTTCCATGCCGATTTTGTAAGCGGACACGTAGATTTAGCAGCTAAAACAGGTGCTACAATTATTTATGGTCCAACTACAGTTACAAATTTTCCGGTTCATGTAGCTGCTGATAATGAGGTGTTTGAGGTGGGTAAGTTAAAAATTAAAGTATTGCATACTCCAGGCCATACTTTGGAGTCAAGTTCGTTTTTATTGATGGATGAGAACGGAAAAGATTATTGTGTATTTACAGGCGATACTTTATTTGTTGGCGATGTTGGTCGCCCCGATTTATTAGATGGCATCATGACCAAAGAAGAATTGGCAGCCAAAATGTTTAATTCATTAAATACTAAAATAAAGCCTTTGGCTGATGATGTAATTGTTTATCCTGCGCATGGTCCTGGTTCAGCTTGTGGTAAAAATATTGGTAAAGAAACTTTTAGTACCATTGGTGAGCAAAAAGCAAGTAATTATGCTTTACAACCAATGACTGAAGCTGAGTTTATTACTGCAATAACTACTGGAATTGCGCCAGCACCAAGTTACTTTTTTAAAGATGCAAAACTAAACAAACAAGGTTATGCCAGTTTTGAAACAGTAGTGGAGCAAGGCCTAAAAGCACTTTCGGTTGAAAAGTTTGAAGAATTTTATGTAGAAGGTGCTACTATCATTGATACTCGTATTGCCGACTTTTTTGAGTTAGGTTTTATTCCTAAATCGTTTAATTTTGGCTTAAATGGACAATATGCAATTTGGGCCGCCACATTGTTAGATATTCATGCACCAATTATTGTGGTAGCTAAACCTGGAACTGAACAAGAATCGGTAGAGCGTTTAACACGCGTAGGTTTTGATAACATAAAAGGTTTTTTAGAAGGCGGTTTTGATAGCTGGAAAAATGCCAATAAAAAATATGATATGATTATCAGTATTTCATCGGAAGAGTTGGTTTTAGATAGTTTGCATAATCCAAGTGCTGTAATTGTTGATGTGCGTAAACCAACTGAATTTGCAAGCGGACACTTAATGCAAGCAAAAAATATTCAGTTGAGCGAAATATTAACCAATAATAGTGAGTTGGGAAAAAATCAAGAAATTTTGGTGCATTGTGCGGGTGGTTACCGAAGTATGGTGGCTGCTGCAGCATTGAAAACTCAAGGCTTTACCAATGTAAAAAATGTTTGGGGTGGCTGGAGTCAAATAAAAGACGAACCAAAAGTACAAATTGTTCAAGAAGCTGTAACTGCTTAAGGTCCATCGTCTATCAACTGACAACCAAAAACAATCAACTAAAATGAAAAAACATGCAATTGCCATTCATGGCGGAGCAGGAACTATTTTGCGCGCTTTAATGACTCCTGAAAAGGAAGCTCAATATAAATTAGGATTACAAAATGCTTTATTGGCAGGTAATCAAATTTTAAGCAGAGGCGGTTCAAGCTTAGATGCGGTGGAAGCTGCGGTTATGAGTCTTGAAAATTTTCCATTGTTTAATGCTGGCAAAGGTGCGGTGTTTACCAATAAAGGAACTCATGAAATGGATGCTTCTATTATGGAAGGCAAAAACTTAGAAGCTGGCGCAGTTTCAGGAATTAGCAATGTTCAAAATCCGGTTCGTTTGGCTAAAGTTATTATGCAAAAATCAGGACATGTATTTTTGCAAGGTGCAGATGCTGAATTATTTGCAAAAAGTATGAACTTGCCAATTCAAGATAACGACTATTTTTATACTGCTGAGCGTTACAAACAGTGGCAAGATGTAAAAGATACCGATGGTTATCAATTGGATCATACTGTATTAGAAACTGGCGAAAAAAAGTTTGGAACGGTTGGCGCAGTGGCTTTAGATATTCACAGAAATTTGGCAGCTGCTACTTCTACTGGAGGAATGACCAATAAACGCTTTGGTAGAGTAGGCGATAGCCCAATAATTGGAGCTGGAACTTATGCTAATAATAATACTTGTGCTATTAGTTGTACTGGACATGGCGAGTATTTTATGCGCGCAGTGGTGGCTTACGATATAAGTTGTTTAATGGAATACAAAGGCTACAGTTTACAGCAAGCTTGCAATTATGTAGTAAAAGATAAATTGGTAAAAATGGGTGGCGAAGGCGGTTTAATTGGCATGGATGCTCAAGGAAATATTGAACTTTGCTTTAACTCTGAAGGCATGTACCGCGGTATTTTGCGCCAAGGTGAAGAAGTGTATTTGGGTATTTATGAATAATACCCAAATACATTTTTGTTGTTATTAAAAGGTAATATCTACTTCTATTTCAGCTCCATCGCGAACAACTTTACCTTTTACTTTATCGCCTTTGTTGTATTTACCCAAACATTTCATGTAAGCTTGCATATCTGCAACTTCATTAGCTCCAAGTTTTATTAATAAATCACCACGTTTTAAGCCGGCTAAAGCAGCAGGTTTTCCTTCGGTAACTCCATCTATTTTTACACCTTTACCTTCGTGTAAATAATCGGGCATAATGCCTAAAGTAACCTTAAAACCAGCACCTCCACCAGTGGTTGAATGGGTGTCTTTGGTTTTAGTGAACACCAATCGTGGCTCTTGTTCTAAATTATAAATTAAGTTATAAATGTATTTTAAAACAGCCAATTCACCTTTGTAGTTTATTAGGTCGTCATCATCGCTCGGTTTATGGTAATCGTTATGTGTGCCAGTAAAAAAGTGAAGTACAGGTACACCAATATTGTAAAACGAAGTATGGTCGCTAGCACCCATGCCACTTTCTGATGTTTTAGGCTTGATACCATCAATATTTATTTTGGCTAAAGCAGTGTTCCAAGTAGGCGAAGTTCCTACACCATCAATGGCAAAAGTATTTTTAGTGCTATCTAATCTTCCTAACATATCCATGTTAATCATGTAGTTGATTTTGGTGCTATCAATGGTTGGATGTTTGCAAAAATAGTTAGAGCCTAAAAGTCCTTCTTCCTCGCCACTAAATGCAATGAATAAATAATTGTATTTACTTAAATGTGCTTTTTTTATAATTTCTGCTAATTCAATTAAAGCAGCAGTTCCACTTGCATTGTCATCAGCACCATTATGAATTTGTGGTTTTTCATTTTCGGTTTTACGGTAAGTTGAACCTCCTAACTCGTTATATCCCAAATGGTCGTAATGAGCCCCAATTACTACTGTTTGCGGAGCTTTATTATTTAAAAATGCAATTACATTATGACCAGTTAAAGTTCTGGTTATGGTATCAATATTTAATTCAACCGAAGCATTGTCAAAGTTTAGTGTATCTAATTTGTTTAAATGCGATAAAAAATAAACTGGAATTTTATAAAAATTAGCCTTGAAAAATGGCTTAAAATCAGGCTCTAGCACTTCTTGGTTTTGGTTAATAATAATTACAGCTTTGGCACCTAAAGCTATGGCTGTATCAATTTTATTTTCCAAACTCACTTTATTGTTTTCGCTATTTGGGTCAGCCAATTTGTAAACCAATATTTTGCCATCTAAACTTTTTTTATTTACATAATCAGCATTATTTCCTGCTCCTAACCAAATGGTTTTACCTTTTACTTTACCTACATTACTTTGGCTTAATGGGTAAAAATTGGTTGGATTTATGCCACTCAAAGTTAATTCAAAGCTTTTTTTGCTCATGGCAAACGAAACATTATTGAACGATAATTTATTTAATGTAAAGGTTTGTAAAAAGCTGCCATCATTGCCTTTTCCTATTAAACCCAACGATTGGAAATTATCAATTAAAAACTCATAGGCTAGTTTTTCACCATGGCTACCCATAAGTCGTCCAGCTAATCTATCGCTTGCCAAATAACTTAAATTTTGCTCAAGAGAATTGATAATATCCTCATCCGACTTGATAATTTTTTGGGCAAAGGCATTGCCAAATACACTAAATAATAGAATTAAGACTAAGTATTTCATATATAACTTTTATTAAAATAATGGATGCAAAAGTTGCAAAAGTAATTCTGATGGTTTGAGATTTTGATTTTTGAGCAGTTTTAACACCCAATTGAGCAAAAAGAAAAGTACCTGCTATTAATGGCAATGCAATGGGTAAAAATATGTATCCAAATTGCCAGTTGCTTATATAAGTTTCGGGTTTAGCATTTAAGTTTAAAATACCAATTACAATGGCAAAACCAAATATGACACCTGTAGAAATGGCACTGGCTTTTTTAATATCCATCTTTAACCATTCTGTAAAAACGGGTGTCATTATAACTCCACCTCCTAAGCCCGACATAGCTGTAACAATGCCAGCAAAAGCTCCAGTAATATTATATTTGTAATTGTTTATTTTTGTTTCAGTAGTAGCTTCCACTTTTGGTTTTGGCATAAACATTTTTACTACCACAAAAATTAACATGGTAAGAAAAAAGTATAAAAATACACTGCGGCTATACCACGTTCCGTTATTAATTAAAGTATGTAAAACTATTACACTAACTATTCCTGGCAACATTGTTTGTAGGGTTTCTTTTAAAAAGAAATTGCCCATTTTAAATTGCTTATAACTGGCTACTGCTGCCGAAAATATGATGATAAATAATGAATTAGCCAAAACAGCTTTTACCAATTCATTGCCTGTACCAAAATATTTTGAAAGAAAATAATCAAGAATGGGAACGTAAATAATACCGCCACCAATTCCTAAAAAACCTGACATAAAACCACCTAAAGATCCAAATAAAAATAGAATGATAAAATCTGTAATTGATAACATTTTTAAGGGATTTGATTGTTATTTTACAGTGGTTAAAATTTGGTTGTAGCGCTGCTTATCTGCAAATACTTTTAAGGCTTCTTGCACATCTTGGTCGTTATCAAAACCTGCTTCAATTCTACCTTTTTGGTAAAAATACCTTCTCACAATTTCTTCTTCCAAAAGCTCAATTATTTCTTCTTTATTTTTTTCAATATCGGCCGCTTTATCGTGATTAACACTTTGTTTCATGGCTTCCAATTGAGATTTAATGGCATCAAAGTATTTTTCTTCTTCGGCTTTCTTTTTTACTTCAAGTAAGGCTGTTTCGGTTGCAGTGTTGTAAGCATAATCTTTATTAGCTATAAATGCTTTAAAATCAGCAAAATCGCTTTCTTTTAGTTTGAACGATTTCGCATCGCCAATACTCGCATTTTTGTTTCTAAATTGCGTAGCAAAATCAAAAATAAGTTGTTTAGAAATCAAGCTTTCAGCAATTTTTGACAATGGTTTTTGTTCCACTTTAATATCTGGGTCCACTCCGCCACCATCAAAAACCTTGCGGCCTATTTTGGTTTTAAATGGTTTTTTCAAACTATCTGCCACACTGCCCACACTACCATCTTCGTTTCTATGCGAATAATCCAATGCTTGAATACATCTGCCACTTGGTGTGTAATATTTTGCAGTAGTAATTTTTATTTGGGCATTGTAATTTAATGGTCGTGTAGATTGAACCAAACCTTTTCCAAAAGTTTTTTGCCCAATTACAATTCCTCTATCTAGGTCTTGAATGCTGCCACTTACAATTTCGGAAGCCGATGCCGAACCACGGTTGGTTAAAACTACTAAAGGAATATTTTCGTCAGTACTTGGGTTTAAAGTTCTGTACGATTTTTCCCACTCTTTTACTTTTCCTTTGGTAAATACTACTTCTTGTCCTTGCGGAATAAATATGTTTACAATGTTAACTGCTTCGTGTAACAAACCACCTGGATTGCCACGTACGTCTAAAATTACATTTTTAAGGCTGTTGTTTTTCTTTAATTCCAACAAAGCATCGCGCACTTCTTTGCCAGCATCGTTGGTAAAACCGGTTAGTTTAATAATACCTGTTTCGCTATTTACCATGCCATAATAAGGCACATTTTTTACTTTTATTTCCTCACGTAAAATCGATTTTTTTATCTCTACCTCATTGCGTTTAATGGTAATATTTACTTTGCTACCTGCTTGGCCTTTAAGTAATTTACTCACTTCGGAAGTGCTTTTGCCTTTGCTGCTTTTACCTTCTATTTCTACTATAATATCGCCTGGTAATAAGCCTTCTTTTTGAGCAGGATAACCTTCGTAAGGATCAGTTATAACCACATAATCGCCTTTGGTGCCAATTTGTGCACCAACACCACCATACTGACCTGTCATTTGAAAACGAAAATCTTCTGCTTCAGCTTCGCTGATATAATTGGTATAAGGGTCCAGCGTATTTAACATTTCGTCAATCGCTTTTTTTGTTAATTTACCTGCATCTATTTCATCTACATAATACGTATTTATTTCTTTGAAAACCGATGAAAACAAGTCCATGTTTTTCGATATTTCAAAATAAGTATCAGTAGCCTTAAATGAAATAAGCCCTAAAAATGCAAATGCAATTACCAATTTATACCTTTTAACTTTTGAAAGCATATTTTTTAAATAAATCATGGCAGCAATATAAAAAACAATAAACAACAAATAGAACCACTCAAAAAAAATTATGCTAATATGATAATAGTTCTTTAAAGGGAAAGATTAAACTATAATATTTAATATTTCAATGGCAGGTGCACGCATTCTGGCTAGTGTGATTTTACAAAAGTTTTGGTAATTGTGTTAAATACTTACCATAAGTACAAGCATTGTTGTTGTTACTTTTTTCATAAATTTATTTGGTTAATATACTTTTAAATCAAAAACTGCATTTGAAATGGTTATCGAGTCTGTTAAATCAATTCCTGTCCTATCTCGTTTAATTCTATAATAGGTGGCTGAAAATGTTCCGCTAAATATTCCAGGAATTGTCTTGTTGTTATTAAATTGTGGTCTTAATAGTTTTGTTATTTTTGTCTTGAATTTTGAAGGGTTTAAACATCTATATTCAAAATTATTATCCAACCTAACTTTATTAGGGTATATATCTTCAAATTCCATATAACCTTCGTTAATGTGTGAAAATGAAAATGAAATAGATTGATTTTTATCTGTGTTAGCAAAAAAACCAGTTAGCCAATTTGAATCTGGATTGTATGTGCAATACATACTTAAACTTGTTAGCATACCTTTTGGCAACCAAAGAGTATCGTTCCAAAAGCAGCCAAAGGTGTTTTTTCCTTCTTGGGTTTCAAGCGGTAGGCCATTGGCTTGGGTGGGTGTTACATAAGGTTGGCTTGCTTTATAGCATTGCATATTGGTAAATAGCAATAGCATTAATGAAGTTAATAATAGGTTTTTCATAAGATGTTTTAATAATTAAAAAGTATATTCCTATTTGACTTTATTTTACAATATGTCTTTTAAACTTAAAACAGTAATCTCATCAATATTTTTCAATCTTTCATCATTTGTAAAAAAATAATCAGCGCTGTTTTCAATTGCAGTGGCAATTTGAATGGCATCCGGAGTTTTTAAATTATATTTTGCTCGAATTTCTGCGGCTTTTATGGCTATAGCATTATTAATTTTAATAATTTCTATTCCAGACGATTTTGTTAAAATATTTTTATATAACTCAACTATCTCAAATTCATTTGCTTTTATTGGCTTAACTAACACTTCCAAGAGTGTGATAGTAGAAGTAATTAAAGGAAATTCTCCTGCATCGTTAGCTAAAAAGAATTGAGTTAGTACATTTTGATAAATAGAATTGCCCTCAATAAAATAGATCAACGGGGCTGTATCTATAAAAACTAGTTTATGTTTGAAACCGGCTACTACCATTCTCTTTCATTTGCTATGTATTGATCAATATCTGTATTCTTCCAAATATTTGACCCTTTTCCAGTTATTGTTGAAAGCTTAAATGTATCATTTTGGATTTCTTTACTATTTACCAAACAAAATATTCTTTCTAAAAGGTTCATTTGCTCGTCCTTTTTTAGCATTTTAACCTTAAGTAGTATTTCGTTTATATCTACTGGTTTTTCCATTTCTTTAATTTGATAATTTTATGTTTTACAAAACAAAAATATGTAATATTTAAATAAAATACCTCTTTATTTTACAAACTACTTATTTATAAATTTCAGTTTGATATATTTGTCCAAATAATTTTTATATTGAATTTTATGTTAACATTACAAAACAAAACAATTTTAATTACTGGTGCTAGTCGTGGAATTGGTAAAGGAATAGCCACTTATTTAGCTAATTTAGGTGCTGATATAGCTTTTACTTATGCTAGTTCGGTTGAAAAAGCCAATGCTTTTGAGGCAGAATTAAATGCTTTAGGCGTTAAAGCAAAAGGATACCAAAGTAATGCGGCTGATTTTGCTGCTAGCGAAACTTTGGTAGATGAGGTAGTAAAAGAATTTGGTAAAATTGATGTATTGGTTAACAATGCTGGTATTACCCGCGATACCTTATTAATGCGCATGAGCGAAGCACAATGGGACGAAGTGTTAGACACCAATTTAAAATCGGCATTTAACATGACCAAAGCTGCTACCAAATATATGATGAAAGCCAAACAAGGTTCTATTATCAATATTACTTCGGTGGTTGGTATAACTGGAAATGCAGGCCAAGCTAATTATGCTGCATCAAAAGCAGGTATGATTGGTTTTACCAAATCGGTAGCTAAGGAATTAGGAAGCCGCAATATCCGTTGCAATGCCATTGCTCCAGGTTTTATTGAAACCGAAATGACTGATGCTTTAAATGCTGACGTAAAAGCAGAATGGATTAAAGGTATTCCTTTAAAACGTGGCGGAACCACTGTAGATGTAGCCAATTGTGTTGCATTTTTAGCAAGCGAACTTTCAGCCTATATTACCGGACAAACTATTAATGTTTGCGGTGGTATGGTGATGTAGTTTTATTGTTTCCATACTAAGTCATGCTGAGGTACGAAGCATCTTTATTAGTTGGCAATGTTTGTAAAACTTCACAACTAATAAAGTTCCTTCTCCGCTAAGGCGGAATCAGGATGACGTTCCCGCACCATTTTATTTACCAAATAAAAAACTCAATAACACATTGTACAATTTAAGCGCAGAATTTTCACTTTGGTTTATTCCTTTATGCCTTGTTTTGGCTGCGGGTATATCGTGGTTTTTATATTTTAAAAATCCTTTAAATATTGAAAACAAATGGATAAAATGGAGTTTAAATGGACTTCGTTTTTTGAGTGTATTTGTGTTGCTTTTTTTATTGTTAGGGGTATTAATTAAATCGACCAACAAACAAGTAAAAAAACCTATAGTAGTAATAGCTGCCGATAATAGCGAATCTATTATTACCAATAAATTTGGCGCTGAATACAAAGCTAATTTGCAAAATAAAATTAACCAATTGGTTAATAATTTAAAAGATAACTATGAGGTTAAAACCATTGCTTTTGGAAATGATATTCAGCCTGATTCTGCTTTAAGTTTTAAACAAAAACAAAGTAATTTAGAGGCTGTACTGAACGAAATTGAAAACAACTACAGTAACCAAAATTTAGGTGCTGTTATAATGGCTACCGATGGAATTTATACCAAAGGAAATAGTCCGCATGAAAGTGCTAAAAACTTAAAAGTTCCATTTTATACGGTGGCTTTAGGCGATAGCAATCAACAGCGTGATGCATTGATAAAAAATGTACGTTATAACCAAATAGTTTTTGCTGGAAATGAATTTGAAGTAGAAATTGATTTGGCTGCTTTCGATTTTTTAAATCAACCTAGTTTGGTTCAAATTAGCCATAAAGGGCAAAGTATTTTTAAGCAAAATATTACCATTGATAATAAAACATTTTTTAAAACCATAAAAGCTAAACTGCCTACTAGCACAGAAGGTTCGCAACATTTTACAGTAACTATTACCAAACAAAACAACGAAATTAGTTATGTAAATAATCAGTTTGATTTTTTTGTGGATGTAATCAAATCGAAACAAAAAATATTGATAGTGGGCTTATGTCCGCATCCTGATTTAAGTGCTTTAAAACAAGCAATCAATCAAAATCAAAACTACGAAGCAAGCATTGTTTTATTCAATGAAGCAAGCAATGATTTAATAAAAAAATACGATGTGGTAATCGCCCATCAATTACCAGGATTTAGGAACGAAGCCATGCCTTTGGTAAAATACATGATTAATAGCAAAACACCATGTTTTTTTGTATTGACCAATCGTACAGGATTTGCCCAGTTGAATCAACTTCAAAACAGTTTGCAATTTTCGGCTCCACAAATTACTTCTACAGCCGCTACAGCAGGGTTTAATGCAGGTAACAGTTCGCTTTATTTTGATGAAACAACTGCTAAACAAATTGCAGATTTTCCACCTTTGCAAGTAGCTTATGGAAAATACAGTTTAAATTCACAATCTCAATTGGTTTTGAAACAACAAATTGGTTATGTATTAACCAACGAGCCTATGTTAAGCATTGATAATGCTAGCAATTTGGCGTTTTTAATGGGTGAAGGTTTTTGGAAATGGCGTTTGTTCGATTTTGACAAAAACAACTCGCAAGTAATAACCAGCGATTTAATAGCCAAGGTAATTCAGTCCATAGCTTTAAAAGCAGATAAAAGTTTTTTTAAAGTAAAACCCATTAAACAAAAATTTGATGAAGGCGAAAACATAGTTTTTGATGCACAGATTTATAATCAAAGTTATGAGTTGCAAAACACCGAAGACATTTCGTTAATTATAAAAAATGCACAAGGCAAACAGTTTGATTACAGCTTTAGTAAAACTGATAAATCATATACTGCTAATTTAGGTCAATTGCCTGTGGGAACTTATACTTACAGTGCTAAAAGCGTTAATCTCCCGACAAATCGTGGAGAAACTAAAACGGGTAATTTTATAGTTCAAGCTTTGCAAGCTGAATTAACTCAAACGCGCGCTGATTATCAATTATTGAATACCTTGGCAAACGATACCAAAGGCCAATTTTACACCTATGCCAATATGGATAAAATATCACAAAATATTGCTGCAAATGAAAATATTCAAGCAGTAAGTTATACTAATTCGAAACTAGATGAGTTAATCAATAACAAATGGATTTTCTTTATTATTTTGCTGTTATTGAGCATGGAGTGGTTTATTAGAAAATGGAACGGAAGTATTTAATATCATGCGGAGTTCGGTGTGAACAATCACGCGAGGCGTGAGCGAAAGGAATGTAATAAAGTTTAACAAGATTTTAAATGATGATTAAATATTCTCGCTTTTTGCATGTTTTGGTTTTATGTACCTTTTTTCTTCCTTTTTTTCAAAGTGGTTGTGGTGGTCCAAGTGCAGAAGAAAAGGCAAAACAAGAAGCACAACGTCAGGCTGATTCTATAGCTAACGCTACTCGTGAAATGGATTCGTTGATGAGTTTTGAACCTGATACTTTTCAAGCAAACATTGGTAATAGTGAATATAGTGCAACTGTTTCAGAGCCTATTGATACTATTGCAAAAAACAATGAAGCATTTAACTATTTGAACGATGATGAAAACCTTTCATTAACTATCATAAAAAAGTTTCCAATTCTTAAACCATTGCTAAATCCTGAGCAAAATGTTTACACAGGTTTAGGAACAGCCATTAATTTATTTCCATTGATGTTCCTATTTGCGGCATTTTTAAGTATGTTGTTTTTATTGGTTGGTTTTGTAGTTAAATTTTTAGAAAAATCTGCACTTAAAACCATGCTGTTTTTAGAAATAATAGCCGCTTTATTTTTATACAATGCTGCTCCGTTTAATGTTTGGGGCGAAAAACTTTGGGGTTATTGGGTTGGACTATCATCAAGTCTTATATTAATTCTATTTGATTTTTACATTTGGTGGCAACAACGGAACAATAAGCTAAATTAATGGGGAAGTTTTATAAAACTATATTGTTGCTTGGAGCTTTATTTTATTGCTTTTTGGCGCATTCACAAGGTGTGAGAGTACATAAATTTGTGCCCTTTTTTTATACTTATAATGCTAAAAAACTTGCTTACAAATTAACGCATCACTTAAAAACGGATGAGGAAAAAGTAGCTGCTATTCATAGTTGGATGGTAAGTCATATTAAGTATGATGTGAAGAAGGTCGCTAAAAATAATTTTGAAAGAGCTTCTATTAAAACTATTTTACGCAAACGCAAAGCTGTTTGTTTGGGTTATACCGATTTGTTTAACGAATTATGTAAAAATGCAAATATCATTTCAGCATCGGTACCAGGTTATGTTAAAGGAAATAGTGACGATTTAAACGATAAATTATACATTGATAAACATATTTGGAATGCAGTTTACATTGATAAACAATGGAAGCTAATTGATGTATGTTGGGATGCAGGTTATGTAAGTTCTTACCGACTCACATTTATTGGTTTTTTTGTAAAAATTCTAACACTTGGTAATGAAGGAATTTATAAGTACAAGCCTCATTTTGTAAAGAGTCCAAATAATTTTTATTATTTAAAAAGTGGTCATTATTTTAAAACAGACCATATTGCTTCAGTACCTTTGTGGCAACTACTTAATAATAATCGAAATATTGAATATTTTGAAAAAGACAGCGCTTATTTTTTACATTCTTATAACGATAGTTTAAACACTATATCTGATGATGTTTTGGATGCTGCACGAGTAGATTATGCCAATGCTGAATTTGAAAAAAATATGATTGACGTGGGTTTTATGGTATATAAATATAACCATAAAAATCACATAGCCATTGCCAACAGTTATTTGATGTTGGCACAAGATTTATTGCTTTCAATTGATGAAAAAGAAATGGACAAAAGCAATACTAAAGTTGCTTGCGACTCTGTAATTTTATTAACTGATAGTTCAAAAATGCACCTTGATTCGATGTTGTATTTTTTAAATATCCAAAAGCAAGATTTAATTAAAAATAATGTTCAAAAACGAGATACTTTAAGAAATCAAAATCAACGTTTAATTTCTTCTACTTCTGATGTGTACAGCAAACTTGTTACTGGTGGTAAAATAAAAAGAGATGCTTTTAAACTTATAAAATCTACTGTAAAAAAGTCGAATTTAAAGATAAAAGAACTTTTGAAAAGTAAGCGATTTGAAAATGCTCGGCTGTTTTTAAATCCGCTTAAGGAAGATTCTATTTTATGTGTAAATAATATTGACTTACTCAATGATTCATTGTTAAAGGTTAAAGACAGTATTTATTTTCAAGTTCAAAAAATGGATAGTTTGTTTGCTTTTTATAAAACGGTTAGTGAAAAATATAGTGTAAAATCCAACCGAAATATGGGTAAGGTTTTCAGCACGCAATTGTATAGATATAGTATGGTTGATGATATGGATTTAGAAGTAAGAAGTCGTAAAGATACATTGCTTAAATACAAGTTCAATGATGATAAACTACTTTTTGATGCCCAAAATGGTTTTATTTTTAAAAATTACTATGCCGAATTAAAGGTCTTAAAAAAGTACGTTGATTTATTTTGCAATATTCATAAAAAATTAGCTTACGATTATACTTATTTAAAAAAACTTGGCGTTCCCAATGCTGCCGAATTATATGGTCAGAATTTAGAAAAATTTACAGACCAATGGCCCGCTTATGAAAATGAATTATTTCGTTTAAAAAACAATTTTCATGCTATAAATAGATACTGTAGAAGACAAGCAAAAGAAACTTCAATGGAAAGAAATGAGTTAATTTATGAACGATTGTTAGAGTACCAAATGTATAAAATTAGAAGTACCGGGATTAATAAGCAATTTGGAACATATTATAAGTTAAGTAAGTTGATGTTATTGAAGAATAATACCTTAAGTAGAATTGCTATAAAAAAACGAAATGCAAAAAGAAAAGAATGATTATTTTGTAAGCACAGTTGGTATTACTTTCGTTCCATCATTTATTTTCCATCATTATGTTCAATTCATTTCAGGCTGACAGTCAAATTCATTGTGTTGCCAATTTTAAAGACTTAGTTGCAACGCCTTTTCAGGGCAATATAAATGCTCTTTGTTGGAAACGAAATTTAGTAGGAGATTTTTCGGAAATAGTAAATAAGATAGCCTTTAAAGATAATATAGTAGCTATTGATGAGGCCGATTTAAATGAACTTATATTAAGTGAACAAGGGCATCTTGCTCGCCAAATACTGATTGACGATTTAACGCTGTTAAAAGCTCATGGAGCATTACCAACACTAAATTTGATTAAATATTACGATAGAGATGATGATTTTCTATTTTTCCCAACCGATGTTTATTCATATCATGTAGATAGGTCTCCAATAGCTGTAGATACTTTTTTGTGCACGTATTATGGTGAACCAAGCCAAATATTGCCTAATGAACAAGCGCAACAAAAAATTCTTATTCCAGAAATTCGGAATGAACTCAAAAAATTGTATGAAGGAGCAGAGGAGGGATTTGAAGCATTTTTAAGTGAGCATTTTTTTGATTTGCATTACCAAGAAAAACCAAATGCAAAACCCATTAGTTTGGGTCTTGGTAACTTATGGCGATTGGCAATTGACCATCCTGAAAGTAAAGTGCCTCCATGTGTTCATAGAGCACCAAAGGAAAAAGCAGGAGAAACCAGGTTGATGATGATATGCTGAGAATTAAATGTAAAAAATCTAAATTTACTAGTATGTGTCTAAATATTTTCAATTGATCACATTTCGCGGAATTGTATTTTTAAATGCCATTTACTGATTTTAGTCGTAAGTTTTATTTTGTATAAATCCTATTTTCGCAACGCAAAAAATATAAAATACATGAAAACAGTTGATTCGATAAATTTTAGTGGTAAAAAAGCACTTGTCCGTGTTGATTTTAATGTGCCTTTAGACAAACAAACACTTGCTGTAACTGACGATGCGCGTATACGAGCTACAGTGCCAACTATTAAAAAAATATTGGCCGATGGTGGTTCTTGCATTTTGATGAGTCATTTAGGTCGTCCACTAAAAAAATTAAAAGAAGATGGAACTGTTGATTTTGAAAAACACTCTTTAAAACATGTAATTGCTACTGCTTCTGAGTTATTTGGTGTAAATGTTCAATTTGCAAATGATTGTATAGGTCAAGAGGCCATTGATAAAGCTGCAAACTTAAAAGCAGGCGAAATTTTATTATTAGAAAATTTACGTTTTTATAAAGAAGAAGAAAAAGGTGATGTTGCTTTTGCTGAAAAATTAAGCAAACTAGGAAATGTATATGTAAATGATGCATTTGGAACTGCTCATCGTGCACATGCTAGTACTGCAATTATTGCGCAGTTTTTCCCAACTGAAAAATGTTTTGGTTATGTAATGGCAAACGAAGTAGCTAATGCCGAAAAAGTAATGAAAAATGCAGAACGTCCGTTCACTGCAATTACAGGTGGTGCTAAGGTTTCTGATAAATTATTAATCATTGAAAATTTAATCAATAGCGTTGACAATATCATTATTGGAGGCGGAATGGCTTATACTTTTTTAAAGGCTCAAGGTTACGAAATTGGTTCATCGCTTTGCGAAGATGACAGATTGGAACTTTGTTTAGATTTATTGAAAAAAGCGGAAGCAAAAGGCGTAAAATTATTATTACCTGCTGATTCGGTTGTAGCTGATAAATTTGGTAACGATGCCAACTTTAAAAATTGCAGTAACCATAAAATTGAAACTGGTTGGATGGGCTTAGATATTGGAACAGAAGCAAGCCAAACTTTTGCCGATGTTATTAAAAACTCAAAAACCATTTTATGGAATGGCCCAATGGGTGTTTTTGAAATGAGCAATTTTGAAAACGGAACAAAAAGCGTTGCCATTGCAGTAGTAGAAGCTACTAAAAATGGTGCATTTAGTTTAATTGGTGGTGGAGATAGCGCTGCTGCGGTAGCTAAATTTGGCTTTGAAGACCATGTAAGTTATGTAAGTACAGGTGGTGGTGCATTGCTTGAGTATTTTGAAGGAAAAGAACTTCCTGGAATAGCTGCGATTAATAGCTAAAATTTTGAATTTTGGATGCCGAATTTTGAATTAATAATAAAATAACAAATCAATAAATGAGTTTTAGAATAGAACACGATACCATGGGCGAGGTGCAAGTGCCTTCCGAAAAATATTGGGGTGCACAAACAGAGCGTAGCCGCAATAACTTTAAAATTGGTCCTGAGGCTAGCATGCCAAAGGAAATTATTCACGCATTTGCTTACTTAAAAAAAGCTGCTGCCCATGCTAATACCGATTTAGGCGTATTACCTGCTGAAAAACGCGATTTAATTAGCAAAGTTTGTGATGAAATTTTAACTGGAATGCACGATGGAGAGTTTCCATTGGTAATTTGGCAAACAGGAAGTGGTACACAAAGTAACATGAACTCAAACGAGGTAATTGCTAATCGTGCTCATGTTATCAATGGTGGAAATTTATTAGACGAAAACAAAGTTTTACATCCAAACGATGATGTAAACAAATCTCAATCAAGTAACGATACTTTCCCAACAGCTATGCACATTGCGGCATACAAACAAACGGTTGAAATTACTTTGCCAGGCTTGACTTTATTGCGCAATACATTAGATAAAAAAGCAAAAGAATTTAAGAACATAGTTAAAACAGGTAGAACCCATTTTATGGATGCTACGCCTTTAACTTTAGGTCAAGAATTTAGTGGTTATGTACAACAAATTGATAACTCAATCAGAGCAATCAATAATGCGTTAACCATGATTTTAGAATTGGCTTTAGGTGGCACTGCAGTAGGAACTGGATTAAATGCTCCTAAAGGTTATGATGTATTGGTAGCTAAAAAAATTGCTGAATTTACAGGCTATCCATTTGTTACAGCTCCAAATAAATTTGAAGCACTAGCTGCACATGATGCCATGGTGGAATTAAGCGGTGCATTGAAACGTACAGCAGTTTCGTTAATGAAAATTGCCAACGATATCCGTATGTTATCATCAGGTCCTCGTAGTGGAATTGGTGAAATTATTATTCCTGATAACGAACCAGGTTCATCAATTATGCCGGGTAAAGTGAATCCAACCCAACCAGAAGCTATGACGATGGTTTGCGCTCAAGTAATTGGTAACGATGTGGCAGTTACTGTGGGTGGTATGAACGGTCATTTTGAATTAAATGTTTTCAAACCAGTAATGGCAGCTAACGTATTACAAAGTGCAAGATTAATTGGAGATGCTTGTGTATCATTCAATGATAAATGTGCCATTGGTATTGAAGCTAACAACGATATTATTCAACGTCATTTAGAAAATTCATTGATGTTGGTTACCGCTTTAAATCCTCATATTGGTTACGAAAAAGCAGCTAAAATTGCTAAGAAAGCACATAAAGAAAACAAAACTTTACGTGAAGCAGCAGTAGAATTAGGCTACTTAACCAGCGAAGAATTTACCGCTTGGGTTAAACCAGAAAATATGGTTGGAAATTTATAGTTCAACATTTAAAATAAACAAAAAAGCCGAAAGAAACTTCGGCTTTTTTTATGTTATATATAATTATTTAAATAACAATCCATTTTGCCAAAGTGAACAAAAATCCATGGTGATAGCTACCGAAAAATGAATGGCTACGCCAAGCCAAATGCTATTGCTTTTTAAACTCAATACGCCAAGAACCAATCCTGCAATAATGGCTGCTAAAGTTTCGGGTAAGGGTTTTCCAAAATGAATCATGCAATATGGAATAGTCATTACTAAAATGCTGTAAAAACCAAAACGTTTTTTATTGCCATGCAACATAAAACCTCGAAAGAAAAACTCTACAGCAAAAAATTGAATTAAGTAAAGTAATTCCCAAGCTAAAAAACGCGGATACAATCCTTCGCCAGCCTGCAATTTGTAAAAAGGATATTTGTGCTGAAAACTTTCAGTAAACGAGGCTGTAAACACCAAAGGCATCATAATAGCAATCATTAAAAGGTAAATTTTGTAATCTTTCAAAGCACCTTTTATTCCTAAACCATAGTTCGAAAATTTATCTTTAAAAACAAATTTGATAATTGCCAAAGGCACCAAACCATAAAACAAAACTATTACCCCAACCCAACAAGCCAAGGCATATAATTTATCGTTTACTATGTTGGCATATGCATCGGCTATTTTATGTAAACCTACTTGGTGCAAAAAATCAAAAGTAAAGTTAGCTTGACCAAAATACTCGTCTAAACTGATACAAACTGCTGAAGCAATACAAACAATAAATGCTTGTAATTTAATGGTTTCTGTTTTATTGTTTTCGGTGTCGTGGTAAACTTTACTTACCAAAGCTTTTATCATTTAGTAAAGCTATTATGTAGTAAAAATTAAATAAAAATACACTGCAGGAACAGCTAAAAACAAGCCGTCAAATCTGTCTAAAACTCCACCGTGTCCTGGCAGTAAGTTTCCTGAATCTTTTACATCAATATTGCGTTTTAAAAGCGATTCAGTTAAATCGCCAAAGGTTCCAAATATTAAAGTTAAAATACCAAAAATAATCCATTCGTGTAGTTCCAAAATATCGAAATAATCGAACTGGGTAAAAACAAATGCTACTAAAATTACAAATACAGCTGCACCCATGCTGCCTTCCCAAGTTTTTTTAGGACTAATGCGTTCAAATAACTTACGTTTTCCAAGTTTTCGGCCAACTAAATAAGCACCAGTATCGCAAGTCCAAAGCATAATAAAGAAACCGATTGGCAAGGCACCATCGTAAGTTAAACTGTTAAAACGACCAAAATCGGCCAACATGCTCAATGGAAAACAAATATAAACAATACCTAAAACTTGATAAGCCAAGGTATCAAACTCACGTTTAGTTTTTTCAAAAAGTTTTATAATTATCATTAATAAAAACACCGGAATTAAGTGGTAAAACCAGCTAAAATCCCAATCGTTTCTAATAATTAAGGCAAACATTATATTGATAATACTTCCAGCTATTACGCCTAAGTATTGCTCTATCCAATTTTTATCGGGCAACATCAATTGGTAAAATTCGCGCAAGCACAAAAAATTGATTGCAAATAGCAAAATATAAAAAGCCCATTCGTTCATTACTGTGCAAAGCACAATGGCCAATACAAAAAAGAAACCAGTAATGGCTCTTTGCCAAAAATTACTCATGATATAGTTTTACGTTAAATTTTATTTTTTTCAATTAAATGCATGGCCGTAACCGCATCTTCTTGGTGGCAATATATTTCAATTTTTCCAAAAGCGCCTGCGTAGCTGCTATCGGTTTTGTTAATTTCTGATGCCTCAATACCATTTTCAGCCAAAAATGTAATGATATTTTGCGAGGTGAAAATATCTTTTACCTCTGTAACTTTTACCCAATCAATCATTTGTATGTTTTATAAATATTTGGTTAAACCTTAGTTTACTCATTGCAAATAAAATAATTACTACTCCAAATGCAGCTATTGCAGTTAAATAAATTGGGAAATTATAATCATCTTTAAAATATTCAATTTCAGGATGTTTTTCGGAAATATAAAACGCTAAAATAGTAATGGTATTATTTAAAAAGTGACCTAACACTGTTACCCAAATATTGCCACTGTAAGCAAAAGCATAACCTAAAACCACACCAAACATAAATCGTGGTAAAAAGCCAAAATAATCGCCATGAATAGCACTGAAAATAATGGCGGTAAAAATTACTGAAACATGTAAATTATAAAAACACATGCGCACAAAATTTTGGAGACAACCTCTAAAAAATATTTCTTCGGCAATGGCAGGAATTACAGCTACAATAAAAATATTCAATACCAATTGACTTATTCCATTAGCTCTTACAAAAGCTTCAGATTGGAGTTTGCTAAAAGCTTCGTCACCGCGTAAATAAGTTTCAAATTCTTTTAAACTATTTGGAAAATGCAGGTTTTGGTTAAGTTCCAAAAGCCACGATGCAACCGGAATAGCAGAAATAATTAATATGATTATAAACAAATAATTATAAATCCGAGTTTTATGTTTTAAGTGTAAAAAATGAACAGGATTTTGATTAATTGACCTGCTAAATAAAATAGCTGGAACAATAAAAATAGCAATTGAAATGAGTCCTTGGTTGAGTTTTAATGCCAAAACCCCTTGTGGATATTCACTTGGATGGTTTACTATATCAAAAAATGAACTTTGTAAATCAATTCCAAATAATGTTTTTGTAATACTAATACTAAGTACACCCCCAACAATATAAAAGGTTATAACCATACCAATTAGTATGAGCAATTGCCATAAAAAGTAAACAATTGGGTTGGATGCAAATGAGGGTATCTTAAACATTTTGTTATTTTTGTGAGCGCAATATAATTTTAAAATAAATAATTGGTAAAAATAGGTAATATAGAATTAGGCGATTTTCCACTTTTGCTTGCTCCAATGGAAGATGTTAGCGATCCGCCTTTTAGAGCTGTGTGCAAAGATAATGGTGCAGACCTGATGTACACAGAGTTTATTTCGTCTGAAGGATTAATTAGAGATGCCATAAAAAGTAGGAAGAAACTGGATATATTTGATTATGAGCGACCTATAGGGATTCAAATTTTTGGTGGAGATGAAGAAGCCATGGCTATGGCTACCCAAATTGTGGATACAGTAAATCCTGATTTAGTGGATATTAACTTTGGTTGCCCTGTAAAAAAAGTGGTTTGCAAAGGCGCAGGCGCAGGAGTTTTAAAAGATATTGAACTCATGGTTCGTTTGACCGAAGCAGTTGTAAAATCTACCAAATTGCCAGTTACAGTAAAAACTCGCTTAGGTTGGGACGAAAATTCCAAAAACGTAGAAGATGTGGCCAAACGTTTGCAAGATGTAGGCATTGCAGCATTAAGTATTCATGGTAGAACGCGCGCTCAAATGTACAAAGGCGAAGCCGATTGGACTTTGATTGGAAAAATTAAGAATAATCCCAATATTAAAATTCCAATTTTCGGTAATGGCGATATTGATAGTCCTGAAAAAGCGGTAGAATATAAAAATCGCTATGGCGTTGATGGCGTTATGATAGGTCGCGCTGCCATTGGCTATCCTTGGATTTTTAACGAAATAAAACATTACATGGCTACAGGCCAATTATTGCCAGCACCAACTATTGCTCAAAGAGTAGAAGTTTGCCGCAAACATTTAACCAAAAGTGTGGAGTGGAAAGGCGAAGGCTTAGGTGTTTTAGAAATGCGCAGGCATTATACTTCGTATTTTAAAGGCTTAAATCATTTTAAAGAATTTAGAACCAAATTGGTCACCTTAAATAAATTAGAAGAAGTTTTAGAAGTTATAAGTCAGGTTGAAGAGCGTTACAGTCAGGAAGTGGCGCAGCTTTAAGCTATACCAATTCCATAAATAATTTACTTAATTGCGGTTCAGCTTTGTTAGCGGCCGCAATTATTTTTTCTAAACTTACTGGTTTTAAAGTTTCAGGAAATCCTAAATCTGTAATAACCGAAATGGCACACACTGCTAATTTCATTTGTACCGCCACCAAAACTTCTGGTACAGTGCTCATTCCTACTGTGTCAGCACCCATTATGCTAAGCATTTTATACTCAGCTTTGGTCTCTAAAGCCGGTCCTTGAACTGATGCGTAACAACCTTCGTGGAGTGTAATATTATTTTGCATTGCAATAGTTAAAGCTTGTTGGCGCAATGTTTTATTGTATGGTTCGCACATGTCAGGAAATCTATCTCCAAACTCGCGGTAATGTTTTCCTCTCAATGGTGATTCAGGCAATAAATTAATATGATCGTTTATCAGCATCAGTTCGCTCACATTATAGTTTCGGTTCAGTCCGCCTGCTGCATTGCTTATTAGTAATTTGGTAATGCCTAAAAATTTTAAAACTCTAACAGGAAAAGTAACTTCTTGCATGCTGTAACCTTCGTAATAATGGAATCTGCCTTGCATAATTACCACCGGTTTTTTATTTAAATAGCCAAAAATTAGTTTGCCTTTATGGCTTTCAACGGTACTTATTGGAAAATGCGGAATATCCTCATAATTGATGGTATTTACCACTTCGCAATCGTTAACCAAAGCACCCAAACCAGTTCCTAAAATAATGCCAGTTTCAGGTTTTATGGTAGTTTTTGATAAAATATAATTAGTAGCTTCGTTTATTTTGTTCAACATAATTTAAAATGGTTTGGTTAAATTTTTCTTTATCGCTTTCGAAAAATGCCACTTGCAGAGGCAAATAATAAATAGGATAATCTTTTAGCAAATCTTTGAACTCATTGGTTTGCAGGCGCATGGCATCTTTTTCGGTACTTACCAAAATTTTCTTTTCTGACTCGTATTTATCAAATTCAGTTAAAAGTTTGGTAATTTCTTCCTTTGTAAAATCATGATGATCACCAAAGCGCCAAGCTGTAAGTACTTTACGGGCATTTTGTTCCAAATAATTTTCAAAACTATCGGCTTTAGCAATTCCGCTAAACATTAGAATATCAGCACTTTTTAGGTTTATTTGGTTTTCTGTATTTTGGTTAAAATATGGCACCAAATCATCATATTTTTGATAGCTAAAAAATACTTGTTGGTGTGCTAAAGGTTTTATTTGTGCTTTAATTTTATCTTTTTCCGTTTGCAGTAAATCTGGATTGCATTTGGTAACTATAATAATATCAGAACGTTTATAGCCTGCTCTGTATTCGCGTAAAGTGCCTGCAGGAGTTAAATAATCTTGGGTAAATAAATTATTGTAATCGGTTAATAATATATTCAATCCCGCTTTTATAGCTCTGTGTTGAAAAGCATCATCCAATAAAATTACATCAGTGTCTTCAGCATCAAAAAGTAAGTTTGGCACTCCAATAACTCTATTTTCGCTTACAGCAAGATGAATTTCATCTTTAAATTTTTGTTTTATTTGTCTAGGTTCATCACCAATTTCGGTGGCGCTGCTTTCATTGCTTGCAAAAAAATAACCAATGGTTTTGCGTTTGTAGCCTCGACTTAAAACAGCAACTTTGTGTGTAGGTTTAAGTAATTTTATTAAATATTCAATGTGAGGCGTTTTTCCAGTTCCGCCAAAAGCCAAATTACCTACATTAATAATTGGCAGCTCAAAAGATGTTTCGGGCAATAAACCCGCACTGTAACACCAGTTTCTTATAAATAAAATAAACCCATAAAGCAGCGCAAAAGGCGCAGCTAATATTCTTAAAGCTAAAATCATATTTGGCTTCGATATTAGCTAAAAAAAATAAGAGTAATTAACTCAAATTGTGCAAGCAAATATTTTGGGTTAGGTTAAAATATTCAAATCAGGTTTAGCGTAAGGCAAAGTTGCTATTTTTTCGGCTTTATAATAAGTTTCTAAACCTTGAACGGCTATACTTTTAGTTTTACTTAAATCAAGTAAATATTCTTCAGTTAAAAACTCTTCGTTAATAATAAGTTCAACCACTCGGCCAATTACCAAAATGGTATTATTTGATTTTATCAATATTTCTTCTTCAAAAGTTAAACCTATTTTTACTAGACTTTCCGCTACATATGGCGCTTTAATAATATTGGAGTAAAATTCTTTCAGGCCAGTTTTTTCAAATTCGCTTTCATTTTCTTCAAATCGAGCTGCAGTTTGATGCGCTTGTTTGTAAATATTTTCGTTTACATGGTTAATGGTAAAACATCCTGTATTTTTAATATTTTCATAAGTATGTCTTTCTACACTGGCTGGTCGTTGAATAAAACCCATCAATGGCGGATTGGCACCAATATGATTAACGGAATTAAAAATAGCCAAATTACTTTTTCCACCATTATTAATAGTGCCAATTAAATTAGCAGCCCTAAATCCCGAAAGGCAATTGATTAAATTAGTACGTTTTTGTTTTTCTAGTTTTTCAAAATCAGAAGTAAGCAGTTGAATCATATAAAATCTTTTATTTATAAAGCATTTAAGGGCAAAAAGGTTTAACTAATTACTTTCAAAAAATATTGGTTAAACATCACTTTTGTTAATTATCAGATTATCAGATATATGCTTTAAATCAATTTATTTTCATTATTAAATTAACTTTATTGCAACAGTGAAAGTACTCATTATTGACGATGTAAGTAGCTTATTAACAGAAGGATTAGAGAAAATTGGTTACCAAGTAACTTATCTACCTGCTATTAATAGGAGTGAAATTTTACAAATAATTGCCCCTTTTGAGGTTTTGGTGGTGCGTACTAAAACTTTAATTGATAAAGAAATTTTTGAAGCAGCACCAAATTTAAAAATTATAGCACGAGCTGGTAGCGGTTTAGACAATATTGATTTGGATTTAGCCAATCAAAAAGGAATTTATTGTTTTAACGCTGGGCAAGCCAATGCCGATGCCGTAGGAGAGCATACTTTGGGTATGCTTTTAAGTTTAATGCGTAATTTGGCCAAAGCCGATTTTGAGGTAAGAAATAAAATTTGGGATAGAGAAGGCAACAGAGGTTATGAATTAAACGGAAAAACGGTAGGAATTATTGGTTTTGGAAATACCGGAAAAGCTTTTGCAAAAAAATTAGCCGGTTTTGATATGAAAGTTTTGGCTTACGATAAATATTTGAAAAATTATTCGAACAAAAATGCACAAGAAGCCACTTTGGAGCAAATTTTTGAAGAAAGTGACATATTATCGCTTCATGTTCCACTCACTTCCGAAACTAAAAATTGGGTGAATGCAAGTTTTTTTACACAATTTAAAAAAAATATTTACTTGTTAAATATGTGTAGGGGAGAGGTGGTAAATACGCATGAAACAATTGATTATCTGATTAATATGAAAATAAAAGGAGCTTGTTTTGATGTATTGGAAAATGAAAAAATAAATAACCTAAGCAACCAGCAGCAAAAAGATTTTGACTACCTTATAAACAACAAAAAAGTAGTTTTATCACCGCATATTGCCGGTTGGACTTTTGAGAGCTATGAAAAAATTGCGCAATCCATACTCTTAAAATTAACTGACTTAAAATAAGCACAATAAAATTACTTGAGCGGCTATTTTGGGTGATGTTTGATTTATTGAAGAAAACCCATTTAATTTACGCTCTTAAAATCAATCCAATTAATAATTTGTAACAAACATTTACATGAGAAGGATATATTTATTATTAGCGGCCTTAATAGGCCTTTCAGCTTTGGCTACAGCCCAATCTAACTTGGGTGTGCTAACTGTAAAAGTAACAGACCAGGCAAGTAAAAAGCCTATTGAATTTGCTGTAGTAACCATTGAAGGTGGGGGGGGAATTAAAAAATCTAACTACACTGATAAAGATGGTGAGTATTCATTTACAGCCATTCCATCTGGTCTTTATAATATCACAGTGTCTAGTACTGGTTATCAAAAGACTCGTTTAGAGGAAGTTCCGGTAAAGGGTGATAACAAAATTACTACAAGAACCATTTCTTTATCAAATAAAGATTTGAATACGGTTTATGTGTCTAGTAGTAAGCAGCAATTGATTGATCCAGATGATCCAACTCAAGGCACGATGAGTAAAATTCAAAATAAACCAACTCAAAACTTAAATACTTTAGCTGGTTCTATGCGTGGTGTTGATTCTCGTGGTGGTGCTGCACCTAATATTCGTGGTTCACGTGCGGAAAATACTGCTTATTATATTGATGGTGTGCGTGTACAAGGTATTAATTTACCAGCTAATGCTATTGAAAATTTAGAGGTTATTACAGGTGGCACTCCTGCTGCATATGGAGATTTTACTGGTGGAGCTATCAGTGCTACAACAAAAGCACCAACAAAAGCATGGGTTCGTTTTTTCGAATACAGAACAGCTAGCCCATTTTATGGTTATTTGGATAATTCACATGTAAATGAATTTACTAGTTTTGTTTCGGGTCCAATTATGTTAAAAGATAAAGGGGTTGAAGGAAGAGAAAAAGTATTAATTGGTTTTACTAATTCAATTAGAGGCGCATATGCTTTAGATGGTGGTTTACCTGCGGTTGATGTATACAAGGTTAAAGATGCTAAAATGAGAGAAATTGAAGCTAACCCAGTTCGTCCAAATGCTTTAGGTACTCTTGTTCCTGCAGCTGAGTTTTTAACTAAAGGCGATTTAGAAAAAGTTGACTATCGCCAAAATGTTTCTTCTTATAATATCAATACTAGTGGTAATTTTAATTATCAACCTAGTAATAACATGAATTTCAAATTAGGTTATCAAGCACAATTTTTTGCGCAAAATAACTGGAGTAGTTATTATTCATTATTAAACTCTTCTGCAAATTCAAGAACAGAAGGATATAGAGGTTTAGTTTATTTGCAATTTACACAAATGTTTAATAGAAAAGAAGATACTGCCAAAGCTAGGTTAGAATCTACTTTAACTAAAGGTGTAAAAATATCGGATGCTTATTATACTGTTCGTGTAAGTTATGAGCGTAATTATTCAGAAACTTTTGATGCTAATCATGGAAAAGATTTCTTTAAATATGGATACGTAGGTACATTTAAAACTTATAATGCTCCAGCATACACAGCAGTTAGAAAAACTTTTGGACAACCAGCTGATACTATTACATTAAATGATGGTAGAAAAATGTACTTATCTGGCTACACTCGTCAAACTGGATTTAGAGATACCGCATTTACATTTCAACGAGCTGACTTTAATACACTTAGAGGTAATTATACTCAAGCATTCTTAAATTATTATGGGGCTAGTAACTTTAATAATTTCAATCAATTAAGAGGTTTAGGCGCTTTGCAAAATGGTGATGATCCTCAATCAATTTATTCTGGTATGTGGGGTAATTTAGCCGATGTTCAAACTGGGTATTCAAAAAATTTATTCGAAAATTATATTGTTTATTTAGAGTCTAATGCTTCAATAGCTCCTAGAAGAAACTTGAAAGCCAAGCATAACTTACAATTTGGTTTAACCTATGAGCAACGTTTCCAACGTAGTTACAATTTATCAGCGGGTAATTTATGGCAGTTAATGCCTTTATTAGCAAACCGTCAATTTTCAGGTTTAGATTCAATTGGTATTGCTAAATTTGATGCTAATGGTGTTTTTCAAGATACAATTTCTTTTAATAGAAGAATTAATGCAGCTGAGCAATCAGAGTTTGACAAAAACTTAAGAGCAAAATTAATTAGCCAAGGAGCTACAGATAATAATGGTAACCCAATAACTGAACAAACTTTTTTAGATATTAATTCATATGCTCCAGGAACTTATAATTTGAATATGTTCTCTGCTAACGAGTTATTAAATAACGGTAATTCTTATGTTGGATATTTTGGTTACGATCATTTAGGTAATGTAGTTACTGGCAAACCAGGAATTAATGAGTTCTTTAAAAATAGAATTTTGCCTGCTTACCAACCAGTATATGCAGCAGCCTGGATTCAAGATAAATTCCAATTTAAGGATTTAATTTTACGTGTTGGTGTTCGTGTAGAAAGATTTGATGCAAATCAATTGGTATTACGTGATCCATATTCAATGGTTCCAATTTTAACAGCTGGTGAGGTTAAACAAGGTGCTTCTGATAAAATTTCCGCAGAAACAAGAAGTAGTATTCCTAGTACAGTTCAAGATAACTGGAAAGTGTATATTACTACTGATAATTTTTCTGCTAATAGCTATGGTATAGCAGGTTACCGTGACGGAAACAAATGGTACGATAAAAATGGTAACCCAGTTTCAGATCCTGCAGCTATTCAACGTGCTGCTGGTACTAGTCAAAATATACCTTTAGTGGTAGATGCCAACAATTCAAAAGTACCAACTGCTGAGTCGTTTAAAGATTATGTGCCAGATGTAAAAGTATTACCTCGTGTATGGTTCTCTTTCCCTATCAGTACTTCATCTCAGTTCTATGGTACTTACGATATTTTAACTCAACGTCCAGGAAGTAACGTAGCTCAAATTGATGATTATTTCTTCTTATCTAACAGATTAACAGGGATAATTGCAAATCCTGATTTGAAAATGACTCAAGTAACTGATTACGAAATTGGTTTCCGTCAACAAATTGGTAAAAATTCAGCAATTGGTATTATTGCTTCATATCGTGAAAATAGAAATATGACTCAGTTATATAGCTATATCCAAGCATGGCCAAATACTTATAATACTGTTGGTAATATAGATTTCTCAACGGTTAAGTCAGTAGGTTTAGAGTATAAATTAATTGATATGGGTAATGTTAATGTAGACGCAAATTATCAATTACAATTTGCCGATGGAACAGGTTCAAATGTATCATCAAGTTCGGCCTTAATTCAAGCTGGTTTACCAAATACTAGAACAATTTTCCCTTTAGATTTTGATACTCGCCATACTTTCAAAACCAATTTTGATTTCCATTATAAAGAAGGTAAAAAATATGATGGTCCTGTAGTTGGTGGTAAGAAAATTTTAGAAAATGCTGGTTTCAACTTTATTTTCTCTGCTTATTCTGGTCGTCCATATACTCAAAATTTAATTTCTACTCCTGATGGTGTTCAAAGTGGCGCTGCTACAAGAAGTCCAATTAAAGGAACTCCTAATGGAGCTAATTTACCTGCTCAGTTTAATATTGACTTAAACGTTGATAAAAACTTTACAATTAAAAATACACATGCTGGTGCTAGAGTTAAAGAATATAGAATGCGTGTTTTCTTAACAGTAACAAATTTATTAAATGCTGCTAACGTAACAGGTGTATTTAGATATACTGGTAGCGCATACAATGATGGTTATTTAACTTCTCCTTTTGCAGCTGATCAAATTAGAACTGCAACCAATGCACAGTCATTTGTTGACTTATATAATACAAGAATGGTTAATCCTGATAGATTCTTATTACCACGTTTAACCCGTATTGGAGTATCAGTTCAGTTTTAAAATAAAAAAAATAATTTTATGTTAAACTTTAAATATATAAAAACAGCAACACTCGTATTAAGTGCTATAGGTTTTTTAAACTTACAAGCCCGCGAAAATATTGGTTTAGGCAAATTAGCAGGAAATTCCTCTAATGTTTTACCAAATATAAAATCTAATCCATTGTCAAAAATGGGTGCAGGTTGTGCTCCTGCAACAGCACAAAAAGAATTATCAATTAATAATGTTAGAACCATTATATTAAATGGTGGTGATATGTGGTGGAATTTAAGTAACGCGCGTTACGAAATTCCAAAAGTACAAACTGGTCAAGTTGCTAAGAATTCGTTATTTTCTGGAGCACTTTGGATTGGTGGTATTACACAAGGTAATTTACGTTTAGCTGCACAAACATATCGTCAAAGTGGTAATGACTTTTTCCCTGGTCCACTGCAAATTGATGGTTCTGCTTCTGTGTCATCTGCTAGATGTAAAGAATTTGATAAAGTTTGGACAGTAACACGCGCAGAAATTTCAAAATTTATAGACGGTGAAACTGCAGCATCTGATATTATGAGCTGGCCAGGTAATGGTGGTCCCGGTGAATCTAAGTTTTTAGCACCTTTTTTTGATGTTAACAACGATGGAAACTATAATTATGAAGATGGCGATTATCCAACTTTTAATCAAGGTGAGGCTGGTTTAGCTTCAATTCCTGACCAAATGATGTTTATCTGTTACAATGATAAAGGAAATATTCACTCTGAAACTCAAGGTTTACCTTTAAACTTAGAGTTTAAATTGCAAGCATTCGGTTTTGCTACTAATGATGAAGTTAACAACATGACTTTCTACAGAACCACTATTACTAACCGTGGTACGGAGATTATAGATAGTTGTGTATTTGGACAATGGGTGGATCCAGATTTAGGAAATTACTCTGATGACTTTGTAGAGTGTGATGTGAAAAGAAATTTAGGTATTTGTTATAATGGTGATGATAATGATGAAGGTATTTTAGGTTATGGTTTAAATCCTCCTAGTGTTGGTGTTAACTTTTTCGAAGGTCCAACAAGAGAAGATGGTTCTGAAATTGGTTTAACAAAGTTTGTTTATTATGATAATAATCAATCTCAACAAGGTAATCCGTTCAGACCAAATGATTTTTGGAATTACTTAAACGGACGTTGGAGAGATGGTCAACCTATTACTTATGGTGGTAATGGTAGAGGAGGTTCTGATACAGCTAGTTATATGTTCCCAGGAGCAACTGACCCAGCTGGAAGAGCTTTATGGACTGAAAGAACTTCTGGAAATACTCCCGCAGACAGACGTTTTTTACAAACTGCTGGTTCATTTAAATTATTACCTGGAAAAGTAAATAGAGTAACGATTGGTGTTGTTTGGGCTAGAGCAACAACTGGTGGAGCTACAGGTTCATTTAATTTATTAAAAGAAGCTAGTGACAAAGCTACAGTTCTTTTTAAGAACAATTTCAAAATTTTAAGAGGCCCTGAATTTGATGATAATGCTGTAAAAATTACTGAGTTAAACCGTGAGTTAATTATTAATATTGTTAATGCTGAAAAACCTGAAAACTTTAAAGCTAAAGTGGCGGGTTTATGCGCAGACTCTACTGATTATAAATTCCAAGGATATCAAATTTTTCAATTAAAAGTACCTTCTACTCCAAGTGATTTTTCTGATAGAGATCAAATTAGATTAGTTGGTCAATGTGATGTACAAGATGGTATTGGATTTATAGTTAATACAGTAAATGATGCTGATTTAGGAAACGTTAAGAAAATTATGGTAAGTGGTGAGGATAAAGGAATTAAACATTCATTCCAAATTACTAAAGATGCATTTTCTGTAGAATCAGACCAAACTTTGGTAAATTATAAAAATTACCATTACTTAATTATTCCTTATGCTGCTGTAACTAATTGTCCCCAAGAAGCTACTCAATATTTGTCAGGTTCTAGACCAGTTATTATTACTGCTACACCTCATTTACCTTTTGGACACCAACAAGGAACACAGCTAAATTCTGGCTTTACTAGTGGTCCTGCTTTAACAAGAATTGAAGGTATTGGTAATGGTGGCAATTTCATTAATTTGTCAAAAGCATCAATTGACTCTGCATTGATTGCTCCTTATTATGTTAAAAAGCCAACTTATATTGAAGGTCAAGGTCCTGTAACCATTAAGGTAATCAATCCTTTTAAAGTTCCTTTAGCTAATTTTAGATTATATATTACTGATTCGTCTTTAAATGCTAAAATTTCTGATTCATTGGCTAGAGCCACTTCTTCTTGGAAAATTATTAATACAGCTACGGGCAAAGTGTATGCTGGAACTAGAAACTTAAACATGGAAAACGAGCAAATTTTTGATGAGCTAGGTTTATCAGTTACAGTTAATCAAGTAGCAGCTCCTGGAGATCCAAATAATAATAATGATTTATCTAATGGTTACATTGATGCATCTATTACATTTGCGGATCCAACTAATAGATGGTTAAGTGGTATTCCTGATGGAGCAGTTGCTTTAGCTCCATTTAACTGGATTAGATCTGGTAATACTGGAACACCTGAATTTACTAATTTAACAGATCATGATTTCTTTAGATCAATTGCTGGTAACAAAGTGGCTATTGACCCTAGAAAACAATATAGCAATATATTAGGTGGTACTTGGGCTCCATTTGAATTATGTGCTAAAGCTGTTAAGAGTGGTTCTACTCCTGCATCTTATGGTCCTGGAATTAGCTTAACTCCAAATACTAATCAAATTTCTGAGGATAATCCTATTTCAAGTTTACAAGGAGTTGATGTTGTATTTACAAGTGATAAATCAAAATGGACTCGCTGTATTGTATTAGAAATGGGTGAAAATAAAGAACAAAATATTGGCAACGTTTCAAAAGGTAATATCAGAGCATCTGCTTCGGTAGATAAAAATGGTAAACCTGAGTCAGGTAGCTTTGGTTTAAGCTGGTTCCCTGGTTATGCAATTAATGTGGAAACAGGTGAAAGATTAAATATTGTTTTTGGTGAAGATTCTTCATTACCAGGTGAAAATGGTAACGATATGATTTGGAATCCTACCGTAAATTGGTTTGATGGTAACTCAAGTAATGGTTTACCAGCTTTTGGAGGAAAACACCATGTTTATATTATGGGTGCTAAAGAACTTAAAGTGGGTAATAATGTATTATTTAGAGGCCCTAAGTATGATGAAGGTGTTACTTACAAACAATTATTAAATGTAACCAATCCTTCTGATGAGCCTAATACTTTACAAAAACGTTATTTCTTATCACAATTTATGTGGGTTACTATGCCTGTTTTAGCTCAAACTTCTCGTTTAAGAAGTATGGCAGATGGTTTAGTTCCAAACGATGTAACTGTAAAAATTAGAGTGAAACGTCCTTACGCTCGTTACATAAATAATGTTGATACCCCATTGGTAAATGCCGGCCAACCTTTATACGAGTTCAATACTAATAGTATTGCTCCGGTAATTAACGATAAAACTGCTGGTAATAAAGCTTTAGACATGGTTAATATTTCTCCAAATCCATACTATGCATATAGTGGATATGAAGATCCAGGTAATGCTTTGGATAATAAAGTGAAAATTATAAACGTTCCTAAAAAATGCGTTGTTTCAATTTACACTCAAAGTGGTTTCTTGGTTAGAAGAATTCCTAAAGATGATGATTCTAAAACCTACATTGAATGGGATTTACGCAATGATGCTAATGTTCCAATTTCAAGTGGTGTTTATTTAGTTCACATTGATGCTCCTGGAATTGGAGAAAGAATTATCAAATGGTTTGGTGTAATGCGTCCAGCTGATTTCGATTCGTTTTAAAAAAATAACAATGCACTTTAATAGTTAATATTAAAGTGCATTCAAAAAAAAATTATAAAATAAATTACTCGTATGAAGAAGTATATTTTACAAAGTTTGGTAGCTTGTTTTGGATTATTGGCTACTGTAAATGCAGGAAATCCTGATAGAGCAGGTGGAGCGGGAGCAACACAGCTTTTAGTTAATCCATATGTTCGTGGCGTTGGTTTGAGTGGTTCAAATACTGCTTCTGCAAGAGGTTTAGAATCATATTATTTAAACATTGGCGGTTTGGCTTATGTAAAGAAAATGGAAATTCAAGCTTCACAAACTCGTTATTTGGTTGGAACTGATATTTACCTTAATAATTTTGGTATTGCTCAAGCTCTAGGTGAAAATGGAAGTGGTGGGGTATTAGGTATGGCTTTAACATATTGGGATATTGGAAATATTCCAATTACCACTACCGAAGCTCCTGATATGACATTAGGAACTTACACAACTCAAATATTGAATTTAGGTTTAGCTTATTCAAAAACTTTCTCTAATTCAATTACAGGTGGTTTAATGGTAAGATACATTAGTGAAGGTACTTCAAGTGTAAATGCTAGTGGTGTTACTTTAGATGCTGGTGTTCAATATCAAACCTCTTTAAATGCTGCAAAAAAAATTAAAAAGCAAGATTTTAGATTTGGTATCGCTGTACGTAACTTAGGTCCAGATTTTGCCTATCAAGGTACAGGTTTAACAGCTAATACTACTGTTACATCAACAGGTGCTACAAGAAAAACTTTATTCGGTTCTCAACCATTTAATATGCCAGCTTTAGCTAATATTGGTGCAGCTTATGATTTTAGATTAGACAAAGGCGAAGAAACTTACGATCATAGATTAACTTTAAATGGTAACTTTAACTACAATGCATTTTCTTCAAACATTGTAGCTATTGGAACAGAGTATGCATACAAAAATATGTTTATGTTAAGAACTGGGTATGCTCATCAAGAAGGTAATTTTAGCAGTACTGATTATAAAAATCCTCAATATGGTATTAGTTTTGGTGTGGGCTTTGGCATACCTGTGAGTAATACCACAGATTTAGCTATTGATTATGCTTATCAACCAACTGTTATTTTTAGTGGAATACACAGTATTGGACTTAAACTTACTTTAGGAAATAACAAATAATTTAATATATTTGTTTATTATATTGAAACGTTCGGATTATTAATCCGGACGTTTCTTTTTGTTTTATATTGTATCAAAATTTTAATAAAAAATGGCAAAAAAAACTTTATCGGCTTCACCATCTCTTAATTATTTATCTAAAGATGGTTACGAGAAATTGCAAAAAGAATTACACGATTTAAAATTTGTTCAACGCCCTTTTATTTCGAAGCAAATTGCCGATGCTAGAGATAAAGGTGATTTGAGTGAAAATGCTGAATACCATGCAGCAAAAGAAGACCAAGGACATTTAGAAAGTAAAATTTCTCAAATAGAATCTTTGTTAGCAATAAGTAGAATAATTGATGAAACTAAACTTGACAACAGCAAAGTAATGCTTTTGAGTAAGGTTTTAGTTTTAAACCATAATGTAAAGAAAGAGTTTACCTATACTGTTGTTTCTGAAAATGAAGCAGACTTTAAAATCGGAAAAATTTCTGTAAAGTCGCCAATTGGTGCTGGTTTAATGGGTAAAAAAGTGGGTGATATAGTTGAAATTGCTGCACCTGCAGGTACTATTAAATTAGAAATTTTAACCATTTCATTTAGCTAAAAAATATATGGCAAGTATATTTTCTCGAATTGTAGCAGGCGAAATTCCTTGTTATAAAGTTGCTGAAGATGATAACTTTTTATCTTTTTTAGATATTAGTCCTTTAACAAAAGGTCATTTATTAGTAATTCCTAAGATTGAAATAGATTATATCTTTGATTTGGATGACGAGTTGTATATAAACTTACACTTGTTTGCAAAAAAGGTTGCCATTGCTCTTAAAAAGGCTATTCCTTGTGAAAGAATTGGAGTAACTGTTATTGGTTTAGAAGTTCCGCACGCACATATTCATTTAATTCCTATAAATGGTGCAAATGATATGAATTTTGAAAGAGAAAAGCTTTCACTTACAAAAGAAGAAATGCACGAAATAGCTGCTTCAATAGCTAAGAACATTTAGTTTTATATTATTAAAAAAAGCCATTCAATTATATTGAATGGCTTTTTTTATGGGTTATTGTAATACATAAAAAAGCCCGATAAATTTAATTTATCGGGCTTTTAATTTTAATTATCACCTCCTTGGTTGGGTGCCTGGCCTCACTCTTTGACCTGGAATATTTTTAGGAGCATCAGGCTCTTTAGTTTTTACAGGTGGGTTATAGTTAGTATCAATAACTTTTACTGTAGTTCTTCTATTTTCTTGATGCTCTGCTTCTGTACATTTCTGTCCTTCAATTCTTTCGTTTGGCCCTTCACAAGCGCATTTTGGTATAGCTAATTCATTTTCTCCATAACCTCTTGACACCAATCTCATTGAATCAACACCATGGCGAATTAAATAACCAACGCAAGAATCAGCACGTCTTTGTGATAATTTGATATTGTACAAAGAATCAGCTCTACAATCTGTATGAGAACCCAATTCAAACTTTAACATTGGGTATTTATTCATAATTAATACCAATGAGTCTAAAATTTCTGCCGAACGTGGTCTGATATCTGCACTATCTAAACCATAGTAAATACCTTTTACGGTAAATGTCTCTAGATCAATTGGTTTTAAAATTAAATCTTGTACTAAATCAGTTGAAACTTCTAAACCTTTGGTAGTTGCACCATAAATTTTACTATCGTAGTACAATGGTTTAGAACCATAAAAATCATAATCTGTCCCTGCTCTAAGTGTTATTCTATACGAACCTGCGGCATCAGTTTTAACTACTAATTTTACCGTATCTGAACTGTTGGTGAATTGAATAGTTGTATTTTTCAAGATTGAATTGTCTTTTTCATCGCGAGCAACACCACTTAAGGTAAATACTAGTGGAGTTTTAGTGAATCTATAAATATCGTCACCACCTTTACCATTCATTCTATTTGAAGAGAAAAATCCACTTTCTTTATCTTTTGAGAAAATAATTGCAAAGTCATCACCACCTGAATTAATAGGTGCTTTCATGTTAATAGGATCACTCCAATCAGTTCCTTGACCTTTTGTGTAGAAAATGTCAAATCCACCCATACCGCAACGGCCGTTTGATGCAAAGTATAAAGTACCATCTTCGTGTTGGAAAGGAAAACCTTCGTCACCTTCAGTATTTACTGTAGGACCTAAGTTTACGGGATCGCCCCAAGCATTTCCTCTTTTACTGTAACTTACACTGTATAAATCTTTACTTAATTCTAATCCTTCAGGATTTTCAGCGCTTGTAACCGGTTTTGCTGTACTTCCAGGCATGTTACTAGAGAAATATAGTGTAGTACCATCTTTACTTAAAAAAGGTTGACCACAATCAAAAGAATCTGTACTGAAAGGAAGTGGCACCGGTACACTCCATTCTGTTCCATTTAATTTTGATTCGTAAATTCGGCAATGAGCGCCTTTACCATCATTTTTTTCACCATAATTACATTTGGTAAAATACATGGTAGTGAATTTGGCATCAAAACAAACAGTTCCATCGTTCCATTTTCCGTTAATATTCTTTTTATCAACTAAAACTGGTGGGCTATAGTTCTCAATAGTTTCTTTATTTTTTTTGTTTAATTTTAGGGTAGTAGTATAAATATCGCAATAGCCATTATTAAACCATCCATATTTATCTTTTCCGCTAACACCAACTTCTAATCTATCGCTAGAAAACATCAACTGGTCTTTTCTGTACCACATTGGAGCAAAATCACTATTTTTAGTGTTAAGTTTAGCTACATTTTCTATTACAAAACGTGTTTTTTCCGATTTCCATTTTTGTGCATTTGTACTTCCGCAATCTTCTAAATCAATTTTAGGGTCTGAACCAACTGTTTTTCTGTATTTATTGGCTTCTGTAATTGATTCAACATATTTCTCGGAATACTTAAGTGCTTGAATCTGACGGTATTTAGCTTCCGTGTTAGTTGGGTCAACTTGCACTGCTTTGGTATACCAGCTTTCTGCTGTTATCCAATTGTTCGACAAGCGGTAGCATTCTGCTGCATAAAATGCAGCTTCTTTTTTTATTTCCTTGTCTTTGGTAATGCCATAAACTTTTTTGTATTTTTCGGCAGCTTGAGCATATTTTAAATCTTTAAAATCTTTTCGTGCATCTCCAATGCTTGCCCCGGGTGTACAAGCATATAATAAGGCAGATAATATTAATACAAATCCAGTTAATTTTATCATGTAATTTTGTTTCATGTGTAAATACTTTTTGCGTTTGATTTAGTACAAACGCAATTTTAATTTTTTTAGCGTATTAAACAATGTTTTTTTTTATAACTTTTGTTTTTTTAATTGTCTAAATATGAGCACTTTTAAGCAAAACAGCCATTCAAATTGGTATTGAATGGCTGTTTGAAAATGCATAAAATGCAAAAAAATTATTTAATAAATAGCATTTCTCTGTACTTAGGTAATTGCCATAAAGTATCATCTACTATAAACTCTAAAGCATCACTTGAAGAACGAACATTATCAAATAAAGGTTTCACTTTGTGGCATAATGCTACTGCTGCTTTATGAGTATTGGCAGCATGATGTGCTTTTTCGGTTTCAGTAATTATTTTTTCTACGTTATCGCTAATGGTTTTGATATGTTTAGAAATAGTTTCGATTGTTTTTAACTGAGTTTCGTAGCTAGCTTTGCTTAAACCAGCACCTTTTAAAGCTTGCACGTTAGTAGCCAATTTGCTTTGGTATTCCACAGCAGCCGGAATTACATGAGATGTGGCTAATTGAGATAATGTTTTTGCCTCAATATCAATCTTTTTAACATATAATTCTTGCATAATTTCGTAACGAGCCTCTAATTCTATTTTGCTAAAAATGTTATTTCTAGTAAATAAATCAGCCGATTGTTTTGATACATAAGCATTTAGAGCTTCTGGAGTAGTTTTTACATTTGATAATCCGCGCTTTCCAGCTTCTTTAACCCACTCATCGCTATAACCATTTCCTTCAAACAAAATATTTTTAGATGCTTTATAGTAAGCTTTTAAAGTACTTAAAATAGCTTCTTCTTTCTTTTTACCTTTTTTAATTAAGGCATCTACTTCAGCTTTAAATTTGTTTAATTGATCAGCCATAACTGTGTTTAATACAATCATTGCGTTAGCACAATTAGCGCTTGAACCTACAGCTCTAAATTCAAATTTATTTCCTGTAAACGCAAATGGCGAAGTACGATTTCTATCAGTATTATCTAATAAAATATCAGGAATTTTGATAACATTAATAGCCTGCTTTGATTTGGTATTAACCTTAGCACTCGATTTATCGTTTAAAATTGAATCTAATACATTGGTCATTTGGCTACCAATAAAAATACTCATAATTGCTGGTGGAGCTTCGTTTGCACCTAAACGGTGGTCGTTACTAGCAGTAGCAATTGATGCACGTAATAAATCAGCATTATCGCTTACAGCCTTAATTACGTTTACGAAAAAAGTAAGGAACTGTAAATTTGTTTCTGGATTTTTGGTTGGAGCCAATAAATTTACTCCAGTATTGGTAATTAAACTCCAGTTATTGTGTTTTCCGCTTCCATTAACACCAGCAAATGGTTTTTCGTGTAATAATACTTTTAAACCATGGCGCTGACTCACTTTTTCCATTAAATCCATTAGCAATTGGTTATGGTCAACTGCTAAATTAGCTTCTTCAAAATTTGGAGCACATTCAAATTGGCCTGGAGCTACCTCATTATGACGCGTTTTTAATGGAATACCTAATTTATATGCTTCCGTTTCAAAGTCAACCATAAAATCGTGGATTCTTGGAGGAATTGAACCAAAATAATGATCTTCTAATTGTTGCCCTTTTTCAGGAGCATGGCCCAATAAAGTACGGCCTGTTAACATTAAATCAGGACGAGCATAAAACATGGCTTCGTCAATTAAAAAATATTCTTGTTCTATACCCAAACTAGCTGAAGCTTTGGTTACATTTTTATCAAAATATTCTGAACAAACTGCTACTACTGAGTTTTCTACAGCATGCAATGCTTTTAATAATGGCGCTTTAAAATCTAAAGCTTCGCCTGTGTACGAAACAAAAATGGTAGGAATACATAAAGTTTTACCATTATTTTCTTCCATTATAAATGCTGGCGATGATGGATCCCAAGCAGTGTAACCGCGTGCTTCAAAAGTGTTACGAATACCTCCATTTGGAAAACTACTTGCATCAGGCTCTTGCTGAACCAAAGCTCCTCCCGAAAATTTTTCCATTGAACGTCCTTCTTCTGTTGGTTCAAAAAAGGCATCATGTTTTTCGGCTGTTGCACCAGTTAAAGGTTGAAACCAATGTGTGTAATGCGTAACTCCACGGCTCATTGCCCAATTTTTCATTCCCGAAGCTACTGCATCAGCATGGCTGCGGTCAATTTTTTCACCCATTTTTACAGCTCTTGAAACAGCTTCGTAAGCTTCTTTGCTTAAAAAGTTTTTCATGGCACTGTCGTTAAACACATTGCTGTTGTAAAAATCTGATACTTTTTCAGACGGGGCTTTGGTAAGAACTGGATTTCTGCTTAGGGCAGTTTTTAAAGCATTAAAACGTAAAGTTGGCATATTTATGTTTGATTTTTGCGGTAAAAATAATGTATAACAAAATATTAGCCTATTTATTTTTAATTAATGTTGCACATTTTTTCAAGAAGGGTTGAAGAAGCCTTAAAAACAAAAGGCTTTAACAGGCTTATTTTTTAGGGCCTTTGGGTTGTAATGGTCTAATTTCAAGATTGACAGTATGAAAATTATCAGGCATTTGCAATGCAAAGATTAAATTAGCTGCAACATCTTCGGGCATTAACATATAATCGTGGGGTTTTACGCCTGGACTATTTCTAAAAAAATCGGTTTTTACCGCGCCAGGATAAATACAAGTTACTTTTATTTTAAAATCGCGCACTTCGCGAAAAAGCGATTCGCTAAAACCTTTTACTGCCCATTTGCTTGCAGAATAGCCAACTACTTGTGCCATTCCTTCTAACGCAGCAGTTGAAGCAATATTGATAATATGACCAATTTGTTTTTCTTTCATTTTAGGCAAAGCCATTTTACAGCAATAAAAAATACCGTTTAAGTTGGTTTCTTGCATTTCATGAAATTGTTCTATAGGCATATCTTCCAAATAACCAAAATAACCTAAACCTGCGTTATTTATCAGAATATCAATGGTTTGGCCTGAATTTGTAAATATCTGATTAAAAGCATTTTGCACAGAATCGAAACTGCGCACATCGCAATTAATAAAAGTGTAATTTGAATTTGGAATGTCGTTATTATTTCTGCCTAAGCCAAATACAGTCGCTCCATTTGCTAATAATTGTTCGCAAACAGCTTTGCCAATTCCTTTGCTAACACCAGTAACAACGGCTATTTTATTTTGTAAATTCATGTAAAAATTAAAAGATTAGAAAATTAAAAGATTGCAAGATTACAAAAATTAACAGCTTATGATATTTAAAGAAAAAAATTTGTCTTGATAAATTTGCCAATTGCTTATTACCAATTGTTAAAACTACCACTTTTTAAAAACCACAAAAACAGCTAATACTATTAATGCAAAGCCAAGTAGATGATTCCAAGCCAATTTATCCGATTTAAAAACAAAATAGTTGATTAAAACAAAAACGGTAAGCGAAATTACCTCTTGAATGGTTTTTAGCTCAAACATATTAAATGGACCTCCATTTTTTTCGTAACCAATTTTATTAGCAGGAACCATTAGGGCGTATTCAGCTAAAGCTATTAACCAACTAATTAATATAACACCTATTAAGCCAGTATTTTTTAGCCACTCTATTTTATTAAATTGTAAATGGCCATACCAAGCAAAAGTCATAAAGGTATTTGAAAGTGTTAAAAGTAGTACGGTATAAAATGCTTTCATTAAATTTTTGTTTAGGGGCAAAATAAAAGAAAATTATATTTAAGAATGTAACTTTAAAAACATATTTAGCTCCCTCCAATAAATTTTAGTTATTATTGCAGGCTTAAAAAATTTACTTTAAGCTTATTACTAGCTATTTATAGGAGTTAGTAATTATTTAAAAACACTAAAATTTTGAAAAACATTACTTCAGGGCAATTTAAAATGATTGCCAAAACGCAACAAGGCTTGGAGCCTTTATTAGAAAAAGAATTACAAGAACTTGGAGCACAAAACACGCAGCGCCTAAAGCGAGCAGTTAGTTTTGAAGGCGATAAAAGATTGATGTATAAAGTAAATCTTCATTCGCGTTTGGCACTAAAAATACTTTTGCCTTTTTATAGTTTTAAAGCCAGAAACGACCGTGAATTGTATGATGCAATTGGTAGCATTGATTGGAGCACGTTTTTAGATGTAAATGGTTCATTGGCAATTGATGGATTATTGCGTTCTGATTATTTTAATCATTCGCAATACATAGCTTTAAAAGCGAAAGATGCTATTGTTGACCAATTTAGAAGTAAGTTTAACAAGCGCCCAAATGTTGATATTGTTAATCCTGATTTACGTTTGAATTTACATGTTTTTCAAGATAGTGCCACACTTTCATTAGACTCAAGTAACGATTCGTTGCACCGCAGAGGTTACCGCGAGGATGCAAATAAAGCACCTTTAAATGAGGTAACTGCAGCAGCCATTGTTAAAATGACGGGTTGGAATGGTTCAGAGGCTTTGATGGATGGCATGTGCGGAAGTGGAACCATATTGATAGAAGCAGCCATGATGGCTAAAAATATTCCAGCTAATTACTTACGTAAACGTTTTGGTTTTCAGTCGTGGTTAGATTACGACCATCAACTTTGGCAAGAAGTAAAACAAGAAGGAAAAGCCGGAATAAAAGATATTAAATTAATCATTAACGGTTCTGATATTTCGTGGGATACATTGCAAATTGCAAAATCAAACGTAGATAAAGCCGGTTTAACTGGCGTAATAAAATTAGATAAAACACCTTTTGAAAACCTAACGCCAAATGCTGAAAGAGGTTGCTTAATAATGAATCCGCCTTATGGCGAGCGCTTAGCTTTGGAGGAAGCAAATGCTTTTTATAAAATGATTGGTGATAAGTTTAAAAAAGATTTTTCTGGCTGGCAAGCTTGGGTTTTATCGTCAAACCAAGAGGCTATGAAAAGCATTAGGCTAAAAACTTCGCAGCGTTTGTTGGTTTACAATGGCCCTTTAGAATGTAAGTTTCACCAATACGAAATGTACCAAGGCACCAAACGTGTTTTCGATAAAGAAACTAAAGTAGAATAAATTATTCGTTCACCATATTTAACCAAACCGTTCGCCAATGCTCCCATTCGGGAGTATTGGTAAGGTTGGAGTTATGCCAAATACTTATAAAGTTTCCGCCTACTTTTTTAACTTCAATCTTTAAATTTCTAATAGCTATATTGGCTTCATCAGGAGTAAAATTTTCTCCATTTTTTAAAGTAACATCCATTATGCAAGGCGAAAATATTTCTAAGTTTTTTGCGTTATTTTCTATCAAATCAAAAAACTGAAAACCTTTGCTAGTGCTAGCTCTAAATCCAATTTTATTACCATAAGCCATGCTGTAATCTTCCAATATATTGCTTTCTATTAAGTGATTAAAACTAGCTGGTAGTTTAAATTTTAAAAAATGAAATCGGCTTGTACTAATTGTGGTTTTGCTTATTTTTTCTAATTCAGTTTTTTCTGTAAAAAGTATTTTTTTACTTGAACTAGCGTGGTATGAAGGGTGAATTCCAATTGGAAATTTAGAAGCAATTTGCTTTATTAAATTTTGATATTCGCTACTTTCTGGCAGCAAGTTTTTATCATGTGTACTTTCGCTTTCGGCTAGTAAAAAAAAGAAATGAGATAGTTTATTACCTAATGATTTAAAAATAAAATTATAAGTATCAAATTCATCTTTTAGGTTTTTGTCAAATTGTTTATTTAGTTCTTTAAAGTCAAACCGGAATAAATTACCCAAAACTTTTTTGTAAAATCTAAATGAGCTTAAACCTTTGTATTTGTATGCAAAATCAACATCAAAAGTATTTAACTCAGCATAATTAGTGAGTGTATAATTGATATGATTGTACTGTTTATGAATAATTTTGCCAAGCTCAATTGCCCAAAAATCAACCAAAGGAATTTGTAAAAAACCATTCTTAAAGGCTAAACTTTCTTCAACTTTAAATCTATTGTGTAAATCGAAATGAGGGTGAATGTATTCCTCATATCTACTTAATAAATAAAAACTTGCACTAAAAATATCGAACGGTAAATGCTGTTTTGGTGGTTCTACAAATTTATCAGTATCAAATTTTAAGTTAAAAAAGGTATGAATAAACTGCTCACTTTTTTCAACTAAAACAGGTATTTTCTTTAAATTTTCTTCAAATAAAAGTGTGTGTGCTGGAATATTAATGCAGTGCTCCATGATGGTATTGGAGTAGTTTATTTTAGGCATTTTTGAACGCATAAAATAATCAAAGCTATCGGTTACTGTATAAGTTATTTGAAGGCGTTTAAATAAAACTTCATTCAAAATATATTGTAATCGTGGCGATTTTTCGTCAGCTGCAAAAATCAAAAGCATACTGCAATATACAATTTGGGGTTAAATTATAAATTATTGTTTTTCAAGTAGTTTTATTTCATCTACAAACCATTGTCCAATAGGTCTTTTTGTCCAAATGCTCTTAATACCTATTGTTTCTGCAGCTTTAAAGTGCATTCGGGTATCGTCAATAAATATGGTTTCTTCAGGCTTTAGGTTATTTTCATCTAAAATAATTTGCCACGCTTCTACATGTGGTTTGCGTAAATTTATTTGATGTGAGTAATAAATTTTATCAAAAAGACTTTCCCAAATTTCATCTGGATGGTCTTTTTCAAATATTTTTTTAAATTCTTGAATATGTAATTCGTTGGTGTTGCTTAGAATAAAAATCTTATAATCTTTTCTAAGTTGTTTTAAAATTTCAATTCTATCGGTTGGTACATTTAAAATCATGTTGTTCCAAGCATGAGTAATTTCTACATCGCTAGCATTTCCTTTTAGCTCAGCCTTAATGGTTTGTACAAATGTTTCAGTATTTACTTTACCCAATTCGTATTCTTTAAAAATGGGCAATTTTTCATTTACTTCGTCTAAATCAATATTGAGTCGTTTAAAACTTCTAATGGTTCTATCTTGGTCAAGATTTACAATTACACCGCCTAAATCAAAAATTATAGCTTTATATTTTAACATTTTATAAAAATTATTTGCAATAATAATACAAATTACATACTTTCGCACTCCCTAAAAAATCAAAGAATAATCATTTGATTTGGGCCTATAGCTCATTCGGTTAGAGCAACTGACTCATAATCAGTAGGTGCCTGGTTCGATTCCAGGTGGGCCCACAAAAGCTACTTCCAAAAGAGGTAGCTTTTTTTGTTTTCATCACATTTGCATAATAATTTCAACATAAAGTAGTAATGCTTTATTATTGCACCTTTAATGCTGCAATATTTATAATGTTAAAAAGGCTTCGCTTTCAAAAATTACTCTTATACAAAATACTTTTGGTTTTATTGGTTTATACTTTGTGTAGATTAATTTTCCTGGTTTTAAATCCAGCCTTTTTTCAGTTTGGTTTTTTAGAAATTGCTCATACCTTTTATGTTGGGCTTTTGTTCGATTTTTCAGCAATTATTTATACCAATTCATTATTTATTTTATTGGTAGTATTGCCTTTTAAATTCAGAAGTTATGGTTGGTTTCAACGCACCATTAATACATTGTTTTATATAGTAAATAGCTTGGCTGTTTTGCTTAATTTAATCGATACTGCTTACTTTAAATTTTCGGGTAAACGCTCAGGTTTAGAGTTGCTGAAAATGAGCGATGAACTTGGAGGAGTTTGGAAAAATTATGTATTAGATTACTGGCATATTGTAATTATTTTACTATCAGTTATTTATATTTTGATTTGGCTTAACAAGCGGATTGCAAAAAATATAGATATTAGCGCAATAATTTACAATTGGAAACAATATTTAAGCGAGTTAACAGCACTAATAGTTATAGCTGTCATTTGTTTTTTAGGGGCTAGGGGAGGAGTAAATTTAACACCCATAAACACTTTTGACGCTGCAAGAATTAGTCGCGCAGAATTGGTGCCGCTTATTGTAAATACGCCCTTTCAGTTTTTAATGAGTACCCAACAGGTTGGTTTAACAGCTCAAAATTATTTTGATACCAATACTGTTAAGCAATATTTTAACCCGATAAAAACAGTTAATCAATTAGATACATTAAAAGCTAAGCCTAATATTGTTGTTTTAATTTTAGAAAGTGTTGGTAAGGAATATGTTGGTTATTTTAATCAAGGAAAAGGCTATACACCATTTATTGATTCATTAATGAAAAGTAGTTTGGTTTATACCCATGCATATGCGAACGGAAAGCGTTCCATTGAAGGTATTCCGGCAGTAGTTGCCTCCTTGCCAACTTGGATGGATAATGATTACATGAGTAGTTATTATCAAAGTAATCAATTAAAAAGTTTAGGTGCATACTTACAAGATTTTGGTTATCAAACAAGTTTTTATCATGGAGGTAAAAACGGAACCATGAGCTTTGATAACTTTACTGCTATAACCAAAGGAGGTGAATATTTTGGTTTAAATGAGTATCCAAACAAGGCAGATTTTGACCAACATTGGGGCATTTTTGATGAACCTTATTTACAATATTTTGCCAATCAATTATCAAGTAATAAACAACCGTTTTATGCCTCATTGTTTACGCTTTCATCTCACCATCCATATAGTATTCCAGCGCATTTAAGTGCTAAATTTACCGAAGGTACTTTACCTATACACCGAACTATAAAATACGCTGATTATGCTTTGCAGCAATTTTTTGCAAAAGCTAAAAATGAGCCATGGTTTAATAATACCATCTTTATCATCACGGCTGATCATTCGGCTGAAAATGAAAAACCTTATTATCAAACCACACAAGGTAAATATGAAATTCCGTTGTTTGTGTATAGTGCCAATAGTCAATTGGTAAAACCCTCGATTAATGACACTACCATCCAACAAATTGATATTTTACCAATGGCATTAAATTATGTTTCATATCCAAGAGCATTTTATAGTTTTGGAGAAAGTTTAGGGCAAAATCATTGGGCAATGCAGCTTACAAACGGTTTCTATCAGTATATAACTTGGCCTTATGTTTATCATTTTGATGGTAAAGCTGGTTTGGCCTTTTTTGATTTGAAAAAGGATAGTTTTATGCGAACCAATCAACTTAAAAATGTGCAATATTTGCCCATTATAAATAAAATGGATAGCGCTGTAAAATGTATTATCCAGCAATACAATAACGATTTGATTAACAATAAAACTTACGTAAAATAAAAACACAATGAATAACAAAATAAAAGTGCTTAAAAATTTTAAAATAATTGCAATAGCTGAAGGTATTTCGTTTTTAGTATTGTTGCTTATAGCCATGCCTTTAAAATATATGATGCAAATACCCGAACCAGTAAAATATGTTGGCTGGGCGCATGGTGTATTATTTGTGCTTTATGGTATTTTGTTGCTACAAGTTTTTATAGTGGTAAAATGGAGTTTCATTAAAACTTTGGTAGCATTCTTAGTTTCATTTATCCCTTTTGGTACCTTTTGGCTCGATGCAAGAATTAATAAAGAGATAGCGGAAATGAAATAGTTATAAATGAAAGAAATAATAGTTTTCTTAGTTTTTATAATTTGTCTTTTGGGAGGTTGTGCCAACAATCATCCAAAATTAGAATGCAATTCAACTTCAGAAATTTTATTTAAGAATCGGTTTTTAGTTAAAGTAATTGACAGTATTATAGGAGATAAAGATTATGACAATTCCTATTCATTAATATTGATTATTAAGAACTTTGACAAAAGTAAGTTGCTTTATTTGAACAAAACCAATCGGAAACTTGGTGAAGAAAAGCCACAAGTTATATCTTTCTATAAAAATATTCCTGTGTATGTTCACTTACTGAACTATGAAAATTTATTCAGCATGTCTGAGAATTTACTACAAGATTCTTCTAATTATGAATATACACTCTATTGTAAACCAGTTAGGCTTATAATGGAAGGAGATAGTATATTCTACAGTTCTAGAAATTAGCCATAAAAAAAGTCCAACTCTCGTAAAGAATTGGACTTTGCCTGTTTTTGTCGGGGTGGCAGTCACGCCTTGCGTGGTACGACCTCCGCATTAAATGAGATTTTTATCTTGTAAAAATCTCTTTGCCCCACGGCCTTTAATTTCTTGTTCTAGGTTTTTAGCAATTTGTAAATTTTCGACTTCAAAAACATGAACCAAATCCCAAGGAATTCCCTTTGAAGTAAAAGTGCTGATTCCACTATTATGTTGCTCAACTCTTGTATCAATGTCTTGAGTGAAACCAGTATAAAATTTATTAAGTTTTTGACTAAAAATTATGTAAACAAAATATTTCACAAAAAAAGTCCAATTCTCGTAAAGAATTGGACTTTGCCTGTTTTTGTCGGGGTGGCAGGATTCGAACCTACGACCTCCACATCCCAAATGTGGCGCGATACCAGGCTACGCTACACCCCGTTTGCGTTACTTTATAGTTACTGAATGATGCGATACCATCCCGATAACTATCGGGATACGCTACACCCCGTTTGCAAGTTTTTCAAAAGTGCTAAAATTTTGAACTAAGTATTGCTACTTGCCCTTTAAAATTTTGTGCGGTGAGAGAGAGATTCGAACTCTCGATACACTTTGACGCGTATGTCGGTTTAGCAAACCGGTGGTTTCAGCCGCTCACCCATCTCACCAAATGCTCTTTTAAAGGGAGTGCAAATGTAGTAAACAAAACTATATTTCAAAATATTTCTTCAAATATTTTTCAAATTATTTTTCAATAGTGAAAATATGTAATAAGTGCACAAATAAAAACCATTTGAATATTAATGCTTTAAGGTAAGTATTCTGTAAAATTTAATATTCCTAATTTTTGAATAATAATATGCAATTAAAATGTTCGTTAATTAGCAAAAAAATAAACTATAGTCATGGCTAAGGATAAAGTTGTTCATTATAAGTTTCGCGATTTGAAAATATTTGGTAGTACTGAATGGCTTGCGAACAATGAAAAAAAATATAGACAAGTGTACGACATGTCAGAGTGCACATTTATTTACTGTGAACTTTCGTTTTTTAATAAATTATTTGACGAAAAAGAATGGGATTTAAAAATTAGTTTAAAATGTGTAAAGCAAGAAGATGGTGCTGAAATTTGCACCTTATCGGCTGATAGAACCATAAAAAAAGACGAAAATATTGTTTACGTGCGTGAGGGTTGGGGTGTGAAAACGCCTGGCACTTATTGGAAAAAGGGTACTTACCGTTGGGAAGCTTGGATTGATGGCGTTTTTATAGCCGAAAAAGAGTTTTATATTGTAGATGTTGGTTTGGTTACAGAAACCGAAAATCCTTACTTTAACATAAAAACCAATAAGTTATATGAAGGTACTGAAATTAATGTTCCAAAAGTTGAACGCAATTACTTAAGTGCCTTCGATACTAAGGAAACAAGGTATGTTTGGCTCGAAATGGTAGCTGAAAATTTAGTAACTACTGGTGAAAAATGGCCGTGCGAATTGATATTTAATTTTAAAACACGTTCTGGTCAATTAAAAGGAACTGTAGAAAAAATATTTTTTGTTGATTCAGCAGAGCCTGAATTTGAGTGCAGTATTGGTTGGGGAAATGATGTAAAAGGCACTTGGGGCTTAGATTATTATACCATTGAAATTATTTTTATGGATCAATTGGTAGCCAGTATTTTGTTTGATGTGGGTACTGAGTTTTTAATTGAGCCAAAGATTAAAGAAATAAAACCAAAAGTAAACAAGCTTATTGAAAAAAATGCTGCTGCTGCGCCTGCTCCCGAAAATATTGAAGATATAATGAAGGAGCTTGATAATTTAATTGGGCTTGATTCCATAAAAAAGAAAGTTAAAGAATACACTACTTACCTTAATTTTTTAAAAATTAGGAAAGAAAAAGGTTTTGATGATTCTGAAAAAATTAACTTACATGCAGTTTTTACAGGAAACCCAGGTACTGGAAAAACTACAGTTGCCAAAATGTTAGGCAAAATTTACAACCAACTTGGTTTGTTAAGTAAAGGCCATGTTATTGAGGCAGATAGAAGTGATTTGGTAGCGGAGTATATTGGACAAACTGCTCCAAAAACCAAAGAAATTATCAAACGTGCAAAGGGTGGAATTTTATTTATAGATGAAGCTTATGCATTGGCTCGTAAAAATGATGATAGCAAAGATTTTGGTAAAGAAGCCATTGAAATTTTGCTCAAAGAAATGAGTGATGGAGATGGCGATATAGCCATTATAGCTGCTGGTTATCCTGATGAAATGAATAATTTTTTAGAAAGTAATCCGGGTATGCGAAGCAGGTTTCAAATGTTTTACGATTTTCCAGATTATTTACCAAAAGAGTTATTAGCAATTGCTGATTACTCAACTCAAAAACGTGGAATTAAATTTAATGAAGCATCAAAAGAGTTAATTTTTAAAAAATTGGTGGATGCTTATCGCGATAGAGACCGCATGTTTGGAAATGCAAGGTATGTAAATAACTTAATTGATGAGTGTAAAATGAATATGGGTTTACGATTAATGCAATCGCCTAATCCTTATGAATTGAGCAATGATGTATTGAGCACTATTGAAACTGTAGATATTGATAAAGTTTTTGGTATTAAACATAAATCAATTACCGATATTCCAATTGATGAAGAATTGTTGACAGCTTCGCTAAATGCCTTACATGGTTTAATTGGTTTACAATCAGTTAAAACCGAAATAGATGAGTTGGTTAAATTGGTTCGTTTTTACCGCGAAATTGGTAAAGATGTTCGCCAATCATTTTCGTTACATACAGTATTTACAGGTAATCCAGGAACGGGAAAAACCACAGTTGCCCGTATTTTAGCTCAAATATATAAAGCTTTGGGTATTTTGGAACGCGGTAATTTAGTAGAATGTGATAGGCAAGATTTAGTTGGTGGTTTTGTAGGGCAAACTGCTTTAAAAACCACCGAAGTGCTTAACAAAGCCATGGGTGGAGTTTTATTTATTGATGAAGCTTATGCTTTAAGCGAAGGAGGAGAAAACGATTTTGGTAAAGAAGCTGTGGAAACCATTTTGAAAAAAATGGAAGATTCTCGTGGCGATTTTATTGTAATTGTAGCAGGTTATACCGATAATATGAAACGCTTTTTAGAAAGCAATCCTGGACTTAAGAGCAGGTTTGATAGAGAAATGCAGTTTGAAGATTACGATGCACCACAATTACACGATATTGCATTGAAAATGCTTTTAAACAATGGCATTAAACCAACCGAAGAAGCTTCAAATCATGTTAAACAGTATTGCGAATTTTTATATAAAACCCGCAATAAGTTTTTTGGAAATGCCCGAAGCGTAAGGAAAGTAATAGAAGAAGCTATTAAAAATCAACATTTGCGTTTGGCAAAAACCGAAACTGAAAAACGTACCAAAGAAATGATTTACGAATTGGTGTTGGAAGATGTAGAGGAATTTAAAGCTGATCCTAATTTTACAGAAGAACGTAAAACCATTGGATTTAAGTAATATAAAAATGGGCTGCTTTTAACCAAGCGGCCTTTTTTATTACTACTTTCATATAGTTGTTTTTTGAACAAATTGTAATTATTTGATTTTAAATTACTTGCGAAGGAAGGTAACTTTATTTTTAATAAAATAATTACCAAACCATTTTATTTTAAAACATAAAATAGGAAATTATTTTAAAATAATGATGTACTTTTGCCCATCTTTTTATGAGTGATTCAATCAAACACGAGTGCGGAATAGCCCTTATTCGCCTACTTAAACCGCTGAGTTTTTACCAAGAAAAATATGGTTCAGCATTATACGGTTTAAAACGCCTTTACCTTTTAATGGAAAAACAACACAACCGCGGCCAAGATGGGGCAGGAGTAGGAACCATTAAAATTAATGCTTTGCCTGGCGAAACTTATATCAATCGTCAGCGCGCTAATGGAAGCAATGCTATTGCCGAAATTTTTGAAAAATTAAATAAAAAAATTACCAAATCAGGAACCAAAGAGCAGTTACGCGACCCTGATTATATGCGCTCCAGTGTTCCATTTATGGGCGAGTTATTACTTGGTCATTTGCGCTATGGAACTCATGGTGGTAACAGTGTTGATTTATGCCATCCGTTTATTAGAGAAAACAATTGGATGAGCAGAAATTTAATGCTTGCAGGAAATTTTAACCTAACCAATGTAGATGAATTATTCAATGTTTTGGTAGAGTTAGGCCAACATCCTAGCGAAAGAGCCGATACGGTAACTATGCTGGAAAAATTTGGTCATTTTATTGATGAAGAAAACCAACGTTTATTTACCAAATACAAATTAGATGGACACAGCAATCAAGAAATATCGAGTTTAATAGCTAAAGACTTAAACATTGAAAATATTTTAAAACGCTCATTGCGTGATGCTGATGGAGGTTATGTTATGGCTGGTTTATTAGGTCATGGCGATGCCTTTGTAGTTCGCGATCCTAATGGAATTCGCCCTTGTTTTTATTATTGCAACGATGAAATAGCAGTGGTTACAAGTGAGCGTCCTGCTATTCAAACGGGTTTCAATATTCCTATTAGAGAAATAAAAGAACTAGGTCGTGGTAATGCTTTAATAATAAAGAAAGATGGAACCATAACCGAAACCAATATTATTCCTCAAGCCGAAAATAAAGCATGTTCGTTTGAACGCATTTATTTTAGCCGCGGAAATGATAGAGATATTTACAAAGAGCGCAAACAGCTTGGTTATTTGCTAGCCGACAAAATAATGAAAACTGTAAATTACGATTTTAAAAATACAGTTTTTAGTTATATACCCAATACAGCTGCGGTTTCATTTTATGGTATGGTAGATGGTATAAATGATTTGTTAAACACCCATAAAATTGAACAAATAAAACAGTTAGGCACTAATATTACCGATGAAAAACTAAAAGAAATTTTAGCATTACATCCGCGAAGAGAGCGTGTAGCGGTTAAAGATGCTAAACTAAGAACATTTATTACCGATGATACCAACCGTGAGGATATGGTAGCTCATGTGTATGATGTTACTTACGGGATTGTAAAAAACCATGAAGATACTTTAGTTGTAATTGACGATTCAATTGTGCGTGGTACTACTTTAAAAACGTCTATTTTACGTATTTTAGATAGATTGCATCCTAAAAAAATAGTGATTGTTTCATCTGCTCCGCAAATTCGTTACCCAGATTGTTATGGAATTGATATGAGTAGGTTAAAAGACTTTGTTGCTTTTCAAGCAATGATAGCTTTGGTAAAAGAGCGTAAGTTAGAAGCAAAAATTGACGAAGTTTACCAAAAATGTAAAGCGCAAGAAAATTTGCCAAAGGAGGAAATGAAAAACTATTTGAAAGATTTGTATGCACTATTTACTCCTGACGAAATTTCGGCACAAATAGCTAAAATTGTTACTCCTGATGAAATTACTGCTGAAGTAGATGTAATTTTCCAAAGCATTGAAAATTTACACCAAGCATGTCCAAATCATAATGGTGATTGGTATTTTACAGGAAATTACCCAACCCCAGGAGGAACTAAAGTAGTAAATAAAGCATTTATTAATTATTACGAAGGCAGCAATGCTAGAGCTTACTAGTATTTACTGAAATTAACTTTATAACAAAAGCCTAAGAATTATTCTTGGGCTTTTGTGTTTTAAGGTAAAGCAATTAGTATTTTTTTCTATTAAAAATTCGTGTTAAGCGGCTATTGGTAGGATATTTCCGGTTTTTTGTTATATTATTGAATATCAAAGCTATAGATAGTAGAATTATAGTTCCGCTTAATACTGGAGAAAGCACAAACCAATAACCTAAAGCTTTTACTTTTTCGGTTCCAATTACAGTTATTAATGCAGTGGCTCCTCCTGGTGGATGCAAAGTTTTGGTAATTTGCATAATAACTATTGAAAGAGCTACCGCCAAAGGTGCTGTAAGCCAAATTATTTCAGGTAAAAACTTATAAATGGTTACACCAATTATTGCCGAAATTACATGTCCGCCAATTAAGTTACGAGGTTGAGCTAACGGACTTTGAATGGCCCCATAAACCAAAACACTACTTGCTCCAAACGAACCTATAAGGAAAATATTTTCAAGATTGGTGAAAGATTTTGATTGTAAAAAAGCAATAATAGCTATACCAAAAAATGCTCCTAAAAACGACCACAAATGCTCTGTAAAATCAACCAATGTTTCTTTATAAATAACATATTTTGAAACCCTAATTCCTCTTTTTATATGTTTTTTTATCATTAAATTTGGGTTGTTAGAAAAATCAAATTAAGGCAAATTATTTAAGTCAATAAAATGATACTTATTTAAGTTAATTATTAAAAGGACTATTTTTAAAAATTTGACTTTGATAATAATAACAATATACCCTAATTTGGAAAATGGAATTTGAAATAATTGAAACCGAACGACTGTTAATACGCAAATCGGGCATTGAGCAACTTAATTTTGTGTTTAACAATTACGCTGATGAGGAGTTAAGCACTTTTTTAGGTGCTTATACCGAAAGTGCTTTGGCTACAGATAAGGAACGTTTTAAACAAGGTTTTACATCATATAATCGTTCGGTAGTTATATTCCATTTATTAAATAAAACTGATAATAAAGTAATTGGTGCATGTGCTTTTCATAATTGGTTTGCTATCCATCAAAGAACCGAAATAGGTTACGATATAAAATTGGATGAACACAAGCAACAAGGCTACATGACAGAGGCTGTTAAAGCCATTATTCATTATGGTTTTACTAATATGAATTTAAATAGAATAGAAGCTTTGGTAAGCCCTAAAAATATTCCATCTTTAAAGTTAATTAGTAATATGGGTTTTAATCAAGAAGGAATTTTGAAAGAGCACTATAATGTAGATGGTGTTTTGGAAGACTCTTTACTTTTGGCACTTTTAAAAAGTGAGTATTTTAAAACTAATTCATAATTGCTATTAAAATAATAGGTATCCAAATTATTATTAAACAAATAGTTAGAAGCTTGATTGTCTTATCTATAAATAAAATAATCCGAATACATTTTCTTAATTTAGGGTTTAAATCTTCTGATTCGTTGAGGATTTTCTTTATTTCGTTTTTATCGAAATTTTTTGAACTATAGCTGGTGGTTGGAATTTTAAAATTGAATTTATTTGCTATGAATATTTGTAAAGTTATTACCATGATACCGCCTATTATTATTAAACAAAAAAGTATAATAAGTACTGTAAATAAAAAGGCACCAAACATTAAAACTGCTTGGTTATAACATAACCAACTGCTAAAATCAACAATATCATTACAATACGAATTAAGCTTTTTATAAGCAAACTAATATAACTTAACACTGCAAAAGCCAACGCGGCAATGCCAATATATAACATGGTTTTATTGTATTCAAATCCAGTTTCAGTAATCCATTTTCCAAAAGGGTAACTTGGTTTTAAATGCTGCATTTTTACATGATAATATTCCATAAAAGCCATGGCGCTTATAATGGGTGCTGCTATCATTAATGCTATTGAAAATGCTTTGGTTACCAGTGATTTAAGCATATTTTATTGTTTTAATAAATGCCACTTTACTCACAGTAAAGTGGCATTTGTAAAATTATTGAAATATAGTGAATTATACTAGTGCAGCTTCTACTTTGGCTATTAAAGCATCGGCTTCAATATGGTTTTTAGCTAGTAAACTTTTGGCTTTAGCAATTAATTCTTCTGCATAAGCTCTGTCTTTTAATTCTTTAGCATTTACCAATACATTGAAATAGGCACCACGTACAGCAGTTTTAACGCAAAGCACACCAACACCAGCATCGGTAATTGAATTTTGATTTCCTTTTTCAATCATTGCAGCTAATAATTCTAAAGTTTCAAAAGCTGTTTCCATTACTTTAAATGGAACTTGGCAAGCGTATTTAGTAGCATTTTCAATTGCTAAAACCCTCGCTGCTTTTTCTTCTTCGGTCGCCTTTGGCAATCCAAAACCTAACATTATTTGGTTAAAAGCATGGGTATCTTCATCTACCGCTTTTAAAAGTTTATCTTTAATATTTTGTCCTTTATCTGCCCACTCGCTAAAATAGCTAACTTGGTCTTCCCAACCACGTTTTCCAGCCGAAAGGTTAGCCACCATAGTTCCTAACGAAGCGCCCAAACTGCCTACATAAGCACTAATTGAACCTCCACCAGGAGCAGGACTTTCGCTTGCTGTTTCGTTAGCAAAACTGCGTAAGTTCATTCCAATTAGCTTCTCTTTGTTAGCATCGCGTAGTTTGTATTCAATAATTTTATTATTGGCATCAAATGTTGCTAACTCATCTAAACCAAGCGATTTAACTGCAATTTGAATTAACTCTTCTTCGCTAACTCCTACAGAACGTTTTTGTTTAATTAAATAATGACGACCTGCAGCCAACATAGCCTCTAAAGGAATTAACCCAACCAATTCTGAACCAGTTACGCGCATGCCACGTTTTTCTGCACTTTTACAAACCTCATCAAAGGCTTGGTGTACCGAGGTAATTTTATAATTAGTTAAATTTATACTTATTTGAGCAATGCCATATTCTTCTATAAACCAGCCAATTGCTTTACATGCTTTTAGGGTTCCTGGAATGCGAACATCATTTCCATCAGCATCTTTTACTATTTTACCAGTTATAGGGTTTCCTTCACGCAAAACGCGGCCTGCTTCTCTAATATCAAAAGCTACCGAATTAGCCAAACGTACCGATTTAGTATTTAAATTTACATTATAAGCAATCAAGAAATCACGAGCGCCAATGACAGTTCCACCTGCTTTTTCGTTAAACTCAATTGGGCCATAATCAGGAGCCCATTCTGGTTGTTTTATTTTCTTAAAAAACCCTTCGTATTCGCCCGCTCTAATTACCGAAAGATTGCTTCTTTCTTTATTTGGTTGTGCGTATTCGTATAAATAAACCGGAATATTTAATTCTTCACCTACGCGTTTTCCTAGTTTTTTAGCATATTCAGCAGTTTCTTCCATGCTAATTCCACTAACAGGAATTAACGGACACACATCGGTAGCACCCATGCGTGGATGTTCGCCTTTGTGTTTGCTCATATCAATAACTTCGGCAGCTTTTTTTATGGCTAAATAGGCGGCTTCAATTACTGCATTTGGCTCACCTACAAAGGTTACAACGGTTCTGTTAGTTGCTTTTCCTGGGTCCACATCTAACAGTTTTACACCTTCTACAGTTTCTATTACATCTGTAATTTGTTTAATTACAGCTAGGTCGTGGCCTTCGCTAAAATTAGGAACACATTCTATTATTTGGTTCATATTATGTTGTTTTATTAAATAGTAATGATTGATAAAATAGTATGCGAAGCTAATAAAATTTTTGAAGCCTATAGAGTATGAAACCAAAACCAAAACTTAAGTGTAATAAATAGCTGATTATAAATGCTATAATTGCAATGTGTTGGTTTAAAATGGAGTGTCTATGTAGGGTAAAATATCTATTTTATATGCAATTTTAAATTCCACAAATAAGAAAATAATAAGGATGGCAATGATTACAAAATACATATATTCTAAAAAGAAAACGGTATCGTGGGCAAATTTTCCTAAAGCATTACGCAATTTAGAATGATGAACATGTTTTAAATAAATAAACGTGCCATTATAACAATGAAATGGTGAAGCATTGTCTTCGTCTCTAGTGAAAATATTCATAAGCATACCCTTTTAATTGCTTTATTTTTTATTTGAGTTGCGGTTTTTCAAATGTAAGATTGCTTTGAGCATTTCAAATAAATTTTATTTTGATATTTATAGACTTAAATAGTGACGAAAGTCGTTTTGTATATCAAATATACAATTTTATAGTTGGTTTTATGAAATTTTTCCAAAATACTACCATTTAAATATAAAAATAGGCAGCTTGTAGAAGTTTTTCTACTTTGGTTTTATAGGTACAAATAATGGTTGATGCAGGCACAAAAAAAATCTGTAATGAATTTCATTACAGATTTTTTAAATTTGTATATACAAAAAATGTTATCTTAAATCGGCTGTTAAATTGCCTTTTGCTTCGTTATAATAAGTATCAAAAGGGGTGTCAATATTACGGAATACATCAATATTATAGATGCATTTTATTTCAAATAAAACACCTAATATCATAACCAACAATACAACAAAATACATGTATTTCATAAAAAATACAGTGTCTTTAAAGAATGAACCTGCTTTTTTAGCTAAACGAATACCAAAAGGTAGTTTCTCATTTTTAAAAACCGAGCTGTATTCGTTGAATGAAATAGTGTGTCCTTCGTTTTTAGTAAATGTGTTCATAATCTTTTATTGTTAAATGTTATTACTTATTGACTGATTTCTTATTCAAACATACGTTTATTTTATATAAATGGAAGTAAAATTATAAATTTTTTTAACTATTTTATATAATTATCAGATAGTCAGCACAATAAATTTTCTTAAACCATAAAAACAACTGCTCAAATAGTTATAATAGCAGCTTAAATAATGCAAACTACTACTTTTGATTGAGTTTTATGCAGTTCAAATAAAAATTCCGCAGCCTAAATAAGAGTGAGGATAATTTTTTTATTGATGGTTTTAGTTGGATTGTATTTGTTTTAGATTATTTTATACTAAAAAAAGCCGTTTAGAGTTAACTCCAAACGGCTTTAAAAAAGATGTAAATGTATAGTATTATTTTGCTATAATTAAAGTTTTCATTAATTGCGAAGCCCCTTGTTGAACCTGGTAATAATAGGTGCCATTTCTTAGACTTTCGGTATTTAATACTACTTCATGAGTTCCTTTGGTATAATCATTTTCGGCTATGGTTAATATTTCTCTGCCTATGTTATCGTATAAACGTATTTTTACATAACCACCGCTACATGAGAACTTAATGGTAGTTTGGCTGGTGGCTGGATTAGGATAATTTTCTAAAATACCAATTTTGGCTTCTGTTGCATTTGTCACGCTTGAACTGCCGTTTGCTATTATATCTAACAATGGAAATGTTTTATTAAGTAACATAGGGCTTAATTCGCTATCGCTTACATTAAACCAATACTTTAAAATACTTGCGTAAACCGATCTGAAATCAACTTGCATGGGTACATTATCGTTGGCTGTTACCGTACTTGGAATAATTGGATTATTACCAGTAATTCCGGGTTTTACGTTTTTACCAAATATAAATAATGGCGCAGCAGCTCCGTGGTCGGTTCCTAAACTATCGTTCGATTTAATTCTTCGACCAAATTCCGAAAAAGTCATTCCCAATACGCGGTCATCAATGGCTAGTTTCTTTAAATCATCTTGAAATGCATTTACCGCTTGCGATATTTTTTGCATCAAGTTTGCATGTGTGCCATTTTCGGTTGCACTTGCATCGGTTTGACCTGCATGAGTATCAAATCCACCCAAACTAACCATGTATACTTGGGTTTTTAAGCCTCCGGCAATTAATTGTGCAACAATTTTTAATTGGTCGGCAAGGCTATTGGTTCCAGCAGTTGGATATAAAGTTGATAGATTGGTGGCTTTATCTGCTGCGGCTTTTATGGTTCCGCTGTATTGTTGTGTTTGCTGAGCTACTAATCTTACATAAGTTAATTCATGGCCAGCAGGAGTATTTGGAGCAGTATCAACCGTTCCGTTTACAAATTGATAAAACGAAGTTGGATCGGTAATTGACATACCTAAACTGGCTTGGTGGCCTTGCAATGAAGGCGAAACCAAAGCTCCAATTTGAATTGCAGGTGGGTCAGGATAATTGGTATTTGGGTAATTGGTTGGAAATCCATCAAATTTGGTTTCTAGGTATCTGCCCATCCAACCTGTTTCTTCATTTACATTGCTATCGCTTCCTGTTAGCCAAATATCGGTAGCTCTAAAGTGCGAAAAGTTGGGGTCAGGATAACCTACACTTTGAACAATATTTACCAAGCCATTGTCGTAAAGATTGCGAACTTCGCTCAAGCTTGGGTGCAAGCCAGTAACTTGCGTTCCTGTTAAAGCCAATATTTTATTTTGTTGTATTAAAATATTTTGCCTTGCTACAACTAATTTACTGTATTGGTCAATTGGAATAACGGTATTTAAACCATCGTTACCACCATTTAATTGAATTAAAACCAATACATGATCTTCGGTTCCTGCTTTACCTAAATATTGTACAATTGGGTTATCTGCCAAAGTTTGAATAGGGAAACCATTAATAAATAAAGGTAATGCACTTGCAGTAATTGCTTTTTGTAAAAAATCTCTTCTTTTCATAACAATGGCATTTTAAATTAATTGAAACTCGGCTAAACCCATCATGTATTTAAATAGTCCTTGTAACCTACTGTAAACAGCTTGTTTTTTAGCTGTATCGGTTGGTGCTTGTATATAGGCAATCCAAGCATCCGTCCAATAATAGTCGCTAGCTTGTCCTGAAAGTAAAAAGGCAGTTTTAAGCTGTGTTTTACTATTGGTTGAAATATCAATGGCAAAAAGTAAACTTACTGCTTGGTTAATTAGTTCGTTTGGATCTTCTGGTGTTGAAAATTGACTAACAAATGCTATTGGATCAAGTATTAACTTAAATCCTTGGCGATTAAAACCTGTATAAATTAATCCATCGCAAACTTGGTTCCGTTTTGGCAATGAATCGGAGTTTATCCATAGCTCATAAAACTGAGGTGATTGCCAATAAGCTGGCCAACCAGCCACATTAGGAGCATCGCCAATATCTTGTCCAAAAGCCAATCCTATTTGTTGAATATAACCTAGGTGAGCATAAGTTTGAGTTACATTGCTAGCGCTAGGAAACTGTAAATTAAAAGTACGGGCTATTCCTACTAAATGGTCGGTTGGAGGTTTTATAACGCAACCCATGTTTAATGCATCGTAAAAATGCTCACTTTTTAGCAAAGTATCCATTACTGTTTTTATGTTATAGCCGCTGTTTCTAAAAACTGTAGCCAAAGGCACAATTATATTTGTTTCTACACTTTCGTCAATTATATAATAAACAAAAAAGCGGTAAATTTTACGACAAATGTATTTTGCTACCTCTTCATGATTATAAATCATCGTTATTAGATCATCTAACTCTGTAGCTCCAGCAGAACCTGTTTTTCCTGTAATTACCGCATTATTGTAAAACGAAGAAAATTGTTTGTTAGTAGTATCGTGTTTGGTTGCATCAAAATACGAGGTGTAGCCAACTCTGTTATTGCGCCAGCCTGTCATTACCTTGGCGGCAGCTTTAACATCATCTTCGGTGTAATGGTTTGCTAAATCTTTTCCAATTGTAAATAGTTCCTGTAGCTCACGTCCAAAGTTTTCGTCTGGAGCGGTTTTGGTGTTTTTTTCACCATTTAAATACACTAACATGGCACAATCGGTTGCTACCAATCGGGTTAAGTTTTTAAAATTACCCAAACAGTTTTGGCGCAACATTTTATGGTGGTCGTAAGTAAATCTAGCTAGTTGAATTACAGTGCTTTCTGTAGCGAAATGATTGTGCCAAAAAAGAGTCATTTTTTCTTTGATGGTTCGGTCTTGATTTATCATTAATCCCATCCACCAAGCTTTAAATGAGGTTCTGCGGGCTGCACTAAGCAATGGATTTTCATTTGCATTTACCCAAGTATCACCAAAAGGCACATCAGCATCAGGAAAACTTGCACTGGCGCTGTAATGATTAACTGGAGGGGCAGGGTCGGTGGTTGATATATTTAAAATGGCATCCACGGCTTGAACCATGGTTTTGGTTTTAAAAAAATCAATATCGGCCTTCGATACACCAAATAAAGTTCTTCGACACAAGTGTTTTATTTCGGTTTCAGTCCATGCGCCTTGATAAGGGCTAATACCCGTGCTGGTTTTCCTTAAGCTAGTTGGAACTTCAGTATTTGAAGGGTCCTTGTAAGGATAAACAGGTAACTCTTTTTCAGTTAAGGCTTCAGAAGCCAAGTTTTGAAAAAACTGCTTTCGGTTAATTTGTGCCATAAAATATTGTGATTATTAGAAAATTACGGATGTCGGACTCGTAAAAACCCAAAAGGTTTAATTATTGATTTGTAAAATTATTCTATAATAATTTTTTGTTCAAATTGGCTGTTTCCATGGTTAACTTTAACCAAATACATGCCTTTTGCCAATTGTTCGGTATTGATTTTGTTTTTATTTAAGCCAAAATCCAAATCAAATTGTTGGTTAAAAACCTCTTTACCTTGCATACTAAATAACTGAACAGCACAATTTGCAGCATCATTACTCCAAACTTCAAAATTTAATTGGTTATTGGTAATTGGATTTGGATATATTTGATAATTAGATGATTGTATTGAATTTGCGTTTTTAATGTTAACACCACTTTCTACGGTCATGGTGTAATTATACATGGTGTCGTAAATAGTTTGTGTTACACTTAATGCACTTGCTCTAATTTTTAAAATAATTTGCAAAGGGTATGTTCCTTTTTGAGTGGGAGTTCCTGATACATTAGCACAACCATTTGTTCCTCCAGCAATGGTGCAAGTAGATGTGTTGCAATTAAAACTCAAGCCGTTTGGCATTCCAATTATTTTAAAAATAGTAAATGAATCTATGGTAGCATTAACCTCTCCAAATACTGGAACAGTTACCACTGTATCTTTGGTGATATAAAATTGTAAAACTTGATTATAAGCTTGTCCAACTTTGGCATTAGGTAAATTTAAGGGGTAAACACCTGTGGTTGTAATACTTGGGTCAGGCGTACATTGTGCAATAACTTTTAAATTAACGCCAGTAATGCAAATAATAGCAATGATTATTTTGTAAAGATTCTGTTTCATAATTGGTGGATTTATAATTTCAAAAGTATCAAAAAAAACTGCTTTTGAAAGTTTGGAAATAATTTAATATTACAGAATAAATAAAAAGTTGTTCTTTTATTTTAAAGCCATACTCTTAGGAGTATGGCTTTTTTTATGATATTCTCAGCAACCATATTTTACCTCCATTTAATTGTATTTTTAAAAAACCATAGTTGTAATTATACAATAATGAATTAACTCCTAGCCAAACAATTGTTCTACCAATGTAAAATTTGTTCCCCATGCTAACAGAATCAGTGTAAGTGGTGGTATTATTAAAATAATATGGATCAGTATTTCCATAATAGGAATTAATTAAGAACTGAATTTTTGTTCTTTCAGAATTATCATAAATTTTATACATAACTTTATACAACTCTGGATTATTTCCATTGTATTCAATACTTATAGTTTGGTTGTTATCCACTGTGTATTTAGGACAATCAGCATTTCCAGAAATATCTTTTCTAACTTGGTCTATATATACCTTTTTTCCTGTTCCAATAAGGGCTGCTGTATCTCCAGTATCGCTTATATAAACTAGTGTGTCATTGCCTTTAAAAGGAATTTTACTTTTGTCATCTGCCGAAATATTGTAATTGTTTACAATATCACTTGAATCACCACAGTTGGTTTCTTTAGTGCAACTTTGTACTAGCGCAGTTATAACTAAAATGCTTAATAATTTTATTGTTTTCATATTACAATTTATTGCTAATAAATAGGCTACGATTATTAACAGTAAAAATACTGCTTTTTTGCATTACGTCATTAAAATTTGTTAAAAACTACCTTTATCATTTTAGAAATGTTTTATTTGTAATTATGATTTCGGTATTGTTTGTATGTTTAGGAAATATTTGTCGTTCGCCTTTGGCCGAGGCTTTGTTTATGCATCATGTAGATAAGCAAGGTTTAAACCATTTATTTACAGCCGATTCTGCCGGAACTGCATCGTACCATTTAGGCGAACTGCCCGATAAACGAACTCGAGCAATGGCTTTAAAAGTGAGCAATTTAAATTTAACTCATAAAGCCCGCCAGTTTAAGGCTTCCGATTTTTTAAATTTTGATTATATAGTGGCTATGGATAAGTCTAATTATCAAAATATTATGAAGCTAAGACCTGAAGATGCAAAAGCTCAGGTTGTTTTAATGAGGCATTTTGATAGCATGATTCAAAACGAGGATGCCATTCCTGACCCATATTATGGTACCGATTACGATTTTGAAGAGGTACATTATATGCTTGACGATTGCACTCAAAATTTTATTAAAAAAATATTGGCAAAGCCACTTAATACCAACTAAGTTTATTATTTTTCAAAATAATATTACTGCTTCACAAAGCTTGATGTATTTATAAAAACAAAAAATACATTTGTAAAGTGCCGAGTTTATTCTACCATAGGTTTATCAGCCTGTTCCTAGTTATTTTTTATATTAGTTTGGTAAATAACCAAACTAAGGCACAAAATCCTGCATTTATTTCTTTAGCCAACGAAAATGTAATTCCTTCAAAACAAGTTTACGATTTGTTTTTAGATAAGTCGGGTTGCGTTTGGATAGGTCATAACAAAGGTATTAACCGCTACTCTGGTTATACTAGTAAGTACTTTACTCATCCATTAATGAATAGTTTTGAGTTATCGAATATTTTGCAAGATGATAATGGAACTATTTGGTGCTCAAACTTTGTAGGGCAAATATTTTATATTAAGAATGATCAAATAAACCTTTTAAATAAAGAAAAGGCCTACAACTTTTTTAATAGAGCAGGTTTAGCTTATGGTAATAAAAAAATATATTTTGTTGAAAATAACGACCTGCTTGAGGTTGATATAAACAGCTTTAAAACGGAAAGATATAAGTTTAAAAACTTTAATCAAATAATTTCATATTGTTATATGCCAAAGGTAGGCTTACTGCTTTATACTGATAAGGGTTTATTTAAATTTGTAAATAATAAATTGGTGTTATACCGCAATTGTTATGATTTTAAAAAAAATATATTAATAAAAGTAGTTGATAACAATATTTTGGGTATTGATTTTGTGCGTAGAACAGTGTTTAATTTGGTAGGAAATAGGTGGGAGTTTTGTATAAGCTCCAATAAAACTAACTCTGATATTACCACTGTTACAAAGCTTAAAAATAATATTTATACCAATACTTATAATGGAATACTTCAGTTTAATTTAAATAACCAAAAGGTCACTCATTTTTTAAAAGGCTATGGAGTTAGTGATGAAATTTTAGATAATGAAGGCAATATATGGGTTAGTACTTTGTACAATGGGGTACTTATTATTCCTGAAGATAATAATGTAAAAAAGTTGTTACCTAATAATGAAAATATAACTGCTGTATGTATGCTAGATGATAAAAACCAAATTGCACTTGGAACAAAAAGCGGAAAGATATTTATAATAGGTAAAACAGATTTAGAGATAATAAAAGAAATATCGCTTAATGAGATAAAAAATATTGAAAACATTTATTACAACAAAAAGGCTAACCAACTAAATATATCTACACTAAAACATACTATTTTAAATTTAAATAATTACCAACTTACTACCACTAATGCGATTCATAATGCAAAAAGTATAGTAAGTTACAATAATCAGCTAATATTTGTAAACTCGGGTTCTTTATCGGTTATAAATAGCAACTTTAGTAATTATATAAAACATAAACCCAATTGGCCTAGTCTTATAAAGAATCAACAATTAAAAAAACGCTGGGACATTATTGCTAATGAGAGGTTTTTTAGGGTGGTTAGGTTTGAAAAACGCAAATTGTTTTTGGCCTCAAGTTCAAATAACATTTATTGGTTTAATAACAATACATTGGGTACTGTTAAATACAAAAACAACAATATTTCTGCTAAAAACATGTTTTGTTTTAACAATGTAGTATATGCCTCGCAAAACAATAAAGGTTTATACATAATTAACGATACCAATCAGGTAGAATTATTTGATACCTTACCTTTTAAGTCAATAAGCAGTTTTTGTGTTAGTGGAAATAACTTATTGCTTAATACTAACTTGGGTTTGTTCAGCTTTAATTTAAAAACATATTATGTTCAAAATATATCAAATAAATACAATTTAACTACTCAGTCGTTCGATTTAATTTTAGGAGATAAAGATTACATTTATGCCACCGAGGCCAACTCAATTATTAGGTTAAACAATACCTTTAACCGTGTTTCTAATTATAAAATACCAATTAATATAACCAAAATTTTGGTCAATAATGTAGAGCATAAATCAATAACTAAACTTGCTCATACCGAAAATAATATTTCTATTTATTTTGATGTAATAAGCTATAAAATTCCACGAAATGTTATTATAAAATACAGGCTAAATCCTGATGATGATTGGAAAGAAATAAATGCACAACAAGGTTATATAAATATTAGTTTATTGCCGCCAGGAAATTATCATTTTCAAATGGAAGTAGCCAATTACCAAGGTTTAAATCCTGTAGAAATAAATTTTGAAATTAAACAACCATACTATCGTTCTTGGTGGTTTATAGTGCTTATAGTTTTATTAAGTTCAGGTTTTGTAATGTTTATTATGTATTTACGAATTCAAAATATTCGTTATAAAAATAAGTTATTGCTCGAAAAAATTATGCTTGAAAAAGATTTGCGCCAATCACTTTTAACAAGCATAAGAACACAAATGAATCCGCACTTTATTTTTAATGCTTTAAATACAATTCATAGTTTTATATACACCAATGATAAAAAAAATGCATCTGAATATTTGGTTAAATTTAGTGATTTAACACGTTTAGTTTTAGAGATGAGCGAAAAAGAATCTGTATCGCTTAAAGAAGAAATTCAAGCATTGGAATTATACTTAAGTTTAGAAAATGTAAGGTTTAACGAAATGTTAGAGTATAATTTTATTATAGATTCAGCCATAGTAAAAGATTATATTAGAATTCCTCCAATGATTATTCAGCCTTATGTTGAAAATGCCATAAAACATGGCCTTTTGCATAAAAAAAACGATAAGAGAATATCCATTTATTTTACCTTAAATAATCAAGTATTAATTATTACTATTGAAGATAATGGCATAGGCCGATATAAAAGTAATGAAATAAATAAAAGTCGTAGCAAAACACACAAATCGTTTTCTACACAAGCTAACAAAAAGAGAATTGAAATATTGAATCAAGATAAAGATAAACTAAAAACAGGTGTTGAAATTATTGATTTATATGATGAACAAAAACGCCCTTTAGGAACCCGAGTTATAATTGAAGTACCAGTAGTAATAGTATAAAACATGAATTTAAAAGCAATAATTATAGATGATGAAAAGCGTGCACAAAATTTGTTAAAAGCCATGCTTAGTGATTACTGTTCAAATGTGTCTATTTTGGATTGTTGTGGCGATTTGCCAACTGGTATTGATGCAATAAAAAAACATAAACCCGATATTGTATTTTTAGATATAGAAATGCCTGAACATAGTGGGCTTGAGATTTTAAATTTTTTGGAAAGCGATGAAATCCCTTTTGATATTGTTTTCGTAACTGCCTATAGCGAGTTTGCTGTAGATGCTTTTAAACTTTCGGCTGCCGATTATTTACTAAAGCCTATTAATGCCGATAATTTGGTAAAGGCGGTAAATAGAATAACTAAACGAAAAGAAAAGACAGGAAACAAGCAAGTTTTAACTGCACTTAAAAATAACTTGGGAGATAATCAGGTGAAAAAAATTGCCATTACCGTTGGACAAGGTGTTAAACTTATCGACTTGGTTGATTTGGTATATATGAAAGCCGATAGATCCTACACTGATGTAATACTAAAAAACGAACAACAATTTATAGTTAGCAAAAATCTTGGTCAGTTTGAAGAAGCATTAGAACCTTGCAGTAATTTTATTAGAATCAATAAATCGCATATTATTAACCTTGATTTTATTAGCGAAATAAATAAAAGCGAAGGGGGTTATATTACACTTAACAATAAGCATGAAATAGCCATTAGCCTCGAAAAACGTGACTTGATTATGAAGCTTATTGAACAAAAAATATATAAAGTATAATTATTTGATTATGAATAAATTAATCCTAGGGTATTTTTATCTGTTATTAGCCTTAATAGGTGGTTCAATTACATTTTATTATGTCATGCTTGGAACTAACGAGGCGCATGGTAGTTTCAATGTAATTGAGTTTATTCAAAGCACTTGGGTTGATAGTTATTATGCCAAAAGTTTAACCATCGATTTTTGGACAGGGGCCATTGCTGGAACTTTTTTTGTAATAGTTGAAGGAACTAGGCTAAAAATGAAACTATTTTGGTTGTTTCCTTTAGTAATTATCTTAATTGGTTTTGCCTTTGGTTTTCCATTATTCTTATACTTTAGGCATAAAAAAATTATTGCTCAAAATAATCTTTAACCAATTTGGCCTTGGCCGCACCAATTATATCTGTTAGTAATTCCATATTTGCTTCCTGAATTTTCTTTACCGATTTCAATTCTTTTAAAAGCATTTTAGCTGTTTCTGGTCCTATACCTTTTATGTTTTCTAGTTCAGTTACAAACGTGTTTTTACTACGTCTGTTCCTATGGTTGGTAATTCCAAAACGATGGGCTTCATCGCGCAGGTGTTGTATAATTTTTAGCGTTTCCGATTTTTTATCTAAATACAATGGAAATTCATCATCAGGATAATACAGTTCTTCTAACCTTTTGGCTATACCAATTACAGGTATTTTGCCATATAAATTCAATTTTACCAAACTGCTTATAGCCGAACTTAACTGTCCTTTTCCACCATCTATAATTATTAAATTAGGCAATGGTTGCTCCTCATCCATTAAACGTTTGTAGCGCCTAAAAATAACTTCTTCCATGGTGGCAAAATCGTTTGGTCCTTCCACGGTTTTTACGTTAAATATGCGGTAATCTTTTTTACTAGGTTTGGCATCTTTAAAAACCACACAAGCCGAAACAGGATTTGTTCCTTGCAAATTGGAGTTATCAAAACATTCAATATGATGAGGCAAATCTTTTAAACGCAAATCGTTTTTCATTTGCGTTAACACCCTATCTACTTTTAGTTCAGGATTAACAGCCTCATATTTGGTTAATTTATCTTTTTTATAATACAATGCGTTTTTAAGCGAGAGGTCTAATAGTTTTTTTCTATCGCCTGCTTTTGGAACAGTAATTTCTATTTTTTCATCACTCCAATCTAACTCAAACGGAACTATAATTTCTTTGCTAGTACTGTGGTATTCGTCTCTAACCTCGGCTATGGCAAAACTCAATAATTCATCATCAGTTTCTTCCATTTTTTTCTTTACCTCAAAAGTTTGAGTTTGAATAATAATTCCGTTCGAAACTTTTAAATAATTGATAAACGCAAATTTTTCATCGCTTACTATGCTAAACACATCTACATCGTTCATAATGCCCGATACAATGGTTGATTTACTTTGGTAATTATCAAGCACATCTAACTTGCGTTTGTAGCGTGCTGCTTCCTCAAACTTTAGTTCTTCGGCTGCGGCTTGCATTAAAGTGCGCAAGTGCGTTTTTACTTCGGTTAAATTACCTCGTAAAATGCTCTTTATGTTTTTTATGTTTTGTATGTACTCTTCTTCTTTTATAAGTCCCACACATGGAGCTTTACAGTTTCCAATATCAAACTCTAAACATGTTTTAAACTTAAATTCATTGATATTTTTTTCTGAAAGATTGAGGTTGCAATTGCGCAGCGGATAAATGGTTTTTATTAAATCTAAAATGGTATGCATCATAGTGCCTGATGCATAAGGGCCAAAGTATTCGCTACCATCTTTTATGGGATTTCTGGTAGGGAAAATGCGCGGGAAACGCTCACGTTTAACACAAATAAACGGATAGGTTTTATCGTCTTTTAGGTTAATATTAAACTTTGGCTGAAACTTTTTGATGAGCGAATTTTCAAGTAATAACGCATCAATTTCAGTTTCTACTAGTGTAAATTCAATATTGCAAATGCGGCTAACCATTACAGCCGTTTTGCGGTTTTCGTAATGGTTTTTGTTAAAATAACTGCTTACCCGTTTTTTTAAACTTTTGGCTTTGCCAATATAGATAAGCGTTCCATCTTTATCAAAATACTTGTAAATACCTGGTGTTTCAGGCAATGATGTAATGATTTCTTTTAAATGGGCTGTATGCATTGCTGCGCAAATGTAAATTAATTAGCTTTTACAATTTACGGTATATTTTAAATATTTTGATCCGTTTCTTTTAAGTTTAATTTTATCTCCAGTTTGTTTACCAATTTTATATGAAAATATTTCCCAACTATCAGGAACAGAGGCATTTTTTTCATTTAAACTAACTTCAAACATATAATTTAAGTTATTACTGGTAATTGGAATAGTTAGTTTTTTATATCCAAAAGCTTTTACCTCAACATAACGGATATTGTTATTTTTTTTAATGCTTAATTTAGCATTACCATTGCTATCAGTTGAAGTTGCTTTTATTTTTTTTAAAGAAGAGTCAAGTAAATAAATTATTGCATATGAAACTATTTTAGTTTGCATATCTTTAATTGAAAACCATAAATAAATACTGTCAGAATACTTATTTTCAATACAATCTGCTTTAAAAACTGAGCTTGCCTTTTCAAAATAGAGTTTAATTTTTCTTTTGGTTTTTATATATTTACCTTGTCCTTCAATGCGTTGTATGCAGCTAAAATACTTGTATGAAAAATTATTAGAATCCAATAACTCAAAACTTTCACCCGAAAATCCCCAACTATAAGAATACTTACAACTATTTTGGCAATAAGCTTTTGTTGCTAATAATACCAAACCTAATAGTAAAAGTTGAATTGTTTTCATTTTTCAAATATAAGTATCGTAACATAAAACTGATGCCTTCGCTTTAAGCGAAGGCATCGGTTAAATACTGTATAAAGATTTTACTTTTAATTAGTTACTTCAAACACAATTGGTAAAACCATTTTTACGTTTACCTTTCTATTGTTTTGTTCGCCTGCACTCCATTTAGGCATATTTTTTATAACCCTAACGGCCTCTTCATCGCAACCAAATCCTAGTTTTTTAACTAACTCAATATCCGATATTTCTCCGTTTTTGTTAATAACAAACGATACCATTACTTTACCTTCTACATTATTTACCAAAGCAGCACTTGGGTATTTTAACTCATTGCCTAAATATTCATATAAATCGCCATTAAACTCAGGCATTTTCTCAATATCGCCAATGGTAAAGTTTTCACCTCCATCATCTCCACCTTTTGGTCCGCTAGGTCCAGATGGTAATATTGGAAAAATGTCACTAATGGCTGGCCCTTCTGGTCCGTCAAAAGGTGCACGGGTAATGATGGAATCACTTAATTCTGTGCGCACATCTATGTTTCGTTTAACTTGGTAGTTTTGGTTATTTCCTTCTACTTTTGGCTGTTTAGCCATTGTTTTTTCTACCTCTTCTACAAATTTGTCATCTTCTAGAACCACAGTAATTACGACAAGAGAATCGGTATCCTTATCAGTTGGTTTTACTACTACTTCATTTCCATGCAATTTGTTGTAAACAATTGAAAAAAGAATGATTAATAAAGGAGTTACAAATGTGATTAAAAAACTACGCTTTAAATTTTTGTCATAATTACTGCGTAATACATAAGCACCGTAAGCTTTGTTTCTGTTTTCAAACACTAACTCATCCAAGTTATTGTTTGGTTGTTTTAAAATATTCATGGCTGTGTTTTTTTATTGGTTTACTAGCAAGACAATAAAAAACATACAACTGCATAAAAATAAAATGGTAATGACAGTAATTTGACGAAATTGTAGAAAATGTGTTGCTTTTTGAAACCTATTGAAGGTTTATTTTAGCCTTTTCATAGCCTCTATAGCTAATTGATAATCAGGACTGTATTTAAGCACAAATTCGTAATTTAGTTTAGCATTTTCTTTGTCTTTTAACATTTCGTAACAAAGGCCACGCATGTAATAAGCTGGCAAATAATCGTTCATCATACGCACACATAGATCAAAATTATGAATAGCTTCTTTTAAATAACCTGTTTCAAAATTAATATAGCCCACATTGTAATAGCATTGGTAGTAATTCATGTTTTTATCAATTACCTTTTTGTAATCGCTTAAAGCCATTTTAAATTGTTTTTGGCTCTGCCAAAATGTGCCTCTTGCAAAAAATGCATCTTCATCGTTGGGTCTAATTCTAATGGCCGCATTTATATATTCTAAAGCCAATCTGTTATTTTGAGCCATTAAAATTTTTGCCAAAATCATGTGGCTATCAAAATCATTATTATCCAATTCAATGGCTTTTTGGAAGTTTAAAATAGCTTTAGCCGTATCGCCCACATCTTTATAATTCATGGCCCTAATATGGTAAGCGTAAGCTTTGGTTTTATCTAATGCCAAAACCGAATTGGCTAAATTAATCGACTTTTCGTGCTCTTTAGTTATATAGTACAAATCTGCAAGTTTTATTTTTGCGTCAATAAAGTCTGGTGCTAATGCAATGGCTTTGTCATAGTTTTTAGCAGCTAGTAATGAGCGATTTAAGCCATAATTACAACGCGCTTGCATGTAAAAATAGTTGGGATTGGTTGAATCTAAGGTACAAGCATCTTTAAAATCAATTTCTGCTCTTTCTAAAATATCGGCTGCAAAATACTTTTCACCTCTTTCAAAATACAGTTCTGGGTCGCGCGGATTTTCTTGAATTTTTATCGAAACATCCTGAACACCAGCTTTTATGGCTACTGAATCTATATTGGCAGAAGTACCGGTTTTATTTGTATTGTTGCCACAGGCAATAACAAAAAGTGCAGCAATAAAAAGGATCGTATTTTTATACATTTATGGTAAATTTTAGCTAAAATAAATAAGTGTTTATTACAAGTCACAAAAAAACATAATTTTGTTGGCTCAAAAAAGTGTTAAAGTTTTAAGAAGTGTTTACGTTTTTTTAGTGTTAAAGTGTTTATGTAGCTTTTGTTTATGAGTAAAATTGACCGTTTTGAAGATTTAGATTGCTGGAAGAAATCAAGAGAGCTGGTGAATTTAATCTTTGATATTTGCGAAAATCAAATGAAAAACAAAGATTTTTCTACTCAAGACCAAATAAAAAGAGCAGCATTATCCACTATGAACAATATTGCAGAAGGATTTGGTAGATATAGTAATAAAGAGTTTATTCGTTTTTTGGAGTATTCAGCTGCTTCTTCAATGGAAATCAGGAGTATGTTGTATATTTTATCTGATAGAAAATATATTGATGAAAATGAATTTGAAAAATGTTACAAAATAACAAATGACCTTACCAATATTACTTTAGGCTTGATTAGATATTTAAAAACAAAAATTTAACTAAAGAACAAAAAACTTTGAATTTAAAAACATTAACACTTGTAACATAAAGACTTTAACACTCAAAAACAATGGCATTTTACCACAAGCAAGGACAAATACCCGCTAAAAGACATACACAATTCAGAAAGCCTGATGGCTCACTTTACTCAGAAGAATTGGTTTCAACCGAGGGTTTTAGTAGTTTATACTCATTGGTTTACCACTGCCATCCGCCTACATTGGTTAAGGAAATTGGCGAGGCATATGATATTGGGCCTAAGGCTGCCATTGAAAAAAATTTACAAAACCGTAGTTTTTTAACTTTTAAAACTGCTCCTGTTGACGATTATTTAAAAAGTCGTGTGTATACACTTTTTAATAACGATGTGTATTTGGCTTCGGCTGCGCCTCGCAAAAGCATGACAGATTATTTTTTCAAGAATGCCGATGCTGATGAAGTATTATTTATTCATGAAGGAAGCGGTGTTTTAAAAACAGTTTATGGGCAAATTCCATTTGAATATGGCGATTATTTGGTAATCCCTCGTGGTACTATTTATCAATTGCATTTCGAAAATGAGCAAAACAGAATTTTTATTACAGAATCGTTTTCTCCAATCCGCCCGCCAAAACGTTATTTAAACCAATATGGACAATTATTGGAGCACTCGCCTTATTGCGAGCGCGATATAAAATTACCTGAACTAAAAGAAACCCTTGACGAAAAAGGCGACTTTAAGGTTTTAATTAAAAAACAGGATATGATTTTCCCTTATACTTATGCCACACATCCTTTTGATGCCATAGGTTGGGATGGATTTCAGTATCCATTTGGTTTCAGCATTCATAACTATGAACCAATAACAGGTCGTGTGCACATGCCACCTCCAATACATCAAACTTTTGAAGGACACAATTTTGTAATTTGTTCGTTTGTACCTCGTTTATACGATTACCACCCGCTTTCAATTCCTGCGCCTTATAACCATAGCAATGTAGATAGTGATGAGGTTTTATACTATGTAGATGGTGATTTTATGAGCCGTAAACACGTAGAACGTGGTATGATAAGTTTACATCCAAAAGGTATTCCACATGGTCCGCATCCAGGAACGGTTGAAAAATCTATTGGTAAGTTAGAAACCAAAGAATTGGCAGTAATGATTGATCCATTTTATCCGTTAAAAATAACAGAAGCTGCAATGCAAATGGAAGATCCAGGTTATTATAAAACTTGGGTGGAGTAGAGGAATTTTGGACGTTGAATTTGAATGAAATTTCACCCAATTTGTTTAAGCAAACCTAAGATACTAGACAACAAATAATCCAAAATCCTATTTGCAAGCAAAATTATCCATACTGAAAGATATAAAAGAAATTATATCCGTTTCGAAAGACAAAGCCATTAGGGCTGTTGACAATGAGCGGGTGTTAATGTATTGGCATATTGGCAAGCGTATTTTAGAAGAAGAACAAGAAGGAAAAGAAAGAGCGGTTTATGGAGAGTATTTAATTAAAACTTTAGCAGAACAATTGGAACCTGAATATGGAAGTGGATTTTCTTATAGGCAATTGAATTTTTTCAGGCAATTTTATAAGACTTTTCCAATTGTGAACGCACTGCGTTCACAATTTAGTTGGACACATTACCGCCTGTTGATTCGTATTGAAAATGAGGATAAAAGAAGTTTTTATATTGCTGAAAGCGAAAAAAACCATTGGACTTCACGACAGTTAGAAAGACAAATAAATAGCCAACTTTTTGAACGACTACTTTTGAGTAATGATATTAAAAGTGTGTTGGAAGTAGCTCGAAAAGAGAAGATGCCCTCTGAAGCAAAAGATATTATTAAAGACCCCATGGTATTAGAATTTATGGGGCTTAGAAGGGAATCATCCTATTACGAAAAGGAATTTGAATCGGCTATTATTACACATTTGCAAGAATTTTTATTAGAATTGGGTAATGGATTTTCATTTGTTGCTCGTCAAAAAAGAATTCATTTTGAAGGAGATGATTTTTACGTTGATTTGGTTTTTTATAACAGACTTTTACAATGTTTTGTAGTAATTGAAATCAAAACTCACAAGTTAACTCATGCTGATTTAGGTCAATTACAAATGTATGTAAACTATTTTGATAGAGTTGAGAAGTTACAACATGAAAAACCCACAATTGGAATTTTACTTTGTGCCGAAAAAAATAATGCGGTGGTAAAATTTACACTACCTGAAAATAATCAAACTATTTTTGCAAGCGAATACCAATTATATTTGCCAACCGAAAAACAATTGATAGAAGAAATAAACAAAGAATTTGATCGAATAAAATAAAACTATGAATACTGAACAAACAACAGAAATGTTACCTCAAACATCAGATTTCCTACCATTACATGGAACTGATTTTATTGAATTATATGTGGGAAATGCCAAGCAAGCAGCCCATTTTTACAAAACAGCTTTTGGGTTTCAAAGTTTGGCTTATGCTGGTCCTGAAACAGGTGTAAAAGATAGAGTAAGTTATGTATTGATACAAAACAAAATGCGTTTAATGCTTACTACTCCTTTGCACTCTGATTCGCCAATTGCGGAGCACCACAAAAAACATGGAGATGGAGTTAAAGTTTTAGCATTAATGGTAGATGATGCTTACGATGCATTTGAACAAACTACCAAACGTGGTGGAGTAGCTAGTTTAGAACCAAAAACATTAACCGATGCCAATGGCGAGGTGCGCATGAGTGGTATTAAAACTTATGGCGAAGTAGAACATTGGTTCATTGAACGTAAAAATTACAATGGCGTATTTATGCCAGGTTTTGTTAAGTGGGAAAGCGCTTATAATCCAGAGCCAACAGGTTTATTATATGTTGACCATTGTGTAGGAAATGTTGATTGGAATCAAATGAATCCGTGGGTTAGTTTCTACGAAAATGTAATGGGCTTTAAAAACATCCTTTCGTTTGATGATAACGACATCAGTACTGAATACTCTGCTTTAATGAGTAAAGTAATGAGTAATGGAAATGGATACGTTAAATTCCCTATTAACGAGCCTGCTGAAGGTAAAAAGAAAAGCCAGGTAGAAGAATATTTAGAGTTTTACGAAGGTGAAGGCGTTCAGCATATTGCAATTGCTACACTAGATATTGTTTCAACTGTTAAGCAATTAATGTCTCGTGGAGTAGAGTTTTTAAAAGTGCCAAGTAGCTATTACGATGATTTACTAGACCGAGTTGGACCAATAGAAGAAGATATTGAACCATTAAAAGAGTTAGGTATTTTGGTAGATAGAGATGATGAAGGATATTTATTACAATTATTTACTAAACCTGTTGAAGATAGACCAACTATGTTCTTCGAAATTATTCAACGTAAAGGGGCAAAAAGTTTTGGAAAAGGAAACTTTAAAGCCTTATTCGAAGCCATAGAGCGTGAGCAAGCAAATAGAGGAAACTTATAAGTTAGTTGACCATGGTCTATAGTCTATGGACCATGGTCTATTAAATTAAATTATGGCAAAAAAGAGCATTTCAGAATTAAGGGCTAAATATTCCAATAGTGAACGTAGGTTTTTAGAAGGTCCACGAAGCCGAAGAAGAGAATTTATATTTTCGTTTAAAGTTTTGTACGAATTTTTAAAAGGTTTTAGAGCACTTCATTTTGTTGGGCCCTGTGTTACTGTTTTTGGTAGTGCAAGGTTTAAAGAAGATCATTTTTACTATCAAGAAGCCATGAAAATGGGAGCAGAGATTAGTAAAATAGGTTTCACTGTAATGACTGGTGGTGGGCCTGGAATTATGGAAGCTGCAAACCGCGGTGCTTTTGAAGCTGGAGGGCGTTCAGTTGGTTGCAATATTGTATTGCCTCACGAACAATCTGAAAATCCTTATGTTCAAAAATCAGTTGAGTTTAGGTACTTTTTTGTACGTAAAACTTTATTGCTTAAATACTCTTATGCTTTTGTTATTATGCCTGGAGGGTGGGGTACTATGGACGAATTATTTGAAGCACTTACTTTAATTCAAACAGGTAAAATGCAAGAGTTTCCAGTAATTATTTATGGTAAAGAATATTGGAAACACCTAATTGATTTAATCAATGACATGATTGAAAAAGGAACTGTTTCTCCCGATGATTTAAGACATTTGTTAATTACCGATTCAATTGACGAAAGTATGGATCATTTAAAAAAATACAGTATCGAAAAATTTGGTTTAAAGCGTAGAAAACGAGTTAAAGCAATGGCTTGGTTAGGCGAGCTTATTAACTGGAAAAAGTAAAGTGTTAAAATTTATTATTGATAGAATCAAATCATTTGGCCCTGCATTAAAGGGCCTTTTTTGGTTATTTAAAAATGAAGGCAATGCCCAATTTCATTTAATAGCAACTATAGTTGTGGTAATAGCTGGATTTTATTTTAAAGTAACCATATTTGAGTGGGTTTTATTATGCTTTGCAATAGGTTTGGTAATAAGTGCAGAAGCCTTAAATACAGCTATTGAAAAAACCATTGATTTGTTACATCCTCAAAAACATGAAAAAGCAGGCTTAGTAAAAGACCTAGCTGCGGCAGGTGTTTTAATTGCATCTATAACTGCCGTTATTATTGCCGCATTGGTTTTTATACCAAAAGTTTGGTAAATTTATTGATTGGTATATATACCATCAAATTTGGAATAAACAGTACCATTGGTAGCATCAACAATAACATTAGCACTGCCACTTTTTATATTCCAAACTAATTTATAGCTACTTGTAGTTTCAATTTCAGTGATATCTTGATAGGAATAACCTAATTGGTAGGTTAAACATTTTTCGTCTAAATTGATTTCTTTTTTAGCAATTTCAATTGCTTTATTATTATCAATATTTTTTATCAAATTAGTAGGAAGGTTAACTTTAGGAGTGTTTTCATAACTATCAAAGTTGCCAAATTTTTTGTTTTTTGTTAATCGGTAATTTGCACCAAACACTATTAAGTTATTGTAAAAATAATTACAACTTAAACTGGTCATATATTCGTCATCAACAATGCTTACGGCCTGCAGATTTGGGTACTTCGTCAAGGTATCTAGCATTTGAGGAACAGTTTTTAATACACTCACATCAACCAAGTGATTACTGCCTTTTATCTCCACATTTCCATTGCAATTTGGTTCAGTTTTTTTGCAAGAGGAGAAAAAAATCAACAGGCCAATTAAAACTATTGAACTAATTTTTTTCATATCATTAACAATAAGTTATTGGTTAGACACCACTAAAACTAATATTGCTGCATGGTAAAAAAATCTTTCTAACTTGATTGGTCTTAATGTAAAACTTTTATAAACAACTACTCTTCAAGTTGCCATAAGAAATTATTTTCATCATTAGATAATACATTTCTGTTTGCTTTGTTTTTTATAATTTGCCAATGTGCTGTGTAAGTTCCCGCACCATCAGAAAAAAAGCCATATAACATAAATCCTAGGTTTGTTTTAGTCAGTTTAAATTGTTTTTCTCTAATAGTTAGTGAGCCATAATTAATATTATACATACCATTGGTTTCTAGTGGAATGGATGTTCCATTTATTACCATGGTAAGCTTTAATAATTTGTTTTTGGGCAAGTCTAATCCTTGGTCATTACCAAACCATATTTGTCCATCAATCAAGCAAATAGCTTTCCATTCAAAATTTGTTATGCAAGTATCGTAATGATGCTTGGTGCTATCAAATTTTTCAATAACTGCAATCAATTCAATGTTTTTAGCAAGAGCTAATTTTGAAGTAATTTTTTGTGCAATTAATTGAGAAAAGTTAAATACTAACAATATAAAAATAATCCCAATTTTCATTACTCCACCTTCTCAACATTAGGGTCTTTTATTTTATCTTCTTTTTTTATTCCACCCAAAATTTCTATGTTAATTCCATCGCTAAGGCCAGTTTGTAAGTAGCGTTTTTCAAATGTTTGCGGAGCAGTTTCTACCTCTACAAAAGTTTTGTTATTTTCAAATTGCAATACACCTTCGGCTAAGGCCAATACTTTTTCTTTTTTAGCTAAAACTATATCAGCGGTACTGCTATAACCTGCGCGCAAAAATACGCCTTTTTGTAAGTTTACTTTTGCTTTTATTTGAAACTGAATAGCGCCATTTTCTTTAACTCCCTTTGGTGCTATGTATTCTAAATTGGCATTGAACTTTACAGTGTCTAAAGCACCAATGGTTAAAATTAAATCCATTCCAGGTTTAATTTTCCCTACTTCACTTTCATCCACCTTACCGTCAAAAATCATTTCGCCCATATCGGCTATGGAGGCAATGGTGGTTCCTTCGTTAAAATTATTACTTTCTATTACACTTCCACCTTCTTTAACGGGAATATCCAAAATCATTCCATCAATGGTGCTGCGCACAATGGTATTGGTAACTTTACCGCCAGATTTACTCACGCCTTCTTTAATCAATGCAATGTTATTTTCAGCAGCTTCAAGCTCCTCTTTAGCGTTTTTATATGCCAAGGCAAAAGGTTGGTATTCCGATAGTGAAATCATTTTTTGATCAAACATTTTTTGGTTTCTCTCAAAATCGATTTTTGCATTATCTAAAGCCAATTTTGCGCGTGTAATGCGGCTTTCGGCATTGGCTAAATTAATCATGTTGGGTATAATTTTTATACGCGCAATCATATCGCCTTTGCTAACATGGGTGCCTGCTACCACAAATATTTTTTCAATAATACCCGAAACCTGAGGTTTGATATTGATTTCTCTACGAGGCACAATGCTGCCTGTAGCTAAAGTTTTTTTAACAATATCGGTTTCAAAAGCTTGCGTGGTTTTAAATACCGTTGGCTTTTCTTGGTTTTTATTATACAAGTAATAAATGGTGTACACAAACAAAGCACCAAGTGCCACAAATACCAATGTTCTAATTATTTTTTTCATGTTTTTTATAGCTTCTGGCCACTGGCAGCTAGCCTCTGGCCTTTATTAAATTTTTATTATTTTAGTCCGTTGGCTATACTTCGACTTCGCTCAGTAACCGCCAAACGGCAATTAATACTTTACTTCAATATTCTTTACTCAAAATTGCTTCACTTCGTCCGATAGCTATCGGACTCTTCTCAGTGACCAATTTTTCGAATTTCGTTATTTGAATTTCGAATTTATTAATTACATCCCCCTAACCCCCTTCGCTTACCCACACATACCAGCGCACAAGGGGGAATTGTTCCCGCAACTTTTTATTCGAACTATTTAATTGGCTCCGCTCACGCCTTGCGTGATTGTTAATTTCGCACTTCGAATTTATTTCAATCGTCATTTACTCCGTTCTCAATGCTTCCACTGGACTGATATTAACTGCTTTTTGTGCAGGAATAATGCCAGCTAAAGCACCCGAAAAAATTAATATAGCTAATGCTTTTATGGAAATAATTATATCTACTCCAGGGTTTTGAAACATACCACTTTCTTGTCCTTTTATGGCCGCACTTACAGCCTCCAAAGTAAATACACCACAAACCAAACCAATATAACCAGCTAATGATGTAAGCAAAATACTTTCAGCAATAACTTGACTCATAATGTTAATAGGAGTGGCTCCAAGTGCTCTGCGAACGCCAATTTCTTTGGTTCTTTCTTTTACTATAATGAGCATAATATTACTTACCCCAATAACACCAGCTAACAAAGTTCCAATGCCTACAATCCAAACCAACAATTCAATGCCACGAAATAAACCCATTAATTTTTTAAACTCCTTTTCGCTATTCCAAGTACCAATAGCTCTGTCATCGGCTGGCGAAATATGATGGCGGTTTTTCAATAATGTTTTTATTTTTTCCTCTACTAACGAAGCTGAGTAAGCAGGCTTGGCTGTTAAAGTAAACCAACCAATTTTGCCACCAAAGTTAAACGCATTTTGAAAAGTTGTAAATGGAATATAAATGGTTTGCAGTTTTTCCTGCACGTCATCGCCACTGTTATCGGCTTTTAAGGTGCCAATTACTTTAAAATAAATGCCATTTACTTGAATGTATTTGTTAAGTGGTGCTTCATTTTTAGGAAATAAAATTTCCATAACTCTAGGAGCAATTACACAAACTTTCCTACGTTCTTTTATATCTAACTCGTTTAAAAAACGTCCTTCTACTATTTTAAAAGTTTGAATTAATTTGGTGTCAGGATAATCGCCACGAACGGTAAATGCACCTGTAAATTTTCCTCTACTAACATTGTTTTCTCCTCTATATCCGCCTAATTGCGCAGCAGGAGCAATAACGGCTAGTTCAGGCACATTGTCTTTTATGGCTTGAATATCTTCTACTTTAAAATCGAAAGTTCGTCCGCGAGGTAAACCTTTATAAGCTATAGAAGTTTGTTGAGTCCACATATAAACCGCATTTTTAGCAGTGCCGCCAAACGATTCTGTAACACCATTTTCCAAACCATGTCCAGAACCTAACATAATAATCAACATGAAAATACCCCAAAACACACCAAAGGCAGTTAAGGCAGTTCTTAGTTTATTTTTACTAAGCGTTTGATATATTTCTTTTAGTTTTTCCAATTTTCTTTTAGTTCTTTTCTATTACATCCCCCTAACCCCCTTCGCCTTGCAAATCCATTGCACAAGGGGGAATTTGTTTCCGCACTTTTTGAATTTCGATATTTGAATTTCGAATTTTTACTATTGTCTATAGTTCATTTAACTGTTATTTATTTACTCCGCTCACGCCTTGCGTGATTGTTATTTCGAACTCCGCACTTACTCTGCTCTCAAGGCTTCAATAGGTTCAATTTTTGCAGCTCTTCGTGCCGGGAAAAACCCTGCTAAAAGTCCAGCTAATATCAATACTCCCAAAGCTACCATCACTACTTTAAATTCAACTTCAGGTTTTCTAAAGAAGTCACTATCGGGAATATATTTTTGAGCCAATTCTAATACTCCAATCCCGAGCATCATTCCAATATAACCTGATAACGCTGTTATAAAAATACTTTCTTGAATTATTAATGATATAATATTAAACGGTGTGGCACCCAATGCTTTTCGTATTCCAATTTCTTTGGTGCGTTCTTTTACCACAATCATCATAATGTTACTTACACCAACAATTCCAGCAATTAAAGTACCTATTCCTATAATCCAAACAAATAATTGGATGCCATTTATTAAACCCATTATTCGTTTGAATTCGGTTACATTATTCCATACAAAAACAGCTTTTTGGTCTTTAGGATCAAAATGATGTTTTTGAGCCAATACTTTATACACTTCATCTTTTATGGTTTCGCTTTTATCCATATCCGATTCAGGTAAAGTGAAAATGATTTGGTCTAGTTTATTGTCGTTTCCAAACACACGTTGCGAAGTACTTATTGGAATATAGGCTCTTCGGTTATCATCAGGTCCACCAGCATCTTTAAAAACACCAATAACTTTGAATGGAATATTATTAATATTGATTAATTGATTTACTGGTTCTTCTGTTTTAAATAATTCATCAACTACTTGTTGACCAATGGCACAAACTTTTCTGCATTCCTTTATGTCTAACTCATTTACAAATCGACCTTTTTGTACTTCAATTTTTTCGGCATAAATCATATCGTAATTGCAGCCTTTGGTGCTAAAACTACCATAACGATTTTTATAATTATATTGGTTTACATCCCAAAGTTGCAACCTTGGCGAAAGGTGTTCAATGGTTTTAACGCTTTTACCAATCGATTCATAATCTTGATTGGTTAATTTTATATCTCTGCCAGGTTGAATACCATCGTAAGCTAACGAAGTGCGTCCGTTATTGAACCAAACACTATTTACAGCATCGTGCGAGAATTGGAATTTTACGCCATTTCCCAAACCATTGCCAGCACCTAGCAAAACTATAAGCATAAAAATACCCCAAGCCACACTAAACCCTGTAAGGAAAGTGCGGAGTCTATTTTTGCTAATAGACGCAAATATTTCTTGCCATTTATCTATATCAAACATACTTTTTTAGTTCGGAGTTCGAAGTGCCAAAAATGCGAAATTAACGAAGTTCGAAATGCGAAGTGCCAATCACGCAAGGCGTGAGCGGAATGTTTTACACTTGTATTTATTTCAAATTTATTTTTCATTTTCAAATTTTTTCTTTCCATTTAATCCGAACTTTTGGCATTCCGAACTCCGCATTTTTATAATATCAATCCATCCTTTAATCGAATCACTCTATCGGTCATATCAGCTATATCGTGTTCGTGGGTTACAATCACTACGGTAATTCCGCTTTTATTTACCTCTTTTAGCAAATTCATTACATCGTAACTGGTTTGTGTATCTAATGCTCCAGTTGGTTCATCGGCTAAAATCATTTTGGGTTGTGTTATCAATGCTCTGGCTATGGCAACACGTTGCTTTTGTCCACCGCTCATTTCGTTAGGCATGTGTTTAGCCCAGTCTATTAAACCTACTTTTTCTAAATATTCTAAGGCAATGGAATTGCGTTTTTTGCTACTTATATTTTGATAATAAAGAGGTAAAGCCACATTTTCCATAGCATTTTTAAACGAAATTAAGTTGAACGATTGAAACACAAAACCAATATACTGATTGCGCAATTTGGCTGCTTTGGTTTCATTTAAATGCTGAATTAAAGTTCCTCCTAAGCGATATTCACCAGCATCGTAGCTATCTAAAATCCCTAAAATATTAAGTAAAGTTGATTTTCCGCTACCCGAAGAGCCCATAATAGAAACCATTTCACCTTCGTTCACCTTCATATCAATGCCTTTAAGCACTTTCATTTTATTATCACCTACGGTGTACGATTTCTGTATATTTTTTAATTCAATCATTTTTAAGAGCGCCAAATATAAATTTAAACTACGTTCGACTTTGTTTGTTTACACAAGCGGACAATTTTAACAATAAAGCAAAAATAAAGCCCACCAATTATTGATGAGCTTTATTTTTTTAAGTATGAATTTTGTTTTTACTAATTCAAAGCAAAATAATAACCAAAGCCAACTGTTAAGCCACCAGGCCTTAAAACATCAAAAACTTTTTTGCTTACATCTGTAAAAGAATAACCTGGAGTTAAGAGAGTTGCCTCCCCACCGTTAACTAATACCGAATAACCTAATTCTAGTGTTATTCGGTTACCACTCAATCTTATCCATTGACGTTGAACACCAATATTAACCATAGTTGCTGGGCTAATTTTCACATCAAAGTTACTTGTAGTTTTATACCCCGAAGAATTATTTATTACTTCAATATTCAATGGAGAACTTTCGATACCAGTTGCTCTTGAAAGACCAAAAGTTGGACACTAAGCATTTTCGTTTTTTGCATTTAAAATAACACCTAAGCCTAGTTTATTCCCCCACGAGCCTATTCCTGCTGATGCATCAATAAGAACATTTTCACTAACTCTGCCTGTTAACTTTAAACCAATAAGTCCACAATTATAATTTAAACCACTACCAAAGCCAAAATAGATATTGTGTTGCTTAGATAGTTTTGAATAATCTGTTACTGTTTGAGCAATAGTAAAACTAGAAATTACTCCTGTAAATAATACTAAAAGAAAGAATTTTGTTTTCATTTGTTCGTTTTTATTAATTAATGTCCACCTGATATCTTTTTATCAAAATCAATTCCTTGACTTTTTAAAATACTACTTACTTTCCATGCATAAAATGCTAAATAAGCAAAACATAAAACACCTATGATATAACTAAAGTGAATGCCAATTGAATCTGCAACAGTTCCTTGCAACCAACTTACTATTCCTCCACCCATAATCATCATAATTAAAAAACTACTACCTTGGCTAGTATGTTTTCCTAATCCGCTAATGGCTAAAGTGAAAATACAAGGCCAAAGGGTACTGCAGAATAAGCCAACACTTGTAAATGCATAAACGCTGATCATTCCATCTGTAGCCATACCAACTGCTAATGCTGAAATTCCCAATATTGAGAAAATTAACAACATGCGTGCAGGATTACCTTTACTGGCCATGTCTGCAAATATTAATACCAAAATAATTAATCCATAAACATAAAATGGAGTTAAATCGTGGTTCATAAATTTATTTACACCTAAAAATACTGCAAAAGCCAAGTATGGAGCAATAAAGCGTAATATTTTTTGTAAATTCATATCTTCGGTAAATGCTTCAACAGCACCTGTCCAACGGCCAATCATTAAGCTAGCCCAATACAATGAAATAAACGGTGCTACATCTTGGGTTAAAAAGCCTAAGTTTTTTTCCATATATGCTGGTAAATTACTAGCAGTTGACACCTCAACACCTACATAAACAAAAATAGCAATCATGCCTAAAATTAATTGAGGATATTTTAAAGCAGAAGTTTTTGTTGATTCAGTTTGGTCGTTACTTTCTGCTACAATGGCTGGTTTATCAGGTAATGAAGAAAACTTTAATAAAATAGCAACTAACAAAAAGGCTGCGCCTAATACCAAATATGGAATTTTAACACTTTCTATACTCATTTGCGATGGGCCCGAAGTAGCAGCACCAAATATGGCGAAACTTACAATTAACGGACCAATAGTAGTTCCTAAATTATTAATACCTCCTGCTAAAGTTAAACGTTGTGAACCCGTGTTTATTGGTCCTAAGGCTATAGCCAATGGGTTTGCTACTGTTTGTTGTAATGAAAACCCTAAGGCAACAATGAACAAACCAGATAGCATTAACGAAAATGAACCAGTATTTGCAGCTGGGTAAAACAACAAAGTACCTAAGGCCGATATGAAAAGACCCAAGGCAAGGCCATTTTTGTATCCAATTTTATTGACTAAATCTTGTTTCATTAAAATTGAAATTCCCATATAAATCAATGAGCCTACGGTATAGGCAATGTAAAATGCTAATGAAACCAATTGACTTTCGCCTTGAGTTAAACTAAAAGCATTTTTAAATACAGGAATTAAAATGTCGTTACTTGCGGCTACAAAGCCCCAAAAGAAAAATACGATTACTAACGGGACGAATTGCCCCCAATTTGTTTTTGAATTTTGTTCCATCTTGAAATTTTATTTGCACTCAAATACGTAAATTATAATCAAAACAAAAAATTAAATTTTAGAAACCAAAAACCAATTCTGATTAATGTATTATAAACTATAAATTCGCCCTATAATTTTTTATATAAATGCAAATTAGTGAAGCGCAAAAACAGGTGGATGAATGGATAAAAACCATTGGAGTTAGGTATTTTAACGAATTGACCAATACCGCAATTTTGATGGAAGAAGTAGGAGAATTGGCTCGTATTATGGCTCGCAAATATGGAGAACAAAGTTTTAAAGACAATGAAAAAGACAAAGACCTAGCTGATGAAATGGCTGATGTGCTTTGGGTTTTAATTTGTTTGGCCAATCAAACAGGGGTTGATTTAACCACTGCTTTTGAAAAAAACATGGCTAAAAAAACCAATCGTGATGCTACAAGACATTTGGAGAATGAGAAACTAATTTAAAATTATGAGTTATGAATGTTGAATTATGAATTGAAACAATTAAGCAATTCAACAATTCATCAATATTAGAAATCTCCAAATCACTAAATCATATAATCAAAAAATAAGCAAAAACATGAAATACGAAAAACATATATTTATATGCGCCAATCAGAAGGGCGAAGGGAAAGCTTGCTGCGGACAAGAACGCGGAATGGCTTTGGTTGAAAAATTTAGAGAGGTGCTAAAAGAAAATGGTTTACAAGGTAAAGTGCGTGCGCAGCGTGCTGGTTGTTTAGACGAATGTAAGAATGGGCCCGCTTTGGTAATTTATCCTGAAGGAACTTATTATGGAAACGTTACCATTGAAAGGGTAGAAGAGATTGTTAAAATGCATGTTTTGCAAAATAAAGTAGTAAGCGATTTAGAATTAACTTTTCAGTAGCAGCACAAATAACTATAAATAAAAAACGAGGTTCCTTTTAGGAACCTCGTTTTTTATTTACTTACTGTTTTATAAATTTAAACACCTTGCTTTCACCTTCTGCATTAGTAATGTTTAGGTAATACATACCACCAATTAAATTGCTTATATCAAGCTCTGCTTGTGTTCCGTAATTGCTGCCTTTTAGCAATGCCCTTCCATTGGCATCTATTATTTCAAATCTAAACTGCTCATTATGAGTGTATTTTACAAATAATTGATTATGAGCCGGTTGTGGGAATATACTAAATTCATCGTTTTTAGTGTTTGTTTCAATCACTCTAATGTTTGAGTACTCAAAATTACCATTGAAATCTATTTGCTTTAAGCGATAATAAATAAAATGCTCACGAATATTATTCATGGTTTTATCATTAAATAAATAATTTTTTATAGTATTGCTATTTCCTGCACCGTTTACAGTTCCAATCTTTTCAAAATTGTTTAAATCAGCACTTCGTTCTATTTCAAACCATTTATTATTAATTTCAGTGGCTGTAGCCCAATTTAATTGAACATAATCTACTTTTTTAGTGGCTGTAAAACTTAAATATTTTACTGGTAAAACCGATACATCAACCCCAACAGCAAATCCACTTGAACTACCAAATCCGTTATTGAATGTAGCAGTAACCACAGAGTCTGTAGTTGCGTTGTAACTACTGATATTTCTGGTGGTGCCATACACACCATTGCTTAAAGTTCCTGAGGTAATATTGGTTGGACATTTTATAATATTTACACCCGAAAAGTTATTACCTGTTATGGTTTTCCAACCATTAATTTCAGCAGCAGTATAGAATAATTTGATGGTATAATTTCCATTTGTACTGTTATTGGTGGTTACTATTTTATAAGTTTTTTTAGCAATTCGTTTTGCAGCAGCAGTATTTGTTGAATAATTAGTTGCTCCAGTTCCAGTACTGTCAATGGTTAATGTAGTTGCTCCATAATTAAATGTAGAGTTATTAATTAAAATAGCCATTATTTTTCCATTTGATGAAATAAAAGTATCGGTTTCGTTAGGCCCAAAATTTAAAGTTTGACTAGTTATGGCTGTTTCAATTATAGGCGGAATAAAAGTTGTTGAATCTCGAGTTAATGAATTACTGTTTCCTGCAATATCTAAAAAACTATTTGCATTCACTTGAACGGTTACTTTTCCATACAAGGTTGGATAAATAGTAGCAGCATAAACCAAAGGACTTTGTTGTACAAAATTTGTTGCTATTCCATTTGTAACAGTAATATCAGAATTGTCAAAACCCGTTATATTTTCACTTACTGTAAACTGTGCAGTAAAACTTCCATTTACATTTGGCTTAGGGATGCTAATGGTAACTTTAGGTTTGATGGTATCAATAAAAATGGCGTAATCCTCGCTTTCGCCATAACTTAATGTTCCACACGAAGGAGAACTGCTGGTTGCAAAATTGGTTACTACTCGCATTCGTACAAACTGGTTTGGAATAGGTGGAGCAGCTAAAATATTGATATTACACGACCTTCTTCCCGTGCCAGAACCAATGGTTCCAACCAATTCGTTAGCATCGGTAAAAATACCATTATTGTTATAATCTATATAAATGCTTTGGTTTTCAGGATTAGTAGTTCCGGTGGTAACCCAAGCTGTGTAGGCTGTGCCAGCTTTTATTATGGTTTTATTGGTGCATGAAAAGTCGGTATAACTTGCAGCACCTATTGCTGATGGATTGTTTATGGTATTGAATTCAAATTTTTGAATGCCCATTCCGAATCCACTTAAGTTAGTGGTGGTTGTGCTGCAACTTGCAGCTGGAGTGCTAATATTATTATAATTAATGGTTTTTATATTGGTGCCATTGGCATTATTTGCAGTTAATGAAACATAAAATATTCCATTCAAATCAAACTTAATTTCTGCACGGTTTGAGAACGAATCGGTTCCATTTATAAATTGATAACCTGTTGGTGGATAAACCGACCATTTAATGCTGGTTGGTGCATTGGTAGAATGATTTGTTAGAATAAATGTATTAGGGCAAGGTTGTGTACTGGTAGCTTGCATGGTAAAATCTGCTATCGGTGATTGTGCAGTTGGGTTATATAAATTGCTTTGCCAAATTCCCCGTCCGTAAGTTGAAATAAACAACCTACTTTTATTGCTACCATCTGTCATAATTTCCATATCGCTAATACGCGCCACACTTGGCAACCCAGTTAAAAACGGAATCCAATTAACCATACTAGAATTGCGGAAATAAACGCCAAAGGCAGTGCTTACATACATGCTCGAATCGTTTCTACTTTGGTCTAATTCAAATTTTATAAAGGAGCTTGATGTTAAATTTTTGGTAATTTGAATCCATGTCAATCCTTTGTTAGTTGATTTAAAAATCCTTGTCTGATTAGTGACCACATAAACCGAATTGGAATCGTAATTTACAGTTTCAATTTGTTTGATAACCTCTCCGCTGTTAAATGGAAAGGTAGTTATTTGAGTAAATGTTGGAGTTGCAGCATTTACATTTTCCGATTTATAAAATAATTGGGGTGAAAAAAATACATACAATGTTCCGCTTGATGATTTGGAATACGATAAACATTTGGTGCCTGTTTTATTAATTCCTGCGGCAATAAAAATTTGACTCCAAGTTACATTGGTTGTTGGCGCAGCACGTAAATTATTGGTGCGTAATAAACTGCTATCCATTTCAAACATTACATTACTATCATTAGCATGTGGTAAATAAATTCCTCCGTGTCCGTTAATACTGCTTGCCACATGCGAAATAATATTTCTTTTATTACCACCATGCTCATATACAAGGCTGCTGTCAAAATTATCAAACTCAAAATCTCCAGTCCAATCGCCACCAGTTACCGTGGCGAAAGCTTTATTTATAGCTACATCTTTACCATTATCTTGTAATCCACCAATTATATGGTCGTTATGTAGTCCACTTGCGCCCATTTTATAAAATTCAGAAGCACTTAATCCATCTTCGAGCGTGGTCCAAGTAATTCCACCATTGGTGGTTCTATCTATTCCTCCATCGTGACTTATAAAAAGTTTGTTATTATTAAATGGTGAAAATAAATAATGGTGTTTATCTGCATGAACCCCAAAAGCCCAATGAGAAAGCAGGTTGAAATTAACACCTCCATTGGTTGATTTCCATAAATTGATAGCACCAATATAAATGGTATTGGCATTGGTTGGATCAACAATAATGGCTAAATTATAAGCACCTTGTCCATCCATACTGGTTCCATTGCTTGAGTAACCAAGTACGTTTGGTGTATCTACTTGTTTTACAAACGAAGTTCCATTATTGGTTGATACATAAATTCCTCCAAAAGGGCTTGTTGCTCCCGTTTTCCATGCTATGCAATAAATTTTAGAGGTATCGCTTGGACACACGGCTAACTTAATTCCTGCACATGTAATACTTGTATTTAAGCTAGATTGTATCCATGTTTCACCATTATTATACGACCGATAAAAATTGGTATTAGTAGCTGCATAAATAATGCTTGTGCTTTGTGGTCTGTAGCTTATATCTCTGTAACTAGCATTTACTGTGGTTTTCTTTACCCAAGTACTACCACCATTTGTTGTTTTATAAATCCCATCTTTACAAGCAGCAATTATAGTTTGTGTATCGCCAGGCATAAACACTATTTCAGATACTAAAACATTTCCCATGCCACTGTTAGAAGCAGCCCAAGTTTTACCTCCATTGGTGGTTTTATATACACCTAAACCATTGGCATCGTAGTTGGCATCGCCAGTTCCTAAATACATTACATTAGGATTTAAAGGATTTATAAGCAACGATGCACAAGCAGTTAATGGCAAGTTATCAGTTATACCCGACCAAGTATTTCCCTCGTTTGAGGTTTTAAAAATTCCACCCGATGCAGTAACCGCAAATAAAATATTGCTATCGGTTGGGTGGTAAACCAATTGCGATACACGGCCCATTCCTGTGGTTTGTACACTTGGATTGGCTGGAAATTTTATAGGCCCAACTTGCGTAAAAGTAGCAGTGTTTTGGCCTAACACTAGTTTTATGATTAATAAAAAAACAATAGTAAAGTTTATTCTCATTTTGCTTCGCGTGCTTTAAGTGATTGTTCTAAAATTTCCTGTGGAGACATTATAGTTCCATCAGGTTTAACAAAATCTTTGTTTTTATCTTTCCAGTTTAAAAATTGCTTATATTCATATACGTACAAAACCGAGCGTTTTTCTTCTTTTTCTCGCTCCTCTTTGGTTTTATCTTTTTCAAAAATATCTTTTGCTTCCCCATCTTTTTCGGTAGGTTGTTCTCTATTTTCCCAATATTTTTCAAAAGCCTCAATGGCTTTGTAATAATTTACCTTTGGGTCGTCCATCATGGCTATCCAATATGGGTAATTAGCAAGCGAATCGTTAGGAATGCTTCTAGTTTCCGCAATTTTTGTGTTTTGTATTTTGCTTTTGCAATTGGCCATTCCCAATAAAACCATCCAAACAGCGATTATGGCATAGTATTTTATTTTCATAAATTGGTGTAAAATAAAGTTGGGGCAATATATTAAAAATCAAATTGTTATTTTAGTTATAACAAAATGAAAATATATTAAAATAATAAAGGATAGGATAAGAGAGAATAATTGTGCAAAGAATTTTCAAATTACTCAGCACATTTCCTTAAAACCATTATCAAATCGTACTCGTTAAAATTACGAATTTTCAGAAGTTCATTTTTAGCGCAATAATCCTTAATCCATTCGGCTTTTTTAGCGCTAACTCCAGTTACTTTTATAATGTAATCAATGCTTAATTTGTCGTCAATTTTTACTGATTGATTATACATTTCAACCAATTTTAAAAGCTTTTCGTTGCTTTTGCCTTTATCCGAAAATTTATACCAAGTTTTGTAAATTAAACCTTCTACGCCAATTCCGGCATTTGATATAAGCTTGGGTTTGGCCATTTCGCGTGCATTTTCGGCTTTTTTATTATTGTTCAATAAAGTATCGTGTTTCATTAAATTGGCGTATGCCTTGGCCAATGAATCGTTTTTATGGCGAGAGTTTACCCTTACATCGCGTAAAATGGTTTCTTTTCGGTTTAAAATAATATCAAATGGTTTTATTTCATAAAAAATAGCTTTAGTAATTATTACAGTGTCAGCCTTATACGAAATCCTTGAAACCAGTAAACTATCGCCTAAACTGGCCTCTATTACAAAAGCACCATATTGATTGGCCGAATAAGTTTGTTTGCTATTGGTATTGTAAATAATTGAAAATGATAACGTTTGCCCAATATCGTTTTTAACAAAACCTTTTAACTCTTTGCTTTGCTGCGCCATTAGTTGGCCAGCCAAAAGCATTAATAAACAAGTAAAAAAGTGTTTCATAAAAGTTTTGTTTTGTAAAAACATAAACGAATTAAGATAAATTTAGTTACACTCCCTATTTTTAAAATAAAGCAAAGGTTTAAGTTTTAAATAGTTGAGCTAAAAATCATTTTATAGTTACAAATAAGCAGTGTACTTTCGCCCAAAATTATAGCGCTTTGTACAAATTACTACTTAAATTCCTTTTCATAATGCCGGCAGAAACTGCCCATTATTTTTCGTTAAATACTTACCAAATACTCTGCAAAATTCCGTTTGTTCGCCAAATAGTTTCTAGTGTTTTTAGGGTAAAAAATCCAGTTCAGTTTTTAGGTTTAAACTTTTATAATCCAATTGGGCTAGCAGCTGGTTTCGATAAAAATGCCAAGTATTTAAAAGAGTTAAGCTCGCTTGGTTTTGGTTTTGTTGAAATAGGTACGGTAACTCCATTGCCACAAAGTGGTAACGATAAACCGCGTTTGTTCCGTTTGCCAAAAGACGAATGTATTATTAACCGAATGGGTTTTAATAACGATGGTTTAGAAGTGATTAAACAACGTTTAACAAATCGTCCTACTGACTTAATTGTGGGTGGAAATATTGGTAAAAATAAAGTTACTCCAAACGAAAATGCCAAAGACGATTACTTAAAATGTTTTGTAGGTTTATACCAATTGGTTGATTATTTTGTGGTAAATGTAAGTTCGCCCAACACGCCAAACTTGCGCGAGTTGCAAGATAAAAAGCCACTTTCTGAAATTCTTTTGGCTTTAATGGAAGAACGTAAAAATTTTATTGCCAAAGGCAATATTCAAAAGCCCATTTTGTTAAAAATAGCACCCGATTTAACCCAATCGCAGTTAGATGATGTAATAGAAATTGTGCAATCAACTGGCATTGATGGTTTGGTAGCAACCAATACTACCATTGGCCGAGATAATTTAGTAACCGCAAAAACTGAAGTGGAACAAATGGGTGCTGGCGGATTAAGTGGCAAAATTTTGAGTGAAAAATCAACTGAAATTTTGGCTTATATCAAACAAAAATCAAACAACCAAATTCCGGTAATTGGAGTTGGTGGCATTCACTCTGCCCCAACCGGGCAAGAAAAAATAAATGCAGGTGCTAGTTTAATTCAAATTTACACAGGATTTATTTATGGAGGCCCAGGTTTAATTAAGCAATTGGCAAAACTAAAAGTTAATAACTAGTCAGCTATTTTGCTGACAAACAGATAATTATATAAAAAATTGAATATCATACATTTAACACCAGCGGCCATTCAAGCCATTAACGAGTATAAAGTAAATTTACAAATACCTGATACTCATTTTTTACGAATTGGAATCAAACAAAAAAACTCAACCGATAAAGGCTTAATTATTGGTTTTGATGAACCAACCGATAAAGATAAAACGGTTGAAATAGAAGGCATACAAGTAGTTTATCATCCTGGCCAAGCCTTATTTTTTGCAGGTATGCAAATTGATTTTTTAGAGCGCGATGGTAAAAAAGGTTTTGAGTTAATGGAGAAGAAAAACTAACTTTTTGTAGTTCTTTTTCGCTCTCTTTTATTGATATAACTATTCAATGCATCCTTGCTAGTGTACCAATTTTTACCTTCTTTAAAAGCATCTATTTTTCCTTGCCTAGCCAATAAACTAACATACTCTTGCCCATAAGGTACGTCTGGCTCACTCACTATGCTCGATATGGGTTGGTAATCATCGTAAGTATTGGTTAAATTGCTTAGGTAAATATCTATAGAGCGCTCCAAAGCTTGCAAAACCATTAGCACTATTTTGGAATAATCGCCATTATTGGCTTTGTTCAATGCATCGTAATATTTTTTCCTGTCGTTTTTTAAAATAATGGCAGGTGGAAATCCTAATTTCATCAAATACAAATTAAATATAAGCCTTACTGTTCTTCCATTGCCATCAAAAAATGGGTGAATCCATACAAACCTATGGTGAAAAATGGCAGCCTTAACTACCGAATTAATTGGAATAGTTTCATTGTTTAACCATTCAATTAAATCCATCATATAGGTATCAACCTTTAAGGCATTTGGTGGGTTAAAATTAGCTCCTGAAATTCTAACACCTGCATTTCTATATCGGCCAGCATATTCTTTTTCAATTTTTTGCAATACCAATCCATGAACCGTTAAAATGTCCTTATCAGTTAAAATATAGTTGCTACTTACTAAACTTTCTACAAAATCAATGGCATCGTGGTGGTTAACTGCTTCAAAATGTTCGCGCAACGATTTTCCTTTAATGGTAAATCCTTCTTCAATAACCATTTTTGTTTCTTGGAGACTTAGGGTATTTCCTTCTATGCTGTTGGAGTTATAAGTCCACTCCATGGTTAAACTCTCTTTTATGTTTTTAAGAGCAGCAGCGGGAAAAGGGCGCAAAGCATCAAGCTGACTTTTTTTATCGGCTATGCGTTCAAGGTATTTTTCAATTCCTTCAAATTCATAATTATAGTTTTTCCATTCCACCCCACAAATATATTATTTATCGGTAAAAATAAAAATTATACAATACCGATATTAAGAATTTTACAAAACCACACAAAAAAACCTGCCTTATTGCTAAAGCAGGTTTTATAAAAATTATTTTGCCAGAGGCAAGGAGCTAGCTGCCAAAAGCTATTTTCTCATAATCGTTTCATCTCTATCCGGTCCAACCGAAATAGTATCCACTTTAATTCCTATTTGCTCTTCTACAAATTGCATATAAGTTTTAAAAGTTTCAGGTAAATCATTGTAGTTTTTTATTTTACCTAAATCGCCAGTCCAACCTTTAAAGCTTTTGTATTGAGGATTAATATTTGCATCTACCAAACTGTATGGAATTTTATCACTTATAGTTCCATCAATTTCGTAAGCATGGCAAACAGGAATTTCGTCTATTCCACTTAATACATCGCTTTTGGTACAAATTAAATCAGTTACACCATTTAGCATAATACTGTATTTTAAAGTGGGTAAATCTAACCAACCAGTTCTGCGTGGACGACCAGTGGTAGCACCAAACTCATGACCTAATTTGCGTAACTCTTCACCTTGTTCATTGTCTTGCTCAGTAGGGAATGGGCCGCTACCAACGCGTGTGCAATAAGCTTTAAAAATTCCATACACACGGTTAATTTTTTGAGGAGATACACCTAAACCATTGCAAGCACCGCCTGTAATGGTATTAGATGAAGTTACAAAAGGATAAGTTCCGTAATCAATATCTAATAAAGTGCCTTGAGCGCCTTCGGCCAATACCTTTTTACCTTGATTCATCAAATCATCCAAGAAATATTCGGTATTTACTATTTTAAATTGTTTTAAAAACTCAATGGCTTCAAAAAATGATGGTTCATGTTCAGCAATATTATAAGGATAGTTGAATCTATCTAACAAAGTACGGTGATTAGCTGCTACTACTTGGTATTTTTGGTTAAAATTAGCTGCTAAAATATCGCCAACACGTAAGCCACTTCTGCCAATTTTATCTTGGTAAGTTGGGCTAATTCCGCGCAAAGTTGAACCAATTTTATGTTCACCTTTATTGGCTTCACTTGCCGCATCTACCAAACGGTGAGTGGGTAAAATTAAATGTGCTTTTTCCGAAATGTATAAATTAACCAATGGTTCAGCGCCACCTAAGGTAATTTTTTCAATTTCTTTTTTAAAGGTAATAGGGTCAATTACTACACCACTACCAATAATATTGATGCAATGTTTGTGAAAAATACCTGAAGGAATGGTGTTTAAAACATGCTTTTGTCCGTTAAACTCTAACGAGTGGCCAGCATTTGGTCCGCCTTGGAACCTTGCCACCACATCGTACTGAGGGGTAAGTACATCAACAATTTTACCTTTACCTTCATCGCCCCATTGCAGGCCTAATACTACATCTATCATATATTTTGCTTCTAGCCTCTAGCTCCCGATAGCTATCGGGATTCCTTCGGCAATTATTATTTTTTTAAATTCAAAATTTTAAATTCAACATTCAAAATCCCTAATAATCAGGTTTTGGAACCATTTTATTACATGTTAAGCAATTTCTATTTTCGTCCATTTTGGGGTTTCCAAAAAGGTATAATGAGTGGTTGGTAACTTCAAACTGCATCAAATCGCCCATCATGGTTTTTATTTGATGAATTCTTGGGTCGCAAAACTCTAAAATATTGCTACATACATTGCAAATCATGTGGTCGTGTTGTCTAAATCCATACGAACGCTCAAAACGAGCCAAGTTTTTACCAAATTGGTGTTTAATAACCAATCCGCAATCCAATAGCAAATCAAGGGTATTGTAAACAGTAGCTCGGCTAACGCGGTAATTGCGTTTTTTCATGTGTTCAAATAGCGTTTCTACATCAAAATGCTCTTTATTACTATAAATTTCATCTAATATAGCAAAACGTTCTGGCGTTTTACGCTGTTCGTTTTGTTCTAAAAAAACAATGAATTTTTGCTTTACTTCTTCCTTAATTTGATCGTTGCTCATAAAAAATTATTGCACTGATTTTAAGGTTCAAATAAAAACGTTAAATTTTGCCTTTCAAAACAATGTTGATTGTTTGTGGAACATAAATTTAAAATGAAAAGTTGAAGTTTGCTTCAAATGCCTATTTCATTAGACCTTAGCATAAAGTGTAAGATTTATTAGAATAAAAAATTTAATACCAAACCTAGGTCAGTTAACTTCGTATTGATATTATGTCGAAATTATACTTTACCATTTTTTTGTGCTTAGTTTTAAAAATTAACGCAAGCGCACAGGTTGTATTAACACAAAAGGATTCAATTAAAATTGGAACCAATATTGTATTTGCCTATGTTAACGATACCAACATTTTGAAGGAATTTAGATTTGGTAAATCTGGAGAAGGTAATTTTTGGGACTTTTCAGGACTTCAATCAAATTATTTTGATACTGCAAAATTTTTAGCTCCAAATAGAACATTTTATAGTTCAGATTATGAAGATTGTACTTTGGCTTCTGGCGATGAGGGTGGTTATTATAATGGTTTTTATAAAACAGATTCTACTGGATATTACCAAATAGGAATGGGTGGTTATTTATATCCGTCACATGTTTTACAAGGAATTAGATTCAACCATCCACAACAAGTTTTTAAGTTTCCAGCTTCTTATCCTTATTCTCATACGGATTCTAATTATATGAGAACAAAATTGTTTTATAATGGAGGTGATACGGGATTTCATGCACAACATTTTTATAATAAACGAGAAATAATAGCTACTGGAATTATCAAATTGCCATTCGGTCAATTTGAAGCTTTTCTATTAAAGGAAATGCCTTCATCATATGATACTAGTTGGTATAAAGTAAATGATAGTACTTGGCGATTTGAAATTAATGTATGGAGTGGTAAGCCAACACATTTTGAATGGTATTGTAAGAATTCAACCGCTCCTGTAGCCCAAATTATTGGTTGGACTGAGTTTCCTGTTGGTCAGGATCATCAGGAAGCAATTCATGTTCAAATGAACAATTATGCCAACTTAAAAAGTTTAACTGTGGAGGATATAAGCAGTTTAAAAACAAAGATTTATCCTAATCCCGCAAGTGAAAAATTATTTATTGAAAATAATTTGAATCAAAATAGTAGTTATATCATTACCAATTTATTAGGGCAGGAAATGGATAATGGATTTTTAAAATTTGAAATAGACATCAGCCATTTATTAAATGGTGTTTATGTGTTAAAAATAGTAAGCACCAATAACCAAACCCAAGTGTTAAAATTTATTAAACAGTAATCCATTGTGGCATAATGGGTTTTAAAAAATATCTTCTTTTAAAATAAAAAAATAGGTTTAAAAACCAATTGGTAAATTTATTTAATGCTTAAAATCACACTATAAGTTTTAATATATAGTTTGTTTTATGCAAGTAAAAATTATTTTTGCACCACTAAAAATTACAATTAATTACATAATTATGTCAAAATCAGGAGTTGTAGCTCAGGTAATTGGTCCAGTTGTAGATGTGAGTTTCGCAGCTAGCAATGAAGGCTTACCAAAAATTTTAGATGCACTTTATATTACTAGACCCGATGGATCGCGTTTAATACTTGAATGTCAAAGACATTTGGGTGATAATATGGTTCGCGCTATTGCTATGGAAGCAACAGACGGATTAGTTCGTGGAATGGAAGTAGTGCCAATGGGATCGCCAATATCAATGCCAATGGGCGAGCAAATTAGAGGTAGATTGTTTAACGTTGTGGGTCAGGCAATTGATGGTATGAAAACCATGGATGCTAGCCTTGGTCAACGTTCTATTCACCAAAATCCTCCTCGTTTTGAAGATTTAACAACTAACGCAGAGCCATTATTTACTGGTATTAAAGTAATCGACTTAATTGAGCCATACGCAAAAGGTGGTAAAATTGGTTTGTTTGGTGGTGCGGGTGTTGGTAAAACCGTATTGATTATGGAGTTGATTAACAACATTGCAAAAGCATACGAAGGTATGTCGGTATTTGCTGGTGTTGGTGAGCGTACTCGTGAAGGAAACGATTTATTACGTGAGATGATTGAATCGGGCGTTATTAAATACGGTAAAGAATTCCAACACGATATGGAAGAAGGTGGATGGGATTTATCTAAAGTTGATTACAACGAATTAGAAAAATCGCAAGCAACCCTTGTTTTTGGACAAATGAATGAACCTCCTGGAGCACGTGCTCGTGTTGCATTATCAGGTTTATCGGTAGCTGAATACTTCCGTGATGGTGATGAAAAATCAGGTGGACGTGATATTTTATTCTTCGTTGATAATATTTTCCGTTTTACACAAGCAGGTTCTGAGGTTTCGGCTTTATTAGGTCGTATGCCTTCAGCGGTAGGTTACCAACCAACTTTAGCTTCGGAAATGGGAGCAATGCAAGAACGTATTACTTCAACTAAACGTGGTTCAATTACTTCAGTACAAGCGGTTTATGTACCTGCGGATGATTTAACAGATCCAGCCCCTGCTACTACATTTGCGCATTTAGATGCTACCACTGTATTAAGCCGTAAAATTGCTGAGTTAGGTATTTATCCTGCGGTTGATCCATTAGATTCAACTTCACGTATTTTAACTCCTGCTATTGTGGGTGATGCTCATTACGATTGTGCTCAACGTGTAAAATCAATTTTACAACGTTACAAAGAGTTACAAGATATCATTGCCATTTTAGGTATGGATGAACTTTCGGAAGATGATAAACAAACTGTTTACCGTGCACGTAGAGTTCAACGTTTCTTATCGCAACCTTTCCACGTAGCTGAACAGTTTACTGGTTTAAAAGGTGCTTTGGTTTCGATTGAAGAAACAATTAAAGGATTTAACATGATTATGGATGGTAAATTAGATCATTTACCAGAAGCGGCATTTAACTTAGTTGGTAATATTGAAGAAGCAATTGCCAAAGGAGAAAAAATGTTAGCTGAATCAAAATAATTATAAAATAGTTTTCAGTTCTTAGTTTTTAGTACTTAGTTGTAATAACTATTTAAAAACTAAGAACTAGGAACTAAAAACTAAGAACTAAACAGTATGCAATTAGATATAATAACAGCCGATAAAACACTTTTTAGTGGTGAAATTGAAATGGTTACTTTACCTGGAACTGATGGTACTTTTCAAATTTTGAAAGGTCATGCGGCTTTGGTAAGTAGCTTAATTAAAGGACAAGTGGTGGTAAAAGGCACTGAAAATGGTAATCAATCTTTTGATATTACTGGTGGTATTGTTGAAATATTAAACAATAAAGTAGTAGTTTTAGCTTAAGTTATTATCAAAATAAAATTTTAAAAACCTGTTATTTTTACAAGTAACAGGTTTTTTTATGCAATAAAAGTTATTGCTAAATTTATAACTTGCACCAAAATAACTTATTATGAAAAAAATAGTTTTAATTTTAACAGGATTATTCGCTTTAAATGCACACGCGCAAACTTTTCAATTGGGCATAAAAGCTGGTTTAACCAACACCCAAATTATTGGTGCTGATTTTAAAAACTTTGAAGTTCCTTCGTCATCAAACGGAATATTAATTGGTGCTTTTAGCCGAATTGGTTTTGCGGGTATGTTTGTTCAGCCTGAATTATGTTTCCGAAATTTAAATTTTACTGTTAATAGCAGCGGGACCACCAGTCCATCAAGCGCGGCTACTAAACTTAATTATATTGATGTACCTATTTTGTTTGGCAAAAAAGTGTTGGGTGTAATCAATGTTTGTGCTGGTCCCAATTTTCAGTTTTTAGTTAATCAAGATTTATCGGCTACCAATGCCTCCAATTTAGCTACTGGAAATTATAATGATTTTGTGGTGGGTGCGCAAGTTGGCGTTGGTTTTGATGTTTGGAAATTGTGTTTTGATGCGCGTTACGATTTTAGCATAAATAGTATTGGTAATGCCGCAAGTGCAGTAAATACGCAAAATGTTGATTTTAGCTCACGTGCCTCAATGCTTCAATTTACAGTAGGATATAAATTTATTAATTTGTAGGCCAATGCACATAGAACAATTGCGCGATTATTGTATTACAAAAAAAGGAGTAGAGGAAACTTTCCCTTTTGGGGAAGATACTTTGGTTTTTAAAGTAATGGGAAAAATGTTTGCGCTAACATCGTTAAGCGAACCTGTTAGTGTTAACTTAAAATGTGATCCTGAAAAGGCCATTGAATTAAGGGCAAGTTTTGGTGCAATTATTCCTGGTTATCACATGAGTAAAGTACATTGGAATACTGTTAAATTCAATGAGGATGCCAGTGATAGACTTATTTTAGAGTTGATGGATCATTCTTATCAATTGGTAGTATCGTCATTAACCAAAAAGCTACAACAAGAATTGGATTCTTTGTAAATTTAAGCCACAGATTGCACAGATTACACAAATTATAAAAGTCCAATGTCTGAACTATTTTAAATAATTTTACAATAAAAAAAATATCCGAGTAATCCGTGAAATCTGTGGCTAAAGTGCTGTTTGTAATTTTATCAAAACAAATATCCGTGAAATCTGTATAATCTGTGGCAAAAAATCACATACCTAATTCCTTAATAAAAAATTGAAAAGGCAAAAAGGTTTTTATGCCTTCGGCAATATAAATGGGGCCGCTATTTCCTTGTAAAATAATTTCAATGGGTTTTGAAAAACGCAATTCAAACTCGCTTATACTTTGTAAGCAAGCTCCGCATGGCATAACGGGTTGGTTAACTTCATAACCATTGGCAAAGGCAGTAACAGCCATCATTTTTATGGGTACAGTTGGGTAATTAGCACCTGCGTAAAATATGGCAGTTCGCTCTGCACATAAACCGCTTGGATAAGCAATATTTTCTTGGTTATTGCCTAAAATAATCTCGTTATTTTTGAGCAATAACGCACAGCCCACATTAAATTTTGAGTAGGGTGCGTAAGCATTTTTTGCTGCATCTTTAGCTTTTAACAATAAGTTTTGTGCAGTTATATTTAATTCACCTATTTGGTTAAACTGATGAATGACCGATTCGCGCTTCAATACTTCCATAAATCAACATTACAAATTAATTTTCTATTTTAAAACAAATGTTTCTTTTCTTCCTTTTTAACGCTTGTATTTAAAAAATTGTGTTTACTATTTTTACTTACTTTGGTTTAATACTTGCAATTGAACTAATATTGCAGCCACTTATTTACCATGATTTTTACCGATACACATACGCACTTATATTCAAAAGAGTTTGAAGCCGATAGCACACAGTTAATAGAAAAAGCAATTAAAAATGGAGTTACACGCCTTTTTATGCCCAATATTGATTTACATAGCATTCAGCCCATGTTAGATTTGGTTTGGCAGTTTCCTAACAATTGTTTCCCCATGATGGGCCTTCACCCTTGCTCGGTGGACGAACATGTGGAGGCGCATTTATTTCAAATTCAAAAATGGTTTAAAAAACGCAAGTTTTATGCTGTGGGCGAAATTGGGTTGGATTATTATTGGAGTTTGGAATTTAAAGAACAACAAATATTGGCTTTTAAAAAGCAATGTTTGTGGGCTATTCAGCAAGATTTACCCATAAACATTCATGCCCGCAATGCTACTCCTGATGTAATTGAAATTTTAAACGAAATGAAACACCCCAAATTACGAGGGATTTTTCATTGTTTTAGTGGCACAGCAGCCGAGGCTAAGCAAGTGGTTGAGTTGGGTTTTTATTTAGGAATAGGAGGGGTGGTAACTTTTAAAAATGCTGGTTTGGCCGAGGCCATTGCCGATATAGACTTAAAACACATAGTTTTAGAAACCGATGCACCTTATTTGGCACCTGTTCCTTTTAGAGGCAAACGAAATGAAAGTTTTTATGTAATAGAAGTGGCTAAAAAACTAGCTGAACTTAAAAAAATGGGTTTAGCGCAAGTAGCCGAAATTACTACCGAAAACAGTAAAATGGTTTACGGGATTTAGTATTGAAAGCTAGCGCAAGCGTCCGCTTGTGCTGTTTATTTAAAAGCGTCCGCTTTTTATTATTGCAAGCGTTCCGATAGCAAGCGGACGCTTGCGCTAGCTAGGCTATTGAATTGTATAAGTGTTATTTGAGTTGATTACTTTTAAAATTCCATCATTATAGTTAATAAAAATTGAATCATTTTGTTGATTAGTAATTAATCTAACATTGTAATAAGTTTTATTTAAAATGATGGAATCATAATATGGATAAAGTTTCATGTATGGATTTATCAAAGGAGCAGTTCTTACATAAAAATTAGAGTTATTGTATACTATAAATAATCTACCAATTTCAGTATCTAAACTAACATCAGCCAATGTATCAAAATTATATTGCTTATTAATATAGCAGTTTGAGTTTTGAGTACCACAATTAGGGTTTGATATAGGCTGTAAAACACAATTATAGAGTAATGTATCTTTTATTATTTTAGCTGAAATTAAATTTCCATCTTTATCTTTATAGGTAAAGGAATTACCCTTTTTGTAAGGTATGTTTATTGTATCAATACATCTATAATATGTTGAAGTAGGATTCCCACAAGGATTCCCATTGTCTTTACTGCAGCTTTGAATTAACAAAAGCAGCAATAAAATGCTAAATAATTTTAGTTTCATTTCCCAAAAATTGCTTAGTGTTTTCATTTTATTTAGTTTTATAGTTATTCAAATATTGGAATAATTAATAAATACAAACATTAGTTATTTTAACTGTAATTACTAATTGTCCATTGCTTTTTCCTTTTATATAAATAAAATAACTATTTGGTTTCGAAAACCTATTTTTGGAGCTAATTCTATTTGGTACAAACAAATGACATTAACCGAAAATATAAAAATAGCTTTTACCTCTATTGGGGCTAACAGAACCAGAGCGGTTATTACGGCTTTAATTATATCAATTGGTATAATGGCTTTGGTAGGTATATTAACTGCCATTGATGGTATGAAACTGAGTATTAACAAAAGTTTTAATAACATAGGTGCCAATACTTTTAATATAAAAAATAGGGGCAACTCAGTTAGGTTTGGAGTAAGCGGCAAGCCACAAAAAAAATACAGCAATATTACCCAACAGCAAACTGAAAAATTTGCGCAACAGTACCGTTTTCCTTGTACTTTCTCCACTTCCATTAATGCCAGTTGGACAGCAACCATAAAATACGATAGTTATAAAACCGAACCCAATATCATGGTGTTGGGAAGCGATGAAAATTACCTTCAAGTAGCTGCTTACGATTTAGATTATGGCCGAAATTTTTCAAAACAAGATATTACCTCAGCTGCAAATGTGGCTATTATTGGCAAAGAAGTAAAAGATAAATTATTTAAATATAAAATGCCAATTGGTGAATTGATTGCTGTTGGTGCGGCTAAATACAGGGTAATTGGGGTACTAAAAGAAAAAGGCTCAAGCATGGGTTTTGGTGGCGATAGAATGGTAATTGTGCCAATTGATAATGCTTACCAAGTATTTTCGGAAAAAAGCATGAGTGCAGTGGTAACAGTTGCTGTTTCAAATGTTACCAATATGGACATGGCGGTAGATGAAGCCATTAGTGTGTTTAGAAGAGTAAGAGGTTTGCGCGTAAATGAACCCAATAATTTTGAAATAATGAAAGCCGATAATGTGGCCAATCAAGTAATTGGTCAGTTAAGTTTTATTACCATTGCTGCAACAGCCATTGGTTTTATAACTTTATTGGGCGCAGCCATTGGATTGATGAATATTATGTTGGTTTCAGTTACAGAGCGTACCCGCGAAATTGGTATCAGAAAATCGTTGGGTGCTACGCAACAAAACATTAAGAAACAGTTTTTAATTGAAGCATTGGTAATTTGCCAAATGGGTGGAATTGGCGGAATTATTTTAGGAATAATTGTGGGGAATATAGTAACGTCTTTAATTGGTGGAGGTTTTATAATTCCTTGGGCTTGGATAGGTTTAGGCCTATTTTTATGCTTTGTAGTTGGAATAGCCTCAGGTTATTATCCTGCTAAAAAAGCCAGCGAATTAGACCCTATAGAAGCACTTCGCTTTGAATAGCTTAACAAGCTTTTATTCTTTTTTCAATAGCACTGGTTGAATAACCCGGCAAAAAATCAATGGTTTTAACCATGCCGCCTTTGGCTGTAACTATATCGTAACCAACTATATTTTCAGGTTTGTAATCGCTTCCTTTTACCAAAACATCTGGTTGAACCAATTTTATTAAATCGTAAGGCGTTTCTTCGTTAAATAATACCACCGCACTTACGCATTGCAAAGCAGCCATAATTAATAAACGCGATTGTTCATCTTGTATGGGCCTGTGAGGTCCTTTTAATTTGCTTACTGAAGCATCGGTGTTTAATCCCATTACCAATACATCGCCAAGGTCGGCAGCACGGTTAAGGTAATCAATGTGCCCTTTATGAACCAAATCGAAACAACCATTGCTAAACACAATTTTTTTACCTTGTGCTTGCCAAGTTGTTACCTGAGTTTTTAAAGTTTCCCAAGTATGAATTTTGCTGTGTATGCTTTCAATATGAGTCATAAATTAATGTTGCTGGTTGATTATTGAGAGATATTTATTTCGAGTTTGTTATTGAGAGTTGATTGCTAATTATTTGTTTCACAGTTTACTTGTTGGCTTTACTTTTTTGGGTTAAGTAAGTCACATTCATAATTCAACATTCATAATTTAGTCTTACTTTTTTTTCAAAAATAAAATCAAACTACTTATTAAACCCAACGTAATTAATAAAACCATTTGAGCACCATGAACCATAGTGGCATAAGCTACTCCATCGGCTGAGGCTACACCAAAAAGTAATAAACTTTGGCTAATAAAATAATGGTAAGTTCCTGCTCCTGCTCCTGGTGCTGGCAAGGCTACACCAATAGAACCAATGGCAAATACAGTTAAACATGCTGCAAAGTTTAGGTGCTCAGTGCTTTGCAATGCAAAAAAGCAGAAATACATCATTAATATGTAACAAGCCCAAATGCTAATTGACAGAAATACAAATAAATATGGTTTTTTTACATTTTTGATGCTTAATAAACCATCGGTAAAGCCTTTTAATACACCTAGTATTTTGGCAAATAATGGATGCGATTTTATTTTATTGCGCAGCACAAAAGCTACCGTAGCCATAATCACGATTAAACCCAATAAAATCCATTTGATTGGAAAGGAGTTTGTGGCAGTTTGTGTTTGGTTATTGGCCAAAGCTTTTTGAATAAAATCCCAAATTAGATTAAATTGTATTAGGAAAACCAGACCCAATAAAAAGAGCATGATGATTACATCGAAAATGCGCTCGGTAACTACACTTCCCAACGATTTTTCAACTGGTAAATTATCTGATTTATTTAAACTAGCACAGCGAGCTACTTCGCCTGCTCTAGGAATAAAATAATTCATCATATAGCCAATTAATACTGCATAAAAACTGTTGCTGGTTTTTATTTTGTAATTCATGGCATCGTACATCAATACAGCGCGGTATGCGCGCAACCAATGGCTAAATATAGAAACTAATAGGCCAACGCTTAACCACCATAAATTAGCAGTTGCAATTTTTTGCCAAAGCTCGGCCCAATTTTGGTCCTTAAAAACGTAATACATAAACCCGCCACCTACTAAAAGAATGACTAAATATTGAATTACTTTTTTAAGCATTTAACTAGTTTAATTTATTGTTGTGGTCGGTGTAAACGGCAATAGGTTGGTATTTTTTTGCCTCTTCAAAATCCATGCTGCAATACGAAATAATAATAACAGGATCACCAACAGCAGCTTTGCGAGCCGCAGGTCCGTTTAGGCAAATCATGCCTGAACCTCTTTCGCCTTTTATAATGTATGTTTCTAAGCGTTCGCCATTGTTTACATTAACTACTTGAACTTTTTCGTTTTCTATCATATTGGCTGCATCCATCAAATCTTCGTCAATGGATATGCTGCCTACGTAATGTAACTCTGTTTGCGTAACTTTTACGCGGTGTATTTTTGATTTTAATAATTGTATTTGCATAGCAATAATTCTGGCGCGAAGCTAAATCAATTTAATTGATATGCCAAAAAATAAGGAATTTAGGTTGAAAGTTTATTTTGAATAAAGGGTTTAGTTTAACTTTTTTAAATTATTTAAACATTGAGAAAATAGCGTTTACAAGTCCTCTAAATTGGCTAAATAGTAATCGGCTTGGGCTAATGTTTTTTGTTTTTCATCGGTTGCCATTCGGTTTAACACATTGTACATCATACCAATGCGGTTGTTTTTTTCGAGCAATGGACGATTACGTTCGTAAAAATGCCAATACAAACTGTTAAACGGACAAGCATTTTTGCCATATTTTAGTTTTTTATCGTATTGGCAATTGCCACAGTAATCGCTCATTTTATCAATATAATTGGCTGATGAAATATAAGGTTTACTGCCTACAATTCCTCCATCGGCAAACTGACTCATGCCTCTTGTATTGGTAATTTCAACCCACTGAATGGCATCAATATAAATACCTAAATACCAATTATCTACCTCACTTGGGTCAATGCCAGCTAAAAGTGTAAAATTGCCTGTAACCATCAATCGCTGAATATGATGCGCATAAGCATTATCTAAACTGTTTTGAACCGCATTTTTTACACAATTCATTTTGGTATTGCCGGTCCAAAAATATTCAGGAAGTTTAGTTTGATGGTTAAAATAATTAAGCGTTTCGTATTCAGGCATTTTCCACCAATAGATTCCACGCATATACTCGCGCCAACCAATTATTTGCCTAACAAATCCTTCAATTTGTGGCAGTGAAATAAGTGCAGGTTTGGCCAACCAAGCTGAAATGCACTTTTGAACTACATATAAAGGCGAAATGAGTTTGATATTTAAAGCAAACGATAACCGTGAATGAAAAAGCAATTGCGCTTTTTGGCTCATTGCATCTTGAAATTGACCAAAATAAGGAAGCGAATGCTGAAAAAAATAATCTAAAATAGTATTGGCTTGTTCTAGGTTGATGGGCCAGTTAAATTCCTTAGCGTTTATATTGCCAAAATACTTTGCTCCGCTAACTTTAACTTCCTCAAAAATACTTTCTAAATTGTTCGAAATAGCATTGTGTTTTGGTTCGATTGGATTGCCTTTCCATTTATTGCGGTTATCGGCATCATAGTTCCATTTGCCACCAATTGGTTTACCATCAGGCTCCAATAAAATACTGTATTGCTTGCGCATTTGACGGTAAAAAGTTTCCATTAAAATTTGTTTTTTACCTTCAAAAAGCTGCGCAACAGTATCTCGCTCGCTTAAAAAATGTTCGGTATTGGCTACCGAATATGGTATGGTTAATTTGCTACAAAAGTCCTTTAATTGCTCATCTAGTCTATATTCGTCAGGTAATTGGTATTCAAATTGTTCAATGTTATTTTCATTGATAATTTGTAAAATATTATTAGTGAGCGATTGTGTGTTTTTTACATCATTTATTTTATAATAAACTACTGTATGCCCTGCCTTTTCTATACTTTGGGCAAAGTGGCGCATAGCTGCAAAAAAGCCAACTATTTTTTGGATGTGATGGGTAACATAATCGGTTTCTTGCCTCATTTCAAAAAGGCAAAAAATGGTATTATCATCCACCGTTTTAAACCACGAATGGTCTAAATTCAGTTGGTCGCCAAGTATCAGTTTAAGTTTTTTCACACAGATTTAAACTTAATTTTGGAGTTTATGTTTTTAGTAAAATTTACGTTGGCCTTATTAACCTAAAATAGCTCTGTTTAAAAAATCGTTCAAAGGTTTCATGGCTTTGAATGCGCTTTGGCATTGGCTCAACAATTCTTTTTCGGTTAACCCTTTGTCTTTAATGGGTAAATAGGCTAAAAAACCTTTGTGCTTGATAAATTCAATGGCAGGATTTTCGGCATCATAACCTTTTGGTGGACGTTGTAATTTATCGCCAGTTAAAGTGCCAAAATGTTTTACAAAATCTTTGTGTTCAATAATGCCTTTAAACTCTTCAAAGTTATAATCAATCTCTTGACGAATGGCGGCCAATTTATCGGGCATGGGTTGGTAAGAACCGCCAGCTATAAAGCATTCGCCTGGTTGGATATGAACATAATATCCGCAAAAATCGGCTGCTTTGCCACCTTTGCTTAAGCTTATTCCAAAGTTATTTTTGTAAGGATTTTTATTTGCTGAAAAACGCACATCCCTATTAATTCTAAAAATACATTTTTTAGGATCTAAATCGGCCATTTCTGGGTCAAAGGCTGCTGTTTGGGTTATTAAATTCGATACCAACTCAAGCCAATCTTTACGCAGTTTTTCGTATTCAGGTCGGTTTAAATCAAACCAATCTTTGTTATTGTTTTTTTGTAAATTATTTAAAAAACCTAAAAGCGCTTGTACATCCATTTTTGTAGTAATTAAAATTCAATATTATAAAATATCAAATAAATGAAACAGAAAATTGTTTGATTGGAGGAAATTATTATGTATTTAAGTGTGTAACTTCTTAAAGTAAATATTTTTCTTCAAACTCAATTCCATGTTCATCTAATAGTTCTATAAATTCTTCTTTAAATGTTTTGTTTTTATGATGTTCTTCTTGGTTTTTTATGTAGTTAATTAAATTATTTTTATCCTTTATGGAATAAGTAAAAGCTCCATAGCCTTCTTGCCAACCTTTGAAATCCGGGAATAGGTTTTGTTTCTTTACGTATTCATTGCTTGATAATTTTATATCTTTAATTAGAGATGATAGCGCAATGTTTGGGTGTAAATGTGTTAGAATATGAATATGGTCTGTAATTCCTCCAATTTGATACAAGTGACAGCGTTTATTTTTTAATATACCCCAAATATATTGGTAAAGTTCTTTTTGTTTATCTCTAACAAGTGTGTGTTCTCGGTTTTTTGTACTAAAAACAATTTGATATAAGATTTGAGTATATGTGCTCATAATTTTTGTTACCACAATTATAATTAAAGGTTTCTTTTATTCAACTACTTCGTAGTTGCTTTAATTTGGTATTGTTAACCCTGCATGAAATGCAGGGTTATTAAAGTTAAACTCCTTCGGAGTTGTTTTTGGTGTTCTTTTTTTATAAGTAAAAATCGAAAAAATCATTGAGTCAACTAATAAAAAGAAATACTGTTTAATTGTCGAAGATTATTGAATAGAGATTTTATATGAGTAAATAAATTCTCCAATACTTACGCATTATTGTACTATCATTTTCTGAATTAATAATAAAATCGCTTTGGTATCACAAACATGAACTCCGAAGGAGTTTAATATGAATAGCACCGAATGAAATTCGGTGTTTAATGTTAGCTAATCATCTCAACTCTGAAGGAGTTGAATAGTAATTTGTTGTGTGTTAACTAAATCTTTTTTCTGCGGGCTAAAAATTGTTTGTAGGCAAATAAACTGATAAAATAAACCAACAAACCAATTGGAATACAAATAACTACCCAGCCTAAAATGGCTGAAATTTGTGAATTTATCAAGGTAAGTATTTTTTGTAAGAAGGCATTTTGCGCAAATAATTCAATTTCTAATTTAATCACCTCGGCTTTAAATAAATGGATGCTGAAATAGTTACCTAATTGATAAAATGGCACCAACATAATTAATTGTAAAGGAGCAACTAGCCAATTAACCAGCTGAATTACAATGATATTTAGCCTGAAAATAAATGCAAAAATAAAACACAAAACAGAGGTTAATCCAATAAAAGGAAACAAGCCTAAAGTTACCCCAAAACTAATTGTTAGCGCTAATTGAAAGGGCGTTAACCCATAAGTGAAAATTTGAATAAATTTGGTTTTAAAGTTTTGGAGGAGCTTTTGCATGCCGCTAATTTTGGCTCAAAGGTAAATGGTTTAACTTTATTTAATCGATAAAATAAATTTAAAATATACCATTGTACTAAAACTTTAATGCATTTATTTAGCAGCATGAATGAATTAGAGGCTAAAATATTGATTGATGATTTATGCAGCCAAATAGAAAAGCATAATTATAACTATTATACCTTGTCAAATCCTAGTATTTCGGACTTGGAGTTTGATCAACTTTTGAATAGATTAATTGATTTAGAAAAACAATTTCCTCATTTACAAAATCCCAATTCGCCAACTTTAAAAGTGGGTGGAAGCATTACCAAAGATTTTGAAACGGTAAAGCATAAATATCCCATGTTAAGTTTGGGAAACACTTATAACGAAGCCGACTTACGCGATTTTGATGATAGAATAAAAAAAGCGATTGGCAATAATTTTGAATACGTTTGCGAGCTTAAATTTGATGGATTGGCCATTAGTTTAAGTTACGAAAATGGTAAGTTAGTTCGCGCTGTTACCCGTGGCGATGGAACGCAAGGCGATGATGTAACCAATAATGTAAAAACCATTAAATCAATTCCACATCAACTAAAAGGAAACGATTATCCTGCCAGTTTTGAAATACGTGGAGAGGTTTTTATGCATAAAAAAACCTTTGAAAAACTGAATGCTGAATACCGCAAAGAGCTTGAAGATAAAGAGGTTTATACCGAAACTCAAATTTTAGAAAGGTTGTATAAAAACCCACGTAATTTTGCTAGTGGAACTTTAAAAATGCAAGATAGTAGGGAAGTGGCCAAACGTCCGCTCGATGCATTTTTATACTTTTTATATGCCGATAATAAAGTAAGCGAAACCCATTTCGAAAGTTTAAAAGTAGCCGAAAGTTGGGGCTTTCAGGTAAGCGACCATTATAAACTTTGTAATAATATTGATGATGTGTTGGCTTTTATAAAATACTATGAAACTGCTCGCCACGACTTGAGTTACGAAATAGATGGAATTGTAATTAAAGTAAATAGTTATTTGCAACAAGAAGATTTGGGCTTTACGGCTAAAAATCCACGTTGGGCTATTTCGTATAAATACAAAGCTGCCACCGCAGTTACCAAGTTAGAAAAAGTAACTTACCAAGTTGGACGAACAGGTGCCATTACTCCTGTAGCAAATTTAACTCCTGTGCAATTGGCTGGAACTACCGTAAAACGTGCTAGTTTGTATAATGCAGATGAGTTGGAAAGATTGGATTTGCACGAAAACGATACCGTTTTTGTAGAAAAAGGAGGAGAAATAATTCCTAAAATAGTGGGTGTTGATATTGAAAATAGAGCACCGAATGCTGTTAAAATTATATATCAAACGCATTGTCCTGAATGTAATACTGAACTAATACGAAAAGAAGGAGAAGCCATTCATTACTGCCCAAATGCAAGCCATTGTCCACCACAAATAATTGGTGCTATGGAACATTTTGTGAGCCGTAAAGCCATGAATATTGATAGCTTGGGTGGAGAAACTGTGGCAGCATTTTATAAAATTGGTTTAATAAAAACCTATGCCGATTTATACGATTTAAATTACGAACAAATTTTAAATTTAAGCATTGAAACCAATGATGATTTGGATGATTTGAAAAGTAAAAAACGTTCTATCAAAGAGAAATCTGCTTTAAATATTATTGAAGGAATTGCAGCTTCTAAGGCTGTTCCTTTCGAAAGGGTTTTGTTTGCATTAGGTATTAGAATGGTTGGCGAAACAGTGGCTAAAAAATTGGCAAAACACTTCCAAAATATTGATAATATTATGGCTGCAACTAAGGAGCAAATAGCCGATATTTATGAGATTGGAGATAAAATAGCTGAACATTTAACTCTGTTTTTTGCTGATAACGACAATGTGCAAATGATAGAAAAATTGAAAGCACATGGATTGAAATTGGCTATTGAAGAAGAGGTTGGCGTAGAACGTAGCAATAAATTAGAAGGAAAAACATTTTTAGTAAGTGGCACGTTTACTATGAGCCGCGATGATTTGAAAAAGCTGATTGAGGTAAATGGCGGTAGAAATATTGCAGGTGTTTCAAAAAATTTAAATTATTTAATAGCAGGCGATAAAATGGGGCCAGAAAAATTGAAAAAAGCTACCGATTTAAATATTGCAATCATCAGTGAGCAAGATTTTTTAAACATGATTAATTAAGCAAAAATGAAACGAATATTTTTAATATTATTACTGTTTAAAACGTTTGGCTTATTGGCTCAAAACGATGTAATTACAGTAAATTTAGATACTTGGGGTAAGGATGATAGGTTTCATAAATACGAAAATACATTGGCCTTGTTTAAAGTGCAAGGTGATACCATAAAAAGTTTGGATTTTGAAGACTTAAGACCTGCCGTAAACATTATTATAAAAAAGCCTACAGGCTATAAAAATTATGCGTATGGTTTTTTATTTTTTACTGGCTCTAACAACTATAAAAACCAAGGTTATGTTACCGTTTTAGTTGGCGATTACAATACTGTAAATCCTACTATGTGGGTTGATGTAAACCAAAATTTCGACTTTACCGATGATGAAAAAATAACCATGCCTTATTACTACCAAAAAGGAATTGAAATTACGCTTCCAAACGCGCAGAATAATGCAGGTGGAAACAAAGTTTTACTAACTAGAACCATGCTTTTTGGTAAATTAGATTTACGCAAATACAAAGAAGAATACTATCAATATTATTATAAAGATAGAATTTTTGTGGGGCTTGATTTTACTTATAGAGAGCAACGTTATTTGGCTAAAACAGGTATTGTAAAATTAAATGACGATAGCTTTAGAATTGCTTTGCACGATGGAAACTCCAATGGAAAATTTAACGATAATGATACCGATAGGGTAATTGTTATAAATTACAATGATTCTATTTTTGATACCACAAACGATTTGTTTGCCAGTAAATTAAGTGCTGATAAAAAGAATAATTATTTTGAAAAAAATGGTAAAATTTTTGAAATAGTAGAAGCAGACGCAGCAGGTACATTTATAAAAATTAAGTTATCGAATAGCGACTTATTATTTGGAAAAATTGCTGAGGGCAAAAAAATACCGAAAGTGAGTATTACTACCCATAAAGGCGAAAAAAAGAACTTGAAAAAACTGCGTAAACACCAGGTTTTTATGTACTTTACATCGCTTACTTCCAAAAACTTTGAAAAAGATACTGCTATTTTACGCCAAATTGCAGCCATCGATTCGTGCAATATCAGAGTAATCATGTTTTTATACACCAATAAAAGTTACACTGTGCGCATTTATGGTAGCCAAAGTAAGGCTAATTATACCGTTGCATTGGGGCATAAAGTGCTAAATAAAAAATTGGGAATTAGGGGTTTGCCTCAAACTTTATTAGTTGGCAAACGAAGAAAAGTAATAAAATATGGAATAACACCAGAAGAATATCTAAATCAATTAATTAAACGATAGAATTAAAATATAACCACTAAATAATTTTTGGTTAATCTGAATATAATCTTTTACTTGCATTTAGCACCCAGTAAATTTAAACACATTAAAAATGAAAGTATTAGTAGTAGAAGATGAACCAAAAGTAGCCTCGTTTTTAAAACAAGGTTTGGAAGAACAAGCTTTTGATGTAACCGTTGCTTACGATGGTTTTTTTGGTAAAAAAATGGCACTTGATAATTACTATGATGTAATTGTGCTTGATTTGTTAATTCCTTATATAAACGGAATTGACTTATGTAAACAATTAAGGGCCGAAGGATTAAAAGCACCAATTTTAATGCTAACTGCATTGGGTAGCACCGATGACAAAGTATTAGGATTAGAAGCAGGAGCTGATGATTATTTGGTAAAACCTTTTGAGTTTAGAGAATTAATTGCTCGTTTACGTGCATTATGTAATCGTTATACCGATAACTTACAAGACCAAAAAGTATTGAAACTAGCCGATTTAGAGTTAGATTTATACAAAAAAGTGGTGCGCAGAGGTGGCAAAAGCATTGATTTAACTGCTAAAGAATTTAGTTTGTTAGAGTATTTGTTACGTAACAAAAACCGTGTTATTTCTCGTGCTGAAATAGCAGAAAAAGTTTGGGATGTAAATTTTGACACTGGTACAAATATTATTGACGTGTATATTAACTTCTTACGTAAAAAAGTTGATAAAGAGTTTTCGGTTAAATTAATTTATACCATGGTGGGTATGGGTTATATAATGAAAGAGCCTGATTAGGATTTAATTAGTCATAAAATGAAAAAGCTGCTTGTAATTAGGCAGCTTTTTTTATTTTTACAAAAAAATACTTCATTTTAAATGATTGTAAAAAACGTACTCGCATTAAAGTTTACTGCCATTATAGCTACTGTGCTATTAATATTTTCGCTATTTGTATTTGAGTTTTCAAATTCATTTAGAGAAAATGAATTTAACCAAAGTTTAAAAGCCAATAGCGAAAATTTGGTTCACACCATTTTAGATTCAAACGAGGTTGATCATGCCTTTATTCAATCAACTTTTCAGCATAATTTAAACATACATCCAAAACAAGTTTTGGTAATTTTAGAAAGCGATAATAAAGTTTTTTTTGAAACCAAAAGTTTAAATAATGATGTAGTTAAGTTTTTAATTGATCAAATTAGTGATAAAACCAATTATAGTTTTGTAAAAAACGATACCACTTTTGTAGCCTATAATTATTTAATGGATGGTGTTAAATACAAGATTATCACATCAGCAGTTGATGAAGCCGGGAAGGTAAAAATGAGGTTTTTAAAACTATGTTTAATTTCATTATTTATAGTTAGTGTTATTCTTACACTTTTGTTTGGGCGCATTTTTGCCAAGCAAGCATTATTGCCCATGAATAATGTAATAGCACAGGTAGAAAAAATTAACGAAAGTAATTTATTTGAAAGGGTGGATATAGGCAATGGAAAAGACGAAATTGCGCAATTAGCCATTACTTTTAACCAAATGTTAGACAGGCTTGAAAATTCATTTAAGCTTCAAAAAACGTTTGTTTCCAATGCATCGCACGAGTTTAGAACACCATTAACAGTAATGAAAGGGCAAATAGAAGTACTTTTATTACAACCACGTACTACCGAAACTTATATAAAAACATTTGCTTCTTTACTTGATGATATCAATAATCAAATTAACCTAATAAATGGTTTGAGTAATTTAGCTAATGCCAACGCTAATTTCCCTAATATTAGTTTCGGTAAAGTTTATATTATTGATTTGTTAGATGAATGTGTGAGCGAATTATCTCGCAATAAAAAATACAATGCGGTATTGAATATTGAAGATTTACCCGACAATGAAAATACACTTTACTTAAAAGGAAACCATGCATTATTACGTTCGGCTTTAATGAATGTAATGGATAACGCATGTAAGTTTAATAAAACACCAACCTGTCAGGTAAACTTTAAATGTAACAACGAATACATGGTTATTACCGTAATTGATAGTGGTTTAGGAATAAGCAAGGACGATATTAGCCATATTTTCGAATCGTTTTATAGATCAAATAATATAAGACACATTCAAGGTCACGGTATAGGTTTAAGTTTAGTAAAAAAGATAGTTGACCTACACCATGGTAAAATTACAGTTACATCTGAATTAGGAAAAGGAACTAAAATGAGTATTTATTTGCCTAATATTAATTCAGAAAACAGTTTTTTATTTTAATATAATTATTTGATTGTCAGATAATTATATTAGTTGTCGTATTTTTCTAACTGTTTAATAAATACTGCGTAATCTTTATGGTATTCAGCGGTAATATCGTAGGGTTTATCAAAAGCAGTAAACTTCAGTTGGCGAGCATGAAGAACTACTCGTTTTATTATAGGTTCTTCATTTTCCCATTTTCCCTCTTTAAACCTTGGTTTAAATTGCGATAGAAAAACATTTTTGCCACCATAACTTTCATCGGCCACAATAGGGAAATTTTGAGAAGCCAAATGAATCCTTATTTGATGTAAGCGTCCTGTAACGGGTTTGCAAGCCAACAAGGTAAAGTGTTTATATAGCTTTAAGGTTGAAACAATAGTAGTTGAAGGTTTTCCGTCTTTTTTATCTACAAAAGCCAAACCTTTCCGCGTTTGACTTAATGGTAAAACAATTTCTTGATTTTGAACCATTAATTGACCAGCCACTATTGCATGGTAAGTTTTATCAACTTCACGTTTTTCAAATTTTATAGCCATTTCGCGGTAGGCTTCATCGCTTTTGGCTAAAAGTAATATGCCGCTTGTTTCTTTATCTAATCTATGGCAAAGGCGCAAGTCTTCGTTATACTTTTTCGCCAATTTTATAATACTTAGGTTGTCATCATGTCTATCATCTAAACTTGAGTAAAATGCTGGTTTATTAATAAATACAAAGTGCTCGTCTTCTAAAATAATTATTTCTTTTAAACTGTGTATGTGTTTCATAAATATGCTGCAATATTAAGCATTTGTTACACTTTAGTAAGATTTACTTTACAAAGGAAGGCGTAACTGCTAAAAATTCATATAATTGCAATATTCAACATTTATGACAAAAAAAATTTACGCACTTGCATTTGGAGCTTTATTAGTGGTAAGCGCATTTGCACAAAAACAACGAAAAGCTGGTCATTTGCCAGTGGGTAGAACCCAAGCAGAGTATCAATTAATGATTGATAATGCTAAGAATAGAACTAATACTTTAGGAAAAGCAGTTGTTTTTCCTGAAAATATGCGCATGCCAGGCGAATTTGAAGAAAGTAGAGCAGTAGTAATTAGTTGGGCTTACGAGTATGATGCAGATTTTACTCAAATTTTGGGAATTGATACCAGCACAAGCTATGGTTGGATTTCAGCTCAATTAGCTCATTATATTTCAGAAGAATGCGAAGTTTGGATTAGACTTTGGGATAAAGGCGATGATAAAAAAGTATTGGCTTTTATGGAAAGTTTAGGATGGCCTTTAACTAACTACCGTTTCTTTTACCAAAAAGGTGATGATTTTTGGGTGAGAGATTTTGGTCCTATGGCATTTTATTATGGAAGCAAAGACAGTGTTGGTTTTACAGACATGAAATACTACGATGGTAGAGATTCAGATAATGTTTTTCCAGCATTTTTAGCTCAAAAAATGGGTTATAATAATTACGAAACGCCTTTAAATGCAGAAGGCGGAAACCTAATGACTGATGGTTATGGAAGAATGGTTTTTAGCTCAGTAATTCGTACTGCTAATAACGATATTCAAAATTGGACAACTGCTAAAACTTACAGCACTATCAAATCAACTTTGGCTTCATCTGATTTACAAGATTTACCAACTTTGATATGCGATGGAGGAACAGGTCATATTGATTTATATACCAAGTTTATTGATGAAGAAACCATTATTGTATCTAAATATCCTCAAGAAATTACAGCTTCTGACCGCCAAACTATTGAAGATAATTACCAAAAAATGGCAGGTTGGCAATCAACTTATGGTCGTCCGTACACTATTTACCGCATTCCTCATCCAACAGATGACGATGGGAAACATACTTTGGTTACCTGCGATGATTTAAATGGCGATGCACGCAATTTTATTAACGGGATAACAGTTAATAATACATTCCTTTTCCCTGCTTATTCCGATGAGTTTGATGGAAATCAAGCACAAACTGATTCAATTGTTGAATTATTTAAAAGCATTATGCCCGGTTATCGTATAATTCCTATCGATTCGCGCGATATGAGTCCACTTGGAGGAGCTATTCATTGCATTACCATGCAAATTCCTGTAGAAAATCCTTTAAGAATTTGGCATCCAAAAGTGCAAGTGAATAAAGTTTTCCAAAACGACTTTAAAATTGTAACCAAATGCCAAAACTACAGTGGCATGAAAAATGTAAATTGTGTTTGGCGTAAAAATACTGGTACTTGGCAAAACTTAGCTTTAACAGATAGTGCTGGTTATCATATTGGTACGTTAACAGTTCCGGGTTTAACTAGTTCTGATTTTGTAGAGTATTATATTGATGCTGAGGCTAATAATGGTAGAAAAGCAAGAAAACCTTTAGCCGCACGCGAAGGATTAAATGGTTATTACCGTATTCAGTTTGAAAATGGAACCAATGTAAATGAATTAAAAGTAACACCTAAAAATTACTTATTTGCGGCTTATCCAAATCCAGCAAAAAATCAAATTCACATACCTTTCCAATTATTAGAAAAAGGCGAAGTAGCTATTAAAATTACCGATATTACCGGTAAAGTAATAAGCGAACAAACTTTTATGGCTAACAGCGGTCAGCAAGAAAATGTGCTTGATGTATCGTCAATTGCCAATGGATTGTATTTTTATACATTAACCTTAAATGGCGAAACAGTAAGTACTCGCAAATTCTTAAAACAATAATACTTGTAAAATTATATTCAAAAATGGCTGCCAATAAAAGGGTGGCCATTTTTGTTATAAAATATGCCATAAAAGCTGCATTTTTGCTCAAAATGAATTTTAAAAAATATACTCAGTTTTGCATCCTGTTTTTGGCAGGTTTTGCAGCTTTTGGGCAGCATACTTATTTGCCGTATAATACTTTTACAACCCATTTAATTGATAGGTTCGAAATAAAGAATAGTCAACTAAATAATAAGTATTTTCATACCAGTACTAAAAGTTATAGGCGACAAGCCATGGCTGATTATGCCAATGAATTATTATTAAATGATTCTAATTTTTCGAAACAAGATTTATTTAATTTACAATACTTACTAAACGATAATTTTGAATGGGCTAATTCAACCAAAACACTCGTTAAAAAGCCATTTTTAAAGGAATTTTATAAGCAAAAGGCTGCTTTGTATTCAGTTCAAATTCCTGATTTTAACTTGGTGGTAAGTCCAGTTTTAAATTATCAAATAAGTACAGTTGACTTTGAAGGTAAAAGAGCTTTAATCAATAACCGAGGACTTGAAATTAGGGGAAACATTACCAATAAGATTGGTTTTTATACCCAAATTAGTGACGAAATATTAAGACCAGTTCCTCAACTTTACGAAGAGTATAGACGTATTGGAACTTTTCAAGGAATTGGATTTACCAAAGGTGAAAAAGGAGAATTTAATCACTTTTTATCGAGTGGATATATAAGCGTTTCTCCTAATAAATACATGGATTTTCAGCTAGGGCATGGTCGTCAATTTATTGGCGATGGAGAACGTACTTTCATTATATCTAATAATGCAGTTGATAATTTTTATATAAGATTAAATACACGTATTTGGAAAATAAATTATACCAATATTTTTAGTGAATACCGCGATTATACTTCTGGTTCTTATGCTATTCAATCGCGGCATTATTCGGCCACACACCATTTATCAGTTAATATTGGTAAAAAATTAAATGTAGGTATTTTTGAAACCATCATATTTCAACGCGATAGTGGTTATGTAAACACAGGTTTTGAACTCAATTACCTCAATCCAATTATTATGTATAAATCAATTGAAAATGGATTGAATAGCACAGATAAAGCAGTGTTGGGAGCCAATTTTAAATACAATTTTGCAAATCATTTTTCTGCTTATGGGCAATTGGTATTGAGTGAGTTGGTGCTTGATGAAATTTTAAAAAATAGAGGTTGGTGGGGCAATAAATGGGCTTACCAACTTGGTTTAAAATATATAGATGTATTTGGAATAAATAATTTAGATGCACAGGCTGAATTAAATGTATGCCGACCGTACATGTACACATCGTTTTCGGCTTTGCAAACCTATACCAATTACAATCAACCATTGGCGCATCCGTTAGGAGCTAATTTTTACGAAACAATAGGAATTTTAAGGTACCAGCCAGCCAATCAATTAACCATGCAACTTAAAGGCGTTTATTATGCCATTGGTTACGACACTTTGGGTGGAAATGTGGGTCAAAATATTCAGAAAAGTTATAGAACTACAACCACTAGTGATATTGGAAATTTTATTACACAAGGGCAATTAACCAAGGTATTATTTATAGATTTTATGGCCAGTTATATGTTGCGCCATAATTTGTTTGTTGATTGTGGTTTAACTTATCGCTATTGTAACAGTGAGTTAACGGCTTTAAAATCGGAAAATACGTTTTTAAATTTGGGTATTAGGGTAAATATGGCTCGCAGAGAGTACGATAGGTAATTATGAAATTGTTATTTTTTTACAATGGTATCGCTTAAACCGCTTCCACCATTTAAAATATCAATCTTATTTTTTAAAAACTCATCCTTATTTCTCAATGTTTTTTCAATAGAATCGGTTTTGTACATCAATTCTTGTAAATTTCTTTTGGTGTCTGTATCGCCATATCCAGGCAATAACTCGCGAAAAGGCGTAGAAAATACTAAGAGGATAATGCCCAGTCCAAACAATACCACAAAGGAACTAGCGCCCACAAAAACGTTCATAGGAGTTAATTTAAACGAAAACTTCTCTTCAAACGTTTCGTCATTTATGATAACTAATCGCAGCGGTAATTGTAACTTGCGTAAAAACTTTTTTCTTTTTGATTCCAATTTAAATGATAATGCTTAAAATTGTGGACTCGTATTTTTTCCAAAAATATAAAAATAGATTGCTTTTGAAATATAATAATAATAGAAATTTTTCCAAAATCGTAACTATCACATTCCTAAGTGTGGTAATTACTTGGGCTTGTAATCCCAATAAGGAAAAATGGTTGAATAAAAAATGGCATAGTTTAGTAGGGCATTATAATATTTATTTTAATGGCGAACAGAAATTAAATGATGCCATTACTACTTTAAGTTCGGGTCATGTAAATGATTTTAATAAAATATTAGATGTTTTTCCTTATGGAACTGAAGGTGCTGCCAAAGGTGTTTCTAATGTTTTGGATGAAGCCATGAAAAAGTTTTCGGGTACTATTCAGTTACATAAAGTTGGTTCTTACACCGATGAGGCTTGGTTTGCCATTGCAAAAACACACTTTTTTAAACGCGATTATTATGCTAGCCAAGAGGCAATGCAGTTTGTGATAGGTAAATATCCAAAAGAATATAAAAATATTGCTACGGCATGGATTGCTAAATCGTACATGGGTTTAGGTAAACCACAAGAAGCCGAAGCTGTAATAGGTTTGGTACTTTCTAATAAAAATATTGAGAAAAAAGATATTACAGAGGTTTATCTTACCGCTGCCGATGTAAATATTCGTTTAGAAAAATACAAATCGGCTATTGAAAACCTAAACAAAGTAGTAAAAGAAGGTCGCTTAAATAAAGACCAAAAAATTAGGTATTACTTCATTTTAGGTCAGCTATATATGCAGGCTAACGATAATGCCAATGCATTGTTAAACTTTAATAAAGTAGTAAATTTAGTTCCTAATTACGATTTTGCATTTAATGCCAATATAAACATTACAAAGCTTTACGATGTAAACAATAAAAAGGAAGTAAACAAGGTAAGACGTAGGCTTAAAAGAATGGCTAATGATGATAAAAACGTAGATTATTTAAGCCAAATTTATTTTGAAATAGGTAGGTTAGAATTGAGTCAAAAAAATACGCAACCAGCAATTGCAGCCTTTAAAAAATCAATAGAAAATTCAAGTAAAGTACCATCACAAAAACCCAAATCTTGTTATGAGTTAGCTAAACTTTATTTTGATATAAAAGATTACAAAAATGCCCGTGCCTATTACGATACCACAGCAAGTTTATACGATAAAAAAGATAAATTGTACAATACCATAGTTTCTACTAAAAATGTGTTAGGCGATTTAATTAACAACCTTGAAACTTATGAAAACGAAGACAGTTTACAAACATTAAGCAAGTTGAGTAAAGATGCCTTAAATCGCAAGGTAACTGAGTGGATGGCAACCGAAGCTAAGCAAAAAGAAATTGCAGCCAAAGAAGCTAAAAAACGCAAACAAATAGAAACTAGCATGGCTGCCAATCAGAATTTACCTGGCGCCACTACCAATGCTCCTTTGGCCTTTGATAATTCGGCTAATGGTTCTCAATGGTACTTTTACAATACCAATTTGGTTAACGCAGGCATAACCGAATTTTTTAGTAGTAGAAAATGGGGAAATAGGCTTAATGAAGATTATTGGCGATTATCTACCAAGGAGAAAACTAAACAAACAGCCGAGGTTGACACTACTGAAGAAGGTGATGGTAAAAAGGATGGTAATGTTATAGGTAAACAAGGCGGAAGCGATGAAAAAGGTGAAACAAAGCCAGCCGAAGATGAAGCAAAACCAGCTATTGTATTTGGGGATAATGCCAAGGATGCTTGGATTAAAAATGTTCCATTTACACAGGCTGCTTTAGATAATTCAAACCTTAGTATGATGGAAGCCTTGCATAATTTGGGCGTTATTTATTATGCTAAAATAAAAAATTATAAAGAGGCCATTAACTACTTTAATATTTTACAAAAGCGTTTTCCTAAAAACGAATATGAGCCTGAAACTTGGTATTACTTACATAAAAGTCATGATGAGTTAAACGAAAAGCAAAATGCAGCTAAATTTAAAGATGATTTATTAAGTAAATATCCGCAAAATCCTTATGCACTTTTACTTATGGGTAAGCCGGCAAATACAGCTGCTACCGATCAAAATAAGGATTTGGTTAAATTATATGATAGCACTTATGAGGCTTATAAATTGGGCAATTATGATGAAGTAAAAAAACTGAAACAAGAAGCCGATAAAAAATATCCAGGCAATAATTTTAGACCTAAATTTGAGTTAATAAATGCCTTGGCTATTGGTAAAACTGGCAAAGTTGAAGAGTTTAAAATAGCGCTAACTAGCATTGGTAAAGAGTTTCCTAAAACCGATGTGGCTGCGCAAGCCAACGAAATTTTAGAGATTTTAAACAAAGGCACTAAAAAAATAGAAGTAATAGCTAAAGACACTAATTTGGCGCCATTTACCATGGAACCAAACGAAAAGCATTATTATATTTTAGCCGTAAAAAATTTAAAGGCTAACTTTACCGATTATGTTGAAAAAATATATAGTTATAATGAATCGTATGCCTCAAACGACAATTTGAAAATTAATGCCATGGTTAGCAATGATGGTTACCAATATTTATTGGTTAGGGAGTTCCCGAATCAAAAAAAGGCAGAAGAGTATTACAAAGGACTTGTTGCTAATAATTTGGTTATCAGCAAGTTAAAAATAAATGAGCCTTACGTTGATTTTGTAATATCCATTAACAATTACAAAAACATCATGCGGGATAAACAGATGGAAAAGTATAATAATTTTTATAAGAAACTACAAGTTAAACAACAGCAATGAGTTTTATACAACAAATTTTTGATAAAAAATACATGAAATATGTAAAATGGCTATGGATTTCGGCCTTTAGCGGAATAGCTATTTTAACTTTGTTAATTGTAGTATTATGGAAAGATTGGGTTCCTCAATCTTATAAATTACCACCTTTGGAGGAGTTAGAAAATCCAAAAACCTTATTGGCAAGTGAGGTATATAGTAGCGATGGTGTATTAATGGGAAAATATTTTCTACAAAATAGAAGTAATGCCAGTTTTGAAGAATTAAGTCCGCAATTATTAAATGCTTTAATTGCAACTGAAGACATTCGTTTTTATGAGCATAGTGGTATTGATAATAACCGTTTATTTACCATTATAGTTTATAATTTGATTGGGCGCAGGCAGGGTGGAAGTACCATCACGCAGCAATTGGCTAAAAATTTATTTCCACGCAAGCGTTTTAAACATATTCATCAAAAAGTAGTAACCAAATTACAAGAATGGATTACTGCTATTAGAATTGAACAACGTTATACCAAAGAAGAAATTCTGACTATGTATTTCAATACTGTAGAATTTGGTGGAAATGCATTTGGCATACGAAGTGCATCAAAAGTATTTTTTGGAAAATCGCCTAAAGATTTGAATGCTCCAGAAGCCGCTCTTTTGGTTGGAATGCTAAAAGGAATTACTAAGTTTAATCCAAATAAAAATCCTGGAAATGCTTTAAACAGGCGCAATACGGTTTTAAATCAGATGCAAAAAAATGGTTATTTAACTGCAAGCGAAGCTTCAAAATTTAAGAAAGAAGAAATTAAACTTAATTACCAAGAAGACGATCATAACGAAGGTTTAGCCACTTATTTTAGAGAACATTTGCGTGTAGAATTAATGGAATGGGCCGAAGAAAATGGCTTTAATTTATACAAAGATGGTTTGAAAATTTATACCACCATCAATGCTAAAATGCAAGCCCAAGCCGAGCTAGCTGTAAGCAACCATTTAACTTCTATGCAAAAAAAGTTTTATGCGCATTGGAAAGGTCGCGAGCCTTGGGGTTCTCATAAAGAACTGCTTGAAATGGCTATGAAACGTAGCGACAGGTACAAAATTTGTAAAGAACAAAACTTGAGTCAAGAGGAAATTGATAGGCAATTTAATACCATTGTAAAAATGAAAGTTTATAGCAGTGCTCGTGGCGAAATAGATACCATGATGACACCCTTAGACAGTTTAAAATATTACAAATATTTTATGCAATGTGGTATGATGAGTATGGATCCAAGAACTGGTCAAATTAGGGCTTGGGTTGGTGGACATAACTATAAATATTTTAAATACGACCATGTGAATCAAAACTCAAAACGCCAAGTAGGTTCTACCTTTAAACCTTTTGTTTACACTTTAGCGGTTGATAATGGTGTTTCGCCTTGCACTATTTTCCCTAACAAGCCTGTACAGTTTGAAGGTTATCCTGATTATAAACCGGGAAATGCTGATGAAGAATATACTACAGGCGACATGACAATGTATAGAGGTTTACAGTTTTCGGTAAACTTAATTGCCTTGCAAGTATTAAAAAGTTTAGGTCCTGATGCCATTAAGCAAGTAATTAATTTGGCTAAAAAAATGGGTGTTGAAAGTAATATGGGGCCATACCCTGCAACCGCTTTAGGAACAGCCGATATTTCGGTTTTTGAAATGACTGGAGCATTTAGCACATTTGCCAATCGTGGTGTATGGATTAAGCCCAATTATTTGGTAAAAATTACCGATAAAAACGGCAATATTATTTACGAACCAAAAGTAGAAAGCAGAGAAGCTTTAAACGAACAAACAAGTTATGTAATGTGTAAAATGCTTGAAAGAGTTACTGCACATGGAACAGCGGCTAAAGTTCGTTATCAATATGGAGTTCAAGGCGCTGTTGGTGGTAAAACTGGAACCACTCAAAATTATAGTGATGGTTGGTTTATAGGTATTACACCAACTTTAACTACTGGAATTTGGACAGGTTTTGAAGATCGTGCCATTCATTTTAGAAGTATGGATTTAGGAAGTGGTTCGGCCATGGCCATGCCTATTTTTGGTAATTATATGAAAGCAGTTCAAGACCAAAAGTTAGCCGAAATTGTTCAAAATTGGCCAGCACCCAAATCAGATTTAACCATTGAACTTGATTGTGATAAGTTTAAACCTGATGCCAAAACAACTACCAATGATTTTATGGAAGAATAATTAAAAACAACACTTAATAAAAAATCCCGTTCAGCTTGAATGGGATTTTTTTATGGTTTTATAACTTGGTTTTATTAAAAATAATAAAAAAATTATTTTTATAAGTATCGCCAATGTTTACTGTTTGATCCTTTATTTTTATGGTATTGTTTTCAACTATTGTAATGTAGTCAATATTGATTATGAAAGATTTGTGAATCCGTACAAAATTAGTATACGATGCCAATTCTTCTTCAAAATTTTTCATAGTTTTATGAATGGTTATGCGTTCATCGTCAATCCAAAGGCGCAAGTAATCTTTAAGGCCTTCTATTAACCATAATTTTGATAAGTTAATTTTTAACCATTTGCCTTCGCTACGCACAAAAATGGTATTTTCTAGCTTGGGGTTAACTTTGTTTTTTATTGTTTCTATGGCATTGGTGGCTTTATTAATTGCTACCAGAAACCTTTCATAAGAAAATGGTTTCAATAAATAATCAATGGCGTTTAACTCATAACTTTCAATGGCATATTCACTGTAAGCAGTTGTAAAAATTACCATTGGTGGATTGGGTAATATTTTTAAGAATTCAGTTCCTAAAATTTCAGGTAAATTAATATCAAGCAGTAATAAATCAACTTGTTGTTTTCCTAAAAGCGCAAACGCTTCTAACGCATTTTTACAAACGCCTACTAGTTCAATTGACTCTATTTTTTGCACATAATTTATTAGTATTTCCCGTGCTAGAGGCTCATCGTCAATTATGGCTAATCGCATTAGTTTAAGTTTATTTTTAGTTCAATAATAAAGCTTTCTGAGTTTTTTGTAATCAGTATTTCGTGTTTATTGGGATATAATAATTCAATTCTTTTTTTTAAATTACTTAAACCAATGCCACCTTCTTTTTTTGTTGGCAAACCAGGTATGGCGGCTATATTGTTTTTACAATATACATTTAACTCATTGTTTCGAATGGTAAATTTAAAATCAATTTCTAAAATGTCTAACATTCTGTTATGTGTAAATACATTTTCTAAAATGGGTAGCCAAATTAACGGAGGTATTTCGGTTGGCACATCAGTGCTCACGATAAAATGATTGAATTTAGAGTTGGTAACACGTAGTAATTCAATGTCTATATATGCTTGAATAATTTCTTTTTCTTTTTCAAATGATATTTTATATGTATCACTTTCATACAGAATGTACCTTAAAATACTTGAAAGTTTTAAAATAAATGAAGGTACTTCGTCTGATTTTTTTAGGGTTAAGCCATATAAATTGTTTAAGGTATTGAATAAAAAATGAGGGTTGAGTTGGTTTTTTAAAAAGGTAATTTCTGCATCTCGTTTGTGATTCAATTCAGCCTCCATTTGTTTAAGTTTGGCAACTGAATGGTGATAAATTCCAGCCAAGGTGAAAATAACAAGCCACATTAACATAAAGGCAAAATAGGATTGCATATCATTTACAATGCCTCCAAAGGAATGGTCTGTGCTTATTGGCGACATAATAATGCTCATTTCAGTATTAAGTCCAGGATAAATTTGTGGTAATTTTTTTAGAGTAAAGGTGTATAAAAATGATATAATTAAAAGTAACGATAATGCAGAAACAAAATAGGCAATTTGTCTTTTTTGAAAAAGAAGTTTGGGTAATAAAAAAAGGTTATTTATATAACTAAGTAATGCAAAAAATAACATGTAAAATAGCATAACCGAATTATAAAAAGGGGCGGAGTAAATGTTTTGATCATCTGCATCAGGAAATTTTAGGATAATTAGAAATAACCAAAAATAGATGTTTAACCATAATCTGGAACCCGCCTGTATAATAACTTTTTTAAATAGACCTGATTCTAATTTCATGATACCAAATTAGTATAAAAATAAGTTCTATTTGAATTGAATAGACCAAAGGGCAAATAATATAGACGAAATGGTATAGTCTAAAATTTTAAGCTATTGGTCTAAATAGAAAAACTAATAGTATTAAAAACACTTGATTTGGAAATAGTTAAACAACCTAAATTATGAAAAAATCAATTATAACCATTTTGTTTTTTATTGTGGTGATTTTAAAATCACAATCGCAAGTATCCCCTTATTTAACAGGTCGTTTCCAATATGTGTTAGACAGTGTTTGTGCCAAGTATAACATTAAAGGTACGTCAGCAGCTATTTTAATTCCAAATGTTGGTATTTGGAAAGGTGCAAACGGAATATCGGAAGAAGGAACTCCAATTACAACTAATATGCTATTTGGCATGGGTAGCAATACCAAAACTCATATTGTAGCAGTATTGCTTAAAATGCAAGAGCAACAGCTCATTTCATTAGATGATTCTATTGGAAAATGGATTTCAGGATTTCCTAATATTAATAGTAAAATTACCATTCGTCAGTGTTTAAACCATACTAGCGGACTGTTTGATTATATGCAAAATAATTCTATTAATGACAGTATATTTAGCAAACCAGACAGGGTGTGGCAACGCAATGATATTCTAAATTTAGTACAAGCGCCTAATTTTATGCCTGGCAAAAGCTGGGATTACTCAAACACCAATTATATCATAGCTGGAATAATTATAGAAAGTGTTATGAAAAAATCGCCTTTCAAGGTTGTAGATGAATTGTTGTTAAAACCCAATAATTTGGTAAATACTTTTAATTATGGCGAACAAGGAGCATTGCCAATTGCGCATCCTTGGAGTATAAGTATGGATGGAAAAGCACTTAATGATATGACAAAAACACCATTCTTAAATAACTTATTTAGCTTAGCGAATACAGCAGGTTCATTAATTACTACTGCTGAAGATAATGTTCAGTTTTGGCATAAATTATTTTCAGGCCAAATGCTTAACAAACAATCTTGGAAAGAAATGACTACTATGTTCAATATTGGTAATAATGCCAATTATGGTTTAGGTATTTTTCGTTTCAACCGTTTATTTAATGGTCGCACTGCTTATTCACATGGAGGAACATTTTTTGGTTATATTAATGAAAACATTGTAGATACTACTTCAGGAATTTCTATTGCTGTGCTCACCAATCAAGATAGCGTAAACAATAATGGGTTATTAAATTTGGTTATTTCTGCCTTGCATAAAGTAACATTAAACATGCCCGCAACTGCAGTAAACGAATTGCCCGAATTAGATGCAATAAAAGTATTTCCTAATCCAGCAAATAGTTATTTAAATATTGGTACTTGTGATAATTTAAATATCAATGCTATTTCAATTTATGATAATAAAGGAACATTAGTTTATGAAAAAAATGGCAATATCAATGAAATAAATTTAGAGCAATTTTCTGAGGGATTATATTTTGTAAATCTCAACTGTCAAAATCAAGTCTTAAGAAAAAAGTTTATTATTAGTAGGTAATTATAGTTAACAAAAAATCCCATTCAATTTTGAACGGGATTTTTTATTTTATTGTATAACTAATAACCAGGTTTATCTTCTTTATCTTTCAATCTTTCTTTGATGTCTAGGCGGTGTTTGCGTGCTGTGTCAATAGCAATGTCGTAACCTGCATCGGCATGGCGAATTACGCCCATTGCAGGGTCGTTATGCAATACTCGTTTTAATCTACGTGCAGCATCTTCAGTTCCATCTGCTACAATTACCATTCCTGCATGAATGCTATAGCCCATTCCTACACCACCACCATGATGTATAGAAACCCAACTAGCACCACCAGCAGTATTAATTAATGAATTTAATATTGGCCAATCTGCCACTGCATCACTGCCATCTTTCATGGCTTCTGTTTCTCTGTTTGGCGAAGCCACAGAACCAGTATCTAAATGATCTCTTCCAATAACAATTGGTCCTTTTACTTTTCCGGTTCTTACTAACTCATTAAAAGCCAAGGCAGCTTTTTCTCTATCGCCTTGTCCAATCCAGCAAATACGTGCAGGTAAACCTTGGAAAGCAATACGCTCTTGGGCCATATCTAACCAACGGTGCAATGAAGTATTTTCAGGAAATAATTCTTTCATTACTCGATCGGTTACGTAAATATCGTTAGGGTCGCCACTTAAAGCAACCCAACGGAAAGGCCCTTTTCCTTCGCAGAACAAAGGACGAATATAAGCAGGTACAAAACCAGGGAAAGCAAATGCATTTTCTACGTGGCGTTGGTCTTTTGCTTGTCCGCGTAAGTTATTTCCGTAATCAAAAACAATGGCACCTTTTTGCTGTAATTCAATCATTAATTTTACATGGTGAGCCATGGTATCCAACGATTTTTCTACGTATTTATCTGGCTCAGTTTTACGCATATGGTCGGCTACTTCCTCAGCTATTCCTTCAGGATAATAACCGTTCAATGGATCGTGAGCAGAAGTTTGATCAGTTAATAAATCAGGAGTAATATTACGTTCAATCAAACGTTCCAATAAATCAATCACATTGCAAAGCACGCCAATTGAAAGGCGTTTGCCTTCGGCTTTGGCTTTTAAAGCCATGTCAATAGCTTGGTCAATATCACGGCTCATTACATCTAAATAACGGGTTTCGATACGTTTTTTTATACGCCATTCTACCATTTCGGCAGCCAAACAAACACCATCGCACATGGTTACAGAAAGCGGTTGAGCTCCACCCATACCACCTAAACCAGCAGTTACGGTTAAGGTTCCTTTTAAAGTACCACCAAAATGTTGGCGAGCAGCTTCTGCAAATGTTTCGTAAGTTCCTTGTACAATTCCTTGCGAACCAATGTAAATCCAGCTTCCCGCTGTCATTTGGCCATACATCATTAAGCCTTTTTTATCTAATTCATGAAAAGTTTCCCAATTAGCCCACTTAGGTACCAACATAGAGTTTGAAATTAAAACCCTTGGTGCATCTTTATGAGTAGGTAAAATACCAACAGGCTTACCACTTTGTATTAAAAGGGTTTCGTCTTCTTCTAAGTCTTGTAAAGCTTTTACTATTAAATCAAAACTTTCCCAATTACGGGCAGCTTTTCCAATTCCACCATATACCACTAAATCGTCTGGTTTTTCAGCAACATCAGGGTCTAAATTATTGTGAAGCATACGTAAAGCAGCCTCTTGTACCCAACCTTTGCAACTTAATGTATTGCCAGTAGCAGCATGTAAATCTGTATGTTTTGTCATTTTATAATAAATAGTTTATAGTAAAAAGTAATTTTCAAAAGTATTGTTTTACAACAATAAAAAATGCTACAATAAATAAAATCAGTTTATCATCTTTTTCAGCAATAAATCAATAGGTAAAATTGCACATAAGCACTTTTTTATTTGTTTCTTTGCAAGCTATTGATTACTAATTTTTTTAAATGAAGGCGTTTATATTCAGATTGTTATTTTTGTTTGTACTAGTTATTTTTGCATGCAAAACTGTAAAAATAACACCACCTAAACCACAGCCATTTAGTAATGTGGAGCCACCAAAGCCTAATTCTATTATCGGCTTGCCTATTAACATATTTACCGAAGGTATAGCCAAATCAATTAATAAAAAATTTATTGGAACACTTTATAAAGATACTAGTTTTACTGATAATGAGAACGATAAAGTTAAATACGATATTGTAAAAAGAGCTGATATTAAAGTTATTACCGCCAACAATGCTTTAGAAATTCAGGCACCATTGCATGTTAATTTTACCTATTTGTTTAAGTTTTTTGGAGTTGATAAAACCATCAGTAATTCATTAAACTTAACTGTAAAATTTACCACCAATCCAATGATTGATAGAGATTGGAATTTGGTATTAAATAGTAAAGGCAAAATAGTGTGGGACGATTTGCCCGTTATTAATTTAGGAATTACCAAACTCGATTTGCCCAATATGTTTGGAACTTTAATTCAGGGTTTTGTAAATAAAATGGCTTTAAAAATTGATGGAAAAGTAAGGAAAGGTTTTATTGGCAAAAAAGTAAAAGGAATAATTTATGCCACAGGGGTGCCTATTTACAATCCTAAAAATAAATCAATTGAAATAAAACAGTTTGATTATGATTTAAAAACCCGCGATGTGCTTGTAAAAGCCGCAACTTGGCTGCTTAACTCTAAGGAGTTTAAACAAAATATTGAAAACAATTTGGTTTATTCCATTGCCGACAAATTGAACGAAGCAAGGCTTAATGCAAACGATGCTGTGAACACCAAAATGCTAGATTTAATTGACATAAAAGGATATATAAAAAGTTTAGAACCAGCAGATATTTATGTTACACCAACGGCTTTGGTAATAAATATTATTTCAGAAGGAAATATGGAGATTAACCTAAACGGTTTTTAATATTATCGAATAAAAAAACCTACATTTTTAAAGTGCAGGTTTTTTATTTATTGAATTTTAGTTAAGCGTTTACTGCATTTTCAAGCAGCATTTTCTTAATTTGTATTCTAATTGATTTGGCATCAAAACCACATTCAGCATAAAGTTCTGGTTGTTCGCCATGCTCAGTTATTTTATCAGGCATACCTAGCATTTTAACCGATGCGTGGTAATTATTTTCAGCCATAAATTCTAAAATAGCACTACCAGCTCCACCTACAATGGTTCCGTCTTCTACAGTGATAACTTTACTGTATTTTCCAAAAACCTCATGCAACATTTCTTTATCAATTGGTTTCACATAGCGTAAATCGTAATGTGCTACATTGATACCTTCTTCCGTTAGTTTCTCAATGGCTTCAGCAGCTAAATTTCCTGCTGTCCCAAACGATACAATAGCAATATCATCACCATCTTTTAACTTACGGCCTTTACCTATTGGTAATTCTTGTAATGGTGTTTTCCAGTTAGGAGTGGTTCCATTTCCACGAGGATAACGTATAGAGAATGGTCCTGCATTTTTATCTAACGAAGCAGTGTACATTAAGTTACGTAATTCTTCCTCGTTCATTGGTGCTGAAACTACCATATTTGGTACACAACGCATGTAAGGAATATCAATCATTCCATGGTGTGTTTGTCCATCGGCACCCGCTAAACCCGCTCTGTCCATACAGAAAACTACATGTAAGTTTTGCAAAGCTACATCGTGAACTACTTGATCGTAAGCACGTTGCATAAACGATGAATAAATATTACAAAAAGGAACTAAACCTTGAGTAGCTAATCCTGCCGAAAATGTTACAGCATGTTGCTCTGCAATTCCCACATCAAAAGCTCTATCTGGCATAGCTTTCATCATAATATTTAACGATGAACCCGAAGGCATAGCAGGAGTAATACCTACTATTTTTTTATTTTCTTCAGCTAGTTCTACTAAAGTATTTCCAAATACATCTTGGTATTTTGGTGGTTGTGGTTTTTCTGAAACTGTTTTAAAAATTTCGCCAGTAACTTTATCAAACAAACCTGGAGCATGCCATTTGGTTTGGTCTTTTTCGGCTAAGGCATAACCTTTTCCTTTAACCGTTACACAATGCAATAATTTAGGCCCTGGAATCTTTTTTAAATCTTCCAAAACCTTTACCAAATGGTTTACATCGTGTCCATCTACAGGGCCAAAATATCTGAATCTTAACGATTCAAACATATTGCTTTGGCGCAATAAACCCGATTTTAAAGTATCGTGAATTTTTGAAATAACATCGCTCGAAAACTTGCCAACTTTATCTAATTTATTTAAAGCTTTCCAAACATCATCTTTAAATTTATTGTATGTTGGGCTGGTAGTTATATCGGTTAAATATTCTTTTAAAGCACCTACATTTGGGTCAATACTCATACAATTATCATTTAAAATTACAATGATATTGCTGTTTTCAACCCCTGCATGGTTCAATCCTTCAAAGGCCAAACCAGCTGTCATGGCGCCATCGCCAATCACTGCAATGTGTTGTCTATCTAATTCGCCTTTTAAGCGCGAAGCTACAGCCATGCCTAATGCAGCCGAAATAGAAGTTGATGAATGGCCTACACCAAAAGTATCATATTCACTTTCAGCACGTTTTGGAAAACCAGAAATGCCTTTATAAACCCTATTGGTGTAAAATTTATCTCTTCTACCGGTTAATATTTTATGCCCATAAGCTTGATGACCTACGTCCCAAACCAATTGGTCGTAAGGAGTGTTAAAAGCATAATGCAAAGCTACCGAAAGCTCTACTACACCTAAACTAGCACCAAAGTGGCCACCATAAACTGAAACAGTATCAATAATATACTGACGTAAATCTGCACAAACATTAACTAAATCAGCCTCATCTACTTTACGTAAATCAGCTGGAAATTTAATGGGGTCTAAATATTGTCCGGCTTTTATTTCCATGTTGTATTAACAAACGATACTTTTTAAAATTTGTTTGCTATTATTTTTAAAATAATTATAAAAGCGCAAATTAATTGTTTATCGCAAATTTTAAAACTGCTTTATATTACTCAATTATTAGTTTTTGAGTATGCGAATAATTACTGTTTTTAAAGTTAATTAAATGCAATCCTTTTGGCAAATCTACTACATCAATGGTACCATTGTTAACTTGTAAAGTTTTTGTTGTTAATACTTTACCTGCCAAATCTGTAATGGTAACTATTGTGTTTTTCTCAATTAAGTTTTGAGTTTCAATTTGCAAAATATTTTTTACGGGATTAGGATAAAAAGTAAATTTAGGAGCAGGTGCAATATTTTGAACACTGCTTTTACCACCATTAATATAAAAATCAATGGTGCTTGAATCAAGACGCTCTAACTGAAAACCTAAACCTTGAATGGTAATCCATGAGCGCACATAAACCTTAATTTCGTAATGGTTTAAATTAGTTGAATCTGCTTTTCCTGAAAGTAATGCACAGCCTTTATCTCCGCCTTTCCAAGTGCAGTTTGAAATATTACAAGCCCAAGTAAATCCTGGAGGAACATTTTTAAGGGTTTCAGCTCTAGCTGAATCAATGGTGGCGTTATAAGTTTGACCTGAGTAAACTAATGAAGTATCTTTAGGAGTTTTAAACGAAATAATAGTTGAGTAATTTACTCCTACATTTCCGTCAGGTAAGCGACTTGGACTAATTCCATCTGTATTCCAGTTTGGATCAGGAGTGCATTGTGCATACGATGCAAACGCAGCAATTGAAAGCATAATAAGTAGAGAGATTTTTTTCATATTAGTATTTATTAATTAGTTCAAATGTATATAAGCTTTTGAAATATATTGAATTATTTTTTGAGTGGCACCTACATTTTCTAAAATCATTTGTTGTGCTTTGGTACCCATTTTTTTTCTAAATTCAATATTTTCGGTTAATTGTTTAAATGCTAAGTTAAACTCTTGTTGGTTTTGAACAGAAATAGCGGCCTCTTGGTCTCTAAAAGTTATTGCCTCAGGAAAATAGGCTATTTCATTTCCAAAAACAATGGCATTTCCAAAAGTAGCTGCTTCTAAAATATTGTGCAATCCTTTTGGTTTAAAACCACCGCCAACAAACGAAATATCAGCATATTTATAAATTTTACTCAACATGCCTATATTATCAATTACGAGTGAGCGGTAATTAGCAATATTAGTTGCATTGACTTGGCTGTACCGAATAATTTTTTCAGGAAAAGTGTTTTCAATTTCGAGTAATCTTTCTTCGTTTATAAAATGCGGTGCAATAATTAATTGGTATGAAAGGGTAGGGCAGGTGCTGAAAAAATTGGCCAGCATTTCTTCTTCTAACAGGTAGCTGCTACCTATTACAATCAATAATTTATCTCCTTTAAATTGATCTATTAATGGTAAATTTTCAGTTTGTTGCAAAGCATTATAAACCCTGTCAAATCTAGTGTCTCCAGTTGTTTGTACATTGGTAATTTTAATATTTTTAAGTAATTGAGTGCTACTTTCGTTTTGAGTAAAAATAAAATCAAAATTGCTCAATAATTTCTGGTAAAAATGAGCGAATTGTTTAAAATAAACTTGTTTGTTATTAAAACTTGCTGTTATTAAAAATGTTGGTATGTTATTGGTTTTTAGTGTGTTTAAATAATGAAACCAAAAATCGTATTTTACCCAAAATGCCATTGCTGGATTGAATAACCGAAACAAAACCTGTGCATTTTTTTTCGAATCTTTGGGTAAATAAAAAATGTAATCAGCTATAGTGTCATTTTTTCTAGGCTCATAACCCGATGGTGAAAAAATGGTAATTATAAATTTATGGTTGGGATAAAGGGGCTTCAGTTGCTCTATTACAGGTCTGGCTTGCTCAAACTCCCCAAGCGATGCTACATGAAACCATATACTTTTTCTTGAATCGTGTTGTAAAGTTTGGGTAATGTGGTATATTAAATTTTTGCGGCCTTCAATAAAAAGTTTGGCTCTATTATTAAACAACACGGCAAATTTTAACAATGCAAAATAACCATTATTGCCAATGGTATAAAGCCAATAACCTAAATAATACCACATCATTTTTTATTTTGATTCAAAATTAAATTCCTCGTTTTTGCTTCCCAAGTAAATTGGAATCATCCATGCAAAACGAAATGCGGTAATGTTATCTTGCTTATTACCAGTGTCGTACTGTTGTGTGTCGTAGTTAAATTCTCTTAAGTTTTTGGTATAAGCTTGTATAAAATCTACACCAAAATAAAAATTTACCAATCTGCTTTCTGATTGGTAATAATAACCAATAAACTGGTTGGTAGCCATACCTCCATGCAATCTATCGTAGCCTCGTTGGTTGGTTTCGTTAAGTTGTGCTACCGAACTTTGCGGAATATTGAAATACAAATAATGCATTAAGTAACCTGCACCAGCTTGAATAATAAAACCATGATTTTTATTAAAACGAGCTACTGGAAATATTTTACCAACTTTGGCAAAAGTATTGAAGCCACGCATGGTTAAATCAACTGTAGCTGGAGTTCCATTATTAGAGTTAAAAGTGTAGCCATTGCTATTGGTTAAATAATATAAATTAGCGCCACCTTGTTTTAAATCGCTCGAAAGCATAAAACTTCCTTCTGCACTAAAAAGCCAATTGCTTTTACTTTTATAGTTAACCCCAAAACCCAAACCTGAGCTAGTTCCATACATTTTTGACCAATCGCCACTTGCAGTTTGACCATTGTAAATAAACTGAAAGTTAAATATTTTATTGCTGTATATATCGTCTTTTTTTTGTGCAAAAAGCTGATTATTAATAAAAAGTATTACAAAAAATGCAATTAGTTTGGTGTATTTCATATGGATTGCGAATATATTTTTAAAAAATGAACAGCCTATTTTTGAATGAAATATTTGGGTCAAATTGCTTTTAAATAAAACTCCATTTGCTTGGCCAAATAATAAATATCTTTGTTATTGCCTGTGTCTATAGTCATGTCAAATATTTGGGTGGCAAGGTTCATTTGTGCCCCTAATTGATATTTGGCTTTACTCATTACCGACAAACCTTGAAGCGAAATATTTTCATCGTGGTAAATATTAAAAAGTATATCAAACTGAATATTAGGAAATTGTCCAATTTTATCATTGTTAGGTAAATTGAAAAATGAAAGTTTTTCTTTCCAATAGTATTCGCTATTAATTTGAGGCATACGTTTAGCAGGTAGTTCTTTGGCGTTAATAAACCCCATTAACATTACTTTTTTACCTTCGTTTCTTAGGTCTGTGGCAAATTGTTGGGCTTTATTTTCATTTTGAACATCATCGGCATTATATATAATTCCAATTTCTTTGGCTTTATCAAAAGGCATAAATTGATTTTTGCTTTTTTTTGCCTTAATCATGCTTTTTAAAACCATGTTTCCAAAGAAGTTTTTTATACTATCTAACATTTTTAATTGTTTGATTAATCGTTAATTAGCAATTTTGCATAAAACAATGGATTACGCAATTTTGCTCGTAAATCTAGGTCTTCAAACATACAACTTATGGTTTCGCGTAAGGCCTTATTTTTATTAGCTTTGTTTACCACAAAATTAAATAACCATGGGTATTTGCATAACTTTTGCATGGTATGGCTTAGTTTTAATTCATCCCATTGCCTGTCGTAAAAGGCAGTGTCGTATTGTTGGTTAAAGCTAGCGCTAAAGTTATTTTGTGTTATACAATTTTGAATATGTGCAGCAGCCAACATCCCGCTATACATCGCATTTCCTATTCCCTCTCCTGTAAATGGATCAATTAAACTTGCAGCATCGCCAGTAAGTAAAAAATTATCGCCACTTATTACTCGTTTTTTGCTGCCTAAAGGCAATCCCCAACCTTGAATTTTACCTACCAAATTAGCATTTGCAAAACGGTGTTTTATTTTAGGATTGTTGGCAATGGCGCGCAACATATCTTCTTTTAAATTTACTTTTTTAGCACTAACTGATGAACTTAACATACCCGCACCCACATTGGCTTGTCCGTTTGGCAATGGAAAAATCCAGAAATAACCTGGCAAAAGTTCTTCTAAAAAGTGTAGTTCTATAAAATTTTGAGCATGTAATTCGGTTACACCTTCGTAATAAGCCCTAATTCCAGCGCAGTAATGGTCGTTTTCCTTTTTTATATTAGATAGTTTTTTAGCAACAATGGAGCGATCGCCTTCTGCACCAATCAGCATTTTTACATCTTTAATTTCAAACTCTTCCGTATGATTTTTAAGTTGAAGGTTTATGCCATTATTGGTTTTTTCTACATTTATAAGCTCAGTTCCATCAAATACTTGCGCATAATTTCGGTCTAATCTGTTAAATAAACTGGCATCAAAATCAATGCGTTTACTAATAAAACCAGGCGCATGTGTTTCTTTGCTAATATCGTTTTTGAACGGAATATCAATTGATTTACCATTAGGAGCTACAAATTTTACACCCCAACTTGGCAAAAACTGATTGCTGTTTTGGTTGTAATCATAAATCATTTGCTCGTTAAGCTGTTTCATTACATACACCACTTTTCCGCTCAAAGCATCTCCACAAACTTTATCGCGTGGAAACAAAGCCTTGTCAATAATGGTATGTGGAATTTTATTTTTAGCTAAAAAAAGCGATGTGCTGCAACCTGCTGGTCCTGCGCCTATAATTACTATATCAGTTGGTTTCATTTAGTGGGTGCAATTTAAAAAAAACTAGCATTAATTTGCTGTTTTTAAAAATGTTGTTTTGGTTTAAAAATGTGGTAGTTATAAAATAAAAAAGGCCACCTTTAACAGGTAGCCTTAGCTATATTACTAATTTTTAGTTATTAAAATGGTAAATCGTCCGAAGCACTATCATCGCTGCTAAACGACATATTTGCAGGTGCTTCAAAGTTATTTTGTGGAGTACTTGGTTGGAAATTATTTTGCGGAGCACCATTACTAGCACCTACTGCACTTACTTTCCAAGCATTTAAGTTGGTATAATATCTTCCGTTATATTCTCTGCTTTCTGCATCAAAACTTACTACTACTTCTTGTCCAACTACTACAGGGTTTTGGTCAATTTTAGCACCCATTAAACTAAATAATACTTTTTTAGGGTATTGATCGCCTGTTTCTATAACAAACTCTTGTTTGCGCCATTGGCCATTTTTACCTTCGCCAGTAACTAATGGCATGGTTAAAATTACTTTTCCTTTCAAATCCATTTGGCAAATAAAATACTTTATTTTTTATATTAAAGCGGTGTGTAAAAGTTTTTTTAACCAATCCCATCCAAACTAAAAACAGGCAATCCACAAGTTTTATCTTGACAAACGTAAATGGTGGTTTTATTTTTTATCGGTAATTTATCTTTTACCAATGGAATAACCGATTGTTCTGCTGCCAATGCAAAAAGGCTATTGGGTAAATAGTTTTGGTTCAATTGCGCAAAATAATTTTTGGCTTCGGGTCCAGCTATTACTATTTGTTTTACTCCTTGTATTTTATTTAAACTTAACTGCATCCAATTGGTATAACTGCTGGTTGTTTTGGCAAATTTTTGTTGCACCAAAAGCAGCATGTCATCCACCATTTTTTCGTAATTATTATTGCTAAAATAAAAACTCAAGTCTTGTAAACAATGCCCAAAAATGCTGTTGGCACTTGGTATTACATCATCAGTTAAATCTAGTTTGCGTGCTATCAAAGCAGCATCCGTGTTCGATTTAAAGTAAAACAATTTCTTTTCTTCGCTATAAAAATAAGATATGCTTAATTCCATTAATTCATTGGCTTTTATTAAATATTTTTCGTCAAAACTAATTTGGTAAAAATCAATCAAAGCTTTGGTTAAACAAGCATAATCTTCGGCAAAACCCGGAATGCTAATTTTGCCATTTTTATAAATTCGGTATAATGTTTTATCTGTCCAAAGGTGTTGTAAAATGCTATCCAATGCCTTTTGTGCTGTGGTATAAAATTCCTTTACTCCAAAAGCTTTAAAGGCTTCGCAATAGCCTGAAATCATCAAAGCATTCCAGCTTGTAATTACTTTATTGTCTAGCCCTGGTTTGGTTTTTTTGTTGCGCTCTTTCAGCAATAATGCATTACATTTTTCAATAATTTGTTCTATTTCAATAATGGTTTTACCCGTTAGTTTCTCTAACTCTTCGTGGCTGCGTGTTTTGTATAAAATATTAGCGTCATGTTCCCAATTTCCATAAGCATCTACCGAATAATAAATGCTAAATAAAGGCTCATCATCACCTAAAATATTCACCAATTCTTGGCGAGTCCATATATAATATTTTCCTTCCACGCCTTCACTATCGGCATCTAAAGCCGAGTAAAATAAACCTGTTTCGTGGGTTAGCTCATGTTGTAAAAATTGGTGTGTTTTGTAAACAATGTCTTTGTAAAGGTTATTTTTGGTTAATTGATAAGCATTTGCATACAAACCCATCAATTGCCCGTTATCGTAAAGCATTTTTTCAAAATGAGGTGCTTTCCAATACAAATCGGTGCTGTAGCGCGCAAATCCTCCTTCAATTTGATCAAAAATACCACCATTGGCCATGCCATCTAATGTTTTAATAACAGCATCTAAATACAGCGGATTATTGCTTTGCTTGTAATATTGTAAATAAAATTCCCAATTATTAGGCATAGGAAATTTGGGCGCCCAATTATAACCACCATAAATTAAATCGAAGTTTTTGCTCCAATTTTCCACTGCATTATCAATGGTTTCAAGCTTTATTTCTACATTTTCTACAGGTAAAATATGGTCTAATTTATTGATTCCACTGGTTAATTCAGCCGCATATTGAAAAGCTTCTTCTTTGCGAGTTTGGTAAAAATCGGCAATGGATTGCAATGTTTTTTTCCATTGTTCTATAGGGAAATAAGTACCACCATGCAGCGGCCTGCCATCGGGCAATGCAAAACAGTTTAATGGCCAACCACCTCTGCCTGTTAGCAATTGTACCGCATCCATATAAATTTGGTCAATATCGGGGCGTTCTTCTCTATCTACTTTTATGCAAATAAAATGTTTATTCATTAACTCAGCCACTTCTTCGTTTTCAAAACTTTCGTGTTCCATTACATGGCACCAATGGCAAGCCGAATAACCAATGCTTACCAATATCATTTTGTCTTCGTTTTTGGCTCTTTGCAGCGTTTCTTCGCTCCATTCTACCCAATTTACTGGATTGTGTGCATGTTGCAATAAATAAGGACTTGAAGCATGAATTAATGCATTGGTATATTTGGGTGATGTGGTCATTTGTTTTCTAATGTTATTTATTCTGTAACTGTTTAATAAACTTTACTAAATATAGTTTTAAATGGATTTTTTAATACGTAAAAATCCCAATTGCATATCAATACAATTGGGATTTTTTGAATGAATAAATAGAATAAAATTTATCCTAAGTAAGCTTTTAAGATTTTGCTTTTCGATGATTTACGTAATCTGCGCAAAGCTTTTTCTTTAATTTGGCGTACACGTTCACGTGTTAAACCAATTTTTTCGCTAATATCTTCTAAAGTATGCGCTGGGCCGCCATCTAAGCCATAGTAAAACTTCAACACATCTTTTTCTTTTTCGCTTAAAGTTGAAATTACACGGTTAATTTCTTTTTGTAATGATTCGTTGATTAACTGAACATCAGGTCGTGGTTCATCGTTGCTATCTAAAATACCCAATAAAGTATTGTCTTCGCCCTCGGTTAATGGTGCATCAATTGATAAGTGACGACCAGTACTACGTAAAGCATTTTCTACTTCTAAAATTGGAATATCCATTGATAACGCAATTTCTTCTACAGTTGGTTCGCGCTCTAATTCTTGCTCTAATTTAGCAGCTGCATTACCAATACGGCCAATTGAACCTACTTTGTTTAATGGTAAACGTACTATACGACTTTGGTCAGCTAATGCCTGTAAGATTGATTGACGAATCCACCATACTGCGTATGAAATGAATTTAAAACCACGGGTTTCATCAAATCTTTTTGCCGCTTTTATTAATCCTAAATTTCCTTCGTTAATTAAGTCGCCAAGGGTTAAACCTTGGTTTTGGTATTGTTTTGATACTGAAACAACAAAACGTAAATTTGCATTTACCAAACGCTCTAAAGCTACTTGATCGCCTTCTCTGATTCTACGTGCAAGTTCTACTTCTTCTTGAGCGTCAATCATTGAAACTTTGCTTATCTCGTTAAGATATTTATCTAACGATTTGCTTTCACGATTGGTAAACTGTTTACTGATTTTTAACTGCCTCATGGCTATTTTTATTCCCTCTCTACTTTATTTATGTTTGAAAATTGACTTGCAAATGTCGTATAATTTTACAGCCTTTTAGTCATTTTACATAATAAATTTTAACTCTTTTGTGTAAAATTGTTGTTAGTTGTTGATATTTAGTGGATTATAATTTATTAAATTTTGCTACTCATTTTTTCATGCCAAAAAGTTATTTGCATAATTATCTGTTAATTAGGTTAATATGTTTTAGCCTTGTTGGCATAAAAAAAGCGCCTTTCCTTTACAGAATAGGCGCTTTTTTACAAGAAAACAGTGAAGCTATTTACTTAGTATTTATTTTTTAAAACCTTTTGGGTAAATGTTTGATTATTAATAGTTAATCTAATAAAATAAATTCCATTAGCTAAAGGTAGGTTAATATTTAAATTATTTATTCCTTTTTTGCTTGTAAATGGTTGGCTGTAAACTTCTTGTCCTAAAACATTTTGTACACTTAAAATGCCTAGGTTATTAGTTAAACTTTCAAACGAAATATTTATTTCTTCAACAAATGGATTAGGATAAACAGCAATATTTTGAGTAAGCTTTGTTTCATTTATTGATGTATTCCAAATATCTAATGTGGTGCTAAAAGTATCGGTACAGCTTGATTTAAAGGCAATTAAACTCACATCAATTTTGCCAGGAGTTTTAAAGCTAAATCCAAATGGATCTTGGTTATTGTTAGAACTGCTGCCAAATCTCCATCTTACAAAATCTTGACCAGTTGATTTGTTTTCAAAATAAAACGAGTCTGCATTAATTCGGGTAATACTGCCAAATGCCACAGGGCTTTGGTTAACTACATAGTTTTGCGAAATTGAATCAATCGGTGCATTGGTTGAGTCTAAAACATATAATTTCACAGTATATGTTCCTGCTTTGGTAAAGGTGTAAGTTGGGTTAGCATCAGATACTTCTGCTGAGCTATCTCCAAAATTCCACTTATAACCATTGGCAAATTGTGAGTTGTTTTTAAAGTTAATAGTGTAAGGAACGCAACCAGTGGTTGAACCCCCACTAAACGATGCAAAGGGTTTATTCCCTAAAGTAAATGTTATTGAGCTATCTGGATTAACTGTAATATTAGATATGGTAACATTGGTTGGTGCTCTTACACCAGCAGTTGTAGGGTGGAAATACGATGAAGGATTGGTGTTACTATTAAAATTTCGATTATTGGTAGTACCTGGAAATAAATCGCCTGCATCACCTCTATTGGTTCCGCGTTCTAAGTTACGTAATCCATCGGCTTGCATTAAACCCATTCCATAGCGAGCCGTATCGTTATTAACATTATTGCCACTTCCACCTGAAAGTAATCTTGCAGTATTGGTATTAATATGCCAAATGGCTAGTCCTTTACTTGGTAAATACCTGTCGTTTCCTCTCAACTGACGATTTTCTAATAAAAAGTACTCGTTGGCTTTGGTAGTATTAATTCTATAACTAAAATTACTATCAACTAGTGGTTTTGGAATGGTATAAGTTCCATTTTGAGATATTAAAGTTGGTGTATGCCATTCTAACACCATGCGGCTCCAAGCATCAAACATACAAGGTGTTTTTTCACCATTTAACCAAGGGCCTCCAGCCATGTTGGTATAATTACCTGAACCTTCGCCATTGCTTTGCGTACTGTATAAATCTGGTAAGTCTAAAATATGGCCAAACTCGTGAGTCATTACGCCAATTCCTACTGTACTGTAAGCACCTCCATTATATCTTTTTTCAGGGAAAAAACAAAAAGGGCCGATACTTTTGCCATCATCGGTAACTAAACTTCCAAAGTAAGTGCTTCTAAAGCTCCAAATATAGTTGTTGGCGTTTGGAGCACTTTGTTCCTCTGCTCCAATTCCTGCGTGTAAAAGGACTAGTCCATCAACTTCGCCATCATTATCATTATCATAAATTGAAAAGTCAACTCCAGCTGAATCAGCTGCTACTACAGCATCTCTCACTAAATCTCTGGTATTTGCATTGTAATTTGCATTGTTTTTCCCATAATTTATATAATTCATATCGGCCATGTACCAGCCAAAAACATCGCTATTTAAGGTTAATTGACCAAATGAAGTTCTTAAATAATAATCTTTAAAACTACCGGTTCCGTTATAATTTGTTTGATTAAATAAATTCTCAACCACACTTTTTTGAACAGTAGCGCGTAAATCAGGATATTCAATTAAAAGTACACAAACCTTATGAGTACCCTTAGTTGGAAAACCTTGTGGGCCGGCTTTTTTAAGTTTAGTGTTTTCTAATTTAGTTAGTTGCGAAAAAGTTTCGGCTAAAATAGCTTGTTGCGTTTTACTGTAACGCAAGTGTTTTGAAAAACTATTTTTTCCAGCAAACGTGGTTGCATTATTAGCTTTAATTCCACTAGGACTTAAATTTCCATTGGCATCAATATAAGCATATTCAAAAATGCCATTTCCATTAACCAATACGGTATAACCTTCTGGTGTTTCTAAATAACTTTCTTGCTCATTTCCATAAGCCACTAATGTTATTTTTGAACCATCGTTTTGTGTTATGGTATTAGCTTCTGGCGATACGGGACAATTACTGCGTTGTGCAAATGCTTGTAAACCGATAAAATAAGAAATACTTAGTAAAATTATTTTCTTCATTTTTTAATATTTAATCATGCAAAATAAGAATCGGCAGGGTAAAAAAAAACTGAAGAAAAGAATATGACCAAATTCAAATAATTGAAACATTACTTCTTAAAGCCATAAGGGCAATGTTTGCAACCACTATTGCAGCAGTAGCCTCTCATTTTATGGTACAGTTCGGTAAAAACCATATAACCACTTTCGTTGTAATAAAAGTGAGTGCCTTCTTTTAATTCACTCCTTTTAGGAATATTACTTTTGGTAATTAATGTTTTAATTTTTGAGTCCATTAATTATAGTAAAAATAAAAATCGCTGGTAATTTTTCCTCCAGTAAATTTGCCTAATAATTGCCCATTGAAATCGTAACGATAAACATCGCTGTTAGAGTTAAAATCTTTGGCATCGCTCACCATAATTTCGTGGTATTTTGGGTCAATGGCTAAGCCATAAAAAATGCGTTGTTGTTTATCAATAATTGGATTTGGTGGTAAAGTACTATCGTTAATAGACATTTTAAATACGCCTTCATCAATCCAAAATAAGCTATTTCCTGTTGCATTTATGCGCAGTTTATTGGCATTGGTTTTTGGTGTTTTTATTTCAAATTGCTTTATAATTTGTTTGGTTTCTAAATCTATTTTTACAATAAAATGCTTTTTGTTATTGGCGTTGGCATCGCCACAAAGAACCCATAAATTATTACTAGAATCTTTTAAAATATTTTTTGGAGCAAATGGTGTTTCAATGCTATCAATTATTTGGTCAGTATTTTCATCAATAATGTTTATAGAATTACTACGCATATTGGTAGCATAAGTTTTTCCATTTATCGAAACCATTTCTTCCACCCAACCCCAAAGTGGAATTTTCTTTAAAATTTGATTGCTGCTTAAATCAACAACAAAAATATGATTGTCGTAAATGTCGCTTACATAAGCTTTGTTGGTGCTAGTTTTAATGATGTACCTTGGAGAGTGTAAGCCAGTTATGCTACCTACAGTTTTAAAAGTTTTGGGGTTGATAATTTCAATTTTACTTGAATTGTTTATAACCAAATAAGCATTGCCATTGATGATATTCATGGATTGAAAAACATCGCCAAGTTTGCGTTTATTAGCTTGAAAAAATACATTGTCAAACTTTTGGTTTAAGCCTAAATCTAAAAAACTTAACTCTGCATTACCTTGCATATAATTACCTTCGTTTATTATAAAAACACCTCCTAAAGTGGAGTCTGGAATAGCAGTTATTTCATGCACTTGTGGTGCTTTATCACAACTGGTTAGTACAAACAATACAATGGTAAAAAGTAGAAATATATTTTTCAAAACAAATGGTTAATTAATGCTAATTTTTTGATGATAAACTTTATTCTGTTGCGCAATACTTAGGATATAAATTCCGTCTAATAATTTATTGGTTTCAATTTCAATTTTGGTATTTGCTTGGCTTGTAAATAGTGCTTGGCCTTGTAAATTGCTAATGCAAACTACTGCATTGTTTAAGTTATCAATGATTAAATTTTCCCCATTGTTTATTGGATTTGGAAACAAGGTAAATGGAAAATCTTTGGCTTGAAAAATATTGGTATTGTATAATTGATTGATAACACCAACTGCATCTAAATCAAAGCCGCTTGCTGCAAATGGCGTTGGCCAAGGGTCAATAATTTTTCTGCCGTTTTTATCCCGAGCCGGAAAGGCTGCATCTTTGTTCCCTACCACATCAATCAAACGAACATGGGTAATTTTTGAAATATTGATAGATGATAAAGGCGCAAAAATATTGAGGTCGAATGGAGTTCCATAACCGCCAATATACTTACCTGCTAAACCATCAATTAAACTTACATCGGAGCCTTCAAAATTTCCTTTTTGAATAGTAGAATCTAACAAACATTGTGAAGGAAAACGCACATAATTTATACCATCGCTGCTTACTTCTACAAAGGATAATTCAGTATGGCTTTCGCCTTTGGTATTGTTAACAATAAAACCATTTTCAAACACACAAAAATCAGGTCCTGGCTTGTCTGAAATTGGATTATCGAATTGTAAAACAGCTATGCCTGAATCGCCTAAACTAATTACTTGTCCATCGGCTGCTAAAGTTCCGTAAAACTCACTGCCAACAGTAGCTTTACCTAATGTAGTATCTAGGTAATTTTGCCACCCACGCGTAACTTTACAACTGGTGGCCCAACCTTTAATAATGCTGCTATCTTTACTAATTGCAAACTTGCTTCCAAAGCCAACTTGTGGATCAAATTGAGCAAAAGCGAATTTGCATATAAGTATGGATAAAACTAATAATTTATTTTTCATTGTTTTTTTCTAAATGGTAGAGACAAGGCATGCCTTGTCTCTACTGTTGGTTAGCTATTGCTTTACAAATTTACTATTTAAAACACCATTTTCGGTAATAATTTGTGCTATATAAATACCGTTTTCTAAACCACTTATGTCAATATTTTGGGTGGTGCTTTGCAATATAGTTTTACCTTGTATATTAATTATATTGATGGTACTAAAATCGCCTTCATAATTTAAATATATATTTTCTGAACTTGGGTTTGGATAAATTTTTACAGCATTATTTTTAGCAATTTCATTAATACTTGTTTTTATATCATATTCAAAGTTGTCAATGCAGAAAAATGCAGGCGTATTCATTCCAAATTGTCCCACATCGCTTGATTCTAGTTTGAATGAAATACTATCTACTGTACCTATTTTTGTTAAATCGGCATAAGCCCAATTTTTTAGAATATAGTCTTTGCTATTATCAGCATTTCTAAAATCAGCCAAGTAAAAAATTACACTATCAATAGTTTTTTTATTTCGTAAATATCCATGAATAATTACTCTGAAATAATCCGAATCGTTACCACTTACACCTCCAAATTTTTTGCCAAATCCATCTCCTTTAAGCATACTGTAATAAGGATATGTTCCATTGTTAAGCCAAATACCTTTTGCAATTACTTCTATGTCAGTTGCTTTTCCCTGGGCTGTAATAAAAGTTGTATTTCCATTTGATACGGCATAATTATTGGAGTTTAAAGCTCCTTTGCCATTAGCTGAACTATATAAATTAGTAAAACCTTCGGTAGTTGAATCAGTGCTATTCGAAATAGCATATCCATCACTCCAATAGTTGTATGACGGTGTCACAGAATATTCACTACCAAAGAAAGTGTTTCCACTAATAAATTGTTCTGTAAAAACTTTGCTTCCTCTGTTCCAATAATCTTGTCCAAATGGTAAATTTAAGTTCTCAAAAGTTGCGGTATCGATATTGGTCATTATATTATCTACACAAAAAAATGCTGGTGTTTTTAGTCCAAATTGGTTGGTATCGCTGCTGGTTAAAGTAAATTTTAAACTATCTAAACTACCTAAAGAAGTAAGGTTTACAAAAGTCCAATCTTTTACTATATAATCTTTTGAGTTGTCAGCAAATCTAAAATCAGCTAAGTAAAATTCTACTTTTTCTGTTTTTAAATTTCCATTTTGATAAGCATTAATGGTCAGTTTAAACCAATCACTATCATTGCCATTGGTGCCACCAAATTTCTTAGCAAATGCATCACCATTTTTCATACTTAAAGCTGCGTAAGTGCTATTGGTTACATATAAACCTGATAAAGTATTTTGGTTTATTTTTATAAATGTTTCGTTTTGCGAAACAGCATAATTATTACTGTTATTAAATCCTTTATTGGCATAACTTCCATATAAATTGGTAAAGCCCGCAGTGGTGGTATCATTTACTTTTGAATAAGCCCAACCATTGTTCCAATAGCCTCCGAACGAAATGGCATAGCTGTTAGAAAAAGTACAAGATCCACTGGTGAAATTGCTATTTACTGTTCCAGTATTAGGAATTTTTACACTGTTAGCGCCTTGTAATTGAATGTCTTCAAAATCGGCAGTTTGCGCTTGAGCGCTTAAGTTAAATAAGGCAGCAAAACTTAAAACGCTTGCTATTTTTATAAATTTATTTTTCATAATAGTTTTATTTTTTAGTAAATGAATATTGTATCGTTAATTGTAAATTTCTTAAAGGCATTGGCCTATCTGGCATTACTTGATAGCTTTTATTCCAAATATTGTTGATACCTAATTGAATATTTAAATCGTTTTGATTATTGAAATTGGTGGTTTTTGATAGTGACAAATTACCTATTTCAAAATCGTTGTTCCACTCGCTTAAGTCACTTTTGGTAAAGCTTACACCTGTATAAGTATGGTTGTATTTGATAGTTAAATCCTGATAATTATATATCACATTTAATACATGTTTTATTCTTGGTGTAAATATCAATTGCAGCTCTGTTTTAGTATCGGTAGCTTGTAAAAAACTTCCAATATAGTTAAACTGAAGCAAGTTGTTTTTATTGATACTAACAGCATTTTTTGCCAATACTTCTATTCCTCTGGCATTTACATTCCCAATATTGATGGGCGAAAAAATAGCCGAGTTAATTGGAATCCATTGTATATAATTTTCGGTGGTTTTATAAAATAACGAAACGGTATAATTAAACGAAATTACTTTGATTTTTTTGATGTGATTGATAGCAAAATCTGCTCCCCAACCTTGTTCCGATTGTAGGTTTAAATTGCCTCCATTTTTCCAATATAAATCGTTAAAAGTAGGTAAGCGATAAGTAGCAGCTACATTCACTTTAAGCAATGTATTTTTAAGTAATTTTTGTTGTAAATAATAACTTGGTATAAATGGAACAAAATCTTTATTTACCAACTCTTTTCTTAAGCCAAGTTGTTGTTGTGTGTTTTTGTTTTTACTGGTATTTTTAAAATACAAAAATGCAGCTAATCTATTCTGATTTACTGGCTCGTTATAACCGTCAACATTGGCAAAAGCTAGCCAATTTATTATTCCCAAATGGATGGAATTGTTTGTATTAAAAGAATAGTTTTTTTCAGCAGATAAATTATAAGTATAACTCTTATTATTTGAAGCACTTATATCATTACTTTTAAAATATATTTCATCGTAAAAATAGGCTAATTTTATTTCGTTATTACTTCTTAAAGTTTTGTTTTGCCAAGTAATAGCAGTCCGTAAATTTTTATCTTTTTGAACAGCATCATTGTAAGCTGCATTGATGTTTGGAGCTATTTGTTTTTCACTTTCGTTATACCAAATTAATCCTGTAAAATTGGTTTTATTATTTTGGTTAAATGCTAATACTTGCTGAAAACCATTATTGGTTAAATGGGCATTTTTTTGAGTAAAATTTTGATTTTTATACTCAAATTCAAAATTATTATCACCAAAGCTAGTAAACACCTTGGTGTTTGAAAAAAGTTTCTTGTAATTGAAGCTTATTTTAAAACCATTTTGAAAAATACCATAATCAAACGCGCTTGTAAAAAGTTCAATTTTGGGTTTTTGATGTGTAGCAATTTGGCTATTAATAAACAATAATCCAGCCATGGAGCCACTTCCCCAAACTCCACCATTACCGCCATATTGCAAGCTAATTTCATCGCTTAAAAAAACAGGAATGCTGCTAAAATCAATTTGCCCATTCATTGGGTTTTGAATATTAATTCCGTTCCAAATTACTGGTGTGTGGTATGCATTACTTCCTCTAAAACTTGCGGTAGCCAGTCCGCCCGAACCATAATTGCGAATAAAAACAGGTGTGTTTTCTTGTAACACTTCAGCCATGCTGCTTCCTTGTCTACTTTGTAACTCTATTGGAGTTATGCTTTGAATTACGGTGCTTTTATTTAGACTTTCTAGCCTTAAACTTTTAATAAATACTGTTTGTAATTTTTGGGTAGAATCATTGCTTTCTGTTTGAGCATAAGCCCAAAAGAACACGCAATTCATTACCAATGTACAGTAGTATTTTATCATTTTTTATAAAATTAAACTGTAGCAAACGGAAATTAATACATGCAACAAAGCATACATCAATTTATCGTTGAAGTAATGATGCCGAAAAAAGAAACTTTTTAAAAGTTAAAATAAATCGAAACCACTGCAAGCCTTTATTCCCGAAAGCTACAATATGTTTTTGCAATTGGCAGGTCTTCTGACTCGTATCACTTTTGTTTGGTCTTCCCGAAAGTTTTTAGTTTTCAGTGACAAAGAGTTGAAACAAAAATTGATTTTAGATTTTTAAGCTAAAATATGATACTCACAGCAGCGGGTACTGTTCAGGTTTTTCACCTGATTCCCTTTTAATTTTTGAAATAGCCAAACAGCTACTTTAAAAACCAAATGCGCAGCAAATATAATTTGAATGTTTAAATGAACAAGTAAAAAATAATTTTGGTGGTTATTATTAATATCGAAGCCATCGCTTTAAGCGATGGCTTTGGTTAAGGATAAGTACTTTTAAACATTCCTTAACTAAATTTCATAATCTGCTAAAATTTACGGTTTTTTGTAGTTCCAAATTATGTCAGATATCATTAAGCTTTTACCCGAACATGTGGCTAATCAAATAGCGGCAGGCGAGGTAATTCAAAGGCCAGCAAGTATAGTTAAAGAGTTGTTAGATAACAGCATAGATGCTGGCGCTACACATATAAAACTTATTTTAAAAGATGCTGGAAAAGCTTTAGTTCAGGTTATTGATAATGGAAAAGGAATGAGCGAAACCGATGCACGAATGTGTTGGGAACGCCATGCTACCTCAAAAATTAAAACCATTGAAGATGTTTTTAAAATAAAAACCATGGGTTTTAGGGGTGAGGCTTTGGCTTCAGTCGCCTCGGTAGCGCAAGTTGAACTTAAAACCAAACGAAACGAAGATACCATAGGTACTTATATTTTAATTGAAGGTAGCAATATTATAAAGCACGAAGCCATTTCATGGCAAACGGGAACCAGTATTTCGGTAAAAAACTTATTCTTTAATATTCCAGCTCGCAGAAATTTTTTGAAGTCAAATCCTGTGGAGTTGCGCCATATCATTGATGAATTTACTCGAGCAGCTTTGGCTAATCCGCATATTGGTTTTGAGTTATGGCATAACGATGATCAAATGCATAACCTAAAACCAGCCGATTTGGCTTTTAGAATAAGCGATTTGTTTGACGATAAAAAACCTGATGATTTATTACTTTTTGAGGAACAAACTACTATTATCAATGCAAGTGGTTTTATAGGTAAACCTCAAATTGCAAAAAAAACCAGGGGCGATCAATACATTTTTGTAAATAACCGATTTATAAAAGATGCTTATTTGAATCACGCTATTGTGAGTGGATTTGAAAATATCATTGCCAAAGATCAATATCCATTTTATTGCATCAATATAGAAATTGACCCAAGTAAGGTGGATGTGAATATTCACCCAACCAAAACAGAAGTAAAGTTTGAGGATGAACGCAATATTTACCAAATATTACGTGCGGTTACGCGCAAAGTGTTAGGCGAAAATTTTGAAACGCCTACTTTAGATAAAAGCTACGAAGACAATCAGTTTTTAAACCGTGACTTATATAATAACCAAGCTACTCATTTTAACAATATTCAAAGTAGCGAAACGCAACTAGTGGGGAAAGTGAGTGGGGGCAAAAACGATTGGTTAAAAAATGAATATGCTAGTTCGCGCAATTTTAAAAAGCAACAAACTACCAATTGGGAAGATTTATTCAAAATAGCTGCACCTGATGTTCCATCTGAAATTCCAAAATCGGAGAACAATTCAGTTCAGCAAACTTTAATTGAAAATAATAAGCAAACCAGTCAGCAGTTTTTACAAATACAGCAAACTTATATTGCTACCCAAATTAAAAGTGGGTTGTTACTTATCAGTCAGCAGGCGGCACACGAACGTATTTTGTTCGAAAAATATTTGGCAGCTATCAAACAACAACCAATTGCTAGTCAACAAAAATTATTTCCCAAGGCCATTACTCTAAATGCAATTGATGAAAGTATTTTATTGGAAATTTTGCCTGAAATAAAAACTTTAGGATTTGATGTAAATGAATTTGGTAAAGGCACTTTTGTAGTGAATGGTGTACCGGCCGAAATGCAATACACCAATGAGCAAGAGCTAATTTTAGATTTGATAAGTAATTATAAAAACAACAAAAACCTGGCTGATAGCAAACATGAGTTAATTGCCAAAATTTTAGCCAAAAAGGCAGCAATTAAGGCTGGCACTGTGCTTGCAACCGATGAAATGAACCGAATGGTAGATGAACTTTTTGCTTGCAGCGAACCTAAATATTCGCCCGATGGAAAAGCTTGTTTATTAACCTTAAGCATGGCCGATTTGGCCAATATGTTTAAATAAAACTTATAAATATGTATCAACAATATCGTCCGCCAAGTGCAAGTTTATTGCCTCCTGCAGTAAAAAATTTATTAATAATAAATGGTTTGTTTTTCTTGGCTACCTTTGTTTTGAAAGATAGAGGTATTGTAAATTTAACTCAAACCTTTGGATTGTATTTCCCATTAAGTGAGTATTTTAGACCATATCAGTTTGTTACTTATATGTTTATGCATGCCGATTTAAACCATATTTTCTTCAATATGTTAAGTTTATGGATGTTTGGTTCTACTATTGAAAATCTTTGGGGTTGGAAACGATTCAGTATTTTTTATGGGGTAACTGCTTTTGGAGGTGCTTTACTTTATTTAGCAGTTAAGTATTATCAAATTCATCAACTTCAGTTGCAATTGCCACCCGAACTGTTTTCCGCAATTATGCATGGAGCAAATCCGATTAGAGAAGCAGAAGGGACCATCTATATTTACAAATCAATCGAACTTTATTCATTAATAAACATTCCTGTAATAGGGGCAAGTGGTGCCGTATATGGTGTTTTGTTAGCTTTTGGAATGATGTTTCCAAATACTGAAATTATAATGTTATTTTTACCCATACCAATCAAAGCTAAATATTTGGTTTTTATAATGGGTATTCTTGAATTATTCTTAGGATTTAATAAAATTCCAGGTGATAATGTGGCTCATTTTGCGCATTTGGGCGGTATGTTGTTTGGTTATATTTTGATCAAATATTGGAATAAAACCAATCGTAAAACATTATATTAATATATTCGTTTTTTTATTAAAGTAATCTATGTCTTTTTTCGATGATATAAAATATAAGCTAGCACAAAATAATGCAGTAGTAAAACTCATTGCATTAAATGTGGCTGTATATTTGGTTTTTGCCATTGCTCACTTATTATTTTGGTTGTTTCAAGCCACAGATATTTTGGATTCGGTTCAAAAGCTATTTGTGTTATATGCCTCACCAGCTAATTTTATTACCCATCCGTGGGGTTTGGTAACCTATATGTTTTTGCATTCTGGCTTTTTTCATATCCTGTTTAATATGTTATGGATGTATTGGTTAGGAATGTTATTACATGAATATTTAGGAAATTCACGCGTTTATCAAGTGTATTTTTTAGGAGGAATAGGAGGAGGTTTATTATACCTACTTTTTTATAATGTTTTTCCAGTATTTAAAGATGCTTTACCCGATTCATACGCTTTAGGAGCTTCGGCTGGTGTTTTAGCCATGGTTACAGCTGCTGCTACGTTATTGCCTCATTACACTGTTATGTTATTTGGTGTATTTGCAGTTCAGTTAAGATATATAGCTATTTTTAGTGTTTTAATTGATTTGCTGAATATTCCAAGCGATAATGCAGGTGGAAGAATTGCACATTTAGGAGGTGCTTTGACAGGCTATTTATTTATTAAATATTTATATACTAATAATACATTTACCAATGCCATTCATTCGGTAAGTTCGTTTTTTGGTAATTTATTTAAACCCAAGCCTAAACTTACTATTCATTACAAAGCAGAGAGTAAACCTAAAGCTAGTGCACCAAAATCTCATAAGCCAAACCAAGCCGATGTGGATGCTATTTTAGATAAAATTAGCCGAAGTGGTTATAGTAGTTTAACACAATCAGAAAAAGATATTCTTGCCAAGGCTAGTCAAGATGACTAGGATGAATTAAGGTAAACAAAAAAGGCATTTCTAAAACTAGAAATGCCTTTTTTGTTTAAAGTATTTGAGTTTATTTAATTAACCCTTTTGCTACTAAATGCTCAGCAATTTGAACAGTATTAGTTGCAGCTCCTTTGCGTAAATTATCAGCTACAATCCATAAGTTTAATGTATTAGGCTGGCTTTCGTCTCTTCTAATTCTTCCAACAAAAACTTCGTCTTTTCCATCAGCAAATAACGGCATTGGGTACTCAAACTCAGCTATATTATTTTGTAAAACAACTCCCGAAGTTTTGGTTAAAATATCGTGCACTTCTTGTAAATCGAAATCGTTTTCAAATTCAATATTTACACTTTCGCTATGCCCACCAGTAGTTGGTATTCTTACACATGTAGCGGTAACTTTAATCGAATCATCGCCCATAATTTTTTTAGTTTCTTTCACCATTTTCATTTCTTCTTTGGTGTATCCATTTTCTAAAAAAACATCAATTTGTGGAATGGCATTTTTATCAATTTGATATTTATAAGCCATTTCGCCAACTATGCCATTGCGTTCATTTTCCATTTGTTGCACCGCTTTTACACCAGTACCAGTAACCGATTGGTAAGTAGAAACCACCACACGTTTAATTTTATATTTGGCATGTAATGGATTTAAAACCAATACCATTTGGATGGTTGAACAATTTGGATTGGCTATAATTTTATCGTTGCTAGTTAATACATGCGCATTTACTTCTGGAACCACTAATTTTTTGGTTTCATCCATGCGCCAAGCCGATGAGTTATCAATAACATAACAACCAACTTCGGCAAATTTTGGAGCCCACTCTAGCGAAACACTTCCTCCAGCCGAAAATAAAGCTACATCTGGCCTGGCATCTACCGCTTGTTGCATAGTATGTAAAGTGTATTCCTTATTCTTAAAAAGTATCTTTTTACCAGCAGATTTATCGGAAGCAACTGGAATAAATTCAGATACCGGGAAATTTTTCTCGGTTAACACTTTTAACATAACAGAACCCACTAAACCTGTGGCACCTACTACTGCAACTTTCATATTTTTTCTTTAATAAATTAATGTGAGGCTCAAAGGTAAATATTTTAGGCTGAAAAGCATTTAGCCAAACTATTTTTTATAAATAGTTACCTTGTTATCTTGAAAAGTATAAATAAGGTCTTTCGCTAAGAATGACCATTTTATTTTATTTAAAAATTGAAATACAGGACGGTTAATGCCAATTTTTAGTTCAATAGCATTTGTTTGATTATCTGTGGTTTGTAAAATATAGTTACTGTTAAGTTGAAACGATGCTGTTTTACTGAATTTATAGGTTTTAACATAAGACGCAAAAACATCGAATAACAAAGCAATACTGTCATTGGCTATCAATACCTGTTTGGTATTTTCTAAAATAACAGTTGGAATAAAATCGGTTTTAATAATTTGCATAATGTTTCCGCTGCTTTGCGAAACGGTTCCATCTTTGCTCATTTTTTTTAGCTGCAAATCGCCTAAATCAAAAACCCAAATTCCATTATCGTAACTGCGCGCAATGGCTGATGCTTGGGTAATATTTTGTTTGGTTAAATCTAATTCGCCTCGGTAAGCAAGGTTATTATCTAAAAATAATACGCGATTTATTTCTTTGTAAAACACATAAATTTCCATTGGGTTACTCGCATCAATGCTGCTAATATTTCCATTGTAGTTGTAGTTTAAAGTAGCTAAAACTTTGCCCGAAGTATTGTATTTATACAATTGATTGCTGGGAGATACTACATACAAATTACCTAATTCGTCTGCTTGAATAAACTTGGCATTTACTACAAACTCATTTAATAAATTAGTGCTATCTAATATGGTTTGTGCATTTATATTGCTTGTAAACATTAAGGTAAAAACAACCATTGTTTTTACCGATAATGAAACAAAATTATACAATGCCTTAGTTTTCATTATTGTAAATATAATTGGCCGAACTATCAGTAAAACTTTTTATACTTACCTCATTTTCATCTAATTCTAAATAGGTATTGTAATCAATCCAATCACCTAAATTGATATAATTTGATTGATTATTTAATTTATAAATCATGGGTAAATGCCTATGACCAAAAATAAAATAGTCAATATGTTCGTGTTGCAAAAAATTACGCGCGTGTTGAATTAAAAACTCATTTTTGCCATAAAATGCATGGTTGTCGCTGTAAGTTTCTTCTTTACTTTTTCTACTAAAATAATTAGCTAAACCAATGCCAATATTGGGGTGGAAAAATGCAAATAACCTTTGAAAAAAGTAATTTCTATAAACTGAAAGTATAAACTTAAACTTATGTTGTTTAGGCCCTAAACCATCACCATGGCCAATGTATAATTTTTTACCTGCAATGGTTTTTATAATGGGTTTGGCATACACTTTACAGCCAATTTCTTTTTCTAAATATCCAAATTGCCATAAATCGTGGTTGCCATGAAAAACATGAACAGGAATTCCATCTTCAACAAACTCTGCCAATTTTGCTAAGAGCCTCACAAATCCTTTGGGAACAACAGTTTTGTACTCAAACCAAAAATCAAAAATATCGCCAACTATGTACAGTTCATTACAGTTTGGTTTTATACTGTTTAAAAAAGAAACAATACGTTTTTCGCGTACTGCGCTTTCTTCAAAGCTAGGAATGCCTAAATGAAAATCGGAAACAAAGTAAGTTTTTTTCTGCACTATTAATCTCTTGAAATATCATCAACTATAAAAACAAAAACCTCTGTGGGGCCATGAGCACCTACTACTAAAGTGTTTTCAATATTGGTTGATCGGCTTGGGCCAGTTATATAACTTAAAAGCGAAGGTAAATTTTTGCCATAACGGTTGCGTACCAATTGCATTCCATCTTTGGTTTCCATAACCAATTGCGAACGTTTGGCTACTACTATATGCACCGGAGGCCAAATGGTTAAAGTACGGCTATTGGCAGTTGAACTAACTAAAATAGTTCCTGTGCGAGCTATTAAAGCTTCGCAAGTTGTTATGGCTGCTTGAACTTTTTCTAGTTGTTCTCTTTTATGGCTAAAATTAATGCCGGTATCTTTCAGTGTATCTTGTAATTGATGTTCCCAACAAAAAAAATGTTTCCATTTTCGTTGCTCCAAAAGCGTAATGAGTTTATCTAAAAAATCAAATTGGTTACTGCAATAAACAAACTCGCCACTAAGTGCGGTAAATTGCTGAGCAAAAACCTCTAACAAGCTTAAATCGCTACTTGGCTGTACATAAATATTACTGTCTAAATCAATATTGGTAAATTGATTTTTACTTTTAAAAGTAAGCGCTTGGCGTACTTTTTTTAATATTTTTTCTTTTGGTGTTACTTGTTGCTCCACTAAGCGCAAGGTAATATTTATTTTTAATAAAAAACAAGCCTTTAAATTTGAGTATAAAAAACTCATCCACATAAAAAATCCCAACTAAAAATATCATATCAGTTGGGATTTTTGTGGTTATAAATTTAATTAAATGTTATTTCCAAGCTTTTACTATTAAACCTGTTCCAGTGCTGTGTTTCATATTGGTATCTAAATAATTTAATACAAAACTGATTGGGAAAGTAATGATATAATAAAACGGCAAAATTAAAAAGAAAATTTTACTCGCATTAAGCATTAACATTGGGTATTTCATACTTAGTTTCCAAGCTATTTTACCTGGATTGCCATAGCTATAAAGTATTTCCATTTTTTCAAAACCTGCCTTTTTTAATTTTTCGGCCATTTCAGCTACAGGGTAGCCATCGCGAACGTGCTCGCCAATAAAGCTTTCGCCTGTTTCTTCGTGTACATCGCTTCCGCCTTGGTCGCTTGGCGTACTAATCAAAAGCATTGCGCCTGGTTTCATAGCTTGGTGGTAATTGGTAAATACATCAACATCTTCTAAAATATGCTCCATTACGTCCACACAAAGAATCAAATCGTATTTATTAGTTGCAAAAGGTTTTGTTAAATCGGCAAATTGAAATTTAGCATTGCTTAAACCTACTTTTCCAAAAAACTCGTTACAATCAGCAATTTGTTTTTCCATAACATCCAATGAATCAATGGTGTATTGGTTTTTGTGCTTTGCTAAAAAATAACTGTATTGACCAAAACCTGAGCCTGCATCGCAAATCATAGCTTTAGGATTATTGTTAATCCATGTTTTTAATTCGCGGTGAATATGCCAACTGCGTAGCAAAAGTAAATCTAAAAGGCTGTAAAATATTTTACGTAAAATGGTGAATTTGTTAAATACAATTCCTAGGTCTTTTTTTATTGGATCGTAATTCATTATGCTAAAATGCTGTGTATTTTTATATTAAAATTTATTTTCCTTTTTTCTCGTCTTCTTCTTTTACTTTTTGCATTACCTTTTCCATATGGAAAACATAATCTAAACTTTCGTCTACAAAAAAAGTAAGTTCAGGAACTATGCGTGCTTGGTTTTTAATTTTAGAAGCCAATCTTCGTCTAATTTCTTTGTTATTAAAGTTAATTAAATCAAGTAGTTCTGTTTTATTGGCAGTATTTAAAAAACTTAAATACACTTTTGCATAACCTAAATCGGGCGAAACTTCCACCTTGCTTATAGTAATAAATGCATTATTAAACGAACCACTTTCTTTTAAAAATATATCAGCCAAATACTGTTGTATAATGCCTGCAAATTTTTCTTGACGAATACCCATAACTAAAATAATAGCTACAAATATAAGCAGCCAAATGTAAAATAGCTATTTTTACTAAATATTGGCATTTATATTCTGTAAAATTATAGTTTTCTAACCAGCATTAATCCATCTCGCAGTGGTAAAAGAATATTTTCTACACGGTTATCTGCAGTAATTTTTTGGTTTAAATGGTGCAAAATTTTGGTGTCTTTATCTTTTTCTAGCGCTTTTTCATTTAAAACCTTTCCGCTCCAAAGTACATTATCAAGTAAAATAAAGGCTCCCGAAGGAATTATCTCCATCACCAAATCATAGTATCTTTCGTAGTTAGGTTTGTCGGCATCAATAAAAACCAAATCAAAAGGATGGTTTAAAGTTCTAATTATTTGATAAGCATCGCCAATAATATGCCTGATTTTGGTTTTCATGCCTGCTTTTTCAATGTATTCGTTTACCAAATCTTCATTTTCGGGGTTCACATCTATGGTAAATAATTTTCCATTTTCTTGTAAACCTTCAGCAAGACAAAGGGCCGAATAGCCAGTATAAGTTCCAATTTCTAAAATATATTTAGGCTTAATCATGCTACTAATCATGCTTAAAAAGCGACCTTGAAAATGTCCACTAATCATTCGAGGTTGTAAAATATTAGCATTTGTATGGCGGTTTAAATTTTTTAAAACCTCGTTTTCTTGGCTTGAGTGTTTATCGCAATACGTTTGTAAATCTTCAGGAATTAATTCAAAACTCATAAAGCAAATGTAATATTTTGCTCGAATTAGGCTAAAATACTAACATTAGTCACTTTCAATTTTGAGGCTGAGCAATATTTGCATTTTTATTGTCAAAATACAGTCATAAGGGTTATTTTTGAGATACGTCATAAGGTTTATTCCGTAAGTGTATCGACTTTCGCAGACTCGAAAGAAATAAAATCATGAATAAAAAACTTTTTACAATTCTATTTTTAGCTTTTATAGCTAACACTGTGTTTTCACAGACAACTTACGTTGATTCAGTAAGTATGACCGTTGGAACTTCGGTTGACGTTTTCTACAATTTGAGTACAGGTAAAAAAGATACTGTATCGAACAGAAATTGGCATTTAGCATTTGCGGTACGCAATGCACAACCACCTTTAAAAACCATGCAAGCAGCAACCGTTTTAATTAACGAAGGTCGTGGTGTTTCGTTATACGAATCAAACCAATCTTTTGCAAATTGGAGTACTTTTGACACCACAGGCTGGAAATCTTGGCCAACTGCTTTCAACAGCGATTCTTCTTGGGATATTGGAGCATTTAATAAAAACAGAAATATGGCAAATCCGTTTGACTACGGTTGGGGAACTTACGATATGACTTCGCGTGATGTTTCTGGTTCAAAAGTTTTTTTAATTGCTGTTGATGGTGCTAATCCTGGCGCTCCTTCAAATAACTTTAGAAAAGTATCAATTCAAAAAATTGCTTACGATTCAATGTGGGTATTTACTATCAGTAAATTAGATGGAACTGATAGCAATACAGTTACCATTAAGAAAAAAGATTTTGCTGGTAAATTATTTGCATATTACAATATGAATACTAATACAGTAATTGACAGAGAGCCAATTCCTGCAAAAGATTGGAATTTATTATTTACTCGCTACAAAGCATTAGTAACTTTAGGTCCTACTACTATTATGTATCCAGTAATGGGTGTATTACAAAATAGCAATACTATGGCTTACAAAGTACAAGGCGATAATGCTAATAACGCTACATACGATACCTTACAGTTTGTTTCAAAAATTAGAACAATTGATTGGGATTGGAAAGTAATTACTACTGCTCCTGGCGCTTGGCCAGTAAAAGATTCGTTAGTATACTTTACACGTGTTGCTAATAAAATCAATAAAATTAAATTCACTAGCTACTATGCAGGACAAGATAGACAAAGCATTGTGTTTAATAAAACTGATTATGCTGGTTTAAGCGTTAACGAAACTGTAAAAAATAAATTGGAAGTTAGTGTATATCCAAATCCTGCTAACGAAAACATTTTTGTATCTTTAAACTCAAATGTTAAAGCTGCTCAAGTAACAATCAGCAATTTAAGCGGTAAAGCTTTAATTAGTGCGGAAATTACTGCTGATAATAAAGTGGACGTATGTGGCTTACCGATGGGTATGTATTTATTAACCATTGCTACTAGCAACGGAAGCGAAACAGTTAAATTTATTAAACAATAATTTTATTTTAAATTTCAAACATTGAAAAACATCACCAACATATTATCTATAACCGTAAACATGGCAATTTTTACCATGTTTATGGTTGGTGATGTTTTTAATTTAAATGCTCAAAACCAAGATACTACTAAAAGTAAAGGTTTAAACGAAATAATTATTACTGGACAAATAGGAGAGTGCACACAAAAAAACTCTGTCCTTAAAGTAAAAGTAATTGATATTAAGCGTATTAACTTACAGGGCGCTTATAATTTGCCATCGCTTTTGGCAAACGAATTAAATGTAAGAATTAATTATGACCCAATGCTTGGCAATAGCATAAGCTTGCAAGGCATTTCTGGTCAAAATATTAAGGTAATGATAGATGGAGTGCCAGTAATTGGCCGTGAAGGAGGAAATATTGATTTGACACAAATTAACCTGTCGAGTGTGGAACGTATAGAAATGGTTGAAGGGCCAATGGGCGTTAATTATGGTTCAGATGCAATGGGGGGAGTAATTAATATTATTACCAAAAAAACTGTAAAAAACCACACCCGCTTGTGTGCTGGTAGTTATGCTGAATCTATAGGTCAGTATAATTTTGATTTACAGGCATCTACAGGATTTAAAAAATTTGGAGTCCAAACCAATTTTCAACGTAACTTTTTTGAAGGATTTAATAATGACAATTCATTACGTTTTAAAACTTGGAAACCAAGAACACAATATTTGGCCGATTTAAATTTATCGTATTTTATAAAAAATGGAACCATTCGCTTAAACAATAGTTTTTTTGATGAAAAAGTTTCTAATAAAGGCGAGCCAAATATCAATTCGTTTGAAGCCACAGCTTTAGATGAATATTATTACACACGAAGATTAGGAAGTAGTTTATTTTTTGATAAAAAATTCAATAATAATTGGAATTTAAACATAGTAGCTACTTATCAAAGTTATAGAAGAATCAGAAGGTCGGTTTTTGTGCAATTAAGCGATACTATTAGAGAAAAATTAGTAGATGATGCCGAAATGCAAGATACTAGCCATTTTAACCTTTACATGAGCCGAGGTATTTTAACTAACCGAGGTGGTGCAAATAAAAAATGGAGTTACCAAATTGGTTATGAAATAAATATAGACGAAGTAACAGGTTCTAAAATTAGTAATGGTTATGCTTCAATTGGTGATTATGGACTATTTGGCGGAGCAGAAATAAAAGTAAATAAACAGCTATTAATAAGACCAGCAGCACGTATTATTTACAATACTCAGTTTGCAGCACCAATTATTCCTTCATTAAACATTAAGTATGATTTCAATACCAATTGGTCAGTTAGGGCATCATACGCTAGGGGTTTTAGAGCACCTTCGTTAAAGGAATTGCATTTAGCCTTTGTTGACCCACAGCACAATGTATTAGGAAACGAAAATTTGAAAGCAGAAACAGGTCATAACTTCCAATTGGCTTTTACACGCTCAAGTAAAATTTATAAAAACTATAATTTAACCATTGAACCCATGTTGTTTTACAATAATATCAATAACATGATTGATTTGGTTAGGTTAAATACCACAACTGTTGCAGCACAGTATAACAATATTGCCAATTTTGAAAATGTTGGTTTTAACTTTAATACTGGTGTTGTTAGCAACACAGTGAGTTTACAGTTAGGTTACGCATTTAGCGCGCGTCAAAATTCTATTTTGGCACAATCCAACTCAAATACTTACTTTTACACCAACGAATTTAGAGTAAATAGTAGCTACACTTTTACCAAAGCTGAGGCCACTATTAGTGTATTTTATAAGTTTAATGGCGCTATGCAATATTACCAATACAATTTAACTGATAATAGCATTGTGTTAGGTGGCATAAACCATTTTGATTTATTGGATATAACTGTAAATAAATATTTTATAAAACGAAAAGTAAATATAACATTAGGTTCTAAAAATGTGCTAAATACGGTAAATGTAAATGCCAATTTAATTAGTGGTCCGCATGCATCAAACAGCAATAGTGCTCTAATAGCCATGGGAAGAACTTATTTTGTATCGCTTAAATTAAACTTAGATTTTCTTTCCTCAAATAAAGGTAAGGACGTTGTAGTTAACTAAATAATTAAAAAACAAACGTGAATATTAATAAACTAGCTTACTTTCTTTTAGCAATAACTTTTGTAATTACAGCCTGCGAAAAGGATGAACCAACCATAAAATTACCTGCTCGTGGCAACACATCGTTTATTGTAGTAGATAGTTTAGGTAAAGATTTTGAGAAACAAGCATTTTTTAACCTAAAAGACAGTCAACTAACTTTGGTTAATATCAATAGCTGGGATTTAGCTTTTGAGTCATCATTTAATGGTTTTAATATAACTATAAATGGAGGAATGGATATGTATGCGGCTAGAATTAATTCACGTAAGTTTATTAAAAGCAGTAAACCAGATACTTTTAATTACAAATGGGATTCACCATGCGGTTGTTACGACTCGTTAGCCATTAACCGTTGGATTGAAAATGACGATAAAATTTATATATTAGATAGAGGAGGGTACTACAAAACTGACAGGTATTACCAAGTTCGTTTTATTTCGGTTTCTCCTTACGATTATAGATTTGAATATGCTACACTTGATAACCCTGGTGCTATAACAAGTGTTATTTTGCCTAAAGATCCATCGAAGCTAAATGTATATTACAGTTTTACAACTCCTACTACTTACATAAATTTTGAACCGAAAAAAGATGATTGGGATTTCTGTTTTTTAAAATATCGTTATGTATTTTATGAAAATAACCCGATTGTAAAATATGTAGTAAGAGGCATTTTTATCAATACCTTTAAAAATGCTGTGGCAGTTGATAGCACTACAAATTTTGAAGCCATTACACCATCATTTGCTGAAAATAATTGTCATTATTCAAATATGCGTGATGTAATGGGTTACGATTGGAAAGTATATAATTTTACCACTGGACAATACGTAGCTCGTACCAAGGTTAATTATATAATAAAAGATTTTTATTCGCACGAAACTTACAAACTTCGTTTTTTAGACTTTAATAATAATGGCATAAAAGGTACTCCTAAATTTGAGTACTTAATATTGAAATAGGTTAATTATTTCTTGTAGTTATTAATTGCATTTCTAACGTTTCCGTAGGTTTTTAGCAATTGCTTAGCTTTGGTTTCGCTAATTTTTAGTTCGTCCATAATCATTTTGGTGCCACGGTCAATTAGTTTGTTATTGCTTAGTTGCATATCTACCATTTTGTTTCCTTTTATGCGTCCAAGTTTTATCATTAAGCTGGTGCTTATCATATTCAAAACCAGCTTTTGAGCAGTACCAGCCTTCATGCGTGTGCTTCCTGTTACAAATTCTGGCCCAACTACTATTTCAATAGGAAATTGCGCTTCTTGTGCTATTACACTGCCTTTATTGCAAACTATACATGCCGTTTTATTTCCATTTTTATTGGCTTTTTGCAAAGCGCCTAACACATAAGGAGTAGAGCCACTGGCTGCTATGCCAATTATAAAATCGTTTTTGGTGATTTTATGTTCGGTTAAATCTTTCCAACCTTGTTTGGTGTCATCTTCTGCAAATTCTACAGCTTTTCTAATAGCTTGGTCTCCACCAGCTATAATGCCAACTACCAATCCGTGTGGAACACCAAAAGTTGGGGGGCACTCGCTAGCATCCACTATACCAAGTCGGCCGCTAGTTCCGGCACCAAGGTAAAATAGCCTGCCACCATTTTTCATTTCCTTGTAAGCCTCGTTTACCACTTTTTTTATTTTGGGTAATACTTTTTTAATGGCCATTGGAACTGTTTGATCTTGTTCGTTTATACTTTTTAGCAGCTCATCGGTGCTCATTTTTTCTAAATTATTGTATAACGAACTTTGTTCGGTGGTTCTGGTGGTTTTATTTGTCATTATTTAAAAAATTAAAACTTTAAAAGGCAAAAATGCTTTCTATATTTGCGCAGCAAATTAAATAAAATTATTACATGAATAACAGTTCGCATAAGTGGCAACCCTTTATATATTCAATTTTAATAGTACTTGGAATAGGTATTGGCATTATTTTACGACCAACAAGTGCTACTAGATTTATTGGTTCGCAAAATAAATTTAATGAGCTAATGGGTATTATTCAAAGCGAGTATGTTGATACTGTGAATATGGAAGACATTGAATCGCAGGCATTTAATGACCTGTTGAACAAGCTTGACCCTCATTCAGTTTATATTCCGGCTAAAGATTTGCAAGCAGCCAACGAACCTTTAGATGGAAACTTTGAAGGAATTGGAGTGGAGTTTAATATTGTAAATGATACCATTATGGTAGTTTCGGCCATCAGTGGCGGGCCTTCGGCCGATTTAGGAATACAAAGTGGCGATAGAATTATTAAAGCAGATACCACAAATTTGGCAGGTGTAAAAATTACAAACGACCAAGTTGTAAAATCGTTAAGAGGAAAAAAAGGAAGTAAAGTATTGGTTACTATTTTTAGGCCATCTACCAATCAAAAAATTGAATATAATATTACCAGAAATACCATTCCTATTTATAGTGTAGACGCAAGTTTTATGCTGGATAATAAAACTGGTTATATTAAAATTAGCCGATTTGGAGCTACTACTCACGAGGAATTTATTGAAGCAATTTCGAAGCTTAAAAAAGAAAACATGCAAAGTTTGGTGCTTGATTTAAGAGGCAATCCTGGCGGCTACTTAAAGGCGGCAACCGATATTGTAGATGAACTTTTAGATGATGGCAAAATGATAGTTTACACCGAAGGAAGGGCAAAACCTCGCCAAAGTTATAAAACTGAAAAAGCTGGTATTTTTGAAGAAGGAAAATTGGCTGTATTAATTGATGAAGGTTCGGCAAGTGCTAGCGAAATTGTAAGTGGAGCTATTCAAGATTGGGATAGAGGTTTGGTAGTTGGTCGTAGAAGTTTTGGAAAAGGATTAGTGCAAGAACCTTTTGAATTGAGCGATGGAAGTGCTATTAGATTAACCATAGCAAGGTATTATACCCCAAGCGGACGCTGCATACAAAAAAAATACAGCGAAGGTTACGACAAATATGAAGAGGATTTATTAAATCGTTTTGAAAATGGTGAGTTAGAAGACGAAGAAAAAATAATTATAAACGATACTACCAAATATTTTACCAAAATAAAAAATCGTGTGGTTTACAGTGGTGGCGGTATTTCGCCCGATTTTAAAGTAATAATTGATACTTCATTTAACTCAAAATTTTTAACACATGTGGCAGCTGCAGGTTTGTTAAACAAAGCTAGTTACCAATATGTAGATGCAAACAGAACTAAACTAAAAAGTTATGCTTCGTTAGAGCAATTTATTACCAAATTTGAGGTGGGAAATGATTTGATGCAACAGTTAATTGCATTAGCCGAAACTGAAAAAATAGCCAAGCCAACTGCTTTAGAATTGTCTCGTTCTGAGGTGTTTATAAAACAACAATTAAAGGCATTGATTGCTCGTCAAATATGGCGCGATGGTGGTTATTTTAAAGTGAACAGCTTAAAAGATAGAACCATTCAAAAAGCAATTTTAGAATTAGGGAAACTGTAAATTTTCGATGGTTTTATTGCTTATAGAGTGAGGTGATAAAACTATTTTTTAAATTTATAATTCAAAATTAGCCAAGCTATTAAGCAGCCTATTGTATTTGCTACCATATCCCAATAATCGAACGAGCGGTTTGGAAAAACGGTGGCTTGCAATATTTCTATGATTACTCCAAATGCAGTGCCTATTAAAAATGCAGGAAATATTATTTGAAAATTAGTTGCTGCTAAGTTGTTTTTCCTGCTAGCAATAGCAATTAAATAAGTTTCGGTTCCGAACAAAATAAAGTGTGCTATTTTATCAATTCTAATTAAACTCGAAAAATCAAAGTGAGGTAAATTATTACCATTTGTGCCACATAAACAAGTAACTACAAATGCCCATAAATAGGCGTATTTGTATGTTTTAAAATGATTGAAAATCATGCTCAAATATAAATTATTTTAATTCAATTGACATCCTGATTTTAAGTAATATTAAACATAATGTTAAGTAATTAATTACTTAACAATTACATTATTTTGAAGCAATGAAAATAGCAGAAGTTTGTAAAACTTTTTACCATGAGTAAACGTAAAATTAAACTAGCTGTTATTTCCGATATTCACCTAGGAACTTATGGCTGCCAAGCCAAAGCAGTAAACAAATATTTAAAGTCAATTGACCCTGAAATTTTAGTGCTAAATGGCGATATTATTGATATTTGGCAATTTAGTAAACACTATTGGCCTCAAAGCCACATGAAAGTGGTGCAACGGATTTTTAAAATGCTTAGCAATGGTACAAAAATTTACTACTTAACTGGAAATCATGATGAAATGCTGCGGAGGTTTACTGATTTTAATTTAGGTAACTTACAGGTATTGAATAAGTTAGTATTAGAGTTGGATGGCAAAAAAGCATGGTTTTTTCATGGTGACGTGTTTGATATAAGCATGAAACACAGCAAATGGTTAGCAAAACTTGGAGGTGTGGGATACGATTTATTGATTGTTTTAAACAGTTTAGTAAATTTTATTTCTGAAAAAATATTAGGTAGAGGTCGCCTTTCGTTTTCAAAAAAAGTAAAACAAGGGGTAAAAAGTGCCATTAAATTTATTGACGATTTTGAAGAAACAACCATTCAGTTAGCGTTGCAAAAAAAATACGATTACGTGGTTTGTGGTCATATTCATCAGCCAAGTATTAAAACAGTAACTACCGATTTAGGAACTGTAACGTATTTAAACAGTGGCGATTGGGTTGAAAATTTAACTGCCCTAGAGTACAATGCAGGTATGTGGAAATTACATCATTATGTAATGGAACCTGAAACTGAACAGGATAAATTAGAGCAACAAATGGAAGAATTGGAAAGTAATTCGCTTTTAAATGTTTCTGAGTTGTTTAATAATATTGTAAGCAAATAAAATTTAGCAGCCGCATGTTCTTAATTTCCTGGTGCTTCCATCAGGAAATACAATTTCGTAAGCTTTTTGTTTGTCATTAAATCGGGTAGAGTATTTTAATACACCTTTTCGCCAAACTTCCTTTAAAACAAGCTTGCCATCGTTGGCATAAAAAAACCAGATGCCGCTTTTTTTGTCATTTTTTAGCTTGCCCTTCATTTTTATGACACCGTTTTCATAATATTCTTTTACTTTTTGCGTTTGCTTTTGGGCAGTTGATAATTTAAAACAAAGCATAAAAAATGTAATAAGAATAAAATGTTTGATAATTAGATACATATATTATATTATTTACTAAGCAAAATTAAAAACATTTTATATTTTAGCACCCTTATTGAAAAAGAAATTTAGTGATAGCACATATTCAAGGTAAAATAAGCGAAAAAACGCCAGCATACATAGTGATAGATTGCAATGGAGTAGGATATGGAATACAAATTTCATTAAATACTTTTGAGCAAATTAGTACTTTAACCGAAGTGAAACTTTTAACGCACTTAAGCATTAAAGAGGATTCACATATTTTATACGGCTTTGCCGAAGAAGAAGAAAGGCAATTGTTTTTGCAATTAATTTCGGTAACTGGAGTAGGAACCAACACAGCCCGCATGATTTTATCATCGTTAAAACCAGCCGAAATTAAGCATGCCATTAGTTCGGGCAATTGGACTTTATTAAAATCAATAAAAGGAATTGGGCCTAAAACTGCTCAGCGTTTGGTAATTGATTTACAAGATAAAGTTAAATTAATTAATCTTTCTGACCCACAAAACACTTCAAGTGGAGTGCGCAATGGCATAGTTGAACAAGCTTTATCAGCATTGGTAACTTTAGGTTTTGCTAAAGCAGAAGCCGAAAAAGTTTTGGTTAAAATTCGTCAATCAAATCCTGAGTTTACGGTAGAACAGTTGGTAAAACAATCGTTGAAACAATTATAAATTATTATTTAAAGTTTCGGTTTAAAACATTTTGAGCAAAAAAGTAGCAAACAATATATCTAGTAAAAACCAATGGATAAACTTTACAGTGTTAACTAAAATACCTAAAATATCTATTTCTCATTTAAGCCTTTTTGCCATTTTAGGCAGCATGGCTTTTGGGTTGGTTTCTACCGCCAGTGTTCGTGCTACGCGTGTTCGTGTCAATCGTGTGCGCAAAGATTTTGTGCTTACTCCGCCCGATAGTACCAACAAAGCCGATACTACCAAAAAGGTTAAAATGCCTTTTCCTATTAAAGATAAAAAACCATGGGAAACGGATGGTTCTAAAAATCCATTTGATTTAAACGATCCACCAAATATAAAAACGAAGTACGAGCTAGATAAAGAAAAAAATCAGTATAACTACAGCTCAAAAGTAGGTAATTACAATACCAAATTGCCTGCAAGCGAAACCTTTAAAGAAAGATTGGCTAACGAAAATAAAAAAGCCAATAAGCAATATTTTAATCAGCGCAGTCAAGCCAATAATTTTACCAAAGGAAGTGGTTTAGTTCCACCAATTGTGGTGCCAAGTAAGGTTTTTGATAAAATATTTGGAAGTTCAGTTATTGATATTAGACCAAGAGGAAATGCTGAATTAATTTTTTCATACAAAGGTAATGAAGTGCGCAATCCTGCATTTTCATTGCGCCAGCAAAGTACCTCTCAATTCGATTTTCAGCAAAAAATTCAGTTAAATGTTTCCGGTTCGGTTGGCGAAAAGGTAAAAGTTAACATGAATTACGATACCGAAGCTACCTTTGAGTTTGAAAATCAAATGAAATTGGATTATGCTGGTAAAGAAGATGATATCATTAAAAAAATTGAGCTAGGAAACGTTGCCTTACCTCTAAATTCATCGTTAATTCAAGGTAGCCAAAGTTTGTTTGGTGTAAAAACCACCATGCAGTTTGGGCGATTAACAGCTACTGCTGTGGTTTCGCAACAAAGAGGAAGAAGTACCGAAACTGAGTTACAAGGCGGTGCTACCAATACTAAGTTCGATATTCAATCAAGCAACTACGATATGAACCGCCATTTTTTCTTGGCGCAATATTTTTACGAAAACTTTGATAATGCAGTTAGTAATTTACCAATTATTAATAGCCGTGTAAACATTACTAGGATAGAGGTTTGGGTAACTAATAGAACCAATGCTTTTGATAATACTCGCGATGTGTTAGGTTTGGCCGATTTAGGTGAAGCAAGCCAACGTATTAATAAATATTGGACTGTAAATTCAAATCCACAAGATACTGCATTGGGTAATCAAGTAAATGGTATTTGGGGTTATTTACGTGGTAGAGGAAATTTGGCTACAACCACAGGGCCAATTACAAATCCAACGGCTGCAAAAAATTTAGGTGAATCAAAAAGTGTTTTAAACCAAATTTATGGCGATGAGTCGGTAACAGGTTTAAAACCATTAAGCCAATATATGTTGGTAGGCCAAGCCCGCCAGTTAAGTCCAAGTGAATATACATATAATCCTCGTTTAGGTTTTATTTCATTAAACCAAGCTTTGAATAACGATGATGTGTTAATGGTGGCATTTTCGGGTAATATTGGCGGTATCGATTTTCAGGTGGGTGAGTTTAGTGCTGATAAAGCACCAAATCCAGCTACACCCAATGTGTTATTCTTAAAAATGTTAAAAGGTCCATCGCAACGTCCAGATTTGCCAACTTGGAAGTTAATGATGAAAAACGTTTACTCATTAGGTTCATTTGGAATTCAGCCAACTAATTTTAAACTAAACATTGTTTATGCTGATGACCCTTCTGGCGCTGATTTAAACTATTTGCCAGTAAAAAATGAGCCTTTAATTAATGACCAAGCATTGCTAAATGTATTTAATTTAGATAAAATGAACTTGCAGCAAGAGCGGGTTCAAGATGGAGTATTTGATTATATTGAAGGAGTTACGGTACTTTCGCAAACAGGTAGAATTATTTTACCTTCGGTAGAACCTTTTGGAAAATACTTGAGAGGAAAATTTGTAAATAATCCTACACAGGCTGATTATTACTGTTATTCAGCACTTTATGATAGTACTAGATTTGCTGCAATTCAATTGCCTCAGTTTGATAAATTCTTTTTACGCGGAACTTATCAAGGCCAATCAAATAATGAAATTTCAGTAGGTTCTACTAATTTGCAACCAGGTTCGGTAAGAGTAACTGCCAATGGAGCGCCATTAACCGAAAACGTAGATTATACAGTTGATTACAGTTTAGGTCGTGTAAAAATTGTAAATACTGCATTGTTAAATTCAGGTGCTTCCATTAAAGTATCAAGTGAGGGAAATAGTTTGTTTAATGTGCAACAACGTACTTTGGTAGGAACTAGGTTAGATTACAAAGTTCACAAAGATTTTTTACTTGGTTCTACATTTATTTATATGAACGAAAAGCCGCTAACCCGAATTGTGAATGTAGGTGAGGAGCCTATTTCTAATTTAGTGGTAGGTATTGATGGTTCGTATAAACGCGACTCAAGGTTTTTAACAAAAATGGTAGATAAATTGCCATTTATTTCTACCAAAGCACCTTCATCTATTGCATTTAATGGTGAATATGCACAACTAATTCCAGGTATAAATAGTGCTTTAAATCAAGGTGGTACAGGTTATATCGATAATTTTGAAAACTCTGAAATTCCTTTTGATTTAAAAACACAAAACAATTGGTTTTTAGCAAGTACACCTCAAGGTCAGCCTGATTTATTTCCAGAGGGAAATTTATTTAATACTTTACAAACTGGAACTAAACGCGCTAAATTAGCTTGGTATATGATTTCTACTAGTTTTCATAACACCAACGATCCTTTTATGCCTCAGCATATTAAAGATAATCCTGCAGTTATTTCAAAACACAATGTTCGCCAAGTTTTGGTGAATGATATTTTTAAGGGAAAACAAATTCAAGCAGGCTTACCAAATACATTGCCAACATTCGATTTGGCTTTTTATCCAAATGAGCGTGGTCCTTATAATTACAATACCAAAGATTTATTAAACGATGGTAGATTAGGTAATCCGCAAACTAATTGGGGTGGTGTAATGCGTAGAATTGACCAAAACGATTTTGAACAATCAAACATTGATTATATTGAAATTTGGATGCAAAACCCTTATGAAGACAATCCATTAAGTTCAGACCAAGGCCAATTATATATCAATTTAGGAAATGTTAGTGAAGATGTTTTGCGTGATAACAGAAGATCGGCCGAAAATGGATTGGCTAAAGAAGCCGATAGTGCTTCTATTGTAAAAGCTACTGATAATACAGTTTGGGGACGTGTTCCTCGAAATCCTGTAATTAATTATGCTTTTGATGCTGACCCAGGAAGAAGATTATTACAAGATGTGGGTTTAGATGGATTAGATGACGCTACAGAAAGACAATATTTTGATTCGGTTTACTTAAAACAAATTGAAGCCAAATTTGGTCCAACTTCTACTGCCTATGCCAAAGCCTCTGAAGATCCTTCGGGTGATAATTACCATTATTATTTAGGTGGCGACTTTGATGGTGCTCAATTAGGCGTTTTAGAACGTTATAAAGAGTTTAACCAAACTCAAGGCAACTCACCAACTATTGGTCAAGGAAGAGAAAGCGCTTACCCAACAGCAGCCACTAATCAACCTGATGTGGAAGATATTAATAAAGATTTTACCACCAACGATATTGAGGCTTATTTTCAGTATAAAATTGATATTGCTAGAGATAAATTTATTATTGGTAGAAATTATGTAACTGATAGTGTTCGTAGTGTTGTAAAATTTGCAAATTTAGATGAACGTGAAGAAACTTGGTATCAATTAAAAATTCCAGTACGCGAGTTTCAAAAACAAGTTGGTGATATAACTGACTTTAAATCAATACGTTTTATGCGTATGTTTTTACGTGGATTTAGAGACAGCACTGTTTTGCGTTTTGGTTATTTACAATTGGTGAGAGCTGATTGGAGAAAATATACAGGAAACTTAGAGATTGGCGGAGAGCATAAACCAGTTGATCCAACTGACAACACGCAATTTGTGGTTTCTACTGTTAATATTGAAAAAAATAGTAATAGAACTCCAGTTGCTTATACCACACCTCCGGGAATTGATAGACAAACAGATTTTAGCTCACCTCAAGCTGTTAAACAAAATGAGCAATCACTATCGTTATTGGTTTGTAATTTAAAAGATGGTGATGCCAGAGCAGCATTTAAAAATGCAACAGTTGATATGCGCCAATATGCTAAATTGCGCATGTTTGTTCATGCAGAAAGTGCTCAATCAAAAAATGGCGACTTGCGCGCATTTATTCGTTTTGGTACCGATATGGTAAATAACTATTACGAGTATGAAATACCATTAAATTTATCATCACCCGGAACTTCGGATGCTGCAAATGTTTGGGCAAACGAAATGGTAATTACTTTAGAAGATTTAGTAGATGCTAAAATTGCTAGAAATAATGCTAATTGGGCTTTTACATTACCATATTCAATTCAAAAAAATGGTGCTAAAATTACTGTTGTGGGTATGCCAGATTTTAGTCAAGCGCGTGTTTTTATGTTAGGTATTCGCAATCCTAAAAAAGAGAACGGAAGCACTACTGATAATGGTTTGCCTGTGTGTGGCGAAGTTTGGTTTAACGAATTGCGCATGACCGAGTTTAACACACGTGGAGGTTGGGCTGCAAACGGAAGGTTACAAGCTAAATTAGCCGATTTAGGTAATGTGCAATTAACTGGAAGTATTATTACAAATGGTTGGGGGGGAGTTGATAAAAAATTACAACAGCGCGCCATGGACGATACTTATCGTTATGATGTAACTACAAACTTTGAATTAGGAAAATTCTTCCCTGCTAAATCAGGTTTATCAATACCTTTCTTTTTCTCTTATGGTAATACCATCATTCGCCCACTTTATAATCCATTAAATCCTGATACCAAACTTCAAAAAGAGTTAGATCAAACAACCAATGAGGAGCGGAAAACATTTATTTCCAGAGCAACTGATGACTATACTTCTCAGCGAGCATTTAATTTTACCAATGTAAGAAAAAATAGAGTAGGTAGTAAAAAAGCTTACCCTTGGGATATTGAAAATTTTTCTGCTACTTATTCATTTAACGAAACTTTTAGGCGTAATCAGCAATACGAAAGTTATTTATTGCAGATTTATCAAACAGTTTTATCGTATAATTATACTTTTGTTAATAAGCCTTTTGAACCATTTTCTAAACTCATTAAGTCAAAACACTTAAGTTTAATAAAGGATATTAATTTTAACTATTTACCTTCAAATTGGGGCTTTAGAGCGCAAGTAGATAGACGTTACGGTGAAACCATAAATAGAACCAATGATAATAGCGGAGGCAATATATTTATTCCGGCTTATTACGATAAATTGTTCACCATGCGTAGGACTTACGATTTGGGTTGGCAATTAACAAAAAGTATTCGTTTAGATTATAATGCCATTGCCGATGCAAGGATAGATGAACCAAATGGTAGAATTGACGATTCGCAGCAAAACAAACGTGATTCTATTTATAATAACCTATGGAAGGGTGGGAGGTTAACTCAGTTCGATCAAAATATTCGTGCAAGTTATAATGTGCCAATTAATAAAATTCCTTTCTTAGATTTTATTAATCAGTCAAATTATTCATATTCAGTTAATTATCAATGGAAGCAAGCGCCTCCGGCTGCCGATAGTTTAGGAAACACCATCCAAAATTCTCGTCAGCAGCAAATTAACTTGGGAGCAAGTTTTGTTACCCTTTACAATAAAGTTAAATTTTTACGTGATATAAATAACCCTACAACAGCAAGTAAGCCAAAGCCTAAAGCTGCTGCAAAACCAAAAGATAAAAAATTTGGTGATAAGCAAGGTGGTGGAAATGAAGAGGAAGATGAAAAGGCTCCCGCAGAGTTAAATCCTTTTGCTAAAACATTCTTTAAAATGTTAATGGGCGTAAAAAATGTTACAGGTTCGTATAGCTTAACTGATGGAACTACATTACCGGGCTTTAAACCTCGTCCTAATTATTTGGGTCAAAACAATGATTTATCTGCTCCTGGCTATGGTTTTATTTTGGGTGATCAGAGTTCAAGTTTTAGATACAATGCAGCACAAAATGGCTGGCTTGCTAACGATTCTAGGATGAATAATATTTATGCTCAAAATATTTCTGAAAAAATTACTGGAACCATAACCATTGATCCTATTGAAGATTTGCGCATAACATTAACTGTAGAAAGAGCAAATCAAACTAATACTACCTCTATTTTTAGATTTAATGATGCTGATAGTACTTTCAAAGATTTTGGTTTGCAAGAATCAGGAACATTTAGTACCAGTTATAATACTTGGAGTACAGCATTTAGCAGCGATAATAGTCAAGGAATTTCAAGTGTGTTTACGCAATTTGAACAAAATAGAAAAGAAATTTCTGAGCGTTTGGCTACCGAAAAATTTGGCAGCACCGCAGGTTTAGCTCGAGATAGCTTTGGATATGTAGTTGGTTATAGTCGTTACAGTCAAGATGTGTTAATTCCTGCATTCTTATCGGCTTATAGCGGAACAAGTGCATCAGGTATTGCTTTAAGTCCATTTCCCAAAATTCCTTTGCCCAATTGGTCAATTAATTACAATGGATTATCAAAATTAGAGTTTATTAAACGTTGGGCTAGTAATGTTTCATTTAGCCATCGTTATTCTTCAAATTATATTGTAAGTAATTTCCTTACTCCTACAGCGGTAGATAGAGATACTGCAGCTGGTGAAACTGATATTCAATCAAAATACATTATTAGAAACGTATCTATTTCAGAGCGTTTTGCTCCATTAATTGGTATTGAGGTAACTTTGGTAAATAATTTAACTACTTCATTTAGATACAATAAAGACCGAACGTTAAATTTAGCTTTAGGCTCACGTCAATTAAATGAGCAATTGGGAGAAGAAATTTCATTTGGCTTGGGTTACAGAACTAAAAAAATGAAAATTCCGTTGGGAAGAACGCGTCAAATTGTGCTAGATAATGATATCAATTTTAGAGTTGATTTTTCTATAAGAGAGAATGTTACTAAAATTAGAAACTTAGACCGTGAATCAAATGAACCTGTTTCAGGTCAAACCATATATAGTTTCCGTCCTAGTGTTGAATATCAAATTAATGATAAATTGCAATTGCGCATTTTTTACGATAGACGACAAACCAATCCGCTTACTTCAAATCAATATCCTACCATTATTTCCAGCGGTGGCTTTAGTTTAAGGTATACAATTCAATAATTATACTACTGTTTATCAGTTAGTTAGCTAGTTAAGTAAAAATTAAGTTGCAAATTATATGTATATACATATAATTTGCACTCGAATTAATTATGACACTAGAAGAAGAATTAAAACAGAAAGAATTTAAAAATAAGCGCCAACGAGCTTATTTAAATGTTCTGTTTACTGCAAGTGTTTTAAATTTAGAACAAACACGTTTATTTAAGCCCTATGCCCTTAGTTTACAACAATATAATGTATTGCGCATTTTAAGAGGGCAAAATGGTAAACCTGCTTCTATAGGATTAATTCAAGAAAGAATGTTAGATATTCAATCAAATGCATCGCGTTTAATTGATAAGTTGGAAGATAAAAAATTAGTAATCCGTAAAGTTTGTCCAAACGACAAACGACAAATGGAAATAACAATTACTCCAGAGGGGTTGCAAGTATTACTAGAACTTGATTTTGTAATAGCTTCAACCGAGTCGGATATTCAATTAACAGATGAGGAAGCGGATATGCTAAATGATTTGTTAAATAAATTAAGAGAAAAACCAATAAATTAAATAACAACCTAATAAAATAAAAATTAAAATGAAAAAGTTAATTATCGCTGCAGTAGCAGCATTATCATTAGCTGCTGTAGCATTTAAACCAGTAGCAAACACATCTTACAAAGTAAGCGCAGAACAATCTACTTTTAACTGGCACGCTAAAAAAGTAACTGGCGAGCACATGGGTACTGTAAAATTTGCAACAGGAACTGTTGAACTTAAAGGTGCAGCTTTAGTTGGCGGTAGCTTTGATGTTGACATGACTTCAATTGCTTGTACTGATTTACCTGCTGGTGAGTGGAACGACAAATTAATCGGACACTTAAAATCAGCTGATTTCTTTGCAGTTGATAACTTTAAAACTGCTAACTTAAAAATTAAATCTGCTTCAGCAATTAAAGGTGCTAAAGCTGGTGCTGATAACTACAATGTAGTTGCAGATTTAACAATTAAAGGAATTACAAAAGAAGTAAAATTCCCTGCATTTGTAGTAGTTAAAAAAACTGGCGAAGTTGTAGCTAATGCTAGCTTCGATATTGACAGAACTGCTTACGACATTAAATACGGTTCTAAAAACTTCTTTGAAGGAATTGGCGATAAAGCTATCGATGATAAATTCAATGTAAAAATTAGAGTAGTAGCTACGAAATAATTTATAGTTACAGTTTACAAAAAAGCCCGATTCTTCATAGAATCGGGCTTTTTGTTTAATATTCATCTTCTATATAATTTACTTTTGGTTTTTGATCTGCTTTAGCAAAAATCAAAAGATGATAGTTCCGTATTTTTAAAATATTGTTTTTTATTTCACAATAAAAAGTTCCTAAATAGGGGAGTTTGCTATTTTTCTGTTTATGGTAAATTGCGTTTAATTGCTTGTTAAGTTTAATATGGTTGCCATCATTCACTTCAGTAATGATTAAACTGTCATTTGCTATTTTCCAATTAGCTTTAAATGTTGCCGAGTTAATTCCCGGAAAATTCACAAATCCATCAGAAGAAAATTTAATGGATTCATTGCAGTTGGCATCAAAGTTTATCAATAAACCTTCCGTTTGAGGTATTATTTCCAATCCATTGTAATACATTTTATGAACGCACCAATTATTATTTATAAGTAATTCGTCTTTAGTGTTTTTTGATTGCAGGGCAATAAAAGTTATAGGTATTGCTAAAATTACGCCTATTAGTATTATAAATCTGTAAATTACCGAAAGTTTGTTGAATAAAGGAATTTTAAGTGGTAACTTATTGAATATAATTAATTGAACCCATTTGTTTTTCATAAAGGAATTTTGTTCATAAAAAAAGCCCCAAATTTCTTTGAGGCTTTTAGTTTTTTATACCAATAATTTAATTGGATTTTCAAGTAACTCTTTCAATGTTTTTAAGAACGAAGCACCAACTGCTCCATCTACCACTCTGTGATCGCAGCTTAAAGTTACTTTCATAACAGTAGCTACTTTCATTTGTCCATTTTCTACAATTACAGTTTCTTTACTACCGCCTACTGCTAAAATACAAGCATCAGGTGGATTAATAATAGCCGTAAATTGGTCGATTCCAAACATTCCTAAATTTGAAATGGTAAATGTATTTCCTTCAAATTCATTAGGTTGTAATTTTTTATTTTTAGCTTTATCTGCCAACTGTTTTACTTCAGCACTAATATGTGAAAGCGATTTATTGTCAGCAAATTTTACAACTGGAACTATCAAACCATCTTCAATAGCTACAGCAATTCCAACATGAATATGGTGGTTATATCTAATTTTATCGCCTAACCAACTAGAGTTAACTTGAGGGTTTTTGCGTAAAGCGCCAGCTACTGCTTTTACAATAAAATCGTTAACCGATATTTTTACATTTCCGTCAGCGTTAATGGTTTTGCGCGCTTCATTTACTTTGTCCATGTTTATTTCCATAGTTAGGAAAAAATGTGGAGCAGTAAACAAACTATCACTCAATCTACGAGCAATTACTTTACGCATTTGAGAAACTGGAACTTCATCGTAGCTTTCGGTTCCTACCACAGCAGGAATATTAATAGTAGGAGCGCTACTAGCAGTTGCAGATGTTTTAGCAGGAGTAAATGTTTCTACATCGCGTTTAACAATGCGCCCACCATCGCCACTACCAGCAATTTGGTTTAACGAAATACCTTTTTCTTCGGCTATTTTTTTAGCCAATGGCGATGCTTTTACACGTCCATCTTCATTATTTGAACTATGAACTGCGCTTGTTTCAACACTTGAAGTAGTGTTTTGAGTGGTGGTTTCAGGTTTAGCTTCTTCAGCTTTTGCTGGAGCAGCAGCACTAGCACCACTCAATAAAGCCGAAATATCTTCGCCTTTTTGACCCACAATAGCAATTAATGCATCAACAGGAACGCTACCACCGGCAGGAATACCAATGTGAAGCAAAGTACCTTTAACAAAATTTTCTAATTCCATGGTGGCTTTATCGGTTTCTACCTCAGCCAAAATATCTCCTGGTTTTATGTCATCGCCCACATTTTTAAGCCAAGAAACAATAACTCCTTCTGTCATTGTATCGCTCATCTTGGGCATGCGTATAACTTCTGCCATTTATTTATATGTTTTTATTTATTTGTTGCGAAAATAACATTTGCTACGATATAAGTTCAACAATTTTTATAAAATTTAAACTGTTAACAAACTGCATCCTCTTACATCGCTAAAATCAAGTCTGCCAAGTACTTCAAACTGTTTTTTATTATTCATTCTTCCAATATCTTGTGTTTGAATAAAGCAGCACGAGTTAATATTTGCTAAATCAATTACATTTAAAACACCACTTTTGTTTTCATTCACAAAACAAAATGGGTCGGTATTATCCGAAATTTTTACTTGCATCCAATTGGGGCATTCAAAAAGACCATTTCCATAACTGTATGCTTGGCTTAAAAGTTCTGTCATACCGTATTCTGAGTGAATTTTATTTACCCCAAAACCATTTTGTAAAATGCTATGTATTTCATAACGAGTTATTTCCTTTTTGCGACCTTTCATGCCTCCGGTTTCCATTACAATTAATTCTGGAAAATCTATTTTAAAATTTTCAGCAAAATCAAGTAATCCAAAAGTTGCACCTAATAATATGGTTTTCTGGTTATTGTGTTTTAGCTCAGTTAAAACGTCAAAAAGTTGCTGATGGTTATGTAAATAAAAATTACTTAGAGGGTGACTACTTGCTTTTATTAATTCATCGCACATCAGTATAAGCGAAGAACCTTTGCGCTCCAAATAGGAGGGGAGTAATGCTAAAAAACAGTAATCTTTTATGTTACCATAAAATTGTTCAAAGCCTTTCGTAAAAGCTTGGTTATAAACCTGTAAATTAGTTACATAATGGCTGCTTTCGCCAGTTCCCGTGGTGCTGCTACTTGTAAAAACTATTTCTGCTGGCTCATTATTACTTACAATTTGTTTGTTTTTAAAAAATTGTATGGGTAAAAAAGGTATTTGTGCAACTTCTGTAACGCTTTGTTTGTCGAGTATTTTATTAAGTTTGCAATATTGTTGGTAAACAATATTATTTTCGAATTGATAGGCAAATGCTTGCAAAGCTAGTTTATCAAAATTATTTAAATTTGATTCAAAAATGGATTCTATAAAATCGGTAGTGTTAAACATTAAAAATAAACTTGCTTTTGCAGCCATTGCTTTTTTATTGCTGCTTAATAGCTGCAAAGAAAAAGAAATATATTCTAACATTCCGCACTTAGATTATAATTCAGTTTATTTCTTACAAAGTGATGGTAAAGATTCGCTTATGAAATTAATTTTTAGTTTTAAGGATGGTGATGGCGATATTGGTTTAGGCAGTGCCGATACATTTGCTCCGTTTAATCCGGTTTTTGATACCGTTACTGAAGCTTCGCTTAATAAGTACTATTTTAATTGCTATATAGATTATAAAGAAAAGGTTGATGGTGTTTTTATGCCTTATATTCCACCTGGAAAAACTGATACTTTTGCTTATACCTTTAGAGTTCAAAACCTAACACCAGAAGGCCGCCATAAGGCAATTAGAGGTGAGTTAGAATTAGATATTCCTGTTTCTCCGAGTCAGCGTCAATCATTATTTAACACCGATACCATTATCTATTCAATTTATATTTACGATAGAAGTTTAAACCAAAGTAATATAATAGAAACGCCCCCAATAATTTGGAGGCGTTAAGTAAATAATTATTGATTAAAAATCATCATCATCGTCATCGTCATCATCAAAGTCTTCAAAAGTAGCAGGCTCTTTTAAATCAACTTCTAAATCATCGTCATCGTCAAAGCTTAAGTCTTCGTCAATATCCAAGTCATCATCTTCATCGAAGTCGTCATCATCATCATCTACTGATTTTTTTGCAGCGCGAGGTGCAGTACTAAAACTGTCGGCTCTTCTTGCCGAAGGTTTTGCAATCGATTTGGCAGTTACTGAATTTAATTTCATGAGTAAAATTTATATATAATTTGTTTTTTTTTGTTTGAAAAGTTAGCCACAGTTGTGGCTTTTTCGTTTGGCAAATAAATTATGTGTTTGCTTAAATTCAAACATAAAAATTAATTTTTTTGAAATTTTTTTTATTGCATTTATTGTAAATATAGCAGTAGCCTTAAAAATGAGCGTTTTTTCAATAATTTGGGATAAAAACTGACCTTAATCAAACAAATTAATAGCTGCTTTAAAAGTGTTACTATGGGCGTTCACTATATCTGCTATTTTAGGCGAATAGCCACCTCCCATGGCACAAGCTACTGGTATATTATTTGCTTTACATTGCTCAAAAACAAAAATATCGCGCTGTTTGCAGCCTTCGGTTGTTACGTTCAGCTTTCCAAATTTATCGGTAGCCAAAATATCTACCCCACATAAGTAAAATATAAAGTCGGGCTGGTGCTTTTTTATAACAGCAGGTAAATTATTATACAATAAAGCCAAATAATCTTCATCATTGATGCCATCAGGTAGTTCAATATCAAGGTCCGAAATTTCTTTATGGAACGGATAATTGTTTTTACCGTGCATGCTTAGTGTAAATACATTTTTATTGTTTTGAAAAATTTGAGCTGTTCCATTTCCTTGATGCACATCTAAATCAACAATTAAAATACGTTCAGCAAGTTTATTTTTGAGTAAATAATTGGTTGCAATAGCCATATCGTTTAACAAACAAAAACCCTCGCCTTTGTTGGTAAAAGCGTGGTGTGTTCCTCCGGCCACATTCATGGCGCAACCATTTTGCAAAGCAAATAAAGCACAGTCAATTGTACCTTGCATAATGGTAATTTCTCTTTCCACTAACTGGGCTGAAAGAGAGAAGCCAACTTTGCGCATTTCTCTTTCACTTAGTTCCAAGTTTTTCATTCTTTGCCAATATTCGGTTTCGTGAGTTAGCAAAATATTTTCTTCACCGCACAAGGTTGGTTCAAATAAATTTTCGGTTGTTATAATGCCTTCGTACAATAATTGTTTTGGAATAAGTTCGTACTTAAGCATAGGAAACCTGTGCCCTTCGGGCAACGAATGTTGGTATATTTTTTTGTATGCTATTTTAAGCATGTGATTTTTTGAGGGTTTTAAAATGATTTTACAATACTAAATAAATAAAAAGCGTTCTAGTTTTGAAAAAAATATATATTTTGCCATATAAATAAATTTAACTTACAAGTGAAAATAGCAGTTTTAAAAGAAACCCGAGAAGGCGAAAACAGGGTGGCACTTACGCCAACTGTTTGTGGCCAATTAATAAAACAAGGATACGAATGTTTGGTAGAAAACAACGCTGGCTACAATTCAAACTTTAACGATGAAGCCTATTTAAACGCAGGTTGTAAAGTAATGCCCAAGCACGATGCCTTAACACAAGCTAATATTTTAGCTAAGGTTAATGCGCCAAATGATGAAGAAATAAGTATGATGCAAGCTGGCTCGGCTTGCATTTCGTTTTTATATGCAGCCAATAACCCTGAATTGATTCAAAAACTAGCAGCTAAAAACATTACTGCTATTAGTATGGATGCTATTCCGCGTATTAGTCGTGCCCAAAATATGGATGCCCTTAGTTCTCAAGCTAATTTAGGAGGATATAAAGCAGTAATTTTAGGTGCTTCGCAATTAGGGAAAATTTTTCCTTTGCTAATGACTTCAGCTGGAACCATAACACCTTCTAGGGTTTTGATTTACGGTGCTGGTGTGGCAGGATTGCAGGCCATTGCTACAGCTAAACGTTTAGGTGCTGTTGTTGAATGTACCGATGTAAGACCTGAAACCAAAGAACAAATTGAAAGTTTAGGAGGAAAATTTATTGAGGTAAAAGATGCCGAAGCTGCAAAAGTAGAAGGGGGATATGCTAAAGAAGTAAGTGCTGATTATTTATTAAAACAAAAAGAAGCTGTAAACAAAAGTTTATTTCAAGCTGATTTAGTGATTACAACCGCTTTGGTAATGGGTAAAAAAGCACCCGTTTTAATTACTGAAGAGCAAGTAAAACAAATGAAATTAGGCGCAGTAATAGTTGATATGGCTGTGGAACAAGGCGGTAATTGCGAGTTAAGCGAGCTGAATGAAACTGTTACCAAACATGGCGTAACCATTGTTGGTCAAGGTAATTTGCCTAGTACTTTACCTCAAAACGCCAGTGAACTATATGCTAAAAATATTCAAAATTTATTAACCCATTTAGCTACCAAAGATGGCTTTAAATATGAAATGGAAGAAGAAATTACCAAAGGAACATTTATAACGCATGAAGGAAAGATTTTGAAGTAAACTTTAATTTATAGATTTTGAGATTTTTTGAATTATTGATTTAGTTATTAAGAAAATGATGAATAATGAAAAGATGACAGCCGATAAATTGAAATTAAGAACAAAATTGTTTGCAGTTGAAATAGTTAAATATTATAGAAATTTAGCTAAAACGGAAGAAGCAAAAATAATTGGAAAACAATTATTGCGTTCTGCAACATCAGTAGCCGCAAATTATAGAGCAGTATGTAGGGCAAGGTCTGATGCTGAGTTTTTCTCTAAATTAAGTATCGTAGTTGAAGAGGCTGACGAAACTTTATTATGGTTAGAAATAATTATTGAATCTGAAATAAATAAAGATGATAAAACAAAAAAATTACATCAAGAAGCGCTTGAAATATTATCGATTATGGCTGCATCAAGAAAAACTATGAAATTAAATAAATAGAATAAAATCAACAAATCTCTAAATCTCCCAATCAATAAATTTAATAATCAATAAATCAAAAATATGTTAACATTCATCACCCAACACATCGAAATGTTTTACCTCATTATCTTAATGATATTTGTAGGTATTGAATTAATTGGCCATGTGCCATCAGTTTTACATACACCCTTAATGAGTGGTGCTAATGCCATACATGGCGTAGTAATTATTGGTTCCATTATAGTAATGGGGCAAGCAGAACACATTGCTTCATTAATACTTGGTTTTTTAGCTGTGGTATTAGGAACACTTAACGTAGTAGGCGGCTTTGTAGTAACTGATAGAATGCTGGAAATGTTTAAGAAAAAGAAATAGTTGTTCGTTGTTAGTTGATTAGGAAACAATTTCGAATATCGAATAAGAAATTTTCAATGTTGAAGTTATAAAATAACTGAAATGCAAAATAATGAATTGAATGAAAAAAGGAAGTTTGACTTAGAGGATAGGTTAATTGATTTTGCAATCAAAGTTATAGCGATTGTTGAATTAATTCCTTCTTCTAGAGCTGGAAATCATATTGCTGGACAATTGGTTAGAAGCGGAACTTCTCCAGCACTAAATTATGGTGAAGCTCAAAGTGCAGAATCGAGAAATGATTTCATACATAAAATGAAAATATGTTTGAAAGAATTGAGAGAAACGAAAATTAGTTTAAAAATTATCTATAAAAAACCACTAGTAAAAGAATTAGATATAGTACAAAAATTGATAACTGAAAATGACGAATTAATATCCATTTTTATGAAAAGTATCTCAACGGCTACCGAAAATAAAAAAACTTCATAATTCATTATTACTTATTCAGTATTCGATATTAAATAAAAAAGAAAACATGGAAAATCAAATTTTACAAATAATCTACCTTATTGCCTCAGTAACTTTTATTGCAGGTTTAAAATTTTTAGGAAATCCTGCCACTGCGCGCAAGGGAAATTTAATGGCTGCCTTTGGTATGGTAATAGCCATTTTTGGAACTATATTTTTATATACCACCGAAACAGGGGCGCATTTGCATAACCTTGGGTTTATTTTTGCAGCTTTGGCTGTTGGAACCATTGTTGGTTGGATAGTGGCCAAAAAAGTTCAAATGACTGCCATGCCCGAAATGGTGAGTTTATTTAATGGAATGGGTGGCGCTTGTGCCATGCTTATTTCAATTATTGAGTTTAAACACTTAGCTGAAATTGATCTGTCAACAGTAGCTGCTGGACATTTATTAACCATTGTTTTGGGTTTAATTATTGGTTCAGTTTCGTTTGCTGGAAGTATCATAGCTTGGGGTAAACTAAGTGGCAATGTAAAAGACAAATCATTAGGTATGCAGCAATTAATCAATATTGGTTTGTTGCTAGTAATATTGGTGCTTTCAGGAGTAATGATATTAGGAAATACTGCTTTCACAGTTGAGTTATTTTATGCTGTTTTTGCTTTATCATTAATTTACGGAGTGTTGTTTGTGTTGCCAATTGGTGGTGCTGATATGCCTGTAGTAATATCATTGTTAAACTCGTTTACTGGTGTGGCTGCAGCTTGTGGCGGATTTTTATACGACAATAAAGTAATGTTAGTTGGTGGTATTTTAGTTGGTTCGGCCGGAACATTATTAACCATTGTAATGTGTAAAGCCATGAACCGTTCTTTGGTAAATGTATTAATTGGAAACTTTGGTGGTGGCGCAAGTGGCGAAGCTGTGGGCTCGGCTAATTTTGATGGAACCATTAAAGAAGTTACTGCAAGCGATGCCGCTATTTTAATGAAATATGCTAAAAAGGTAATCATAGTTCCTGGTTACGGTTTAGCGGTAGCACAAGCGCAACATATTGTGCACGATTTAGAATTGTTGTTAGAAGCAGAAGGCATTGATGTAAAATATGCCATTCATCCAGTAGCAGGGCGTATGCCTGGCCACATGAATGTATTGCTTGCCGAAAGTAATGTTAGCTACGATAAATTAATTGAAATGGAAGAAGTAAACCCTGAGTTTGCTACTACCGATGTAGTATTAGTAGTTGGTGCAAACGATGTGGTAAATCCTGCAGCTAAAACCGACCCTAACTCACCAATTTACGGAATGCCCATATTAGACGTTGAAAATGCAGCCAATGTAATTGTAAACAAACGAAGCATGAAAGCAGGTTACGCTGGCATTGAAAACGAATTGTTTTACAAACCAAAAACCAGCATGTTGTTTGGCGATGCAAAAAAAGCTTTGACTCAATTAGTGAGTGAAATTAAGGCTTTGGGGTAAGTATGAGGAGGTTTGAAATATCAATTGAAGAACCAAAGAAAGATTTTGAAATTCATCTTTCACATGAAGGAAATAATAGAATTTTATTTTCAGCACCATTTGGAACGGGTAAAACCTATTTTCTAAAAGAGTTTTTTAAAGATACATCAAAGTATGAAGTTGTTCATTTGTATCCAGTAAACTATAGTGTTGCAAGCAATGAAGATATTTTTGAATTGATTAAACACGATGTCCTTTTTGAACTACTTCAAAAGGATGTAGATATTGATAATACAGAATTTTCAGACTTGTTTATTGCACAAAATTTCCTTTATGAAAATCCAATTGATATAATAAAACCTTTTATTGAAAATACTTCTGAATTAGGAAAGAGTATTGTTCCAATTTTTGATTCACTGAAAAAACTACAGAACAAGTATAAACTTTTTAAGGAGCGAGTAAATAAAAATGATACTTTAAATGCATTTCAATATTTAAAGTCTTTTCATGGTAAAAAAGGTTCTGTTTATGAACAAGATTTCTATACCCAACTGATACGAAATTTAGTATTACAACTTAATGCAAAAGGCAAAGAAACGATACTAATTATTGATGATTTAGATAGGATAGACCCGGAACATATTTTTAGATTATTAAATGTTTTTGCTGCGCATTTTGATCAGAATGATAGTGAAAATAAATTTGGTTTTAGTAAGATTATATTTGTTACAGATGTTGCAAATTTGAAATCAATTTTTGCCACAAAGTATGGTGAACGAACTGATTTTAGTGGGTATTTAAATAAGTTCTTTTCTTTAAATGTTTTTGTCTTTGATAATTTGCAAGCAATTGTTGATTCATTAGATAATTATTATAAAAGTATAATTCCCTATGATGTTGACACTAAAAACAATATTGCGTTTAGCAACGTTGGAAATTTAGAGAGCAGAATTATTAGATATATTGCTAAAATTCTTATACAAAACGGCAAAATAACAATGAGATCTTTAGTGAAGTTGGAAGGCAAAAAATTTGTTTTTAAAAATCACAAAATTAAAGGTGTTTTTGTAGATAAGTTTTTTCTCAAAAAAAGCACTTTTATTATAATTCCAGTACTTGATTTTATAAGCCATTTATTTGGAAGTTCAATAATGATGGAAAGAGCTTTCCTAGATTGTAAATATGAAGGAATACTTGAATTAAATGAAAGTACTAATGATTATAGTTTTTTGGAAGCAATCTTGATTATTTTAGATGTGAGAAATACTAAATTAAATGATTCTCTACCAAACCATGTTGTTTATAATAATTTTGAAGGTTATCATAAATTTTCAATTAATTATGATGTGCAAAATAGAGGTGTTGGTGAGGTTTGTTGTTTTATAAATAGTATAGTTTTTATTGATAAAAGTAATCAAAATGAAAAGGAAGGTATAATTTTATTTTTTGATTTACTTTATAAAGCACTAAAAATTCTACAATCCGACTTCGATTTGTTTAAATCCTAGTTGGAAAATTGAATAAATTTATAAGTTTAATAAATGAAAAAACTACTCATATCTTTCTGTTTTGTTTCGGCTGTATGTATTGTGTATGCTCAAAGTAGAGTTGTAAAATCGAAGGATTTGGTTTGTAAAGTAAAGGTTTATTTTGAGGTTGATACCAGTGGTTCTATAGCAAACATTAAAATACATAAAAAGACTAAATGTAATACCAAATGCACAGAGTCATTAATTGATTCATTGGAAAATAGTGCTATTGAAAACGTGGTTAATATGCCAAAATGGAAGCCAGCAAAAAGAACAGTAAGTTTTATTTTACCAATAGAGTTTATACTAAACGATGATTGAAACCAATTGTTATGCTTGACTTTTTAGGTGATTTGTTAGCAGAATTTTTTTCTGGATTGGTTTGGGTAGCTATAAAAATAATTGGGGCCTTTATTAGATGGATTTTTCTTAGAAGAAAATATTCATTTGATGAGGTGTATGAACAAGATTGGAATGGTAGAATTGGTTTGTTGGTAGTTTTATTAATAATTCTGTTAATTGCTATCTAATAGTTATGCCATGATGAAAAGAAGCATTTTTTTATTTGTTATCCTATTAGCACTTTATGGGTGTTTTGACCCTTGTGCAGGTGAAATGTCGGGGCAGAGCAATAATTATTATAATACTCAAAAATATGAAATGTACCTTAAAGATACCAGTAATAAATTTACGGGTTATTGGACATCTTTTTTGAATATAAAATACGAGTTTTCTCCCTCTAGTTATAATTACAGAAACAATTTAATTTGGGATGTTGGTATTCAAGAAAAGTCAATGATTGTACTTTGGCATAAAAAGGGAATTGATACCATAATTTGTGATTTAAAAAGGCAAAAATTAGAATATGTAAAAAAGGAATGTGATGGTTATAAAGTTAATCTCAATATATCAGAACCTGTAATTTCTTATCACTCATTCGATACTATTTATTTTTATAACAACTTCCTAATTTTAGAATAATGAAGAAGTTGTGTTGTTGTTTAATATTATTTTTAATAGGTAATTATGCCTTTGCTCAAACTGATTCTCTTAAAGGTGTATTGATTGCAAATGTACAATTGCGGGCCGATTTGATAACTCCAATAGAAAGTCAATTTGCTTATTTACGTAAAAAAAATTTAGGGTTTAGTTTAAAAATTGCCACTTCTAAATATACTGCCATTGCTGGGTTACGTTTAAATAACTTGTTTAATTCATATTATGGATTTTACCATAACCTAAGCGTTTTTACCTTTAAGCCAGGCATAATTTTACCTTTAGAAATAACAAATAGAAAAATGGCATACATTACATTTAATGGTGTAGTTAGTTATGTCAAAAATGAAGCAACACTTTACTACAGTTCACCTAGTTTGTATTCGGAGGTTTATAAAAGTGAGCAACTTCTTTTAGGCGCAGAGGTAGAGGTAACAGAATCTATTAATTTTTTTAAGAACTTAAATACAGGTTTTTCGATTGCCTTAGGTTACAAACCAATGGAGGTATATAACTTACAAGGTTTAATAAATAATTATCCTACTTCTTCCTATTATGCCCCAACTCAAGGCTACTCTCCATGGCCTATATATGTTTCGGTTTCAGCATTTTTAGGGTTAAAGTATAAAATTTATTAAAATAAATAATTGATTATCATTGATTTGTGATTTATTATTAATAAACTAGTTTATATTATAAACTAAAATTATAGTATTGCACCGAAATATTTATTACCCTTTAAACATGAAAAAATTAATGATGATGTTATCAGTTGTGCTGGTAGCGGGAGCTACTAAAGCACAACAAGTGGAACCACTGCAAAATGGTGGTTTTGAACAATGGGACACGCTTGATGGTTATCAGCAGCCGCGAGATTGGTACACTTTAAACGCACTTACTTCTTTTGGTTTTGACCCTACCACCGAAATGACAGACGATCTACACACTGGTAAATACGCTGTGAAGCTTATTTCAAAGCAAGGTTCGCAAGCAAATTTATCTGGAGTATTATCTTCTGGTCCTATTTTAGATGAAACATTGCAGCCTAATTTTGATAACTTAAAATTTGCATTTAGTAAACTACCTACTGCATTTAGGTTTTATTATAAATCAAATTTTTTAGAAGTAGATACCGCTGTTGGAACTTTTGTTTTAACCAAATGGAATAGCAATACCAAAAAAACTGATACCATAGCTGTTGCTGAGTTTTCAATCAACAAAAATTTCAATACTTATCAAGAGGCTAATATTGCTTTTAATTACCAATCGTCTTTAGTTCCTGATTCTGCTTTTTTTATTGTTTCATCAAGTATTAATGGATTTGAGCCTACAATTGGTTCAACTATTTATTTAGATGATTTGGCTTTAGTTTATGGAACAATAGGTGTAAAAAATGCAAATTTAGAAAACACGTTATTAGTTTATCCAAATCCTGCACAAACAGTTATAAATTTAAGTAATTCAGGTGAGTTAGGTTCAGTAAAAGTGTTTAACAATTTGGGTCAAATAGTTTTTAATACTGTAGAAAACAAATCGCTGTTAAGCATTGATATGACTGAGTTTGCAAAAGGTTTGTATTTTGTAGAAATTGAAAACAATAAAGGTAAGTTGGTAAAAAAAGTGATACTTAATTAATCGAAAATTTTATGAACGAAAAAGATGCAATTTTGCTAATTGAAGAAATGATTAGTAAAACCAAAAACGATATCAAAGAGAATGGTTTTTACTACTATTTTTGGGGTTGGTTGGTATTTATAAGTGCTGTTTCAAATTTCCTTATTTTATATTTTAATTGGTTTGAGTTTCATTCTTTACCTTGGGTGGTATTAATGCCATTAGGAGGAATAGCAACGGCTTTTTTTTCTAAACGAGAAAAGAAAGATGAAGCAAAAGTTCAAACTTATGTTTCACAAAGTATGAAATATGCTTTAAAGGCTTATGCTGTCTCGCTTTTTATAATTTGTTTTACCATGTCGTATGGCGAACAATGGAAAGCATTTTATCCAACCATAATGATGATTTATGCCATTTGGTTATATGTTTCTGGTGGATTATTGAATTTTAAACCGTTAATTTGGGGAGCATATAGCAATTGGTTGTTGGCAGCAATTGGCTATATGTGGCCTAGTACAATGTTACATTTGGCATTAATTGCCATTGGTGTGTTAGCAGGTTTTATTATACCAGGTCATTTGTTAAAATACAGAGAAAGTAAGCGTGTTTAAAGATTTAGATCCTATATTACATTCACAACTGCGGTTGGCTATTATGTCGATTTTAATGAGCGTAGAAAGCGCTGAATTTACTTACATTAAAGCTCAAACTAAGTCCACCGCAGGTAATTTAAGTGTGCAAATAGATAAACTAAAAAAAGCAGAATATATTACTGTTGAAAAAACCTTTAAAGACAATTATCCTTTAACCATTTGTAAAAAAACCGAAAAAGGTAAGAAGGCTTTTGTTAAATATGTAGAAGATTTAAAATCGTATATTCAATAAGTAAAGGGATATGAAAAAGTAGTTTGTGATAATTTTGCTACTTCATTTTGTTCTGAATCACTATAATTTTTTGCATTAAGTTTGCTGTATTATTATTCCTTCTTAAAATAAAATCTAATAATGAAAAAACAAGTTGTTTTCCTATTCGTATTATTCCTTTTTGCTTTTAATAACAAGTCAAAAGCGTATACCGAACCTGTTGTTCCAGATACGGTTAAAGTTGGTGTTTATTTTATTAGTTTACACGATATTGATTTTAGGCAAAAGGAATATACTGTTAGATTTTGGTTGTGGTTTAGGTGTAAAAAAAAGGAATACGATTTCGCTAAAAATGTAGAGGTGCCCAATGCCAAATCTATTGAAAATACCGATAACTATAGCGATACCAGCAATGGCGAAATATTTACCCTCATGAAAATGAAATGTATTATGAAAGAATCTTGGAAGGTTCATAATTATCCATTCGATAAACAACAATTGGAAGTAAATATCGAAAATTCTCAATTCGATTCACGTAGCTTGGTTTTTGTAGCCGATACTGTTGGCAAACACTTTGATCCAGAACTTACTGTAGCAGGTTGGAATATCAGTAATATTGATGTTAAAACGGGCTTTCAAACGTATGAAAGTACCTTTGGCGATATTTCATTAAAAGAACCACGTTCCAGCTATGCATCATTTAAAGTAGATATTTTTATGGAACGAAGTGCTTGGGGTTTATTCTTTAAATTATTCTTGTGTATGTATGTATCGTTTTTTATTTCATACATGTGTTTCTTTATCCATGCCGATAGCATGGAGTCACGTTTTGGATTAAGTGTAGGTTCTTTATTTGCAGCAGTTGGTAATAAGTACATCATCGATTCAATCTTGCCTGAGTCATCTACTTTTACCTTAGTCGATTCATTGCATGCTTTAACTTTTATTGGCATTTTGGCAACTATTATTTTGAGTGTTTATTCACTTACCTTAGCTAATAATAACCACTTAGATAAAGCTAATAAATTAGATAAAAAAGCAGCACGTATTGTACTAATGAGTTATGTGGTACTTAACTTATTTTTTATTATTAAAGCCATTATTGGATAAACAAATGAAATCATTTTTAATCATTGCCATCAGCATAGTTCTGCTAAGTAATACCATTGCGCAGCAAAACAAACTTTCGCCTTTAACACATATTTATTTAGCTAAAAATAAATCGTTGGCAAAAGATGCTTTGACTATGCGTGCCCTTATACAAGTTGATAATAATTTTAAGCAATCGTTATTACCCAATTTAGGCATTACGGTACAAACCAAAGCGGCCAATATTTGGAGCATTACAGCACCTATTTATTCTATAGAAAAGCTAAATGATTTACAAGGTTTACAATATGTAGAAGCATCTTTTTCGGCAATGCCATTAATGCAAGATACTGATTGGATAGCTACTAAAACGAATTTGGTGCATCAAGGTTTTAATTTACCAATGTCTTATAAAGGCGATGGAATAATTGTTGGTGTTATTGATATTGGTTTTGATTATAATAATCCTGCATTTTTTGATGCCAATGGCAATTGCCGTATTAAACGTGTTTGGGAACAAAATAAAACAGGAAATGCGCCTACTGGGTACAATTATGGAAACGAATTAACTACCGTTGCCGATTACAAAATAGCGCAAACAGATAGACCAACTGATGGACATGGAACTATGGTAGCAGGCATTGCTGCTGGTGCAGGAATTTATGGCAAAGGCAATGCCAATAGGGGCATGGCGCCTAATGCCGATTTGGTTTTGGTAGCTTTAAATTATGGAACTGAAACTTTTTTAGACGATAAAAATACAGCTGGTCCGGCCTTTGTTGATGCCATTGATTATATTTTTAAATATGCTACTTCGCAAAATAAACCTGCCGTAATTAACATCAGTTGGGGCCATCATGCTGGTCCGCATGATGGAACTACATTACTTGATAAAGCCATTGAAAACTTAACAGGATCAGGAAAAATATTGGTAAATGCTGCGGGTAATGAGGGTAAACAACTTTTACATTTACAACAAAATTTACAAAACGATACTTTTTATACTATAAGTAATTTTACCCGAAAACCTATTGCTAAAGAAACCAATACTGTTAACTTTTGGGGAACTGAGAATACTGATTTTGCCATACAAATTAGGGTGCTTGATACTTTGCAAAATCAAGTAGCAGAAAGTGTTTTTTATGTTGCCTCAGGCAATTTAAACGCAAGTAATAGTTTGTATTTTGGCAATGATACTTTAACTTATACCATTACTTCATCTATTAAAAATGTAAATAATAATAAGCCTGAAATTTTTGTCATCTATGAAAATTCCAATTGCAAAAAATACTATGTTTCGTTTGCCTTTACATCGGCAAATACCGTTTTACATGCATGGAACTGTGGTTACGAATGGAGCAAAGGTTATCCGCAATTTTTACCTAGTATTTTAAACCAACCAATAAAAGCCAATTACATAATGGGAAATAATCAATACACCATTGGCGAATCGGGTTCTAATAGCAAAGCAAGTATTGCAGTTGGTTCGTATAATTCAAACGTTAATTGGACAAACTTTTGGGGCGGAACCAAAAGCATTGATGCCATTTCGCAAAAAGATACCATTACTGGTTTTTCAAGCCGCGGGCCTAGTACAGATAATAGAATTAAACCAGACATTACTGCTCCAGGTTATTTTGTGGGTGGTCCTATTAGTAGTTTTACGCCACTTGATATAACTGATATAACCGATACGATTTTTTATAACGGAACTAGGTATGATTGGGTAATGTCGGCAGGAACATCATTTGCCGCACCATGCGTAGCCGGAGCCATTGCTTTAATGCTGCAAGCCGATAGAATGTTGACACCTGCCAAAGCATTGGCCATGCTTAAAAACTCGGCTAGGGTTGATGCTAAAACAGGCGCAGTACCAACTAATAATTGGGGTTGGGGTAAAATAAATGTGTACGAAGCTTTTAAATTGGCTTATGCCACCAGTATAAAATCAATTGAAAAACCTCATGTGTTGGTTTATCCAAATCCTTTTAACAATCAATTAAATCTTGAGATGTTAGAAGAGCCTTTAAAAGTTGAAATAATTAATATGGCAGGTCAATTGGTTTATTATCAAAATAACGCTAACAAAACACTGGATTTATCACACTTGCCTTTAGGTATTTATGTATTAAAAATTACCCTTGCTAATAACCAAGTTATTCAGCAAAAAATTGTTAAGGTTAATTATGAATGATAATCACGCAATGCGTGAATGAATGTTGAATTATGAATGAAATAATCTCAACTTCCACATCTCATCTCTCATTTCACACTTTCCCAACCCATTTCATACTTTTAACATTTATAATTAAAAAAAGCTGCCTTTTTAAAAAGCAGCTTTTTTAGTTTTAGTGGTGAGCGTTTCCATCAGCTCCATGAGCGTGCCCATGAGCCAATTCATCAGCTGTGGCTTCTCTAATGCCAACTATTTCACCTTCAAATTTTAAGTCAGTTCCAGCTAAAGGATGGTTAAAATCCATTTCTACATAAGTATTAGTAATAGCTAAAACAGTTCCCGTAAGTTGGTTTCCTTCTTCATCGTTCATAGGAACAACAGCACCAACATATACATACTCAGTTTCCATGTTTCCATCTTCATCTAAAAATGCATCAACCGGAATTTGAACTATTTCGTTTGGATTTGGATTGCCATAAGCATTTGCCGATTCAATTGAGAATTCAAAAGTATCGCCAATGTTTTTACCTTGTAAGTTTATTTCAAACTCAGGAATTACAGCTCCTGTGCCAAATAAAAATACCATTGGATGTTCTGGAGAAGTTTCTTCAATTTTTTCTCCTGTTTTGTGGTTCGATAACTTGTAGTTTAAAGTAACAACCTTATTTGCTTCTATTGCCATTTTATTTAAAATAAGGGCTGAAAGGTAGGTATAAAATAATACTTTCCTAAAATTAATTAGAATGATGCGTTATTGATGATTTTTTTGTCTCAACTATTCCATTTTACCAAGTTTATTTTGTTGTAAGTCAATTATTATACAATTCACAATTTGATTATGTAAAGTTTCCTTTTTTTATACAATAATTTTTATACTTTGCTTGTATTATTTACTACTCCGTTATGAAAAAATTATTGGTAGCTAACCGAGGCGAAATAGCCATTCGTGTGTTGCGTGCAGCAAATGAGTTACATATTAAAACTGTAGCTGTTTATACTTATGAAGACAGATATTCTTTGCATAGATATAAAGCTGACGAAAGCTACCAAATAGGCGATGAAAGCGAACCTTTAAAGCCTTATTTAGATATTGAAGAAATTATTAGAATAGCCAAATTGTATGAGGTAGATGGCATACATCCTGGTTATGGTTTTTTAAGTGAAAATGCTCAGTTTGCACAGCGTTGTAAAGAGGAAGGTATTGTATTTGTTGGTCCTGAGCCACAGGTAATGCTTAACCTTGGTGATAAGGTAATGGCAAAAAAAGTAGCTATTGAAGCACAAGTTCCCATTATTGAAGATAGTAAAATTGATTTAACCAATGTGGCCATTGCGCAGCAAGAAGCTACCCGAATAGGTTTGCCAATTATGATAAAAGCTGCTGCTGGCGGTGGCGGACGAGGTATGCGTGTATTGCGCAATATGGCCGATTTAGAACAACAGTTTAATGAAGCAAAAAATGAAGCTCAAGTAGCTTTTGGCGATGGTACTATTTTCTTCGAAAAGTTTATTGACCAACCTAAGCACATTGAAGTGCAAATTATGGGCGATAACTATGGTAATTTAATCCATTTATTTGAACGCGATTGTTCAGTGCAACGCAGGTTTCAAAAAGTGGTGGAAATGGCGCCAAGCCCAAGTTTAAAAGCTGAAACCAAACAGAAATTATACGATTATGCAGTAGCCATTTGTAAAAAAGTAAATTACAATAACGTAGGTACAGTTGAATTTTTAGTTGATAATGACGAAAATGTATTTTTTATAGAAGTAAATCCACGCATACAAGTGGAGCATACTGTTACCGAAGAAATTACAGGCGTTGATATTGTAAAAAATCAATTGTTAATAGCCAAAGGTTGCAGGTTAGATTCACCCGAAATAAATATTAAAAGCCAAGCCGATGTTTCGTATGAAGGTTTTGCCATTCAATGCCGCATAACTACCGAAGATGCAGCCAATAATTTTCAACCTGATTATGGAACCATTATAGCTTATAGAAATGCGGGCGGACATGGCATTAGGTTGGATGAAGGCAGTAGTTATCCTGGGGTTAAAATATCGCCTTTTTTCGATTCGCTTTTGGTTAAAGTAACTGCAAAAGGTCGTTCATTGCCCGAAACCTGCGAGCGTTTAATCAGGGTGTTATCTGAGTTTAGAATTAGAGGTGTTAAAACCAATATCGCATTTTTAGAAAACGTATTGCGCCATCCTACTTTTATTGCAGGGCAATGCACTGTTAATTTTATTCAAGATAATCCCAACTTATTTGTTTTTAGTAAGCGTAAAGATAGCGGAACAAAAACTCTAAAATACCTTGCCAACATTGTAGTTAACGGAAACGATGATGTAAAATATATTAATCCTAATGCACAGTTTCGTCATCCAAATGTGCCAAGTTTTGATAAATATGCACCTTATCCAAAAGGAACCAAAGATTTACTAAACGAATTAGGCCGACCTAAGTTTATTGAAAGCATTAAAAACAACCCTCAAATACTTTATACCGATACTACTTTTAGAGATGCACATCAAAGTTTATTAGCTACTCGTGTTCGTACCATTGACATGCTGAAAGTAGCAGAAAGTTTTGCTAAGAATCATCCTGAATTATTTAGTTTAGAAATGTGGGGGGGAGCAACATTTGATGTGGCCTTGCGCTTTTTACATGAAGACCCATGGCAACGTTTGCAACTATTGCGCGAAGCCATTCCCAATACACTTTTCCAAATGTTAATTCGTGGTGCCAATGCCGTTGGTTACACTGCTTATCCTGATAACTTGGTAGAAAAATTTATAGAGAAAAGTTGGGAGTATGGCATTGATGTATTTCGTGTATTCGATTCATTGAATTGGCTTGATGGCATGAAGGTATCAATTAATGCCATTAACGAACGCACCAATGGAATTGCCGAAGCTTGTATTTGTTACAGTGGTGATTTTTTAAATAATGAAAAAAACAAAAAGTTTAACCTCAATTATTATCTCGATTTAGCTAAGCGATTAGAAGATGCTGGAGCACATATTTTAGGTATAAAAGATATGGCAGGTTTGCTTAAACCATACCAAGCACAAATATTAGTTACTGAACTTAAAAAGAGTATTGATATTCCAATTCACTTACATACGCACGATACCAGCAGTATTCAACCTGCTACTTATTTAAAAGCCATCGAAGCTGGAGTTGATATAGTAGATGTATGTTTGGCTAGTATGAGTGGTTTAACTTCGCAGCCTAATTTTAACTCTATTGTTGCTATGATGGAAGGGCAGGAGCGTGAGTGTAAAATAAATTTACCTAAACTCAATGAATTTAGTAATTATTGGGAAGATGTGCGCGAGTGGTATTATCCTTTTGAAAGTGAGTTGAAAGCTGGTACTGCCGAAGTTTACGACCATGAAATTCCGGGTGGACAATATTCAAACTTGCGACCTCAAGCTCGTGGATTAGGTTTGGAAGATCAATTTGAAACCATCAAGAAAAATTACGTAGTAGCCAACGAATTATTTGGCGATATCATTAAAGTTACCCCATCAAGTAAAGTGGTAGGCGATATGGCTTTATTTATGACTGCTAACGGTTATAATAAAGTAGATATTTTTGCCAATGGTGATAGCATTTCGTTTCCCGATAGTGTAATTGGTTTGTTAAAAGGCGATTTGGGTCAGCCAGAAGGTGGTTTCCCAAAACCTTTGCAAAAATTGGTTTTGAAAGATGTAGAACCTTATACATCAAGACCAAACGAACACATGCAGCCCATTGATTTTGATAAAGCATTTGATGACTTTAAAGCTAAATTTGGCAATGAATATACCTTCTTAGATTTATTGAGTTATTTATTTTATCCAAAAGTTTTTGAAGAATATGCAGCACATAGAGAGCAATATGGCGATGTGTATTATTTACCTACCACTGCTTTCTTTTATGGCTTAAATGATAAAGAAGAATCGTTAATTGAATTGGCTCCAGGTAAAAGTATTTTGGTTAAATTATTATACATAACCGATGCAGATGAACATGGTGTAAGAGGTGTGTTTTTTAAATTAAATGGACAAACTCGGGGCATTGAAGTAAAAGATAAAAACTTTAAGGCTACTGCTATTAGCAATCGAAAGGTTAGTAATGAAAACGAAATTGGTGCACCTTTGCAGGGCAAGCTATCAAAAGTTTTAGTAAATATTGGTGATGAAATTGAAAAAAATACACCATTATTTGCCATAGAAGCTATGAAAATGGAAAGTACGGTTGTAGCTCCTTTTGCAGGTAAAGTTAAATCAATTTTGTTAAAACAAGGAAGTTTAGTTGCTCAAGACGATGTGGTGATAGAATTGTAATTGAAAAAGCAGTTATTTGTAATACGCTAAAAACCAATTCGTTACAAAAATTGGTTTTCAGTATTTTACTTTCCTAAAAAAACGGTTTGTGTTGGGTAAGCAAACTGACAATTGTTACGCTCAACTATTTCCATAATGTTAACGTTTATTTCTTCCTTAACTCTTGCCATAGAATCATATATATTTGATTTTACAAAGTAAACCACTAAAATATTCAAAGAGCTAGAGTCAAAATCGGTGAAATGAACAGTCATTTCATCGCTAGTTTCGCTGTGGTTTTCAATCACTGTTTTTATCTCATCGATTATTTTTAAAATATTTTTTGATTGGCTGCCATAGGTTAATTGTAAGGTAAATTTAACCCTTCTTTCGTGACTCAAACTAATATTATTAAGTGTTGAATCAACCATTTTTTTATTGGGAACAGTTACTAATGTTCTATCTAAAGTTCTAACGCGAGTAGTTCTAAATCCTACACGTTCCACTACTCCTTTTACATCCGAAATTTCAATTTGATCGCCAACTTTAAAAGGTTTGTCTAAGTAAATAATAAATGAACCAAATAGATTGGCTATGGTATCTTGTGCAGCTAAGGCTATGGCTAAACCTCCAATTCCTAAACTGGCAATAAGTGCTGTAATATTTACTTCAAAAGCTAAACCTAACGTGATAAAGAAAGCAAAAATTACCACAATTACTTTGGTTAACTCTTTTAAAAACCTAATCAAATCAACATTTACATGCTCAATATCGCTTTCAATTAAAACATAGGCTATAAAGTCAGCAGCTTTTAAAACAAGTTTGGTAATAACTGTAATTAAGGCAATTTCGAAAGCAGCTTCAAGTACCCAACGTACACCAAATTTTTCTATTTTATCAAAGTTCCAAGCTTCTGGAAAGTTAAGCCTATTAAAGGCCACAAAAATGATAATTAATGAAATTAATTGCTCAAATGGTGTTCTGATTAATTCTAAGAACTTATCGTAAAATTCGTTATTGGTAATGCCTTTAAATATGCGAAAAGTTTGTTTACTTATGATGTTTGCAAACAAACGTTTTAGCAAAAAACCGAATAGCAAAATCGCTGCGCAAATAAGGTATTCGCGCAGCGGATTTTCTAAAAATTTTATTTCTAATGTTTCTCGCATTTGTTTCTATGTTAATTGGGTTATTGGTTGATTATGTTAATTAGTTTATCAGTGTAAACTGTTTTAAGTTATGATGTGAAAAAACAATTTAACAATTTAACAATTCAACCATCCAACCATTTCAACCTTATTTCACCAAATTAACCAAGGCCATTTCTAAGCCTTTTTTCAAAAAGCCTGTATGTTTTGGATTAAATTGATGTAAGCGCATCATAGCTTCCCAAATAATTTTTGATGAATCTTTAAAAATAGCTTCGTCAGTTGTATCTACTTCATCGTTACTTTGGCAATATGCAAATACGCGAGCCATACCACAATTAGCAATAAAATCAGGAATTACAGCCACTCTATCATCAGTATAATTAGCTATTGGTCCCATAAATATTTCTTGATCAGCAAAAGGTACATTAGCACCGCAGCTTATTACTTCTAATTCGTTTTCTACCATTCTATCTACTTGCTCTTGCGTTAGTAAACGCGATGCAGCAGCAGGTACAAATATTTCAGCTCCAATATCCCAAATTTTTGAATTTACTTCTTCAAAACTCAACATTTCAGGATGTACCAAAGTATTACCTTGTTTGTTTAAGAAAAGGTCTTTAATTTCTTCCTTCGAAAATCCATTATTATTAATTAAACCACCGTTTCTATCAATGATACCAACTATCATTACACCATATAAACTAAGGTAATAAGCAGCTGCAGCTCCTACATTACCCCAACCTTGTATAATGGCACGTTTCATGTTTACATTTCCACCCCAAATACCGTAATAATGACGAACGGCCTCTGCTACACCAAAACCTGTAATCATATCTGCTGTCACTAAGTTTTTATCATCAGCAGGAATAAAACGTAAGTCGGTTAATTTTTTTGAAACACCTTCTGTTAAATTAGCTATGCGTTTTTTAGTAGATTCTGAATTTACTTTAAAATGTCCATTTACAACACCTTCTTGCGGATGCAATAAACCCAACTTTTCAGTAATTGGAATTACTTCATGTATTTCATCTACGTTTAAATCGCCACCTGTACCGTAGTAAGTTTTAAGCAATGGCATAACTGCTTTGTACCAACGCTCTAAAACACCTTTTTTACGAGGATCGGCAGGATCAAAGTTAATACCACTTTTAGCTCCACCAATAGCTGGCCCAGCAATGGTAAATTTAATTTCCATTGTTTTAGCTAAAGAAGTTACTTCGTGTTTGTTCAAGCCTTTGCGCATACGCGTTCCACCGCCAGCAGCGCCACCGCGTAATGAGTTAATAACTACCCAGCCTTCAGCTTCGGTTTCAGTGTCTTTCCATTCAAAAACAATCTCTGGTTGCTTGTCTTCGTATTTTTTTATTAATTTATCTAATTGCATAATAGTTTATAGTATTTGGTTGTCTGTTGATAGTTATTTAATTACAAAACTGATGTCATTTCGAGCGAAGTCGAAAAATTTATTCTGCTAAAATTTCCGTGTAAAGCACCGCCAATGCTGTTACTTACTGCTCCAGTTACCGATTTTAATGTATTGATTTCGTTCCTTATTCTTAACACACCTAAAAAAGCAAATATCAATGCTTCTTTGTAATTGATGGTTAAATTATCTGGAATTATAATTTGTGTTTTAGTTAAAGCTTTTAAGTTTTTAATCAATGATTGATTGTAAGTACCTCCACCTGTAACAAGCAGATTGTCAATATTTTCTGTATTTACTACTTTGCTTATTTGTTGGGCAATGTGTAAGTTGGTGGTAGCCATTTTATTAGCTATTGACTCATCATTAAATTGATTTAATACTGGCAAGAATGATTGGTTAAACCATTCAATTCCCAACGATTTGGCATTGTTTTTTCTGTAAAAATCAATATTGTTTAATGCATTTAATAATGGCTCATTAATGGTTCCGCTTGCTGCTATAGTACCATCCTCATCAAATGGTAAATTCAGTTCATTTGCCAATAAATTAAAAGCCATATTACATGGCGAAATATCAAAAGCTTTTTGGCTATTTTTAAAACTAATGTTTGAAAAACCACCTAAATTTAGGCAAGCTTCATAATTTGCAAACAGAAATTGGTCACCAATTGGAACTAATGGTGCACCTTGTCCGCCTAGCACAACATCCATAGCCCTAAAATTATTTACTACAGGTAAACCACACTCTGCACTTATGCCTGCCCCGCAACCAATTTGAGCCGTAAATTCATTTTCTGGTTGATGAAAAATGGTGTGCCCATGAGAGGAAACAAAGTCAACTGTAAGTTTCTGTTCATCAATAAATTGACGTGTTAATTTGCCTAAATACCTACCGTAAAAAGCATCAGTTTTAGGAAATAAATGAATGGGCTGTTTATGTAATTGCGTTAAGCGTACTATCCAATTTTGGTCGTAAGGAATAGTTTTGGCTTCTTTAATTGTAAAGCTCCATTTTTGATTTTCGAATAAAAATTCGCAATAAGCTATGTCCACTCCATCCATAGAAGTGCCACTCATTAAGCCAATTACGTTGTATTTTGTCACTTTTCTAGTTAAAAATAGGGTGTGCGAATATATTACAATAAAGCCTTTTAGTGGCTATTTTTTGTCATTGATTTGGCTGTTGTACTTTTCAGCATAAATTAAAAGGTATAAAATCTATTCATGCTAAGTGTTTTATTCTAAAAATTAATTAGTTCCATTTCTAAATGCCTTACTTTATGGTTAATCTTATTTATATATTTTATTTTTTTTAAGTTAATTTTATGTAAATTATCAATTCTTGGGTTAATTGACTAAATTTTACAATTAATGTTAAACTCTTTGTTTATAAGGATTTAAATATGTAATTTTAATGTATTTCCGTTTTTTAGACGCTATTTGAAAATCTTCTTAAAAAAAAGGTTAAATTTTATAAAAACAATCTCTTACTTTTGTAGAACAATTTTTACTTATTTTAATATAATTTATGAAAAACACATTTACAAATTTAATTAGGCGAAAGCTTTTATTTGTTGTTTTTGTGCTGCTAAGTGTAATTAAATTACATGCACAAGTTAGTGTAACGGCAAGCGCGGGTACAACTGGGCCAACTTCTTACACCACTGTTAATGCTGCTTTTACGGCAATTAATGCTGGTACACATCAAGGTGTGGTTTTAATTACTGTTACTGGTAATACTACTGAACCTGCTACTCCCGTTCAATTGGTTGCTTCGGGTGTTTCTAATTCTAACTATCAGAGTATTAAAATTGTTCCTCAAGGAAATGTAACTATTAATTCTGCTGCAACTCCAACTGCCTCAAGAGGTGTGTTAGAGTTTGTTGGTGCTGATAGTGTTACTATTGATGGTGATGACCCATTAACTACTGGTGTTAGAAACTTAACTATTCAAGTTGCTTCAACTACTAATGGTTCAACTGCATGTGTTCGCTTTAGTTCTTCGTCAGCTACTGCTGATGGATGTACAAAAGTTACTGTAAAAAATTGTAATATTATTGGAGGAAGAAATTCAGCCACTAGCA
>CAZGVO010000006.1:0-256906 GCA_964529175.1 uncultured Bifidobacterium sp.
CTGGGCTGTTTATCCAAACCGTATCTGGTGCGTAAAAATTTGCAATGGGCGGTTGGATAGGGCCATTGCCATTTATTGAAATGGCAAAAACACCTAAATAACCAGCACCCGAAGTTTTAGCTATGGTAACAGAAGCTATATTTTTAGTTGAGTTAGCTGTACTTAAAGTAAATTTGGCTTCATAAAAATTAGGACCATTACTTGCACAAGCATCTACAACACCAGTTGCAATATTTACACGACCAATATTGGTAACAGCAGGAATACCTCCAAACCAATCGCCTACTGTATTGGCATTAAACACTTGAGTAGTTAAATCTGAAAATGTAACCGTAACATCAGTTACGCAAGAACCTTGACCTGAACTCCACAATACAAAAACGTCTTTAGCTGAACGTTGAGTTGCAAACGCTAAAGTGGTAGACCCTGTGGTGGCGGTCATATGGAAACTATTTAAGGCTGAATAATTAGACATTTGATATGTTAAACCAGGTGTTTGGGCACTCGTTAATAATCCATTATTGGGTAAATAACAAGTACCCACTCCTGGAAAATCTTGGGCTACAAAAGCGAAGTTTGAAGCATCGAAGGCCGAAGTAACAGAAGCAGAGGCCGCTCCAGTTCCATTTACAACCAAATCTTTATTAAAACCACTACTAATAGTTACAGGGGTTAGTTGAGCGGAGGTTTTACAAAGAGTAACAATAAATAAAAAGATAAAAAGGGGTAGTTTTTTGAGCATGATATTTTTTTTCAAGCATGCAATTTAAGCAGAGGATTCACATTTAATAAATTTTTTGTGTAAAAAAAAGTTATTAAAATATGTAGAACAGATTAATTCAATGAATTTTTACTTTTTTATTTAATATTGAGCCATAAAAAACCATTTCATGAATAGCATAAAACAACACTTTGAGGAAGCACATAATGTATTAGCCCAATTTTTAAGCAATGAAAAAAACTTTGAATCCATTGAAAAAGCTGGTCAGTTAATGGTGGATTCAATTAAGGCGGAAGGTAAAATTTTAAGTTGTGGAAATGGTGGAAGTATGTGTGATGCAATGCATTTTGCTGAAGAATTAACTGGAAAATATAGAAACGATAGACCTGCAATAGCTGCCATTTCAATAAGCGATGCAAGTCATATAGCTTGTGTGGGTAATGATTATGGTTACGATTTTGTATTTAGCAGATATTTGGAAGCCGTAGGTAGAAAAGGAGATGTTTTGCTTGCTATTTCTAGCAGTGGCAATTCTGTTAATGTAATTAAAGCTATGGAAGTTGCTAAGAAAAAAGGCATAAAAATAGTTGGTTTAACAGGTAAAGATGGAGGTAAAATGGCATCACTTTGCGATGTAGAAATACGAGCACCACATAGTCAATACGCTGATAGAGCTCAAGAAATACATATTAAGGTTATTCATTCATTGATAGATTTTATTGAACGCCATGTGTAACAATATGGATAAATAAAATGAGGTAATTTAAAAGTAAAAAATATTTTTGCCTGCATGTCAATGTATCTCATTTTATTTTCAGTTATAGGCTATTTTGGATTGTTAATGCTTATAGCTTGGTACACCTCTAACAAGGCAGGTGAAAGTGGTTATTTTACTGGGAATAAACAGTCGCCTTGGTACATTGTGGCTTTTGGTTTAATTGGCGATTCACTTTCGGGAGTTACATTTATATCGGTGCCGGGTGCGGTAGCTACTAATCAATTTAGCTATATGCAAATGGTATTAGGCTATATCGTAGGTTATTTGGTAATTGCTCAATTTTTATTGCCTTTGTATTATAAACTAAATCTTATTTCTATTTACTCCTATTTAGAGCAGCGCTTTGGAAAAATATCTCAAAAAACGGGGTCGTTATTTTTTATTTTATCGCGTTTGGTAGGTGCGGCATTTAGGCTTTACGTAGCTTTAATTGTATTAGATGTTTATTTTTTCAGTGCCTTTAATATTCCATTTTTTGTGTCGGCTTTAATAGTAATTGGTTTAATTTTATTATATACATATAAAGGTGGTATCAAAACTTTAGTATGGACTGACACGCTTCAATCGGCTTTTTTATTAGGAGGTGTCGCGCTGTCTATTTATGTAGTTTGTTCTCAATTAAATTACAGTTTGGTTGATGCTGTTTTGGCCGTTAAAGAAAGCCCCATGAGTAAATTATTTTTCTTTGACGATTGGATGAGCAAAAACAATTTCTTCAAGCAATTTTTAGGAGGCATGTTTATAGCTATTGCCATGACCGGCTTGGACCAAAATATGATGCAAAAAAACTTAAGCTGTAAAAGTTTAGAGGATGCACAAAAGAATATCCGTTGGTTCAGTATTGTGGTAGTTTTTATCAATTTATTGTTTGTAAGTTTAGGAGTGTTATTATATCAATTTGCAGCAGCTAAAGGAATTATCACACCTGAAAAAACAGACCAATTATTCCCGAACATTGCGTTAAATTATGTGGGTGGAATAGGAGCTATTGTTTTCATATTAGGAATCACTGCTGCTACATTTAGCAGTGCCGATAGTGTATTAACTACCCTCACCACTTCGTTTTGTATTGATATTTTAGGTTATGACGAAACCCATGAAACCAAGGAACACAAAACCAATCGACACTTAATTCATATAGGTTTTGCGCTAGTATTATTTTTAATCATCATCGTCTTTAAAGAGCTAAATAACGATGCTGTAATTAACCAAGTATTTAGGTTTGCAGGTTATACTTATGGACCATTATTAGGTTTATTTGCCTTTGGTTTGTTTAATAAAATTAGCGTAAAAGATAAGCTTGTTCCTTTTGTTTGTTTGGCTGCGCCAATAATTTGTTACCAACTTGATACTTATTCAAAAGACTTATTTAACGGCTACCAATTTGGACAAGAATTGTTAATTTTAAATGGCTTAATTACTTTCTTTGGCCTTTGGCTTATTAAAAATAATAGGCAATTGGCAACTTCCAACTAGCAAAATTGAATGTCCGATTTTTTTTGATTTAGGAATATGAATTAATAATCAATTGCCGTTTGTGGTTACTGAGCTTGTCGAAGTATAGCCAACGGAATAAGAAAAACTGAGAACTATAAACTAAGAACTAAATCACGCAAGTCGTGAAAGAATTGTGAACTAAAACCATGAAAATAATATCATATAATGTAAATGGAATCCGCTCTGCCATGAGCAAAGGTTTAATTAATTTTATGCAAAGCGAAAATGCTGATGTATATTGTTTGCAAGAAACCAAAGCCAATAAAGAACAAATTAACGAACCATTTATTTTTGAAGCTGCTGGTTATAAAAACAATTATTGGTTTAGTGCCGAAAAAAAAGGTTATAGCGGTGTGGCATTGTTTTGTAAAAATGAACCCGACCATGTAGAATATGGTTTTGGAGTTCCTGAATTTGATAATGAAGGCAGAATAATTAGAGCTGATTATGGCTCAAAAAGTATTATAAGTGTTTACATTCCTAGTGGTTCAAGTGGCGATGAACGTCAGGCTTTTAAAATGAATTGGTTGGCTTTTTTTCAAGATTATATCAATGAGTTAAAAGGCAAAAAACAAGAGTTAATTATTTGTGGTGATTACAATATTGTTCATAAACCAATTGACATACATGATCCTGTAGGAAATAAAAATAGCAGTGGTTTCTTACCTGAAGAACGTGAGTGGCTTACTCAATTTATGGATAACGGATTCATTGACACCTTTAGAGAGTTTAATAAAGCGCCTCACCAATACAGTTGGTGGACTTACCGTGCTGGTGCGCGTGGAAACAACAAAGGTTGGCGTATTGACTATTGCATGGTAGCCGAATCATTAAGAAATAATTTGGTAGATGCAGGAATTATGCAACAAATAGTTCATTCTGACCATTGCCCAGTTTGGGTAGAGGTGAAGTAGTACTTTGATTATCATTTGTAAACTAAATACAGAACTCCGAAAAATACAATAAAAAGAACAAAAAAACCTATTACACCATTTAAGAAATCTTGGTTTAGATCGTTCCAAAATGCTAAGCCTTTTTTGTACTTACCTGAAAGAGAAATCATTGTTCTCTTTTTGCCAATTATTATATAATAAAAGTATCGAATAGATTGTCCTATGAAAAGAAATAGTTCCCTAAGGAATAAGGTGCCGAATAATTCTTCCATTGGTAAAATAAACTATCCCAATTTCAAAACAATTTTTCCAAACTGTTTGCCTTGGCTCATTTTTTCAATGGCTGCTTGAGCTTGTGCTAGTTCAAAAACTTCATCTACAACAGGAACAATTTTGTGATTATTGATAAAGGCTAACATCTCGGCAAATTCTTCATCGTTACCCATGGTAGAACCTAAAATATCTAATTGTTTCCAAAATATTTTGGCAGGAACTCCACTGTTAAATGCACCCAAAGTTGCGCCATACATGGCAATTCTTCCAGCGGGCTTGGCTAAATCAACTAATTTAGCAAAAGTATCGCCACCGCTGCTATCCACTATGGCTTCAAAACCTCCACACATGGCTTTTAGCTCTTTATCCCAATTTTGGTTTTTATAGTTTACGCCACCTTTTGCGCCTAGTGAAATGGCTTTAGCTATTTTTTCATCATCGCCACTGGTAACATATACATTGCAGCCCGCTGCTACAGCAAACTGAACACAGAACAAAGCCACACCGCCACCAATTCCTGTAATCAAAATATTTTCGCCAGCTTTTGCCGCTGCACGTTTTATGGTTGCTCTAAAACCTGTTAAGCCTGCCAAAGGAAAAGCAGCAGCTTGATCAAAAGTTAAATGAGTAGGTTTTGCATGCAATAACCTAGCATCAATTTTTACATATTCAGCAAAAGTACCATCGTTTGGAGTGCCCAATATTACATAGTCTTTAGCTTGTACACGAGGGTTATTTCCCCAATTTAAACTTGGGTTTATTACTACTTCCTTATTTAACCAATCAGTATTTACATTAGCACCAATTTTTGCCACCGTTCCACTGCCATCACTTCCTAAAATTATGGGAAAACGAATGCCTGCATATTGCCCTTTTTGAATCCATAAATCGCGATGATTAAAGGCAGCAGCATGTATTTTTACCAATACTTCATTATCAGTAATAGTAGGAGCTTCAACTTCTTTTATAGCTAATTTTTGGTTTAATTCTTCTAAAACTATAGCGCGCATTTTGGTTATTGATTAAAAATGTGAAGCAACAGCAGTTGCAATTTTTTGAGCAGGTAAATTTTCCATACAGCTAACACCATCTAAGCACGAGCCACGGTAAAAACATTTACACGCTTTATCTGGCATTACAATTTCGCCTTTGCCAAATAAATCAAACTCATGTGGGTTAAAAATATTGTTCATTAAAACTATTTTTTTACCCAAAGCCAAGGTAATATGCATTCCCATGGTTACTTGGGTAATAATTAAATGGCATTGATTTACCAAATTTATAAATTCGTATAAACTAAAATAACCTAAATACATGGCTCCTGAACGAGCTTGAATTTCTTTATTACGTTCGTGTTCTGCTTCGCCACCTAATAATAATATTTCAGCTTCTGGATGTTGTGCTTTTAAAATACCAATCAATTCTACCCATTTGTCTATTGTCCACAAGCGAGTAGTCCAACGGCCACCACAACCTGTATTCATACCAATTATTTTTTTGCCAGTTGGCAAATTCCAAACATAACCTTTGTCGTCATGTTTATCCATTAAATAGGGTTCGCCTTCATGGGTAAATCCGCAAATTTCAAAAATTTCTTGTAAATAACTTTTGGTATTAGCTTGGCTCACGTCATCAAACATACCTGTACTGAATTTATGAACGGCCAAATCATTAATTGGCTGTATTTCATTGTCTTTTAAAACAAATCCATATTTTTCTTTAGCTTCAATTATTTTTAATAATGCACCAGCTTCTTTTTCTTTATCTAAATTGATGGCAATATCCCAACTGCTGTGTTGCGCATACATAATGGAGTTAATATCCCATTTTAAAATTTCATCTATTTGGCTCGATGGTAAAATATCAGGAGTCCAAGTAAGCCAAGTAATTTTACAATTAGGGTAAAGTGCTTTGAACTTAACTACCAATGGTGTAGTACGAATTACATCGCCAATAGCGCCTAATTTTATAATTAAAATTCGTTTTGAAACTGCCGTAAAACTAGGGCAATCGGCACAATGGTAACCATTTTGTTTATGTGGTTTACAGGGAATATGACCTTTAAAATGAAGGCAATTGGGTTTAAAAGTAGTGGCTATATCTGTCATTTTTATGGGTAAATAATGGTAAAACCATTTATTTGAGTTCTTAAAATTTGTGTAAAGGCAAACCTAACAGAATTTACCAAATTGACAAAACAGAAATGGCAGTTATTTGAGAAAAAATTATAGTTTTATGAAAGTTGAGAGTAATTCTTAAGATTATCAGTCTGACGCCTTTCCTTGTAATGCCTCTGCTTAATCGTCTGACTGTAGCTGCGGAGTTGTTTAATTAAATAAATTTAAATAAATATAATTAGGTTTGCGGACTATTTAAATAAAAAATGAAAATATTAATAACTGGGGCTACTGGCCAGTTTGGAGCAGCTACCATCAATTTCTTACTTAAAAAAATGCCTGCCGATAATTTGGTGGCATTGGTAAGAGATGAAAATAAAGCAACTGAACTTAAAGCAAAAGGTGTAGCAATAAAAATTGGTAATTATGATGATTATGCGTCTTTAGTAGATGCTATGAAAGGCATTGAAAAGGTGCTATTGATTTCTGGAAACGATATTGCCAATAGGCAAAAACAACACGAAAACGTAATTAATGCCGCCAAAGAAGCTGAAGTTAAGCATGTGGTCTATACCAGTTTTATGCGCAAAAATGAAACTAAAACTTCGCCTTTGGGCATGGTTGCTAAATCGCATATTGAAACAGATAAATATTTAATAAACAGCGGATTAGCATATACTATTATGCTTAATAATTTATATGCTGATATTTTACCTATGTTTTTTGGTCCACAGGTGTTAGAGGCTGGAATTTTTTTACCAACAGAAGATGGCATAGCAGCTTATGCTACTCGAAGCGATATGGCAGAAGCAGCAGCAAATATTTTATCAGGAATAGGCCATGAAAATAAAAAATACAACATAGCCAATACTGAAAATTGCAGTATGGACGATGCTGCTGAAATATTGAGCGAAATAAAAGGCGAAGATGTAGAATATGCTAGTCCAACTAATAAAGATTATGTGGAAACATTAGTAAAAACAGGGTTCCCACAACAAATGGCAAATAGTTTGGTAGGGTTTTGCGAAGCAATAAAACAGGAAGAATTTGCAACTGAAACTACAGATTTAGAAATTTTACTTGGTCGAAAACCAACATCTTTAAAAGATTATTTTATTTCAGTTTATAAAAAGTAAAAAATGGCTTTTCAGTTAAACAAACTGTTGCTTTTTGCATTTATTAGTTTAAGTGCAATGTGTGTAAAAGCACAAACCAACAAAAATTTTAAAACCCAAAAGAAAGAAATAATGGATACCGTAAAAATGAAGGTAGAAATTTGGAGCGATGTAATGTGCCCATTTTGCTACATAGGAAAACGTAAATTTGAAAATGCATTGGCTAAGTTTGCCGATAGTAATTATATTGAAATTGAATGGAAAAGTTTTGAGTTAAACCCCAACTTAAAAACCGATACCACCAAAAGCACTGCTCAGTATTTAGCCGAACAGAAAGGATTGCCAATGGCTCAGGTTAAACAAATGATAGCGCATGCTAGCAATATGGCGGCTCAGGTTGGTTTAGACTATCGTTTAGAAACTGCCATTGTAGCCAACTCGTTTAATGCACACCGTTTTTCGCATTACGCTAAAGCCAAAGGCAAACAACATGAGGCGGAGGAAGAATTATTTAAAGCTTATTTTACCTTAAATAAAAATACGGATGATATAAATGTATTGCTAGAATTAGGTGCTCAAATAGGATTGAATATTACCGAGTTAAAAACTGTTTTAGAATCAAACCAATATGCTAACGAAGTGAGGGCAGATGAAAATGAAGCCATGAATTTGGGAATTCAAGGCGTGCCATTTTTTATTTTTAATAGAAAAGTGGCTGTTTCTGGTGCTCAAGATGAAAGTGTATTTTTAAAAGCATTGCAACAAACTTATCCTGAGTTTAGAAAAGCCAATCCTATTCAAAAATTTGATATAATAGAAGGCGCAGTATGCAAGCCAGATGGCACCTGCGAATAAGACTTATTATCCATTTTATACAAAAGCCACTTTATAATTAAGGTGGCTTTTGTGTAAAAAGCTAAATATTAGTACTTTTTGTTTAATTTATCTATTTTTTGTTTATTAATTAACAAACTGCTAGAACCATCCAACATAATACTTCCCTCACCTAAAATTAGCCAATTAAGACTCAAACCAGGAAAAGCATCCATTATTTTACTAATTACGCGCAGGTTTACATTATGTTTTTTGTTCCTAATATTTCCTAAGGTACTGCTAGGAAAGCCAATGTATTTGGCAAAAGTGCCATAGTATTTAAACTCACCTTTTTCAAAAAGGTACTCCATGTTTTTAGCTAAAATTTTGTTATCCATTATTATAATTCTCCTTGTAGTATAAACGTTTAAATTTTACCAATTCATCCTTAAGTTCAAATATTTCATGGTTTAGTCGCTGATTAATTTCGCGACAGCTATCAAGCTTATACTGTAGTTCGTTTGGTATTGGCGGCATTGCTTGTGTATGGGCTATATTATTTTCTTTATCTATGTGTGTTTTTTCTTCAGTTTCGTGAAAAAACAAGCCAACTTCATTTTTGGTTAAATAATCAATAGAAACATGGTAAACCTCACATATTTTATATAAAGTACTTAATTTGCAGTCGTTTACCTCAATCATTGAGTTAAAGCCCGGCAAACTCATATTTATTTGTTTGGCAAAAAAGCTCTTAGAAATCCCTTTGCTATTAATAATTTTATTAATCTTTTCTTTAATACTTACAACGTTTTTCATATAATTTTCTTACAAAGAAAAGAAATTTATATGAAAAAGATGCAAAAACAAAGAAAAATATTTAATTGCTTGAAAATCTGTTTTTTGAAAATTAAATTATTTGATGTTTTATTACTATTTAAGATTTTATTTTTTTAAACACACACTCTACAGATTGTAGTAAATAAAAAAATCCCGCTATTAGCGGGATTTAGTGGGTAAAAAACTAGACAGCGTACAACTTGCGTACCACTTAAAAAGCTGCGAAGCCCTTATTTTAGTTGCGGAGGCAGGACTCGAACCTACGACCTTTGGGTTATGAGCCCAACGAGCTACCACTGCTCCACTCCGCGATGTATCGTTAAATGTGGTAATTTATCTTTTTTAGCCCAAATCAAAATTTTATTTCTAAACTTTTAGAAGGATAATTCTTTTGTTTTTGGGAGTGCAAATATAATACTGTTTCTTTGCAATCCTAATAAAAAATAAAAAAATGTCGTTTCGTGCTGGTTTTGTAAGTATTATAGGTAAACCTAATGTTGGTAAATCTACTTTAATGAATGCCCTTTTGGGCGAAAAAATTTCTATCATAACGCCTAAGGCTCAAACCACTAGGCATAGAATTTTGGGAATTTATAATCAACCAGAGTATCAAATTGTTTTTTCTGACACTCCAGGAATTATTGAACCAAAATATAAATTACAAGGAAGTATGATGAAATTTGTGAACGAAAGTTTGCAAGATGCTGACTTGGTTATGTTTGTAACTGATTTTAATGAAAAAAACGAAGAACCTGAGCTAATTGAGCGCTTAAAGGTTATTCAAGCACCTCTTATTTGCATTATCAATAAAATTGATGAAAGCGATAATGATGGCGTGATGAAAAAAATTGAATTTTGGCGCAGCCAAGTCGATTTTAAAGAAGTAGTTCCAATTTCGGCAAGCAATAAATTTAATATTGACCTGCTTTTAAAAAGTGTTTTGACTTATTTACCCGAAGGAGCACCTTTTTACGAAACAGACCAAGTAACTGATAAATCGGAAAGATTTATTGCTTCGGAAATTTTGCGTGAAAAAATATTGCTACGCTACAAAGAAGAAATTCCTTATTCGGTTCAAGTAGAAATTGAATCGTTTAAAGATGAAGAAAAATTATTGCGTATTAGCGCCATTATTTACGTAATGCGTGATTCACAAAAACAAATAATGATAGGCAAGGGGGGAATTGCCATTAAAAACATGGGTATAGCTGCGCGTAGAGACCTAGAAAAGTTTTTTGGTAAACAAGTGTTCCTACAAACTTTCGTTAAAGTAAAAGAAGGCTGGCGCGATAATAATAACCTTTTAAAAGAATGGGGTTATGATAATGATGGTAAATAATTGCTATCTATCTGCAAATCAGATACTTGTATAAAATACTGATAATCAATAATATAAGAGAGCAATTAAAACTGCTCTCTTATTCCACCTTCTAAGGCTGTCCAATAGCCAGTTTTAAAGCCAAACGATTTTAAAGCATTGTTTGTCCAAGTATTGCAAGTATGGAAAAAGCTAAATTCTTTATGAGCTTCGTAAATAACTTCCTTTTTAAAATTATTGGTTTTAATTATTGGTGCAAGTGCTTCTCCATTATTTTGGGTAAAACTACCTTTTATAAATTCGCATAATTTAGAGTACTGTTCTTCGCCCATGTAAATTTTACGAATAAATTTTCGGTCAAAAGGGTACTCATTTTCATAACTAACATGCATTACTGATTCGCCAAAACCGCAAAGCTGACCAAAAGCCGATAAATAATTCATATCGTCCCATCTGCGGTTAGTGCGGTAAAAGTTTTTTTCAGTAAAACCAATACATAACCATTGTTTGCCTTCGGCAGCACCATCAAAATCAGCTTTATTAAAAACTGTTTCCCAGTCAGTTACTTCATTTTTTACGGGAACAATTATTTCGCTATGCAATCCATCGCCAGCCACATAAACTAAAACACCTTTATTTTTATATAAATAATCGGCATTTACATGAACCAAAGGTAAAACTAAACAGCATAGATAGTAAAATGAAGCTACTGCCAGAATGCTGTAGCAGGTTTTTAAACCATATTGACCAATTTTATTTAATGTACTTTTTTGCATTTGAATTTTTTTGAAAACGCGGCTAAGATAAGTTTTAGCCAAAACTATTATAAATAAACTTACTTTTGCAAATATATTTTTTTAAATAATATGCAAAATAAAGACAATAGCAGTAAAAGAGATTCGAGGGTGGGAGGTAAGCCTACTGCTAAAAAAACAGCAACAAGAGGAGGAAGCGGTTCAGTGAAAAGCAATTCAAGTTACAGTAAATCAGGAAGTTTTGGAAGCAAAAAACCTTTTGAAAGTAAAGGAAAATTTGCCGATGATAAACCTTCGTATAAAAAGAAATCGTTTGGTGAGGATAAGTTTTCGGGTAGCCCTCGTAAACCTAGTACACGCGGAAGTTTTAGTAAAGATGGTTTTGATAAAAAACCATACGACAAAAAGAAATCGTTTGGTGAGGACAAGTTTTCAGACAGTCCACGCAAACCAAGCACACGTGGAAGTTTTAGCAAAGAAGGCTTTGATAAAAAACCATACGACAAAAAGAAATCGTTTGGTGAAGATAAGTTTTCAGATAGTCCACGCAAGCCAAGCACACGCGGAAGTTTTAGCAAAGACGGCTTTGACAAAAAACCATACGACAAAAAGAAATCATTTGGTGAGGATAAGTTTTCAGACAGTCCACGTAAACCAAGTACGCGCGGAAGTTTTAGCAAAGAAGGGTTTGATAAAAAACCATACGATAAAAAGAAATCGTTTGGAGAAGACAAGTTTGCTGATAAACCAAAAACAGGAAATAGTCGCTCATTTAGCAAGGACAAACCTGCTAATGGCCGATTTGAAAAGAAAGCTTCTGCATTAAGAAAAGGCACCAAACCTCGCACCGAGCAAGAAGAATTTGAGGAAATAGTAAGAACTTATCAGCCTAAACCAGATAATATAACAAGCAAAGAAACATTTAACAAAAAGGGAATTTCAGAAGATGCAAAATCATTCAGAAATAAAACCCCCATGAAAAGTGCCGAATTTAAAACTGTTAGAAAAAGGCAATTAGTTGAAGAAAAAAATAAAGGCGTTAATAAAAAATCGGCTGAAGAGGATTTAAATTATAGTGAAATTAGGTTAAACCGATTTATAGCCAATGCCGGAATTTGCAGCCGCAGAGAGGCTGATACCTTAATTGAAGCAGGTTTGGTTACCATTAACGGACAAGTAATTACCGAAATGGGCTACAAAGTAAAAGCTGGTGACGATATTAGGTACAATGGTCAAAGGTTAAATGTAGAAGATAAAATCTATATTTTAATGAATAAACCTAAAGATGCCATAACCACTACTGATGATCCTGAAGGTAGAAGTACTGTTTTTGATTTAATAGAAGGCAAATTGGCGCAACGTGTTTTTGCTGTAGGCAGGTTAGATAGAAACACAACAGGTGTATTGCTATTAACCAACGATGGTGATTTGGCGCAACGTTTAACACATCCAAAGTTTGAAGTAGAAAAAGTGTATGTAGCTACTTTAAACAAGCCATTAACCAAAAATGATATGTGGCAACTAGCAGGAGGTATTGATTTAGAAGATGGCCCAATTAAACCTGATGCTTTAGCATACTCTGAAGAAGAAAGAAAAGATGTAATTGGAGTTGAGATTCATAGCGGACGTAATAGAATTGTACATAGAATGTTTGAACACATGGGTTATTTGGTTGATAAACTTGATAGAGTAGCTTATGCAGGTTTAACCAAATCGAAGTTAAAGCGTGGCGAATGGCGCGAGTTAACCGATAAAGAACTAAAAATGGTAAGAAAAGCCGCTAAATTAGGCTAATAAAAAAAAGCTGTCTTTGTAAAAGACAGCTTTTTTTATGGTCTTTAAGCAAAGACACAGGTTTTTAAAACCTGTCACGTCTAAGGTTATCTTATAGATAATAAGCAAAAAATTCTCGAACAATTGAATATAAATCTCTAATTTCAAAATACCACGGACTAACACTGCTCACATCTTTAAAATGATGTTTTTTAAAAAGCATTTTAGTTCTTGTAACATGAAAATATTGCGATACCACAATGATACTTTTAAAGTTAAGGCTGTCTTGAAGTTTTAAAGTATTTTCTACTGTGGCTAAAGTGTTGTTTCCAAAATCATCTATTGCAATGGCTGTATCTGGAACACCTTTTTCTATTAAATACGCTTTCATTTGAGTACCTTCATAAAAACCCTCTATTCCAAGCCCTCCGCTTACCAATATTTTTTTTACTCGTCCTTTTTTATAAAGTGCTAAACCGCAATCCACCCGTTGTTTCAATCTTTCAGATAGGGTACCATCAGTATTTACCTTATTTCCAAGTATAACTGCTATGTCAGCTTTTTTATTTTCATCAGAGAGACCATCAATAATTATGATGGTTGAGTGAATTATAAACCAAGAAACAAAAATGAAGGCAAAGTATTTTAAGTAGCTTAATATTTTCATTTAATAGATAGATTACTCTTATAAATTTCTTAAATTTTGGTATATAATCGCTATTAATAATCAAAGTAATTCTGAAAATCGAACTAAATTAACCCAATTAACTTATTAACTGAATCACCTAAAACTCAAAACCTATTCAAAAATCTTATCTGGTTCAGGAACTTTAAATACCAAAAAGTTGGTGCCAATAAAGTTAAGCATTACATTAAGTAAAATAGAAATAATATTGGATACAAAAGGGCCATTATTATTCAGCCATTCTGAAGTTTTTAGCCATTCCATAGATTTGAAAAAATCAGCCATGTATACATTTGGGAAAATATAATGGTCGCATAAAAAATTAAAACCTAGGTAAATAAAAAAAGTAATGGCGTAAACAGCAATGTACTTTATTAAATATTTTTCACCATCTTCCGTTTGGTCAACATAGGTCCAAAATTTATTTAAGGTAAAACCTACAAAAAAGCCCATAATCCAACCTGCTGCTTTGGTTAATAAATTAAGCGCAGGAAACTGCAATGAAAGTAACCAAAATACCAGTAAACTAACCATAGTACTTGATGTGCCAACTATGCCAAATTTAATAAATTTTTTAGCAGTTGGGTATTTTGCGAACCATACGCGCAGCTTTCTTATTGGACCTAAAATCATTTTTTTGTTGGGCAAATATATTGATATTCGATACAAATACCGATTTTCGCCACTATGAAAAAAATACTTTGTGCAATTATTTTTACTTTTTATTGTTTAATAACCTTTGCTCAACCCAACGGATATGAGCATAAAAACGACACAACCATCTTTATTTTTAATGAAAAAGATTATAATGTGGTGGTAAAAAATAAAGTAGTTCTAACTGGTGCATTTAGAAATTGGAGTCAAGATATGGCCGATACCAAATGGATAATGAGGAGACAGGTTGGTAATATCTGGACTTTAAAAGTATATAATCCTAATTTTGAAATAATTAAACCAAGCATGCCTTTTAAGTTTAGAATAGATGCTGGCCAATGGCTTGACCCTGCACCAAATGCAACCAATACCGAAGGTGGTAATTTAATATTTATGAAAGGTGTGGAACCTCTTGGTGTAAAAGCTACCTTGGTTGACAATAACCAAATACATGTGAGGTTAGCAGGATTGCCTCAAGGTGCTAGTTATACCGAAGCCGATTTGTTATTAACCAATGCTTTAGGCGAAAAAATAGCCATCAAAAACATTTCGTATAACTTAGAAGACGGTACTTTTGACACCATTAGTCATAAAATTAAATTTAACGACAATGGTATTGTTTCTTTTAACATAAACACTGTCTCAGGCGTTGATAAACGCAGGGTTTACTACTTAGAAATACCCAAGTTTAAACTTAAAACATTGGTAACTTACGATGGTTGGTTTAAAACTTTAAAAAGTAATAAAGAGCTAGGAGCTAATATATCTGACGATGGTAAACAAACTACCTTTAGGGTTTTTGCCCCAAGGGCAACCATGATAAAACTGTATTTATACAAACCTAAATTTGGTAGCGAAAGCCTTTACGAAAAAATGCCTTATTCTACCATAGAAATGAAAGTAGATGAACAAGGTGTTTGGGAAACTACATTAAACGAAAATTTGGAAGGAACTTGGTATGATTATACCGTTCATGGTTTTAACGACCCAGGAAATTCATTTTTTGAAACCAATCCTGTTCATATTAGCGACCCCTACGCCCGTGTAAGTGATGATAGTTTTGGGGCTTGTATGGTAGCAGCAAAAACGCATCCTGCTTCGCCCTTAAAAAATGGCAGGCCTAAAATGGAAGAAGTGATTGCCTACGAAGTGCATGTTCAAGATTTTACTGACTTATTGCCTATAGATGAAAACACGAAAGGAACCATTGCAGGCATGGGCGTTAGTGGTTTAACCAACTCAAAAGGTTATCCTATTGGGTTTGACCATTTGGTAAATTTAGGTATTAATACAGTGCATTTAATGCCTGTTCAAGAGATGCTTCATTGGCCAAAAGACGAATGGAAAAAAGCATTTAGCAAAGATAAATACATGATAGAACAAGGGGTTGCAGCCGAAAATTATGATTGGGGTTATCGCACCTCGCATAGCTTTGCCATTGAAAGCCGTTACCGCCAAAAAGGAACCGAACCTGGCGATGAACGCAAACAGTTTAGAGATGTGGTTCAAAAGTTTCATGATAAAAACATAGCCGTTATTGTTGATTTTGTGTTTAACCACACTGCCGAAAATATGGATGGACGCAATTATTTATTTCACTTTAATGCTTTTGATAAACAATATTACTACCGAACCAAAAACTTAGAACATATTGGCGAATATGGAAACGAAACCAAAAGCGAAAACCGTTACATGGTGCAACGTTGGATTATTGACCAATGCAAACATTTTATTGAAGAATTTGGGGTAGACGGATTTAGAATTGACTTGGCAGGACAAACCGATAGAGAAACTTTGTTAGCTCTTAAAGCTGCTTTGCCAGACGATATTATAATTTATGGTGAACCTTGGATTGATAGCAATGATCCCGAGTATAATAAAAATCCAAATTGGCATTGGTACAAGGATACTGCACCAATTTGTTACTTTAACGATGATACCAGAAATGCTTACAAAGGTCCAGTTTTTGAATTGACAGATAAGCTTAAACACCGCGGCTGGGCTGGAGGAAATTTAGATGAACGCGATAATGTAATCAAAGCTTTGAGTTGTTCATTTGCTCCGCAAAAAAACATCAATAGCGGAATAAACTACCTAGATATTCACGATAATTATGCTTTAGCCGACCAATTTGCAACCACTGATTTTGATGGAAGATTTGGAGTAGATGAAGCCAATTATAAAATTGCAGCTACTTTATTGTTTACTACTCCTGGACCAATAGTATTGCATGGTGGAAGTGAGTTTATGCGGAGCAAAGGTTTAGCGCCTTTAATGGAGATTGTTAAAGAAATTCCAAGTGGAAAATTATATTTCCATGGCAAACGCGATACTTATAATGTGCGCAAAGCCAATCAATTTATTTGGGAAAACATAGGTAAAACAAAATCGCCCCAAACCGATAAAGTGCCAATGGAACCTTATACCAATAGTAATTTTAAAAATATGCATGCTTATTGGCAAGGTTTAATGAGTTTAAGAACTCAAATTTTGCAGCCTTTAATTAATGCAGAACCGAGTTTAACCAGCATTTTACCGGATAATAAAAAACCTATTTTAGAGAAGAATTTTGTTCAATTTATAGTTCCTGAAAATAAAGCCATGTTGGGTTATATGATTGATAATAAAATATTGGTTTTAATTAATAACGATAACAAACCAAATAGTTTTGATACCAATAAAATGAACTTAAAAGGTCGTTGGAAACTTATAGGTAATAGCAACGAAATAAACTTAAATGGCATTACCCAAAAAACTTTAATTGGTAATCCAATAAAGGCTAATGGAATCTGTATTTGGCTTAAAGAGTAAAATACAATGGTAAAAACACTTTTTATTACGGTATTTTTCTTTTTTTCTTTTTCCATTCAAGCGCAGTTGGTAGATGATTTTGCGGATGGAAATTTTACTGAAAGCCCAACTTGGTTTGGTGATGATAGCCTATGGCAGGTAAATGCTGCCTTGCAATTGCAAAGCAAAGGAACCACAGGCACTGCTAAAGACATAAGTTTGGTTCTGCAAAATACAGAGTTGAACAATACCGAATGGCGCTTTTGGCTTAGGTTTAATTTGAGTCCAAGTACTCAAAATTTTTGCAGGTACTACCTAACTTCTGACCAAACCAATTTAAAAGGTAACTTAAACGGATATTATATTCAATTTGGTGGAAGTACAGGCAATACCGACACCATAAGCTTATACAAACAAGAAGGTTCAAAACGTACTAGAATTATTGCTGGTAGGCCAGCAACCATAGCCAAAAGCAATAATTTTTTAAACATAAAAGTAAATCGTGATTTAGCTGGTAATTGGTTTTTATACAGCGATACCTCGGCAATTGGTAATTTTCAATTAGAGGGAAGTGCGGTTGATACTACTTTTAAAACAACAGCCTACAGTGGCTTTTTTGCACGCTTTACCTCAGGAAATATTACCAACTTTTACCTTGACGATGTTTATATAGGTGCGCCAATTGTAGATATTACTCCGCCTAAAATTCAAACTTTTGAAATATTAAGTGATAGTATTATTAAGCTTGCTTTCACTGAAACAGTTAATAGTGCAAATGCATTTAAGTCAGAAAATTACGAGTTGAACAATATTTTTCCGGGATTAGTAAAGGTAGAAGTAAGTACAGATTTAAAAAGCGTTTTATTGTTTTTTGAAGGCAGTTTTATTTCTAATACTAATTATGAGCTATTGGTTAAAAATATAGAAGATGGTGTTGGCAATAAAATGAACGATTCTACAGTTAAATTTTTGTTTTATAAACCAACTGCTGCCGATGTGGTTATTAACGAAATTATGCCCGACCCAGCGCTAAGTAATGGATTACCCGATGCTGAGTTTATTGAATTATTTAATAGAACCAATTACCCAATAAATATAGGTGGTTGGAAAATTACCGATAATAGTTCAAGTGCTATATTGCCTAATTATACCATTCAGCCACTTGAGCATTTAATCATTGCCAATCCTACCAACGAGCCTTTATTTAAAAGTTATGGTAAAACCTTGGCTGTTCCTTTTTTGCCCGGATTAAATAATGATGGAGATTGGGTACAAATTTTAGATGAAAAAAATAGGGTAATTGACAAAATAGATTACGATTTAAGTTGGTATAATTCTTCTATTAAAAGTGGCGGAGGTTGGAGCTTAGAGTTAATCAATCCTTATACTTTATGTAAAGGAGTTGATAATTGGTTGGCATCCGAAAGTCCAATTGGGGGAACACCGGGAAAAGCAAATTTTTTCAGTAGCACGTTGCCTGATTTAACAGCACCTCAGGTAAAAAATTGGTTTTATACTGATAGCTTAAATGCAGTAATTGCTTTCAATGAAAAAATGGATTCAGTTGCCATGCAAAGTTTGGTTTTAATTGTTAACGGCATACCTATTTCTAGTAAAATAATAAAAGGCTTCAAGTTTGATTCGGTTTATTTTACCTTTACCCAACCTTTACTTTATAATCAAAATTATACCATACAAGTGGATAGTGCTTTTGATTGTTCGTTGAATAAAATAAATAAAAACACAGCCATTTCATTCACTTATATTCCAATTGCATCTGCAAAACAAAACGATATTATTATTACTGAAATTTCGGCAAATCCAATCGGTGGAGTTAGTTTACCAAATGCAGAATACATTGAGCTTTATAACCGTTCAAAGAATATCATTTTACTAAATAATTTTAAAATAAAAAGCGGCTCAAGTGTTGCCACAATTGGTAATGTTCGACTTTATCCTGATAGTTTTATAGCAATTTGCGATGACAGTAAATTGCCGGCATTTGCTGCGTTTAAAAACGTAATTGATGTTGCTACATTTCCAAGTTTAAGTACCGATGATGAAGTGATTTTGTTAGACGAAAACAATTATATTATCCATCAAGTTGGGTATAAAAATAGTTGGTACAATAATCCTGTTAAAGCAAGTGGAGGTTGGAGTTTAGAAATGATTGACACCAAAAATCCATGTGGATTAGCAAGCAATTGGTCAGCAAGTAAAAATACAAGTGGAGGAACCAATGGTTTTAAAAATTCAGTAGCAGGCAATAATTTAGATTCAGACAAACCGCAGCTCACTCGCATTTATCCAGTTGATGCCAATCATGTGGTGTTGTATTTTAACAAAACGCTTGATAGTACTAGTATTTGCAAACAAAACAGCTTGAATTTTTCACCGCAAATAAACGGTAATTATACTTTCAGTTTTAACGATGATTTTTTAACTGAACTTCAAATATCTTTTACAGATAGTATTAAAGCCAATACTTTTTATGTAATCAAAATAGATTCAGCTCAAGATTGCGCGAGCAACCCAATAGAAGTTAAAAACGAGTTGGAATTTGGTTTATGCAAACCTGCTGATAGTAATGATATTGTTATCAATGAAATTTTATTTAACCCTCGTCCAAGTGGCGTTGATTTTGTAGAAATTTACAATAAAAGTAATGATTATATTGATATAAAAAACCTTTGGATTGGCAATAGAAACGAGGCTGCACAAATAGATAATTTTTATGCTTTAGCTCAAAAAGGTTACATGCTTTTACCCAAAAGTTATTATGCTATAACAACCGATGCTGATATTTTAAAAAGTCAATACACAGTGTTTTATCCCAAAAATATCATTGAAATAAATTCCTTACCTAGCTTTAGCGATGATGAAGGCACTTGTGTTTTATTTGCCAAACCAGAACTTGTTTATGATGAATTGGCTTACAACGAAAAAATGCACTTTACATTAATTGATAACAAAGAAGGTGTGAGCTTGGAGCGAATTGATTTTAACAAAGTAACCAACGATAAAAATAATTGGACTTCGGCAGCTAGTACAAGTGGTTTTGCTACGCCAACGTATAAAAATTCGCAGTACTTAAATTTTGAAATAAAGAACCAAACACTCAGCATAGAACCAGAAGTTTTTACACCTAATAACGATGGCACCAACGATTTGGTAAATTTTACTTATAAGTTTGATAAAAACAATTACACTGGCACTTTGCAAATATTTAACAGCTCAGGTGTTTTGGTAAAAACGCTTTTAAATAACTTGCCTTTGGGCACCGAAGGTAGATTAACTTGGAATGGTTTAAGTGAAAAAAACAGTGCTTTGCCCGTAGGAATTTATGTAGTGTACTTTACCTACTTTAATACCGATGGAAGCAGCAATGCCATCAAAAAAACATTGGTAATTGGAAAAACTTTTTAGCAATGGCAAATACCTATTTTCAGTTCAAACAGTTTTTAATTGAGCAAGATAATTGTGCCATGAAAGTGGGCACCGATAGCGTTTTGTTAGCTGCATTAACAAAGGTAAACAATATAAAATATGCGTTAGATATTGGTACAGGAACTGGTATTTTAGCTTTGATGTTGGCACAGAAAAATTCAGCCATTCAGTTTGATGCCATTGAAATAGATGAATTGGCTTTTGTACAAGCAAGCAATAATTTTAGCACAACAAAATTTAGTAATCAAATAAAGCCTCATTTGGTTGCTTTGCAACAATTTGTTGCCAATAAGCAATACGATTTAATCATAACCAATCCGCCATATTTTATTAGCAAAAGCAATTATTCCATAGCTGATTTGCAACGCGCCAAAGCAAGACACGATAACGATTTAACTTTTGAAGAACTGATTGATTGTGTTCAAAAAATGATGAGACCAAATGGAGTTTTTAAACTTATTTTACCAGTTAATGAAGGTGTTATTTTCAAAAAATTGGCTTTGCAAAAAGGACTATTTTGTAGTGAATCTGTTTTTATAAAACCTAAAACAAGTAAGCCAAGCAATAGAGTTATCATGAGTTTTACAAATCAAGAAACAATTGAAACCGAAACAGCGTTTATTATTTATAACGAAGACAATACACAAACCGAAGCCTATAAAAACTTAACAAGCGAGTATTATTTATAGCAATTAACTAATTTTAGGCTCCACTAAAATTAACTCTTCCTTTTCTACAAAAACTTGTCCTGGATCAGCACCTTTGGGTTTACGAACAAACTTTTTAGGCGTAAATATTACAGGAACCATAGCACTTCCCTTCGATTTACTGTAATAAGCAGCCAACTGCGCTGCGTAATGAATTACTTCGTTTGGAAATGGCTTGTTATTTTGATTTTTTATAACCACATGGCTGCCACTTACGCCTTTGGCATGCAACCACAAATCGTTTTTTTGAGCCACTTTTAAAGTCAATTCATCGTTATTGCTTGCACTTTTTCCAACCAAAATTTTCCAACCATTTTGCATAAAAGTGCGGTATGTTTCGCGTTGTTCTTCTTGCTTTTTTTGTTTGCCTATTGGCAAATCAAATTGTTTTAAATCGCGCATGGTTTGAGCTGCTAAAACAATGGCTAACTTTTCTTCATTAAAGGCAATTTTTTGTTTGGCTTGTTCTATTTTGGTGGCCAATAATTGCTCTTCGTTTTTTTGATTACGGGCTTTTTTGTAATAATACTGAGCGTTTTCCTGCGGATTTAAATTGGCTTTCAGTTTAATGCTAATTGGAAGATTGGTATAAAAATCTGTGGTTTCTAAAGTTTCTTCTCCTTTTTTCATCAAATGTAAATTAGCCATGATGATATGACCAATTTCTTCGTTTCGGGCATTATTCTTTAAAAATTCGAGTGCGTTCGAGGCATTTTCAGCAATGGGTCTCCAACGTTTTAGTTCGCCTTGGCTTTGCTGAATGAGTTTTTCTTTTTTTTGTGTAAAAAAATATTTCCCTAAATATTGCCTAGTAAATTCGTTAAAGGCTTCAAAAACAGAATCATACTCCTTGTTTTCACATGAATTATTGGGTTCAATATTTAAAACAGGAAATTGTTTTTCGTTCTCGTAAACATAAAAACGAGTTGGTGCAATATTTTGAAATTCAGCACTTTCTAGTTTAGTGAAATTGCTCAATAACAAATGTTTATCGCTTTCTATTTGCGACCTAAAAAGCGAAATAAGGTTTTCATCATCAAATAAAAGCACATTGGCCAACGAACCATAAAGTTTAAACACCAAGCTTAAGTTATTTTTAAAAACCAGTCTAAATGAGCGTTCATTTTCATGCAGTTTTAAATCAATAAATGGGCTGTTTTTTAGCTCGTTGAATAAAACGTAAGTAGAACCTTTGCGTTCAATTGGGTAATCGTAAAATTGGATAAAAAAAGTACGCGCTTCAATGATGAGTTTCATGCTTATCCATTTATCAATATTATTAAAAACCAATACCAATTCGTTTTTATTAACGCTAAAGGCATCAAAAAATAAATAACCTTGTAAATTATTTTTTAAGGCATTTCCTAGTTGGTGTATAAATGGATGTTTGCTGTGCACTGATATTTTATTGAATGGCGTAAAAGTAGGTCAATTGCTTATTAATTGCCAATTTTGGGCGGTAATATTAAAGTTGGTAAAATCTTTTTTAGTGAAGTAAAGGGTAAAATTTTAGGAACTAAACAGTTAAAATTGAACTAATATCATAAAAACAAAAAAAATAAGTATTGCATTTTAAGTCACATTTTCTACATTTGCAGTCCTTTTAGCGGATGTGGCGTAATTGGTAGCCGCGCCAGACTTAGGATCTGGTGTTGAGAGACGTGGGGGTTCGAGTCCCTTCATCCGCACAAAAAAGCAAAAACTGAAATAAGACTGGAAATAATATTTCAGTCTTATTTTTTTTAGAATAAGATTATAATTTAGAAAAATAGATAAAAATGAACGTTACATTTGATAAAAAGGACGCTTTGAACGGTACCATATCAGTACAAATTGAAAGTACTGACTACATGCCAAGCTACGACAAAAAGTTAAAAGACTACAGAAAAAAAGCAAACATCCCAGGCTTTAGACCAGGCACTGCGCCAATGGGTATGATTGAAAAACAAGTAGGAAACAGCATTTTATTAGATGAAATTAATACTGCTGCTTCTAAAGGTTTATACGATTATATTAACGGTGAAAAAATTAGCTTATTAGGTGAGCCAGTTTTAAACCAAGAAACTTTAATTGACAAGTTAGAAAAAGGCTTAAACTATACTTTCAAATTTGATATTGGAATGGCTCCAGAATTTGATTTGAATATTGGTAAAGGCGATGTGTTTACTAAATATGCTGTTAGTGTTGATGAGGCAGAAGTAAACGAAGAAATTGAGCGTATGCGCAAACGTTTTGGTAAATTAGAAGAAGTAAGTATTGCAGAGCAAGAAAACGACATGGTTTACTTAAACTTATTAGAATTAGCTGACGATAAAACTGCTTTAGAAGGCGGAGTGAAAGCTGATAACGTACCCATGTTATTATCGGCTGTAAAAAATGCGGAAGCAAAAGCATTGTTAACAGGCATTAGTAAAGGTGCTACCTCTACTGTAAATATTTTCACTTTATTCGATAACGATGAGCAAGAAATGAGCCACGCGTTAGGTGTAGCTAAAGTTGGAATTGCTGATTTAAACCAAAACTTTAGCTTTGAAGTAGTGGATATTAAACGCAATGTAGAAGGCGATATTAACCAAGATTTATTTGATGCAGCTTACGGCCCAGGAAATATTACTAGCCTTGAAGCATTAAAAGAAAAAGTAGCAGAAGATATCAAAGGATTTTACACTGCTCAAGCTGACCATTTGTTAGAGCATAACATGATGGATACATTGGTAGCTAAACACAATGTAACTTTACCTGACGAATTTTTAAAACGTTGGTTAATGGACAGATATGCTGATAAATTTAATGCTGAAAACATTGATGAAGCTTACAAGCCTGAGGCTAATTATTTAAAAAACCATTTAGTGGAAGAAAAAATAATGAAAGCTGCTGATATTAAAATAGAAGAGGCTGATATTAGAGCTGCTGCTGTTGAATATACCAAGCAAATGTTTGGCGGTTATGCCATGACAGGTTTAAACGAAGATTTGATTAACCAATTAATTGAACCAAGTTTGAAAAAAGAAGATTACCGTAGCCGTATGATTAACTCAGCAGTTAAAATTAAAGTAAATGCTGCTGTTAAAGATATGATTACAGTAGAAGAAAAATTAGTTAGTAAAGATGAGTTTATGAAAATTGTAGAAGAGCATAACGCTGCTCACCACAACCACTAAACTTTAATAGAATTGATAAACAGAAAAGCCGCTTTTAGCGGCTTTTTTTATGGGGTTTTATTATTTCTTTTGAAAGCAATAAATATCTTGAAAAATACTTCTATTTTACAAAAACCAGTTTAATTTCTAACTAAAGTGGTTAGATTAGTCTATCCTTTGTTAGTTTTAATATTCGCACTCTAGGGCAAACATGGCCTAATCATTACATCTAAAGTAAAAAGAATCAGTCTTATTAGAATTTAATACAATAAAATAATTTAAATTAATACCTTTTACTAAAGTATCGCCTACTTCTGTTTTTTTATACAATGAAATGTCAGAAAGAACGTCATAAGGGTAAAAAATAAAGCTACTATCACTTTTTAAATCAATACAATATAATTTTTTCAAACCATGATCCATCGTATCCATTTCTTTATTTATTATTCTACAATAAAATGAGTTAATAAAAACTTGATGGCAGTCTGATTTAAATTTATTATTGGAAAATTTTATTTGTATAAAAATAAATAAAATAAAAAAAATCAATGCAATTGAAAATGAAATCTCTTTGTTGTTCATACTTTGTTTTTAGTTGTTATCGTTTTTTACCAAAGCGCCAATAACAGTAATTTTGCTTATCAAATAAAGCATTTTAATAATAAAAACTATTTTAATTCTTGGTATTTATATGCTAATAGGTAGTATTTTATAGCATAAATTCTGTTTTTGTATCAAATAGCTTTATCAATTACCAATATAAAATAACCAACAAAAATCCTTTCTCTATCTTCAAATCATTGTTATCTTCGCTGCGCACAATTATGACAGAAAGAAAAGTTAGAGTTAGATTTGCTCCTAGTCCTACAGGCGCATTACACATTGGTGGTGTTCGCACTGCTTTATACAATTACTTGTTTGCCAAAAAACATGGTGGTGATTTTATTCTTCGTATTGAAGATACCGACCAAGGCAGATTTGTGCCGGGTGCCGAAGAATATATTATTGAAAGTTTAAAATGGGTGGGTATTGAGCCTAACGAAGGCATTGGTTTTGGTGAAGGTCCTTTTGCACCTTACCGTCAAAGCGATAGAAAACCAATGTATAAACAATATGTTGAGCAACTGATTAATGATGGTTATGCTTATTATGCTTTTGATACAGCTGAGGAGTTAGATGCCATGCGCGATAGGTTAAAAGCTTCAAACGTTGATTCGAAGTACGATGCCATTACTCGTACCACCATGATTAACAGCTTAACATTGCCAGAAGATGAAACTAAAAGACGTTTGGAAAATGGCGATGCTTATGTAGTTAGGATAAAATTACCTCGTAAAGAGGAAGTTAAGTTTCATGATGAAATTAGAGGTTGGGTTACGGTTAACACTTCTACTATGGATGATAAAGTTTTGTTTAAGTCGGATGGAATGCCAACTTACCACATGGCCAATATTGTAGACGATTACAGCATGCAAATTACCCATGTAATTCGTGGTGAAGAGTGGTTGCCATCAGCACCATTGCACGTGCTTTTATATCGTTATTTAGGTTGGGAGGCTGTAATGCCAAAATTTGCCCATTTACCATTATTGTTAAAACCCGATGGTAACGGAAAATTAAGCAAACGCGATGGCGATAAATTAGGTTTCCCAGTATTTCCGTTAGAGTGGAAAGATCCAAATAGTGGCGAAATTTCAAGCGGATACAAACAAAGTGGTTATTTGCCGGAGGCTGTGGTAAACTTATTGGCATTTTTAGGTTGGAATCCGGGCACACACCAAGAATTATTTACCAAAGAAGAATTAGCTGAAGCTTTTACTTTAGAAAGAGTAAGTAAACATGGTGCTAAATTCGATCAAAATAAAGCTAAGTGGTATAACCAACAATACATTCGTAAAGTTGACAATTCAGTTTTGGCTTTAGAACTTGAAAAGCAATTGGCTAACTATAATATAAAAGCTGAAAAACAATACTTAGAACAAGTTTGTGCTTTGGTTAAAGAAAAAATTAGCTTTATAAAAGAACTCTGGGACTATAGCAATTACTTTTTTGTGGAACCAACCGTTTATGACGAAACAGTAATTAAAAAACGTTGGAACGAAAAATCACCTTTGGTTATAAATGATTTGATTGAATTGCTTCGCAATGTTTCTAACTTTGATCATGCCAATATTGAAGCGGCCTATAACCAAGCACTTGAAAGAAATGAAGTGGCGAATAAAGATTTTTTACAAATGTTTAGGGTTTGCCTAAGCGGAGTAGCAGGTGGGCCGCCTATTTTTGAAATGGCTGCTTTATTTGGAAAAGAATCAACTATTACAAGGTTAGAAAACGCCTTGAATCGCATTAAATAATACCATTATGAAAAAACTAATTATTCCTTTTGTAGCCTTAATAATTATCATTTCCTCATGCGGAAGCAATAATTATTTCGACAGGTGGCCAGGCCAACGTTTAAGCAGTTTTCCAGCCGAAATGCAAGGCGATTATAAACTGAATATTAGTTTTTTTGCAGGTTTACTCACTGGTTCAAAAAAAGACAGCATTTTGTTGTTAACCATTGATAAAAAAAGTATCCACGAAATAGATAAAGATGGTAATTTTGAAAATACTTTAAGCGATAGTCTAGTGCTTTCAAAATTAGGTAGTTATTATGTATTAAGTTCTTTAAAAGCCGATAACCAAGGCTATTGGACTATTGGTTATTTTAAATTGCAAAAAAATGGTTTGCATTACATGCCTTATATGGGTGCTGAAAATGTAAAAACCGATAATTTAGCAAAATATTTAAATTTTGTATCGGTATATAAAACAGGAAGAACTACCATAAATTCATTGCCAATTAAAGAAAGAGAAGTGTTTTACACCCATAATAGCGATACCATTAATTACTATGAAATGGATGACAATCAGTTTTTAGCATTTATGGAAAATGAAAAACCTCAAATGCTCATAAAGTTTAATAAAATTACCCCTAAAAAATTAAAAAAATAATGCAACGTCCAGTTAGAGTTTTAGTAGCAAAAGTAGGTTTAGATGGCCACGATAGAGGTGCAAAAGTAATAGCAACAGCCTTGCGCGATGCTGGAATGGAAGTAATATATACAGGCTTACGCCAAACACCCGAAATGGTAGTACAAGCTGCCTTACAAGAAGATGTAGATGCAATTGGTGTTAGCATACTTTCTGGCGCTCACAATACATTTTTCCCTAAATTGTTACAATTAATGAAACAAGAAGGAATGAACGATGTATTGTTAACTGGTGGAGGAATTATTCCAACTGAAGATATTGAAGAATTAACAAAAATTGGAGTAGGTAAACTTTTTACTCCAGGTACCAATACGCAAGATATAGCCGATTACATCAAAGATTGGGTAAAAACCAATAGAAGTTTTTAGCAAAACAAACATAATTAAATAAAAAAGCTACCCTTGAGTAGCTTTTTTTGTTTGATTATAAATTACTAATAACCAATTTTTTTGCGGCCATTTTCTACTATTTCGGCTTTCTTTTCTACTTCGGTTTTCATTTTATCTTTAAAAGCCTGAATGCTTTCAGCAATTTCTTCGTTATGTGTGCCTAAAATTTGTGCAGCTAAAATACCTGCATTTTTAGCATTGTTAATAGCTACAGTTGCCACAGGAACACCTGCAGGCATTTGAACTATTGAAAGCAAAGAATCTAATCCATCCATGGTTTTTAACTTAACTGGCACGCCAATAACTGGTAAAGTGGTAATACTTGCTACCATGCCTGGTAAATGAGCTGCACCACCCGCACCTGCAATAATTACTTTAATGCCTCTGCCTTTAGCTTCTTTAGCAAAGTTATACATACGTTCAGGAGTTCTATGTGCCGATACTACCGTAATTTCGTATTCAATTTTAAATTCGTCTAATACATTGGCAGCTTCCTTCATTACTTCTAAGTCGCTATCGCTGCCCATTATAATTGCTATTTGTTTCATGGTTTTGTTTAATAAATGGCAAACATAAAAAAAGCTGCTTAAAAAGCAGCTTTTTAGTTTGTAATTAGTTTCCTTTAAAATTAGCAGGTCTACGCTCCATAAAGGCTTTGGTTCCTTCAATAAAATCTTCGCTGCCAAAAAAGTTTCCAAACTCGTTTACTTCTACTTCGTTTCCATCTGCACGTTTTTCGTAATATGCATTAACACAGCGAATTACGCTTGCAATGGCCAAAGGCGATTTGGTTTTGATTTTCTCTAAAATTTCTTCACATTTTGCCATTAAATTATCAGCAGGTACCACATGGTTAACTAAGCCTAAATTCAATGCAGTTTGTGCATCAATCATATCAGCAGTCATTAAGTATTCTAAAGCTCTACCACGGCCAATTAATTGAGCCAAACGTTGTGTGCCTGCGTAACCTGGAGTAATACCTAAGTTAACTTCTGGTTGTCCAAAACGAGCATTTTCGGCTGCAATTCTAATATGACAACTCATTGCTAACTCGTTTCCTCCACCTAAAGCAAAACCATTAATAGCAGCTATAACTGGTTTTGGGCTATTTTCAATAGCGCGCAAAACAGCGTGGCCTTCAGCACTCATTTTAGTGCCTTGCTCTACGTTAAACTCTGCAAATTCAGCTATATCAGCACCAGCAGCAAAAGCTTTTTTACCGCTTCCTGTAAGAATTACACCTCTTACGTCTGCATTATCGTAAATGCTTAACACTGCATTTTTAATATCAGTAAGGGTTTGAATATTCAAAGCATTTAATTTTGCTTCGCGATTAATGGTTATGTAAAAAATATTGTTTTTTACTTCAGTTAAAATGGTTTGATACATGGTTTGTGTCGACATTTTATTTTTTATAGTGGTTATAAAATTTTTTTGCGTGCAACAATAATGTTTTTGTGTAAATGAAACCCACTTTTTTTTATCAATGTTTTATATGGGTAATAAGCATTTTAAATACCAGATGTTATTTTTTTAAAAATAACTGAATTCTGCTCTTTAAATCGCTGTCTGTCATTGATATAACAGCGTTTTCTAAAAATTGCTTATCCTTTTCTAAGTTTTGGTAGTAATTTAAAAAATGTGGTGCATTTTTTGCGCAACTGTATCGTAAAAAAACTAGCTCTGCATTGTTTTTATCTTTTTTCAATGCATTGTCTAAGTCAGTACGACCTTCATTAAAAATTTCGAGTTTATTGAATGGATTAAAATAGTGTTTTGCCAAGAGCATTTTGGTGGCGCCTAGATACCCCAATTCTGTTGGGGTTAAGTTGGTTTTTTGTTGCAAAGTTTGCTTTAAACCTTCGGCAATACTTTTACTATAAATGGCTTTATCAAACTGATTTCTTAAATCAATATTGGCAGTTAATTGTATTACCATTAACAAAAAAATAAAAAATGGGATACCTTTTTTTAGCATATTCTTTGGCGCGCAAGATAACTTGGAAAAGAAAAACTAAGGTGTCAAATTTACTAATTATAGTAAGTTGAAACTATGACGGAAATAAGAGCCAAAGAATAACGCATATTTGCGTTTGTCAGAAATTCGTATCCTTTCTTCCATAATTACATTGGCAGGCATATCCATAATTTTGGCTAATAACTGCGAGTAGTAAATATAGGCTACATATACCCCAAAACGTGCATCTTTAGGTAATTTTTTAATTCCTTCAAAGCCCATTTTAAAATCTTTTATAATATCTTTTTCTATTTCTTCCTTAGTAATTTGGTCAAATGCTTGAGTGCGTAGTTGTGGAAAATATAATCTACCTAAAGCATCCGCATCGGCTTTAAAATCGCGTAAAAAGTTAATTTTTTGAAAAGCAGAACCCAATTTCATGGCATACGGTTTTAACTCTTCATACATAGTTTTATCACCTTCGGTAAATACACTTAAACACATTAATCCAACTACTTCTGCTGAACCTAAAATGTATTCTTCGTAGCCGTTCTGGTCATAAGTGTTTTTATCTAAATCCATTTCCATACTCTTTAAAAAAGTTTCTATGGTCCATGGGTCTATTTGGTATTTATTTACCACTTCTTGAAATGAATTTAGTATTGGATTTAAACTAATTTTTTGCTCAATTGCTTTGTAGGTATCTGCTCTAAACTCGCTTAACAACAAACGTTTATCATAATCGTGAAACGAATCAACAATTTCGTCAGCAAGCCTTACAAAGCCATAAACACCATAAATAGGGTCTTGAAATCGTTTGGCTAAAAACTTAATTCCCATAGAAAATGAGGTACTATAAGCCTTGGTAACCAATTTGCTACTTTTGCGGGATACGTTATCGAATAGGAGTTTCATTTTTATAAAAATTATGCTTTTTGTTATATGTATTAATGATTTTAGTTTTAAATTGTTTTAAAGTTCAAAACAAATTTTCTTTAATCACCAAATTAGCAGCTACTTTCCCACTTATAATGCTAGGCGGAACGCCCGGTCCGGGAACTGTTAATTGCCCTGCAAAATATAGGTTTTTTAATTTTGAACTTTTAATACGAGGTTTTAAAATAGCAGTTTGGGTTAGTGTATTGGCTAATCCGTATGCATTTCCTTTAAATGAATGGTAGTTGCTTTTAAAATCATTTATTCCAAAACTACGTTTGTAAATTACATGTTCTTTTATTTTCTGTCTCGTGTGTTTTTCCAAACGGTCCATCATCATATCAAAATAAATTTCACGTTTTTCTTCTGAATCGTCAGTCAGTTCAGTAGAAATTGGCACCAATAAAAATAAGTTTTCGTGTTCTTGTGGAGCAGCCGTGTCATCAGTTTTAGAGGTTAACGAGGCATAAAATAATGGATTTTCTGGCCATTTGATATTGGTATAAATTTCGTCTGCATGTTGGTTAAAATCGGTATCAAAAAACAAGTTATGATGCAATAAACCATCAATCGTTTTATTCAAACCTACATAATAAAGCACACAACTTGGAGCCAATTTTCTGTCGTCCCAATATTTGGGTGTGTATTGTCTATCTTTTGGGTTTAAAACTTGTTGTTCAATATGGTTATAATCGCCTGCGGCAATAATTACGTCTGCTTCAAAGGTTTGGTTCTCAGTTTCAACAGAAGTAGCTTTTCCATTTAAACTGTTGATTTTTAAAACATTGCTATTTAGTTTGAAATCAACACCTTGGCTTAATGCTATTTGTTCAAAAGCCTCTACAAATTTAAACATACCACCTTTGGGATACCATGTTCCTAGGCTCATATCGGCATAGTTCATTAAACTGTAAAGTGCAGGTGTGTTGCTTGCCAAAGCCCCTAAAAACAAAATAGGAAATTCAAGTAATTCAATGAGGAAAGGATGAGAAACAAACTGACGGATGTGTTTTTTCATGCTAGTTAACACATCCATTTTAAGTAATCCATTCAACAATCTGATATCGGCAAATTCTAATAAACTTAAACTTGGTTTATAAACTAAATCATTGATACCCACATCGTATTTATAAGCCGCTTCTTTTAAAAATTGTTGTAATTTTTTGCTGCTTCCTGGCTCAAATCTTTCAAAGAGTGCTTCAATTCCGGCCATATCTGCCGGAATATCTATTCCTTCTCCATTTTTCCAAACCACTTTATAACTTGGATCAAGGCGAATAAGCTCATAAAAATCGGCTGTAGTTTTTCCAAAATCGTTGTAAAATTTTTCAAATACATCGGGCATCCAATACCAACTTGGGCCCATATCAAAGGTAAAACCTTCGGATTTAAACTGGCGTGCACGGCCGCCAATACTGCTGTTTTTTTCTAAAATGGTAACGTTAAAACCACCTTTGGCTAAGTAACTTGCAGCTGACATTCCGGCAATACCTGCACCAATAACAATGGCTTTTTTTTGTGGAGTTTTCAAAATATAAAATGAGTAATTTGAATAGTATAACTTTTAGTAAAGTAAAAGGTTTTTTGTTGGATTAAATAATTGACAATAAAATATGCTAGAATTATTTATTTAAAAAAATATCTTGCACCCACTACAATATACTTAACATGCAAAAAGTTGTACTAAACGATAAAAAAATTATCAATTCTTGGGCTATGTACGATTGGGCCAATTCGGTTTTTTCGTTAACCATTGCCACTGCTATTTTCCCTATATATTTTAATAAAATGTGTAAAGTAGCTTCTGAGGCGCAAGGCTCCATGGCTGATGGCATTTATTACCTCAATTTTTGGGGTATGAAGGTTATTGGAGCTGAGCTTTATTCCTTTGTGGTTTCGGCAGGTTTTTTAATTGTAGCATTTTTAAGTCCGCTGCTTTCAGGCATTGCCGATTTTAAACAAAATAAGAAATTCTTCCTAAAAGTTTTTTGTTATATGGGTTCTGCTAGTTGTGTTGGTATGTATTTTTTTACTGCTAATACCATTGGAATGGGTGTGATTTTATTTATGCTGAGTTTGGTTGGTTTTGCAGGAAGTATAGTTTTTTATAATGCTTTTCTACCTGAAATTGCAAGTGAAGATATGCTTGATAAAGTAAGTGCTAAAGGTTTTTCAATGGGTTATATAGGAAGCGTTATCTTGTTGATTATAAATCTTTTAACTATTATGATGCCAGATATGTTTTTTCCTATTCAAGGTAAAGCTGCCGAACTTATGGCTGCTAATCCTAGCTTAACTAATGATTTGGCAACTGAAGAGGCCAAAGGAATTTATGCTGGCATTGCTACTCGTTTATCGTTTGTTTCAGTTGGTTTATGGTGGGCAGGTTTTGCTCAAATTATGTTTAAAAATGTACCTGAAGTGCATAGTAATAAAATTTATGATGGCAATATTTTAAACAAAGGTTTTGAAGAATTGAAAAAAGTATGGTTACAAGTAAAACAACAACCAACCATGTTAAAGTATTTATTAGGCTTCTTTTTTACCAGTATGGGAGTGCAAACTGTTATGTATGTGGCTAGCTTATTTGGTGAAGAAGAATTGCATTTAGATACAGGCGTTTTAATTGGAACCATTTTAGTTATTCAGCTTATAGCTATTTTAGGAGCATGGGCTTTTTCGCGCATTTCGGCTGCTATTGGCAATATTTATACCCTTATTATTACCATTGTCATTTGGATGATTATTTGTTTTTTAGCTTACAGCATCCGCGATACGCCTGAATATTTTACAGTAGGAGGGGTGCAGGTAAAAAAAGTAGTGATTCATTTTATGGGTTTAGGGGTGTTAGTGGGAATGGTTATGGGAGGTATTCAATCCATGTTTAGAAGCACTTATGCCAAGTTAATTCCAGAAGATACTAAGGACACTGCTTCTTACTTTAGTTTTTTTGATGTATGCGAAAAATTTGCCATTGTTTTAGGAACTTTTAGCTATGGATTGTTAAATGGAATTACCCATAATATGCGCCTTTCAGTAGTGGCATTAGCAGTTTATTTTTTAATAGGTTTGATATTTGTAGTCCAAATAAAAAACTTTAAAAGCTATCATGTTTCAAAGGCATAAACAGTAAGAATTACCCATGAAAATAGATTTATTTATTCCTTGTTTTATAGATCAGTTTAATCCGCAAACGGGATTTAACATGGTAAAAGTGCTTGAAAAAGCTGGCTGCCAGGTTAATTATAATATCGAACAGACTTGTTGTGGCCTTCCTGCTTTTAATGCAGGCCAATGGAACGAAGCACGCCAAGTAAGTGAAAAGCTATTAAACGAAATTACGCCAGATAGGAACTTTGTATGCGCAGGTTCGGCTTGCACTGGAATGATAAGAAACTCTTACGATTTATTGTTTCAAAATTCTTCGTATCATAATAAGTTTAGGCAATTGCAAAAACGTACTTTTGAGTTGAGCGAATTTTTGGTTGATGTTTTAAAAATAGAAACGTTAGGTTCTAAATTTAACGGTCAAGTGGTTTTTATGGATACTTGCACTGGCTTAAATGGTTGTGGCATAAAAGCTCAGCCACGTAAATTGCTAGGGCAAATAGAGGGTTTAGAATTGGTAGAATTACCAAATCAAGATGAGTGTTGTGGTTTTGGTGGCACTTTTTCGGTTACCAATTCTGATATTGCTATTCATTTAGGTACTAAAAAACTAAATGCCATAAAAGAAACAGGCGTTCAAACTGTTGTTTCAACCGATTACAGTTGTTTGATTCACTTAAAAAGTATTGCTGAAAAACAAGAATTAAATTTGAAATTCCTGCATCTAGCTGATTTATTAGCTTTAGGTTTATAGAAATAACATAAAAAAGCCCAACAAAATTAATTCTGTTGGGCTTTTTTATGAAGGTTAATAAAAAAATTATTTACCCATATAATAGAATAAGCCTAATGTTGGAGTTAATCCTGCACCAATATTAAAGCTGCCTCCAGTATTTTCTGTAGTATTACTTGAACCAGCAACTTCTGTTTTTGATGTATTCATATTGTATCCAATAATATTATTTAAGCTAAAATCAATACCCCATTTTGGAGCAACAAAATAGGTTAAACCAGGAGTTAAATTGATACCAATATTTGTATTGGTGTATTTATTTCCATCTTTAAACGAACTAGGTCCATCAGTGTTTTTCTCAGTATACGATCCTGAAGAGTACCCAAATGCAGCTTGACCATGGAAGTATACATTGGTGGTAATTGATTTGTATTTTCTTGCAAATAAAGCAATTCCTAATCTTGATGTCATAACATTTTCGTATTTACTCCCATCAGTACTTTTTTGTGTGTAAACATGGTTAGAACCAACGTTTAAAGATAACCCTACTGCTAATCCGTCAGAAACAAAATAACCAACTGTTGGTGAAAAGTTCCATTCTGTGTAGCCGGGAGTTTTCACGTCATCAGAACCTGTAGTTTTGTTGGTTGATTCCATGGTCATGTTGGCACCTAAACTACCGCCAAACATCAATGAACCTTTAGTAATTTGAGCATTACTTGTAAATACCGATCCTGTTACAATTCCTGCAACAGCAATCATTTTTAAAATTGTTTTTTTCATTGTTTATTTTTTAAGATTGTAAATCAAATATATCAATTGTCATGGATTTGTCAAGAACTATTTATTTGTCAAGAACTTAATTGAAGATAAGTTTTTGTTTTTACTGACGGGGGTCAATATTTTCTATATGAAACATAAAAAAAGCCCGTTACAAAATTTTGCAACGGGCTTTTTTCTATTTATAAGAGCTTATTTTTTAGCTTTTCTATCAAAGTCAATAACAATTGGTGTTGCAATAGCTAATGAAGAGTAAGTACCAAATACGATACCAACTAATAATGAGAATGTAAATCCTCTAATTACTTCACCACCAAATATGAATAATACCAATGTTACCATAAATACTGTTAATGAAGTAATAATGGTTCTATTTAAAGTATTGTTCAAAGCGTTATTGATAATTGAAGCTGTATCTTCTTCGCGTTTGTGAATGTTTAAGAACTCACGAATACGGTCAAACACTACCACAGTATCGTTAATAGAGAAACCAATAATGGTTAAAATAGCAGCTATAAACGTTTGATCTACTTCCATTGCAAATGGTAAAATTCCATCAAAAATTGAGTAGAAACTTAACATCATCAATACGTCATGGGTTAATGCAATAATAGCACCAATGGTATATTGAATTTTACGGAAACGAACTAAAATGTATAATCCAATACCAAATAATGAAATAATTACTGCCCAGAATGAACCAGTTTTTACATCATTAGCAATGGTTGGTCCTACTTTAGCTGAACTTAAAATGCCAATTTTGTCGTTACTTTTATCTGCAAGTTTATCATCAATTTTGATTAAACCTTCTAACACTTTTGCCTGAACTTCATCAGCTACAGTTGGTGTAATATCATCAATACGATAGGTTGTTGTGATTTTGAATTTATCACCAGTGCCAAATTTTTTAACCTCTGGGGCGCTTCCCAACACTGATTTAAGTGCTTCTTTTATTTCTTCAGTTTGGCTTGGTTTGCTTAATTGAACTACATAAGTATAACCACCTTTAAAATCAACACCTAAAGTAAATCCTTTAGTAAACATTGAAATGAAACCACAAATAATAATAGCTCCTGAGAACATATAGAATTTTTTACGGTTACCAACCCAATCGTAATGGAAGTTTTTAAATGCATTCATGGTTTTAGCTGTTGCATATTTTACTTCTTTGCCTCTATCCATCATCCATTCAGTAACTACTCGTGTAAACAATACAGCAGTAAACATGGATGATAAAATACCAATAATTAAAGTAATAGCAAAACCTTGAACTGGACCTGTACCAAAAGTATACATTACAAATCCTGCTAATAAAGTAGTTAAGTTAGAGTCAATAATAGAAGAACTAGCGTGTTGGTAACCATCAGCAATAGCATTTTTTAAGCTACGTGCATTTTGTAATTCATCTTTTACACGTTCGTTAATTAACACGTTTGCATCTACCGCCATACCAATTGTTAATACTATACCAGCAATACCAGGTAAGGTTAATGCGGCTCCCATTGATGCCAATACACCAATAATAAAGAATACGTTTAACAATACTGCAAAATCGGCAATATAACCAGAGTTGTTGTAGTACAATACCATGAAAATTAAAATGATGATAGTAGCAACAATCATACTCCATAAACCTTGGCTAATAGCTTCAGCTCCTAAAGTTGGTCCTACTACTGCTTCTTCTACTATACGAGTAGTAGCAGGTAATTTACCACTTTTCAATACGTTTGATAAATCCAGTGCTTCTTCATCAGTAAAACCACCATTAATTACAGAACGTCCGTTAGGAATTTCGTTTTGAACGTTTGGTGATGAATAAACTAAATTATCTAACACAATAGCAATTGAATGGCCAACGTTTTGTTTGGTTAAATTTTTCCATTCAGTAGTTCCTTGTCCGTCCATTGCCATGTTTACTTCCACTTGTCCTGTAACTTGCGAAATATCACGGTTAGCTTGAATTACTCTTTCGCCACTCATTGCAGCTTCACCATTACGTTCAGTTTTTAATGCATGTAAGCGAACTGCTCCACCATTTTCACCAATACCTTTGTATTCCCAAGCAAATTTTACATCAGAAGGAATTACAGCGCGAACTTCAGGACGAGCTAACATAGCATTAATTTTAGCGGTATCTCTAATTGCTGAAGTACCACACCAAGAACCGTTAGGCGACAATTGACCTTTTTCGTCTGCCACTGGCATAATTAAAGCCAATAACGGATTTTCTTTTTGAAACTGCTCAGCAGTCATTTGTTGCTTGTTTGCAGTATCTTTTTTGGCTGCTGTAGTATCAGTTTTTGCTTTTGCGCCACCTATATCAGCTAAAGCATTACTTGCTTTAGTGGTATCAGCTTTTGTAGTGTCAACCGTTGCTACATTTAATTTTTTCAATAATTCGTTAGCTTGGTTTAAGAAACCATAAGCAACTGGATTATCGTAAGTGGTATAAAACTCTAATTTAGCAGTTCCTTGTAATAATTTACGAACACGCGCAGGATTATCAACACCTGGTAATTCAATAATAATTCTGCCTGTTCCTTCTAATTTTTGAATATTAGGTTGAGTTACACCAAATTTATCAATACGAGTACGTAATACTTTGAATGAACGCTCAATAGCTAAATCAGTTTCAACTTTTAGGTATTTTAATACCTCAGCATTACTTGAGGTTAATTTAATTTTATCTTTGTTGCTTGAATTAGCAAAAATTGCTGCTAGCATACCATTAGGATCAACTTGTTTGTAAGCATCTCCAAATAATTCTACAAAATCTTTTTGACTAGTTTTGTGAGCCTCTGCAGCCATTGAAACCGCTTTGTTAAAGTTAGCATCTGGGTTATTGTTGGCTAAACCTCTTAATAACTCATCTTGACTTAACTCTAAAGTTACGTTCATACCACCTTGTAAATCTAATCCAAGGTTTAATTCATGGGCTTTGCATTGTAAATAAGTGTATTTTTTTACACCTATGTTATACACTACTTCGCGGCCAATTGAATCAATGTACGCTCTTTCTTTTTCTAAATCACCATTAGCAAAAGCCTTTGCTTTTTGCTCTACTCGGTAAGTTACCAACGAAAATGATAGCTGGAATAGGGAAACTATCACTAAGGCAATGGTAAAAAACTTAACTGCTCCTTTAATTTTCATTTTGTATTTATGTATTCTATTTAGTTTCTGTTTTAAAATACTGAAAATTAATAAATTAACTTCCAGTGTAATGCCCAATAAAGTTTAAGTTGTTGCTAAAACTTCAAAGGAGCGCAAATATATGTTTTGAGTACTTAAATGCAAAGATTTTAAGTTTATTGATTATCAGATACTTGTGTTTTTATTGATAAAATTTAGTGCTTCATAAAGACCGAATAACACCTTTTTTAAACCGTTTTAAAAAATCATCAACTTTGAATACTTTATTAGAATATTTTATTGAAATTTATACATAGTGTTTATAACTGATAGGGTTGTTCAAATAAAGTGCAATTACTTTCGTTTCATTAATACATAAATTATTTAGAAATGGAAAATACACAAGAAGGTTTAAACTTTTTAGAGTTAATTTTTAAAGGTGGAGCAGTAATGGTTCCAATTGGTTTACTGTCTATTATAACTATTTACATTATTATAGAACGTATGGTTTATATTAGCAAAGCATCAAAATTGGAAGCTAATTTTTTAAATAATATAAAAGATTTATTGGCTAAAGGCGATTTAAAAGCAGCACGTGCATATTGCCAAAGAGTAAACTCTCCAATTAGCCGTATTATAGAAAAAGGTGTAATGCGTATTGGAAAACCTATAAAAGATATTGAAAGCAGTATTGAAAGTATGGCAAGTATTGAAAGTGGTATTTTAGAAAAAAATATTAACTGGTTAGGGATTATAGCTGGTGTGGCTCCAATGCTTGGTTTTATTGGAACCATTTCAGGTATTATCAAAATTTTTTATAATATTTCCGTAAGTGATAATATTAGTATTGGTTTAATTGCTGGAGGTTTGTACGAAAAAATGATTACCTCAGGTTCAGGTTTAATTGTAGGGGTAGTGGCTTATACAGGTTACCATTTTTTAAATAGCATGATTGATAAGTTTAATGCTAAACTAGAGCGCACAGCTGTTGATTTTATTGATATTTTAGATAGCTAGTTTTTAACCAAACCAAACAATGAAATTACGCAAAAAAAAGCAGTTTGAGGCTGAAGTTGCTACTTCTTCGCTCAACGATATTATGTTTTTCCTCTTGCTTTTCTTTTTAATTATTTCAACCATTGCTAACCCCAATGTAATTAAAGTATTATTGCCAAAGGCAGAAAAAGGTCAAACTTTAGCTAAAAAACAATTTTCGTTAACTGTAAACGAACACAAAGAGTATTATTTTGATAGGGAATTAGTTGATTATGCTACTTTAGAACAAACGCTTAAAGCTAAAACTGCTGGAGTAGATGACCCAACCATTGTGCTGCGCATGGATGCTACTTTAACAGTTCAAGAGTTGGTTGATATACTTTCAATAGGAACGCGATTAAAGATACGAATAGTAATGGCTACTCAGGTTGGTAAATAACATAATTGTTTAAATAAAAAAGCTCGGTTTGAATTTCAAACCGAGCTTTTTTATTTACTAAAGTTAGGGTTAGTTATGCACTAAACTTGCTACATAATCGCCTACTTCGCCAATAGTTTGAAAACTTAAAAATTGGTCTGTAGTAACAGCCGTTCCAAACTCATTGTTTATTGCATCAACAGCTACTTGCGCATTACTTGCATTGTAGCTTAATTCTGGCCCAAGGGTAATATTATCGCTTGGTGCCGATGATTTGTCCATAATAATGGTTTTTACTTTTCCTTTAATTTCTGACATAATTTTTGGGTTTAAGTTTCATAAAGTGAAATGTAAAAGTATTTAATTTCAGTTATTTAGCAAATAATTATTTGCAACCAGTTATTGAAAGGCATTGCCTAACTTTCTGCTACTTAATTTGAGTTCTATTTCGGTTAATGATTCAGGGTCTTCAATGGTTGAAGGAATATTATAAGCCAATCCATCTGCAATATGCCTAATGGTTTTGCGCAAAATTTTCCCCGAACGAGTTTTTGGTAAACGTTTTACCACTACAGCATTTTTAAATACTGCCACTGCGCCAATTTTTTCTCTTATCAATGCTACTAGTTCATCTTCTAAAATAGCTTCAATACATTCAATGCCATCTTTTATTACTACCAATGCAACGGGTCTTTGTCCTCTTAGTTCATCTGCAATTCCTAGCACAGCACATTCAGCTACACTTGGGTGTGCAGCAATCAATTCTTCCATTTCTCCTGTGCTTAATCTGTGACCAGCTACATTTATAACATCATCAATTCTGCCCATTATATAAAAATAGCCATCTTCATCTTTATAACCACCATCTCCAGTTAAATAATAACCTAAAAAATGCTCTAAATAACCTTTTCTAAAACGTTCATCGTTGTTCCATAAAGTAGGTAAACATCCGGGAGGTAATGGTAATTGAATGGTAACAAATCCTTCTTGGTTTGGTCCTAGTTTTTCGCCTTCTTCCGAAAGTATTTGAATATCGTATCCACACACTGGTAATCCTGCTGAACCTGATTTGGCTTCAAATTGTTCTACTCCCATCATAATTCCAATCATTGGCCAGCCACTTTCGGTTTGCCACCAATGGTCAATTACTGGTTTTTGTAATAAGTTTTTTATCCAACTAAAAGTTGCAGGGTCTAATCTTTCACCAGCTAAAAATAAGGTTCTTAGCGATGACAAATCGTATTGTTTTAAAATTATACCTTCATCATCTTCCTTTTTTATGGCTCTAATTGCTGTTGGTGCGGTAAACATTAAGTTAACTTTATGTTGTTCAATTACTCGCCAAAAGCCTCCACAATCTGGCGTTTTTACTGGTTTTCCCTCGTATAGAACAGTGGTACATCCATTTAATAATGGTCCATAAACTATATAACTATGGCCAACCACCCAACCTACATCGCTTGCAGCCCAAAATACATCACCTTCTTTGGCATTGTAAAAATGGGTCATGCTAAATTTAAGTGCAGTGGCATAACCTCCTGTATCGCGCACTATACCTTTTGGCGTTCCTGTGGTTCCCGAAGTATAAAGAATATAAAGGGGGTGAGTGGCTTCAACTGCAACATAGTTAACAGGTTCTGATTGGTTTAATAGTGTTTCAAAATCAATTTCGTTGGCATTGTTGATGGTGTCATTACCATTTGTTCTTCTATATAAAATGGTATAATTGGGTTTGTGGTTTGCTTCATCAATTGCTTTATCCACTAAGTGTTTGTAATGAATCACTTTATCTACTTCTAAACCATACGAAGCAGTTACAATAGCTTTAGGTTTTGCATCATCTATACGCATGGCCAATTCATGTGGAGCAAAACCACCAAATACAACGGAGTGTATAGCACCAATTCTAGCACAAGCCAACATAGCAATTACTGCTTGCGGAATCATGGGCATATAAATTACTACTGTATCGCCTTTGGTAATGCCTAATTTTGTTAAGCCTCCAGCAAATTTTGAAACTAAATGGGTTAGTTCATTATAGGTAAAATGTTGAACAATTAAAGTAACAGGCGAATCGTAAATTAATGCTACTTCATTACCTCTGCCTGCTGCTATATGCGCATCTAAACAAAGTGCCGACATGTTCAATTCGCCATCGGTAAACCATTGGTAAAAGCCTTTATCATTAACCGATAAAGTATTAGTTGGTTGCTTTATCCAATTTATTGCTGTGGCTTGTTTGGCCCAAAATGCTTCTTTATGGGTTATGCTATCTTGGTATAGTTCTGAGTATTTCATGAGTGAAAAATTTTTATAAAATTATTCATCTTTACTCATAAAAAGTATAACTACTATATCAATTTAGCAAGATTAATCCAAAAGCGCTGATATTTTATTTACAATGTCTTTGTTAGAGAATGGTTTGGTAATGTATAATTCCGCTCCTAAATCATAGCCTTTTTGAATATCGGCTTCCTTTGATTTTGCGCTTATAAATACCACCTTACAAAGCCTATGTTTCTCGCTGCTTTTTATATGTTTACAAATGGCATAACCATCTACATCGGGCATCATAATATCAAGCAAAACTACATCAGGAACATTTTGGTCAAGTAGTTCTAAAGTTTCTGTTCCATTGCGCGCAATCATAACATCAAACCCATTTTTACGCATTAAAAATTCTAACGACATCAATATGTACGGGTCGTCATCTACCACCAATATTTTATAAGCTTGATTCATTGTGTGCAATTAAAGTTTTACTGGGTTCAAAGTTAGGAATTGTAAATGTAAAGCGCGAACCTTTTTCTTTTTCACTTTCTACCCAAATTTTTCCATTATGCATTTCAATGATTCTTTTGCAAATGGCTAATCCTAAGCCAGTTCCTTCTGGTTTTTTAATGGTTTGATTCTTTGCCTGAAAAAATTTGTCAAAAATAAGTTCGTGTAATTCGGCAGCAATCCCTTTTCCATTATCTATAATGCATATTTGAACATCGTTTTGAAGTTCAGTAATAATGATTTGAATTTGGCCGTTTTCGGGTGTAAATTTGAGTGCATTGCTTAATAAATTTACCACTACTTGTTGTATCAAATCCTTATCTGCATGAACCAATAACATGCTATTAGGCTTTTGGAATAATAAATCGATTTTTTTATCTTTAGCTACTAAGCTATAAGAGGTATAAAGTTCTTTAACTAAAGTTATAATATCAAAGGAAGTTAAGTTAAGTTTTTGTTTGCCACTTTCATATTTTTCTAAGTTAAGAACCTTGGTAATTAAATGACTTAATCTTTCAGCTTCTTTAACTACAGCTGCTAAAAACTTTTCTCTTTCTTCAGTTTCTAAGTCTGGATTATCATGAACAATTTCGGTTAACGAACGTATAGAAGTTAAAGGTGTTCTGAGCTCATGGGTAACAGTGTATAAAAACTCATCTTTTAATTCATCCATGGTTTTTAACTGTAAGTTAGCCTCCTTTAACTGCTCGGTAGCTTTGGTTAACTCAATTGATTTTTTGCGTAACTCTTTGTTAAGTTCCATCATTTGTTGCGACTCATGCAAAATTTTAAACACTTCGTTTAAACTTAGTTCTTCTTCTTTAGTTACTGAGCTTACCATTATACGAGCTGATGCTGAGCCTATTACGCCAGCTAATATTTTCTCAGAGAAGCCAACTATTCTAGGGTCTGCTTTGGCATTGTGGTCAATTGATATTTTATGCCTATGGGCATAATTTTGAATGAGGTTTGTAGCCCTTTCTCTGCCTAGAAAATTTTCCAATAATGAATATAAGTCTGGCATATAAGCCGTTCCGCGCCAAATACTATTGCTCTCAGGTGTATTGTATCTGTCAATATCTACAAATATTTCGGCTTGATATACTTCTTGTGGGCTTGGTTTACTATAAACTGAAAAAACAAAGTATGCACAACAATTAAAAAACATACTCCAAAACAAAGCATGTGTTATAGAATCAAATCCTTCTAAACCAAAAAGAGCATGGGGTTTTAACCATTCTATATTAAATGGCCCGTTATGGATAATGTTATCATTAATAATATTAGCATGTGCAATAGATGGAATGATTAAGGTATAGAACCAAATAATAAAACCAATGATGATACTTGCCAATGCACCATTTTTACTTGCCGTTTTCCAATAAATGCCACCAATGATTGCAGGCGCAAATTGTGCAACCCCAGCAAATGATATTAAACCAATAGATACCAACGAAAAGTACTGAGCAACATATTGATCATACAAATAAGCAAACAACAAAATGAGTATAATACTTAACCTTCTAACAGTTAAAATGGTTTTTCTAATTGATTTATCAATAGTATTTTTAAAGTTATCTTGCCTAAATAATACTGGCATCACCAAGTTGTTACTCACCATAGTACTTAATGCAATTGTTTCAACTATAATCATACTGGCAGCAGCCGAAAACCCACCAATAAATACCAACATGCTTAGTATAGGTTTGTTAAAATGCAAAGGCAGCGCAAGTACATAGGTGTCGGCATCTACACTCATATTGTAAAAAATTAATTTACCACCAAATGCTATTGGGATTACAAAAATATTGATGATGAATAAGTAAAGTGGAAACAACCAAACTGCTTTTTTTAAGTGTTCTTCACTTACATTTTCTATCACTCCAACTTGAAACTGACGCGGTAAAAATAATACTGCCATCATAGATAATAAAATGCCCGAAAACCAGCCTGCATGTGCATTTTCGCCTTCTAGTGTAAAAAGTTTTTTAAACTCTTCTACTTGCGATGCTTTGTAAAATATATCATCAAAACCATCGAAAATGCCATAAGTAACAAATATACCTGCAACTAAAAATGCCACTAATTTTATAACCGATTCAAAAGCTACAGCAGCTACCAAGCCTTCGTGTTTTTCTGTAGCATCAACACTACGAGTTCCAAATATGATAATAAATATGGCTAAAAATACTGAAAAATAAAGTGTATTGTCTGAAATGAAATTATGTCTGGCAGCAGTATTATTGGTTAAAATATCAAAGCTTATAGCAATGGCTTTTAGCTGCAAAGCAATGTAAGGAAGTACACCTATTATACAAAAAACACTTACAACTGCTGCTAAACTTGCATTTTTTCCATATCGAGTAGAAACAAAATCAGCTATGCTATTTATGCGCTGTGCTTTGGTAATGCGAATAATTTTTCGCAACACAGGAAAAAACAAAGCGGCCATAATAGTTGGCCCAATATATATGGTTAAAAAACTAATTCCATTAGTAGTAGCTCTGCCTACACTTCCGTAGTAAGTCCAAGCGGTACAATACACGCATAACGATAGCGCATATACATAAGCATTATTAATAATACTCTTTCCTTTTTTTAACCGATTTTCAGCAAAATAGGCTACACCAAATAATAATAATAGGTATAATAAAGAGCATATTATAATTAATGCATTACTCATCTTTTAGTTTCTTCACTTTGTTTATTGGCTTGGCTTCGGCAGCTATTATTAAAAGAAATAATGCAATGATCCAAGCCACTGCAATATAAATATATAGTAATGGAATATTCCCAACTAATTTTTGCTTATTAAATATTGTAAAAATGGGATAACAAAATATGATTAACATAATAATGCTAAGGATAATATTTTTTTGCTTTCTGTTGTTTACCATTTTATAAAAGTAAATTTTACATGTACAATAGCAAGAGATATTTTACCAATGGGGGAAAATGAACCACAATCCTAAAAAAATTTAATTTTGATTTTAGGGCGCTATAATTTTTGTAGTAATATTACTATTTTGCAACATGATGTTACAAGATAATTAATGTGTTTATGAATAAACAAACAACTAATTTTTACGCTTTTGCTAATTACGTTGGTAGTATCAAGGTGCTATTTGTTTTAATGGCTTTTGGATTACTTCTAAGTTGCTCAAAAGATACTGGCTGTGGCAATGCAAACGACATTGTAAACAATTACAATATTTCTGCCGATGACAAAAGTAAAATACCTTTTAAAGGAAATGACACACTGGTTTATATAAGCGATGTTGGTGATACAGCAGTCCTTGTTGGTACTGGAAAAATAGTATTTATAGACCAAGTTAGAAAAGATATTTCTGGAAATGCTGATTGTCCTAAATATAGTGTAGATAACAACGAAACCATAAGCATTGAATATACAGGAGATAATAATGAGCTCAACAAACTTAAATATAAAATTTATGGTAATATGGAAAAAACTGAAATTGAGTTCACATTTAATAATTTTTACGGAATAACGTATCCGTATAATTTTAATACACCTGTTTTTTATACAGATTCAGTTAGTATTGGAAATCAATTTTATATTGGCAGACCCTTAGGTTTAAATAGCCCGAATTATAAGGCATTGTATAATTACAACTATGGTTTTTTAAAAATTCAAATAAGTGGTAGTAAAACATGGCTACTAAAAATATAATTGCTGTTTATAAAAAAAGCCGCATGTTATATTAACAATGCGGCTTTTTAGTTATAGAAATTATTATTTATAATTCATCAGAGCTGGTTGGCAATTGGTCGTATTCGCCTTTAACGCCATACAAACCAAATATGGCTAAACCCACGCAGATTGGAATAAAAATAATTAAAATAATTGACCATTGTAAAAGGGTATTTGTTTTAGCAATACCTTCTGCAGCTTTACCTATTTTATCGCTAGCTTGCATAAACATAAATATTACTAATACTGGAGCCAATACTATCATTAAAGCTCCTACTAATTTTTTTATTGCGTTCATAATTTTTTTCTTTTGTTTTAAATTAGTCGTTAACGTTTTCGTCTACTTTATTGTTAATGTATACTGCTCCAATTATTAGTGAGGCTATAGCTACTCCAATTGGATACCATAAGCCAGATAATGGTGTTGAACCACTAAAACTAGCTATTAATGTGGCTATAAATGGCACCAATCCGCCAAACACCCCATTACCAATATGGTAAGGTAACGACATAGAAGTATAACGTATTTTAGTTGGGAATAATTCAACTAAGAATGCTGCAATTGGTCCATAAACCATAGTAACAAATATAATTTGAATAAATACCAAAAACACAAATACCCAAAAGTCACTATTCGACAATGTTTTGTCAATGTATTTGGTTTTAGCATGGCCAATGGCTTTCGAAGCATCAGCATAAACAGTATCTGTGGTAACTTCTTTAAAAGTAGCACCATCTTTTAAAGTTTTTAAAGTGGTAGTTTTTACTAAAGTATCCATGGTTCCAGTTACTGCATCTTTTTTAATAGTAGGTTCAGCAGCAGTATTCAACTCTGTTTTTTGAAACTCTGCTACATTGGTTTTATCTAAGAATTTTTGATAAATAGGTCTGTAACAAACTATACCTAAAAACATACCAGCTAACATAATCCATTTTCTTCCAACTTTATCACTCCAACTTCCAAATATTACGAAGAAAGGTGTGGCAAATAAAATGGCCCAAAGTATAATATATCGCGACTCGTTAAAGTCTAACATTACTGTATTTTCTAAGAATGATTGCGCATAAAATTGACCAGTGTACCAAATTACACCTTGTCCCATAGTAGCGCCAAATAATGCAAGTAAAACCATTTTAAAATTAGCTTTGTTGCTAAAACTTTCTTTTAAAGGATTTTTAGAAATATTGCCTTCTTTTTTTAACTTACTAAACATAGGTGATTCGTGCATTTTCATACGGATATAGATAGAAACTACTACCAATAAAATAGATATTAAGAAGGGAATTCTCCAGCCCCAATCAGCAAATGCTTCTGCACCTAATAAGTTTTTAGTAGCTACAATTACACCAATTGATAAAAATAAGCCTAAGGTTGCAGTAGTTTGAATCCAACTAGTAAAAAATCCACGCTTGCCAGCAGGAGCATGTTCTGCTACATAAGTGGCAGCTCCACCATATTCGCCACCTAAAGCCAAACCTTGAATTAACCTAAGTATTAATACCAGAATAGGTGCTGCATAACCAATGGTGGCATACGATGGTATTAAACCAATTAAAAAAGTAGAACCACCCATTAGCACCAATGTAAGTAAGAATGTCGATTTACGGCCTATTAAATCACCTAAACGGCCAAATACCAATGCCCCAAATGGACGCACAATAAAACCTGCAGCAAAAATTGCTAAAGTGTTAATTAGTGCCGATGCTCCTGCATCAGAAGGGAATAGTTGTTTGCCAATAATTACGGCTAAACTACCAAAAATGTAAAAATCGTACCACTCAATTAAGGTTCCTAACGATGAGGCCCCAATTACCTGTACAATACTTTGTTTGTTGTCTTTGTTTTCCATGTATATATGTTTTTGTTTTTATTATAAATAAATTTGGAATTGAATAGTTAACTCACCTTTGTAACTATCAAAAACTACATCCTTAAATCTTTGTGTTGGGTCGTTAAATTTAAACACCGGACGCATTCTGTAATTTAAAGTAACTTTTGCGGAATGACCGTTTAAAAACCAATTAATACCCATGTCTGGCGTAATTACATTGTCTTTTAGTCTTTCAAATTGCGAAACTGTTATTGCTCCATAAGGTTGAAACTTACCCAATGTTTTTGATTTAGGTAATAACAAACCAGCTTGTGCATAATAAATATTTCCTGTTCCTGTGGTTGGCATGGTATTTCCACCACCATTAAATGCTACTTGACTTGCTATGGTTCCATTGGTTGGATTGTCAATGCCAATATTTCTTACATAATTTGGTCCCATATTGAAGTAATTGTAAGCACCATAAAATGTAACTGCCATGTTTTTATATTTTAACGGCATGTCTAAAAACACATCAGCTGTTACAAATAATTGTTTGTGCAATGCGGTATCCCATTTGCCTGTGGTGGTATTTTGTTTTGCACTCCACATAGCATCAGGTTGGTAATAAGCTCCAACACCTAGGTTAAATACTTTTTTAGTTCCTAAATAAGTTCCAACATTAAATGGCAGTAAGTTACTTTCTATATCAAAAAATTGGTATTGGAAATAACCTTGATAAGCATTTTGTGGTTGTCCTCCTCCTTTATAATTTGCAATTTGAACATTGTTTTTAGCAGCTGTAGTGTCTAAAGTAGTAAGTGCAGTCCCTTTGGGTAATGCGTATGGAAAATTAACACTCATGCGGTAATCAATTCTTTTGCTTTTTAAAAGTTTACCTTTTGCAAAAATTCCAAATTGACGTGCAAATTGGTCAGTAGCATCAATATTTTGCCAATTAAAAATTGGAGCATCTATAGCTAAAAAATTTAATGTAGAAGCACCACTTAATCTTGATGGGCCTTGCCAATAATGTAAACCAGCGCCTAAACTTAAGTTATCTTTAAATACCCTATGTTCAACCCATGCATCGTGTAAAAATAGCTGAGGTTTTTTACCATCAGTTCCTGTAGCTCCTTGTCCTGCTGCTCCACCGCTTACTTGGTTTGAATTGTTTATACCAAAATGGGTTAATATTAAGAAGTTTGGATTAATTTGGGCATACATCAAAAAACGAGATCTACGCATACTCATATCCCATTGGCTGCTGCTAGCTTCTCCATTAACAGTTGAGCCAGGATTGTTTTCATTATGCCTAACCCATACTTGATGCCAAGTAAGCATTCGTACAAATTTTTTTCCGGTTGAGTCTAAATTAAATTTTAAACCCGCTCCATAATTGTCGGTTCCTTGAGCTTTAAGGCCTGCTTTTGAGGCCAATGCTAAAGCAAGTAAAAGGATAGAATGTTTAATTTTTTTCATACGTTATTTTTGTTTTTATTGTTGAACAAACATCCTAACATATTCCTATACTTTGTGGCTATATCTATTTTACTGTAAAATGGTATAGGTAACATTATTTTTTCCCTTTTAATCTTTCCCATTTTATAAGCATGTATTTATCACCCAATTCAGTAATAATCATACCTGTATTTTTTGTATTCTCTCTATTGCTCATGTAGCTAATTAACTCATCATGGCGCATTACTTTATAGGTTGGATGGTAGTCGTTATTTTCGGGTGCTTTTAAATTAAATTTTTTAACCCAGTTCATAACTGATACATGACTAACACCAATTAATCTTTCAATTTCTCTTAAACTTACTCCTTCAATATATAATTGCAAAGCTTTTATAACATAATAATTATCTATGTTTTTACCTTCTTTCATTACTGAAAAAAAGTAATTGCAATCTTTACATAAAAAGCGTTGACGGCCTTTAACAAAGCCACTTTTGTTAATATTTTCGTTTTTACATTTAGGGCAATTGATTGTTTCCATATTGTAAATATAAAAACTTGACTATATATATTTAGCATAAATATACCAAATTAGCAAGAAATGAAATTTTTAGAATTATTAAATAGTAACCTTAAAAAGTGTAGTGCATAAAAAAATCCCTTACGGGATTTAGTGTTGATAGCATTGTTGACTTTAATTTATAAGCAATGTATTTAGCCTATATTGATTTGGAGTAATACCTTCTAATTTTTTAAATACACGTATAAAATAGTTAGCATCTGAAAAACCAAGCTCATCGCTAATGGTGGCTATTTTTAAAGTTGGATTTCTTAAAAGTTCCTTTGCTTTACTTATTTTTTGGGTAAAAATAAAATCCAAAGGACTTATTCCCAGCTCCTTTTTAAATACCCGGTAAAAGGTAGCTTTACTCATACAAGCTTTATTACTTAGGTATTCAATTTGGAACTTTTCGTGAATATTGTCTTTTATATATCCTATAATACATGCCAATGGATTGATATTTTTTTCTGCATAAGTATTCAACGTTAAATGATTCAAGTTTTGACTTTGCATAATGCTTACTAATAATTCTTTTAAAGTTAAATCAGCATAAATATCTTTATTTAACTTAGTGCCTGTGCATATACCAATTAGTTTATTAGAAAGCATGGCAATTTCTTCGTTATTATAATAATGGTATTGGTTATAATTTAATTGCCAAGGTTGTGAATCGCTTTCTCTTGGAAAACGTTCATTTAAATAGTTAAGTGTATTTTCAATATGCGAACTTTCAATAGCTAATGCTGTGCATTGAGTTGGGTTTCCTAATTCAGCCTCTGGAAAATCAATTTTCATGGTAACATTTGCTGGTACAATTACACTTTCACCAGGCAAATAATCAAAGCACTGATTATCATATAAATGCATAACTTTTTTACCCCTAAGCATGCTTGTTATTACCAGGCTATCAAAAACAAGAGGAACTTTAAAAGAGGCAGCATGCGTTTCAAAAACATTTAACTCGCATTGATTAAGCGAGTATGCAGTTCTATTTTCTACCAAAGTTTTTAATTGCGATTGGTTGGATAAAGCAACTGGCTTTATGGTATGTTTAAATGACATAACTATTCTTTCTTTTTATCAAACTTAGTAAATTTTACCAATTGTTTCACCTGTTTAATAAAAATATTGCCAATTAGGTATAGCTTTTTAAGTGTTTCATAATCTGTGTATCGAAACATAGCTTACAAGTATTTAGTGTGAATTGGGGCGTTTAAACATCAAGGTTTTTTGCTAGTGATACAATTGTGCTATTAAATGATAGGATTGTACTATCACTTGCATATTGGTAACTCATATGTTCGTGTTTCAAAAAATAATAATTAAATATTTTATATGACAACATTAACACAAAAACCAACTTTTAAAGCCAAGTATGATAATTTCATAGGTGGTAATTTTGTAGCTCCAGTTAGTGGAGTTTACTTTGATAATACCAGTCCAGTTGATGGAAAAGTATTTACTCAAGCTGCTCGTTCTGGAAAAGAAGATGTAGAGTTAGCTTTAGATGCTGCGCATTTAGCTTTTGCTACTTGGAGCAAAACATCGGCTGCTTACCGTTCAAGTATTTTAAATAAAATAGCCGATGTAATGGAAGCTAATTTACAATATTTAGCAGCCATTGAAACTTATGATAATGGTAAACCAATTAGAGAGTCTATTAACGTAGATTTACCTTTATGTATTGATCATTTCCGTTATTTTGCTGGTGTAATTCGTGCAGAGGAAGGTTCAATTTCGGAGCATGATGAAACCACAGTAAGTATTTGTTTACACGAACCTTTGGGCGTTGTTGGTCAAATTATTCCTTGGAATTTTCCATTATTAATGGCTACTTGGAAAATAGCTCCTGCATTAGCAGCAGGCTGCACAGTAGTTGTTAAACCAGCTGAACAAACACCAACTTCTATTATGTGCTTAATGGAATTATTAAAAGATGTAGTTCCTTCAGGTGTAATTAACATTGTTACCGGTTTTGGTCCTGAAGCAGGCAAACCTTTAGCTCAATCACCTAGAGTTTCAAAAGTTTCGTTTACAGGTGAAACTACTACGGGTAGATTAATTATGCAATATGCTTCTGAAAATTTAGTTCCTGTTACTATGGAGTTAGGTGGTAAATCTCCAAATATTTTCTTCCCATCAGTTGCTGATCATGATGATGATTTCTTTGATAAAGCAGTAGAAGGTGCAGTATTATTTGCCGTAAACCAAGGCGAAGTTTGTACTTGTCCTTCGCGTATTTTAGTACACGAAAGCATTTACGATAAATTTATGAGTAAAGTAATTGAGCGTACCAAAGCTATTAAAATGGGTAATCCATTAGATAGTAATACCATGATGGGGGCTCAAGCTTCAAACGATCAGTATGAAAAAATTCAATCGTACTTAAAGTTAGGAAGAGAAGAAGGTGCTGAAGTGCTTTGCGGTGGTGATGTTCATAAATTAGATGGAGAATTAGCAGGTGGTTATTATATTCAACCAACTTTATTTAAGGGACATAATAAAATGCGCATTTTCCAAGAAGAAATTTTTGGCCCTGTAGTTTGTGTTACTACATTCAAAACTACTGAAGAAGCCATTGCCATTGCAAACGATACTTTGTATGGGTTGGGTGCAGGTGTTTGGACAAGAGATGCACATGAATTATACCAAGTACCACGTGCTATTCAAGCAGGTAGAGTTTGGGTAAATTGTTACCATGCTTATCCTGCACACGCGCCATTTGGTGGGTATAAAAAATCAGGGTTTGGTAGAGAAAATCACTTAATGATGTTAGGCCATTACCGTCAAACTAAAAACATGTTGATTTCTTATAGTAAACAAAAATTAGGTTTCTTTTAGTAGAAAGAAAACTGTAAATAATTTTTAACTTGTAACCACAAACACATTTTTACAATGTGCTTTGTGGTTACTTATTTTATAAAGTATGGTAAAAAGAATTTTAATTACTGCTGAAGCAAGTACTGTAATAGCCCAGATAAAGGAAAAATTTGGTGATTTAATGTTTCATCAAAGTGGTGGCTGTTGCGATGGTTCGCAGCCCATGTGTTTTGAAAAAGGCGATTTTATAATTGGATCGAGCGATGTATGCTTAGGTCAAATTGAAGGCTGTGAGTTTTGGATGAGTAAAGACCAATTTGAATATTGGCAACATACCCAATTAACTGTTGATATAACAAAAGGGCGAGGTTCAAGTTTTTCACTAGAAATACCATTAGGATTGAGGTTTATTATTCAATCAAAAATGTTAACGCAAGAAGAAACTGAAAATTTAGAACCAGTTTATTTTAAAGAAGATTAACAATGGTTTGTTTTATTGTTTTACAAAACCAAACTACAGTTTATTTTTTGCTTTTATTAATAAATTATATCAATATTTGATATTTGTAAAACTATATAAAATATGAAAATAAAAATAATTACCTACCTTTTACTTATCACAACCTTTTTTTATGGGTGTGATAAATGTGAGGAAACGACAGGAGCTACAAGAAAAGTTCCGTATTATGATATTCCTGGTTTGTTTCCATATTCTGAAGGCGGTAGTGCTAAATTTCTAAGAAACAAATTAGACACAGTTGAATTTCAAATTTCAAATTTACAAACTTCATTTAATTATACTTACACACAATCCGACTGCCCAGAAAAAATTCCATTAGAACAAAAATACATGCAATTTATTGATAGTAAATACAGTAATAGTTTTTATTTAAATTATTATATCAATAGTGCTTTTTATGATAGATTCGCTATTGTGATTAATGATGTTGTATATATAAATGATAGTCCATTAGAATTTGGATTGAAGGAACCAATTATATCAACAACTATTTTAGGTAAACAATATGATACTGTAACAAATATTGTAAATTTAAATAATGATTCTTTGACATTTAAAATAAATCGGTATGGTCTTTTGAAATTCACCTCAAAAGGAAATTTATTTGAACTAATACCTTAGTTTTAAGATGTGGTTTGCTTCTAAATAATGGTTCTTCTACTTTTCTATGATAAAACAAAACAGTCATATTAAATGCATTATTAAAACAGGAGAAGCCAAAGTAATAATTGGTAGTTTTCATAATCATTTTTAATATGGTTATCATTGCCATAAGTTTAACATATATTCATGATTTCATTTGTATTAATAGCCATTTGTATTTTAGTAGGTTATATTTTTAACTATAAAAAACTATTGCCTCCTCAGTCGCATAAAGGTATTAATGCATGGATTATTTATGTGGCTTTACCGGCTGTTTCGCTTAAGTACATTCCTCAAATAAATTGGAACTATACCATGTTGGTTCCGGTTATTGGCCCTATATTAGTTTGGATAGGGGCTTATGTTTTTGTAAAAATAATTACCTATAAAAGAAATTTATCAAAAGCAACCATTGGTGCTTTGTATTTATGTACTGGCTTAAGCAATACTTCGTTTGTAGGTTTTCCTTTAATTACGGCTTATTTTGGCGAACCACAAATCAGTATAGCTGTAATATGCGATCAAGTTACTTTTGTATTGCTGTCAACTGTTGGAATAGCCATGGCCATAAAACATTCCGACAAACATACTTTAACCACTAGTTTGGTTATAAAAAAAATGGCTTCATTTCCGCCTTTGTGGGGTTGTTTGTTGGCTTTTATATTGCCTAGTTTTATGAATTTGGAACCTTTTATACCTCTTTTTGATAAACTAGCAGGTACGGTTGCTCCATTGGCTCTATTTTCTATTGGCTTGCAGTTAAAACTATCAGGTTTGAAAAATGGTTGGAAACCTATTTTATCAATACTTGGTTACAAATTAATACTGGCACCAGCTTTGGTTTTGCTTTTAGTATTTGTATTAAATATAAAAGGTATGCCCAGCAATATTGCTGTATTTGAAGCAGCAATGCCAACCTTGTTAACGGCATCTGTTGTGGCCAATGAATACCATTTAAATACTAAATTGGTAAATATAGCAACAGGCATTACTATTTTAGCTGCATTTGTAACCACACTATTTTGGTATTTAGTTTTAACTTACTAAAGTTGATTGTAAAACAAAGCCAGCCAATCGAATCTATTTTAAAGTAGCGTTGAGTTGCACTAACAGAGGAATATAATTTGTTAGTTAGTGAAACCAGTATCTCATAATCCACCAATACTTTTTATGTTCTTGTTCTTCATATTTTTTCCACTCAGGAGGCATTTTACGATTAATTGCAAACTCTTTATATACAGAATCAGGGTTATATAATTTAATATTTACATACCCTAGTTTCTTTAAATTTTCTCTAAAATCATGTTCAGACTTATAACAAATCCCTCTCGCCCTTGCTTCATCAGTATTAAAAATTGCCCAATCTGATTCATAACCACTATATTCGTCTCCCTTACAGTGAAATATTATCAAACTATCTATTATACCTATTGAATCTATGTTACTTAGGTTATTAAAATCATCATAGTTACTGGTTTCGTCCACACTGTCAAAATCCATTGGAACCAGTTCCCTTTTTGTCTGCCAATCAGATTTATAGTGATTGGAACTTCCATATATGGCATACGGTTCAATCAGGGGTAATTTCTCCAACTCCCAACCTCCGTAACCTTCATATCGACTATGATAAAATCCATTAAACAGTGTTTGATAAAAAGTAATAATTATTAAAGAGATTATTAGTATTATAGTTACAAAACTTTTCATTTGTATTCAGTTTGCTTTTATATTCCTATAGCAAAAGTATTAAAAGCAAAGCTACTTTTTTTCATAACATAGTTTTTAACTTACTAAAATTGATTGTAAAACAAAAAGCCTGCCAAGCGAATAAACATAAGTAGAGTGAGATTTAATTAACAGAGGAATATAAATTGTTGGCTAGTGAAACCAGTATCTTATAATCCACCAATACTTTTTATGTTCTTGTTCTTCATATTTTTTCCACTCAGGAGGCATTTTATGACTAATTGCAAATTCTTTATATACAGAATCAGGGTTATATAATTTAATATTTAAATATCCTAGGTTTTTCAAATGTTTCCTAAAATCGATTTCAGATTTACAACAAACTCCTCGTGCATTTGCAGAATTGAAAATTAGCCAATGTGATCCCCTTTTACCATAATTAAATTCTTTACAATGGAATAAAATTAAATTATTGATTATTCCAAACGAATCTATTTCCCACAAATCACCATTTTCATCATAATTATTCATTCCATCTACACTATCAAAATTAATAGCTATCAACTCCCTTTGTGTCATCCAATCGTATTTATAATAATCAGAAGACCCATATATGGCATACGGTTCAATGAGTGGTAGTTTCTCAAACTTCCAACTTCCATAATCTTCATATCGACTATGATAAAAGCCTTCAAACAATGTTTGATAAAAAGTAAAAATTATTAAAGAGATTATTAGTATTATAGTTACAAAACTTTTCATTTGTATTCAGTTTGCTTTTATATTCCTATAGCAAAAGTATTAAAAGCAAATCTACTTTTTTTCATAACATAGTTTTTAACTTACTAAAGTTGATTGTAAAACAAATCTTTGTCATTAATATACCAAATTAGCAAGAAACTTACCTTAGCATTTATTTCTACTTCTATATTCGTATTAACAAAATAGAAAAAATATGTTATACCCACATCAAATAAAAAGCTTAGAACAATATAACGAAGCCTATAAAAAAAGTATTGAAAACCCAGAAGAATTTTGGGGTGAAGTAGCAGAAAATTTTACTTGGAAAAAAAAATGGGATAAAGTTTCGAATTGGAACTTTAAAGAACCAAATATTAAATGGTTTGAAGGTGGTAAATTAAACATTACCGAAAACTGTATTGATAGGCATTTGGCTGAAAGAGGGGAGCAACCCGCTATTATTTGGGAGCCTAATAATCCAGAGGAAAAAACCCGTATTGTTACGTATAACCGTTTGCACAAACGTGTTTGTCAAGTGGCTCAAATGCTAACCAATTTAGGTGTAAAAAAAGGTGACCGTGTTTGTATTTATATGGGTATGATTCCAGAGTTAACGTATGCAGTTTTAGGTTGCGCTCGTATTGGTGCTATTCATTCAGTAATTTTTGGAGGTTTTTCGGCTCAAAGTATTGCTGATAGGTTAGAAGATGCAAGTGCTGAATACATTATTACTTGCGATGGTGCTTACCGTGGCAATAAAGATATTCCTTTAAAAAGTGTAATTGACGATGCTTTAATTGGCAATAAAACAGTTAAAAAAGTAATTGTTTATACTCGTACTCGCACTCCGGTGAGTATGATAAAAAACCGTGATTTGTGGTGGGAAGATGAAATGGAACAAGCCGAAGAGCAAGTAGAGAAAAATGGCAAAGTTAGTTTTCCTGCTGTTGAAATGGATTCGGAAGACCCATTGTTTATTTTATATACTTCAGGTTCTACAGGTAAGCCAAAAGGAGTAGTTCACTCTACTGCGGGTTATATGGTTTGGACAAACTATACTTTTGTCAACGTGTTTCAATATCAACCCGGACAAGTACATTTTTGCACGGCTGATATTGGTTGGATTACTGGTCATAGTTATATAGTTTATGGTCCATTAAGTGCTGGAGGAACTTCGTTAATGTTTGAAGGTATTCCTACTTGGCCCGATGCTGGCAGATTTTGGGAAATAGTAGAAAAATACAAGGTTGATATTTTATATACAGCTCCTACGGCTATCAGAAGTTTAATGGCTTATGGTTTAGATTTTGTAAACAATAAAGATTTAAGTTCATTAAAAGTATTAGGTACCGTTGGTGAGCCTATTAACGAAGAAGCTTGGCAATGGTATTTTAAAAATATTGGAAAGGAAAAATGCCCAATTGTAGATACTTGGTGGCAAACAGAAACTGGTGGAATTATGATTTCTAATTTAGCTGGTGTTACCCCTCAAAAACCTGCCCATGCTACATTACCATTACCAGGAGTTAATCCTTGTTTGGTTGATGAAAATGGAGTAGAAATTTTAGGCAATTCGGTAAGCGGAAACTTATGTATCAAACAGCCTTGGCCAGGTATTATTCGTACTACTTATAACGACCATGAACGTTGCCGTACTACTTATTTTTCAACTTATGAAAATATGTATTTTACTGGAGATGGTTGCTTGCGCGATGAAGATGGAAATTATAGAATTACGGGCAGGGTTGATGATGTGTTAAACGTAAGCGGACACCGAATTGGAACTGCTGAAGTAGAGAATGCCATTAACATGCACAGTGGGGTAGTAGAAAGTGCTGTAGTTGGTTATCCGCACGATATTAAAGGACAAGGAATTTATGCTTATGTAATTTACGATAACAAGCATACAGCTGATGAAAACCTAACCAAACAAGATATTATTCAAACGGTATCGCGTATCATTGGTGCCATTGCCAAGCCCGATAAAATTCAATTTGTAAGTGGATTGCCCAAAACCAGAAGTGGTAAAATTATGCGTAGGATTTTACGCAAAATTGCCGAAGGCGAAACCAGTAATTTAGGAGATACAACTACCTTGTTAGACCCAAATGTGGTGGATGAAATTAAGAATGGCGCCTTACTTTAGAAAATAGTTTTTTGTTTAAATAAATAGTAAGAATTAAGCCCTTTTAACTTAGGTTGATTGGGCTTTTTTTGTAAATGTAAGGTCCCATTTTTTGTTAAGGTTGTAGTAAATAAAACCTTTGCTTACAGTTAATGGACTTGAAATATTGTTTTTATACAAACTACCTGTTCCTAATCCTTGAGGCATTTCAGTATTTAGCGAACTACAAAATTGCGTAATGGCATTTAAACCGATATTGCTTTCTAATGCTGATGTTAGCCACCAACCTATGTTCAATTCTCTGGCTTTATTTATCCAAAACTGACTAGTTGCCAAGCCTCCAATTAAGGTTGGTTTTAAAATAATGTATTGCGGTTTTATAAATTGCAATAAAGGTTTGGCATCAGCTTGTTTTACACCAATTAGTTCTTCATCTAAGGCTACAGCAATGGGCGATTTAGCGCAAATTTCTTGCATCATTTCTTGCTGTTTGGCTTTAATTGGTTGCTCTATGCTATGTATATCAAAACGTTTTAGTTCATTTAATTTTTCTAAAGCATCACCATTGGCAAAAGCACCATTAGCATCTGTTCTTATTTCTAATTTAAACGCATTGTATCGGCTTCTAATTTTTTCTAATAAACGGCATTCTTCGTCAAAATCTAAGGCACCAATTTTAAATTTGATACAATTAAAACCTGCTTCTATTTTTTGCGATGCTTCCAACAACATTTCGTCTGCTTGGTTCATCCAAACCAATCCGTTTATGGCAATGCGCTTACCATTGATAAAATCATTTTCACAAATTTTTCTTTCACCACCAAAGTTATAATCAGCCACAGCTGTTTCTAAAGCAAATTGAATAGAGGGCCAATTTTCTAAGTCTAAATCTTGAATGGAAAAACCATTATTTAGTTGCTGCAAAAAATAATCAAGTTGTGTTTCAAAATGATCAACATAATCAATGCTCAATCCTTTTAATGGAGCGGCTTCACCTAGTCCTATCAGTGTATTATTGGCATTGCTTTTTTTTACATAATAAACTGTATGTTGTTGTAAACTCCCACGACTTGTAGTGGCAGGTTTATTAAACTCTAAAATGTGTTTTTGGTATGTAAACATGTGGTTATTTTGCTCCGCAATTACTCAAACAATTATTTGCTATATTTCTATCTTCTATTGATAGGCCTTCATAATCTTTAACTTTTAAAAGAATGGGTGTTGCAAGATTGCATTTTCCTTGTTTAAAATAAGCCACGCCCAAGTTCCACTCTATATCAGGATTATTGGGATTCATTTCATTGGCTATTTCCAAATGTGCTACCAAATTTGGTAAGTACTTAAATGCTTGGTTATTTTCTACCAAAGCTTTGTAACATTCGCCAACATATAAGTGTGCATTTAAACTATTGGGGTCAATATTGCAGCACTTTTCAAACTGTTTTGCTGCATTTACAAAATTACCTTGGTTTAAATCAATTACACCCAACGAAAAATAGGCTTCGTAATATTGATTGTCTAGCTTTATAGCTTGGTTTAAAAAAGTTTGTGCACTGTCGTTGTAAGTAGCTCTAAATGAGGTATCTATAATGGATTTGTTAATATAATATTGTGAGTTTATATAACATTTTGTAGCTTCATTTTTAGGTAAAATACTGTTGTCAGTTATCAATTGTTTGGCCACTTTAAAATTACCAACACTTAAGTAAAATTTAGCTGCTTCAATGGTATAATCTGTTTCTGTTTCGTTTATTGTTTTGTAAAATGGATTGAATAGGTAATTGATAACTTTGCACAATCCATTGCTTGGAGTTGGAGTTAATTTACTTATAGACAAAACTTCATTGTTGGTTCGGGGTGTTTTAACAAAAACCGAAACCAATGGGTCAAAATAGCTTAAAGTATAGTTGCTATCGTTATATAATCCTGTTTGTAGTTTTTTAAATTGACTATTCACTATAACGGCAGCTTTAAAATGATATTGATTATCAAGGTTAATATAGTCATGGTAATCGTTATAAGCGGCAGCATTTTGGTAAAAGAATGAATCTGGAAACACATCAAAATCGCGTAAATCGATAAAGGTTTTAAATGATGGTGTTAGTTTATAAAGTAAATACGATGATGATAAATAATCGGTAAAAATTGGTTGATGGCTCAATTGTTTTTTTTCTAAAAATTGCGCTGCACCCAATGGATTTTGCGAAGCAGAAAATTCCAAACCATAAGTATTTGATGATTTGTTAGCTCTGTAAAAATAATTACTTACTACTGCAATATAAAAAACCAATCCTACGAGTATTGAAGTTGCCAAGGAAGCTACAGCAGGAAGTTTAAACGATATTTTGTTTCCAATAAATTGGATTAAATTAAATACCAAATGGACAGTAAAAGGCAATAAAATAATTTGAATAAAAACCACATTTCTAAAAGCAGAACTTGCTAAAATACCGAAAGCAAAAAGGAGTAAAATATTGCCCAGACCAAATTGGTTTATTAAACCCTTTAGTTTGGTTTTAAATAATGTTACTACTAAACTTAAAATAACCAAAAGGAACAAAACCAAACTGTAATAACTGCTGTATTGCCAATATTCATGCGTGGTATAGTTTGAAAGTTCTGTTGTAAATTTATTGCTGTTTAATTGATTAAAGATTTCAAATGGGCGGCCAAGCATTTCAAAACCATATGGATTGATGCAAATGCTAACAATACTTAAAAAAAAGGCAATGCTTAAATAAATTGGCTTTTCGGTTTTATATTTTATACTAATAAACCATTCAGATGCGAGGTAAATAGCAATGATTACAATGCCTATTCCAAATGCTTCGTGCATATTGGTCCAAATAAGTTGAATAGTTGGAAGTAGATATATAAGTTGTTTTTTATTTTTGAATTTGTTTAATAAATAAATAAAAACAACGGTAAACAAATGCGTAAACATTTCGGGCCTACCAATTATCCTGTTGCTAATGGCTGCCAAATAAGTCAACAACGCTAAAACAATGATGCCATTGGCAAAAGGTTTTTTTAAAAAAGAAGCATTTAATAACTTAACTAGTTTGATGGAAAAATATACCAACGCTACTGTTACCAAAGCTTGAATAATATAAATTGATTCTACGCCAAAAGCTTTACTCCATAAAGCAATCAGTACTTCAAAGCCCCATTTAATATTGATCCATTTTACTCCAAAATAAGTATATGAAAATACATCAGTGGTAGGAATAGTTTTGTTGGCTAAGATCCAATCTCCTGTAGCTAGTTGCCACCATAAATCGGGTTCTTTTATGGTTTTTAAGCTCAATACAATGGCAACTAAATAAACCAAACCGTATGCCAATAAGTTTATTTTTTGATGCCATTGAGGCTCACTTTTTCCGCTAACTTCTGCTATTTGGTGAGTATTTTTAGCCATATGTATTATAATGATAATTAACGAATTACAACATCTGTTATCAACTGTTGGTTCGATTCGGTATTAACCAAGGCCATAATTTTGCCACGTTGGTAATTTAGTTCATTACGTAGTGCATTCGATTCTATTTTTAAGTATAACACAGTACCTCTAAACTTTATTTCGGTGGTGTTTTTTGCTATCAAAGCGCCTACCAACTTTTCCCAATTATTTATAATATTCAATTCGGCTAGTTTGGTATCTAAATGTTGGTCGTGTAAAAAATCTGAAATGGCATTTTTTAAGGTGTGTTCGTGCGATTTTTTAGGAATCATAATTTTGGCAATTGGGCAACAATTATACTTAATAAATTTCTATTTTGATAAGTTTAGCTTGCAGCTTTTGTGGTTTAAATGAGATAAGGTTTTTGCCTTCAAAACACGTGAGCAGTAATTTTATTTAAATTTGTTATGAATAACTAGCTCAAAAACTGCAAATTTGCAGTTCATTTTATCAGGTTTGAAAATAGTATTTAGTATTCATAAGCAGTTTTTTATATTTATATTTTGTTTGGTATTGTTCTCTGAGTCAGCAGCTCAGGCAATTAATTGGAAAAAACAAAACGATTGGGTAGATAGTGTTTTTGCTACTTTAACCCCCGACCAACAAATAGCACAGCTAATGATGATTGCTGCTTATAACACCAAAGATAAAATTCATGAAAAAGATGTGGAGTGCCATGTGCGCGATATTGGGGTAGGAGGGCTTATATTTTTTAAAGGTTCACCTTCAAGGCAAGTAATGCTTACCAATCAATATCAAAAACTATCGAAAGTGCCTTTGTTAATTGGTATTGACGGTGAGTGGGGCTTGAGCATGAGGTTAGATAGCACACCTGTTTTTCCTAGGCATTTGGTATTTGGTAGTGCCAATAAAATTGAATTAACCAAACAATTTGGCGTTTTAGTAGGCAAGCAATGCAAACGCATGGGTATTCATTTTAACTTTGCGCCCGATGCCGATATTAATAATAATATGGCCAATCCTGTTATTAACGATAGGAGTTTTGGTGAAAATAAATACATTGTTGCCAAAAATAGTATTGCTTACATGCAAGGCATGCAAAGCGAAAATATTTTAGCATCGGCCAAACATTTTCCAGGCCATGGCGATACCGAAAGCGATTCGCATTACGGTTTGCCTGTAATTAAAGGCAATCGTAAAAGGTTAGATAGTTTGGAACTATATCCTTTTAAAGAATTGATTGATAATGGAATAGCGGCTATTATGACAGCTCATTTAGCAGTTCCAGCGCTTGATACCATGCCAAACTATGCTGCATCTATTTCAAAGCCCATTATTACTGATTTATTGCGCAATGAAATGGAGTTTGATGGCATCATAATTACCGATGCTTTAAATATGAAAGGCGTAAGTAGTTTTTATGCACCTGGTGAGGTAGCTGCCAAAGCCTTTGCTGCTGGTAACGATATTTTACTTTTTGTAGAAGATGTGCCAATGAGCATAGCCTATATCAAAGATTATATAAAACGCGGTTTAATTACTTGGCAGCAAGTAGAGCGCAGTTGTAAAAAAATATTATTGGCTAAATATTGGTGTGGTTTAAATAAATATAAACCTATTGAACCTAAAAACTTAACCAACGATTTAAATAGTTTTGAAAGCGAATTTTTGGTAAAAGAAGTAGTTAAAAACGCAGTGGTAGTTGCAAGAAATCACGATAAAATTATTCCAATTCAAAATCCTGAAAAGTACAAAATAGCTTGTATCAATGTGGGCAATTCGCAGTTAAGCGATTTTCAAACACAATTGAATAATTACCTAAAAGCCGATTATTATGCCATTGATAAAAACGATAGGAAAGAAAATTTTGACAGCCTTTTATCTATTTCTGATTATTATAATTTGGTGATTGTTAGTTTACACAATACCAGCCGTTTTGTGAGTCGTAACCTTGGTTTAACTCAAGTAGAAATCAACTTTGTACAAGCCTTGGGCAGGCGAAACAAGTGTATTTTAGTTAACAATGGTAATCCATATATTTTACAGCATTTTGATATGTACAAAAATGTAATTGTAGCCTTTGAAGATTTACCATTGTATAACCAAATGGCGGCTCAAATTTTGTGTGGTGGTTTAGAAGCCAAAGGTAAATTGCCTGTTTCTGTACCTAATATGTATGCTTTAGGCAGTGGTTCAGAAACCGAAACTATAGGCAAGTTTGAATACGTTTATCCTAACGAGGCTGAAGTTAATAATGCAAAAATGGAAAAAATTGATAGCATTGTTAACAGTGCTATAGCTTTAAAAGCCATGCCAGGATGCCAAGTTTTTGTGGCCAAAGAAGGTAAAGTAATTTATAATAAATCGTTTGGGTTTCATACTTACGATAGTTTAACTCCAGTAAAAAATAACCATGTGTACGACATAGCATCTGTTACCAAAATATTGAGTACTACATTGGCTGTAATGAAATTATTTGAAGAGAAAAAAATTAAGTTAGATGATAAAATTGGGCTTTATTTACCTTGGCTTAAAGATAGCAATAAAGAAGATTTAAAGATTAGTGATATACTTACTCATCAAGCAGGTTTGGTGCCGTTTATTCCTTTTTACAAAGCTACTTTATTGCCAAGTGGGCAATTAAATCCAATAGTTTATAGCGATACTTTTTCAACTGAATTTTCACTAAAGGTGGTCGATAATATTTATATCAATAAAAATTACGAAAAGGTAATTTGGAAAACCATAGCTGATACTGAATTAAAAAAAGAAGGCCAATATGTTTATAGCGATTTAGGTTTTATGATGCTGCGCAAAATGGTTGAAACCATTACCAACAAAGACTTTGAAAGCTATTTACAAGAAAATTTTTATAAGCCACTTAATTTAGGAAGCATGGTTTATAATCCTATAAAAACCATTAATTATAATTGGATAGTTCCTACCGAATACGATTCAGTATTTAGAAAACAACAAGTAAAAGGTTATGTACACGATCCTGCTGCAGCCATGTTGGGCGGTGTAAGTGGACATGCCGGCCTTTTTGCTACTGCTAACGATGTGGGCATTATTATGCAAATGTTGTTAAACAAAGGTGTTTATGCCGAACACCGTTTTTTAAAAGCAAGTACGGTTGAATTATTTACCAAAAAGTTTAGCAAAAATAGCCGCAGAGGTTTGGGTTTTGATAAACCAGAAACCGACCCAACCAAAGATAGTCCAACTAGTAAAATGTGTAGCCCGGCCACTTTTGGCCACCAAGGTTTTACAGGTACTTGCACTTGGGTGGACCCTGAGTACGATTTGGTGTATGTGTTTTTAAGTAACCGTGTTTACCCTAGTGCTGATAACAAAAGATTAGGTGAATTAAGTGTGCGTTCAAAAATACAGGACATTATTTACGATGCCATTAAGAGGTAGTTTAACTTCAAAATTAATAAAAACCAATTTTTTTAAACTTTTTATAATAAAACTATTTTCCCTTTTTATTTCCGACTAACATGTCATAAGGTGTTTAGAGGTATAAAATACGCCATTTAAATAGATTTTTTGTAAAAATCACTGATTTATTAAAACAAATTCATCAGAAGTATTTACTTCGAACCGTTATTACTTTAATTAAAATTATTTAAAGGTTGGTATTTACAAAAAAGTATTGTTTGGTATGAAAGTCTATTTATCCTTTGTTTTTATCTTGTTCTTAGTTTTTAAGGCAAAATCTCAATCTCCTACAATTTCCTCATTTTCGCCATCAAGCGGTGCTGCAGGAACTCTAGTTACTATTAACGGAACAAATTTAGGAAGCCCAAGTGGTTTCTCTATTGGTTCGTCAAATGCAATAGTTGTGTCAAATGATGGTAGTACTTTAGTTGGAATGGTAATGCCTGGCGCGGGAACCGGAGTTGTATCTATTACTACCGCTGGAGGTACAGTAACTAGTAGCAGTAATTTTAGTTTAATATCTAGTTCTATGCCAAGTACACAGCAAGGTTCAAAGTTAATTGGTATTAGTAGTAGTTCAAATGCACAACATGGTTTTTCTGTTGCAGTTAGTGCTGATGGTAATACTGCTATTGTAGGTGGGCCATATGACAATTCAAAAGGGGCTGCGTGGATTTATGTGCGAAGCGGAAATACATGGACTCAGCAAGGTTCAAAATTGGTTGGGTCAAATGCAACTACAAATGCAAACTATGGTTATTCTGTTGCTATAAGTGCTGATGGTAATACCGTTATTATTGGAGGAAGGTTAGATAACTCAAGTCGCGGTGCAGCTTGGATATTTACTCGAAGTAGTGGGGTTTGGACTCAGCAGGGAACTAAACTAGTTGGGTCAAGTAGTGCAAGTGCACAACAAGGTACTTCTGTTGCTATAAGCGCTGATGGTAATACCGCAATAGTTGGAGGGCCAAATTTTGCTTCATGGCAGGGTTATGTATGGGTTTATACGCGTAGTGGAGGAATTTGGACTGAACAAACTTCATTTGTTGGCACAGGAATCGAAAATTTGGGTCATTTTGGAAATGCCGTTTCACTAAGTGCCGATGGAAATACGGCATTAATTGGTGGTGATTGGGATAATTATGGCAATGGGGCCGCTTGGATATTTACACGAAGTGGGAACACTTGGAGCCAACAAGGTTCAAAACTAGTTGGAACTGATGGCAGCACCAGCACAAACCAAGGTTATTCAGCATGTTTAAGTGCTGATGGAAATACTGCTATTATTGGTGGATTTGGTAATAATTCTGACCAAGGAGCGGCTTGGGTATTTACGCGCAGTGGCAGTACTTGGAGCCAACAGGGTACAAAACTAGTTGGATCGGGCAACGTTGGAGCGGCCAAACAAGGAAATTCTGTTTCAGTAAATGCTGATGGAAATAGAGCTATGATAGGTGGTTTTGCCGATAATTCTAGTATTGGGGCTGCTTGGATTTTTACAAGGAGTGGTAGTACTTGGACTCAATCTAATAAATTGGTGGGTACTGGTAATTCGGGTAGTTCAGGGCAAGGTGTTTCTGTTTCGTTAAGTGCCGATGGGAGTACGGCAATAGCAGGTGGAAATTGGGATAATTCAAATCAAGGTGCAGCTTGGGTTTTTGCTCAAGGCCCTCCAACCATCACTAGCGAAACATTTGTAATTAGCCCTTCAGGTTCAGCTACGAGTTATAATATTATAGCTAATAATTCACCGACTAGTTTTAACGCGTCTGGCTTACCTACAGGTATGAGTCTCAATACAACTACAGGCGAAATTTCAATAAGTAACATTACTGCAATTGGTAGATACGTTATAACTTTATATGCAACCAATGCTGCTGGAACAGGAACCGCTACACTTAATTATTATATTGCAAATGGTTGGATTGGAGGTACAGGCAATTGGAGTAACAATAGTAATTGGTCAGCAGGAACTGTGCCAAATGGAAATGCAGATATTATAGTTTCTAATGGCACACCTACTTTAGATAATAATTTAGTTGTTCAGTCAGGAAATTTATTTATCATTAACGCTTCAGGGGCTTTGATTATAGCTGAAAATAAAGTGCTTATCATTGAAGGAACAGCAGATTTTGGTGGCAGGTCAGTAACAATTAAATCATCGGCCATTGGTACTGGTTCCATTGGGCAAATTACAGGAACCTTAAACAATGCTAGTAATGTTACTGTAGAAAGATACGTAAGTGGTGCAGGAAGAAGGTGGAGATTTTTATCTTCTCCAGTTCAATCAGCAACTGTTGCCAATTGGATGACTCAATTTTATGTAACAGGTCCTGGTGATGGGGTAACTCTTGGTGCGCCTATGTCAACAGGTTGGCATACTTCTAAAGCTAATATCGATTTCCCTAATAGTATTTTTGGTTCAGATCCTCGAAGTGTAAAAACCACATCAATAAGATTTTATAACGAATCAGCAACTGGAAACAATACTAATATTAATGCTGGTTGGGAAAATTTAACTGGAACAAATCAAGCATTAATTCCAGGTCAAGGCTTTAGAGTATTTATTAGAGGTAATATAGGAAATACTGGACAATTAGATGGTTCAGTTACCTCCCAGTCGCCAATTACCCTAGCTTTAACAGGCTCCATTAATCAGGGCAATGTTACACCAGCCATAACTAAAAATACAATGGGCTGGAATTTAATAGGTAATCCTTATCCATGCTCCTATAATTTAAAGGCTCAATATGATGCTTCACTTATTGGTGATTTGAATAATATAGATGCTAATTATTATGTGTTTGATGCAAGTACCAATGGTTATAAAGGTTATAATCCTGCCGCGGCAAGTGGATTTGGAGCGGGTACTTTAACCAATGGCATTATTCCATCAGGAACGGCTTTTTTTATACAAGCTACAGGTAGTCCTACTTTTGTGTTTAAAGAAGTTTACAAAACAACAAGTTCACCGCTTACAGTTCATAAGTCGGTAACAGCTAATCAGTTTAGTATTATTTATTATAGAGATACAATTGAAAGTGACGAGTATATATTAAGTACTATGAAAGGGGCTACTTTAATCAAAGATAGGTATGACATAAATAAACTAAGAAATGAGAACTTAAATTTGTCAAGTTATGGGATTGATAGCCAGCAATTAATGCTATCTTCTATACCGCCCATTGACGAGGAAACAAGAGTAAAATTAAATGTAGAAGCTACTGCAATAGGCACTTATAATTTTGATTTTAAAAACATGGATAATTTCCAAAGCGATATTACAGTTCATTTATTTGATAGATATACCAACAAAACCATTGATGTTAGAAAAAATACTAAGTACACTTTTAGTATGGGGCCGGGTACCAATCAGTGGGGTAAAAACCGTTTTGAGTTAATTTTAAATATGGATAAAACAGGAATAAATGAGTTTAATGTATTAAACAAAACCCAAATGTTGGTTTACCCTAACCCTGCTACCGATGTGTTAAACATTGATATTAGCAATAGCAGTTTCAAAAACTCAGAAATAGTGGTTTATAATATTTCGGGAACCGAAGTAATAAAAACCAATATGGCTAGCAATAGTGTACAATTGAACATTGAAACATTAAGCGCAGGAGTGTATTTTGTAAAAGTAAGTAACCAAAATGGTTTTAATAAAACAGTAAAATTTGTAAAATAGACGAAGTGGTCGTTGAGCGGAGCCGAAACGCACACTTCGTCTGAAAGCTTTCGGACTTTGCTCAGTGTCTATTAACCATTAACTAATCAACAAGATGAAAAATATAACAAAAATAATAATGGCAGTAGCCATAGTAGTAGCAGTAAGTTTTGCAGCTAATGCACAACCAGGCAGTGGTTCTGGAGGATTTGATGATGAACCGCAAGATGTGCCAGTAGATGGAGGAATAGTACTACTAGCAGCAGCGGGAGCTGCCTATGGGTATAAAAAAGTTTAAGAAGTAAAAGTTAAAGGAGGCAATGGAATTGCCTCCTTTTTATTGATTTCCCATAATAAAAAATGCAAGGTAATTTTACAATTATTTAACCATACCAATTTATTTGGTTTTTTATATTGCCTTCAGAACATATGAATATTTTAAGTTGGTATTTTATCGAAATAGAAAATAGGAATTCTAAAGATTTTGAAGTGTATTTAGCTACTTTAAAGCAATCGTCAAAAAAAATAAAGGTTAACTTTAGTGTTTATAAAAAATCTTCAACAGATGGATTGATTCATGGATATTATATTTCTGAGGAGGGCGATTACATATATCAGTTTGTAATAAATAGATTTAACAAGTTACAAAAATGCATGGCGCCTTTAAACATTCTAAACTTGGCGGTGAAAATTTTTTAGTAATTACACGCCTCAAAATTTATTTACTTCATTAATCTTCTAATTTATAAATGATACTGCTATTCAATAGCTATGGTATTGGTTTAATTATTAATATTAAACCTTAACAATTCTTTATTATTATTACAAAATACAAATACATTAATGCTGTTTAATGTGTAAAAACAGCCATTGGTAATGACTGAATGTTAAATAATTATCGCTTTCCTACAATTAATTATTAGTTAACAATTAAAAAACACTCAAAAATTTTCTTTGTGCTACTTATAAAAGTATAAAAACAAATAAGGCATAATTATGAAAATGAACAATTTAAAGCTGATTATTCAACCAATTACCGAAAATAAGCTTGTAGTTTTTAAACTACTCAGTTTTTTGGTTATGGTATTTATGTTTGGAGTGAATGGGGTGAGAGCACAAACAAATCCTGGAAGTGTTTTTGACCTATCAACAGGTTCTTGGACACTTACTGGCTGGAGTTCTAGCGCTACATCTTCAAGGTATCCAACAAACGGTGCAACTGGTTCTGATAACACAACAGGTGTATCATCTTCTGCAACAACTTCAAACATGAGATTTTGGCTACATGGTACAGGAGATCCTGCAATTGGAACGGCAGCTAGTAATAATTATACTGGTTCTTACTCAGGTGGAAATGGTACAATTTATGGAAATGGAACAAATGGTATTGGTTTTAACAATACGGGTGCAGCTGGTGTTGGGTCTGCTGTTTTATCAGTAAACACAACAAATAGGCAAAATATTCAAGTGTCTTGGACAGGAAGAACAATCGCTACCGGGGCTAGAACTTATGGTATTAGGTTAATGTATCGTGTTGGTACATCTGGAAGTTTTGTGGATGCAAATGGAACGGCCTCTAATATTTTTTATGCTGCCGCTGGAAGCGTGGGTTCAACAACAATGTCCACAATAACATTACCATCAGATGCTAATAATGCAGGTACTGTGCAACTAATGTGGTTTTGTTATAATGCAGCTGGAACAACTTCTGGTACTAGACCAACTTTAGGTTTAGATGAAATTACTGTTTCTTCTTCTTCAACTTCTTCAGCCCCATTACTAGCAATCACGGGAACAACAGCGCATGGTTCGGCTTGTGTTGGTTCATCAACATCTGCAATTCAATATACCATTACGAATTCAGGAACAAACGCTGCAACAGGGGTTTCAGTAGGAAGTTCAAATAGTACAGAATTTGCCATTTCCACTGCTTTATCTTCTACAACTATTGCTGGTAATGGTGGAACTGCTACTTATAGTGTTACTTTTACTCCAAGTGCTACAGGTGCTAGAACTTCAACCGTAACGGTATCTAGCGTTACAAGTGGTAGTAATTCTCCAACAAGTTCATTAACAGGCACGGGCTCAGCACCTGTAGCGGCAGTGGTTACTTCAAGTGCTGCCTCTAGTTTAGGAGCTACAACAGCTACTTTAAACGGAAATGTAACTACTTTAGGTGCTTGTCCAAATACCATAGAAAAAGGTTTTGTTTATGCATTAACTAGTGATAATGCTGACCCATTAAATGGTGGGACTGGGGTAACCAAAACATCAGTAGCTGGTTTAACCACAGGCGCATATATTTTAAATTTAATAGGACTTTCCCAAGGCGCAGGCTATAGTTATAAAGCTTATGTATATGATGGAAGTACTTATACTTATGGAAACGTATTAACTTTTACTACAATAACTCCACCAGCAAATGATGATTGTTCTAGTGCAAGTACAATAATAGTAAATGCAACATCAACGGGTGGAAACAATGCATTGGCAACTAAATCAAACCCAACTACATTAACTGATGCTGCTTATACCACAGGTACAGCGAAAGATATGTGGTACACTTTTACACCAACTTGTTCTGGCAACCATACTATTACATTAATACCATCTAGTTTTGACGGTGCAGTTGCATTATTTACTGGAGGTGCTTGTCCAAATCCCACATTTACATCAGTTGCAGATGATGGTGCATCAAACGTTACGGAAACAATTACATTTAATGCTACTGCTAATACTACTTATAAAATTTTGGTCTGGGGTTATAATAGTGCATCAGGCTCGTTCACTATTGGAGTAACTACACCAACTTTAGCTGTAACTACTAATGCAGCTTCATCAATTACAACTACGGGTGCTAGCTTAAATGGAGGTGTTACTACTTTATGTCCAAATATTACGGAAATTGGTTTTGTATATTCTTTAACAAGTGCTAATAACAACCCTTTAATCAATGGTACTGGTGTAAACAAGGTTTCTGTTACTAGTGTTGAAGGTGCGTTTAGTACCTCACTTTCAGGTTTAACAACAGGTTCTGCCTATAGTTATAAAGCCTATGCTTTTGATGGTACATCTTATACTTATGGAAGTGTTCAAACTTTTACACCCAATACTGCTCCAGTAATTTTGGCTACATATACTTTTACAGGCACTGCTTGCTCTGCTTCAGCTTTAACGGCATCTGGTGTAGGTGCTAACTATACAGTAGCAAATGCTAGTGTTACTGGTCAGACTTGTAATAACAACTCTGGAACTTCATATAGTGTAGGTAGTTCGAGTTGGGGAACAACATTCAATTCAGGTAGATATATTCAGGTTTCCATTACCCCTGATGCAAATTATTTATTAACATTAACTAATTTGTCCTTTAGTCATTTAAGAAGTGCAGCAGGTGCAACAACTATTAATGTGCGCTCTAGTTTAGATGGCTATGCATCAGACTTAACTTCTAATATAACTGTAACTACAGGTTCAAATAATGCTTCAATTGATTTATCTGGTTTTACCAATCAATCCTCAACTATTATATTTAGAATTTATGGATGGGGTGGAAATAGTACGGGTGATTTAAGGTTAGATAATATAGCTTTTAGTGGTAATATTAATGCTGCCGTTTCAATGGTATTATCAAACACTAATCTAGCTCAGTTCACAATTCAAAATTTAAGTAGGAATAATATCAATGTTCCTGTTTCAAGGTTTCAAGCAGTAGTATCAAATGGAACTGCTACTTTAAATAGTTTGAGTTTTTCTACACCAAATAACGGTACTACTAACAATTATATTGGAGGAACCGATATCGACAACTTTAAATTATGGTACGATACGGATAACGATTTTATAGGTTCAACTCAATTAGGTTCAAACCAAATATCGGTTAATAACAACCCAAGTGCAGGTGAAACAGTAAGTTTTACAAGTTTAGCTCAAAGCTTAGCGGCAGGTACTTATTATTTTTGGATTACTGCTGATGTGTTAAGTTCGGCTACAAGTGGCAGAACACTTACAGTTAACGCACCTACTTTAACTTTGGCTAGTGGTAGTAACACAGGTTCTATTGCAGCTACTGGCACTCAAACTATAATTGGTGTTCCTATAAACTATTACTTAAATGGAACAAATAGTGTGTCGGCTGCTACAAGTTATTGGACTGGGGCAAATGGAACAGGTTCACAATTAACATCACTTTCTATTAGCGATTTATATTTAAACATAGGAAGTAATGTAAGCACTTCGGGTGATTTTACGCTTTCAAATGGTTCTAAGTTTATAGTTAACAACGGGGGTAACTTAACTATTGCAAGTGGGAATATAATTTCAGGTACAATAGATGTAGAAAATGGCGGTACTTTAACTTTAAATAGTACATCTATTCCAACTTTAGGCACACTAGGTAGCACTAGTACTATAATATTTGGTGCAAATGGCGCGCAAGCAGTTACTACCAAAAATTATGGTAACTTAACCCTTAGTGGAGGTAATACCAAAACCATAAGTGGAGCTGCTGCGGTGAGCGGAGCTTTAACTATTAATGGTACTGTATTAGCTTTGGGAAGCAACAATTTAACTCCAACCACTTTAACTTTAGACGGTTTAGGAACTAAAAATGATTCATGGGGTTCTACAGCTGGTTCAGCTAATTATAAAAATGTATCTTATTTTGGTGCTACTGGCACAGGAACAGTAACTCCTAGTAGCAATACTGCTGCAACAGCAAGTTTTAGTAATATTGCTACAAGCCAAAGTATTAATTATGGAACAGCTACTGTTTCATTAAGTGGTAAAGTTGCATCTGGCTCTATTTATCCTACTAATGGTGAAACAGTATCAGTAACCATTAATGGAGTAGCACAAACTACTACCACCACCAGTGGAGATGGTTCATTCTCTATCAATTATACTACTAGCACTTTACCAGTTTCTGCATCACCTTACACCATTACTTATGCTTATACAGGTTCTGCAAATGGTTTTTTAAAGGCAGCAAGCAATGAAACAAGCACAGCTTTAACCGTAAATGCAGCTACTAACAACTGGGTAGGTGGAACAGGCAATTGGAGCAGTACAAGTAATTGGAGCTTAAGCAGATTACCTTCTGCCCTAAACGATAATATTGTTATTAACAGCGGAACCCCTACTATGGATGCAGACTATATAGTTGGTGCTGGAAGAACATTGACCATTAGTGGTACAGGTAGCTTGGTAATTAATGCTGGTAAATCAATTACCATTGATGGAACAGCAGATTTTGGTGGTAAATCAGTTACGCTTAAATCAACTGCTGTTGCTTCTGGCTCAATTGGAAAAATAACAGGAACTTTAACAGGTGCTACCAATGTAACAGTTGAACGTTTTATAACTGGTCAATCAATTAGAGGTAGATGGAGATTTTTATCTAGCCCTGTTCAAGGCCAAACAGTAGCCAATTGGATGAACAGTTTTTATGTAACTGGTCCTGGCGATAGCATAGCTGCTAATGCAGTTAATGGCTCTACTTTAGGAACTACCAATACCAATGGTTTTAATACCAATTATGCTAATATTTTATATCCATCATCTACCATGTCTTCGGATGTTAGAAGTGTTAAAACTACTTCAATTAGAGTGTATGACGAAACAGTAACTACTGGAGGAATTGATGGCGGTTGGGGTAATATAACTACAGCTACTACGCTAGATGCTGGCAAAGGATTTAGAGCCTATATTAGAGGAGATAAAAATGCAGTAAATTCAGCCCAAACGCAATTAGGAACTAGTGCCAATGGCAATATACAAGGAAGTGTAAATATTACCTTGACAGGAACTCCTAACCAAGGCGAGGTAAATGCCAACCCTACCTTTACCAGTTCAGGAACATTGGCAAACGATGGTTGGAATTTATTAGGAAATCCTTACCCATGTTCGTACGATTTTGTGGCTCACAGAAATGCAGGTAGTTCAGTATTTAGTAATATAGACCCAACTGTATATGTTTATAGTGGAGTAACAGGTGGTTATGTAAGTTTTAATGCATTATCAAACACCAACTTAAATTTAGATAATGGTATTATTCCGGCAGGTGCAGGTTTCTTTGTTAAAGCCAATGCCGCTAATCCAGTGTTTAAATTTCAAGAAGCATATAAAACTACCAATAACCATGTAGGTACTGGTGTGCATAAAACAGCTAAAACCGATGAGTTTGGAATTAAATATTATAAAGATTCTACTGAAAGCGATTATATAGTAGTTAAACCTTACCAAGGTGCTACTATGAATGCTGAAAATTTAGATATTATAAAAGTGCAAAACGATAATTTAAACTTATCGGCTTATGGTGCAGATTCTATATTATTAAGTGCAAGTTTAATACCACCAGTAATAGAGGAAACAAGAGTAAAATTAAATGTAGAAGCTACTGCAATAGGCACTTATAATTTTGATTTTAAAAACATGGATAATTTCCAAAGCGATATTACAGTTCATTTATTTGATAGATATACCAACAAAACCATTGATGTTAGAAAAAATACTAAGTACACTTTTAGTATGGGGCCGGGTACCAATCAGTGGGGTAAAAACCGTTTTGAGTTAATTTTAAATATGGATAAAACAGGAATAAATGAGTTTAATGTATTAAACAAAACCCAAATGTTGGTTTACCCTAACCCTGCTACCGATGTGTTAAACATTGATATTAGCAATAGCAGTTTCAAAAACTCAGAAATAGTGGTTTATAATATTTCGGGAACCGAAGTAATAAAAACCAATATGGCTAGCAATAGTGTACAATTGAACATTGAAACATTAAGCGCAGGAGTGTATTTTGTAAAAGTAAGTAACCAAAATGGTTTTAATAAAACAGTAAAATTTGTAAAATAGACGAAGTGGTCGTTGAGCGGAGCCGAAACGCACACTTCGTCTGAAAGCTTTCGGACTTTGCTCAGTGTCTATTAACCATTAACTAATCAACAAGATGAAAAATATAACAAAAATAATAATGGCAGTAGCCATAGTAGTAGCAGTAAGTTTTGCAGCTAATGCACAACCAGGCAGTGGTTCTGGAGGATTTGATGATGAACCGCAAGATGTGCCAGTAGATGGAGGAATAGTACTACTAGCAGCAGCGGGAGCTGCCTATGGGTATAAAAAATTGAAAAAGTAAATTTCCTTAAAACAATGAGAGGCTATCTTTTAATTAAGATAGCCTCTTTTTTATGCCAATTATGTAGGTTATTTTTTATTTGTAGTTATAACACATTAAAGCTTATAAACTTAACTGTTATACTATTGTAAACACTACGTTTTTTGAGGGTTTCAGCATAATATTGCCCCATAATTTAGTAAATTACACATGTTACAAATAAAATACCTGTTCTTTTTTCTTGGAAGTTTTGCCATAGTATTTGTCAGTATTAATATTTTAAGAAAATTTACTAGTAAAAGGCAGTGTCCTTATTGCGGTAGTGCAACCGATTTAGAAAGAATAAAAAGTGCTTCTATTTTTAAATTAATACCTGCTATAAATGCCAAACACTTTGTTTGTTATAAATGTAATAGAAAGCATTACAGAATAGGTTCATCAGATTTAGATAAATAGTTTAATCAATTTTTTTGATTCTATAACAGTTCCAAATAAGGAGCATAGGTTTTTTCGGGCATTGGTAATTAATATTTAGCAAATAAAAGCAATCGTTATGCTTTGAGTTTCTTCTTCCACTTTTCTCCAAATTATAGGCTAATACTGTTTTTTCTGCTTTTTTTGTAGAAAAACCATCACACTCACAAAAGTTTAGTAGCTAATTAACACCAAACAAGCATTTGTTTGCAAGGATTAGATTTTTAGGCAATTACAAATTTTGGCATATTGTTGCACATATGTGCAATGTATATAATAATGTCGTTTTAGTCGTTGCATCATGATGTAATCAATAATTCGGGTTCGTTTTAGTCGTTACATGATGATGTAATCAATAATTCGAGTTCGTTTTAGTCATTGCATGATTATGTAATTAATAATTCGGGTTCGTTTTAGTCGTTACATGATGATGTAATCAATAATTCGGGTTCGTTTTAGCCATTACATGATGATGTAATTAATAAATCGATACTATTTTAGCTATTACATCAATTTGCAATTGATTTTACACCTTTTGGTAAGAACAGCAGCTTGTTTTAATTTTATAGAAAGTAAATTGATAGCAATAAAAGGAAGTTTTAAAAGGACAGCAGTTCATTTTATACCTATGGAAATTGATATGATAATAATAGTAAGTAACTTTACACGTATAGCAGTTGATTTTTTGTCTTTATAAACTAATTTAATACTTATAGAATTTAGTTTTACCTCAATAAAAGCTGATTTAACAATGCTATTAACCTAGTTGACAAATAAAAGTTGATTTATCATATTTACCTAAAACTATTTCTGCTTGCTTTTACATTTTCTCTTCCTTTTAAATCTTCAAATAGAGCAGGCATAATTGCATTTAGTATGTTTTAAATAGTTTCCTCAGCATCATTAACTTTTTTGCCACATTAGCGTCCTGTGTAATTCATGTTTTTGTTCAGCTAGTTTTAAAATTTTTAAGTTTATGGATATAATTTATTAAAAATAGTGTGTTGTATTAGCCGTAAAACTTTTTGCTTAAGTATTGGTTTTTAATTAAAACCATAAGCTTTTAGCAAAAAAGCCTAAAATGAATTGTAAAATTTTTTGAATTTGAGGTAATTAAAGTACTACATAGTTAAAAATTAATGCTACTTAATACAAAAAAACAGCCATTGGTAAAAAAAACAGTAAAAAAACAGGCAGAAAAATGACATTTAATTATTCATTAACATTTAAAACACACAAATATTTTTATTTTGCCTTCTTGAAATAAATTGAAAATAAACTAAACGGAAATATATATGATAACTAATGTTTTACAATTAAAAAACCAGCCTCCCACGCAAGGCAGAACTAGTATTTTTAAATACCTAAGCCTTTTGGCTATGGTACTATTTTTCGGATTGAACGGGGTGAAGGGGCAAACGTATAGCCAAATTACAACCTTAGTAGGGTTAGTTGATGGGGATTATTTGATAGTAGGAGATGGGGCTACTAATGATGGAATAATGTTGAACACTGTTGATGCAACACCCTATATTAACCGCACGACTGTAACTAACCCTGGTTCTTCAATAACAAGCGGTTTTACTTCGGCCAATGTTTTTCAGATAACAGTGGTCTCAGGTGATATTACTATATACAACTCATCAGTTGGGTATGTTTCTTGGGGGCGTACTGGAAATACTGGAAATACTGCTAATTTTTTTAGTGGTACGGTTGCAAATTCTGAAAGATGGACTCCAACAGTTAGTAGCGGATTGTGGACATTGACTAATGTAGGAACAACCGCTAGAAGTTTACAGTGGAACAATTCTAACCCCCGATTTGCATGTTATACTAGCACACAAGTTAGGTTGAAACTTTATAAATTAGCCACTACAGCCCCACTTGCCCCAACAATTGGAACAATAACCCCAGGTAATCAACAATTATCTGTAGCTTTTACAGCTGGTAGTGATGGCGGTTCTGCTATAACAACTTATAAATATTCAACAGACGGAGGAGCCACTTTTTTAACAAGACAAACTGGTACAACTGCCTCTCCAATTATTATTACTACTTTATCATCAGATGGAACTACCCCACTTACAAATGGTGCAAGTTATAATGTTCAAATTAGAGCTGTTAATGCTATAGGAGATGGAACTGCTACCGCAAGCACGGCAGCTACTCCGTATACTACACCAAGTGCGCCTACTATAAATAGTGTAACCGCAGGAAACACGCAATTATCGGTAGATTTTACTGCCAATGCTACAGGTGGTTCGGCTATTACTAATTACCAGTATTCAACAGACGGTGGCGCTACTTTTTTAAACCGACAAACAGGTACAACTGGCAGTCCTATTGTAATTACAACTTTATCATCTAATGGTTCAACATCTTTAACAAATGGAGTAACATATGATGTACAAATAAAAGCTGTAAATGCTGCTGGAGCTGGCACAGCTTCTTCAACTGTGCAAGGAACTCCTGTGGCTCCTGTATCACCTACTTTAACTGTGTTGGGTTCATTAAGTGCTGTTAATACTACTTACGGAACTGCTAGCGCTAGTCCCACAAGTTTTACAGTTAGTGGAGCTTCATTAACCAACGATATTGTAATTACTCCACCATCGGGTTTTGAGGTTTCAACTTCAATAGGTAGCGGTTACACAACAAGTTTAACATTAACTCAGAGTGGTGGAAGTGTAAGCACTACCACTGTTTATTTGCGTTTAGCTGCCACTACTGGTTTTGGTACTTATAGTGGCAATATTGATGTAACAAGCACAGGTGCTGTTACTCAATCAGTAGCAACAGCAAGCAGTAGTGTAGCTAAAAAAGCATTAACAATAACTGGAATAACAGTTGATAATAAAATTTATGATGGAACCACAACAGCTACTACTTCTGGCACAGCTGTGTATAGTGGGTTAGTAAATAGTGAATCATTCACTGTTACTGATATAGTATCATTTGCTTTTGCAACCGCTTCAGTAGGTAATGGTAAAACCATTAACCAAACCGGAACATATACAGCGCCCTCGGTTAATTATTCAATAAGCCAGCCAACATTAACAGCTAATATTACAACAGCAACACCTCCAACTATTACACCTGCTTTAGGTACAACAGTTGATGGTTCATTTAACGTAACTTTTGTTGATGATGCTTTATGGCGTTCAGGCATTACAGGTATAACAGTTGGAGGAACAACATTAACTGCTGGTTATACTGTTTCTTCTGGCCAAATCGCTTTTAATCCAGCTGCATCAGTTCCTACTGGTTTATTACAAACGGCAGGTTCTAAAACAATTGTAGTTTCCTCAACAGGATATAGTAGCAATACTTTTACACAAGCTATTGGAGTTGGAGCAACTACAAAATTAACTAATAACACAGCTCCTGCAGCCCCTGCCACCAATGGAGTGGTTTTAGCAACTCAGCCAAAGGTAAATATTACTGACCAATATGGTAATATTATTACAACTGATAATTCAACTGTAGTAACTGTAGCTGCCACGCAAGGTACTTGGACATTAGGGGGAACTTTAACTGCAACTGCTGTAAATGGAGTAGCCTCATTTAGTGGGTTAACTGCTACAAGTGCTACAGCTATTACTGGTGCAAGTTTAGATTATACAGCTACAGGTCTAGCCGGTTTTACATCTGCTACATTTAATATTCCTGCACCAGCACCAGCAAACGATTTGTGTGCAAGCGCAATTACATTAACTGTTGGCGCAGGTTCAACTGGTGGTAGTATGGATGGAGCAACCATGTCAAGTCCTTTTAACGATGATAATGATGTTTGGTTTAAATTTACAGCCACTTGTACTGGAACAGCAACGGTTACTATTAGCACAACCAGTCAAGATATAGATTTAACGGCTTGGAGTACTTCGTGCCCTGCTGCCACTACTGGTAATATCGGAACAGGAGGAGGTACTTCTTCTTTAACAACCGAAACACTAACAATTTCTGCAACTCAGGGAACAACTTATTTTGTTCGTGTTATTCATTATGCTGCTACTTCAGGTTCGGTTGCTGGTAGTTTTAACATTGCAGTTACTTCTTCAGTAAATTCTACTTTAGCTTTGGCTAATACAGGAACTCCAGCTGCAGGAAATATTTCAAATGGAACATCAAATGTTACTTTATTTGGATTTAGCTTAACACCTTCGGCATGTAATAATATTAGCATTTCATCAGTTAGTATTACCACAGCAGGAACAGCAACAAGTTCAGATTTATCAAATTTTAGATTATTATATGACGCAAATAGCAATGGAACTGCCGATGCCGGTGAAATTTCTTCACCAATTGGAACGGTAGCTAGTTTGTCAAATCCTTTAGTTTTTTCTAGCTTAGCAGGTCAATCTTTTTCACCCTCTACTGTCAGAAGATACTTATTGATTGCCGATGTGGCTGCAAGCCCTACAGATGGTGTGACTTTTACTGGTTCATTATCAAATACAAATGTAACCTCAACAGCTACAGCAAGTTCCTCTGCAACTGGTAATGCACAAACTGTTATTATTCCAACTGTTCCTTTAGTTCCTACAATAAATTCAATAACTGGTGGTACAAATCAATTAAGTGTTGCTTTTACAGCAGGTGCTAATGGTGGAGCAAGCATTACTACTTATAAATATTCAACAGATGGTGGAGCAACATTTAGAACAAGAGCTTCGGGATCTACTGCTTCTCCTTTAGTAATTACAACACTTTCATCTGATGGAACCACCCCATTAGTCAACGGAGTTACTTACGATGTACAAATTAGAGCAGTTAATTCGGTAGGAGATGGCGTTGCAAGCTCAACAACACAAGGTACACCAGTGCTGACAAATACAACTGCAAAATTATGGAATTCTGCTGCTGGATCAGCATGGCTTACTTCAGGTAATTGGAACGGTGGTTTACCATCAAGCACTGAAGTTGCTCAGTTTGGTGGAAACCCAACCCCCGGCACAAGCGTTAATATTAATGGTGGTACAACAGCAATTTCGGCTATTGAGGTAACCAATTCAAGAATATTGAATTTGACAATAGGCAATAATTCTGGTGGCGCAACTAATGGCACTCTAACCTTGAATGGAGGAGTTGTGAATAGTATAGAAAATATTATTATTAGAAATAATAGTGCTAATTTATTAACCTTACAAAATACTGGTTCTTCTGGAAGTGGTTCAAATACAATGAGTTTGGCTCTAGGAAACTCAACTAACAATATAATTAGTATTGAAGGTAATGGAGGTATTACTATTTCTTCTATAATTTCTGGTAGTTCAAGAAATTTAACTAAAATTGGCGCTGGTGCAGGTGTTTTAACATTAACTGGTGCAAATACTTACTCAGGTATAACAACTGTATCAGCGGGTACTTTGCGCTTAAATAGGTCAGGAGGAACAACTATTCCTAATACAAACAATGTGGTTATAGATGGAGGAACTTTACAAGTAAGTAGTAATCAAACATTAAACGATTTAACATTAACAAGCGGCACTTTAATTATTGATGCAGGTGTAACTTTAACTATAAATGGTACTATTACTAGAACTTCGGGTGTAATTAGAGGTTCTTCTACATCAAATTTGGTTATAACAGGTACATCAGGAACAATAGCTTTCGACCAAACAACACCAGGCACTACTAATTTACTTAGAAACTTAACCATTAGTGGTTCTGGTACAACTACATTAGGTAATGCATTAAACATAGTTGGTGGTTCGAGCGCAGGTATAGTAACAGTAGGAAGTGGTGCAACATTAGCAGCAGGAAATAACTTAACTTTAAAATCAGATGCAAACGGAACAGGTTCAATTGCTTCAAACAATAGTGGCTTAACTTATATTACCGGTAACGTAACTGTAGAACGTTTTGTAAGTGGTGCAGGAAGAAGATGGAGATTTTTATCATCACCTGTTCAATCAGCAACTGTGGCTAATTGGATGACATATTTTTACGTAACAGGTCCTGGCGATGGGGTAACTCTTGGAGTGCCAATGTCGACAGGCTGGCATGCCTCTAAAGCAAATATTGATTTTCCAAATAGTACTTTTGGTTCAGATCCAAGAAGTGTAAAAACCACTTCTATTAGAACTTACAATGAATCAGCAAGTGGTAATAATACCAATATTAATGCTGGTTGGGAAAATTTATCTGGTACAAATCAGGCTTTAACTCCTGGTCAAGGTTTTAGAGTATTTGTGAGAGGCGCAATAGGCACAACTGGTCAATTGGATGGTTCAGTAACTTCGCAGTCTTCAGTAATTTTAGCTTTAACAGGAGCAGTTAACCAAGGCGATGTTTCACCAACGATTACTAATAATACACAAGGTTGGAATTTAATAGGAAATCCATATCCATGTGCTTATAATTTAAAAGCACAGTACGATGCAGCTCAAACTTCGAACATGAACAATATTGATGTAAATTATTACGTGTTTGACCCCAATACAAATGGCTATAAAGGGTATAATCCTGCAGCAAGTTCTGGCGCAGGTGCTGGAACGTTAACAAGTGGTATTATACCTTCTGGTACAGCATTTTTTATCCAAGCAACAGGCACACCAACTTTTGTTTTTAAAGAAACATTTAAAACCACTTCGGCACCTATTGCATTACACAAAAGTGCTTCAAATAGCGAATTCAGTATTAAATATTTTAAAGATTCAGCGGAAAGTGATGAGTACATTTTAAGCATGATGGGTACAGCTACTTTAAATAAAGATAGATATGATATTAGTAAATTAAGAAACGACAATTTAAATTTATCAAGCTATGGTGAAGATACATTACAGCTCATGTTATCGTCAATTCCTTTAGTAGATGGCGAAACACGCATTAAATTAAATGTAGAAGCAACTCAAGTTGGAACCTACAAATTTGAGTTTAAAAACATAGAAAACTTTGATGCAGGAGTAAGTGTAAGTTTACTAGATAAATACACCAATAAAACTACAAGTATAAAAGCCAATACGGTTTACAGTTTTGAAATGGGAGCAGGCGAAAACCAATGGGGTAAAAACCGCTTTGAATTGATATTAAATGGAAAAGCTACAGGTGTAAATAATACCAATGCTGCAGAACAAGTAGCACAAATGTTGGTTTACCCAAATCCAGCAACAGATGTGTTAAACATTGATATTAACAATGCTAACTTCAAAAACTCAGAGATTGTAATTTATAATATTTCAGGTACAGAAGTGTTAAGAAGCAATATGGCAAGCAACAGTGCTCAATTAAATATTGAAACATTAAGTGCAGGAGTATATTTTGTAAAAGTAAGCAACCAAAATGGCTTTAATAAAACAGTAAAATTTGTAAAATAGATAATAGTAAATAGACCATGGACCATAGAAAGAAAAATATGGTCTATGGTTTACTTAATTAATAGACTAACTAAATTAACAAAACAAAGAAAATGAAAAAGACAGTAAAATATATAATGGTATTAGCTATAGCAACAGCAATTAGTTTTGCAGCACAAGCACAACCAGGCAGTGGAGGCGGAGGATTTGATGATGAACCACAAGATGTACCTGTAGATGGAGGCATAGTATTATTAGCAGCAGCAGGAGCTGCTTATGGTTACAAAAAATTGAAAAAATAGTATTTGTAAAACCAAAGTTATATTTTAGGTAATAATGATTGTTATTAATTTATATTTACAAACAATTATGTTAATTTGTAGAACTTGATTGAGCAATCATTGTTACCATAAGTATAATGAAATTTTTAACTAAGCAGAGCAATATTTTATCTTTAGCGATACCCAAAATATCGTTAGGGCTTAAGAACCTATCAGTATCTACGCTGATGTTGGGTTTGCTGCTTGCATTCACTCAATTGGTTAAGTTTATTGTACTTTTAGTACAAGAATATATCCAACTGAACGATCAATATGGTTTTGAGCAAGAAACCATTTCACGAACCTCTCAGTATTACGTTTATAACTATATTAAGAACACGCGTAGACTAGAATCCAGTCACGAACTTACCACTACCGCTCAACAGCTGAGCGAGCAAATGTCGGAGCAAAAATTGGTGTTCTTGGTTTTAGGTGTTTTATCAATAATAGGTTTTGTAATTCTTTATTTTGCTTTAGATTACCTAATTGATTTTACTAGAAGATATAGACCTTGGAGTATTTTGGTTCTTTTAATCGCATTCACAATCAGTGTAATTTATATTGAATTTATTGATTTACGTAGCAGTGGAAATGGATATGCATTTATGTTTACTACATTAATCAGCATCATTACAGGTATTGTGCTTATAGGCTATTCCCTTATTTTTCCAAATTACACCAAACAAGTTGATTAACAATTTAGTCAACCATTAAAATATCAGCAGGTGCCAATAAATTTTCTCCTCTAAAACTAAGGAGTATTTGTGCTACGGTTACCACATCTTTTTGGCAATAATTTTTAATTCTTTCTAGGTTATTTTCTTGCCAATACACTTTCCAAACTTGGCTTCCGTCTATATCGTCTTTTGGCGTTTCTATATTAAACAAAGCTGCCAATAGATCTAAAGAAGTATAGCTTTTATAATCACCAAATTTCCATAGCTCCATGGTATCTAAATGTTTTACTTCCCAAGGTTTTTTGCCTTCTGTTTTTAAACTTTCGGGCATTTTAATTTTATTCACCACACACCTTCTTGATATGTAAGGAAAATCGAATTCTTTGCCATTATGCGCGCACAGTAAATGGTCGCGTTCGTTAAAATGGCGGGTAAGCATTTTGCAGAAATTGGAAAGTAATTCACCTTCATTGTGGCTGTAAAACGATTTAACCCTAAATTGATAACCATCACCTTTTACAAAATAACCCACCGATATGCATACAATTTTGCCAAACTCGGCATAAATACCTGAGCGAGGATAAAGTTCTTCGGTAGTTTGTAAACTGTCTTTTTTTATAGTGGCTGCTTTCTTTTCCCAAAGGTCTTTCCAACGTTCAGGCAAATGTTCGTAAGCAGCAAATTGTGGCACAGTTTCAATATCTAAAACAAGTATTTTGGTTAAATCGGTTTGTTCAAGCATGGTAATAATTTTAAGTAAAACGAAAATATAAAAACCCTGCCATAAAAAACGTTAAATTTTAAGTTTCTTAAAATCGGCCCTTATTTTTTTCAATTGTTCTTTGTCGTGAAGGCTAATTTTTTCGGTGGCTGAAGCAAACGCCACACTACTTATTTGGGGTGCATTTTTGTATAAAAATTGCAATAATTCGTTTGGAAAACGCAAACCAAATTCGCGCAATAACCAACCAATTGCTTTTTGCACAAAATATTCTTTATCGTTTACAAGAGGGTTAATTAATTGAATGAAATCTGTTTCATTCAACATGAATTTTTTGTTTTTTAAATGGTAAACAAGAGGCACTAATGATGTGCGTCTCTCCCATAAGTTTGGGCTTTTATTCAGTGTTTTTAAGTCGTTATAAATGGCTAATTCATCATACATCATATTTCGGCCAATAATGCTTGATAAAAAATCGCTATGTGCCCAGTTATCTATTTTAGGTAAAAAACTTTTAGCCGTTTCGTGTGCTAATAAACCTTTGTTCTTTTTACTAAAAACGGTTAAGTACATTAAACTAAGGTACATTATTTCGTAGCAGTTACTTTGGTTCCAAAGTTGGGTGTATAGCTCCATTTGGGCCGCCATTGGTTCATTGCTAAAAGTAAAGCCTTTTTTAAAAATGGCTTGAACTGTTGGATTTTTTAAGGCATAAAAATGGTATTGGGTGCCAATATAATTTTGCAAATTAGCAATGCCTGAAGGTTTTTCATTTAAGCTATGTTGCCCAAGTTTGGTTTGAATTTCAGCTAAAGCGTTTTCGTAATTTATCATTCAATGTCTATTAGTTAATGGAAATACATTTCGTCCGAAAGCTTTCTGTATTCGCTCAATGTTCGCGGCCGTTGAGCGAAGTCGAAACGAATAAAAAGCCTTACCAAATCATATATTTATTATGAACTTTTGTAAGCGTATTTTATAATAAAAATTCCAAATAGCAGAAGTATAAAACAGGCAAACAACTCTATTTTTATACTAAAATCTCTCTCTGTTTCGAGTAAGGAATTATTTGGAAATGAAGGATGAAAATAAATGGGTATATAATCTCCAAGTTTATAATTATTGCAAAATGAATCCCAAACTCTCTTAGTTATTATTTTGTTATTTAATTTAAAACTGGCATACATTTTTCTGCTTCCACAATTATCTGGCATTTCAGTAATTGTAGCATTTACTATTGTGCCATTTTCACATACATATAAATTAATAAGTTCTTCTGGAATAAATAAAAATAAAACAACTGCGGTCCAAATAATGCCTGCATTTCTAACAAATTTATTCGATTTATCAATATGGTTAAATCGAATAAAAAAGTTTTTTAGCCAAATGGGTTTAGTAATCTTTATCACTAAAATGGTTTATTTACCAATCGCCACCAGCACCGCCACCACCAAAGCTTCCGCCACCAAATCCACCAAAACCACTATCGCCTCCGCCTCCAGAACCACCACGACCAGAAAATCCGCCATTGGCCAATGTTCCCCAAAGCAATGCTTCGGCTATTCCGCCACCACCACCGCCTCTCCGTCCACCTTTGCCTCCCCTTAAAAATACTGCAATTAATACAATGGCAATAATAATGATTAAGCCCCAAGGCATTTTTTCTTTATTGGCTTTTCTATCGTTGGTAAAACCTTCGCCAGCTAGGGTTTTAATAATAGCGTCAGTAGCTTCGTTAAAGCCATTATAATAAGCTTGTTGCTTAAAATTAGGTTTTAAAATTCCATCAATAACGCGTTTGGAAATGGCATCTGTCATGGCTCCTTCCAATCCGTAACCAACCTGAATACGCATTTTACGTTCAGCTAAAGCTACATAAATAAGCAAACCATTTTTTTTGTCTTTTTCGCCTATTCCCCAGCTTTGTGCTAGTTTTTGCGAGTATCCAAAAGCATCATCACCTTCTAGCGATTGTTCAATTACAATAACTATTTGGGTTGATGTTTGCTTGAAATATGTATATAATTTTTGTTCCAATGCCGCTTTTTCATCTGCTTGCAAAGCACCTGCATAATCGTTTACAAAAGTAGGAGGGTTGGGTAATGGAGGAGTTTCTTTGGCAAATAACTGTGTAAACAGTAAACATAAACTAAAAACCAGTGCTAATTTATGCTTCATGGGTACCTCCAAACGAAATATCGTTGCTTAACTCATTTACATCATTGCTTTGGTAAGGAAAATGTTCCTTGAGTCTTTGTCCTGCTTTTTCAATAGCTAAGCAAAGGCCTTCAGTAAACTGGCCTTTGGCAAAATGAGTTTTCATTAATTCTTTTTCTTCATTCCAAAAAGCATCAGTTACTTTTAGGTGTATGCCACTATCGCCAAGTATGGCAAATTTTTTATCTAAATAGGCTAGGTAAAACAAAACACCATTTTTTAGTTCCGTTTGGTGCATATTAAGCTCTTCAAATACTTGTTTGGCGCGCTCCATCACATCTTGCTTGCAATGAGGTTCTATATGTACACGTATTTCGCCCGAAGTATTTAACTCGGCATTTTGAATGGCCGTAACTATGCTTTCTTGCTGGCGTTTACTAAAAAATTGTTCTGACATGTTTGTTGGTTAAACCTATTTTTAAAAGCACTTCGATAGGCTCAGTGTCCGTATTAGGGTCACTGAGCTTGCCGAAGTGTAATAATTGAATTACTAATTAAAACTTAACTTCTGGTGCTTTTTCGGCAGCAGCGTCAGCTTCAAAAAATCCTTTTTTATCAAAACCAAACATACCACTGTAAATTACTTGTGGGAATTTTTTGATATAAGTATTGTAATCAGTAACAGCATCGTTAAAGTTATCTCTTTCTACTTTAATGCGGTTTTCTGTTCCTTCTATTTGGCTTTGTAACTCGCTAAAGTTTTGAGTAGCTCTTAACTGAGGATATTGCTCTGATACTACCATTAAGCGGCCTAAAGCTTGGCTTAACTCGCCTTGAGCACCTTGAAATTTCTTAATATTTTCAGGTGTTAACTTGTTAGGATCTACTTGAATAGAGCTAGCTTTTGCTCTTGCCTCAATTACATCGGTTAAGGTTTTTTGTTCAAAATTAGCTGCACCTTTAACAGTAGCTACTAAATTTGGAATTAAATCTAACCTACGTTGGTAAGCACTTTGAACCTTGGCCCAAGCACCTTCGGTTGCTGTTTGTTTCGAAACCATATTATTATAACTTGAACATCCGTTCATTAATAATAAAACAATTCCGCCAAGCACTGCTAATAAAATAATCGTTCCTTTTTTCATTGTTGTTTATTTAAAAAATATAGTTGGCAATATACAAAATAACAACCAAGTTAAAATACTGACATAACTACCGATTTTTTAAAGATTTTGAATTTTGGATGTTGTCTCGACTAATCGGGATTGAATTATTCTTTATTATTGTTGGAAATTTGAAAATAAGAGAGCGGAAGAGTATATTTTGCTTTGGCTAAAGCCAATTTTATTGCATTTTTCTTTTAACCCCCAGATAAATCTGTGGGCAATTCATCATTTGTTTTAACATCATTAAGGAATGATGAATTGCCACATGGCTTCAGCTTGTGGGAATAGAAATGCAATTTCTCTTAACCCCAGATAAATCTAGGGTCAATTCATCGTTTGTTTCAACACCATTATCTAAAGATGAATTGCCACATGTTCCGAAAGCTTTCGCATTAGCTTGTGGAATTGTAAGAATTAATCAATAGAAATGGGTTTCAATTTATTTTGTATTTATAAATTAGTTGTAATTTTTTAAATTCGTTAGAATAAATATTTTAATCAAATGCCATTCATTAAAGTTTATATACATTTTGTTTGGAGTACTAAAAACAGAATTCCTTTTTTAAATAATAAAGAATTAAGAGTCAAGGTTTGGAATCACATAAAGGAAAATGCAAGAGAAAAAGGTATTTTTATTGATTTTATTAGCGGCTATTCCGACCATTGTCATTGTTTGATTTCATTAGGTTCCGACCAAACCATTCAAAAAACAATTCAATTAATTAAAGGAGAATCATCTTTTTGGATTAACAAAGAAAATCTGATTGATGAGTCTGTTTTAAACAAATATGATTCAAAATTTGAATGGCAAGATGAATATTTTGCTGTGTCTGTTTCTGAATCAATGTTAGATAAGGTCAGGAATTATATTAAGAACCAAGAGATTCACCATCAAAACAAATTATTTCAAGAAGAATATGATGAATTTCTCTTAAAATATAATTTTCAAAAATTCAATGACTAATTCTTTTGGCTAAAGCCAATTATATTGCATTTTTCCTTTAACCCCAGATAAATCTGGGGGCAATTCATCATTTGTTTCAACACCATTAATGAATAATGAATTGCAGCATAGCTTTAGCCTGTGGATTTGTAAGAATCAATGAATAGAAATGGGTTTCAACCCATTTAATAAAAAAAGGCAATTATGGAATTGGCTTAAGCCAAAGTTGGAATTTTGATTGATAGTCTTTAATGCAAGCAATGCTTTAGAGGAACTTTTTATTGCTATATCGACAGAGAAATTAGTAGTGAAATTCCACTCATTAATGCAGTAAAATAAACAAATTTTCTGATGTCATTTAAATCTCTACTTTCCTTTAAAATTATTTTTCTAAAATGTTTGGAAACTATAGTTAAAATTGAACTTGCCAAAAGCAATCCAAGGGCGCAATTTACACCTGCACCAAGTGGAAAAACTTTTGATTTAGGATTTAACACGAACGGAATAATATCATACAGAAAAAGTAAATTCCACACAAGGCCAAAAATAATTGCTACAGCTTTTTTCATAGGAAAGGAGCCTTCATTTTGTTTTTTTAAAATATCATTGACATTATAATTTTGAGGTGTGCTTTTATTTTCTAAAAAACCTGTTCTTTCAATTTCTTCAATTACTAAAGCTGGATTTTTAAATGTCCAAAAAATAACCTTAGCATTGTAATTTTTAACACTATGATTTATTTTTATTCCGTTACTTTCTGGTTGTAATGAAATTATATCTTTAGATTGAAATATTAAATTACCAATAATAGATGCATTTATTGTCAAAACCTCTTTGTCCACATATAAATCAGCAAAAGGGTAAGTTGCATTTGCAAACCCAATTCTTGCACCACCAGTTAAAGCATAATGTTCTTTCATTTTGTCAAATATATCAATTATACCAATGTAGAGAGGCTTAATTAAACGTCTCTACGGTAGTCAACAACCTAGATTTCATTTTATTTTTTCAAAAATTCCCTTTTAAAGTTCCTAAATGCTACTTTTGCGTTCTTTTTTATAAAAATAGCATCAATAAAAAGCATTTATGAGCAATCAATTAAGCGAACAAGAATTATTACGCAGACAAAAACTTAACGATATGCGCCAATTGGGTATTGACCCTTTTCCGGCTGCATTGTTTCCTATTTCTCACACCTCGGTAGAAGCAGCTAGCAAGTATAGCGCAAACCAGGAAAGTGAAGAAATGAAACAGGTTACTTTTGCTGGCCGTATTATGAGTGTACGCGATATGGGTAAAGCGTGTTTTGTATTATTGCAAGATAGTGTAGGCAAATTACAAGTTTATGTGCGCAGAGATGATATTTGCCCTGACGAAGACAAAACTTTATACGATACCGTTTTTAAAAAATTAATTGATATTGGCGATATTATTGGCGTAACAGGTTATATGTTTACTACCAAAACAGGCGAAATTTCATTGCATGCCAAAACTTTGGTGGTATTGAGCAAATCAATTAAACCATTGCCAATAGTAAAGGAAAAAGATGGCGAAACCTTTGATGCAGTTACCGATCCTGAGTTTCGTTACCGTCAGCGTTATGCCGATTTAATTGTTAATCCGCATGTAAAAGATACTTTTTACAAGCGCAGTGTAATGGTAAAAACCATTCGCGATTTTTTAAATAACCATGGTGCTTTAGAAGTTGATACACCAGTTTTACAAAATATTCCTGGTGGCGCTGCTGCAAGGCCTTTTACTACGCACCATAATGCATTAGATGTTCCTTTTTATTTGCGAATTGCAAATGAATTATATTTAAAAAGATTAATAGTGGGTGGTTTTGATTTTGTGTATGAATTTAGTCGTAATTTCCGTAACGAGGGAATGGACAGAACACACAATCCAGAGTTTACCGTATTAGAGTTTTATGTAGCTTATAAAGATTATAATTGGATGATGGATTTTACAGAGCAATTATTAGAAAAAGTTGCTTTAGAAATGCATGGAACTACCGATATAACTGTAGGCGATAAAACCATCAGCTTTAAAGCACCATTCAAGCGTTTGCCTATTTACGATGCCATAAAACAGTTTACAGGCTTTGATGTAAGCAATATGGACGAAGACCAATTACGTGAAGTTTGTAAAGAATTAGGTATTCCAACAGCGCCAAGTATGGGCAAAGGTAAATTGGTAGATGAAATTTTTGGAGAAAAATGCGAAGGCAATTTTATTGAACCAACTTTTATAACCGATTATCCAGTGGAATTAAGTCCTTTAACCAAAAAACACCGCACCAAAGAAGGTTTGGTAGAGCGTTTTGAATTAATGATAAATGGAAAAGAAGTAGCTAATGCTTATTCTGAATTAAACGACCCAATTGACCAACGTGAGCGCTTTGAAGAACAAGTAAAATTAATGGAACGTGGCGATGATGAAGCCATGTTTATTGACCACGATTTTTTACGTGCTTTGGAGTATGGAATGCCACCTACAGCAGGTATTGGTATTGGAATTGATAGATTGGCCATGTTATTAACCAACCAACATTCTATTCAAGATGTGTTGTTTTTCCCTCAAATGCGTCCGGAGAAAAAACAATTGGATTTAACAGCAGAAGAGAAACAAATTTTAGAAATTTTGAAACCAAATATCAGTATGCCTTTGGCCGATTTGAAACAAGCAGTTTCGCACTTAAGTGGCAAGCAATGGGATAAAGCCATGAAAGGTTTAGCTGGCCATGGTTTAACAAAAGTGGAACTGAACGGAGAATATAAAACTGTAAATTATATTGGGCAATAATTTTTATTTAAACCCAACAAAAAAGCCTCGAAATTTCGAGGCTTTTTTGTGTTTTAAAAGTATTTGATATTTAAGTACTTACTAAGCTAATTTAGCTTTTAAGTTAGTATCAATTGCATCTAAAAAGTCTTGTGTATTTAGGTAATGTTCGCCTAAATTAACTTTATTTCCATGAATACAAACGGCTAAATCTTTAGTCATTTTGCCACTTTCAACAGTTTCAATACAAACAGCTTCTAATGCATGACAGAAATTAATTAACTCTTGGTTGCCATCTAATTTACCTCTAAATTCTAATCCACGAGTCCAAGCAAAAATACTTGCAATTGGGTTAGTACTTGTTGATTTGCCAGCTTGGTGGTCGCGGAAGTGACGTGTTACAGTTCCGTGAGCTGCTTCTGCTTCCATTACTTTTCCATCAGGTGTAATTAAAGTTGAAGTCATTAAACCTAATGAACCAAAACCTTGTGCTACTGTATCGCTTTGAACATCACCATCGTAGTTTTTACAAGCCCATACAAAATTTCCATTCCATTTTAAAGCAGATGCTACCATATCATCAATTAAACGATGTTCGTAAACAATTCCAGCTTCTACAAATTTTGCTTTGTAATCTGCTTGATAAATTTCTTCAAAAATATCTTTAAATCTACCATCGTATTTTTTCAAAATGGTGTTTTTGGTAGAAAGGTATAAAGGCCATTTTTTGCTCAAGGCTTGGTTAAAACATGCATGCGCAAAACCACGAATACTTTCATCGGTATTATACATAGCCATTGCTACACCATCGCCTTTGAAGTTATAAACTTCAAATTCTTGAACAGTTCCATCTTCGCCTTCAAACTTCACGGTTAGTTTTCCTTTTCCTTTGGTTACAAAATCGGTAGCACGGTATTGATCGCCAAAAGCATGGCGGCCAATGCAAATAGGCGCAGTCCAATTTGGAACCAAACGAGGTACATTTTTACATACAATTGGTTCGCGAAAAACAGTTCCATCTAAAATATTACGTATGGTGCCGTTAGGGCTTTTCCACATTTGTTTTAAGTTAAACTCCTTTACACGTTGTTCGTCAGGTGTAATAGTAGCACACTTAATACCAACGCCATATTTTTTAATTGCTTCTGCAGCATCAATGGTTACTTGGTCGTTAGTTTCGTCTCTATATTCCATGCCTAAATCGTAGTATTTTATATCTAAATCTAGGTAAGGTAAAATCAATTTATCTTTAATAAATTTCCAGATAATGCGAGTCATTTCATCACCATCTAATTCAACCACCGGGTTGGCAACTTTTATTTTTGTCATATTTTTATGAGTAAATTATAAATTTAAGGGCGAAAATAAATAGTTTTACTAAGCAACCAAATGTATAATTAACTGTTTTATATTATTTTTCTTAGCAACACCCATAATATTTCATTTTTAGAATTATTGAATAAATGGCTTAGATTGATTACAAAAAATTCAACCTTTAAAAGCAAAGAATTCAATCAATTCAAAAATCAAAAATCAAAAATCAAAAATTTGGAGCTGATTATCAGCTGATTATTTTAATAGAATACCTTTTTAACTTAGTTATTTTTTCGTTTTTTTGCATTCCTTTTAAATTATGACAAGCTTTACAAAAGAAACTTACATGCGTTGGTTTGAGCAGATGATGCTTATGCGCAGATTTGAAGAGAAAACTGCTCAACTTTATGGGCAACAAAAAATAAAGGGCTTTTGCCATTTATATATTGGCCAAGAAGCTGTTGTGGCTGGAACTATGAGTGCTTTAAATAGTGATGATAGAATTATTACTGCTTACCGCGATCATGCTCATGCATTGGCTTGTGGTATTTCGGCTAATGCTGTTATGGCAGAGCTTTATGGTAAAGTTACAGGTTGCTCAAAAGGAAAAGGTGGTTCTATGCACATGTTTAGCAAAGAGCATAACTTTTTTGGCGGACATGGTATTGTTGGAGGTCAAATTCCGTTAGGTGCAGGAATTGCTTTTGCCGATATGTACAGAGGTGGAAAACAAGTAACTGTGTGTTATATGGGCGATGGTGCTGTACGTCAAGGTGCATTACACGAAGCTTTTAACATGGCTATGCTTTGGAAAATTCCAGTAATTTTTGTTTGCGAAAACAATGGTTATGCTATGGGAACTTCTGTGGAACGTACTACCAACCAAATGGATATTTATAAAATTGGTTTAGCTTACGATATGCCTTGCAAAGAGGTAGATGGTATGCAAGCTGAAACTGTTCATGAGGCAATTGCTGAGGCAGCCGAAAGAGCTAGAAAAGGCGATGGACCAACATTTTTAGAAATTAGAACTTACCGTTACCGTGGTCACTCTATGAGCGATCCTGCTAAATATAGAACCAAAGAAGAAGTAGAAGAGTACAAAATGCGTGATCCTTTGGAAAGAGTAAGAAAAACAATTTTAGATAATAAATGGGCTACCGAAGCAGAATTAGAAGCTGCTGAAGAAAAAATAATGGCTGAAGTTTTAGCATCGGTTGAGTTTAGCGAAAACTCTCCTTATCCTGAAGGTTCAGCTTTATGGGAGGATGTTTATTCAGAGCCAAACTATCCATTTATTACCGAATAAAATTAGATTATTTAATTAAAGAACTTATAAAATAACAAAAGGAAATGTCAGAAAAACACAACGAGAAGGGTTTAGATTTAGATGCAACACTTATGGAAACTACCCATAAGGTAGAGGATTTTTACCATAAGAATAGAAAAAACATTTTAACTGCTTTAGGTGTGATTGTAGTAGCAGTAGTGGGTTACTGGAGTTTTACTAAATTTTACTTAGAAGGTAAAGAGAAAGATGCTCAAGTAGCAATTTTCCCTGCGCAAGCTTGGTTTGAGGTTGATTCATTTAACTTAGCACTAAATGGTGATGGCAAAGGTAAACTAGGTTTTATAGAAATAGCTAACGAATTTGGCATGACTAAAACGGGTAATTTAGCACATTATTATGCAGGAGTTTGCTATATGCAAAAAGGTGAATTTGCTAATGCTATTGAGCAATTAGAAGACTTTAGCACTGACAATAAATTAATTGGCCCATTGGCAGTTGGTTTATTAGGAGATGCTTATAGCGAAACAAACGACTTTGATAAAGCAGTTAAAAACTATGCTAAAGCAGCTAACATGAGTAAAAATAAATTAACAGCTCCTATTTTTTTAAAGAAAGCTGGTTTTATTTACGAAGAGCAAAAAGATTGGGGTAATGCTTTAAGTATGTACGAAAAAATTAAAAACGACTATCCCGATGCTACCGAAGCAAGCGATATTGATAAATTTATTGCTCGCGCACAAGCAGCAAAAGACTCTAAATAATTAATAAACAAAATAGTAAGAAACCATCCAGTTAATAATGGATGGTTTTTTTATTTATAAACAAAAATAAAATGGCAACTAAATTAAAGAACTTATCAGACACTAACTTAGAGGATAGTAAAGCTTTTACTAAAACTAAAATTAGTTTAGTAGTAGCAGAGTGGAATAGCGAAATTACTTTTGCGCTTCGCGATGGGGCAATTGAGTTTTTAACTAAAATGGGTGTAAAGGAAAAAAACATTTTAATTAGCTATGTACCAGGCGCATACGAATTGGCTTTTGGAGCTCAATTAGTAGCTGAAAAAACCAAATGTGATTCTATTATTACCATTGGTTGCATCATTAAAGGCGATACTCCTCACTTTGATTTTATTAGCGATGCTTGTGCAAACGGAATTATGCAAGTAGGTTTAAGCTACGGCTTACCTGTTATATTTGGTGTTTTAACCACCAACGATTTAAAGCAAGCGCAAGAACGTAGTGGAGGAAAACATGGAAACAAAGGCATTGAAGCCGCAGAAACTGCTTTAAAAATGATTGCTTTACAAACACAATTAAGTAAATAAAACCATGGGAATATTTTTTTATATATTGATATTTTCAATAGGAGTAGGAATGGTCTTTTTATTTAAGAAATATTCGAAAAAAGACTGATTGAAATAACAGCGAATTGTAAAAGCCATTGAGAAAATTAATCTCAATGGCTTTTTGTTTAATAAATAATTAAATATATTCGACTAAAATTTTATTTCATGAAAAAGTTTGTCCAGTTTTTGTTCCTAATTTTGGTAATTGCAATTAATGCTAATGCCAGCAATATCAATAAACCTATATCTTCGCAATACGGTTTTATAGAAAACAAAGGACAAATAATTGATCAAAATAACAATCCAAACCCTAGTGTTTTGTACTTGTATAATGGCAATGGATTACGTGTGCAATTGCGAAAAGAAGGTTTTAGTTATGAAGTAATAAATACCATAAAAACGCCTAAAACCATCATAGATAAAGTGCCTCATGGTAAGTTTGCTTCTCAAGTAGATTCGTTTGATATAACCTACCAAACACACAGAGTGGATATAAACTTTAAAGATGGAAACAAAAATGCAGCACTAAAACCTTACCAACCTGCAAACGATTTTATAAACTACTACACCACAGGAACAAGTGAAGCAGGAGTAACCAATGTGCATCATTTTCAAAAAGTAGTGTACGAAAATGTGTATCCAAATATTGATATAGAATTTGTGTTGAACGATGCAGCTAACAAAGGGAAATTTAAATACAATTTTATAGTGAAACCCAATGGGAATTTGGCTGATATAAAACTAGCATTTTTAGGTGCAAACAGCACCAGTTTAAACCAAGCGGGTAATATATTAATAGAAACAACTTATGGAAACATAGAAGAAAATATTCCGTTAAGTTATGTTATAAATAATAACAATTCTCACAGCACCATCAAAGCTAATTTTACAGCACTTGACAATAATACTTATGGTATAATAGCCGAAAACTATAACCATAACCAAACATTGGTAATAGACCCAACCAATTGGACTACTTATTACGGAGGGTCTAGTGTTGATTTTGGCTCAGGAATAGCAACGGATGCAACTGGTAATATATTAATAACAGGAAGCACAGGCACATTAGGACAGTCTGGCTCAACTAATGCAATAGCAACTGCTGGAGCACACCAAACAACAATGGGTGGTGGTTCTGATGCTTTTATAGCCAAGTTTAATACAAATGGAATTATTCAGTGGGCTACTTATTATGGGGGGAGTGGTGATGATTACGGTGATGGAATAGCAACAGATATCAATGGAAATGTAATAATAACAGGAGAAACTAGATCAAGCAATGCTATAGCAACTGTTGGAGCACACCAAACGGTATTTGGTAGCAGTATTTCAAGCAGTGATGCTTTTATAGCTAAGTTTGATAGCAGTGGAGTAAGACAATGGGCTACTTATTATGGAGGGAGTAATAATGATAAAGGAAGTGGTATTGCAACAGATGCCAGTGGGAATATAATAATAACAGGGACAACTTCATCAACAAATGCTATAGTCACCGTTGGAGCGCACCAAACAACTTTGGGGGGAGTTCCAGGATTTAATGGAGATGCTTTTGTTGTGAAGTTCAATAGCAATGGCGTAAGGCAATGGGCTACTTATTATGGAGGGAGTAATTCTGATGAAGGAAACGGAATAACAATAGATGTTGGAGGAAATATTTTAATAACAGGGTCAACTTTTTCACTAAATGCAATAGCAACTGTTGGAGCATACCAAACAGTGCTTGGTAGCAGCAGTAGCATGGGCGTTTATGATGCTTTTATAGCCAAGTTCAATAGTAATGGCGTAAGGCAATGGGCTACTTATTATGGAGGAAGTGATAATGAATTAGGAAATGGAATAGCAGCAGATGCCAATGGGAATGTTATTATTACAGGTCAAACAAGATCAAGCAATGCCATAGCAACTGTTGGAGCACACCAAACGGTATTTGGTAGCAGTAGTTCAAGCAATGATGCTTTTATAGCCAAGTTTAGTAGCAATGGATTAATGCAATGGGCTACTTATTATGGAGGGAGTCTTGAGGATAATGGAAGAGGAGTAATAACGGATGCCAATGGGAATGTACTGATAATTGGATTTACTAAATCAAGCAATGCAATAGCAACGATTGGTTCACGTCAATCAATATATGGCGGAGGAAATTATGATGCTTTTATAGTCAAGTTTGATACTAATGGCGTAAGGCAATGGGCTACTTATTATGGTGGGAGTTTTGAAGATAATGGAAGAGGAATAACAAAAGATGCCAATGAGAATATTATAATAACAGGATGGACTGCATCAACTAATGCCATAGCATCAATTGGTGCATACCAAACATCTTTCGGTGGGGGCTTTGATGCGTTCATTGCTAAATTCAATTCCAACGGAACTTTACCAATAAAACTCATTTCATTTAATGCAACTTTAGTAAACGAAAAAGTAAATTGTATTTGGGAAACAGCATCAGAAATTAACAATGATTATTTTACCGTAGAAAGAAGCAAGGATGGCAATGGTTTTGAAGCTGTTGGAAATATAAAAGGACAAGGAAATTCAAACAGCAATATTCGTTACAGTTACACTGATAATAATCCTTTTAGAGGCATTAGTTACTACCGTTTAAAGCAAACAGATTTTGATGGAAAATACACTTATAGCGAAATAAAAAAGGTAGGATTGGATAAAGAATTGGCGTCTAAAATTTCATTGTATTATGAAAATAATAATCCAATAATTTCAATCAGCTCATTGGTTGAAAACAAAGTTGCTATTGAACTTATTAACTTGAACGGGATAAAGTTATTTACCAATGAACAGCCAATAATTAAAGGTGAAAATACTTTTGCTATTGATGGAAATATAACTCCAGGTTTGTATTTATTAAAAGTACAAATGGAAAATGAAGTGAAGTATTTTAAAGTTTGGATGAGGTAGAAAACGCCAAAGATTTATTCAAACACGAGGTCTGTTCGGAATTATCACTAAAAATAATACCAATCTTTTAACCTCAAAAGCTTTCTATATTTAAATTGACCTTATATTTGTTTTGCAATGAGTGAAATTGAAATATATAAATCTGCTGACGATGCAATTGAACTTCAAGTAAGTTTTGATGATGAAACTGTGTGGCTGTCGCAAAAACAAATGGCTAATTTATTCGGTAGAAATAGGGTTGCAATTACTCAACATATAGGAAATATTTTTAAGGAGGAAGAGTTGAATGAAAAAGTGGTGTGTAAGGATTTCTTACATACCACTCAACATGGTGCAATAACCGGAAAAACACAAGAAAAACCCATTAAATATTATAATCTTGATGTAATCATCTCAGTAGGTTACAGAGTGAAATCAAAGCAAGGCACTCAATTCCGACAATGGGCAACCCAACGTTTGAAAGACTACTTGGTGCAAGGATATGCAATAAATGAAAAACGGTTAAAAGAAGCCAACAGTAAATTACAAGATTTACAAAAAGCCATTACTTTAGCTGTGAAAGCGGGAAATAAAACAACATATTCATATTCTTAATTCTTCAAGTTATAGCGAACGAAGTGAAGCAATCTCATTTTCTGTTAGTTTAAAAATTGCTTCACTTCGTTAACAACAACAAAGCTATATTTTCAGAAATTATTGAATTATGTAAAAGGACTAATGAAAATATTTATTCATTAAGAGTAAAAAGAATGCTAAGCATAATGCTTAAAAAACTTTCCCAAAAATCAATCGTATATTTTGTTAAACAAGTATGCTTAAATGTGAGCAAAGCTTAGCATAAGGCTTTGTGGTAAAAAAAGTTTAGGCATTAATTTTGTCGATTACGAATTTTATTGATTGATATGAGGTATATTTTTAATATATTATTGTGTTTTTGGGGTTTAGCGGCCTTGGCACAAGATGAGGTAAAACCAAAGTTAACTGTAGAACAATACATTGAAAAGTATTCGGCTTTGGCAGTAGAGGAAATGTACCGCAGTCATATTCCGGCAAGTATTACTTTGGCGCAAGGTATTTTAGAAAGTGGTAATGGAAACAGCCGTTTGGCTACTCAAGCCAATAACCATTTTGGAATAAAATGTAAGGCTAGTTGGACTGGTCAAACCATGTATGAAGATGATGATGCTCCACAAGAATGTTTTAGAAAATACGATGCTGCCATTGATAGTTACCGCGATCATTCTGATTTTTTGATGAACAATAAGCGCTATGCTTTTTTATTTGATTTAGATAGTAAAGACTACAAAGGCTGGGCTTACGGACTTAAAAAAGCTGGTTATGCTACCAATCCTCAGTACCCTGAATTGCTGATTACTTTTATTGAAAAACACGGTTTGCATAAGTACGATGAAATAAAAAGAAGCGAAGAGGAAGAAAAAGAGCAAGCCGAGGAAAAAGCCCAAATAGTAAAAACTTATGGCAAAGAAATAATGATTAATGGAGTGCCCGCCATTACTGCCAAAGCCAACGAAAGTTTTGCTCAAATTGCTCTAAATTACGATATTAAAGTTTATCAGTTGTATAAATACAACGATTTACAAAAAGACGATGAGTGCCACGAAGGAGATACGATTTTTTTGAAAAACAAAAAAAATAAGGCAGAAATAGAAACTTGTATTTTTGGTAAAGGCGATAATACCCATAAAATTTCTCAACGTTATGCCGTTAAATTAGAGAAAATACTTTCTCGAAATAACTTGGTTTTAAATCAACAACCTGCTGTTGGTCAAGTAATTTACTTAAACAGTAAACGTGCTGATAATATAGTAATTGCGGATACTGCCATTCAACGCGATTCGGTAGAAATAGTAAAAACTGAAACTGCACCTAATGTAATTAAGGTAGATACTATAGTAATGAACGAAACCGTTTATGAAGACCCAAAAAAGAATATTGAAACCATGTTTCCGGTTAATGAAAATACATTAAGTTATTTTGATACGTTAGAAGAAAAAAAATCGGAATTATCGTTTTTTCATACGGTGCAGGCAGGCGAAACTTTATATAGCATTGCCAAAAAATACAATGTAAAAGTGGATGCGTTGCAATTTTTGAACGCCATGAAAAACAACAATATTGAAGTTGGACAAAAGTTAATTATTAACCCAAATTTACCAAGTGCCGATACCAAAGAACCTCAACCTGTTCCTGGTTACCACATTGTTCGTCATGGTGAAACTTTATTTGCTATTTCAAAAATGTATAATATTTCAGTTTCTGACTTGAAAGCAATTAATACTTTGATTAACAACGATATAAAAATAGACCAAAGGTTAATAATTGTGCCTGTAAAAACCACTTCTGGAGGTGAGGTAAAAACACCAACAGGCAGTGCAGATGCATTTTATTATACTATTGAAAAGGGCGAAACGTTATTTGGTATAGGCCGAAAATTCAATGTTTCGATGACTGATTTAAGAAAACTGAATACTCATTTAAACCAAGCAAAAGCAGGCGAAAAAATTAGAATCAGGTAAAAAATTAAATATTTAGGTGCTTTGCAACTAATTTTACTTTGCTTAAATCAATCAAATCATTATCATTGTAATTATTATTAAACTTATTCAATAATGAAAAAAATATACTTTTCAGTAATTAGTACGTTATTATTTTTAGGAGCACAAGCTCAAATATCGTACGGTTTTGACTATAAAGAAAACTACGAAAGTTTTACCAATAAAGATGCAGGTTCTGCTATAACAATTGCATTGTATAATGCTAACCAAGATAGCACCACGCGCCCTTACTCAGCTATTTTATCGGTAATTGACAATACAACAAAACCTAGTCTAAACGCAATTAATAAAACACATTTTGATATGCCTGCTCAGCAAAAAGTTGAGTTTTTACCTGGCCAAAAAGGGTATAGAAATATCATTAATGTACCAATTAATCCAATTGCCGACCCTGTATTTTGGGGACAAAGAGTTTTTGAATTAAATTTAGGAACTTTAGAAGGTTTTGCAGTGGGTAATTTAGTTAATGGGCACGAGTATTTTACTGTAGTAATTGATTACGATGGTAGTAAAATTGGTGTTCCAAGAGTAAATAAAACCATGTTTACTATTTACCCTAACCCAAGTTCAAATAATATTTACGTTACTGGGGTTGAGTGCCAAAGTATTCAAATTTTAGATTTAATGGGTAAAGTTGTTTTAGACCAAAATTTACCAAGTAATCAAATTAGTATTGAAACATTGCCAGCTGGTATTTATGTTTTAAATGCCATGAGCGATAAAGGATTGGTTACTCAAAAAATTGTTAAACAATAATTGATAAAAAAATATTGAAAAGCCGAAGTTTTTAAAACTTCGGCTTTTTTTATGTTCGTTACTTCATAAATAGATTTATTTTTACCACATGCAACAACCTTGGTTTATAATTGATTTTGATAGCACTTTTACGCAAGTAGAAGCTATGGAAGAATTGGCTGCCATTAGCTTAAAAAACGACCCTGAAAAAGAAGCAATTATTGAGCAAATAAAACATTTAACTGATTTGGCTATGGATGGAAAAATGCCATTTAACAAATCGTTAAAAGCTCGAATTGCACTGCTTTCGGCTAAAAAATACCATTTAAACATGTTGGTAAATAAGCTGCGCAAAAAGGTGTCGCCATCGTTTGCTCGTAACAAGGAGTTTTTTAAAAAATACCAAGGGAGGGTTTTAATTGTGTCAGGTGGTTTTAAAGAATTCATTGCGCCCGTTGTTAAAAGTTTTTTTATAGATGAAGATTGCATTTATGCCAATACATTTATTTACGATAAAAAAAATAATATAATTGGTTCTGACGAAGAAAATCCTTTGGCACAAGAAGGTGGCAAAGTAAAATTGTTAAAGCAATTAAAGTTAAAAGGGCAGGTTATAGCCATTGGCGATGGTTACACCGATTACCAAATGCGTGAAAGCGGAATGGCTGAACAATTTTTTGCTTTTACCGAAAATATAGCGCGTGAACGTGTATTAGCCAAAGCAGATTATATAGCTCCAAGCTTAGATGAAATTTTATATAAAATGAAATTGCCAATGGCACTTTCGTACCCTAAAAGCCGTATCAATGCAGTACTTTTGGGAAAAGAAACTTTTGCTGCTGAACCTTATTTTAAATTAGAAGGATATAATGTTATCAAACGCGAAACTTTAACCAATAAAGCATTAACTGATTTGAAAAATGCTTCAATCATTGTTTCATCATTAAAGCAAGAAATAACTGATTTAAATAATTTCCCTAAACTAATAAGTTTGGCTGTTTGGGGCAATAATAATAAGCAGTTTAATGCATCTATTGCACAGCAAAGGGCAGTGCCTATTTTTAGTTCACCTTTTGCTAATACCCGCAGCGTAGTTGAATTGGGTTTAGGTTTTATGTTTCAATTATCGAGGCAAACCAATACCGAATTGCGAGGCAAAAAAATTGGAATAATTGGTTATGGAAATGCGGGCAGTTTAATGGGTGTGTTAGCTCAAAATTTGGGAATGGATGTGCTTTATTTTGATGAAAAAGACCGCGCACCATTAGGCAATGCAATTGCGTGTAAATCGGTAACTGATTTGCTCAAAAAATCTAATTATGTGGTGCTACTTCAAAGTAAAAATACTGGAACTATTTTGGCAGAAAAAGAGTTAAAGCAAATGCAACCGAATGCGTGTTTAATTAACTTAAGTTACGATGATTCTGTTGAGGTACAAGCCGCGTTGAAATTGGTTCAGCAAAAAAAATTATTTGGCTTTGCGATGGATTTTCAGCAAGAAGAAAATTATTTGAAACTTAAGCAAAACAGCCAAATTATTGCCACGCTTAATCAAAGAAATAATACCTTAGAAACACAACAAAACATTGCCAGTTTTACTAGCGAAAAAATTATTCAATACATTAATACGGGTAATATAAGTAGTAGTTTAAACTTCCCTGATATTCAATTACCCGCCTTGCAGGGCTCGCATCGTTTTATTCATATTCATAAAAATAAACCTGGTTTGTTAGCTAAAATAAATGCTGTTTTGGCCAAACATAAAATAAATATTACAGGTCAATATTTAAAAACCAACGAAACTTTAGGTTATGTAATTACTGATGTTTCTAAAAAGTATGATAATGAAGTAATTAGTGAGTTAAAGAAAATTGAAGCAACCCTAAAATTTAGGGTGATTTATTAGTGTAAATTAAAGTTTACGCAATATTTTATACTAAAAAACTTATTATTGCCTTTGTTCTTTTTTAAACCTAAAAACAATAGTAAAACTCTACTCCATATTTTAAATTTATTAATGCAAAAATTCTTTTGTTTTTTACTCCTTGCTTTGGGGGTTACTATTACAGTAAAAGCTCAAAACGATAAGGCAATTATTAGTGGTACAGTTAAGGATAGCATGGGGCAATTGGCCGAAGGTGTTACTGTTTCGGTAATAGGCCAAAAAAATACTGTGGTTACCAATGAAGATGGTTTTTATAAAATATTGGTAGATGGTAATAAAGGAGTAGATTTAAAGTTTATTTACTTTGGGCAAAAAGGTCAAACATTTAGTATACCTGCATTGGCTCCAAACCAAAAATATGAATTAAGTCCACGCTTAAATATTAGTTTAACCCTTGGTAGTGTAATTGTTAAGGAAGAAAGATACCGCGAACAAGTTAGCACATTTACCATAGATTCAAGACAATTATCAATCAATCCTGCGCCAATGCCCGGAGTTGAACAAATTTTAAAAACGTTACCCGGAGTTTCATCTAATAATGAGTTGAGTGCGCAGTACAATGTGCGTGGAGGAAATTTTGACGAAAATTTGGTTTATGTAAATGATATTGAAATATACCGACCTTTTTTACCACGAAGCGGTCAGCAAGAGGGTTTGAGTTTTATTCATTCTGATTTGGTAAAAAGTATTAAATTTAGTGCAGGCGGATTTGAAGCTAAATATGGTGATAAAATGAGTTCGGTATTGGATATAAAATACAAAACGCCTAAAAAGACTATTTCATCCATTAATATTGGGCTATTGGGAGTGCAAGCTGCTACCGAAGGTGCTTCAAAGAATTTACGTTTTACTTATTTAATTGGAGCCAGGTATTGGAGCAATAAATATGTGGTTTCAACCCTCGATACCAAAGGCGATTACCAACCTTCGTTTACCGATGTGCAATCGCTTTTAACTTATCATTTTAGGTCTGATTTAAGTTTGAGTATTTTAGGAAGTTATGCTCAAAATAGGTATTTTTTAGTGCCTACCGATAGGCAAACTACTTTTGGAACAGTGAAGCAAGCTTTACAACTTAATGTGTATTTTGGTGGTGCAGATTTAATGGAGTACCGAACAGCTACAGGCGCAGCCAGTTTGGTTTATAATCCAACTCGTAGGCTACAATTAAAGTTAATTGGCTCAACATTTTACAGCAATGAAAATGAAATTTTTACCATTGAAGGTGCATATAGATTAAGTGAATTAGAAACCGACCAAAGCAGTAGCAATTTTGGAAGAGCAAAATCGCTGCGAGGGGTTGGTTATTTTATAAATAATGCTCGTAATGGAATTGAAGCAACCGTTATAAATATAGGCCATAGAGGCAATTACGATAAAGGAAAACACAATATTCAATGGGGTGCTTTTGTGCAAACCGAAAATATTAACGATAGACTCAAGGAATGGAATTATAGAGACAGCGCAGGTTTTGCCCAGCCTACTTTAGATGCCAATGGCAATATTATATTACCCGATTATTTACGAACACAGTTAAGTTTAAATACATTTAGGCTAAATGGTTATGTACAAAATACCATGGTTATTGATAGAAATAGCAATATGGTTTTTACTTATGGTGTGCGCAGCAATTGGTGGAGTTATACCAACGAAAATGTAATCAGTCCAAGGTTTCAGTTTGCATTTGAACCTAACAGAAAGCATAACAAACTGGTTTTAGATAATAGTAAAAATGATACCAATTGGGCACAAAAAATGCGTAAAAATTGGATTATAAAAGCCTCGTATGGTTGGTATTATCAAACGCCTTTTTACCGTGAGTTACGTAATTTTCAAGGGGAATTAAATCCTAATATTAAATCGCAAAAATCAATTCATTATGTACTAGGTGCTGAAATGAATTTTAAGGCTTGGAAGCGACCATTTAAATTCACTGCTGAGGCTTATTACAAAGATTTAAGCAACCTAATTCCATACGAAATTGACAATGTGCGCATACGTTATTTTGCCGATAATACTTCAAGTGGATATGCCACAGGTATTGATTTTAGGGTAAATGGCGAATTTGTAAGAGGAACTGAAAGTTGGGCCAGTTTAAGCTTAATGGATACTAAGGAAATAATTAGTAATCAGTTTACTACCCAAGGCGTGAAAGAAAATGAAAGATATATCCCAAGATTAACCAATCAAGCATTTCAGTTTGCTATTTTCTTTCAAGATTATTTGCCAAGCAATGATAAGTACAAAGTAAACTTAATGTTGGTTTATGGTAGTGGTTTTCCATTTGGAATTCCTGACCACAACAGGTATAACGATGTAAACTCTATGCCAAGTTACCGCAGGGTAGATATTGGTTTTACCAAAGATTTGATTCCTGAAAAATTAAAAGCTTCGCAACGGAATTCTTTCCTTAAGCGACATATTAAATATGCCAATCTTGCCTTTGATGTATTTAATTTATTAGGAGTAGATAATACCATAAGTTATACTTGGCTGCAAGACGCTACAGCACAAACTTGGGCCGTGCCAAATTATTTAACTAGTAGAAGAATTAATTTAAAGCTTCAAATGAAATTTTAGGAGTAATAAAACATGAAATTTTTTATTGTTATAGTTTTTGTATTTACATTTAGTTTTGATTGCTTTTCGCAAGACAAAAATGAAAATGTAATAAGTAATAATTTTAGTTTTGATACTTTAATTAAACCTGATTATTTTGAAGTAAGAATCACTACCCGCGAAAGTACTTATTATATCGGTAAAAGGCGTTCTTACACATATAAAAAATTAGATTTAGATTCGTCTTCTAAAGCCTTGAAGGCTAATTTGGCGAAATTAGGTTTCAGTAATGAGCTAAAAAAGATTTCAATAGATGAGGTACTTGATTCTTATGGACGAAAAGAGTACTATTTCGGTCAAATATTGTTTCAGGTTAGTTATGAATTTATTATATCAAGCAAGGATAGCGTGGATTATTTATTTGAAAAACTACCTAAAGAAAACATAACTTCATTAATTACTACTCCCAAAATTAAAGAAAGTACTTTAGAGAAAATAAAAGATACGCTTACAGCTAAATCTTTAGTCAAAATGAAAAAAATAATTAATACTATAGCAGATTCTACTAAAAATAAAATAGTAAATCAAAAAACAATTGGTTTAAATTTTTATCCAAAAGTAAAAAATCAAGTAACATATAGTTCTTTGCCAAAAGATTTTTTAATTGACACAAAAGATTTGGAATATAGTTTTAACATATATTTTTCATTTTCTACCGAAAAAATTAAATGATTATACGGGTATAAAATTGCCTGACAATCAAAAAGTTTTGCTTTTGTCAAAAAACTGTATTAATTGCAGTTAAAAAAAACAAACAATGGTAGATTTATCCAATTTAGAAGGTGACATTCAGAAATATTTAGACGGTGGTTTTAGTAAAGATGAAATAGTAAGCAGTTTATTAATTAAAGGTTATTCAAAAGCCGATATTGATGAGGCTTTAAAATCAATACCTTCAAAAAATTACGGTCAAAACAGCACACCCTCAGCCGATTCAGCTAGTTCTATAAAAAGTGTGCTAATCGGAATTTTTTTGGTAATTGTTATCATTTATAAATTTGCTCGAGCTACTAACGGTAATGGAAATATTTTTTATATTATCAGTTTAATTGCCACCATTATTATTGCTGTACTTTATTTTTCTAGGAAAAGATAGCCTACAAGTAAATAAACTTGTTAAATTTGCTTAATGGAATTTAAGCTAATAAAGAAAATGCACTCGGTTATAGAGTGGATTCAATTTAGGCTTACTAATAAGCAGTTTATTTTACTTTCTAGCGTATTAGTTGGCTTATCTGTAGGTTTAGCCGCCATTGTTTTAAAAACAGCAGTACATGCCATTTATCTTGCTTCTACATATAAGGGGTTAGGAAACTACAAATACCTATTTTTATTTTTTCCGTTAGTAGGCATTTTTTTGACAGTTTTAGTCATAAAGAATTTATTAAAGGGAAAGTTAGAAAAAGGACTTTCACATATTCATTATGCCATTGCTAAAAAATCGAGTTTGCTGCCGCAAGAGCAAATGTATGCCCAAATTGCAACAAGCTCATTAACAGTTGGTTTGGGTGGTTCAGCTGGATTGGAAGCGCCAATTGTAATTACGGGTGCTGCCTTTGGAAGTAATTATGCCAAAACTTATAATTTAAGTTATAGTGAAAGAACACTTTTATTGGCTTGTGGAATAGCGGCTGGTATTGGTGCAACTTTTAATGCTCCCATTGCTGGAGTTTTATTTGCCTTAGAAGTGTTGTTGGTTGATATTAGTATTTCGGCCTTTACACCTTTAATTATCTCGGCAGCTACTGGTGCACTTATTTCTAAAATTATATTGCAAGATGATATTTTATTGAGCTTTAGTTTACAGCAGCCATTTAATTATAATAATGTTCCGCAATATATTTTATTAGGTGTTTTTGCTGGATTAATATCTGTGTACCATTCGCGCACATTTTCAAAAATTGAAGGATTGTTTAGCAAGCGTAAGCAAAAAACATATCTAAACGTAATAATTGGCGGGTTTTTATTAGCAGGTTTAATTTTTGCCTTTCCATCGTTATTTGGCGAGGGTTATCAAAGCATTAAACATTTGGCCTTGCAGCAACCCGATGATATTTTGATAAATAGTTTTTTCGAAAACTTTAGAGGCAATGAGGTAGTTGTTTTAATTGTTGTTGGCCTACTTATTTTTATAAAATCAATAGCTACTGGTTTAACTTTAGGCAGTGGGGGCAATGGAGGAAATTTTGCGCCTTCATTATTTGTTGGTGCCTATTTAGGATTTTTCTTTTCGAGGCTTTTAAACATGTTAGGTTTAACCAATTTGCCTGAAAGTAATTTTACCATAGTAGGTATGGCAGGTATTTTAAGTGGCTTATATCATGCACCTTTAACTGCCATATTTTTAATTGCTGAAATTACCGGAGGCTACACTTTAATGATTCCTTTAATGATTGTTTCTTCTATAAGTTTTGCCATTTCAAAATATTTTGAGCCTTACTCCATGGATGTAAAAAAACTAGCCTTGAGTGGCAAAATTTTTACAAACGATAAAGACCAAAATATATTGGCTACTATCTCCACATCCAATTTAATTGAAACCAATTTTCAGGCTGTTTCAGCTTCGCTTAATCTGGGTGGTTTGGTAAATGTCATAGCACAATCAAAACGCAATATTTTCCCGGTTTTAGATAGCAATAACAAGTTGTTAGGAATTATAATTTTAGATAATATCAGAGAAATAATTTTTAAAACAGAGCTTTATGAAAAAATAGCGGTTCGCGATTTGATGAATCCTGCGCCTGCTGTTATTTCGGCTAACCAAAGTATGGAAAGTGTAATGAAAATTTTTGACGAAACAGGTGCGTGGAATTTACCGGTAACCGATAATGGCGTTTACATTGGCTTCGTTTCTAAATCAAGTATTTTTTCAAGTTATAGGTCGCAACTTAAATCCACTACCATTGAGTAATTTTGGTAAATTTTAACCGCATAGCGCCTGTTTACGATTTTTTGTCATCCATAGTTTTTGGCAAGCAAATAATAAACGCAAGTACATGTTATTTAAGTGAATTACCTATAAGTGGCAATGTGCTTTATATTGGGGGTGGTTCAGGTATTTTACTGAATAAAATGCTTGAAAATAGGCCAAATATTACCATAGATTTTGTAGAACCGTCATCTAAATTTATTGAATTAGCCAAACAAAATTTAAATGCCCAATTTTATGGTCAAGTTAATTTTATACGTGGCAATCATTTGGCTATTAGTAGCCAACAAAAATACAATGCTGTAATTACCTTTTTTGTGCTTGATATTTTGACTGAAACGGAAGCACAATTGTTTTGTAAAAGTATTTATAACTCAATGGTAAGCAACGGATTGTGGCTAAATGCTGATTTTGAAAAACCAACCCATCTAGGCAGTAAATTGCTTTTAAAAAGTATGTATGTTTTCTTTAAATTAGTTTCAAATATCAATGCAAAACAGCTGCCTGATTATGATGCTATTTTTAAAAATTTACCCTTAGTAACTCGTTCTAAAAAGTTGTTTTTTCATCGAATAATTGGTTCATCGTTTTTGGTAAAACCACATCATTTGGATAAAATTTAGTAGATATTTATAAAAAATAATCTATCATTCCACTTTAATTTTCACAAATCCATAATACAATATTTACAGCATGGCATTAAGTAGATTTTGGTCTTTTATTATAGCGTTAAGCATTATTTTTATTTTTTATATGCTCGGCAGCAATCAAATGTATAACCTTGGCCAATTGGTTAATGGAAAGCAAAACGATGCTTTGGTGGTAGCCGAATTTCAGGCAACTCATTTTCAACAAACTGATTCGGTTTTATTTGGAAATATGCAATTAAATAAAGCTACAGGTTTTGCTCAAAACGATACTGTTTACAGGCTTTTAGATAATGGAATAGTTGAAGTTTGTAAAGGTAAACAGTCGGCTGATGGTATTTTTGTTACTTGTAAAAATACCATTATCGATATTTGGTTGCCCTTAATTGGTTACTTAACTTTTTTCTGTGGTTTATTGCATTTATTAAACGATTCGAATGCTATTACTAAATTAGCTAAAGTATTAACGCCATTTTTTGTAAAAATATTTCCTGAATTGCCCAAAGGGCATGCGGCTTATGGTTTTATGACCATGAATTTTGCCGCTAATTTTTTAGGTTTGGATAATGCCGCAACTCCTTTTGGTTTAAAAGCCATGGAAAGTATGCAAGAAGTAAATGCCGACAAAGAAAAGGCTTCCAATAGTCAAATTATGTTTTTGTGTTTGCATGCAGCGGGTTTAACTTTAATTCCAACTTCCATTATTGGTTATAGAGCTGCTCAAAATGCAGTAAATCCCTCTGATATTATGTTGCCAACTATTATTACTTCGTTTGTGGGAACATTGGCGGCTTTAATTTTTGTAAGTATCAAACAACGAATTAATTTAATCAATTTAGTAGTTATTGGTTTTGTAACTGCGGTTAGTGCTTTAATTGGTTTGGTTTTATTTTATGTAAATAAATTAGATGGCATAGAAAAATTTCACTTTACGGGCAATTTGAGTAATGGTGTTTTATTATTTATTATTTTAGCTATAATTGGTTATGGCATTTTAAACGAAAAAGTGTTTAAAGCCAATAATACCAATATTTTCGATTCGTTTGTTAATGGCGCTAAAGATGGTTTTACAACAGGTGTGCGTGTATTGCCTTATATGATTGCCATGCTGGTGGCTTTAAGTATTTTCCGTAATTCAGGTTTAATGAATATAGTAATGGGAGGAATTACTTCGTTGTTAAATGTTTTTAAAGTAGATCCACAAGTAATAAATGCAATTCCTGTGGCTATTATGCGTCCTTTCAGTGCAGGTGGTTCGCGTGGTTTTATGCTCGATGCCATGAAAACTTACGGTCCTGACAGCCTTACAGGACAACTTTCATGTTTGTTTCAGGGAGCTGCAGAAACTACTTTTTATGTGGTAGCTTTATACTTTGGTTCGGTAAATATAAAAGACAGTCGCTATACTTTAAGCATTATGCTTTTGGTAGACTTTGTTTGTGTTATTGCTGGAATTTTTGTTTGTAAAATGTATTTTTAAGAAACAAACTATATTTTTTCAACTTTAATAATATTTACTGGGCAATGTTTGGCCGCCATTACATTGTCTTCCCATTCATCATCACCAACTGAAATGGTATAAAATCCTTTTTTTTCTTTGCCAGCAATTAAAGTGCATTTGCCATCTTTTTTCGATAAACGCCAACGATATCTTGCTGCTTCTACACAAGCATTGCAGCCGATGCACTTGGCTCGCTGTTGAACTATTCTAATCATTGGTAGGAACTAATTTAAATAGTTTATCTGATGGTCTAATAAATTCGTTTAGCGGAATAGTAAATGTATCTCCTTTTTTTACTTTTTCCATAGATTGGTTGTTTAATCTAATTTCATTAACCATTGTTTGTACCACACCAGTAGTAGGTCCCGTAATTAATATTTCATCTCCAACCGATAGCGATTGTGATTCCATTTGAAACTCACCAACTTTGGCTTCTTTAAAATAACGAATACCTTTACCAATCATTATTTTTCGTTTGGTAGCCTTTGAGCCATATTCGTTGCTCCATTCGCCCATGGTTCTGCCAAGATAGTATCCTTCCCAAAACCCTCGGTTGTAAACTGTGGCCAATTGGGTTTTCCAAGTTTCAATCTTATCGGTAGTATAAGTATTATTATAAACCGCATCCATTGCTTCTCTGTAGCACTTAGTTACAGTTGAAACATAATCGGCACTGCGTCCACGCCCTTCTATTTTTAACACATCTACACCAGCTTGGATTATTTTATCCATAAAATCAATGGTGCATAAATCTTTAGCCGACATAATGTATTCATTATCAATCTCTAACTCCACACCATCTTCTTTGTCAATTACCACATAACTTTTGCGGCAATTTTGAATACATGCACCTCTATTGGCCGAAGCAAAATTAGAATGAAGACTTAAATAACATTTGCCAGAAACCGCCATGCATAATGCTCCATGTCCAAATATTTCAATTTTTACCAATTCTCCTGACGGTCCTGTAATCTCTCGCCTTTTTATTTCATTTGTAATTTCTGAAACTTGTGTTAAACTCAGTTCTCTAGCTAAAACCATTATATCAGAATAAGCCGAAAAGAATTCAACTGTATCAATATTTGTTATGTTTGATTGAGTTGAAATATGAACATTCATATTTATTTTTTTAGCATAATTCAATACTGCTAAATCTGTTGCTATAATTGCGCTTATACCATTTTGTTTTGCTGCATCAACTATGCGTTTCATTAACGAAATATCGTGGTCAAAAACCACAGTGTTTAACGTTAAATACGATTTTACGTTATGTGACGCGCATATATTTGCTATCTTTTTTAAATCGTCAATAGTAAAATTAATATTGGAGCGTGCACGCATGTTTAGTTGTTCTATTCCAAAATATACCGAATTACATCCTGCATGAATTGCTGCCATTAACGATTCGTAAGAGCCTGCTGGTGATAGTAGTTCTATTTTATTATTGTTCATGTTTTAATTGTTTAATTGAATCTTCTTGTATAGCTATTGATTGCTGATGTATTAAATCAAATATTTGGCGACTTAGTTCTAAATTAAGGTAAGTTTGTTTAATCTTATCCTCTCTTATTTTGCTGGCAATTGCCCAATAATTATTTTGCCTTATTTCTAATTTAGTGTTAAATTTTACAACACTAATTTTTTTGGACAAAATGGCTCTACTATTTAGTAAATCAATTATTTGCAAATCAATATTGAGTAAACTTGTGCGCAGTTGTTCTAATTTATCTGTTGTGTTACTCATTTTTTTGTTGCTGATAATCAATTAATTGCATTTTGTGGTATAATGGGCAATTATAGCTAATGCCTATTATTTTAAAATTGACCTAGGTAAGTATTTGAAGTGATTTTTAAAAAAAGGCCATAAAAAAAGCCTGCTTAGCATAGCTAAACAGGCTTTTTGGTAAGTATAAATTTACTACTAAACTAAATTCATTTTTATTCTTTTGCCAATTTCTTCAATATCGGCCCTGAATTTTTTATCAGTTTCCATTAAATCGTTTACTGTTTGGCAAGCGTGAATTACCGTTGAGTGATCTCGGCCACCAAAGTGCATTCCAATCGTTTTTAACGATGATTTGGTTAAATCTTTTGCATAATACATGCTTATTTGACGCGCTTGAACTATTTCGCGTTTTCTGGTTTTCGATTTTACTTGTTCTACAGGAATAGTAAAGTAGTCGCAAACCAATTTTTGAATGAATTCAATTGAAATTTCACGTGTATTGTTTTTTACAAAGTTCTTTAAGATTTGCTTTGCTAAATCAAGTGTTACTTCTTTTTTGTTTAACGATGATTGTGCTAATAAACTAACTAAAGCACCTTGTAATTCACGCACATTGGTATTTATATTGTGAGCAACATACTCCACCACATCGCGATGTAAGTTGATACCATCATTATACATCATGTGTTCTAAAATGGCTAAACGTGTTTCGAAATCAGGCGATTGTATGTCAGCTGATAATCCCCATTTAAACCTGCTTAATAAACGCTCGTCCATTCCTTTTAAGTCTTTTGGAGCTCTATCACTTGTTAAAATTAACTGTTTGCCTTGTTGGTGTAAATGGTTAAATATGGTAAAGAAAATTTCTTGTGTTTTTTGTTTGTTTTCTAAGAACTGAACATCATCCACAATTAATACATCTACTTGTTGATAGTAGTTTAAAAAATCTTGATTTGAGTTATTGCGAATGGCTTCTACAAACTGATTGGTAAATTTTTCAATAGGTACATACAATACAATTTTATTTTTATTGTTTTGTTTTACCATGTTACCAATAGCGTGCACCAAGTGAGTTTTACCCATACCTGTTTCACCAAAAAACATCAGTGGATTAAATGCAGTTCCACCAGGTTTTGAAGCTACCGACATACCAGCCGCTCTTGCTAAGCGGTTGTTATCGCCTTCTATATAATTATCGAAAGTTAAGTTATGGTTTAAGTTGGCATCAATATTTACCTTTTTTAAACCTGGAATAACAAATGGATTTTTGATATTAGCATTCATAGCATTTCCTAAACCAGCCTCCTGCGAGTCCATTTTAGAGCTTTGACTGCCTGGTAAATTTACTATATAAGGATTTGAATTAGAAGTGCCGTTTTCAACTATAATATTATATTCCAAACGTGCGCCTGTGCCTAAAATTTGTTTTAGGGTTTTTTTCAATAGGCTTACGTAATGTTCTTCTAACCATTCGTAAAAAAACTGGCTTGGAACCTGAATGGTAAGTATTTTATTGTCTAATTTAATGGGTTTGATTGGCTCAAACCAAGTTCTAAAGCTTTGAGGGTTCACATTATCTTGAATCAATTTCAAGCAATTATTCCACACTGTTTCACACGACTGTTCACTCATAATATTCATACCTTTTTCCGACTGTAAAAGTGTGTTAAAAAGTTTACACTAAAAAGTTTTTTTCAACAATATTATTCGAATTGTGACAAAAAAAACTTTTGGTGCTGATTTATAGCCACAAATATTTTTTTGTTATTTTTTTGTTGCAAAAATGCATCCAATTTGTTTACAAAATGTGTGTTGCTTTATTGGTTCAATAAAATATTAATGATGATAATCAAACAGTTGCGAGGCCTTGTAAACACTATGTTTTCAACATTAAATGTGAGTATCTACAATATCAACATTATTTGAAGTGTGTATAAACCCGTTGATTTCTTGGTTGTTGAAAGTAAAATCTATTTTACCTAATGCCAAACCTGCCCACCCAACTTGGTTTACTATAACTTCTTTTCCAACTGCGTTTTTTACCAAAGTTGGTTCTTTTAAAAATGTGTGCGTATGACCACCAATTATTAAATCTACATTTTTGGTTTGCGGAGCAAGGCTTAAATCGCCAATTTTACCTTCTTTATAATTATAACCAAGGTGCGATAAGCAAATTACCAAATCACACTTCTTTTCTTGTTTTAAATAGGCAGCTACTTTATTTAAATTTTCTACAGGGTCGTTGTATTTAATTTTGCCATACAATTTATCAGGAACCAATCCTTTCAATTCAATTCCAACTCCTGTCACGCCAATTTTTAAACCACCTTTTTTATAAATTTTATACGGCAAAACTTTGTTTTCAAGCAGTGTATCTTTAAAATCGTAATTGCAGTTCACAAAATCGAAGGATGCATGTGGCATTTGTTTAAATAAACCATCTATTCCATTGTCAAAATCGTGGTTTCCAAGTGTTACACAATCGTAACCCATTTGACTCATGAGTTTATATTCTAATTCGCCACCATAAAAATTAAAGTAGGGTGTACCTTGAAATATATCTCCAGCATCCAACAATAAAACATTTTCGTTTTCTGCGCGGTATTTTTTTATCAATGCAGCTCTAAATTCTGCGCCACCCATTCCTGCATTGTTTTTATCTGTTTTATCAAATGGTTCAATGCGGCTATGCCAATCGTTGGTATGTAAAATGGTTAATTTGGTAGTACCGTTAGCTGCCAATAATTGATTAATTGGCGAAGCCATAAAAGCAGAACCCGCCAATAAAATACCCGATTTTTTTATAAAATCACGTCTATTTGATTTGTTTAATTCTTCCATCTAGTATTGCATTTTTAGTTTGACCTCCTCGTAATTGCTTTATTAAAGCATCGCGTACCATCAAATGAAGTGATTGAACATTGTTAGCGAGTTTCATAGGTTCGGTTTTATCACCACCATTTGCAACATAATCGTTAGTTAAAATAAAGTAGATTTTACTTTCATCAAATGGTTGACCATTGATGGTAATATTTACAGCCTTATTGTTTTCAATATCAAAACGTAATTCTTTAGAGCAAGGAGCACCATTGTTTTGAGCCATTAAATCAAATAATTGTTTGCAATATTTACCATCTAAGGCTACTACCACCAATTCATTATCAAATGGTGCTAATTCAAAAATTTTACCAACAGTAATATTTCCTTTGGCAATGCTTCCAACGCGTAATCCACCGTTATTGTAAACACAAAAATCAACTACTGTTGCCAAGCGCATTCTTCTACTCCACATCATTAATTCATCACAAACAAAATTGCCTAAAGTGCCTTCTGGTAAATCTTTTTTCAAGTCTTGGTTATTGTAACATAAAATTTCACTCATTAAAGTATCTAACTTCGCTTTATAAGGTGCAATGGTGTTATAAGCCCATTCATCATGCAGTTGAAGAGAGTCTTTGTTAATTTTTATGTTTTGAGTTTGGGTATTGGTAAGTGTTAGCTTTGGTGAACAGGCGTTAAAGCTAAAAACCAACAGCAATGCAATAAAAAAAGTATTTTTCACAAGGCAAATATATTGATAGTATATAAACTAGTTGTTAATTAAATGGATGTATTAAAATAATTTGCCAAATAATAACCCATGCTAAAATTAGCTTGAAGCAGATAACCGCCTGTTGGCGCATCCCAATCAAGCATTTCCCCTAAACAAAAATGATTTGGCATTTTATTTAACTCTAAGTTAGTATTTACTTCGGTTAGCGCAATTCCTCCAACAGTAGAAATGGCTTCGTCAATAGGTGCAGTACCTATAATTTTTAAAGGAAATGCTTTGATATTTTCGGCCAATTGCTCTGCACTTAAAAATGCTTCTTTACTCAAATAAGTTTTAAGTAAAGCAATTTGAGGTGTTGGCATATTCAAATCGTACTTTAAAATATCGGAGGTTGATTTTGACTCATTGCTCAACTTTTTTTCAATAGCGTAATATTGTAAAGTAGGTTTAAAATCAATCAGTAAATCTGCTTCGTTTTTGGTATTTAACTGGGTTCTAATTTTATGGCTTAAAGCGTAAATGGCGCCACCTTCAAGTCCTAATTTAGTAATAGCTAGTTCACCCTTTTTGGTTAAGCTGCCACAAGTAGCCGCAATATTTTTTAGGTATAAACCTTCGTTTTCATTGATAAATTCTTGTGGCCAATCGATTTTAAAACCACAGTTTGATGCTTGAAAAGGCACGGTTTTAATACCTTTATCTTTAAATAAATTTACCCAATTACCATCAGAACCTGTTTTGGCCCAACTTGCTCCTCCAAGCGCAAAAATGGTGTAATCTGGTCTAGCTGTTATGTTTTCGATAGGTGTTTTAAACAAAAGGTTTTCGTTTTCCCATCCTAACCATTCATGTTGTGTTTTTATAGTTACATTATTGGCTGTTATTTTACTAATTATGGCATTTAAAACCTCAATAGGTTTAATTCCTTTTTCAGGAAAAACCCTTTTACTGCTGCCTGTAAAGGTTTCAATACCAATATCATATAGCCAATCTCTTAAATGGTCGTTATTAAATAATTCAAAGTAAGGTTTAATAAATTTATTGGGAGTATATTTTTGAATAAATTCTTGAGGAACTTCACTATGCGTAATGTTTAAACCACCATCGCCAGCTACTAAAAATTTGCGTCCAACCGCAAAGTTTTTTTCAAATAAAGTTACCTCAAATATTTCGGTATTTATTTGTGCAGCGAGCATTAATGCTGATGGTCCGCCTCCAATGATAGCTATTGTTTTTTTTGTCATGAATAAAGTTGCAATTACGGCAAATAATCACGCAAAAAAAATGGGAATAGATTTACTAAAATCCTTTACCTACCATATGGAACTCGGCTTACTATGCTTCGTCCTAACGTAATTTCATCAGCATATTCTAGTTCGCCTCCAATTGAAATACCGCGGCTAATAGTACTAATTTGAATAGGTAAATGGGTTAATTTTTTAGAAATATAAAATGTGGTGGTATCGCCTTCAGGCGTAGCACTTAATGCAATTACCAATTCTTTAATATCTTCAGTTTCTGCCCTGTTAATTAACGAAGCTATTTTTAAATCATCAGGTCCTATGCCGTTAATGGGCGATATTACACCTCCTAAAACATGGTATAATCCGTTAAATTGTGAAGTGTTTTCAATAGCCATCACATCGCGCAAATCTTCTACCACACAAACCAATTCGCTATTGCGTTTATGGCTTTGGCAAATGTTGCATAATTCACCATCGCTTACATTATGGCATCGTTTACAATATTTTATTAAAGTTCTAACTTGTTCAACTGCTTGCGCCAATTTTATTACATCTTGAGGTTCCTGCTTTAAAATATGCAAAACCATCCGTAATGCCGATTTTTTGCCTACACCAGGAAACTTAGATAGTTGATTTACTGCCTCTTCTATTAAGGCGGAAGGGAAGTTCATATTAAACGGCTACTGCTCCTTTTATGGCTGGGTGTGGATTGTAATTCTCCAATTCAAAGTCCTCATATTTAAAATCAAAAATAGATTTTATATCTGGGTTGATTTTCATAGTAGGATAAGGCCTAATATCTCTGCTTAATTGCAATTCAACTTGTTCAAAGTGGTTGCTGTAAATGTGTGCATCGCCAAAAGTGTGAATAAAATCGCCTGGCTCTAAATTACAAACTTGAGCTATCATTAAAGTTAATAAAGCATAGCTTGCAATATTAAATGGCACACCTAAAAACATATCTGCACTGCGTTGGTACAATTGACAGCTTAATTTGCCATTGGCAACATAAAATTGAAAAAAGGCATGGCAAGGCATTAAAGCCATTTTAGGTAAATCGGCTACATTCCAAGCACTAACTATAATTCTGCGACTATCTGGATTGTTTTTTAAAGTTTCAATTACTTCACTTAATTGATCAATGGTTCCACCATCAGGTTTTGGCCAATTGCGCCATTGGTGTCCATAAACTGGTCCAAGATTTCCATCTTTATCAGCCCATTCGTCCCAAATTTTTACACCATTATCGGTTAAATATTTGGTATTAGTATCACCTTTTATAAACCAAAGTAATTCGTATATAATTGATTTTAAATGAACTTTTTTTGAAGAAATTAATGGAAAACCTTGGCTTAAATCGAACTTAATTTGTGCTCCAAAAATACTACGTGTGCCAGTGCCTGTTCTGTCGCTTTTTTCGGCACCTGTAGTATATACATGCTTTAGTAATTCTTCGTATTGATTCATCTTTTTTCTAATAATATTTACAAATAAAAACAATTATTTAGGCAAGAATTGCGCTTTTTTTAAACATTCTGAAACATAAACAGCAAAGCCTTTAATCGTAATGAGAATAAAGGCTTTGTTGTTATATAGTATCTATGAAATCTAAAATAATCTGCGGCTAAAACCTAAGCTGCTTGAATTGTTTTGTATTTCAATGCTTCAATTTTACTTTTTGCGTAAGCTAAATCAATTATAATTTTGCCTTTATTTGCTAAATCTGGCGCATCGTACATTAAGTCAAGCATAATGGCTTCGCAAATGCTACGTAAACCACGTGCTCCTAATTTGAAATCAAATGCTGTATCTACTATTAGCTCAACTACTTCGTCAGTAAATTGTAAATCAATTTTTTCTAAATCAAACAAGTGTTTGTATTGTTTGGTTAAAGCATTTTTAGGTTCAGTTAAAATATTGCGAAGCGCTTCTTTATCTAATGGATTTAAATGGCATAAAACTGGCAAACGACCAATAATTTCTGGTATTAAACCAAAACTTCTTAAATCGGCAGGGCTAATGTATTGCAACATGTTTTTATCGTTTACTTTGCCCAAATCATCTTCGTTTTTAAAACCAATTGCTTGAGTTTGCAACCTGCGTGCAATGTGTCTGTCAACGCCATCAAAAGCACCACCACAAATAAATAAAATATTGCTGGTGTTTATTTGAATCATTTTTTGATCAGGATGTTTGCGGCCACCTTGTGGTGGCACATTTGCAATGGTTCCCTCTAAAATTTTTAGTAAAGCCTGTTGCACCCCTTCGCCACTTACATCGCGGGTAATACTTGGGTTATCGCTTTTGCGGCTAATTTTATCAATTTCGTCAATATATACAATTCCGCGTTCAGCGGCTTCCACGTTATAATCAGCAGCTTGTAATAAACGACTTAAAATACTTTCCACATCCTCGCCTACATAACCAGCTTCGGTTATTACAGTAGCATCGGCTATACAAAAAGGCACATCTAATACCTTAGCTAATGTTTTGGCTAACAATGTTTTGCCTGTTCCTGTTTCTCCAACTAGCATTACATTGCTTTTTTCTATTTCAATATCGCCTTTTTTGCTTTTTGAAAGTAAACGTTTAAAGTGATTGTAAACTGCCACACAAAGAACTTTTTTGGCTTCATCTTGGCCAATTACGTATTCATCTAAATGTGCTTTTATTTGAGCAGGTTTAAGTAAAACTAGTTTGTTTAATGGTGTTGATGACTTAACATCGGCATCTTCACTAATAATTCTATAAGCTTGTTTGGTGCAATCTTCACAAATTAGTGCATCTAATCCAGCAATTAAAAATTGCACTTCATTTCTTCCACGTCCACAAAACGAACATTTATCTTCGGTTTTCTTTGCCATTAATTGTATAGAGCTATGTAATTTTAAATAAATAGCCTGCAAATATAATACAATGAAAGGCTATTTTTGTTTGTTTTTAAAAATCTGCTCAAAGTTTAATTTGTTAGTTTAAAGTACTTTGTGCAATTAGTAAAAAGCTCCAATATTAAATGCGATTACATAATTTTAAAATTGAACAAACTGTTACTGAACCAAGTTTTTTGCAAAATAGCGCAAAGAATACTTTAGGTTTAGTATTCATAGTTGGCATTTTAATTTGCGTTATTCCTTTGATTATAATTGCTTTAACTTTAATTGTAGTTGTTTTAGTTTGGAATTTATTTTTTAATAAGAACAATGGACAAGAGACTGAATTAGAAGAAGAAGGGTTTAATACTTGGTATCCATTTTATGAAAATGATTTTATAAAAATTTATTCAATGGAAATTATTCCAGAAGATGAATTTAATAATAGTAGATGGCATGGACCAATACTGCTTAAATTTAAGTCGTTGCCTAATATTGAGTTGTTTGAATCAACTTATTTTAAAGAAGAAACTTTTATTTTTTGCAGCACATTAATTGTTTGTTTGGTAGATAAAGACTTAAAAATAAGAGAGTCGAAAATTTTCCAAATAGATTTAATTACTTTAGAAGTTAAATGTATTGCTGTATTAGACGAATTTTATCAAATTAAGTTCGAATTAATTGATGCAAATACTTTGAAAGTGGTTTGCAATAGAGATAAAAAGATTGAAATAATTATTAGAAACCAAATAGAAGAATGAGTAAAAAAAGCCGACTAGAAATTATTCTTGTCGGCTTTTAATTTGAAACAAGTTTAGTTTATTTAACTAGTTTAATGCTGTTATTGTAGGTTTTGCCTACTATATTTATAAAATAAATTCCTTTTGGTAAATTATTAAGTTCGTTAAGACTTATGTTGTTTTCGCCTTGGTTACTTTCTACCATTTTGCTAAAAACCGAGCTACCGTTTAAGTTAAATATTGTCACTTTAAATGTTTCATTTTCTGTTGATACTATATTTAAAACACTTGTTTCGGTTAACGGATTTGGATAAACTGTTGTTGTAACTTGGTTATTTGCATTATTATTTACAATCACTGTTTTTGAGTATTCAAACGTACCGTCATTGTCAATCATTCTCAATCTGTAATACAATGCTTTAGCATTAAGTTGCTCAAATGCATTTTGATGCATAAAACTATAAGTAGTTAATGTATTTGAATTGCCTTTGGCTTTAGTGGTATTTATTTTAGTAAAAATAGTTCCGTTCGTACTAACTTCTAATTCGTATTTGCTTGCATTTATTTCTTGGCTGCTAGCCCAATTGATTTGAACATCTTTCTTAACATTTTTTGCGTCAAAATTTACCAATTTTATTGGTAAAGGATTGGTATTACTTGTTCCTGTAAAGTTACTAGGTAATGTACTAGCAAGTAAAGATGTGCCGCCTTCAAGTGCTAAATTACTTACATTGTAGCTACTGCTTGTTTCTAGGCTCCAAACTGTTGGTTGGTAATATGCAATTTTAGCAGTTGCAGAACCATTTGTATTTCCAAACATGGCCGAATCAAAAGTAAAGGTTGGTATATAATCGTAAAAGCTACCTCCAGTTGGTGTAACTGTGTAATATCCATTAAACTGAGTTTTTGAAGCAACTAAATTTGGTGCATTTACTCCTGAATAGAACTTAACTGCAACAGAGGTTGGTGTAACTCCCGATGCACCCCAGTTAATGCTAGCTATTTTTCTGTTTCCAAAAATATAATTCGTGGTTGAGCTATTGGCTGGAGCTGTTGATTCGGTTGCGTTTGGTGGAGTAGTGGTGGTGGTAAATTCATCTGCTCCTATATCAACAGTACCATTTGTTATACTGATACTTCTATTTTGTAACTGAATGTCTAAAGTGTTGTTTGTTAAAGCTATTCCCTTTCCATGCAGATACCAGCATAATGCATTGGTTGAATCAATAGTTAAATCGCCATTGGTTAAGTTTTTAAACAATGAACTTGCAGGAACAATGGCAGATGATTCAGCCCAACTGCTTAAATCGCCTAAAGAGCTGGTTTGCCATTGTGCTAAAGTTTGTGGTGTAAATGTATTTCCCCAAGCTCCAACTGATGATAAACTAGCTGCTAATAATAAATTGTAGTTCGATGTGTTACTTGTCCAATTGGTAGTTGGTGTGGCAGCTACATTTCCTATAGCAGCATGTATTCCCGTTCCACCTGTTCTTGCATTGTAAAATAAATTATTTCTCAAGGTAATTACATTGGCTGCCCTGCGTTCAAAAGCAAATGAGTTTAAAGCACCTGAACTAGCCGTTCCTCCAATATAAATAGTGTTGTTAAAGTAATTGGTAATATTACCAGCAGCGTTATCCGAAATACCTCTAATAATTATTGGATTGGTATTGCTACCATTGGTAATTGAAACAGTGTTGTTTCTAAAAATCCAGTTTTTTACTGATCCAACCACATAAATTCCATGAATGAATGCAGTAGCTCCAGTTGAAGGACAGGTAATATTATACACCATATTTCCTTCTACAATTCCGTTATTGGTGCTATTATCAACTACAATTCCAGTAGGAACTACATTAGCTGTCGCGTTTAAAGCACTCAAATTATATACTTTATTATAACCAATATATGATTGGCCAAAATCAGAAGAAGATACCAAGCCAATACCCATTAAAGTAGTTGTTATAGGTCCAACTTGTGCTCCTGCCGATGATAAATTATAAATTAAATTATTATAAATGTATGGAGATGCTCCACCACCTTGAAAGCTGATTGCTCTCACTCCTGAAGAATTTAAAATACCTGTTCCTGCAATATTGGCAACGGTATTATTATTTACTATTATTTCGCCATAACCACCAACAAAACCATAAATACAAAGTGTTAAACGCATATTGTTTATTATGCTATTGGCTGTGGTTGTGTGGCCTATTAAGTTTCCGGTAATTACTGCTCTTCCCGATTCAATTCTAATCCCTGCAAAATCGAAGGTGCCAGTAGCTGTTAAATTTATGTTTTGGATGGTATTGTTTTGAACAGTAGTTCCTGATGAAATGCTGGTGTTTATATTCATTACCACAAAGTTTACTCCATTGGCATTTAGTAAAGCACTACCACCACATAGTGGACTTTGTCCGCCAAAATAGTTTCCAATAATTTCGTTATTACTTGCATTTACGCCTGGAATTAACATAATTGAAACCACATCACCTGCTGCAACATTGGTAGTAGCATTATAGTAAAAACTGTTAGCTAATATTCTCCAATTTCCGCCATTTCCTGCTGTTGCTACAAAAACTGCCGAACGTCTGTAATTAAACAAATTGCTATTGCTTATGGTAATATTGCTATTGGTTAAATTAACAGAACCTGCTGAATAAAACAAAATTGTTGGAATACCTACTGAATCGCTTCTATCTCTAACATCATTATTAGTAAATAATAAATCGCGCACACCAGTTATGGAGTTTACAGATGATCCGAAATTAACTACACCAATTGTTTGTAAATTATTTGCTCCTTCAATAATACAATTTTGAATGGTATCAAAGCGAGCTCCATTAATGTAACTAAATGTTGATGCATTGCTTTCTTTGTTTAAAAATCTTAAGTATTTACCAGTGCCACTAATTGGCCCTTTACCATCAATTACTACATTTTGTGAGCCATTAAACTCAATAAGTGAATTTAAAAAACGGCCTGTAATATTTCTTAAAACATCAGCCGAAGGTACAATTTTCACTTTGAATCCATTTTGAGATGTATTTGATAATGAGGCAATTGCAGTATCTTCAATATCGGAAGTAATACTTAAAGTTAAATTGCCACTTAAACCATTGGTATTTATGTCTTTAAATGCATCGCTTAAATAATTGTAATTACCTGTTGTTCCTACAGTTTTGGTTCCTGATAATCCTTCAGAAATTGTTCTTGCTCCTAATGGAGCTGTGGTGTTTGGAACAACACCTATACTATTTACGGTTAGTAAATTACATTCTGCATCGATAGTGTTTAATGCAGTAGCACTGCTGCTTAAATTATAAGTTAGCCAAAAGTAGTTGGTGTCTTTTAAAAGGTTTTGTGAACCCGTAACAATAAAAGAACCACTTGGTGATGAAACCGTGCTGCCAAATTGATTAACGGCTGAAAACACACCATTATTTCCAGTATAAAATACTTTAGCTTGTGTTAAATCGCTGTTATTGCTAGTGCCCGAAGTACTTAAGTTTAATTGAGTAAGTGCAATTGGGTTTAACTCACCATTGGTAACTACAGTTATTTTTAAAATTTCTTCATTGCTACTTCCTTTAGGCGTGTTTTTAATATTTGCTAATTCAGTATTTGAAGAAACATAAACCATATTAGATTTGTTGTATGGAGTAAATGTAATAAAGTTATTATCAGTATAGGCAGCAACATTTGCAGTTCTTGTAATGTATTGATTTAAATACTGATTAGCAATGGTTTGGTTTAATTGCAAACCTGCTGTAGTAGTAATGGTAGGAGTGGCAGCACTTACCGAAAACTGGCCTTCTACTAAATAAATTTTATTGGTAGTTTCCTCTAAAACACACGAAAATGTAGCATTTGAAATAGATGGGGCTCCTAATTCATATGAAACCCATTTTACCCATAATTGTCTATTTGGCGCTGCTCCAGCAATTTTCCAAACTACTAAATCATTAGTATTAGTTGGAGGTGCCGTGGTAAATGCATCCCAAAAACAAGCTATGGTACTGTCGGGTAATGATGTACTTGGTAAATCGCTGTTGTCGTTTGGTAATGAAGTGGTGTTAGAAAAAGTTACTAAACCGTTAGAACTGGCGCGTAGAGATGTTACTACATTTCCATAATAATTAAACGTAAAGGGAATACTTACAGGTGTTGACCACTGGTTAGAAGCTACTGATGCAGCAACTATGGTATTCCACCCAGTTGTAATATCGTCATTATCAGTATTAACTAATCCTGGATTACCACCACCAATGGTATAATTAACCGTGTAACTTGTTTGAGCAATGCCTAATAAACTTAGCATTGCAAAGCAAAAACCTAAATAAATTTTCTTCATTTTTATGTTTTAAAAAGTTAGCAAATATAGTTTTGAATTTAACTATATGAATAAAAATGAGTAAAAAATCAATCTACGTAAAAATTGGATTAGCTGATGGGGTCTTTTAAAAGGAAAGTTGCTGTAAACTGAATTAAAGTTTTAAGTAAAAATTTAGGGATTTACTGTTTGCTAAATTGCCATAAATAGAAAAGCCTACATGCTAAGTTTGCATGTAGGCTTCCATTTTTTAGGTAAATAAAAATTAGTCTTTTTTTCTATTGGCTAACTGTTTTAAAAGTTCGCGTTTAAAATCATTTTCAGCTTTAAAAAGTAGAACCACTTTTTTTACAGGCAAAACCTTTTTAAACTCAGTTGCATATTTTTTCAAAAGTTCAGCTTCATTTATTTTAAAATTTACCATATCGGCTAATACTTTTTCAGCTTCAGCATCAGTCATATTTGGCATGTCGGCCATTTCTTCGGTAATTTTACCTTTGGTGCTTTGGCGTAATTTCTTTAGTTCTTCGGTAAATTTATTATAAACTGGCCAAAAAACTTTGGCTTCTTCAGCTGTTAAATTGAGGCGTTCAGTTATAAACCCAATTTTCATGGCTTCTAAACGTTCGCCTTTTTGGGCTAATAAATTGCTAGTAAATGCAATTAATAAACTAAAAATTAAGATATACTTTTTCATCATTTGCTATTTTATAATTCCTCTAATAAAGCTTGCTCGTCAGCATGTTCCATTAAATATTGTTCTACTTCTTTGGTATTGTTTTCTTCTTTATTGTCTATTTGATTAATAGGTTTTACCTCATTAATCCATTCAATTTTTACATCGTTATTAGTCAAGTATTCAATCATTTCTTCTTCGCTCACTTTGTTTAAGTTAGCATTTAAGTTGTTTGAATTATTGTTATTTATAAAAATAGTTAATCCAACAACAGCAATAAATAATGCTGCTATTCCGCTTACAGTTTTCCAATTAAATAAGTTTATTTTTTTAGCATCTGGCTTTTGTATTTTACTTAAAATGGCATTTTTACCTTGTTCAAAATAATTATTTGGAAGAACAAATCCACCTTCATTACCACTAATATTTAAACTAGGTTCTTTGTTTATTTTATTTAAAATACTGTTTTTCGATTTTTCAAAATAAGCCTCAGGAGCACTAAAACCTCCTTCGTTACCTAAGTTTTTCAAAAACCCATCGTCAATATTTTCAAATTCGTTTTTCATATTGTTTTTATGTAGATGCAGTTATTGTTCAATGGTTTAATTCAATAACTAAAAATTTAAACATTTTCTTTTTTTATGTTTCCTAAAACGTATTTATTGGTTATTTCAAACTGAGTTAAAAGCCAAACTAAAGTACTGGTTAACAGTACGGTAATTCCAAAAACAATAAAGCCTGTTAAATTGTCAGTTTGGTTCATTTTTGGATCATCTAAATACTCATAAGCTATAAAAATAAACATGGGGTGATACAAGTAAATGCCCAACGATTGGTTATTTAAAAAATGAATAAAAGCATTGTCAGTCCAATTTTGCGATGAGGTATAAATGATGGTAAAAAATATCAAACTGATGTTTAATATTAAATATGGAATCACAAAAAAGTTAAAAAACTGCTGACCTTTAAAAATAATCCCAACAATTCCAACAAATGATAAACCAATTAAAAATAAAAGTAAAAGCGCATTTGGCCTAAGCTTGATAATGCTATTGCGCAAAGCAAAACCTATATAAAAAAATAGGAGGTAAGAGTAAAATCGTTTTTCGCCCAAAAAATACAAAGGCAGTTCGTTAATTGGTAATTTTGGATCGCGGTATATTAGAAACCAAGCTACTGTAATACAGGCAGTTAATATCAACACTAAAAAACTTGGAATTTTGAATTTTATAACCCAATAACAGACTATAACTGCTAAAATATAAGCTGGTACATACCATAAATGGAAAAATGGATGTATGATATCGTAAACCGAAAATGTTAAAATAGAACGATGGTAAAAAGCAAATGGTAAATAGACCACAAAAGCTATTAACCACGGAATAATGGCCCTATTCACTAATTTTTTTAAAAATGGAAAAATGCCTTTATCGTAAGCCGATTTTTTAACTAAAAATCCGCTGATAGATAAAAACAAAGGCATGTGAAAAAAGAAAATTACAAATAAAGCCAAACCTAAAGGCAAAGCATGCGAAAGTATTACCAATAAAACCAAAAGTCCTTTAACAGTATTTAGGCCTGGGCTGTAGCTTGGTAATTCGGTATGTTGTAAAGTTTTAAATTGTTGTAAATATTTTAACATATGGGTAATTAAATAATTATCTTGTATTGGGTTTCTTTAAGTATTCTTCAATTTTTTTTACGGCATGAAAATATGAAGCTTTTAGTGCACCAACGCTGGTTTCTAGCACTTGTTGCATTTCCTCGTATTTCATGTTTTCGTAATACTTCATGTTAAATACCAGCCTTTGTTTATGAGGCAAAGTTAATATTGCTTGCTGCAATTTTAACTCTATTTGGTTACCATCAAAATAATTATCGGCAGTAAGTTTGTTGCTTAAATATTCCGCATTTTCATCATCAATTGAAGTATTAAAATTTTGTTTCTTTTTTTGAATAAATTGTAATGCTTCGTTGGTGGCTATGCGGTAAATCCAAGTGTACAGTTTACTATCTTCCCTAAATTTACTTAAGTTTTCCCAAACCTTAATAAAAGTATTTTGTAAAATATCATCAGCATCATCGTGGTCAATTACAATTCTGCGAATATGCCAATACGTTTGCTTTTGGTATTTATCTAAAATTAGTTCAAAAGCAGCAGTTTTGGTTTGCTCATTTGCAAATTTTGCAATTATTTCACTATCAGCTATTTCTATTTTCAATTAAGGTATTGGTTAGTAAATATTGAGGCTTTGATGGTTTTTTTGTTAAATGGTTTAAAAATTATCGTTATCAGCAAAACTATAATATTTGTCGTTTCCTACTATTATGTGGTCAACTACATCAATATCAAGCACTTTTCCTGCATTTTTAAGGTTTTTGGTAATTTGCACATCGGCTGCGCTTGGCTGCAAATTACCTGAAGGGTGATTATGGCATAGCACAATATAACTTGCCAAATGTTCAATGGCATGTTTAAAAATAATTTTGGTATCTACCACAGTGCCAGCTACTCCACCTTCACTAATTTTTTTACGAGCAATTACTTTTCGGTTTCGCGCTAAAAGTAAAATCCAGAATTCTTCGTGAGGTAAATCGGCAAGCAATGGCTCAAAATAATTAAATGCCTCGCGCGAGTTTTTTATAATTTCAATTTGTTTGGCTTCTTCATCTTTTCGCCTGCGGCCAAGTTCAAGCGCTGCTGCTATGGTAATGGCTTTTGCTTCGCCAATTCCTTTTACTTTTTTAAGGTCGTTAATGGTAAGTTTGGCTAGTTCATTAATATTTTCGGATGTTAGCTGCAAAATTTTTCTGGCTAAATCCACTGCCGATTCATTTTTGGTGCCAGTGGCAATTAATATAGCCAGAAGCTCTGCGTTGCTAAGCGATTGTTTGCCTTTTAGTAAAAATTTTTCTCTTGGTCTATCATCTTCGGCCCAAGCTTTAATACCCGTAAATTTATCTAAACTTTCTTCCATTTACTCCATTTTGTAATGGCAAAATAGTTTAAATACCTAAAAACAAAAAAAGCTTACCCATAATTTATGAGTAAGCTTTTAATAATAATACTTTATTTAAGACAAATTGCTGATTAAGCAGCTTTTTTCTTAGTTGTTTTGGTAGCTTTTTTAGGAGCAGTTCCAATTTTGCTAACTAATTTAGCTAATTTAGATTTTTGGTTAGCAGCTTTATTTTTGTGAATAATGCTACGTTTAGCCAATTTGTCTAACATACTAGCTACTTTTTTAAATAATTCTGAAGCTGCAGCTTTATCTTCAGATAAGCGTAGTTCTTTAATAGCACTACGAGTTGATTTTGCTTGATAACGGTTACGTAAACGCTTAGTTGCGTTACTTCTGTTACGTTTTATTGCTGATTTATGATTAGCCATCTTTGTTTATAATTTATCTCGTTAAAAATATTAGTTATTTGTTGATAACTAATAAAGGGCTGCAAATATACTTTTTTGATTTAAAAATCAAACACTCCACAAAAAAAATGTTTATACAGAAAAACTTTCTCCACAACTGCATGTGCGTGAGGCATTTGGGTTGTTAAAAGTGAAGCCTTTTCCGTTTAATCCGTCTGTAAAATCTAGTTCAGTACCAAATAAATACAGAACACTGCGTTTATCCGTAACTATTTCAACGCCATTATCTCCAAATTTTTCATCTCCTGGTTTTAATTCGTTGTCAAAATCTAATTTGTACGAAAGTCCTGAACATCCTCCACTTTCTACTCCTACTCTTAAAAAGTGTGCTGGAGTATAATTTTGTTCAACTTTTAATTCTGCTATACGTTTTTTTGCTTTTTCGCTTACTGTAATCATGGTTTTGTATTTTTTTAATAAATAAATACTTCTGCAAAAGTAAATTTTAATACATATAGAACAATAAAAATTTATGTTTTGTTTCAGTCATTCTATTGGTTTTCAACCAAGGTAACTTCTACCATGGCATGTACACGGTATTTTTTACCAGTTAAAGTTTCGCATAAAATATAAGTTCTCAGTTTTTCGATTTTACGTAAAGTATCGGCATAGCCTTTCATTTTAAACAATGTACCATTTGGCAAATCGGCTAAAACTGTAGTATTGGCTTTACGTTCATCGTATTTTTTTAATACTTGTAGCAATTTTACATCGGCCGAATGTGTATATTTAGGATTGCGCATGTGTTTGGCAATGGCTGCTTTTAAATCGTATGGAAATAAATTTTCGTGTTCAAAAAAAGGAATCATATTTTTTTGAAATTCGTGTTTCCATTCCTCGCCATGTGGTTCGTGGTGGTGTCCGTATTTTACATAAGCAGTATGGTGCGAAAGTTCATGGATAAAGGTTATTAAAAAATCAAACTTACTTAAGTTAAAGTTGATGCTTATGCGATTTCCCTTTCCATTATGAGGGCTGTAATCGCCATATTTACTTTTTCTTTCGTTTTCTACATGCAGGTGTAAATCATGAAAAATTATTAATTCCGCACAATATTCAACCGCGTCTTTTGGTATAAACCGCACCAATACATTGCAAAACTCTTGTTTCCGTTTTAGCTGGTCGGGCGTTAATTGGTTAAATAATTTATACTTTTCGTTCAATTTTTAATCGTTTATAACAAAAAGAACACGCTTTTGGCGTGTTCTTTTTTAAATGTATTGGTGTTAAATATTATTCTTTGGTAATCAGTTTATTACCAGTAAAAGTAGCTGTACTATATTTTATAACATAAATTCCTTTAGGTAAATGTGCAATATCAATAGTTTGTTCTTCTTTATTAGTAAAGTTAACTGTTTGAGTTAGTACATTTTTACCTAAAATATCAAATACTTTTATGTCTAAATTGTTTAGTGAATTTCCTAAGTATTTGATAGTTAAATAATTGTTTGCTGGATTTGGATATAAAACAATTTCTTTATTAAGTGAAACATTTTGAACACTTACATTCCAAATGCCAACTGGGTAAATTTTAGTAGCCCCATTACAGCCGTTGGCTCCTTTTTCGGTTACTTGCACATTTCCTGTGCTTCCAGTATTCCATTTTACCACAATGGTATTGGTGTTTTGACCGCTTTGAATAACGCCACCACTAACAGCCCAAGCAAAGGTAGATGTACCTAAGCCTGTAACCGAATAAGTTGCAGTATCGTTTTTATAAGCATACCTACTTGCTACAATTTCAGTAGTTTGTGGTTTTGATAACTTACCAATTGTTAAAGGTGCTGACAATGAAAAACAACCACCATTTGAAACCTTTACAGTAAATGTACCTGAATCGTTATAGTTTAGAGAAGTGTTGGTTTGGCTTGTTAACTCTACGCCATTTCTTATCCATTGGTTAGCGCTTGGTGCACTCGATGTTAAAATAAATGAGCCACCTTCGCAGAATACATTTCCAGTTAATGATTTAGTAATAGTTGCTACAGGAGGTTTGCTTCCAGTGGTAAATGTATATAAATCGCTTTGTGCTGCACAACCATTGGTTGCAAAAGTTCTTACTGCTACTTTTCCACCAAGTTTATTATAAAATGAAGTGTTTGTTTCTCCGTTAATTGCTACACTATCTCTATACCACTGCAAATTACTGCCTGTAGTAGTTAAAAGTGTTGAGTCAATATCGCAAATAGTAAGCGAACCACTAACTGTTACTAAAGGTTTAGTTGGGCTTGGTTTTACTTCAAATGCATTGTTTATGGTTACGCTATCAGTTCCAGTAATATTGGTTACTTTTAGTTTTACGCTGTAAAGTCCTGGTGTATTTAAATTAAGAACAGGATTTTGACTGGTAAATGATAAATTTTGAGGTCCAGTAATGGTCCATTCCCAATTGCTTGGATTATTTTTTGAGGTATCAGCTAATGTAAAGTTTTGGTTAGCACAAACTAAGCTAGGAACTGTAAAACCAGCTTTAGGGCTAAAAGGTGTTCCAGTAATGTTTATGTTATCTAAAAATAAATTATTTCCTCCAGAAAAATATGCCTCAAATCGGATAACGATGTTGTTAAGACCAATATATGAATTTAAATTAATGTTATTACATGGACTTCCGTTTACATCAGTTCCACACCAATCAGCAGCTTTTGTAGGAATAAATGGTGTAGTAGATGTTTGTGCAACTCCTCCGTTTTCAGTAAATGTAGCCATTCTTGCCCCATTATTTGGCCTTGTTTCTGTTAAACCTAAAAGTCTAGTCCAGCTTGTTCCGCAGTTGGTACTAATACTTACAATTAAGGAATCTCTATCGTTAACAGCATATCTAGTATAAGCATGTTGAAAAGCCAAATTAGCATTTTGCATTCCTCTAAAATCAAGTATGGGTGTTTGTAATTGGTAACGTCTTGTAGTGTTTACATTGTCCCAAAAGTTCAATCCATAAACGGTATTTCCTGGTGTTGTACCAACAGTATTAGTCCATTTACGCCAACCTAAAGTATCGTTAGCATAATTGTTTGTTACTTTCCATAAACTAGCAGTAGCTGAGTTGCTTTCAAAAGTTTCAACTAAAGGTAGTGTTAAGCCTCCAATTTTTATATAGTTGTTAAAATAAATAGAATCTTCGCCTGCTACTCCAACCACTTTTAAAGCCACAGGATAATTACCAGCAACTGCATAAGTAACTACAGGATTATTAGCAGTTGAGGTTGATGGAGTTCCACCAGGGAAATACCAAATACGCGATGTACTTGAAACGGATGTATTGGTAAATGTAATTTGGCTACCCACACACGACATTTTTGAAGATGCTGTAAAATTAGCAGCTGGTTTTGGAGAAATACCACTTATAATTAATGAAAAAGGCTGGCTTGTATTATTAGCCAATACTTTTTTACTAGTTACTCTTACTGTATAAGTTCCTGCAGTAGGAGCCGCTAAAACAATTTGTTCAACATTATCTCTTACATTATCGCCAGTAGTTGCAGCTGCGTTTGGTGCTGATGGATTTAATACATAAGGTAAAAACTCTTGGTTATCGCTTACTCTTATTAAGCGCACATCTAAATCGTTTACCAATTTGCTTGTTGCTTCATCTACCACAGTTCCAGGTGCTGCATTTGCAGCTACATCTGTCCAGCAAAGTGTAATTTTTATTGGAGCAGAACCGCCAGAAACAATGGTTTTAGTATAAGGAGTTAAAGCCGTAGGCATGGTTGCCTCAATAATATTATTGGTTCCACTGTCAGTTATGGCTTGAACTGCTTTTGCAGTGTTCATTAAGCCCCAACCATAAGTGTAATCAGGTCCTGTTGTATTTCCAGCTTCATCGGCAGTTTGTATTATTAAGCCTTTTAAAGTAGATGCGCGTAAAAATTTAGCTTTTAAATTATTGTAATGTTGTTGAATTAACAATGCCGAACCACTTGCACTTGGTGTAGCCATTGAGGTTCCGCTAATGGTACTGTAAGTTGTATTGGAAGCAGAAAAACTAGAATATAAATTTACGCCAGCAGCACATACATCTGGTTTTATGCGTCCATCATCAGTTGGGCCCCAACCGCTAAAACTACTCATAACTACCGAACTTGCACTAGTCCAACCATTGGTGATTTTATTTACTGCGCCAATTGTAATAATATTTTTAGCAGTTCCGTAAGTAGAAATACAATCATATTGCCCATCGGCAGGAGGCACAGTTCCTGTAAATGGAACCCAATTGCCAGTATTGTTGTCATAATAGGTTTTTGTGCCTGATCCTGACGGTTGGTCGCCTCTATCGTTACCAGCGGCTTTAAAAGGCAAGTAAAAAGGATTGCTGTAAACAATTTGATCCCATTGCTGAGCTTCACTGTCATACATCCCAAATTTATAATCCTCTGTTGCGCTTATAGTTACATCTCCATGCCATCTCCATTCTGTACTAGCTTCATCGTAATTCCAACCACATATATTTCCATAACTATGGTTTGAAATTAACATACCTGCAGCAGCGGCAGTGCTCATTTCTGAATTATCATTTGTCCAATCATAACATTTAATTGGTGCTTGAAAAGCCATTCCTTTGGCATTGGTCTGAACACCGCCAGCCACCATAGTTCCTGCTACGTGTGTGGCGTGGTCGCTTAAATTACTAGCAGCACCGTCAATTTGTGTTGCTCGCCCTTGAAACTCTTGATGCGTAGTTCTTACACCTCCACCATCCCAAATGCCTAAGCGGTTGGTTAAACCACTTCCTGAAAGGCTAAGACCTAGCGTTCCTCCTGGGTATACTTTGTCTGTTCCAATGGTTTTTGCTGCGCCTGCATTGTAAGTTTTTACATAACGAGGAATACCATTTTGCGAAACACCCACTAATTGAATTACGGTTCCATCGGTTAATACTTTTGGTTCTAAACTTAAACCCAATACATTTTTAGCGTAATCAAGTTCGGCCGCAATGTTTTGGTAATAAATGGCTTGCAGTTCTTGAGCGTTTTTAGCTTCTAACAAACTTCTGTGAGGTACTTTAGTTTGGGTTTGAGCATTAGTTTGGCCAATCAATAAAATTGCGGCAGCTACACTAAGTAGTTTTTTATACATATTATTATTTTGAGCTATTTTTTAAAATGTTTTTACAGTTTGTTTTGGAGTTGGAATTACTTTTAAAATAGAGGTGATGCTAATGCGCTCTTTTTTATTTTTTACCATTCCCGAAAAAATAATTTCATATTCTTTCGAGTCTTTTTTACAATTTATCAAAACTTGTACATTGGTGTTTGATAAGTAGCTGATATTGTTATTATTATCAATTAGTATTAATTGAGGTGTTTTTGAAGTAAAGCGAGCACCACATTTAAATTGGCTTTCTGATAAGTTATTTAATTGTAAATGCAATCCATTGCTAGTAACTATACTAATACTTATTTTTCCGTTAACGTTTTCGTAAGTAGCTTTTTCTGAGCAATTTATGGTATTGAGTTTACCTTTTTTACTCATAGTTATTTTATTTTGAGCACACAGGCTCATCGAAATAAAAATTAATGTTATGAATGTTAGCGATTTAAGCATTAAATAATTTAAATTAGAACTTCAAAATTATAAGGATAAGCCATAAAAGCAACTTTATTATTATCTGTGTTTTGTCAAATAATTAAATATCTAATACTTTGCAAAAGTTTTTAAAACAAAAATATATGAAAAAACACGTTCCAAATGCGCTCACTTCGTTCAATTTATTGTTCGGATGTTTATCAATAATTTCGAGTTTGGTTGATAACGATTTAGAAAGAGCAGCTTATTTTATTGGTGCTGCGGCTATTTTAGATTTTTTTGATGGTTTTGTGGCTCGTGCTTTAAAAGTTGGTTCCGAAATGGGTAAACAGCTCGATTCATTGGCCGATTGCGTTAGTTTTGGGGTAGCTCCGGGTTTTATTTTTTATAAAATAACTAATATTCCAATTGATTTTAACCATTTTGATATCCATTCTTATTTACCATTTTTAATTCCAATTTTTTCAGCAATTAGATTGGCTAAATTTAATATTGATACGCGCCAAACCGATTCATTTATTGGTGTTCCAACTCCTGCTAATTCATTGTTCATTGCTGCTATTCCGTTTGTAATTAGTGCCAATACTTTTGGTTTAGGTGCTATTTTTCAAAATATTTGGTTCTTGGTAATTTTTCCTTTTGTAAGTGCTTATTTGCTTGTGGCTGAGTTACCTTTATTTGCTTTGAAGTTTAAAACTTTTGCATGGCAAGCAAATCAACTTCGATATATCTTTTTAATATGCTGTTTGATTAGTTTATTTGCATTTGGATATTTAGGAATAAACATCAGCATTATTTTATATATACTTTTTTCAATTTATAATAACTTTCAAACTAAAAAATGAAATACGCAGCCCACATAAACATTATGCCTCATAAGGCTTTATTAGATCCTCAAGGAAAAGCAGTTACTGGTTCTATGCCAAATATTGGTTTACCTTCAGTATCGAATGTACGAATTGGAAAACACATTACACTAGAGCTAGAAGCAGCTAACGAAACCGAAGCAAAACAAATGGTGGAAACTGCTTGTACTAAATTATTAGCTAACCTAATTATGGAAAGCTACGAGTACACTGTAGTGGCACTTTAATTTTATTATTTTTAATAAATGAAAAATCCTTAGAGTTAGTTTTTACTGCTTCGAAGGATTTTTTTTGTAATAAACTTTTTTAAAATATGGGTTTTAAACTAAAAAGTAAGTTGTTTTCTAAATTATTTGTGGCATTATTTTTATTGCCTTTGGCAATAAATGCACAAAATAAAGAATACGCAAAGCAAGTAATTGAAAAATTATGTTCTGATGATTTTTCAGGTAGAGGATATGTAAATGATGGTGATAAAAAAGCTGCAAAATACATTGCTGAAACTTTTAGAAAGAACAGACTAGGCTCACCTACAGTAGATTACATGCAGTATTTTGGTTTTCAGGTAATGGTTTTTCCAGGCGAAACCCGTTTAAAAGTAGATGGAATAGACCTTGAACCTGGTCGCGATTTTATAGTTGATGCTGGCTGCCCTAATACCAAAGGCACTTTTAAAATTGTGTATATTGATTCAGCTACTATTGATAATAAATTTGCTTACGAAACTTTTGTAAAAAAGTTAAATAGGAGAACTTTTATAGTTGCTACCAGTATTAAAGGTAAAACTTTTTTAAATCAAGATAGGGCAAAAAATATTTTAACGAATACTGTTGGTGCTAAAGGTTTAATTTTTGATAAACAAGATAAATTTACTTGGAGTGTTTCGTTACAAAAAGATGAATTTCCTATAATTTTTATTCAAAAAGATGCCTTAAAAAGCACCATGCTTGAATTAGAAATTGAAATTGAATCAATTCCTAATAACCATCAGACTCAAAATGTTTTAGCAAGTGTTAAGGGTAAACTTTATCCTGATTCGTTTATAGTAATTACTGCTCATTACGACCATTTAGGTAAATTTGGTCCTGCTATTTTTCCTGGTGCTAACGATAATGCAAGCGGAATAGCTATGATGCTTGATTTAGCAACCAATATTGTAAAAAATCCATTAGATTATTCCGTACTTTTTATTGCTTTTGCAGGCGAAGAAGCTGGCTTATTAGGTTCTTATTATTATACACAAAATGCATTGGTGCCTTTAAATAAAATGGCCCTGCTAATTAACCTTGATTTGATGGCAACTGGCGATAAGGGTCTTACAGCCGTTAACGCCACAGAATTTCCTGATGAGTTTAAATTACTGCAATTTGTAAATGAACAAGGCAGTTATTTACCTAATATAAACCCAAGGGGTAAAGCTGCTAATAGCGATCATTATTATTTTACTGAGGCCGGTGTAAAATCTTTCTTTTTTTATTTAATGGGCGAATATCATTTTTACCACGATATAGATGATAAGGCAGAAGCTGTAACTTTAAGTAAATACAATGAAGCATATAAATTGGTTTATGATTTTACCAATGCTTACATAAAACAAAGTATTGCTAATTTTAAAAATGCCGAAGAGCAAAAAGATAAATGAGTTCTATAAAAAAATTAGCTGGACAAACAGCAATTTACGGTTTAAGTACCATTGTTGGTAGATTTGTTAATTACCTTTTGGTACCTTTACATACAGCATTGTTTTCAAAAGCCGATTTTGGAACAGTAGCTGAAATGTATGGTTACGTTTCGTTTTTAAATGTAGTTTTGATGTATGGCATGGAAACAGCTTATTTTAGATTTTCTAACAGTAATAAAGATAATCCAAAAGTTTTCTCTACTGCATTGATCTCAATATTAGCCACTTCCATTATATTTATGGTTGGAGCAGTTTTGTTTGCCCAACCTATAGCCAATTTAATCAGATATCCAGAACATACCGAATATGTGCGTTATTTTGCGCTAATTATTGGTTTAGATGCACTTACATTTCTACCTTTTGCATTATTGCGCCAACAAAATAACCCGTTAAAATTTGCCTTTGTAAAAAACATTAATATTTTTAGCAATATTCTTTTCAATTTATACTTTTTAATGCTTTGTCCTTATTTGCAAAATAAAGGTATTTCAATGCCTTTATATGACGGACAAACGGGTATAAAATATGTATTTATAAGTAACTTAATTGCTAGCATTATAACCATTCCTTTACTATTGGTTGAGTTTAAAGCAATAAAACAAGGTTTTGATAAAATACTTTGGAAACAAATGATTGCTTATGGCGCTCCATTAATTATTGTAGGTTTTGCTGGAATGATTAATGAAACTTTAGATAGGGTTTTAATAAAATATTTGTATCCTGATAGTAGCTTGGCTAACGAAATGAATGGCGTTTATGCTGCTAATTATAAGCTTTCTATTTTAATGACACTTTTTGTGCAAGCGTTTAAATTTGCTGCTGAGCCTTTCTTTTTTAGTCATTCAAAAAGCTCAGATAAGCGAACCATTTACGCGGTGGTAATGGATTATTTTGTTATTATCTGTTTGTGCTTATTTTTAGTGGTTACTTTATTTATTGATTTCTTTAAACATTTTATTGATGCTAAGTTTTACGAGGGTTTGCATGTAGTGCCCATTTTATTGTTGGCCAATATGTTTCTTGGTATTTATTATAATTTATCAATTTGGTATAAGTTAAGCGATAACAATAAAAAAGGAGCCAATATATCGTTAATGGGTGCTGCCATTACATTGGTTTTAAACTTTATTTGGATTCCTATTTATGGCTATACAGGCTCTGCTTGGACTACTTTTATTTGCTATTTTGCCATGATGGTAGTTTGTTATTTAATGGGTAAAAAGTACTATCCAATTGAGTATAATATTGGAAAGTTTTTTGGTTATACTTTAACTGCCATCGCCTTATTTTTTACTGGTAAAATGGCAAACGATTTATTTCCTGAACCAATTATTTTATATAGTATAAATGCTTTATTATTATTGGTATTTATTGCAACTGCTTTTATAACAGAAAAGCGTTTTAAAACCTTGTTTAATCACTAATTTTATGAAAATAAAAATAATTAATAATTCAAATAATGAGCTACCAGCTTACGAAACAGCTCATGCCGCTGGAATGGATTTACGCGCATTTGTAAGCGAGTCCGTTCTGTTAAATCCTAATTCAAAAGCATTAGTTCCAACGGGTTTATTTATGGAGATTCCTGTTGGTTACGAAGCACAAGTAAGACCACGAAGTGGCTTGGCATTTAAGCATGGTATAACTGTTTTAAATAGTCCTGGAACTATTGACGCAGATTATAGGGGAGAGGTAAAAGTACTTTTAATTAACCATGGAACAGAGCCTTTTGAAATAAGAAATGGTGAGCGCATAGCTCAACTGGTTATAGCAAAACATGAAACCGCTGTTTGGGAAATTACTACCGAATTAAGTGAAACTGGCCGAGGTGCTGGTGGATATGGAAGTACTGGAAAGATGTAATTAAACTAACAATAAAAAGGCCCGATTATCATTTGATAATCGGGCCTTTTTATTGTTAGTAAATAATGAATTACTATTTGGTTTTTATAAATTTATTGCTGAATAGGATATTACCATCTGCTGTAATATTAATAATATAAGCACCGCTGTTAAGTTCGCCTAAATTATCAATAGTAAATTTATTGATGCCTTCGTTTACATTCAATGTAGTTTCTTTTACTTTTTTACCCGCTAAATCGGTAATAACTAATTTAGCCGAAGTATTGGTAAATGACTCCATTTCAATGTTCAACACATCATTAATTGGGTTAGGGTAAACCACTATGTTTGTATTGTTTGCTTTTTCGCTATTGATAGTAATGGTTTTGGTGTATTCAAACTTACCGTCCATATCTACTTGTTTTAATCTGTAGTATACAGTTTTACTATTTGCAAATACTTCTCTATCAGTATAGCTGTATTTTTGAGTAACATTTGAGTTAATAGCACCTTTAACAAAATCAATTCTTGTAAAGTTTTTACCATCTATTGAGCGTTCTACTTCAAAACCTTTATTGTTAGTTTCGTTTGCTGTAGACCATAATAACAATGCATCAGCATTTTTAGCAGTTCCATTAAATGAAATTAACTTAACTGGTAAAGGATTGTTAACTGCTCCAATAGCAAACTGATTATTAAACAAGGTTGAATCAATTCCCATAATAATTGTTTGACTAGTTAAATTGAATCCATTTGAGAAGTTTCTTGAAAGAGTCCAACCAGTATTGCTCCCATTTGCTCTAGTGAACAATTTAAAATCATTATTTGTTGCAGTTGATAAAACTCCAGCTACCGAAAAGGTTGCTTCAACACTATCCATAATACCACTTCCATAACGATACATTAGCCAATAATTACCAAAAGTAGAGGAGATACCTCCAGGTGAAACTATTGGAGAGGTAACCAATACTGTGTCAGTAAAGCGAATTACATAAATATCATTATCACCACTTTGGTTATAAATATTCATATTTACTCCAGTTCCTGTAAATGTTACACTACCGCTAGTAGATACTGTGTTTTTTATTATTGTAGGATTTCCCAATGGAAAGTTACTCGCTATTAAAGTTGGTGCATTTATTGCCGTTGCTGCGTTACAGTTACCTGAAGCATCAATTAAATAATTTCCAAAAAATTCATCTAAATGATAATATGCCTTCAGATTGACATTTGAAGAGTTGGCAAGGCGTTTGTGCATATTTGTTCGTATTTGATCATCTGTTCTGCATGTATCCCAAATTCTAATCTCATCAATTATGCCGCTAAAAATTTCATTATTTGAAGAATTTCCAATATAAACTGGGAAAGTACTTGACATGATTGTTCCAATTAAATTTTTTGAGCCAACTATTTTTCCATTTTGTAATATTTGGATTGTGCTTCCATCATACCGAGCAGCAACATGAGTAAATACTCCAGTTGGTAAAAAGACTGTTGAAGTCACTGAATCACTATACAAGCTTGTAGAAACTTTAAAAACAAGATAGCCTAAAGGGTTTACGTATAAAGAATACTGTGAAAAGGCAGTAGAAATAATATTTTTACTAATAATTGCAGTGTTATTTACATTTGAAGTGCGATTTACCCATGCTTCAAGTGTTAACTTTTCACCAGTGAAATTTAATGTTCCATCACCTTTTATTTGTAATGAGTTATTAGTTCCATTAAAATTAATTCCACTTCCTGATGCATTTGTATTAGAGGGATTTCCAACAACAAATGTGTAAGTAATAGTATCATTATTTCTTTCTAAATCCGATAATAATTGAGTCCATACTTTTATTGTATAAGTTCCTGCTATGGTTGGATTAAAAAAGTTATTAGATACTATATTAGCTGAGGCACCATTTGCTAAAAAGGTTGTTATAGTATCCGCTGTAGTTGAATTTACTGGCCCTGTTATTTGAGAGCGAACAATATAACTAGATTGACCATTCACGCCAAAGTTTGTAATTTGAAATTCTGGTGCAATTGGTGCGCCTCCTGCTATAACAGCTGCACACGGTTGGTCAACTCCTGTAACTCCAATATCATCAGATACTTGTAAGCGTGGTTCTACCATGAATCTAAATGCTGAATTTGTAACTGCAAAATCATTCCAATTATTTACAGTTACGGCTTTATAAAAGAATGTGTTGCTTCTAATTGGGTCTTCGGCTTGGTAACCGAAGGCAACATTGGTTGTGCCTGTTTGACGAACACCAACAAAGAATGAGCCTGAGACTGCCACAACTGGGCTAACATTTACAGTATTTATACCAGTTGCCGATGTAAGTGTAGAAGAGTTCCAAAGTAAAACACCCGGTGTATCATTGACTACAGAGTAGATTACAATTTGATAAGGTTGTCCTCCAGCATTAAAATTAACACCAACTTGATTTATATTATTGCTACCAGTATAAGGAAACTTGGCAATAAAATCACCACTGTTTCCTGTAAATCCAACACCACCAGCAGCACCCAAGGTTGGGTCTGCATATCCATAGGAACCTGTTGTAATAATTTGATTAAATGTTTTTGAGTTATTGTTGTTATTACTATCAGTAGGTAACGATACAACCACAGTACCAGCACCTAAATTGATATATGAGTAAGGGTTAAATGAAATTGTTTTGGCTACTCCAGGGGCTAATGTATCAATATAAACGCTATCTGCGAACATATTAGCACCAGTAATATTCAAACGCACTTTCTGACTAAAAATTGTATCGGACCCCTTGTTTCTAATGTTGGCTCTAACAATATGTGGGTTCGCATAAGGTATTGGCAATTTACCTAATGAATAAACTTCTTGGACTGAGGCATCAATTTTAGGAGGAATTACTCCAATTAAAACTTGAGCTCTAAAGTTGCTGTTTGCAGTTAAGGTAGCAGGTAAAGCTGTTGTGCTAGTGGCATTCCATTGTCCACCTGTTAAATTAGTGTTGCAGTTGTAAATAGCAGCAACAGTTCCAGCAGTACTCGGAGTCCACTCGTACGCTAAATAAACATTTCCTCCAGTATATTTAAAGCCCGTAGTAAGCAATAAACTATAAACACCTGCGGATACAGGTATAGTCATTGGTCCATTATATACTTGTGTGAAAGCTGTTGGTGTAGTTAGTAAAGTTGCCCAGGTAGTACTTCTTAAAAAAGTTGCATCCGTTGTATTCACCAAATAAATTTTCATAGTTCCACTAACAGATGAACCGGCAGTAAGAATACTCCAACCAATCCTTTTTATGGTGTCGCCATTAACAATGTTTCCTGCAAATTCAGTTGCAGTATAAAGTGCACAACTTCGATGATAAGTTACTGTTGTTGCTGGTCCGCGGCCATTTCCTGATGTTCCATTCGCCAATGAAGGAATAATAAAGTTATTGGTAACCTGAGCAAATAAACTCCCATGCCAGCATACCAACAAAATAATAATAAATTTTTTGTAATTTTTTTCCATATGTGTAGAATTTTTTCTACTGCAACTTACTAAATTTTTTCCAAAAAAAAACTTAAAAACAACTCTTCATTTTTTAAATTGTGATTTTTTACAATTAAGCTATAATGAATCCGGCGCTTAACACCATTAATTTTTGTTAATATGTATTCTGTCAAAAGTCACCTTAATGCTAGGTTTTATTGTTTGTTCGTATTAAAAAAAATGCCGTTTTCGTAAAAAATTCGTAGTATTTTTTCTATTCATAAGAAATTGCTTTGATTAAAAGTAATTGTAGTTAAATTTTATAGATTAATGTAAAGCAATATTTTGTGTTGTTTAATGTGTGTTTTGTTTGCCAAAAGCACCCTTTTGTAAATTAATTTCCCAAAAATCCAAATTAAATTTGTTAATACAGAATAAATTATTTAGTTGCATACTTTAATTCAGTAAAACTATGGTAAAAAATCTACAATTAACAATGTTATTAGTACTGATGCTTTTTTGTTTTTCTAACAAAATAAAAGCAGTTCAGCTATCAGGTTCTTACACTATTGACTCAACACAAACGCCAAGTGGCACTGTGTTCCGTAATTTACAATCTGCTATTACTTATTTAACTAGTGCTAATACAAGGAGTGATGGAGGTCCATCAAATTCTGCACCTTTTGGTGTTAGTGGTCCTGTAACATTCACATTTGCCACTGGAACGGTTAACTATGTGGGTCAAGTGGTTATTCCTAATATTCCTGGTGCTAATAATACCAATAGGGTAGTTATTAATGGAAATGGAAATGTACTGCAAGCTTTATGCACAGCAACAGCTCCTGCCATAATTCAGTTTTCAAACGCTGATTATGTAACACTTCAAAATTTAACTATTCGTTCGTTAGATGTTACCAATGCTTGGGGCATTCATTTTACCTTGGGATCTGACTCAAATATTGTTGAAAATTGCAATATTGAAATAACATCAGTAACAAGTACCTCTTCAACAAGTAGCGCAGGTATTGTATTTTCTAACAGCAATACTTCGCCTACAACTTCAGGGGCTAATGGTTATAGAAATATTATTAGAAATAATACCATAAAGGGGCATCCAACTTCAGGTGGCATGTATTATGGTATTGTTGGGTTTCCAGCTACATCAGGAACCATTATTTCCCGTAACCAATTTCTTAATAACACTATTGAAAATTTTTTTAACTCAGGTATTTATTGGGGTAATTCAAATGGTACCGTTTTTAGAAAAAATGTTTTAAGAAGGCCAACCAAAACAACTTTAACAACTACTTATGGATTTAACTTAAACAACTCAAGTAGAAACGATACTTTTGATAATAATACCATCACCAATTTATTCGGTGGCTCTCCAACAAATGCAAATACTATGTATGCATTTTGGATGATTAACTATAATGGGACCACTACAGAACCTAATATATTTTATAATAATTTGGTTTACGATAATAAAGGTAATGGTCCTCAAAATGGGGTGTATATTTTATCATCGTTTAATTGTAGGTTTTATAACAACACATTTAGTTTTGATAATACTGCTAATACATCCACTACATCTACAATTTATGGAGTTTATCTTAGTTCAGGTACTTCAACCTCTAGTTTGTTTGACTTTAGAAATAATATTGTTTCGATAACAGCTGGCGGTACTGGTCCAAAATTCAGCATGTTTAACGCAGGTAGTTTTGTATCTGGAGCTACTATAAATAAAAACGATTACTATTCAAACTCGCTTAATTATAACATGATTAGTCATAATGGTGTGGTGTATCCAACTTATGCTGCTTGGAAATCTTTTATTGGTACAATTGATCAAAATAGTAATGATGTTGCACCTTTATTTACCAATACAGCTGCTATTGATTTTAGGCCAAGAGATGCTTGGTTTGATGGCAATGGAGATAATTTTGCATTTATAACTACTGATTACACTAATACACCAAGAACAACACCATTTGATATTGGTGCATTTGAAGCTAATCCTATACCTTTAGATGTGGCATTTAATTCGGTAAATGTTACAGCTGCGCCTTATTTGGCAAGCACACAACCTGTAACTGCAACAATTAGAAATGCAGGTTCTACTACCATTACAAGTGCTACCATTAATTGGACTATTAATGGAGTGCCTCAAACCCCTGTTCCTTTTACAGGTTCTTTGGGTGCTGGTGCTGTTTCTGCACCAATAGCGTTGGGTTCATTAGCAGTTGCTCAAGGAACTATTTATACCATTAGCGCAACAGTAAGTAATCCAAATTCTTTAGTTGATGCTTTTACAACAAATAATTCAGCTTCGGCTAGAACTGCAAGTGCGCTTCCAGGAGGGGTTTATACCATAAATGCTGCGGGTTCAGGTATTAATAATTTTACTTCATTATCTGGTTTTGCCGATTTAGTTAGTTTAGGAGGTATTACTGGAGCAATTACCGCAAATATTGTAGCTAATTCTGGTCCGTACACTGGTCAAGTGTTGTTTACAAAAGTTATCGGTTCAAGTTTAACTAATACAATTACTATTAATGGAAATGGAAATACCATTCAGGCAAATCCTACTGCAAATGATTGGTATATAATTTTATTAAATGGTGCTGATTATATGCGTTTTAGTAATTTTACAATTAAAACGTTGAATGTTAGTCAGTCTGTCGGTTTTCATTTTATGAATAGAGCAGATAGTAATATTATTGATAGTATAATTATTGATTTTGGTAATACTAGTGCTTCAGCGCAAAATGCACACATTGCGTTTTCGTCACAAACCAATAGTGTTACATCATCAGGAACTGTTCATGCAGGAATTCAAAATATTATTAGAAATTGCAAATTTATTTCGAATCCTACTGGAGGTCCATATTATTCAGTAAATGTATTTGGAGGCACTTCTGAGTACTCAACTGTTCCTTCGGCTAATCAGTTTTTAAATAATGATTTAGTTGATCCTTATATTTATGGTTTTTATACACAATATGGTAGCAGAAATGTATTTAAAAACAATAGAATATCCCAGTCGAACAGAACTTCAGTCACTACATTTTATGGTTTTTACATTGTTATTTCAAATAATGGTGACACTATTGAAAATAATTCGATATATGATGTTTTCAAGGGTGTACCAACAACAACTAATACTGCTTATGGTATGTACTTTAATTCAGGTTATCAATCTTCAACAGCTCCTGGTATTGTAAAAAACAATTTGATTTACAATTTCTTTGGAAATGGACCAATTTATGGCGCATATTCTGGAACAACTTATTATTTAAACTTTTACAATAATACAGTTTGGTTTAACAATCCTGCAGCTGCAGCTACGGGTATTACCTATGGTTTTTATAACTCAACTGCAAATACCACCCATAATTATTATGTAAGAAACAATATTTTCGCCATTAATCGCGGTGGTACAGCTAATAAGTTTGGTATGTGGTTAAATACTGCAGTTACAACTTCTCCAACTACTTTTGTGTTTAATAATAATGCTTATTACTTAAATGGAAGTAACACATTTGTTGGTAATTACCTTACTACTACTTATCCAACTTTGGCTAATTGGAAAACAGCTAATTCAAGTGCTTTTGATCAAGCTAGTGTATTTGCTAATCCTAATTTTAGAAACGGAACCAATCCTGCGTTTTTACAACCTAGTAATGATACTTTAGATAATGTAGGTTTTAGCTTACCAACTATAGTACCTCGTGATATTACAGGAGCTTTGCGTTCTTCAACACCTGATATTGGTGCTTATGAATTTATTGTACCGGGAGCAGATGCTGGAATAGTAAGATTATTGAGTCCTACTACGACAAGAATTACACCATTTACTTCTATTCCAATTGATGTAACCTTAAAAAACTTTGGTAAATCTGTTTTATCAAATGCCAATATAGGATGGAAAATTGATACTACTACTCAAACTCCAGCATCTTATTTTGGATCAATTAATCCAGGAGATACGGCAGTGCAATCTGTAGGTTTTTTTACTGCTCCTGCTAACGGAGTTTATGCAGTAAAAGTTTGGACCGAAGCTCCTAATGGAGTATTAGATAGTTTAAGAGATAATGATACCATTAATTTCACATTATGTACTCCTATATCAGGAACGGTAAGTATTAACCCTGCTTTACCGGCTAGTGCAAGCAATTACCAAACATTTAATGCTTTAATGCAAGTACTGCAAAATTGCGGTGTTGATGGTCCGTTAACTGTTACGGTTGCGCCTGGAACTTATAACGAGCAAGTAACATTAACATCTATTTTAGGTGCAGGTTTAGCAAGTAAGGTTACATTTTTAGGTTCGGATTCTGCTACATGTAAAGTGGTTCATAATGGTAGTATTCAAAGAGCTACTTTATTGTTAAATGGTGCCAAAAATGTGGAGTTTAAAAACCTAACTTTTGAGGGGACAAATAGTGGTGGTGCCACTGCTGTGCAGTTGATAAATGGTGCTGATAGTAACTCGTTTACTAAATGTACTTTTAGAGTACCAATAGTTAGTTCAACAGCTGTAAATGCATTTGTAGCATCGGCTTCAATAACTTCAAATACTACATTGGGTAATAGTGCTAACTATACCTTAATTGATAGCTGCACATCTGTAGGTGGATACTATGGAATTACTTTTTCTGGTAATACTGCTCCTAAATTAATTAATAATATTGTTAGAAATTCAACTGTAACCAATGCAAGTTTATATGGTATTTTCATGGGTTACCAAAACTCTTGTACCGTGGCTCGTAACAATGTTAATAGCACAGGTGTAGTAAACAATGTTATTACTACTTATGCTATATACTTGGCAAATAGCGATAATGCTAATAGAATTGTGGGTAATAACATATCAAATCAATTAGGTGGTTATGGTGTGTATGCAACAGCTAATCTAGGAGCATCAACTAGTACTATGGCTATAGCAAATAACATGATTCAAATTGGTGCTGCTGCCAATACTACTTATGGTATAGCTGAAATAAACAATAAGGAATGCGATATTGCATATAATACTGTTAAATTAACTACAGCTGAGGCAGGTTATGCTGGAGCTGCATTTTACAGCAGTAATAATAATCCGACCACATATAATAATGTAAGGATTTTCAATAATATATTTACAGCTCCTTTAGGTGCTTTATCAGTATTCTTTGTTTCTGGAGTTAACTTGTCTCCAGCACTTTATAGCATGAATAATAATGTATATTTTTCAACTTCAGCTTATCCATTTAGAATAGCTGGTTTCATTACTAATACATTACTTGCTTTTGTTACAGGAACGCCAAATATGTTAGGTACATTTCTACCTGGAAGTAATGCTAATAGTCAATTTATTAATCCAGTATTTTTCTCAACTACAAATTTAAGATCAATCGATCCTGTGTTGAGTAATGCAGGTACTCCATTGGTTAATGTTACTGATGATATTGACGGTAAATTAAGAAATGCAACTACACCAGATATTGGCGTTTATGAATTTGACATTCCGGCTAATGACGCAGGTGTGGTAACTATACTTTCACCAAAACAACCATTGGTTCCTGGCTTAAACGATATCAAGGTTTTGATTAAAAACTATGGTACTACTAACTTAACTAACGTTGATGTTAACTATAAAGTTGGAACATCTGCAACTGTAACATTACCCTATTCTGGTTTCTTAGCACCTAATGCAGTTGATACAGTTACATTTACTAGTACTAGTGGCGTTGGTTCAACAAGTCAACAATATAATTTTGTGGGCACAACTGAAACAATCAAATCATGGACTTCTTCGCCAAATTCTGTTTTAGATTCTGTTCCTATGAACGATTCGGCACAAACCACCTTATGTGGAGGTTTAGCAGGGGTTTATACTATTAATCCAACTGGATCTGGCACATCTAATTTTACTTCTTTCCAAGCTGTAGTTGATAAACTTACTTGTGGTGGTGTATTTGGCCCCGTGGTATTTAATATTGCTCCTGGAACTTATACTGGTCAAATAAATTTACCGGTTATAGTTGGTACAAGTGCAACAAATACCATTACATTCCAATCAAGTACTGGTGTAGCTTCAAGTGTAATTATTACTTCTTCTTCTTCAACAGCATCAGCTAATTTTACTATTCAAACAACAGGAACTCAGTTTGTGTCCTTTAAGAATGTAACCATTCAAAATACCAATGCTACTTATGGCAGGGTTTTAAGTTTGATTAAGTTTGCAGCTACCAATACTAACAGCAATAATATTGAAGTTCGCAATTGCGTTTTAAATGGGGTTACTACTACAAGTACTAGCGATTTGTTTAGCATTGTTTTTGGTCCTGCTGGCGAGTATGCCACATTTTTAAGTTTTGTTGGCAATACTTTCAATAACGGTTCTATGGGAATTACACTTGGTGGGCAAAACATTGTAAATCAAGCTACTCCAAATTTGATTATTGATACCAATTTGTTTAATAACCAATACTACATGGGTATTAATTTAACTAATAGAGCTGTTTATAAAATTAGAAACAATAGAATACTTTTAGCTGCTGGTAATACTGCTAACTACGGTATTTATAGTGTTACTTCTCAAAACGATTGCGAGATTTTACGAAATACTATTATTAATCCTGCTGGTTTGTATGGAATTTCAATTAATCAACACTCCTATTATGCAGCGTCTGGTCCTATGGTAATTTCTAACAACGCTGTTCATTTGCAAGCATCGGCTAATACTACTTATGGTGCTTATGTAGTAAATTCATCTTCGGTGTTTTTATTCAATAATACATTCCGTTCTAATAGTTCATCAACCAACTATGGGGTGTATTTGCAAGGTAATGCCTCGTTTGTTAATGGAACCACTACATACCCTGCAAGTAATAATTTGCGTTTAATGAATAATATTTTATCGGTTAGTGCAGGTATTCCTTTATACATGGATGCAATTGCTAAAACAGGTACTAGTGTTTGCGATAATAATTTATATTATACTACAGGCGCAACTATAGCTAACATAAGTGCCGTTACATATGCCAATTTTGCTTCTATGAAAGGTATAGTTTATGTTAATAGTGATGCCAAATCGTTAAACACTAATATTGCATTCTCTACAGTTGATGGTTTAAAACCTGATACCACTTCATCATCTAGCTGGTATATTAACGGTCGTGGTGGATTTATCCCTACTTTCTTAAATATCCCTGCTTTTGATATAAATGGAAAACCTATTAGTGAAAATGTTACAACTGGTGCTACCGATATAGGTGCTTATCAAATTACCCCAACTTCACTTCCACCATTAACTACTGTTACCGGTACTATTGGTTATGGTAATACACAGTATTTTATTGATATGTTAGATACTGTTGGTAGTATTAATTGGGATTTTTCAGGTTTGTTGCCTACTTCAATTGCTGCTCGTTATTATACTGGTTCATTAATTAATAACCCAACTGCTTACGGTATATTTGGTCCTGCTAGTTATTTAGACGAACATTGGAATATCACTGCAACAGGTGGTTCTGGTTACTCATACAATGTTAACTTTAAATATGAGCCAAATAGATTAGGAACAGTTCCTTCTGAGTCGGATATTAAATTAGCTAAAAAAGATGATGCTTTATCACCTTGGATGCATTATAGCTTTAATACAGCTTTAGATACTCTAGTAAAAACTTTTGGAGCTAACGGCTTTGTTACCTCAGCCAATTTTACTGGAACTTACGATTTATCGCCATTACCTGTTAAAATGGTTTCATTTAATGCATTAAGAAAAGACAACAATGCTCTTTTAACTTGGACTACTGCTCAAGAACGCAATGCTTCATTATTTGAAATTCAACGTTCGGTTGATAATAAGAAGTTTGTGAAAGTAGGTGTTGTAAATGCTGTTGGTAATAGTAATAAACTAGTTAACTATAGCTTTATTGATAAAGATGTAGTGACTAATGCTGGAGCACAAGTTGTTTATTATCGTTTAAAAACAATTGATGTAGATGCAAGTAGCGAAACTTCAATTGTAAAAGTAGTTAACTTTAACAATGATGCTAAAGGCAGTATAGCAACTTACCCTAATCCGTTTACTAACGAGTTAAATATTACCATAAATGCAGCTACAGCGGGTACTGCTGATGTGTTGTTATACGATTTGTTTGGTAAAATAGTTTACCAAAAACAAATGCAAGTTGACAATGGTGATACTAACTTAAAAGTAGATGAATTGAGTAATTTAGCTAAAGGATTTTATGTAATAAAAGTATTGGTTAATGATAATGAGTTTGTAGAAAAACTAATTAAAGAATAATCAAAACTTTAAAAGTAAAAAGCCTCTTAATCTTTATGATTAAGAGGCTTTTTTTATTCTAATATTGCCACGTCATTCATGGCTGGAATAGTTATATGTTTAAATCCTGCATCTAACAAATTTTCTTTATAGTGAACTTGAGTTGGGTATTCGCCATGTACTAAAAATAGTTGTTTTATTTTACTTTTATTTTGGCAACTTAAATACTGAATCATTTCTTGGTAGTCGCCATGAGCACTGTAAGAATCCATAATAACTACATCGGCATACACTTGATGTTCTTCACCAAAAATTCTTATTGTTTTATCACCATTGCGAAGTTTACCGCCTGTAGAATGTGGTTCAGCATAGCCTACTATTAAAATGGTGTTTTTAGGATTTCCAATATTATTTGCTACATGGTGTTTTATCCGTCCTGCTTCTATCATACCTGATGCTGATATGATAATACAAGGTCCTTTTACTTCATTTAGTTTTTTTGAATCCTCCACACTTTGAACATAAATAAGATTATTGAATCCAAAAGGATCATCATCTTTTTTCATGTATGCTAATATGTCTTCATTAAAACATTCTTCATGTTCACGCATGATATTAGTAGCGTTTATGGATAATGGACTATCAACATAAACATTTATCTTAGGTAGTTTTTTAAGTGTTGCCAATTGGTCAAGTGCGTACACTATTTCTTGCGTTCTACCAAGGCTAAAAGCAGGAATAATAAGTTTACCTTTTTTAACTACGCATGTATTATGAACCACTTCTAAAAGTTGCTCTTCGCTCATGGTATTATTGCTATGTAATCTATCACCATAGGTTGATTCAGCAATGATATAATCTGCTTGAGGAAAAGGTTGAGGATCTTTTAAAATAGAACCGTTATAACGGCCAATATCTCCAGTAAAGGTTAAATGTCTGGTTTTATGTCCTTCTTTATATTTTAAGTTAATTGCAGCACTTCCTAAAATGTGTCCAGAGTCTGTAAATGTAACCCAAACATTTTTGCATACTTCATATTCTTGGCCATAAGGCACACAAACAAGTTGTTTTAATGCTTGGTCTACATCATCAATATCATAAAGTGGTTCAAGGGGTTCTTCACCTCTTTTTTTTCTTCGTTTGTTTATGAACTTTAAGTCATTTATTTGAATATGAGCACTATCTGTAAGCATTATTTTGCACAAATCTGCTGTTGCAGGTGTGCAAATAATGGGTCCTGAAAAGCCTTGTTTAACCAAGTTTGGAATATTGCCCGAATGGTCAATGTGTGCGTGTGATAGAATTAGATAATCAACCTTGCTTGCATCAAAACCTAAAATTCGGTTTTTATCGCCTTCGCCACTTCCTTTTCCTTGAAATAAACCGCAGTCTAATAAAATACTTTTGTTGTCAACTGTAGTAAGTAAATGCTTACTTCCTGTAACAGTTTGTGCTGCTCCTAAAAATTGTATTTTCATTCAAACAAATGTAGCAATTTAAATAAATGACAAGAGTTAAATTTTATTGATTGGATTAATGAAAAATACTGACGTGTATTATTTTTAAAAGTAGCTCCATTTAAAGGCTATATTTGCTATTGATTTTTTTACAACATGACAGAACCTCAAAAAAACAATCCGCTTCACGGTTACACTCTAGAAACCATCATTACTTATTTGCAGCTATATTATGGCTGGGAAAAGTTATATGAACAAATACCAGCCAATTGTTTTAAGATAAATCCTTCTATTAAATCAGCGCTTACCTTTATGCGCAAAACTCCTTGGGCGCGCACCAAAGCTGAAAATACTTTTATTTATTTAACACGTAAAGGTGTGGATGAGCGCTATTTGGTTATAAAAGAAAAGAAATCAAAACTATAATTTTATAATTATGAAGCGTATTTTCAAAAAGCTTCTGTTAGGAAGTAATGCTAAAACCAAATCTGCTATTAGTCCAATACAAAAAAGGATTAATAATATAAACTCTATCTGGCATAACCATCACCAAGATGATAATGGAATTGAGAAAATTATACGATTGATACTTTCAATTTCTCAACTTGTTTTTCCAGGTATTTATATTAAGCAGTTGGCAAGCAAAAAGGGACATGAGTACCAAGAGCTTTATTTAGATATATATGTGGTTTTAAAGGTGGTTTTTCCTGTAATTATATTAAGCAATAATTGGCTGATATATAAATGGTTAATTTATATAATGGTTTATTTATTACTAGAAACTGTGCTTTATGTTCCTACCTTAATTTTTGCTTCTGATTCGTTTTCAAGGCCAAGGTCGTATAAAAGGTCAATGATGTTATTATTTTTAAACTACCTCGAAATTATATTTGCATATGCTGTTTTGTATTCGCTAGGTAATTACTTAAACAAACCTTTTACTCATTGGTTTGATGCAGTTTATTTTAGCACTATTACCTCTTCTTCCATTGGCTATGGCGATTTTTTTCCTACCACCACTTGGGGTAAATTACTAGTAAGCACACAAGCCTTTCTATTTCTATTTTTCATAATTTTATTCTTAAATTTTTTTACTACTAACATTAAGTCGCGTGGTTATTTTGATCATGAAAATAAAGACTAATCTTTAATTAGCTGAATATCAATACGCTGTAATTTTTTTGTTTGTGTGTGCCCTTATTTATCGTAATATTGCAATATTATAATAAATAAAAATGGGAGCAAGCAAAACAGAGCATTTTTCAGATAAACAAAATCAAATAGCAGCTATGGCTAAAGCCATTGGCCATCCTGCACGCGTAGCTATTATTGAGTATTTACTTTCTGTTGATACTTGTATTTGTGGAGATATAGTAAATGTTTTGCCTTTGGCTCAGCCAACAGTTTCTCAGCATTTAAAAGAGTTAAAAAATGCAGGAATTATTAAAGGAAGCATTGAGGGAACGTCAATTTGTTACTGTTTAAATCCGGATGCGCTCAGTATTTTAGAGGCATTTTTTGCCCACATTACCATTAACATAAATAACAAGAAAACTAACTGTTGTTAGTGAGGAATCAAAATTTTAAATAAACAACAAAATGAAATTATCAGAAGTAAAGGAAAAATTAAATTCAGTATCAGAGGTAAGTTTTGTATTGCCTAATGGTGCGCATGTTCCCGCTCATTTTCATGTAACTGAAGTAGGCGAAATAACCAAACATTTTATTGATTGTGGTGGAACTGTTAGAATAGAAAAGGTTATTAATTTTCAGTTATGGGAAGCCAACGATTTTGACCACAGACTGGCACCACAAAAATTGTTAAACATTATCCAATTATCGGAAAAGGTATTAAACATTGGTGATTATGAAGTAGAGGTAGAGTATCAAACCGAAACCATTGGCAAGTTCAATATTGATTTTAACGGAAGCAATTTTTTATTGGTAAATAAACAAACCAATTGTTTGGCTCAAGATAAATGTGGAATACCAACCGAAAAATTGAAAGTAAATTTAAAAGATTTAACCAAAACCGAAAGTTGTTGCACTCCAGGAGGAGGATGTTGCTAAGATTATTAATTAGAACCAACTTCAATGCAATCAAGCCTTGGCTTGCGAAGCAATCCAATTGTGAGATTGCTTCGTGCTTCGCAATAACGATTCATAAAAACGCTACATAAATAATGAATAATAACACTTCAATTGGCAAACAAAAACGACTAGCTTTTTTAGACCAATACTTAACATTATGGATATTTTTAGCCATGGCAATTGGCGTGTCTATTGGTTATTTTATTTCTAATTCAGCTAATTTTATCAACTCATTTTCAAACGGAACTACCAATATACCTTTAGCAGTTGGATTAATTTTAATGATGTATCCACCGCTTACTAAAGTAAAATTCGAAAAAATTCCATCCTTATTTGCTAATAAAAAACTGTTCTTCGTTTCCTTTTTTATTACTTGGATTGTTGGTCCTTTTTTAATGTTTTTATTGGCTACTTTTTTCTTAAAAAATTATCCTGACTACATGACAGGCTTAATAATTATTGGGCTTGCGCCTTGTATTGCCATGGTTATAGTTTGGAACGAGTTGGCTGGAGGGAATAGAGAATATGTGGCGGGTTTAGTGGGAATAAACAGTATTTTACAAGTACTATTTTTTAGTTTGTATGCCTATTTTTATTTAGAAATTATGTTACCATTATTTGGCATAAAAGCTTTGAGCATAAATATTACCATTACTGAAATAGCTAAAACAGTTGGCATTTATTTAGGTATTCCATTTGCATTAGCCATGATTAGTAAGTATTTGATAGTCAAAATAAAAGGTGAGCCATGGTTCAATCAAAAGTACATACCTTTTATTTCTCCCATTACTTTATTTGCCTTACTTTTTACTATTATTATTATGTTTAGTCTTAAAGGGCAAATGATAGTTTCTATTCCTTTTGATGTTATACGCATAGCAATTCCTTTGGTGATTTTCTTTGCAGTAATGTTTACACTTACCTTTTGTGTGGCCAAGTTTGTTGGAGCTAATTATGCTGAAAATGCAGCCATATCATTTACTGCCTCTGGCAATAATTTTGAATTGGCCATTGCTGTATCTATTGGTGTTTTTGGCATTAATAGCGGACAAGCATTTGCGGGAGTAATAGGCCCATTGGTTGAAGTTCCCGCACTGATTTTATTAGTAAAATTTGCTTATTATTTAAAACAAAAATTATATAAAAATGAACTTGCATAATAACTTACACCAAGCCATTTTAAAACTTGAATTAGAGTTTGATTTAATTCCAGAAAGTCGAAAGCAAGAATTGAAAAATTTGGCTTTAACTATAAAAGAGAGTTTGGTATTATTTGGCAGAGCCGATTTAACCATTATTTGTACCCATAATTCACGCAGAAGTCAGTTAGGGCAATTATGGCTAAAAGTGGCAGCTCTGTATTATGGTATTGAGAATATATATACTTATTCGGGAGGAACAGAAGCAACGGCATTTAATATTAGAATGATTAATGCGCTTAAAGATTTTGGGTTTAATGTAAAAACATTGGATGAAACTTCGAATCCTAAATACCATATTAAATTGGCTGACGATGATGAAACTATGGATATTTTATATTCAAAAGTATATAGCGAAAGTTATAATCCACAACAAAACTTTATTGCAATAATGGTTTGTAATTCGGCTGATAAAGGTTGTCCGTTAGTAGTTGGAGCTTTTAAAAGAGTTTCATTACCATACTTCGATCCTAAAGCATTTGATGATACCGAGTTAGAAAAAGAAAAGTATTTAGAAAAAGTGAGTGAAATTGGAAGAGAGATGTTGTTCATTTTGAAGCATTTTGGAAATTAGTTTTACTATTTTCCAAATTTTTTGTGTAAAAATTTTGTTTATAACATGTTAAGTGCGACATTTGGTTTACCAACGAACAAAAAAACATGACGAAAGCCTTACTAACCATTTGCATTATTTTTAGTGCTATTTACATAACAAGCGCCACAACAATTAACATTTCACCAAGTACTGATGTGGTTATTAGAGCCAATAGTTATTACCAAAGTTATAATGGACAAACAATAGCCATTTCACCAGGAAATAGCTTACAAGTTTATAATACTTTATATGTAAATATAAGTGCTGGTGATACTTTATTGTTAGATGCAACCAATACTTCAAATGGATTTTTTGTTAGAAATCCAGTTCAGTTTAAAGGTTTGGTTGGTTCCGTTGGTTTGCCAATTGTTATTAAAAATAAACCGAACAAAAAAATACAAATAAACCAGTTAAATGCCAATAGCTGTTATGGTTTAAATTTTCATTTTTGTGAAAATATTAAAGTTTCAGGTTTAGAGAATGGAAATAGCTATATGCTAAGCATTGCTAATTTTGCTAGTACAGGTAGTGCCGGTATTTCGTTTGATAGAGGAACTAAAAATGTGGAAGTTGAACATGTAGAAATAAGTAATATTGGTGCACAAGCTATCATGTTTAAATCGGCTGAGCCATATAACGGTTCAAAAGTGGTTACCGATACCGCTTATTTTAGAACTTATGTTACCGCCAATACTCTTGGCAAAGGTAAGTTTCACGATAATTATATTCATAATGTAGGTAACGAAGGTTTTTTTATTGGTTCAACAGTTTTTGATATTGGTAATCCTATTAACATAACTATTGATGCAACTTTTGCTGCCAGCTTACCTACAAATAATGTGCTTAAAAATGTAAATGGTGCTTGGCAGTTCACACCTCATTTTGCCGATAGCATTTTAATCTATAATAATAGAACTGATACTACTGGTTATGATGGAATTCAGGTTTCTATGGCTAAGTTTTACAGGGTTTACAATAACCAAGTTCAAAATTGGGCTACTAAAAAATTATATGGACAGATGGCCGGAATTATGATTGGTACACCAAGTAAAGGGGAAACATTTAATAATTGGATAAGAAATGGCAATGGAAGTGCTATTCAATGTTTTGGGGTAAATAACAGATTCTTTAATAATATAATTGTTCGCCCAAATTTAAATAGCAAAGAACCTAATTGGTATAATATCAGTGCTATTTATTTTAATGATAAAGCTTGTACCAACAATACCCTTTCTTTATTGGGAATAAATTATTCGCAAACTTTATTTGAAGCCATTCACAATACCATTATTTTGGATAAAAACGATTCAGGTAGGGCAGTGTTTTTTGTTCAAAATTTTCAGGGCAATAGTATTGCAAAATGTTTTAATAATTTAGCCGTTCGCGACCCCAATCCAGAAGTCGTAAATACTCAAAACTACGTTTTGTCAAATCCTTTGTATAGCGCGAATCCTATTCAAAGTAATTTTAGTAGCATTAATAATTTTTCGGGTACCGATTTACAAACTATTGGTTTTGTTAATGCGGAAGCAGGCAATTATGAGTTAGTTCCAAATTGCGCAGCATGCAGAAATGCGCAGCCTTTAAGCGGACATATTCCACAAGAAGCAATAGCTGTTAATAATTTATCGCGCACATTTGACTCTAAAACTAGCACTGCTATTTCTAACCCAAGTTACGGAAGTTTTGAAAGTAATTCGTTTGCAAGTATAATAATTCCTCCTGCTACCGAAGTGGTGGTGCAGGCTACAAGTTATTATCAAAGTTATAATCAGCAAACTATTCAAATAGCACCAGGAAATAGCTTGCAGGTTTATAATTATTTATATGTAAATATTTCGGCTGGTGATACATTGCAAATTGATGCTACTAATTTAGTAAATGGAGTTTATACAAGAACGCCTTTAACTTTTCAAGGCTTGTTAGGAAGTGATTTGGCTCCAATTGTTATAAAAAACAAAAATGGAAAAGCGGTACAAATTACCCAAGCAAATAACCAAAGCAGTTTTGGAGTAACTTTTAAATTTTGTGAAAACATAAAAGTTACGGGTTTAGATAACGGCCAAAGCTATCAGCTTAAAGTTAATGGTATATCAAGTGCTGCAGGTATGGGATTAATTTTTGATAGAGGCACCAAAAACGTAGAGTTGTCATATGTTGAAATTGCAAACACGGGTGCACAAGGCGTTCAGTTTAAATCATCTGAACCTTATAATGGTGCTAAAACTGTTACCGATACTACTTATTTTAGGCAGTATGTAAATTTAGGAACGTTAGGAAAAGGCATTTTTCATCACAATTACATACACCATGTAGGAAGTGAGGGCTTTTATATTGGCTCTACCTCATACGATGTAGGCGATGGTGTAGCTTTAACTATTAACCAAAATTTTGCAGCTAGTTTACCTAGCAATGGTATTTTATCTTTTACCAATGGGGCATGGCGTTTTTTACCACATTTAGCCGATAACATTTTGGTTTATAATAATATAGTTGAAAACACAGGTTGGGACGGAATTCAAGTAGCAAGTGCTAGAAACTATAAAGTTTATAATAACCAAGTAAAAAATTATGGCTTGAGTAAAGAAACTAGTCAAATGTTTGGAATTATTATTGGTTCGCCTTGTAAAGGCGAAGTATATAACAATACCATTAATACAGGAAATGGAAGCGCTATACAATGTTTTGGTATTCAAAATAGATTTTATAATAATTTGATTATTAATCCAAATATGGATAGTAAAGAAGCTACTTGGTGGGCTATTAATGCTGTGTATTTATCAGATAAATCTTGCACACCTCAAGTACTTAGCCGGATGGGTTTAACATATAGCCAAACCTTATTTGAAGCCATGCACAACACTGTTATTTTAGATAAAAACGATTCGGGAAGAGCCATTTTCTTTTTTCAAACCAATGCTAATACAATTGGTAAATGTTATAATAATTTAGCCGTTCGTGATCCTAACCCTGAAAACTTAAATACACAAAACTATACTTTATCCAATGCCTTATTCATAGCCAATCCTATTCAGTCTAATTTTAGTATAGCCAATAATTTTCAAGGAACCGATATTCAAACCATAGGTTTTGTGAATTCTGCAGCTTTAAACTTTGATTTAAACACCAATTGTGTGGTTTGTAGAAATGCCCAGCCTTTAACACAAGCTGCTAGCGATTTAGTGAATTGGGATTTTAACAATAATTCGCGTAAAGTAGATGCGGTTACCAATACTGTTATTACTAACCCAAGTTATGGATGTTACGAAACTGAAAACAGTGACAATTTACTACAAAGCCCAAAGCCCGATAACCATGTTTCGGTGGCTACTTTTCCTAATCCAATATTTGGAAACGAAATGGAAGCATTGGTTATAACTATTAACAATGAGCCAAACAATTTAGATGTTGACAATTTGAAATTACAGCTAATTGATATGGTAGGAAAAACATATACCTTTAACCTAATAAAAGCTGATACAAAAGAAGGCTACAAATTAGATACAAGCGCAGTTAATTACTTAAATGCTGGTGTTTATTTTGGCAATATTTTAGCCCAAAATAAAACCATCAATACCATTAGAATTTTAGTAAAATAACATATAGTAATTTAAACTAAAAAAGCTGCTTAATTTCCAAATTAAGCAGCTTTTTTGTTTGATTAATATTATAAGTTTTATTGTTTTTTGCTTTCTAGAAACGACACAAAACTATTGATATGTCTGTCTTTTTTTGTTGGGTAAATATCGTCAATGGTAACCATAATTCCTGTTTCCTCCACATAACCAAAATGACTATTTACGGCAGTGCCAAACGTTTTCATGGTTGGGCTTAAGTTCATGTAGTTGTTAAATAAAGGCGGAATATATTCGCCTAACGAACGAACAGTTTTATTTAAATACAAATGACCTTCTTTAAATGGAAGTCCTTTTATATTTTTTAAAAATTCAGTGCAATCAGTTTCTGTTTTTAAAGGATTTGGAATATTAATTAACCCTTCATTTTCAGGAAAATAATAATCCATAAAAGCTAAAATATAATCACGCGCCTCTTTGCTAAAGTGCTGATAATTAGTCACTTTTCCAAAAAAGTATTTTATGTGAGGATGTAAAACAGTTAAAGCCCCAAGCCCATCCCACAAATTATCTAAACTAAATAATCCTTTTCTGTTATCTAACGAAGGTTGGTATTGTGGTTGAACAAAACTTCTTCCTAACTCAATGGTATAAGGAAAATAGTCTCGCTTTAACTTTTCGCTGTATTCAAAAATTTCGGCAGTTGATAGGTGGTAAATTCCATTTTCATCTTCTACATCACTGCAAATAGCATAACGGTAGCCGCCAACTATTTCTTCGTCTTCGGGATTCCAAACAATTAGCTGTTTGTAAATGTATTTTCCCGTGTCATGTTCATCAATATCAGCACTTTTGCCTGAACCTCCGCCTGCCTCTCTAAACGAAATTTCACGTAATCTTCCTACCTCAAGCATTAAGTTAGGCGCACTATTACCGTCAAAAATGTAAATTTCATTGGTAATATTGTTAGTAGGCCTTACAAATCTTTCGGCTGTAAGTTCACTTTTAAGGAGGGTTCTATCTATTTTATCAACTATCGGCTGCATCAAATCGTATAATAGTTGCAAGATGTAAAAAAATATTTGCAATTGGTAAGCAAAACCCAAAAAAATAAAAAAATAAGTTGCTAAATGAGTATGTTATTAAATAGGCTTATTTGTATTTGTTTGTAATTAAGCCAAATAGGTAAATATAGGTATTTTAGATACTTTTATTACTTTTCAAAAACGGCTTTTGGATTTTCCTTCAGTCTATAAATAAACTTTTTTAAAGCTTGTGCCCATTCATACATATTTTTGGTTTTGTTAAATGTAGTTGGCAAAATGGGTTGTCCAAAAGTAAATTTTATGGTTTTGCCTTTTTGTTTAAACATTTCATCTGCCAAAAAAAACATTTCAATATTGGCTTTTATGCCTAATTTTTTTCTGATATTGGCTAAATTATAAAAAAAGTTGCTGTTATAAGCATCAATAAATGTTGGAATAATAGGTAAATTATGTTTTACTGCTTGGCTAATAAAGCTTTTTTGCCATGGCAAATCCATTATTTTTCCTTCTTGTTTGCGGCTACATAAACCTGCTGGAAATATCAAAATACAATGTCCTTCGCCATACAATTGTTCAATACGCTGCAAGTTTTGTTTGGTATTGGTTCCATGCTTATTAACGGGTACAAACACACTTTCAAGTGTTTTAAACTGCATCAATAAATCGTTTACTATAAACTTTAAATCGCTGCGCACTTTACCTACTTCTCCAATAAAAGCCAAACCATCGGCACCGCCTAATGGATGATTAGCAGCTATAATTACCCCGCCAGTTTTAGGAATATTTTCTAACCCAACCGATTCAGCTTTAGCGCCTAATGCGGTAACAGCATTTGCACCAAACTGTATAGCAGTGCCGTTTTCACTTTCTTTTACAAATTGGTTTATTTCTTCTTGATGAACAATTCGTTTTATCCAATTTATAAAAAAGCCAGGCAATAATTTATATAGCCTTGGGTTTTTATCGTTAAATGCTTTGTCTATGTCTATCAAAATTAATCTAATTTATGAAGTTGGTGAGGACACCAACTTCGGACAAAATATTATTTGTATTTTGCTAATTTCTTCTCAATTATACATCATGCTGAGGTACAAACCGTCTCTCTCTAAATTCCTTTTAAAGATGCCTCGTTCCTCAGCATGACGACAAATTGAAATTGGCCTATTGTCAATTACTAACCATTCATCAACTCTTCAATATGATCGGCTTCAATTGGAATATGGCTCATTAAATCTAAACAACCATTTTCGGTAATTAATATTTCGTTTTCTAACCTAATTCCAATGGCTTCTTCTTTAATATAAATACCTGGTTCGCAGCTAAATGTCATGCCTGCTTTCATAGGTTCGTAACGCATGCCTACATCATGTACATCAATACCTAAAAAGTGGCTGGTTCCATGCATAAAATACCTTTTGTAAGCTGGCCAATTTGGATTTTGTTTGGCTATATCGTCAGTAGTAAGTAAGCCTAATTTTACCAATTGCTCTTCCATTATTAAACCCACTTGTGCTTGGTATTCCATTAGCATTACGCCAGGTTTTAATAATTTTTTTGCCTCATTCATTACATGCAATACTGCATTGTAAACTTGCTTTTGGCGAGCAGTAAACTTGCCATTTACTGGAATTACCCTAGTCATATCGCTGGCGTAATTGGCATAATCAGCACCACTATCAATCAGAATTATATCACCATCTTTACACTGTTGGTTATTATCGTTGTAATGCAAAATACACGAGTTTTGTCCGCTGGCTACAATAGGCTGAAACGAATGTCCGTTAGCACGATTACTAATATACGAATGAATAATTTCTGCTTCAATTTCGTATTCCCAAACACCAGGTTTTACAAATTTGAAAAGTCGATTGATCATTTTTTCGCTGATACCAACAGCTACATTCATTAACTCTAATTCGTATTTCGATTTAATAGAACGTAAACGTTGCACAATAGGCGCAGCACGTTCAAAGTTGTGCAAAGGATATTTTTCGCGCATGGTTTGCGCAAAACGCAAATCTTTGTAAGGAGTAGTTACAGTGCTGCGGTCGTTTTCGTTTAAACTTAAATAAATGTTTTGCGTATAATTAATAGCAGGACGAATCTTTGCTTCAAAATCGTCTAACCAAAATACATTGGCTATTCCGCTTACTTCTTGTGCTTGCGCTTGAGTTAACTTATAACCATTCCACGTTACCATTAAATCGCTAGTTTGTTTAATAAACAATGCCTCGCGCAGTTCAGGAGTGGGGCTATCAGGATAAATTACCAAAATGCTTTCCTCTTGGTCAATACCGCTTAGGTAAAAAATATCGCTGTTTTGCTTGAATTTATGGGTGGCATCGCCATTCCAAGGATGCTCATCGTTTGAGTTAAAAATAGCAATGCTATTGGCCTTTAATTGTTTTACAAAATTGGCACGATTTAGCTTAAAAAGTTCGTTGTTTATAGGGCTGTATTTATACATAATCAAAAGAAAAATTGTAACTGCGAATTTATTTTAATTTTTGGAAACAACACATTTCATTTTTTGAGTGGTTATTTAATGAAGTAACAAAGTCAATAATTGTAATTTCTTATGCTCTCAAGTTAACAATGATAAATACTTTCTATTCTAAAATTGGGGATTTAAAAAATTAGTTTTATTTTACTGTTTTTTTTAGAAATAGAATAGGTTTGAAGAATTAAAAAATATACTCAAATGAAGATTGAAAAGGCAAAAATTAGACTTGAAAGACTTAAAATTGATTTGCAAAGTTTCATTAAAGATGGTTTTTATGGTTATAAGGCTAAAAACAGTGAAGTAATTTTTTTTTGGAATGAATACAATTTAATTAGATTGGAACTTATAAAGTATGACCATGAACATTTTGAAGATTTGAGAAGTATGGAATTACCTACTCCAGATATTGCGCAAAATTATAGCTCACATGAAATTGGAACCGAAATTTACTATCCAAGTCATTTTGAACCTTTGCTTAGTGAAGTGAATGTTGCTATAGAATTTATAAAGCTACTTGACAGTAATTCATTTACAGACAAATCATTAAGTTCAATAAGTATCAATGCAAAAGAGGGAGCTTCAGTTAATGTAATTGTTGGTAATAATAATTCAAGCGTAATAAATAACAACAAAATAGAAGAAATTTATAAGAACTTAAAAGATCTTGGTATAGAAAATTCACAAATCAAGGAATTAGATAATATTATTTCTAAAAGTAAAACAGATAAGGGTGAATCTACGAATCTTGGAAATAAAATATTCAAATGGTTTGGTCAAATATCTCAAAAATTAATAGAAAAAGGTTTAACAGATAACTTACCTAAAATTTTAGAAAAAGTATCTGATTTAAGTGAGTTTGTTTAAAATAAATTTTATTCTTTTCCTAAAAATCTCTTATAAGCTCTATAATAAAAATATGAAATTTAAAGAATACATATACTACTCTAAAACTACAAACAATGGAAATTGAAATAAAAACCAGCAAATGGTATTTGTTTTCTAGGCTAATTTTTGTGCTTTGGTTGCTGGTAATGCCAATACTTTTTGCCTTGTACACAAATTTTGATACACCCGCAGTGTATGTGCTTTTTGTTTTAGTAATATTATTTTGTTTATGGATTATACTGTTTTTTGTAATAACATTTTTATGGCTTCCTTCAATAATTCTTATAAATGAAGCGAATAATACCATTATACTTTATTATTTTAAAAGAAGATATATTACTTTAAAATTAGAGAACATAATTAGTTATAGTTCAGTTCAAATTGATGCAAGTAAATCACCAACTAAATATGGTGTTTTATTACATTTAGATTCTGGTAAAAACTTGCTAGTGAGTGATTTTAATTTTAAAAGCTATACGCCAATGTTGTTTTACTTAAACAGAGAACAAGTTAAAAAAGAAGATGAATTGATAGTTTTTAGTTGGATAAAATATTTTAGAACCTGTTTACATTAAGGTGTATTATACTCATTAACAGGCAACTAACGCTACGCGCAATTAACACTTGCGGTAACTGGGTATTCATTCCATCTTATTTTTAAAAGCAATTCAACCATCTAGCAATCCAACAATAAGATCTTACACACTCAAAACGACACTTGCATTTCCGCCATCAAACTTGCCTGCGGGGTTGTATTTGGTTATTTTTACACTGATGTTTTCTAAATGATTGTAGTCAGTTTTTAGTTGATTTATAATGCTTTGAGCCACGGTTTCAATAAAATCTCTTGGGTTTTCCATCTCAGCTTTTACTATTTTTAAAACTTGCTCATAATCAATAATATCCGATAGTTTTTCCATTAAAACATCGCTTGGTTTATTTTCAGTTAAAATAATATCAACCCTAAATTTACCACCTTTTACCTTTTCAAAATCGTACATTCCGTGGTAGGCAAAAAATTCGAGGTTTTCTAAACAAGTTTGTACTTTCATGGGTTGTAATAATAATAAACAAAAAAACTATTTTTGCACCGTAATAAAAAGCCGTGGTAATAAAAAACCATTGGTTTAAACTATAAAAAAAATGACTACAAACGCACAAGAATTCACAAAAGCTAACAAGCAAGATGTTTACAACCATCCAGATTATTATTTATTGGATGAATTATTGAGTGAAGAACATAAATTAATTCGCAGTACTGTACGCGATTATGTAAAAAAAGAACTTTCTCCAATTATTGAAGATGTGGCTCAAAAAGCAGTTTTCCCACGTTTTATGGTAAAACAGTTAGGTGAGTTAGGTTGCTACGCTCCGCAATTGCCAGTAGAATACGGCTGTGGTGGAATGGATTATATTACCTATGGATTAATGATGCAAGAATTAGAGCGTTGCGATTCAGGCGTTCGTTCTACTGCTTCGGTTCAAGGTAGTTTGGTTATGTATCCTATTTACAAATTTGGTAGCGAAGAGCAAAAACATAAATATTTACCCAAATTAGCCAAAGGCGATTTGCTAGGTTGTTTTGGTTTAACTGAGCCTAACCATGGTTCTGATCCAGGTGGAATGACCACTAATTTTAAACCTGCTGGCGATGGTAAACACGTTATTTTAAACGGTGCAAAAATGTGGATTTCAAATTCACCATTTGCAGATATTGCAGTAGTTTGGGCTAAAAACGAAAACGGAAAGATAAAAGGGATAATTGTAGAACGTGGCATGGAAGGTTTTACCACGCCAGAAACACATAACAAATGGAGTTTACGTGCTAGCGCAACTGGTGAGCTGGTTTTTGCTGATGTAAAAGTTCCAGTTGAAAATATATTACCAGGAGTAGAAGGCTTAAAGGGACCATTGACTTGCTTAAACTCTGCTCGTTACGGAATTAGCTGGGGTGCTTTAGGAGCAGCAATGGATTGTTACGATACAGCATTGCGTTACAGCAAAGAGCGTATTCAGTTTGGCAAACCTATTGCTGGTTTCCAATTACAACAAAAAAAGTTAGCAGAAATGATAACTGAAATTACCAAAGCACAATTATTAACTTGGCGTTTGGGCGTTTTAATGAACGAAGGAAGGGCTACACCTGCACAAATTAGTATGGCAAAACGTAATAATGTTGATTTGGCATTGAACGTAGCCCGTAATGCACGCCAAATGTTGGGCGGAATGGGCATTACTGGCGAGTATCCAATTATGCGCCACATGATGAACTTAGAATCGGTAGTAACTTACGAAGGAACACACGATATTCATTTATTAATTACAGGTTTAGATATTACAGGCGAAAATGCTTTTGCATAACTAAAAATAAAGTGACTAAAAAAAGCCGTATCAAATTTTTGATACGGCTTTTTTTTATTTACCAAACATAGTCTAACTACTGATCTGCTTATTACACTTGATTGACGTCTGACAGCGTAACACTATATTTTGATAATACAAATAATTATGCAAAAAAATAGGCTGTTTCGAATTTTGAAACAGCCTATTTTTTTGACTTGATTTTTCTAATAATTATTGCTTAGCAATATTCTTCAAAAGCTGCTTTTAAGTTTTCGGCAATCATTTCAGCACTACGGCCTTCAATATTGTGGCGCTCAATAAAATGAACCAACTCACCATTTTTGTATAAACCAATTGATGGAGACGATGGTGGATAAGGAGCTATAAACTCTCTAGCTTTAGCTACTGCTTCTACTTCTTGTCCGGCAAATACAGTTAATAATTCATTTGGCACTTTGGTGGCTTCTTTAACAGCTTTCATAATTCCTGGGCGGGCAGTACCTGCTGCACAACCGCATACCGAATTGAAAACCATTAATTTAGTACCTTCGTTATTGTTCATAACTGCAGCTACTTCATCAGCTGTCATCAGCGATTTAAAACCTACATCAACCAATTGTTGACGCATTGGTGCTACTAACATTTCTGGATATGGCATAATTTTTATATTTTTTAAGTGTGTTTTGAGATTACAATTTTACAAATTTGTTTCCAAAAAATGTATTAAGCCTAAATGTCATAAAAAAAATTAAAAACAAATTGCTGTTTAACTGTTGTAATATTTAATAATCAATTTTTTAAAATGCTTGATTATTCTATTTTTGCATAAAATATTAAAGAAATATACAATCAAAATAATATGTCAGAAACAAAATCAGTAGCTCCTTATAAAGTTAAGGACATTAGTTTAGCAGAGTGGGGAAGAAAAGAAATTAGATTAGCCGAAGCAGAAATGCCAGGTTTAATGAGTATCAGAAAAGAATATGGTCCGCAACAACCTTTAAAAGGTGCGCGTATAGCAGGTTGTTTACACATGACAATCCAAACTGCAGTTTTAATTGAAACTTTAAAAGCTTTAGGTGCTGAAGTAACTTGGAGTTCATGTAATATTTTCTCAACACAAGATCACGCTGCTGCTGCAATAGCTGCTGCTGGTATTCCGGTTTACGCTTGGAAAGGTCAAAACGAAGAAGAGTTTGACTGGTGTATTGAGCAAACTTTATTTGCATTTGAAGGTGGCCAACCTTTAAACATGATTTTAGATGACGGTGGCGATTTAACCAATATGGTTTTTGACCGTTACCCTGAATTAGCTAAAGACATCAAAGGTTTATCAGAAGAAACTACTACTGGTGTTCATCGTTTATACGAGCGTATGAAAAAAGGTACTTTATTAGTTCCTGCTATTAACGTAAACGATTCAGTAACAAAATCGAAATTTGATAACAAATACGGCTGTAAAGAATCTTTAGTTGATGCTATTCGTAGAGCAACTGATATTATGATGGCTGGTAAAGTAGCTGTAGTAGCTGGTTATGGCGATGTAGGAAAAGGTTCAGCAGAATCGTTACGTGGTGCTGGTGCACGCGTTTTGGTTACTGAAATTGATCCAATTTGTGCTTTACAAGCTGCAATGGATGGTTTTGAAGTAGTTACTATGGAAGATGCTTGCTCAAGAGCTAACATATTTGTAACAGCTACAGGTAATGTTAAAATTATTACTGACCGTCATTTCAAAGCAATGCGCGATAAATCTATCGTTTGTAACATTGGACATTTTGACAATGAAATAGACATGGCTTGGATGAATAACAATTACGGTTCTACTAAATTTACTGTTAAACCTCAAGTTGATGTTTACAACGTAGATGGAAACGAAATTATTATTTTAGCTGAAGGTCGTTTGGTTAATTTAGGTTGTGCTATGGGTCACCCAAGTTTTGTAATGAGTAATTCATTCTCAAACCAAACTTTAGCTCAAATTGAATTATGGAACCACAGCGATAAATACGAAAATAAAGTATATGTATTACCTAAACATTTAGATGAAAAAGTAGCATTTTTACATTTAGAGCATATTGGTGCTAAACTTACCATTTTAGATCCTGAACAAGCTGATTATATTGGCGTAAAAGTAGAAGGACCTTTCAAAGCAGAAATGTATAGATACTAATATTTTTTTAGTAATAAAATTAAAAGCCAATCCTGTTTTAGGGTTGGCTTTTTTGTTGCGCATTAATTGAACAACTCACTAATCCTCAAAAGTTATAATTTACGGGGATTATAATCTCTAGAAAGCATATATTTCGGAGATAATATTCTCCAAAAACATGAAAAACTTAAAACCTATTTTTAGTCTGATTATTTGGATAACTGCTTGTTTAAGCGCAGGTATTTTAGGAGCATTAACCACCAGCCCAAATACGCAATGGTTCCAAAGTTTAAGCAAACCATTTTTTCAGCCACCTAATTGGCTTTTTGGCCCTGTTTGGACTGTTTTATACATACTTATGGGCATTTCTATTTGGCTAATAAGTAAACAAGGTTTTAAAACTAAAACAGCCAAGCAAGCGCTTTATTTATTTATAACCCAATTGGTATTAAACTCTTTGTGGAGTTTGGTTTATTTTGGTTTACAACAAATATTAGGAGCATTTGTACTCATTATTTTTATTTGGATATTTATTTTACTAACCATTATTTGGTTTACTAAAATAAATAAAGTGGCAGGTTACTTACTATTGCCTTATATTTTATGGGTAAGTTTTGCTACTGTTTTAAATGCAGCATTGTGGCTTTTAAATTAAAACGCCTCGTTCATGGTAAAATACATACCTTGTATTCCATTTTCACCTCGGCCATAATCAATTCTAATATTTACCCTATCTCTGCGAATGGCCATTATCCTTAAACCAGCACCATAGTTTGGTTTAATGTTTTCAAACAATAATGAACTTTGGTTGGCTACGTTTCCAAATCCTCCAAAAACGGTAATAGAAACTGGTCCCCAAACTTGTTTCCTTAACTCAGCCTGAAAAGCCATGGCATGATTATCTCTGAAGCGCCCATTGTAATATCCTCGCATAAAGGCATCGCTACCTATAGTGGCCAATTGTTTAAATGGGATATTTCCCTCGTTAAAATTGCCAAATGCTTGCAGGGCTAAAATATTGTATTTCCAAAGTTTAATATATTGGCGAGCATCTATGGTCAAGTTATTAAATTGGAATTGGCTACCTAGAAATGGTTGGTTAAATAAAGTAGTAATATCAATAAAATGGCCTTTGGTGGGGAAATAAATTTTATCTCTATTGTCAAAACTAACCACTGCCCCTATGCCCGATGTAAAACTATTATTTGTGCCATTTAGGTTATCATTGGTAAAAACCGAGTCGCCTTTAAAATTACTCAAGTAGTTAAAATCGGTTTGTAAACCTAAATAAATGCCTTTAAATACTTGTTTGGTAGCACGCAATTGAAGCCTGTTTTGCGAAAAATCGTATAACGATTTTGGGTTATTGCTTTTATTGCCAAGTCCCCAATAATACTCGTTAAAGTATTTATATAAATAAATTACCTTGAAATTATATTGGTTATTTTTGGTAAAAATATCAATATATGGCCTAATGCTATATTGCTCTAGCTGAGTATATTGTGTGTTGAATCTAATAAGAGAAGGGCGAGTAATGGTATCATTTGCTTGCCTAAATAGGTAAACCAAACTAAGACCAATTTGCCAACCAGTTTCAGGATAAACACCCCAAATAGGAACTGCAAAAAAGGAGTTCTTTTTAGGTTTAGCTGAGTCACCTTCTATTTTATCATAAATTTTATTGATAAACTTTTCGAGCTTTTGTTGGCAGAAAGCTATTGATGAAAAGTTTAATGATAACAGTATGAATAAAAAAGTTCTTAATTGCATAAAAAAGTGCAAGTTTATACAATTTAATGCAATAACATATTTTTAGTTTTAAATAAGGCTTTCACAAAATGTGAAAGCCTTATTTAGTTTAATTTTTTAACACTTTGAAAGCTTTACTTTGGCCATTATTGTTGGCTAAAGTAGCCATATAAAATCCAGGTTTTAAAGTTGATAAATCTTCCGTTATTAAATTGTTATCGCCAATATTAGTTTGAAAATTTTGTTCATAAACCTCTTTGCCTATTGCATCAGTAATAATCAATCTAGTACTTTCTTTAGTTGCACTTGTAAAGTTTATTTCTAAATTAGTGCTAAATGGATTTGGTTTAATATGAATTTGTGAAAAATTATTAATCGCAATGTTGTTGATACCTACTGTGGTAATATTTACAGCTAAATTGGTAGAGTCTGAAAGGTTATAATTATTTGTAATTTTAGCAAAGATATTACCTGTTCCTTTTTTGCTCCATATCACGCTCACCGCATTGGTTCCTTGTCCGCTTTGAATAACTCCATTTTGAATACTCCAATTATAAACAATATTAGATTGACTTAATACTGAATAAGAATATGGGTTTATGGTAGAAGTTGGGTTTATATTTCCTAAAATGTTCCCAATAGTTGGATGAGCATTTACAAAAATGTTTTTACTAATGGTGTCATAACAATTACTAACATTATTACTAATTAACTGAACTATTTTTGTCCCAAAACTTGAATAGGTTTTATTAGGATTTGAAATGGTAGCAGAAGTTGAATCTCCAAAATTCCATAACTGACTACTTGAGTTATTGGAGGTATTTGTGAAAACAAAGTTATTGCCAACAAAATTTTGAGTGTCGTTGTTAATGGTAAAGTTGGCAATGGAATTGGCATTAACTACTACGTTTTTAGTAATTGAATCTTTGCAATTATTATTGTCAGAAACAATTAATTTTACTGCTTTAGTTCCTATACTGGTATAACTATAATTAGGAGAGATATTAACGCTAGAGTCTCCATTATCGAATTTCCATAAGAAGTTAACGCCTAATGTGCTTTGGTTAGTAAAAATAAAATTGTTGTATTTTAAACATTGAGTTGATTTGTTAATGGTAAAATTGGAACTTGGTTTAGGATTTACTGTAACTGTTTTTATAATTGAATCTTTGCAGTTATTATTACTTGAAGCTATAAGTTTAACTGAATAAGTATTTGCTGTTGCATAACTTTTACTTGGATTTAATAAAATGGATGTATCGTTGCCATTTACTCCAAAATTCCATTTTCTTGATAAGGTTCCTGCTATTACTTTTGAAGTGTCTGCAAACAAAAAACTGTTTCCATTAACACATTGTACAGGATTATTTATTGTAAAACCCGCAGTTGGGTGTGGATTTACCGCTATGGTTTTACTTGTGCTATCTAAGCAATTATTTATTGATTTCACCACTAATTTTATTGTATAGTCTCCAATGCTGTTATAGCTTTGGTTTACTATTTTAGTAGTTTGATTATTGTTAATTCCAGTATTCCATAAACTTGTTAAATTGGATGTTGTGTCAGTAAAAATAAAATTATTATTGTATAAACACTGGCTACTTTTATTAATTGTAAAACCAGCCTTAGGGTTAGGAAATACCACAATGGTTTTAATCAAAGAATCTTTACATCCATTATTACTAGTTTCCACCAATTTAACAGAATAAGTATTAGCAGTTGGATAAACTTTAACAATACTGGCCAATAACGAAGTATCATTTATATCCATACCTAAATACCATTTTCTACTTATTGTGCCTGTTGTAATAGTAGAAGAATCTGTCAATGTGAAACTGTTCCCATTAACACATTGATTAGGATTATTTATTGTGAAACTTACTATTGGTTTTGGATAAACTGATATTTGTGTATCATTGGAGAATTTAACACAGCCAATATTGTTTGTAGCTTTAAGCTTATAAACTCCTGTGGAATATACCTTTAGCGTGTTGTTAGAATCTAAAAGTGGCAAATTGTTTTTGAACCATTTCCATTTCAAACCAGAGTTTCCCAATGAATCTGCAATTAATAAAGTACTGTCTCCATTACAAAATGCTAATGGTTTATTTACAGCCATTTTTATTTTATAATCATTGTTGTTTACTACAAATGCTGGTGTAGTCCAACTACAAAAGTTGGTATCTTTAATTATTGCATAGTAATTTCCTGATTGTTTAATGGTAAGATTTGAAAAAGTATCTGATAATAAAGGGCTATTGTTAAAATACCACATTGTTTTATAATTTGGATGAGTACTATTTGCTGTCACATTAATACTATCACCTACACAAAACGATAAGTTATTAGAGTAATTATATCCAGAAAATGAATTGGTGAAAGTATTCACTTGGACATTATTAGATGGATTCTGGCATCCAATTGAATTTGTATAAGTTACCCTATATAATCCGGGTGACTTTACTATTAATGAATTATTGTAAGTATTGGCAATGAATTGATTATTTTTATACCATTTAAAATTTCCCGTACTGATTGTTCCAGCTACTAATATCAAACTGTCATTGCTGCAAAAATTAAAGCCTTTTGTGCTTGTGATATTAAGGTTTTGATTAATACCACAAATTGAAATGTTATAACTTGAAATTACTGAAGTATCTATTGGAGCACTTGAAATAATTCTTACCTTATAACTGCCTTGTAGTACGTTTGATGGAATTTTACAAGGTATAGTATCGGTATCTAAAGTGCTTGTTTTTAAGCCAATTGTTGAAATAATCACGTTATTTCCAGTAGAATCTAAAAGTTGAACCTTGAGTATATTTCCTGAATTAAAGTTGCGTCCAAATGTGCTAAATGGTAAATAAAGAGAATCGTTAGCTGTGTAAATATTTTTGAGCATAGGTTGTATGCTAAATAATTTTTGTGTGCTACTAACAACATTGTAAGCAGATTTATTAAATATAATTTCAGGCTTACCATCTAGGTTTACATCATTAATTTTAAGGTCACCAAAATTTGTACTATGATTTTGCGTATAAAGCTTAAATTGAGTTGTATCCATATTTTGGTTAACCATATTATTCTGGAATATTAACAATCCATTAGATAATACATTTGCGCCTAATACGATTATATCAATTTTACCATCGCCTGTTACATCATGAAGCCGTACTCTTTTTGGAGTACAAGGTAAAGAAAAAACTGCTGTTAACAAAAACGAATTGGAGTCTAAAACATTACCATTGAAAACATTTTTGTAAAGATATAATTTATTATTTATCGAATTAGTAATTACAAAATCTTCCTTACCATCACCATCAATATCTGCACTTTCAAGTTTCTCGCATCCAATAGGAGAGCTCAAAATAACATTATTGGTATCGAATGAATTTTTTGAAAAAAAACCAGAATCGTATTTGTTAATAAATAAACTAATTTTTCCAGTGATTTTACTTGCAAATAAAATATCAGGCTTGCAGTCATTATTAAAATCATTTATTGATGCTGCGGTTATTTTCTCTCCAGCGTTTGTTCCCCAACCAAAATAATTGTTAGAACTTGTTTTAATTCCAATTTCAGAAATATAGTTTTGATTAACATATTCATTTCTTATTACTAAACGGTCATAATTACCATCTTTGTTAAAATCGGTTATTCCTAAGGTTGGTTGCCCAATAGCATAACTATCATATGCGTAAAAAGAAGTACCAAGTATAGAAAAAGTTCCATTTCCATTAAATGAATTGGCAATACCATCCATTTTTAAATCTTTATCACTGTCTAGATTAGTTTCGATTGTATTATGATCAAATTGATAACTCATACTATATTGAAACGAATTAAACCAAAAATAAATTCCATAATTAGCATAATTTACCCCATTAGTGTACCAAACTCCGTTATTAAATCCAAAAAAATAGTCTGGTCTTCCATTTTCATTCATGTCGGTAATACTGATTCCATTTAATTCGTCAACTTTTCCTCTTGAAAGCGAAGCTGACTCATAATAAGAACCTAAACCAAAGGTGTCTCTGCTTAAGAAATAAGGTTGAAATTTTTTAGGTGAGTATGAATCGCCAATATATTTTCTTGTAACTCTAACAAATTCATTGCTAGCACCGTATGGCACTATGGCTTCAATAGTTCTTTCATTAAGTACTTTAAAATTTGATGCTTTAACTGCACCAAAAGTAACAGCTGTAGTTATATTGGAGCTAGGACCTGCTAAATAACTTATTTTATTTTTATCGGCATCATAATCAAAATAGTTACCATAAATAACTACTTTATCTCCAGGCTGAGCTTTTATTGGAATTATTGAATCAATTCTTGGTGTAGTAAAAAGTGTATTAAAACTAAGATTTGTAGGCCCAATTTCTTCCAAATAAATAATTGAGTCATTGCGTATTTCAAATTCTATTGCCCTAAGTCTGTAGTTTATACTACTTGAAAGTCCGTTTAAGTAAAAACTTGAACCAGTATCTGAATACACAATATAGGCAGTTAAAATTTGCCCTAAAAGTGTATCACCTAAACCGTAAATATTATTGGCTTTATACTGTTTAAATTTTATAGGCTTTTCTTTATTAAATGCTTGCTCCCTGTAAACCATAATTAATCTGTTGGTTCCATCGCCATTATCCCAACTAATTTTTGCGCTTGAATCACTTATTTCTGTAGCCTTCAAATTAGTTATTTGTAAAGACATTTCATTTGGTGTTTTAAAATCAAAATAAAATGCAGTATCCATGTAATTGGAACCTGAATCTATGCCATTATATTCTATTACAGCTCCATAATATTGTGTATTTCTTCTTAAATTTACAAAATTAAAAGTATCGCTAAGGCCGTTGTACATAACATAATTATTTGTTTCAATCAGTGATCCTAAGCCAAATGAATCTTTCGCTAAATAAGTATTATAGTCAACTGGTAATTTATTAATAGGTGCCCCTTTTTTTAAAATAACTAATCTTTTAATTCCATTTCCTTTGGTTACTTTAACCTTAGCTTTATAACTTTTTAAATCTAAATATGTTATATTAGATGAAGTTAAAGTAGGTGGCAATTTTAAATAATCGTTTTTAGTAAGCACCAAACCATTTGAATATGATATTAAATCTGGTGTGTTATTGGTGTCTAAATCGGCTAATACTAAACTGTTAAGTTCAATTTTTCTATTTATAAGTGTAGTGTATGGGTAAGTTTTAGAGTCTCCTGAGTTAGGGTCAATGTTTGGATTGAATACTCGAAATACATTATTAGGTGAACTAATATTTGATAAAAAATCGCTTATTCCATCAAAATTTATATCTAAAAATCTATTAATTCCAGTTTGAAAATCACCTAAATCCATCCTTGTTTGAAAAGTAAATCCAGAAAGTGTATTTTTATAAAACAAAACACTATTATATAAATTGTCACTAGCAATGTCATTAATCCCATCACCGGTAAAATCAATCAAATGAATCTGGCTTGAGTTAAAAGTGAAAGATTTGGAAAAAGAAATGGAAGAACTAGTAGAATTATTGGTATAAATAGATATATAGTTAAAATCTGGAGACTGACCTATAATTGATGGAAAAACTACAAAATCAGTTTTTCCATCAGCATTTAAATCGGAGCTAATTATTTTATTTCCTAAAAAGTTAGAGCCAATGGATTGAGGACTTGCTAATAATAGTGTGTCATTATTGGTTGAAGTATTTAAGAAAACATATGTTCCAATGTTGCCCGAACTTACAGTATCAAAGGTTATAATTAAATCAAGTTTGCCATCTCTATTTACATCATTTATATTAAAGTCTCTTGGCGAATTTTGAAGATTAAATACAAAAGGAGTACTTAAATTAAAGGTACTTGCAGTTGAATTATTTTTAAAGTAATAAATTCTTTTGCGTGTTTTGTTAATACTAACGATATCATATTTGCCATCGTTATTCATATCTGCCGATCCAATAATTTTAGTACCCGTGCTATCGGCTAAATTTATAAAAGTTGAAAAGGCAGTTGCAACTTGATAAGTTTTAGTGTTTAAATACAACCTTGATTGAGCTGTTGTATTTGTCTCTGCAACATCAATTTCACCATCCAAATTAAAGTCGCCAGTTGTCAATTGATTTTCCATAGCTATAGCGCTTGAAGTAACTCCTGGCAAGTAATTGGCTTGGCTTAAAACAGTAGAGTCTCCATAGTAATTTCCCCCAAGAGCAATAATAGAAAACCATTTTGAAGATTTTGTACATAAGCCACTTTTAATTAAAGTTATTGGTCCAGATTGAGCAGACCTAGGAACTTTAACCACTAGTCTAGTTGCACTAGCAGAAATAACAGTTGCTTTTACCGTTCCAAAAAAAACAAAATTACTATCCACATTAGTGTGAAATCCGGTTCCGTTAATGGTATCTAAGTCGTAATACTTTCCTTTTATTGGCGAAAACGAACTTATTGTTGGAACCTGAGCTAATAATAAATTGGTAATTAATAATAATGATATTATAGGTATTGTAATTTTGTACAAAAATTTCATGATTGTAAAATGATGTTTTTGATTAATCGGTAACTTACAAATGAAATTAAAATACTTTGAATTATAATGCTAAGTTAAGAAGTTTTTTATTTTTGAAAGAAGTTAAAGACCATTTTAGCGATTAATTCTTCTTACTTATTTTACAGCCACTTTAATTTTGGAATCAACTTGTAGAATCTATACCCAAAATTAAAGCCAAGGCTAGTTGATTGGCAAGCTACGAAATTAGGGTAGCCAAAGCTATTTAAAGCACCATCGTATATTATAAATACATTCCAAAAGTACTTGTTTCCATTTCTTCCAATTGAAAGTTTGGCGTGGGTATCAAACTCGTAACTTAACCCTGTTTGTTCTTTATTAATACCATTAATTTTATAAGTTGCCAAGCCTAAACCTAAAAATGCTGATGGCGAAATAAACCAAGTACCCCCTTTAAAGCAAAAGTTATAGGCATAACCAGGTCTGAAATTTAAATGCCAAAGTCTTAAATAATTCATGCCCGTTAATTCGCCATAATTTTTTGCATTATCAATATTGGCAGGAATTACTGATGAGTCAGCTTTCATAGACCTATAGCCCAAACCACACATTACTAAAATGGAGCCAGATGATTTTCGTTGAAATTCGGCCATGGAAAGTGCGCTCCGGTAAGAGAATTTTTTATAATTTACATTGTAAAATAAGTTCAATCCATGCGCTTGAATATTGGCATCGGGTCTAATAGATAAATTAGTGTCTGCGCCTAAAGTGCGGTACGCTCCTAAAAACGAACGTGAATAAACCTCGCCTCCTCCCCACGATTGATAATAGCTAAAAGAAAAATCGTAATAGTTGGTTCTGCCAAATTTTCGTTCATTGCCATTGGTACGAGGTACTTGCACACCAAATGCAACAGTAACGTATTTTAAACCTAAACTTACGCCAGTTTGTAAGCTCATGTTTGGCGAAAGTTTAATCAGTTCTGTTGAGTTAGAAAATCGGGGCGGGTTTATAAAAAAATCGAGTTTATTTAACCAAGTGTTAAATTGTATATTATAAGGTCGTTCAAATTGAACAATGTAGTTGGTATCTTTTTGAGCAAAACAAGGTTTAAAAAACACCAATAGAAACAATGAAAAAATGCGCAGTTTCAAACCGAAACTGCACATTTTTAAGGTGTTTTTTTTTATAATTCTCTTCACTGAATTTTTTCTGTAAAATACTGATTGTCTTTTGATTATGGCAATAAGCGGCCGTACATTCTTGGGAACGGAATACTTTCGCGTACATGAGGTAATTTACAAATCCAAGTTACCAAACGCTCTAAACCTAAACCAAAACCTGCATGGGGCACACTTCCATATCTGCGTAAATCTAAATACCACTCAAAGGCTTCCATTGGAAGTTCGTGTTCGTTAATTTTACCAATTAATAAATCAGTATCAGTTTCACGCTCACCACCACCAACTATTTCGCCATAACCTTCAGGCGCTAGTACATCCACACCACGAGCAAAGTTAGCGTTTTCAGGATCGCGTTTTAAATAAAATGCTTTTACTGCATGCGGCCAATTGTAAACCATAACAGGCACATCGAACAAACGTGTTAAAACAGTTTCATCGCTTCCACCAAAATCGTTTCCGTATTCAAAGTTTCTAGCCGATTCTAACCAACCTGGAATATTGCGTTCTTGCTCTTCTAGGTCTTTTAACTCTTGTTTTAATTTGTCAATTTTAGCTTGGTTAAAACCAATTTCTCCTTTTTTCATTCCAGGAGTTTTAATTCTTTCTTCGCGTTCAGCTATCTCTGCATTTACCTCTACTATTTTAGCTTTTACTTGAGCTAATTCGTCTTCTAACGATTTAATTGAGTTTTGTCCGTTTACATCTTGCTCACCTTTAATAATGCGAACTGCCTCATCATAAGTTAAACGAGGGAAAGGCCTAACTATTTGTTCTAAAACAGTGGTATCTCTTCCTACCATTTCTAGTTCTGCTTTGCAATTTGCCAATACATTTGAAACTACAAAACGTAAGAAATTTTCAATAACATCCATGTTTTGGAAAATATCGTAAAACACCATTTCGGGTTCTATCATCCAAAACTCCGATAAATGTCTGCGCGTTTTAGATTTTTCAGCTCTAAAAGTTGGTCCAAATGTGTAAATTTTACCCATGGCAAAAGCCATTGCCTCACCATAAAGCTGACCACTTTGACTTAAATAGGCTGTATCGCCATAAAAATCGGTTTCAAATAAATTGGTTGTTCCTTCGCAGGCATTACCTGTAAATAAAGGTGCATCCATTTGAACAAAACCTTCGTTTTGGAAAAACTGATGTATAGAGAAAATAATTTGATTTCTAATTTTCATAATAGCCCACTGACGTTGGCTACGTAACCACAAATGGCGTTTGTCCATTAAAAAATCAACCCCATGTTCTTTTTTCGAAATTGGGTATTCATCGGCTACCGAAATTACTTTTACATTACTTGCTTGAATTTCATATCCGCCTATTTGTTTTTCATCTTTTCTAACACTTCCTGTTATTTCAATTGATGTTTCAATTGAAATTTTTTTACATTCGTTAAATACCTCTTCGCTTACGCTATCGGCACTAACCACGCATTGGCACCATCCTGTACCATCGCGTAAAATTATAAAATAAATTCCTTTACTATCTCTGCGGTTGCTTGCCCAACCTTTTAGTGTAACTTCTTTTCCTTCGTAATCTTTTAAGTCTTTAATTAAAAATGCTTGCATGTATCAATAAGTCTCTTTTGTATAATTAGGTACAAAAGTAATTTATTTTAAGCTATTAGCCATAAAGTTTGCATTTAGTTTTGGTAGTTTGTATAATTTCTTGTCATACTTCAATATTTTGTAATTAAAGGAGTAATTATTGTTTTAATCAAAAAAATTAGTTTATTGCTTTTTGTAATTTATTAGAAACAAGCATTTAAAGGGTGCTTTTAACCAAAACTTATTTAAAAAAAATTTACCAATGAAAAAAATTATTTTGTCAGCTTTAGCTGTGTTTTTTGTATCTATTGCTGGCTTTGCCCAAGAAATAGACAGCACTCAAATTTGGGCCGATTTAGTAGAATCTAACTTAAAGTACGAAACTGGTGTGATAGATTTAAAAGATGGAAATGCAAAACTAACAGTACCAAAAGGTTTCAAATTTTTAAACAAAGAACAAAGTATTTATGTTCTTACCGAACTTTGGGGAAATCCAGTAGATAGTAGCACTTTAGGAATGTTAGTTCCTGAAAATAGAGGTGTAGTTGGCGAAAAAAGCTGGGCTTTTACCATTAGCTACGATGCAATGGGTTATGTAAAAGATGACGATGCGGACGATATTGATTATAACGAATTGTTAAAAGAACAACAAAAAGAATCTGAAGAAGCTAATCCAGAAAGAGTTAAAGCAGGTTATCAACCAATTCAATTTGTAGGTTGGGCATCAACTCCTTTTTACGATAAGAACAAAAAAGTATTGCATTGGGCTAAGGAATTAAAATTTGGAACTGATAGCTTAAATACCTTAAATTATAACTTACGTGTTTTAGGTCGCAAGGGTATTTTTATGTTAAATGCTGTTGCATCAATGGACGAATTAAATGAAGTTAAATCGGCAATTGATAAAGTAATTACCAGTGTAGAATTTAATGAAGGTAGCAGGTATGCTGATTTTGATTCAAATATTGATGAAGTAGCAGCTTGGACAATTGGAGGATTAGTAGCGGGTAAAATTTTAGCTAAAGTTGGAATTTTTGCGGTATTAGCTAAGTTTGGTAAAGTTATAATTTTTGGTTTAATAGCTGCTGGTGGATTTATTTGGAGATTAATTTCCGGTAAACGTAAAAAGAATGATGATAATAATGATACTTCAAGCAATATTGAAGATGCAAAAGTAATTGAATAATTATTTTACTTTTTATAAAGCAAAACTTTAACCACATAAATTCATAGAAAACATAGTTTCAAGCTAAGTAATTTATCAATTTATGTGGTTTTTTTATTTGTAAAATTTTACAGCTAAATACTGTAATAAGTGTTCAAATAATTAACGCCAATTTTTAGCTAAACATTATTAAATAATTATATAATTTTAGTTGGCAATTTTCGGCACGGTATTTATTTAGATGGTTTGTATTTTATTTTAGACAATTAATTGATAATGCGGTGGATTGATAAGGTTGTGCAGCCTTATCAACACTGCATTTTTTTTTGTGTAAAAAACCTTATTCACAGGCTAAGTTATAATATACAAAGCACTTAACAAGTCTCCTTAAAAAATGTGTGCATATTCTAAATTGACTTAGCGTTTATATACTTGCATTTTTGATTGACTATTTATCACCAAAAATTTAAAAAGTGGTTTTAAATAAAAAGTACCATCAAGTCTGAATTAAAGCAAGCAATTAAACCATGACTAAATCAACCAAAAAGAATAACCTAGAAAAAGGTTTGACCATTAGCCGCCATTTTACCAAAGATGGGGTAAGTCCATTTGATATGTTTGAATACGATTACCGAACTTCGGTAATTAAAAATACCAATGGAAGTGTGGTGTTTGAATTGAAAAATGTTGAAGTACCAAAATCGTGGAGCCAAGTAGCCACAGATGTATTGGCACAAAAATATTTTAGAAAAGCTGGAGTACCACAACCTGATGGTAGTTTAGGACAGGAAACAAGTATCAAGCAAGTGGCACATAGAATGGCTCATTGTTGGATGAAATGGGGCGAAGATTATGGTTACTTTAATTCTCGTAATGATGCACAAGTATTTTATGAAGAAATGGTGTTTATGATAATTGGTCAATATGCTGCGCCAAACTCACCACAATGGTTTAATACCGGTTTACATAGCTCTTATGGAATTGCTGGTAAGCCGCAAGGACATTATTTTGTAAATCCAAAAACGGGTCAGTTAGAAAAATCAACTTCAGCTTACGAACGTCCGCAACCTCATGCTTGCTTTATACTTTCAGTTGATGATGATTTGGTAAACGATGGTGGTATTATGGATTTATGGGTGCGCGAAGCACGTATATTCAAATATGGTTCTGGTGTTGGAACCAATTATTCTAGAATTAGAGGCTCCATGGAAAAATTAAGTGGCGGTGGAACTTCATCGGGCTTAATGAGTTTTTTAAAAATTGGCGATAGAGCTGCAGGTGCCATTAAATCGGGCGGAACTACACGCAGAGCGGCCAAAATGGTTTGCTTAGATTTAGATCACCCAGAAATAGTTGAATTTATAAATTGGAAAAAAGACGAAGAACGCAAAGTGGCTGCTTTAATTGCCGCAGGCTATCCAAGCGATTATGAAGGCGAAGCTTACGCAACTGTTTCTGGTCAAAATTCTAATAATTCAGTGCGCATTCCTCATGCCTTTTTTACTGCTTTAAATGAAGGAAAAAACTGGGATTTAAAAGCACGTACCAATGGCAAAACCATTAAAAGTATTCCTGCCAACGATATGTGGGATATGATAGCCGATGCAGCTTGGGCTTGCGCTGATCCTGGTGTACAATACGATTCAACTATTAACGAATGGCATACTTGTCCTGAAGGTGGAAGAATCAATGCCTCTAATCCATGTTCAGAATACATGTTTTTAGATAATACTGCATGTAATTTGGCTTCGCTTAATTTAATGAAATATTTTGATGCCAATACTTTAACATTTGATGTAAAAGGTTTTGAACACAGCAGCCGTTTATGGACTATGGTGTTAGAAATTTCGGTGTTAATGGCTCAGTTTCCTTCAAAAGAAGTAGCACAACTTTCTTACGATTACAGAACTTTAGGTTTGGGTTATGCCAATTTAGGTTCCATGTTAATGATAGCTGGTATTCCTTACGATTCGCCAAAGGCCTTTGCCATTTGCGGAGCAATAACTGCTATTTTAAATGGAGTTGCCTACCAAACTTCAGCTGAAATGGCTAAGCATTTAGGTACATTTAGCCGTTATGAAGAAAACAAAGAACACATGTTGCGTGTAATGCGTAACCATCGTTATGCAGCATATAATGCTACCGAAGCTTACGAAGGACTTTCAGTAAAACCTGTAGGAATTGATCCAAAATATTGCCCTGATTATTTATTAACTGCTGCCACCAGTGCTTGGGATAAAGCAGTTCAAATGGGTGAACAATATGGCTACCGCAATGCCCAAGCTACTGTAATTGCTCCAACTGGAACCATTGGTTTGGTTATGGATTGCGATACTACTGGAATTGAACCAGATTTTGCTTTGGTTAAATTTAAAAAATTATCAGGTGGTGGTTATTTTAAAATCATCAATTCAGGTGTGCCTGCCGCTTTAAAAAACTTAGGTTATAATCAAACAGAAATTGATGCCATAGAAAAATATGCCATTGGCCACGCTACTTTAAAAGGTGCGCCACATATCAATCCTGAAAGTTTAAAATTCCGTGGTTTTACCGATGAGGAAATAGAAAAATTAGACAAAGCAGCTGCAGGTGCTTTTGAAATTGGTTTTGCATTTAACCAATGGACTTTAGGCGAAGAATGCTTGCAGCGTTTGGGTTATAAACCGGAAGATTACAACAGCCATACATTTAATTTATTGCGCAAGTTAGGTTTTACCAAAACCGAAATAGAAGAAGCCAACGATTATATATGTGGTACCATGACGGTAGAAGGTGCGCCTTATTTAAAAGACGAACATTTACCAGTATTTGATTGTGCCAATAAATGTGGCAATAAAGGCGAACGTTATATTGCAGCAACTGGTCATATTAGAATGATGGCTGCTGCGCAACCATTTTTAAGTGGAGCTATCTCAAAAACCATTAATTTACCAAACGAAGCTACTGTAGAAAACATCAAAGAATGTTACTACATGAGTTGGAGTTTAGGTTTAAAAGCCAATGCCCTTTACCGCGATGGATGTAAATTAAGCCAACCGCTTTCTAATAAATCGGATGTGAAGGATGAAGAAGAAATTCAAGAAACAGTTGAAGCTATTTTAGGCGAAGATGCCCACAAACCAGTTGGGGAGTTAAGTCCTGAGCAAGTATTGGAAGCAGCTACGGCCATTTTAAATAGAACTCACGATACAGCCTTTAAACATAAATTGGCAGGAGTAGTTGCACGTAAAACTTTACCTGGCAAACGTGGTGGATTTACCCAAAAAGCTTCTGTTGGCGGACAAACCATTTTTGTGCGCACTGGTGAATACGAAGATGGAACTTTGGGCGAAATATTTGTAGATTTACATAAAGAAGGAGCCACTTTACGCAGCTTAATGAACTGTTTTTCTATAGCAGTTTCGTTAGGTTTACAATATGGTGTACCTTTAGAAGAGTATGTAGATAAATTTACGTTTACCCGCTTTGAGCCTGCTGGAATGGTAACTGGCCACGATAATATTAAAAACGCAACTTCTATTATTGATTATATGTTCCGCATGTTGGGTTTTGAATATTTGGGTAGAGAAGATTTTATACAAGTGCCACCCACAGAAAGTCAGCGCAGTATGTTGGCCATTAACCAACATCGCCATGTAATTCATGGTTCAAGTATGGTAAAATCAGAAAGCTTTAGTAATATTGTGGCTGAAAATTCGGTTCAAAATACTACCATTGGCTTTCATAAAATAGAAAAAGCAGTTTTGGCTCCTCAGCCAGTTGCTGTTAACCAAACCATGGAAGCGCAATTAGACCAAGTTAATGAAATGAATAAACGCATGGGCGATAGTCCTGCTTGTCCAACTTGTGGCCATATTACCATTCGCAGTGGTGCATGTTATAAATGCTTAAATTGTGGCACGCAAACGGGATGTAGCTAAATTGTGATTTGTGATTTTTGAATTATGATTTGTGATTCAATGCCCATTGTCGTTGAGCTTGTCCGAAAGCTTTAGTCCGAGACGGCTTCGGTCATTGAGCGAAGCCGAAATGACATTCGGACGAAATGATACTAATTTTGTTTCGAATGTCTCCGGACATTGAGCGTAGCCGAAATGGCACTAATCATATAACTAATGTTCGAGCGTTTCGACAAGCTCAACGACCGAACATTATTTAACCAAACACGCCACAATTAACTAGCCCGATGTGGGGGCAATTTTATATATAAATTTAAAATCCTTGCTTATATAAGCAGGGATTTTTTTATTTCAAATTATAATATTGTTTTTACAGTTAAAAAATGGAATGTTTGTTTAAAATAAATTCTTTAGTTTGAGTCAAAGTATGAAAATAAAATTACCTTCCATTATATATTTGTTATTGTTAAGTGTTTTAATAAATGCTTGTAGCAAAGGTTGCCCTGATAGCAAACCCATAGAAAGGGGAGTAGATAAAAGCTACTTGCCTTATATTATTCCTTACAGCGATACAAGCACTCGTTTATTTTTAAAAAACGGAAGGGATACATTAGTTTTTAAAAGCCAAGGTTTAAAAGAAACAAAAACCTTACAAGGTTCAGGTGGCGAAAGTTGTGATAGATATAATTTACAGCAATACACTCTAAAAATGGCCGCGAGTGATACAGATTTCTTTCAAATAAATTATTATGCACATTGGCAAGGAATTGCTCTCGTTAATTTTATTATAATTAATTCAATTGATAAAATCACTACTGATGAGTATCAATATGCTGCTGAAAATTTTAAAAATTATATAAATCAGCTACCAATTATAAATATAGATGTTCTAAATAATGTATATGATTCCGTAAGAGTTTTAAAGTCATATTCAAATCTTACAATTTATACAAAACCTGAAACTGGTATTATAAAAATTCAAACCAATAATGCACTTTACGAATTAATCAAATAAACAAAATACCCTAATACTGCATCAATTTTATTTCATCGGCATTTCTAAAAAAATGTAATTTCAGTGTTTCACTCGATGTATCGCTGGTGTAAACTCCACGGTTAAATACCAAATCATCGTAGCGCATTTTTACATCAAATTTGCCTGTTAAGTGGTTGCTGGTATCGGCACCGGTAAATTCAAATTCTAAAAAATATTGGTTATTAATGCTCCAAGTTCCTTTGCCCGTTGGGTTTTGGGTAGTTATGGTGCTATCGGCTTTAAACTCTATTTTAAAAGCATTGTCGGTATTTACAAACTCACGCGAGTCGTTATACACCATTTTGCGTTTGTTAAACTTGCGGTTTTCAAATTGAAATAAAGTCCAAGGTTTGCTGCAAAGTTCCCTTACCAATGAGTCGTTTACTTTATCGCGCTTGGTAAAAAAGTAAGTATACTTGGTAGTATAAACCGTATCTGATTTAAAATTACAAGCACCAAAAATGGTTAATATAACTATTGCAGCAATTAATTTTTTCATTAATAATATTTAAAGTTTGGCAATTTATGTCTTTAATTAAGCTTTTTTACTCTTATTGATATTCGTTTCGACTTCGCTCAACGACCGCGGAATTGAACAAAGTCGAAAAGCTTTCTAACGAAATGCATTTCTTTTAACTAAACAACATTATGTTGGCAATATAAAATAAGGATTGAATTTTAAAAATTAGGATTGAAATATCCAATCAACAAAAAATCAAAATCTTAGGTAATAAAGCGCAGGTGGCTTATATTTGCGCCTCAAATTTTAAAGCTTTATAAGCAATGTTAGATAAATTAGAAGCAATTTATACCCGCTTTAAAAATGTGGAAGAGCTTATCAGTCAGCCAGATATACTTTCTGACATGAAACGTTTTACCACATTAAACAAGGAATATAAAAACTTAAACGGAATTGTGAATAAATACCATGAGTATAAAAACTTAATGGATAATATAGACAATGCCCGCGATATTTTAAAAAATGAAAAAGATTCGGATTTGCGCGATATGGCCAAAGAAGAATTGGATATGCTTGAACCAAAAGTGCAACCTTTGGAAGAAGAAATTAGAATTTTACTAATTCCAAAAGAGCCTGAGGATGAGAAAAATGCAACTATTGAGATTAGAGGTGGAACTGGTGGAGATGAGGCTTCGTTATTTGCTGGCGAGTTATTTAGAATGTACAGCCGCTATTGCGAAAGCAAAGGTTGGAAAACTGAAGTGCTTGATTTTACCGAAGGTTCGGTTGGTGGTTACAAAGAAATTGTAATGGAAGTAACTGGCGAAGATGTATATGGTATTTTAAAATACGAAAGTGGTGTTCACCGAGTGCAACGTGTGCCCGATACTGAATCGCAAGGAAGGGTTCATACTTCGGCAGCATCTGTAGTGGTTTTACCTGAGGCTGAAGAGGTGGATGTAGAAATTAATCCGGCCGATATTGAAATGCAAACTTCGCGTTCTGGCGGTGCTGGTGGGCAAAATGTAAACAAGGTGGAATCGAAAGTGCAATTAACCCACAAACCTTCGGGAATTGTGGTGGTTTGTCAGGTAGAACGTAACCAAAAAGGTAACCGCGAGCGTGCCATGCAAATGTTAAGAACCAAATTGTACGAAATTGAGTTGAAAAAACATTTAGATGGTATTTCGAGCAGACGTAAAACCATGGTTTCTACAGGTGATAGAAGTGCTAAAATTAGAACTTATAATTACCCTCAAGCGCGTGTAACTGATCATAGAATTGGGTTAACCAAATACAATTTGCCAGAGGTTATAAATGGTGATATTCAGGAGTTTATAGACCAATTACAAATAGCCGAAAATGCTGAAAAGCTAAAAGAAGGTGGCATGAACTAATATTGGTTTTATATTTTAGGTTAATTTATTAAAAGGTTAAATTTACATCAAGCATTCAGGCAAATAGATTTAAAATGAGTATGTTTGATGCTTTCTATTTAATGAAATGAAAAATATTAAATACTTATTTTTTGTATTAGCAGTAATTACCGTTTTTGGTTGTAAAAAAGGCTTTGAAGGTGAGCTAAGTTCTCAGTCAAATCCTGAAACTTTTATGGCGATTAATAAAATTGAACGCAGCGGTGCCAACCGATTAACTACCCGTATTGATGCATATTGGTGGGGAACCTCGCAAGACGGATTTGTAGTTGGTTTTGAAGTTTCAATAGATAGCATGAAAACTTGGACTTACACTACCAGAACAGATAGCAGCTTGTTGTTAATTATTCCTCAAGGAAGCGATACTGCCGATATTGATGTATTTGTAAGAGCCATTGATAATTTAGGACAAAAAGATTTAACACCTGCAAGTTTAGCTTACCCAGTTAGAAATTCAGCACCAACGGTAACTATGACCAATATTGCAGGTAAAAAACCTACTAAATCGTTTCCTGCAGTTCACTTTTTTTGGACAGCAAACGATGCGGACGGATTACAAGATATTAATGGTTTTGAGGTATTTTTAAACGATACCAATACAATTCCTTATACATTAGCCGGTAGTGTAAACGATATTACCATTATGGCCGATAATAATTTTTCAGATTCGTGTTTTGTGTATGTAGGTAATAAAACCAAAGCGCTTGATGGCCGCATAAAAGGTATTAAATACAACGTTTGGAACTATTTTTATGTAAGAGCTTTTGATAAAGCAGGATTGCGCTCAGCATTTGTTTTCGATTCTATTTTTATTAAAAAGCCTGTTTCTAAAGTATTGTTTATCAATGCATACTTAACATCTCGGAATGCACCACAAAATTTTATAGCTACAAGAACTGTAAGTTTTATTCCTGCTTTCGACACTTTATATTTAAATAATAGAGACGCGCAACAAAATAGCTTTGAACAATCGCCAGATGAACTAACACAAGCTAGGGTGTTTTCATTTTTTGATAAGATAATTTGGATTAGTGATGAAGGAGCCACTGCTGCCACTTTATCGCTGGCACAAATAAGTACAGCTGATTTTTTTGAAAATGGTGGCCGAATGTTTATGATGTGTAATTTTGGTTCAGATATTCCAAATGAATTAGAAAGTTTTGGGTTTACACCAATTCAAAAATTAGTCAGCGATTCGAGTGGACTGGCTATACGTATGAATGTAAATGATGTAATGACTCCATTTGACAATACTTGGCCTACTTTAAAATGTAATACCATTATTTCGAGTGCAAGGCCATTTTATACGCAAACTGCTTCAAGTGGAACCAGTAATTTCGATTCGCTTTACAATGCCAATTTGATAACTTTAGGCTCTACAGGTGTTAAACCTTTTACCGGCCAAAGCAATGTGGTAGCCAAACGTATTTCATTAAAATACAATAGAACTGCTTTGATATTTATGAGTTTGCCTATTCAAAACTTAAATGGAAACAGCAATGCAAACTTATTTTTAGAAAAAGTATTAAAAGACGAATTGGGCTTTTAATTTGAAAAACATCATCATTTTCGCATCGGGCAGCGGCAGCAATGCTGAAAATATAGCCCAATATTTTACCAATAATAGTATGGTAAAAATACAAGCTGTATTTACCAATAATGCACAAGCAGGTGCAATTACTCGCATGGAAAGGTTTAATATTCCATGTGTAGTATTTAACCGATCTAAATATAAAGATGAAACTTTTTTCCTGAATCAAATTAATCAATACCAACCTGATTTAATAGTTTTAGCAGGTTTTTTATGGCTTGTACCTGAATTTTTGGTAAATGCTTTCCCTAATAAAATTATCAATATCCATCCAGCTTTGTTGCCAAAATTTGGCGGAAAAGGTATGTACGGAATGCATGTGCATGAAGCAGTAAAAGCTGCTAACGAAACCGAAACAGGTATTACCATTCATTATGTAAACCAACATTTTGACGAAGGTGAACCTATATTTCAGGCTAAAGTAGCATTAACACAAACCGATACACCTGATACTATTGCGCACAAAATTCATGATTTGGAAATGGCACATTTTCCAAAAGTAATTGAGAATTTACTGTTGAATTAAATTACTCATAATCAAGAAATTGTATTTTTCTTGTTTTCTATAAAATTACTTGCTAAATGGTAATTAATATGGAACCAAATAAAAATACATGGCACTGCTTTTAGTACATAAGGCACTATAATATGCACTCGTACATAAGGCGGAAATAAATCTGTTGGCGAAAGGCTGGTAAGTAAAATACAGCTAATTAATAAACCATTTTTAAGTTTGCTTGCAGGCATTAATAAATAATACAAAGCCACACCTACCAAGGCTATATTAAACGTGCTTGATTCCGCTTTATGGTTAAAAATAATAACCCAAATACAACTGCTGGCAAAAAGCAAAGTACGTTGTGTAGCTGTATTGTTTTTTATAAATAATAAAATGCTTGTGCCCAATATCAACAAGCCTGCACCAACTACAGCCGTTTTATTTGGCTCAATAAAAAACCAAGTTTTTATCCAACCCATTACCGAAAGGCCGTAACTTACTGAGTGATCTTGTTGCAGCATTAACCACCAACTTTTGTATAAAAAAATCAACTGATTTGGGCTAACTACAACTAGTGGAATCAGCAGCAAAACTATAAACCAAATGATTGACCATAAAATAAATTTAGGCTTTTGGTTATACAATAAAAATAATGGAAAAAGTATCAATCCAAATAATTTTATAAATACCGAAAGCATGAGCATTAATGCTGCCCAATGCGGTTTTTCTGATTCGAAAAAATGGTAAGCAAACAGGAACAGAGTAACCATTAAAATATTGGTTTGTGCGCTTTGTAAACTTGTTAGTGTTTCAAAAAAAATCAATAATAAGGCAATTTGTTTTTGGGTGGTGTTTAAAATATTTAGTTTAAAAATAGCCCATAATAGTAAAATGGTACTTGTTAAATTCCAAAGTACCAAACCAAGCCAATCGGGTAAAATAGCAAATGGTGCCATGGCCAAAGCAAAAGCCGGGCTGTATTTAAATAAATCGTATTGGTCGGTTAAATGATGGATGTAAAGGTCTTTGTAATCAATTAAATGGATAAACGAATATTTGAAAATTACATAGTTATTGTAATGCGTGTAGGCTCCACCAAAAGTGTTATTGGGCAATAAATATAAATGCAAACTAGCCACAATGGTGGCCAATATATAAAGCCCAATGAGGGTTTTATCTTGCATAAAAAACGCTTTAATTTTTTGCAGTTTCTCCATCTTTTAATTATTCCCTGCCCAAGTTTCTCTATCCAAACTTCGGTATTGAATGGCTTCGGCTAAGTGTTCCGTTTTTATTTCTTCGCTACCAGCTAAATCGCTAATGGTTCTGGCTACTTTTAATATCCTATCATAAGCCCTAGCCGAAAGTTGTAGTTTGTTCATAGCAGTTTTTAGTAAGGTTTGGCCAATATTGCTTATTTGGCATAACTCGCGCACTTGTGTGCTGCTCATTTGTGCATTGCAATAAATATTGGGGTTATTGGCAAAACGCGCACTTTGAACCAACCTTGCTTTAATAACTCTTTCTCTAATGCTTTCGCTTTTTTCGGCTTTGCGTGTATCGGCCAATTGGTCAAAATTAACAGGTGTAACTTCTATGTGAATATCAATCCTGTCTAATAATGGTCCAGAAACTTTACTCAAGTATTTTTGAACTACGGTAGTACCACAAACACAATCTTTTTCGGGATGGTTAAAATAACCACATGGACAAGGATTCATGCTAGCTACCAACATAAAACTAGCAGGATATTCAATGCTAAATTTAGCCCTTGAAATGGTTACTCGCCTTTCTTCTAATGGCTGACGCATTACCTCTAAAACGGTTCGTTTAAACTCAGGTAATTCATCTAAAAACAATACGCCATTGTGTGCCAAACTTATTTCACCAGGCTGAGGCACATTGCCACCCCCAACTAAAGCAATATCTGAAATGGTGTGATGAGGCGCTCTGAAAGGGCGCATGTATAAAAGTGATGAACCACCTTTTAGCCTACCTGCTACCGAATGTATTTTGGTAGTTTCTAAGGCTTCGTGTAAATTTAATGGAGGCAAAATACTTGGTAAACGTTTGGCCAACATGGTTTTTCCTGCTCCTGGAGGACCAATCAAAATAACGTTATGACCACCAGCTGCTGCAATTTCTAAAGCACGTTTTATATTTTCTTGGCCTTTTACATCGGCAAAATCGTCTTCGTTTAAAGCTAAATTTTCTTCAAACTCTTTGCGTGTATCTATTTCATATCTTGTTAAATGCGATTCGTCTCCATTAAAAAACTCAATGATTTCGCGGATATGAGTAGCGCCATACACTTTTAAGTTATTTACAATGGCAGCTTCTTTGGCATTTTCTTGCGGTAAAATAAATCCTTCAAAACCCTCTTGGCGCGCTTTTATGGCTATAGGCAAAGCGCCTTTTATAGGTTTTAAATAACCATCAAGGCTTAACTCACCCATGATGATGTATTTTTCAATATTATCAGCTACTAGTTGGTCAGAGGCTGCTAAATAACCAATGGCTATAGTGGCATCGTACGATGAACCTTCTTTTCTAATATCGGCCGGAGCCATATTAATTACTACTTTTTGCCTTGGAATTTTATAATGGTTATTTTTTAAAGCAGTTTCTATTCTATGTTGACTTTCTTTCACTGCATTATCGGGTAAGCCCACTAAAAAATAACCAACCCCATTGCCCTCACTTACATTTACTTCTACAGTAATGGTTACTGCATCTACACCATACACGGCACTTCCAAAGGTTCTAACAAGCATGTTTTGTTTATGTAAATATTATTAATAACAATTATAAGCCGAAACCCAATTTTAAACAAGCAGGTTTTTAAATAGATTGGCATAAATTAACCTTGCTAATATCGAAACAGAAGTGAATCTAAACTTCTTATTGCGTTTTTAAAAAAGCTATTATTTTTTCTTTTTACCAAAATCTTTTGGTCCATAACCTTGCTCGGCTAAGGCTTGCCAATACTCGCGGCCGTAAGCCACAAATATTTCATCGCCAGCTTTAAAATTGCGGCTAGCTATAATAAAAACCTTACCACGAATAATTTCAAATCGGGCATTGTTTTTTACACCTGCTATTTTGGTAAAACCATTGGCATCGTTGCAATAACGTGCCAAACTATCTAGGTGGTTTTGTGCATCAATGCACTTTTTTTCGCTTATGTAAAAATAATAAGCACCTACACCATCTTTTATTTCATTATTTCTGCGTTCGCATTCTTTCCAAGTAATTACATCGCCTGTATATTCAACTATGCGTTCACCACGTTTAATTACAGAGTCAGTAAATAATCCTTTGCCAGCACCTTTAAGCGTGCTTTCGCCAACATATAAAGCCATTAATTACAAATGTGTTGTTTTAAAATTAAAATACAAGCGTTATTTTTTACCAATAATCATCCTAAAATGATCGTCAATTACATTTAAGCTATTATCAAAATGGTCGTTATTATTTATAATAATATCGGCTTGGGGCATAAATGGTAATAAAAACTTTTGGTAAGCTGGCATTACATGATTATTCCATTGGTAATGAATATAGTCAACTGGAATATTGCGCTCGGCAGAATCGCGTTTTAGCCTTCTGTTTAAAGCAATTGATTCTTCAGCTTGAATAAATATTTTTAAATCAAATTGGCGTCTAATTTCTTCTGAATAAAAAATAAATAAACCTTCGCAAACTATAATTGGAGCAGGCTTAAATGTTAAAAGTGGACCAACTTGGTTTTCGTGTTGAAATAAATACTCGTTTCGGTATATGGTTTCGTTGTTATGCAGCTTTTTCAAATCTTCTGCAAATGCCTTTAAATCAATGCATTCTGGAAGATCAAAATTGATATTTCCCTCTGGATCTAGTTGGTGTTCAAAAGCTAATTTGTAATAGTTATCTTGGCTAATAACACATAATTCATCGGTAGAGAATAGTTTTTTTAGCGAATTTAAAAAGTGGGTTTTACCCATGGCGCTTCCGCCTGTAATTCCAACTAAATACGGTTTTTGAACTTGCATAATTGGGCTGCAAAATAAGGGTTTTACAGCTGTAAATAAAATTTAGCTTTAAAATAGCATTTTAAAATGGCTAAAAATCTAACCCAAGTGCAAAATAATAAATGGGTTTACTCGCCACTTCAGCATCTTGTATTCCCCAAGCAGTATCAAATCGAACAAAATAACCTAGTAGTTTAGTACGCAAACCGCCTCCAAAACCTGCCACCAATGGGTCGCGTACATTGGTAACTCTTGCTAAAACAGGAGTAACATTAATGGTTTTTTGGTTAAATGTATTTTCATCTCCATAAGGGTTATTGCCAATCCAAGCCATTCCCATGTCAAAGAATGGAATGATTTGGAAATTGTTTAAAAACTCGCTGCGCAATGGGCGGTTAAATGCGTACTGAAAAATAGGAATTCTAATTTCGGTATTCATCAAAGCAAAATTATTTCCGTTTCTAATATTTTGCTCAAAACCACGCATGTTTGCTGCCAATGCTTGAAACACATAATTTTCAGTTGATGAAGTGCTCGATTCATTGTTAAAGCGAGGGGCTATCCAATTTTCAACCCCACCTAAATAATATACCACTTTAGCCGGCCCAAACGATGAATTAGCTGTTAAGCGCGTACACCATATAATTTGACGATGAATTTTTTCGTAATGGCGTGCATCAAAACCAATGGCATTTAGCTGTGTATTCCAGTCGTCAAAATTGGCATAACGCTCATAAAATATTTTAAAACGGGTGCCATTCCATAAGTTTAATCCTTTAGGAACGGTATTATCAAACACATATTCAAGTTTAGCTCCAACCCAATTGGTTACTCTATCGGGCACTTCTAAAGTTACATTGCTTGAGCCACGTAAAATATCTCTATCGCTTCGGCCAAATACATTTAACCTTAAACTACTGGTTTGTGATAATGGATATTTTAAAATATAGCGCAACTCATGGCTAAAACTTTTAACAGCAGTATTATTTTCAGGCACTCCGCCACTACGGCTTTGGCGATAAAACACAAACTTGTGGTCGAGGCGTTTTTTCAATGTTTCGAACGAGGCAAAATAATCAAAACCCGAAGCATCAAAACTTACACGGATACCACCTGTAAAACGGTAATCTTCCAATAAATCAATCATGCCTAATTTAAACATACCATTTAAGCCAGGATTAAACATTTGCGCAGCAGCACCGCTTATGGGTTGGTAATATGTATTTATAATTGAATTGTCTATTTGAGTTACTACTTGGTCGGCAAAAAAAGTTACATCATAAAATTTAGGTGAACTTATTTTCAATCCTTTTTTAGTGGTTTCAATAGCCGATGCTTTTGGCATCACAATATATGCTGGGCGTTTGTAATCTTCGGGCGTAAACTCGCTCATAAAAAAGAAAAGCGAAGTATCTTGCGCTATGCGGGTTTCAGTTTCTTGTTCTTCTTTGGTTTGACTGATGCTATAACTCGTATCAGGCGCATTTATTTCTTCGGCAAAACTTCTAAAAACACGCAATCCACTTTCAAATTGTTTATTAGTAACTCCCGTTTTTAGCCTATACATATTAGGATAACTTTCAATGGGTTTACTCCATTCTTCAATGTTTTTTTCTTGAGGACTCGTTTTTATATAATACTTGTTGTTATAAAGCATTAAATCGTAAGTGGTTTTGGCTTGTGCCGATACATCGTGTGCTAAAATACCTCGCTGATAATTGGTAATAGGATACGTGTAAACCAAATCTTTATTGTAAACAATGGTATCCATTTTTTCTACTGTGCTATCAAGCGCAATGCTTTTGCCTCGGTAAGTAAATTTATTACCACTCCAAGTTGGCTTTTCGGTAAACAATAAAGTATCAGTTGGCTTTTCGGTATAATCAAAATATTTGATGTAAATACCCGTAAAATCGTATTCTTCTTCTAGCCTCGTAGCATACCTGTTTTTGGTACCATTGTAATCGCTTATGTAAGCATAATAATTACGCTTGTATTCTATGGGACTTGTTTCGTTAATATATGGCGTTTTGGTTAGCCTTTTTAACATACGTGTTTTTGGCGATTCGTCAATATCGTACAAATAAACATCGTAGTTATTATCAGGTTGTAAACTAGTAATTACACCTGCGTTTAACGAATCGGTAGGGCGGTTAGAACTGAAAATAATTTTGCTTGAACCATCAGTATATCTTGGAAAAGCATCATCGTAAATATCGTTGGTTAATTGCTTTTCTTTCCTACTTGGAATATCGTAAACATATATATCCGATTGACCTTTTCTAATAGCACTTACCACCAAAGTTCGGCCATTATCGCTGTAATCAAATCCTGTAATTTTATCAAACTTAAAAAACTCAATTATTTCTTTGTTTTTGTTCACTAAATCAAGGGTTTTAAGTAAAAGCTTACCCTTTTTTTCATAAACCATGGCCAATTTATCGCCACCTTGTTGCCAGGCCACAGTTGGAAAACTGTAATCGTATTCTAATTGGTAATATTTTATACCGCCTTTTAGTACTTTTTTTATTTTATTGGTTTGGGTATTTAATAACCAAACTTTGTATTTCCCATTTTTGTTAGAGGTAAAACAAACAAAATTTCCTTTGCTCGAAACCTTCATTTGTGGTTGTACATATTGGGCTATTCTGCGTTTTATTTTTACATCTACCAAAGGCATATTGCGGCCTATATCTTCGCGGTTATACATTTTTTGATAGTATTCAAACCAATCTTTTTGTATTTGCTTAAATGTTTTTTCGCCACCACATACATAACTTAAAGCGCTTTCGTAATTACGTGTAACCCTTACTGCATAAATTACTTGTTTTATAACCTCTTCAGGTCTTTCGTTATTATCAATAATATATTTCCAAATGCTATGGCCAGCAAAAACAGCATCTTTTTGGTTTAGACGGTTAAACTTTTTAAATTTTTTACTTAAAATTCCGTCTTTCATGCGGTTATCCATATCCGCATCCCAATCTTTGCTAATATAGCTGGTTAATCCGCGTAAAAACCATTCGGGTAAGTTAAGCAAAGCTGCATTTTGAATGCGCTCTTGTAGGCTTCCTCCATACAATATTTCGTTAATCAATACCATTGCAATTCCTTCGTTCAATTGCCTGGCTAAATCAGCATGGTCGCCATTAAAGTACACATAAATTTTATTGCTATTAACTTGTGTGTAACCACCTGTATTTTGAGCTAAATCTTCTAAACCAAAATTGCTTTGTTTTAAATCAGATTGGGTATTGAAACAAATAATTTCAATACGTCCACTTAATGGGTGTTCCATTTTATCCTCAATTACAGGTAACTTTTCGTTTACATATTTTAAACAAAAAGTAGCCAATTCTTTTCCGCCACTGTAATAGTAAGCATCAAAATTTTCTACACGTAAGTAGTTCCAATCAAAAGGGCCGTATTGCACCCTATTTTGACCAAAAGGAGTATTTATACCTTGGCTAAATAGGTAATTATTGCAGCCAAGTAATAGAAATAAAATTAAAAATTTGATTATACGCATGTAACTTTTTTACTGACACCAAAAATAAACGCAATTTTATAATTACAAAGTAATATTATTATAAAGTTTAATGACAATAAAAACACGCAATTGGTTCAGTTTTAAAAAGGAGGGGGAGCGTTATCCTGATTCCACCAAAGCGGAAGAAGGAACTTTATAAGGTGTTGTTTAGTCCTCGGTTGCTGTATTCACCAATTTAATCGGAGTGGAAAACTGAATCCGTCATGCAGGGCATCTCTTTAATTCGGCAACCAAGTTGGCTAATGCAAAAGCAAATATTAGTATGGCAATGAGTGTTTTCATAATTGTGAAGCAGTTTTAGTAAAAGGGCTTACCCTAAAGCAAACCCTTTTATTTTAAAATTCTAATTCGTAAACAGTTTCAGTTTTAAATGGATTACTTCTGCTAATAAAAACATCCTTAGTATATTCTTTGCTTTTTACACCTTTTACAAAATAGTAATACTTTAATGGCACACTTTCTGAACATTCTAGGTTGCCTACCGTATGGTAAACACTGTTATTTATATTCTTGAATCTTTCATTTGGGGTTTCTAAATACAAAGAATCTATACCCATAGCCATATATTTTTCTTGCGCCAACGTAACTCTTAAACTACAGCCATTATAAGCCTCAATTACTTTCTTATCATTTTCTTCAAGTTCTAAAAAAAGGTCATATTTAAAATTATCATTAGTGCTATCAAAAGCTAAAGAATCAGGATAATAATTTTCTATAATGTATTCAATATTTATTTTTTTAAGAATATCAGATGCCTTGAAAGTAAATTTTAATTCTCCTAGTTCATTGGTTTTATAATACCCTATAATTGTGTCAGTAAAAGTTCTGTAATCTACCCAAGTAGTCTGGTGGAGAAATAAGTAGTAATTTGCTAAAGGAACTTGTTTTTTAGGGCTAACTATTTTAAAATCATAGGTTACATACTCGCTGGTAGGGGCGTTTTCTTTTTCGCAACTAGTTAGTACCAGTGCAAAAGCAAATATTAGTAGGGTAATGAGTGTTTTCATAATTGTGTAGTATTTACTAATAAAAGGGCTTACCCCTAAAGCAAGCCCTTTTATTAGTAAAATTCTAATTCATATACAGTTTCAGCTTTAAATGGATTACTCCTACTAATAAAAATATTTTTTGTATATTCTTTACTTTTTACCCCCTTTACATAATAGTAATACTTCAGTGGTACATTCTCTGAACATTCCAAATTACCAAAAATATAATACAGTTCAGTATAATCTTTATTTACATATTTTTCAAAAGGTGTTTCTAGATATAATGAATCTATGCCCATAGCCATATATTTTTCCTGTGCCAATGTAACTCTTAAACTACAAATATTGTAAGCTTCTATTATTTTATTATTATTTTCTTCAAGTTTTAAAAAAATGATATATCTAAAATTAACATTTGTACTATCAAAAGAAATTGAGTCAATATAATGGTTCTCTATTCTATATTTAAAAATTGGTTTATCAATTATAGCAGAGGTTTTAAAAGTAAAACTAGCATTTCCTTGTTTATCGGTTGTAGCGTATCCCATTATCGTATCTTCTATGGTTCTATAATCAATCCATTTTCTTTGAAAAAATAATAAATTATAATTAGCTAATGGAATTTGCTTTCTGGGACTTACTATTTGAACCTTGTAAGTTATGTACTCACTAGGGGATGTTTTTTCTTTTCCGCAACTAGTAAATGCTAGTGCAAAAGTAAAAAATAAAAGTGCAATGAGTGTTTTCATAATTTTAACTCAAATATAAAGTAATAATTGGTTTCCAAAAGGTTGCCTGAAGTTTAACTTATGTTTGGCCTTACACGGTGCGGGAGCTTCATCCTGATTCTACCATAGCTTATGAAGGAACTTTATAAGGTGTTGTTTGCTTTTCCCGCTTCTTATAAAGATGCTTTCCCGCTTTAGCGGAACAGTTTGTTCCTCAACATGTCATTTTTTTTAGTATCCCCAAATAACTATGTTTTCCATCGTCTATCATCCATAAACTATCAGCTAGCAGCAATTGCCAAAAAATCAACCAAATATCAACACGCTTTTTAGTGTCTAATAAAATGCTCACATTGCAGCCAATTAATTGAATTCAAAATGAGTAAAATTTTAATTATTGACGATGAAAAGGCTATTCGCAATACCCTTCGCGAAATATTGGAATACGAAAGTTACCAAGTAGATGAAGCTAGTAATGGCGAAGAAGGTTTAGAAAAGCTAGAAGTAGGCGAGTATGCAGCCGTGCTTTGCGATATTAAAATGCCTAAAATGGATGGTATTGAGGTACTTACTAAAGCACAAGAAATGGATGCCGATGTGCCTTTTATTATGATTTCGGGCAATGGTACCATTGAAACTGCCGTTGAGGCTACTAAAAAAGGTGCTTACGATTTTATTTCAAAACCACCTGATTTGAATCGTTTATTAATTACCCTTCGCAATGCCATTGATAAAAAATCGTTAACGGTTGAAACAAAAGTATTACGCAGGAAAGTAACCAAAACCCGCGAAATTATTGGCGATAGCCCTGCTATTCAAAACATAATGAGCACCATAGATAAAGTAGCTCCAACCGATGCGCGTGTATTAATTACAGGCGAAAACGGAACTGGAAAAGAATTAGTAGCTCGTTGGATTCACGAAAAAAGTAACCGTGCTAAAAACATGTTGGTAGAGGTTAATTGCGCTGCTATTCCTACCGATTTAATTGAGTCGGAATTATTCGGGCACGAAAAAGGTGCATTTACATCGGCTATCAAACAGCGTATTGGTAAGTTTGAACAAGCCAATGGTGGTACTTTGTTTTTAGATGAAATAGGCGATATGAGCTTGGCTGCACAAGCCAAAGTATTACGCGCTTTGCAAGAAGGAAAAATTACCCGCGTTGGTGGCGATAAAGATATTGATGTAGATGTACGTGTAGTAGCTGCTACCAATAAAAATTTATTACAAGAAATAGAACGTGGTAATTTCCGAATGGATTTGTACCACCGTTTAAGTGTTATTTTAATTCATGTGCCATCACTTAACGATAGAAAAGATGATATTCCATCATTAGCCGAAAAGTTTATTAAAGAAGTGTGCGAAGACAATAATTTTCCTAAAAAAATGTTTTTACCACAAGCCTTAGACGAACTTAAAAAACTAGATTATTATGGAAATATCCGTGAGCTACGCAATGTGGTTGAGCGTTTGGTAATATTAGGTCAGCAGCGCATCACGGTTGAAGATGTAAAGAAATTTGCAAGCCCACTAAGTGCCCGCGAGGAAGAAAAAAACATTTACGAACGCTTCAGCACTTTACAAGATTTTAAAGAATATGTAGAGCGTATTTTTATTGAAGAAAAACTAAAGAAAAATGGTTGGAATGTGGCTAAAACTGCATTAGAAATCGATATTCAACGCAGTCATTTATACAATAAAATTGAAAAATATAATCTAAAACGTGGCGAGTATATTGATTAGGTTTTAAAATATTATCTCTCTTCAAAAGGCTGTCTTGTTAAACAAAAGACAGCCTTTTGTTGTTTAAAGCTATAATTTTATTAAAAAAATAATAACTTGTCCTAAATTTAAAGATATGAAAAGAGCATTTTTATTCTATTTATTGTTAGCATTGAGTGGTAACTTATTGGCTCAAGTTACCATTAATATTGTATCAGTTCCCGCCAATACTCCTACTTCTGACGATTTGTTTATAGCTGGTAATTTTAATAACTGGAATCCAAACGATAACAATTTTAAGTTAACCAAAGTTGGAAGTGGGTATAGTATTGTTATTCCAGCAGGTAATGGAAAAGCTGAATATAAATTTACTCGTGGGAGTTGGCCTACAGTAGAAGGCGATGCTAATGGAAATGTTATTGGAAATCGTAGCTTTACTTACACAGTAAATGGGGTAGAAAATGTATCAATAGCAGGTTGGGAAGATAAAAAAAGTGGGGGAGGAGCAGGTTCTACAGCATTGCCAAATGTTAAAGTATTGAGCAATAATTTTTTTATTCCGCAGTTAAATAAATCGCGTAGGGTTTGGATTTATTTGCCTAACGATTACCAAACTAATTTAACCAAACGTTACCCTGTTTTATACATGCACGATGGTCAAAATTGTTTTGATAAAACCACTGCTTTTTCTGACGAATGGGGAATAGACGAAACTTTAAGCAACAAACAAACCAATGGCGATAAAGGTTGTATAGTTGTGGCAGTTGATAATGGCGGAACCACTCGCTTAGACGAATATTCGCCTTATAATAATCCGCAATATGGTGGAGGCCAAGGCGATGCTTATGTTGATTTTATGGCATTAACCTTAAAGCCCTATATTGATTCTGCTTATCGAACATTTCCCGATAAAATTAATACTGCAATAGCTGGCAGCAGCATGGGTGGATTAATCACTACTTATGCCATGTTTAAATATCCTGATGTATATGGTAAGGCAGGTGTTTTTTCTCCTGCTTATTGGTTCAGTAACCAACTTTACACTTATGTATTGAATAAAAGTAAATCCAATAATCAAAAATTTTATTTTGTGTGTGGGCAAAATGAGGGCGGCAATATGGCTACATGGCAAGATAGTATGAATGTAGTTTTGCAACAAAAAGGGTATGTAAACAATACCGATTTAATGAATGTAATTAAACCAAACGGAACACATACCGAAGCATTTTGGCGAGCGGAATTTGGCGCGTGTTATGATTGGCTATTTTCTGACTTAAAGTTAAACGTAAAAAAAAACGAAAAACTAAATCCACTTATTAGCATTTACCCAAACCCCAATACAAGTAGAATTATTAATATTACTGTAAATGACAAATTGTTAAATGGAAAAGTAAAAATATACAACAGTTTAGGACTTTTAGTGGATGAATGTTTCATGCAAACTCAAGGTTTGGAAATGAGTAATACCAAATTTCCTAAAGGAATATATTTTATAAAAACAGATATTAGTACAGAGTTACTTAAAGTAATTTTAGAATAAAAAAAGCCTTACATGTTATCATGTAAGGCTTTTGCAATCATTTGATAATGACTATTTTATATTAAAATCAAAATTGGTCATTTGTGTGGCAACTGTAACTTTATGAGCAGCACCAAACCAACCTAACACTTTAATTTTAGAGTTTCCAAACGGAAAAATATTAGAAGGCACATTGGTTACCGGTGTTGCAAATAATCCTGAAAATCCGCCTCCAGTTCCATTGGTAAGTTCTGTTTTTAAACGAACATAAAAGAAAAGATTTTCACGGGTAATGCTGTAAACTTCTACTTTAATTGAATCTCCAGGATAATATGCAGGGCGCTCTTGTATATCTTCTTCTACCACGTTGATAGAACGTGCAACAGGAAAATTAAATAATGCTTCTTTTTCCAATTGTGAATTTGGCGATTGATCTCCACTATTTGATTCACTAACTGTAACTAAGTTTTTAACAGTTCCATAATAAGTCCAACCAGTATTGCCGCCACTTTCGGTAAAATAAGGATTAGCCGCTACTGGGTTGCGTTTTACATAATATTTCAATCTGTAACTATCGCCTAAGCCCGCTGGATCAGTAATACGCATATCTACATAACCCCAACCTGATTTTAAAGGTCCACCAGGGCCTGTGCGTCCAATACTTTCATCGTTTAACACCGAAGTAGTTAAGCTGCTATCTTTATTAATAATACAAGGGCGATTTATTTTTGAAAAAGAAATAACCGTATCGCCAGTTGAAAAGCGAATTAACATAATATAACTATGCAAAGGCTGAGGTTTAGAAGTCATTGAAACATAGTTTCCGTTTCCAATATTGTTAAATGTATCAATTACAAAATTTCCACCAGTTGAGTCAATAACAACTACAGTTGCATCATTTACTTTTGGCGATTCTCCATTTTCTAAATAACCAATAGATTTGGTAATTTTGATGGTGTCTTTTATTAATTTGTTGGGATCAAGTGGGTCGTAAACTATGGTACCTTCTACCACGTATTGAGGAGTTCCATTGCCTGCGTCTATATCTAATTTATCAATACATGAACTAAGCATTGCTACTGCAATAAAAAGTAAAATGTATAATTTGTTTAATGTTTTCATTATATTGGGTATTGAACTATTTTTTAAAATTTAAAATTATAAGTAAAAGCTGGAATTGGAACAGCAAAAAGCGAGAACTGAACCATTTCTGTAATTGCTGGCGATTTATCATTAACTCTTGGATAAACTGCAAAAGCATTACGTTTGCCAAGTAAGTTATAAACCCCAAATACTATTTCCCATTCGTAAGTGTATTTCATACGTTTTAAGAAATTAGTAGGCATAATTTCTGGTTGTTTACGCTCTTTACTTTTAACGGTTGCTGTTAAATCAATTCTAAAAAAGTCAGGAATGCGAATATTATTTCTTGGAGCTGTAGGATTATGAGGTATTTGATATCCTTCAAAAGCAAATTTATTAGTTGGTAAATTTACAGGTGTTCCACTTCCATACACCCAGTTGGTATTAAGGGTCCAACGTTTATTTAAATCGTAACTTACTACTAAGTTTACATTGTGCAATTTATCAAAACGAGTTGGGTACCAGTCATTGTTGTTAATTCTATCAACTTGGCGTTCAGTTCTAGCTAAGGTATAGCTTATAAAACCTGTTAGCTTACCAGTATTTTTCTTTACAAAAAACTCTAAACCATAAGCACGGCCTTTGCCACTTAATATTTGACCTTCTAGGTAAGGATTTAATAATAAATCTGCTCCATCAATATAATCAATTTGGTTCTGCATATCTTTATAATATGCTTCTACCGATGTTTCGTAATCGTTTTTAGTATTACCAAAGTTTTTAAAATAACCTATTGCTACTTGATCGGCTATTTGAGGTTTAATGTTATTTGTACTGGGTGTCCATACATCTAATGGAATAGATGCAGCAGTGTTCGAAATTAAATGCACATACTGGCTTGTTCGCATATAGCTAGCCTTTAAACTGCTTGTAGAGTTTAATTCATATTTTACAGCAGCTCTTGGTTCCAGGTTAAAGTAGTTTTGCATCGATTCAAAGTCATCGTATTTTTCTACTCCGGTTAATATTTTTCCAAACGAGTTGTATTCATTGCTATAAATTTGTTTTTCGCCTTTTCCAAGGTAATGAAAGGTTGAAAACCTTAGTCCGTAACTAACAGATATTCTTGAGTTTATAGTTTGGTCGTTTGAAACATAAAGTGCATTTTCTAGCGAGTATTTGTAAGGTAAATTAATATCTTGACGAACTCCACCACTAACAAAACTTGCATTGGCAGGATTAAATTGGTAAAAAATACTTTGACCACCTAAATTAATGGTGTTTTTGCTATTTAAGTACCAAGTAAAATCTTGTTTTAAACTGTAATTGATAATGCGCGATGTCCATTTAAAAGCATCTCTTGCGCCAATATTATCAGTTCCTATTCCATAATCGTAATTACTATAAAATGCGGTTGTATTGCTAAATAATTTACTTTTTATTTCGTGGTTCCAGCGGGCAGTTAATGTTTGATTTCCCCAATTAAAGCCAAAAGTTGATACTCCAAAAACATCGCGCCCCATGTAGCCTGAAAGAAATATTTTATCTTTTTTACCAATATTGTAATTTGCTTTTAGTGTTAAATCGTAAAAATATAATTGCAGACCTTTAAAGTCGGCATTTCCTGCCAAAAATGGAGCTGCAAGTACATCACCATAACTTCTTCTTCCAGCTATAATGTATGAACCTTTGCCTTTTTTAATGGGTCCTTCCAGCGTTAAACGCGAAAAAATTAAACCAATACCACCTTGAGCAGCAAAATGTTTTTTGTTTCCATCTTTTAACCTCACATCTAAAATGGATGATAACCTTCCTCCGTATTTTGCATTGATACCACCTTTAAATAGTTTTACATCTTTAACTGCATCGGGGTTAAAAACCGAGAAGAAACCAAAAAGATGTGAAGAGTTATAAACAGGTGCTTCGTCTAATAAAATTAAGTTTTGGTCAATGCTTCCTCCGCGAACATTAAAGCCTGAAGCACCTTCGCCCACAGTGCTTACACCTGGCAAAAGTTGGATACTTCTTACTAAATCTACCTCGCCTAAAAGTGCTGGAATTTTACTAATGGCTTTCATGTCTAACTTGTTGGTCGACATTTCAGTAGTTTTAATATTTTCATTTTTCTTTTCGCCAACTACATTAACCGCTTTTAGTTCTTTGTTTTGTGGTACTAACTCAAAGCTAATTTTTTGGTTAGAGCTTAAATTAATGCTTTGATTAATGGTGTTATAACCAATGTATTTAACAGAAACAGTGTAATTATTAGGTGCCAAGGTTATTGAGTAATAACCATATTCGTTTGTTAAAGCTCCTTTGCCGGTTTCTTTTATAATTACAGAAACACCAATTAGGTCTTCGCCAGTTTTGCTATCGCGAACATAACCACTTAAAACTACTTTGTCCTTTTGCTGGGCAAAGGCAGTAGCACTTGAAAATAGAATAAGAGTGTAAATCAAAAATGATTTGAGGGTGAAATTCATGTTTTGTGTTTTTTTTCGGCCGCAATATTAATGCAGCAATTGTTTAATTTTATTATTTCTAATTTAAATAATGCCAAAATTTTGTAAATGGCTTACTACAAAAATTATTGGTTATACAAACTGATATAAGGTTTTTAATTACATTTAGTTTTGTATGTTTTCGTAATTTTTTGTGGCAATATTAATACGATAACATATTTTATGCAAGTTTTTTTTACGAAATCATACTTTTTTGTATAAATTTGTAACGTAAGTATTTTAAAAATTAATGAAATCAAAGGCTATTTTACAGCAATTAATTAATGATTTAAGCAATTATGAGCTTGAAAATGAAGACAGTGATGATTTGAATTATTTAGACTTTGTTGCTTACTTAAGTAGTAAAGTACAAACTGGTACTACCGAAATAAGAAATTTAAGAGGCGAACAAGAAATGTGGATTGATGAGCAATACAAAGACTCTCAAACAGATATTGTAATATTTATCACGCTTTTGTACCGATATGCAAAGGTTTATATAAAAAAAGCGCTTAAAAATAGCTTGGTACAAACTGCAGATGAATTTTCGTACTTAATTGTACTAATGACACATGAAAGTTTAAGCAAATCAGATTTAATTCAAAAAAATGTAATGGAAAAAACTTCGGGTGTGGAGGTAATTAAACGACTAATAAATAATAATTTGATACATCAATTTGAAGATAAGGACGATAAAAGAATTGTAAGGGTTGCTATAACTGAAAAAGGTAAATTTGAAATTATTAAACTTTTGCCTGAAATGGCTAAAGTTTCAAAAATTGTATCAGCCAATTTAGTACCAAATGAGTTATTGGTTTTAAGTCATTTGTTGAAAAAACTCGACCTGTATCACAATAATTTGTATTTAAACAAAAAAAACTTAGATCTCGATAACTTATTGACAAACAATAGTAATAGTTAAAATAAAAATAATGATAGCAGAATTATTATCCGATAAATTAATAAAGCCAAAAGAAAAAACAGAAACTTTAAGTACTTGGTTACTACAAAGTACAGTTTTAGTAGATGAATTATTGCTATTTGCTACTTCGGCTAAAGATTCACCAAAGGCTACTTGTATCGAAGCATTGGAGTTTGCCTCTCAACAAAATGCTGCCATAGTTAATGCTGCTTGTTTTAATTTTGTGGTACAATCCTTAACGGCAAAAGCCCCACGTGTAAAATGGGAATCGGCCAAGGTAATTGGTAATATAGCACATTTGTATACCGAAAATTTAAATATTGCCATTAATAATTTATTGGTAAATACTGAGCACGAAGGAACTGTAGTAAGATGGAGTGCAGCCTTTGCTTTGGGCGAAATTTTAAAACTTAAAACCAAGCATAATAGAACATTATTGCCTGCTATTGAGGCCATTTGTCAAAGAGAAGAAAAAAATAGTATTCAGAAAATATATTTAGCTGCTATCAAAAAGTTGAACAACTAAAAACAAGAATAGCTTAAAAATTAGATTAAATTAAAATACTTAAAAATTACTCAAATCTTTTAAGGCGATTGTAATAATTGAATAAGTATTACAAATCAACTTGTTTTTGATTGGTTTTTAACGACATTTGCCCTGCTTAAAAGATTTAAATGAACAATATAGCTGAGCTAAAACCTTTATTACTAGCAAATTTAAAACCTAAAATAGTAATTACTACACACCATAAACCCGATGCAGATGCTTTGGGTTCTAGTTTGGGTTTATATAACTTTTTATTACAATTAAATATTACTGCTCAAGTAATAACACCTACAGATTATGGTGATTTTTTAATGTGGATGCCTGGTGAGCCAACTGTAATAAATTTTGAAGAAGAGACAGAATTAGCTACTCAAATGGTGGCCGATGCAGATTTTATTTTTTGCTTAGACTTTAATGCTTTAAAACGTATCAATGCATTAGGCGAATTGGTAGAAGCAAGTAAAGCTAAAAAGGTAATGATTGACCATCATTTACAACCAGAAAATTTTGATGATTATCGTTTATGGACAAGCAAGGCTAGCAGTACTTGTGAGTTAATTTATTGGTTTATACAAACGTTACAGTTTGAGCATTTAATTAATAAAGAAATTGCTTCGTGTTTATACGCTGGTATAATGACCGATACAGCTTCATTTAAACATAGCAGTACTACAGCTAATACTCACCGTGTAGCTGCCGAATTACTTGAAAAAGGTGCTGAAAGCAATATTATTTTTGAAAATATTTACGACAATTATTCTGAAAACAGAACCCGTTTTATTGGTTACTGTTTAAACGAAAAATTGCAAATTTTACCTGAATATCACACAGCAATTATTTGTGTAACTGCCCAAGAATTAGAAAAATACAATATTATTGTTGGCGATTCTGAGGGATTGGTTAACTACGGATTATCAATAAAAGGAATTAAATTTTCGGTATTGGTAGTTGATAGAACGGTGGCTCGTAAAATGAGTTTTAGGGCAAAAGGTAATTTTCCAGCCAATGAATTTGCTAGAAAATACTTTAATGGCGGTGGGCACTTTAGCGCAGCTGGAGGCGAAAGTAAAGATACCATTGAAAACGTAGAAATTAAGCTAAAAGAATCGATTGCTGAATATGCAGCATTTTTAAAATAAATAACGAATAGAACAAATAAAGAAAGATGAGAAAGTTAGTAGTAGTAATGGCAGCATTGGCCATGTTTGGAGTGAGTAGTTGTGGTAAAAAAATGCAAACAACTGAAAATGGAATTAATTACAGAATTATTCAAAGTTCTGACACTGCGCGTTTAATAACTAAAGGCGATTTGATGATGATTCAAATGATTGGTTTAGGTCAATTAGCTGATTCGTTAGGTGGAAAAGATACAACTATTTTTGATTCGTATAAAGTAGGAAAAGCATATTATATTCCTGCAGATGAAACCACTTTGAAAGATGTGTTTATGATGTTACATAAAGGTGATAGTGCTGAATTTGAAGTAAGTGCAGATACTTTATTTATGAAAAGTTTTGGTCAGTTAACTCCTGGTTTCTTAAAGAAAAATAGTAACATTCACTTTTATGTAAAAGTAGAAAATATTTACAGTCAAAGCGAATTAGAGGTTATGAAAGCTGAAGAAAGAGCAAAATCTATTATGAAAGATTCAGTAGAAGCTGCTGCATACATTGCTAATTTAACCAATGTACAAACTACTCCAAGTGGTTTAAAATATGTAATTACCAAACCATCAAAAGGTGCGCAACCTAAAGCTGGTCAAGAAGTGAGCATGCTTTACAGAGGTTTATTATTAAACGGTACAAAATTTGATGAAAATCAAGATGAAGCAAATCCATTTAAATTTACTATTGGCATGCGCCAAGTAATTCCAGGATGGGACGAAGGTGTAATGTTATTACACGAAGGAGAAGAGGCTAAATTTATAATACCTGCCCGCTTAGCTTATGGCGAACAAGGTGGTGGGCCAATTCCTCCAAACTCAACTTTAATTTTTGACGTAAAGTTATTGAAAGTAAGTTCAGTAAGTGCTAAAAAATAATATTAAGAAAATGATAAATCGTATAGGTTTAATATTCAGCTTTTTAATCATCTCGGTTTTTGTCCATGGTCAAACATGGATAAAAACTGATGGTGGTACTGTATTTAAATACATTACTAAAAACGAAAAAGGCCGTAAAATTAGACCAAACATGATTATGTTGGTTGATTTATTAGGCAAAGTACAAAAGGCTGATAATATAGCTGAAGATACTGTAATTTTTAATAGCGGAACAAGTGATAAGCCTTTTTATATTCCTACTGAACAGCCTGGCCTTCAAAATGTATTTTATAACTTAAATACTGGCGATAGTATTGAAATAAAAATAATTGCAGATACATTTTATAACAAAGTATTTTCAGCAACACTGCCCGATTTTGTGGCAAAAGGAAGTGTTGTAACACTTTATTTTCATGTTCAAGAAGCTTTAACAAAAGAAGAAATTGAAGATAGAGTAAAAATACAAAATGCTAAAGCTCTTAAGGCTGACTCCCTAAACGTATTGAAATATTGCAACAAAATAAAAGGTGTAAAAAAGTTAGCAAGTGGATTGCGCTATAAACCATTAAAGTTAAATCCAACTGGCACTTTAGCTAAAAAAGGTTCAATGGTTTCGGTTAGATATAAAGGTTGGCTCATAGATGGCGATGTATTTGACGAAAATGAAACTGGCGAGCCGTTTAAATTAGTTTTAGGAATGAACCAAGTAATTAAAGGTTGGGAAGAAGGACTTAAACTTATGAAAACTGGAGAAAAATATAGGCTAATAATACCTTGGTATTTAGCTTATGGAACTTTGGGCAATGGCCCAATACCTCCTTTTACCAGCATTGTTTTTGATGTGCAATTGATTGAAATTAAGTAAAATACTAAGATAATATGAAAAAAGGTACCGCAACATTATTATTGGTTTTATCTTCTTCATTTTTGTTTGCCCAGCAAGCAAAAGGTGGCAAAAAACCAGCTAAAACCAAAGCAAAAACAACTCCAATAGCAACAATAAAGAAAGTAGAAAATAAGATGGATACTAATGAAACAGTAACCGCAAGCGGTTTAAAAGTTAAAATTACAGAACATGGAACTGGTCGTCAGGTACAAAAAGGCGATAAAGTAACAGCACATTATACTGGCTTACTAACTGATGGTAAAAAGTTTGATAGCTCAAAAGATAGAAATCAACCATTTTCATTTAAAGTTGGAGTTGGACAAGTAATAGCTGGTTGGGATGAAGGTTTTCAATTATTAAAAGTGGGTGACAAAGCTACTTTTACCATTCCTCCTCAAATAGCTTACGGTGCTTCTGGAGCAGGTGGGGGAGTTATTCCGTCAAACGCTACTTTAGTTTTTGATGTAGAAGTTATTGATGCAGTTGAAGCTCCTAAACCTCGTCCTGCGGTTCCTTACGAAGTTGCTGGATTAGATACAGTAAAAATGCAAAGTGGTTTACGTTTTATAAAAGTAGAATCGGGTAATGGTGTAAAGGCGCAACAAGGTAAATATGTTTCGGTACACTATACTGGTTACTTAATGGATGGCAAAAAATTCGATTCATCAGTAGAGCGTGGTGAGCCAATTGAGTTTCAATTGGGCAGAGGCATGGTTATTAAAGGTTGGGAAGAAGGTATTGAGCTAATGCATGTTGGCGATAAAATGCGTTTTATTATTCCTAGCGAATTGGCTTATGGCGAAAATGGTGCTCCTGGTGCTATTCCACCAAATGCTACTTTAATATTCGATTGTGAATTAGTAGATGTACAATAAATAAATATTTACATAACAATATATTAAAAGTCGGCCGATGCAAAATTGGCCGACTTTTTTGTTGTTAACGTTATGGTAACATATGGGTAATTTATACATAACCTGAAGGTAACATTCTGTTTAAAAGGTAATAGTTCCTTTGCGGCAGGTTAATTTTAGAAAATGAATAAATTATTTAAACATGCACTCGTGTTTGCTTTTATTATTATAAGCATTCCATTTGTATCGGCCCAAACGGGCAAAATTTCTGGTAAAGTACAAGATAAAAATACCGGAGAAGCTGTTATTTCAGCTGTAGTTAGCATTCCTGCATTAAGTTTATCAACTGCAACCGATTTTGAAGGAAAGTACATTTTTCAAAACGTAAAAGTTGGAACTTACACATTAACAGTGTCTTATGTTAATTATGTAAAAAAAGAAATTCCTAATGTATTAGTTGAAGCTAAAGAAACTACAGTTATCAATGTTTCGCTTGAAGAAAAAGAAAGTTTAAAGGCGGTAACCATTAGAGGTAAAGTTAAAAGAGAAAGTGCGAATGAAGTTTTAATTCAACAAAAAGCAGCTGTAGCAGTTTCTAGTGGTGTATCGGCTGAAGCAATTAGAAAAACACCAGATAGAACTACTGCCGATGTTATTAAACGTGTGAGTGGTGCTAGTATTCAAGATGGGAAATTTGCTATAGTTCGTGGATTAGGCGATAGATACAATATGGGCTTCATAAATGGCGCTCCATTACCTAGTTCTGAAAGCGATAGAAAAGCATTTAGCTTAGATATTATTCCTGCCGCAGTACTAGATAACATGATGATTACCAAAACTGCTACTCCTGATATGCCTGGTGATTTTGCAGGAGGTTTTATTCAAATCAATACCAAAGACATTCCAGACGAAAACAATACTTCGGTTCAATTAGGTTTAGGAACACATTCATTAACTACTTTTCAAAATACTAATCGTGTTGGTGGTGGTTCAACAGATTTTTTAGGTTTTGACAACGGTAATAGAGCAATTCCTGCTGGATTTCCTGGAACTGATGCTTCAAAAGCAATTAGTGATAATGCTAAATTAGCTGAATATACAAAAGGTTTTAACAATAATTTTGCACCAGAAAACGTAAGTTTTACCCGTCCTAATTTTAACTTACAAGTTAATAGTAGCCGTAGATGGAAAATTGGTCAAAATGATTTTGGTGTGGTAGGTGCATTAACTTACAGTAATTCATTGCGTTATATGCCGTTTACTATTAGAAATGTAGATGGTGCTAGTACTTTAAACGAGTTAGCCAACAATGCTAAGTATGATGGTTCTACCTTAGATTACAATAACTACAGAAATACGGTAAACTTAGGAGGTATTTTAAATTTTAGCTATAAAATTGGTAAAAATAACAAGTTGGTATTTAAAAACTTAATTACCCAAACGGGAGATGATCAAACCATTACCAGAACTGGAAGCTCAATTAAAGGTGTTAACGACCCAATTGAATCGCAAGTAGAGCGTAAGTTTCAGCATTACATATACCAATACCAACAAAGTAGAATGATTAGTTCTCAGTTTGGTGGCGATCATTTTTTTACTGGTTCAAAAATAAAAGTTAACTATACTTTAGGTTATAATAACTTAAAAAAGGAAATGCCTGATTTTAAACGTTTGTTTTACCAAGCAGATAGAAATCAGTCAACTGAGTTTGGTGCTACAGAAGCACAAATATTAGATAACCCAAGTTCGTTTTCGGTAGCTAATAGCGGAAGATTCACTTCTAATTTATTGGAGAATAGTTTCAGTGCAAATTATAGTGCTACCATTCCGTTTAGCTTTTTACCAAAAGTGTTTGCTCGTAACGAGTTAAAAGTTGGTGGAATGAACATGTACAGAACGCGCGATTTTAATGCAAGAAACTTTGTTTATGCATTTAACGGAAATGTATTTGACAGAAACATTTTACAAAGTGATGTAAATACATTGTTTAACAATATTGGCGAAAATGGTATTTTCCAAAAAGAAATGACTCAAAAGTTTGATTCGTACAATGCAAACTCAACTTTAACAGCTGGATTTGTAATGTTAAATCAAAAACTAAGTAGCTTAAGATTGATTTATGGTGTAAGGGTTGAAAACTTTAACCAACAAGTTAACTCGTTCGATAACAGTGGTGCTCCTGTAAAAATTAATAATACAGTGTTAGATTTTTTACCTTCGGTAAATGCAATTTATGAAATTACAGGTAAACAAAATTTACGTTTAGGTTATGCTAAAACAGTTTCTCGTCCTGAGTTCAGGGAGTTTGCTCCATTAGCATTTTTTGAAGTAAACTATAATGGTGTAGTAACAGGAAATCCAAACTTGGTTAGAGCTACTATTGATAATTTTGATTTGAAATGGGAAATGTTCCCTTCTGCTGGTCAAACTTTTTCAGTTAATCCATTTTATAAAAGATTTACTAATCCAGTTGAGTTAATAGCTAATCCTGCTTTAGATGGTGCTTTGCAATTTACTTATGGTAATGCAGCTGCAGCTTATAATTATGGTGTGGAGTTAGAAGCAAGAGTTACTTTAAGTACCTTTACTAAAAACAAAGCGGGTATATTAAACAGATTTACAGTGTATTCTAATTACAGCTATATACAGTCAGAAGTTAACGTAGGTGCAATGGGTGGAGCGGTAACTAATAGACCTTTACAAGGGCAATCGCCTTATGTATTTAATGCAGGTGTTAACTACAGTAATCCTAAAAAATTCTTTGATATTACTTTAAATGCAAATAGAGTTGGAAGACGTATAGCATTTGTGGGTACTCAAGATAATTTTACTATTTGGGAAAACCCAAGAACTATATTGGATGCGAGTATTTCAAAAACATTCAAAAAGAAATTGATAGCCAAATTAACTATGGGTGATTTATTAGCTCAAAATTTAGTTTTCTATCAAGATTTAAATAAAAACGGTAACTACGATGAAGGTAAAGATATTGCTACTTTCAACTACCGTTATGGGTTCACAACTTCATTTTCATTAACCTATAATTTTTAGTTGTTTTTGTATTCAAAAAAATAGCTATTTAAACTAAACCCTGTAAGAAGTTGCAGGGTTTTTTTATGCCCAAAAAGTACTTAACATTTAAGTAATACTACATTTACCTAAGCATAACTTTGCAGTAACATATACACAATAGCGGCAATCTACTTTCGCGGATATTTATTTAATAACAAATGAAAACAAAGATTTCCTTATTAATTCTAGCTGTAATGATTTATAGCAATGGTTTTGCTCAGTTTTTCGATTCAGTTCCCTTTCGTGGAGCTTTTGGAGTAAACGGAACTACTAAGAATATTTCATCAGGTTATAATCCTGATCCAACTAACACTTCGGCTGATTGGAGTAAACCTTGGGCTAATTGGAACCCAAATGCTACTGCATATCCAGGCGATGCTGGTTACAACTCAAGTAACCCTCAATTTTTCACAGTAGGAACTGCTGCAGAAAAAGTAGTATTAAGTGGCGATATTGCTTCTGACTTAACTTTATCAAGTAACAAATGGTACGAAATTAGTGGAACAATCCACGTTTTAAATGGTGCTACTTTAACCATTCCAGCTGGAACTTGTTTACGCGGAAGTACTTCAAATATTGGTGTTTTAATTATTGCTAAAGGCGGTAAAATAAATGCAGTGGGTACTAAAGATCATCCAATTGTAATTACTTCAGGTAAAGCTGCTGGCTCACGTGTTCGTGCTGATTGGGGTGGATTATTATTAATTGGTAATGCTCACACTAACACACCTGGAGGCGCTCGTCAATATGAAGCTTTACCTTCTGATCCATTAGCTAATTATGGTGGTGGATTAAATCCGAACGATGCTGACAACAGTGGTACAATGCGTTATATGCGTATTGAATTTGCTGGTTTCAATTACTTACCAGATCAAGAAATTAACGGTATTACCTTTGCTGGAGTTGGTAGTGGCACTAAAGCTGATTATTTAATGGTTAGTTTTTCAAACGATGATAATTTTGAATGGTTTGGTGGTGCTGTAAATCATAAATACTTAATTTCATTCGCAAGTACTGACGATGAGTTTGATATGGACGAAGGATACAATGGTAAATGTCAATATTTATTAGGAGTGCGTAATCCTGCTGTTTTCGAAACTTCACCAACTGGTACATCAAATGGTTTAGAGCATGATAATAATACTGGCTTAGGCACTTCAGGTGTTATTAATCCAAATACCCCAACCCCAACTCCAACCACTGCTCCAGTTATTTCTAATTTGACTTTGGTTGGTCCAATTAAAGCAGGTTCTAACAGAACCACATTATCAACTACCGCAAACTCTCGTTTTGGTAGAGCTTTAGAGTATAGAACAAATGTTTCTACTTCGGTTTTTAACTCAGTAATTTGGGGTTATCCAACATTATTCCAATTAGGTAACCCAACAGGAACTTTCCCTGCTAGTACCCAAACTAGAGCTTTTGATGATCAATTATCGTTAAGAAACTCAACTTTTATTTCAACTGCTACTGGAAGTGATGTTAGATTTAACAGTCAAAATGCGCCAACTTATAACAGTGTAAGTTTAAGTACTACTTGGATGCGTAATTGGTTAATTAATGGTCCAACGGTTGGTTTTACAGGTGCTACTGATAATGATACAGTTAGAACAACTCTAACAGTAGGAACTGAATTTACAAACCCAGTTTATTCAGGTACTACTAATGGTGCCTTAAATCAATTAGATTTTACTGGTGTTGATTACACTTTAGCGGTTGGAAGTCCATTTGCAAATGCATCAAACTTTAGCCATCCAAAAATTTCGGTAGTTCCTACTCCAAGTGTAGCTATTACACCTTCAAATTTAGCATCATTTAATATTATTTTAGGCCAAACTTTACCAGTTAAATGGGTGGTGTTAACTGCAAGTGCTTTAGCTGGTAATGTTAATATTACTGCACCAACTAATTTTGAAATTTCGTGGAGCAAAACCACTGGTTGGGCTGCAAATATCTCTAAAAATGGTCCTACAGTAAACGATACTATTTTTATTCGTTTTAACAGAACTACTACTGGTTCTAACAACGGTTTCTTGAATGTTTCTTCAACAGTTTCAGCTGATTTTAGCCCTCTAAATATTGCATTAAGTGGAACTGCTGTAGCTCCTGCTGCTGCATATTTAAATGTAACTGAAAGTGGGTTAAGTTTTAACAATGCTGTTGGCGCTCCAACTACTGCTATGTTCAGTATTTTAGGTAAAAACTTAGTTGATACAGTAGCTTTGGTTGCTCCTGCTAATTTCGAAATTTCGTTAAATGCTACTTCGGGTTTTGCACAAACTTTAACTTTAAATAATCCTGTTAAACCTTCGTTTGCATCTACTTTAGTATATGTAAGATACAATCCTACTACCGCATCTACTCATAGTGGAAACTTGGTTATTTCATCTAAAACTATTGATGCTATCAATATTGCTTTAACTGGTAATTCAGCTGCTACTTTAACTTCATCACCTGCTCAATTAACTGAAATTGCTACTGTAGTTGGAACTCCATCAATGGCTTATGCTATTTCATTATCAGGTGTTAAATTAAGCGATACAGTAAAAGTTGTAGCTCCTGCTGGTTTCCAATTGTCAATTGATTCAGTATTTACAACTCCAGTTACTTCATTAAACTTAAATATTCCTACTGCTGCAGTATTGGCCAATACCAAAGTGTATGTACGTTACAATCCATCATCAGCTGGTACAGCTTCGGGTAACGTAGCTATTTCAAGCACTGGTGCCGCTACCAGAAACATTGCTGTAACAGGTAGAGCTTTAGCTGCTAATGCAAAAGCAGTAGCTGCTTATTCAACTGCTTATTCATTAGTATTTACTACTATTTTTACAACTCCTGCTGTTCCTTCATCAGCTCAAATTATTACAGTTAGCGGTATGAATTTAGGAACTGATTCATTGGTTGTTACTGCTCCTTCAAGCTTTGAAGTATCTTTAGATAATTCAAATTATGTATCGGTAATTAAGTTAGCAAATACTGCTGGAATAGTTGCTCCAACTATGGTTTATGTGCGTTACAATCCAGTTGTTCAATCGGCACAAAACCAACAGTTATATGTTCATGTTTCTTCAGCAAATCCTTCAACTACTTCAAGTGCTACCAATGTGGTAATGTTTGTAAATGGAAATTCATCTCCGGCTATTACGGTTAATTCTACAGTTGAGCCAACTTTATATACTACATTTGGTAAACCGTCTGTTGCTTCATCAGTAGTTATTAATGGAACTCGTTTAGTTGATAATGTTATTGCAACTGCTCCTGTTGGTTTCGAATTATCTTTAGATTCAGTTAACTTTACTACTTCGGTAACTATTAATAAAACAGGTACTACTTTAGCTAACACTACAGTTTACATTCGCTTTAACCCAAGTGTAGCTGGCGCTTCCGCTCCTAATAGCTTTGTATCGTTCAATACAGTGAATGGTGCTGCTGTTCCTGTTGCAGTTTCAGGTATCGCTGTTGTTCCTGCTACTCCAATTGTTTCATTATCTACTGCTAATTTACCAATGTTTACTACTAACGGTGTGGTTCCAACTGCTCCAGTTTCATTTACATTCAACGCACAAAACTTAGTAGCTGATTTAGCTATAACAGTTGGTAACGATTTTGAACTTTCAAACGATTCAGTAACTTATAAAAACACTTGGAATATTACTCCTGATGTAGATGGTAATATTGGAACTACTAAATTATTCTGTCGCTTTAAACGCGCTACTACTGGTTCAGTTAGCGATAGTATCAAATTTAACAGTACTAATTTAGTTGAACAAGCAATTGCTTTAACTGGTAAAAATACTACTGGCGTAGTTGAAGTAAATGCAGTTTCTGCTTTAAAATTATATCCAAATCCTGCTAGCAGCCAAGTTGCAGTTGAGTTTGAATTAAACGAAAATAGCCAAGTAACTATTGCTATAGTTGATTTGAGTGGTAAAATAGTTGGAACTACAGTTTCTAACCAATTTAATAAAGGTTTTAACAGTGTAGAAATTCCTACTAGCGATTTATTAAATGGTTTCTATTTTGTAAACATTGTTTCAGAAAAAGGAGCTAAAACTGCTAAACTTTCAGTTATTAAATAAATAAACTTTCAAATATAAAAAGCGGCTTATAAACCGCTTTTTATAATTTGTTTAAGATTTGTAAAGCACCGCTTTGGCGGTGCTTTTTTTGTTTGCTAAGTTTTTCAATAACATACAATATATTTGCCACCTTAATTTTTTATTATGACTAACTACAAAGTTTTCCAAATTAATTGCGGTGCCGATTTAACTGATATTTTAATAGCTGAATTAGCCGAAATTGGCTTTGAAGGATTTTTGGAAAATGAAACTGGTTTTGAAGCCTATTTATTAGAAAGTGAATACAATGAAAATTTATTCAAAGAAACTATAAGTAATTATGGTTTAGCCCAAAATCAAATAATTGAAAACACCATTCCTCAACAAAATTGGAATGCACAATGGGAAAGTAGTTTTGAGCCTGTTATAGTTAGCAATCAATTAATTATAAAAGCACCTTTCCATCAAATTGAACAAAAATATCCTTACGAAATAATTATTCAACCTAAAACTTCGTTTGGAACTGGCCACCACGAAACCACGCAAAGCATCATGGAGTTAATGCTTAAAATGGATTTTAAAAACAAAACCGTTTTTGATTATGGTTGTGGCACAGGTGTTTTGGCTATATTAGCTTCGCAATTAGGCGCTACCAGTATTTTTGCTAACGATATTGACGATTGGGCTTTTGAAAATGTAGGTGAAAATGCTGCTATGAATAGCATAACCAATATTGATTACCAAAAAGGCGATTTAAGCATTGTTCCCAATACTGAATACGATATTATTTTAGCCAATATCAATAAAAATATTTTACTGAAAAGTTTTGAGCAATTAAGCAAACATGTTAAAGCAAACGGAATAGTTTTAATAAGCGGTTTTTATGAATCTGATTTAGCCGATTTATTGGACTGCTGCCAAGCTTTTGGCTTACAATTACAACAAAAAGTAGTTACCAATAATTGGTGTGCTGCGGTGTTGGTTATGGCTTCTGGCCGCTAGCTTCTAGCACCTGGCCGCTGGCTGAAATAGACGATAGACCATAGAAGTTGATGCTGAGCGAAAAGTGGTCGCTGAGCGGAGCCGAAGCGCTGTTGTTGCTGTTTTTAACTTTGTCAAAGATCTAAACTTTGACAAAGTTTCCGCGCACCTTTAGTTACAGGATTGGTTAACAATTAAATGTTTTGGAATCCATTATGATAAAAAATAATTTTTTATTATTGGTACATAAGGCTACAACCAATTTATAGGTATTATTTATTTTTGTTTTGCCGTGAGTATATCACAAAAAGAAGATTTGAAGAATGAAAACATATTTATTTGCTTGGAATCCTGAAAAATGGAATTGGACAACTCTTGAAGAAAATATTGAAGAGCTTCAACAAACAGGAAGAGTTACACAAATGTGGAGCTGTGCCAGCCATAAATCAATTAAAGTAGGAGACAGAGCTTTTTTAATAAAACTAGGAAAAGGAAATCGAGGAATAATAGGTGCTGGATTTGTTGCAACACAACCATTTCTTGCAAAACATTGGAGTGGTTCAGAAAAAATGGTTCCTAGGATTAATATTGACTTTGAAGCTTTATTGAATCCAAACAAAGAACCAATATTATCAATAAATTTATTAAATCAAGGGAAATTAATTAATCAACATTGGTCAACTCAATCTTCTGGCATTTCAATAAAAAGCGAACTTAGCGAGGAACTAGAATCTGTTTGGTTTGATTTTTTAACAACACAGAATGTTAGATTTAATCCTTTTTCAAGTTCTAATGATGAAAATCAAAAGACTTACACAGAAGGGACACCAAATCAAGTTCGCATTACCAAATATGAAAGAAACCCTTACGCAAGAGCAAAATGTATTGAACATTTTGGGTTGTCATGTGCCATTTGTGAACTGAATTTCGAAAATGCTTATGGTGCAATTGGAAAAGATTTTATTCACGTCCATCATATTCGTCAAATATCTGATGTTGGTAAGTCATATCAAGTAAATCCAATAAAAGATTTAATACCTGTTTGTCCAAATTGCCATGCCATGATACATATGAGGAAAAATCCTTACAGTATTGAAGAAATAAAAGAAATTTACACAAAAAACAATTTTAAGCGTTGACAATCGTTTAATTATTTTGGTTTATTGGAGTTAATTTTTTATCATATTACATTTCCCATCAACCCACCACCCCAGAAACCCTATCAACTGACAACCATCAACTATCAACTAAAAGCCTTACCTTTGCAAAATGTATTTAAAGCCGCTTTTAGAAGACGACAATAACGAAGAACAAGAACTATACGAACATCACCGAGTAGAAGTAGAAAAAGGCCAAGCTATGCTTCGAATTGATAAATATTTAATGATTCGTATAGCCAATGCTACGCGCTCCAAATTGCAGCAAGCCTGCGAGTTAGGCTGTGTTTTGGTAAACGAAAAACCAGTAAAATCAAATTATAAAGTAAAACCTTTTGATGTAATTAGCATTGTTTTACCTAATCCTCCGGCTAATACCGAAATTGTTGCAGAAAATATTCCATTAAATATTATTTACGAAGATGATTCGTTATTAATAGTAAACAAACCTACTAACATGGTGGTTCATCCTGGTTATAATAACACAACTGGTACTTTGGTAAATGCTTTGGCTTGGCATTTTCAAGATTTGCCGTTTGCTAAGGAAAATAATGTAAGACCAGGTTTGGTGCATAGAATTGATAAAAACACTACCGGTTTATTGGTGGTGGCTAAAACCGAACATGCCATGACCCATTTGGCCAAACAGTTTTACGAACACAGCATTGATAGAAGTTATAATGCCATAGCTTGGGGCGAAATGCCCGAACCTGAAGGAACCATAACTGGGTATATTGGCCGCAGTAACCACGACAGAAAAATTTTCCAACTTTATAATGAAGAAGAAAAAGGAAAATGGAGTGTTACACATTACAAAGTGTTAGAAAATTTAACTTATGTAAGTTTAATTGAGTTAAAGTTGGAAACAGGCAGAACGCATCAAATTAGGGTTCATGCCAAAAGCATTGGGCATCCATTATTTGGCGATACAACTTATGGTGGCGATAGAATTTTAAAAGGAACAACATTTACCAAATACAAGCAATTTGTAGATAATTGTTTTGAAATATTGCCTCGCCAGGCTTTGCACGCACGTTCATTAGGATTTACCCATCCTGTAACCAATGAGCGCATGTTTTTTGAAAGTCCTTTGCCTGACGATTTTGTGAAAGTATTAGATAAATGGAAAAATTACGCCCATTTTAAACCAATGGAGGAGGAATAAATATGAAATTTTGGAATAAAAATACGGTTATCATTCTGTTAGTTGGTATCATTTGTTTTGGTAGCGGATTATTTATAAAAGGCAGTTTACGTTATGATGATAAGCAGCAGCAGTTAATTGAGCAAAACATCAGAAGTTATTCATTGCCAATTCCTGAAAGTGTAACATTTGCTGGGCAAAAAATCAGCTTAAAGGAGTTTGATGTGCGCGAAAGATTTGACAGAGAATTGCTTACCAACGTGTATTGGCAATCGCAAACCATTTTGTTATTGAAGCGTGCAAACCGTTTTTTTCCAACCATTGAGCGCATTTTAAAAGAACAAAGTATGCCCGATGATTTAAAATACGTAGCATTAATTGAAAGTGGCTTGTTAAATGTTAATTCTCCTGTTGGTGCTTCTGGTTTTTGGCAGTTTATGGATAAAACAGGCAAACAGTATGGCCTAACTATCAATACCGAAGTTGATGAGCGCTATCACCTTGAAAAAGCTACTTATGCGGCTTGTAAGTACTTTAAAGAATCGTATGCAGTTTTTAACGATTGGGGTTTGGTGGCTGCCAGTTATAATATGGGAATTGAAGGTTTAAGGCGTCAGCTAAAAAACCAATCAGGTAGCAGTTATTATGATTTGTTTTTAAATACTGAAACATCGCGTTATGTGTTTAGAATTTTAGCCATGAAGGAAATAGCCGAAAAGCCACAGCAATATGGCTTTTACATAGCTAAAAATCATTTATACGATCCAATTCCAACCATGAACTTATCGGTTAATTATTCCATTCCTGATTTGGCTGCTTGGGCTATTCAGTTTAAAACCAATTATAAAACGGTAAAATTATTAAACCCTTGGTTGCGTAGCAATATACTTACTTTAAAAGAAGGCGAAAGTGTAGAAATTACCTTGAAGAAATAAGGGTTTTTGAGCTTCTATTTACAATTACATTTATTTGGATTGGTAAACTCTTTTAAGTCTATATTTAATCCATAAATTAAGTCAATCTGTTTTTTGTAATATGCCTTATTTCTCTTGTCAAAAAAGTAGGGAATAATTTGTGTGAGCCTATCAATTTCTTTTTTGTTTAGTATTACTCTAAATTGATTTCTTTCTTCAAGGTATTTTGCTGATAAATAATTTGCAAAAACTTGTTGCTGCACATCCCAACTGGAAAGAATTAAATTTTTAATCAAAAATACTTTTAAATATTCATTTGATAATGAGTCGTTAGTGTTTGATATGTAAAGGCTGATAAAGTAGTTAGTATTATCAATTGACTCAGAATTGACAAATACTGATTTGACATTACTTCTCTTCCTATTATTGCATAATGAATCTGTTTTACCGCTAAAATGGGCAAAATCAATTATATAATCATTCAGAAATGTGATTTTCTGTTTTCTAGTAATTTTGGTACTTTTCCATTTATTAATTAAAGCAGTTTGCCCATTTAGATTCAAACAAATTAACAGACTGATTATAAATATTAGGGAGCTTAACTTATTTTTTCTCAATTGTGCCAAAAATTGTTTTGTATTTTTTTTCAGTGCCATCGGGTTCAATTACGTAGGGTGTGCCAACCCCAAATAAAGGTTTTTCTATTGGAATTACTTTCACTATATCTAAACCTTTAAAAGTAGTATCAGTATTACATAACGAAAGTACTCGTATCGTATCACCATTTTTTAAATTTATTCCTAAACAATTAGAGGCTTGAGCAAATCCTCCACATGGGAATGATGGAAAAAAGTAAATAATCTCCATTTCAAAAGTATCTTTCATTTCTACAAACTCAAAGTTATGTTGAAATGAAGTTACATTTTTTTTTTGGATACTACACGAAATAAAAAACAAGAGTAGGGCAAAACAATAATTTAATAAGTCAACTGTTTTTCTCATGAATGGATTCTATTTACCTAATAAAAAGCCATGAAATACCTTTATATAAACCAACAAAAACATAACCCAAAATGCCCAATTTTTCTTTTTGTTCAAGGTTAATATTTATAGTTGAATACTCAGTTAAATGACTCATTCTATTTAGTTTGCCCTCTAAAGCATCTATTTCGCCATTTAATCGTTCCAATTCTTTTTCAACTTTTAAAGTAGTTTCTACATTTTCGGCTTTTTGTAGTAATTCCAAATATCGTTGACGAGATTTTTTTGCATTATCTAAACGGATTTCATAGTCGAAATATTCGTCAGTTACATCTCTTCCATAAATTGTCTTAGATTCTATTTTGCCAGCTTTATTCAGTTCATTCACAGCATTGTTTAACAAAGAGGATTTTACCCTAATTTCAGTTCTTTTATTACCAATTACAATTACATAGCCTTCATAAGCTTTTGATAAATTGGTTAAAAAAGCATTTGCACTATCAATATTTTTAACGGTTAAATTTACAGTAGCGTTGTATATAATCATACGCTCTTTTTCACTCAAACTATTAGTTCCTTGTAAACGTAATCGTTGGTAAGCAGCGCTTTCGTAAGATGTTTTATTATAGCTTGTTGCGCAGCTAGTAATTATAAAAACAGCAAGAAAAATGAAGAATAGTAAATGTTTGAATTTCATGTCTATTTAATTTAATGGTCAACAATAAATAAACCAAACGGAAATTTCAAGTATAAAGTATAAGCCTAATAAAAAAGCCCTACTAAAATTATTTAGCAGGGCTTTTAAGTTTTTATACTGTGGCGTGCGATATGCGTTCTAACGCACCTTTATTTAAAATTTTTATTCGCTTACCTTCAAAATCAATGTATTTGTCGGTTTTAAATTCCGAAAGTAATCTAATTAAAGTTTCGGTTGCAGTTCCAACTATGTTAGCTAAGTCTTCACGTGGTAAACTTATTGGAATAACTGGTTCTTCTTCTACCGATTTTTGAGCAAAGGTTTGGTGCAAATATAAAATGGTTTCAGCCACTCTTTCTCTCACACTTTTTTGAGCTAAACTTTGTACTTTTTCGTTGTTTAAACCCATATCGTGGCATAATGCTTTAAACATTTGTTTGTTTATTTCTGCATTGCTTTGCAATAAGTCTAAAAACACTTGGCGAGGTATAAAACAAGCCGTTACATCTTCAATACAAGTAGCAGTAGCTGTTAAAGGCTCTTCGGCTATAACAGCTCTGTAACCTAAAAACTCACCTTCTTTGGCAAAACGAAGAATTTGCTCTTTACCAAAATTATTACTTCGGGTTAGTTTAACTATTCCTTTGGTAATACAATAAATTCCAAGTGGCAAATTATCTTCATAAAAAATGGATTGACCTTTTTTGTAATAACCACATGATTTTGCAGTAGAAACGGCAAGTGTTTCTTCTGGGGTACAGTATTTCATAAATGAAATGGCTTTTGAGTCGCACATTTCGCATTCAAGTTTTACTTTTTGCATAGTAAAAAGATTGGTTTAAACGATGTTTCAAATATATAATCCTATCTGTTAACCAAAAAATTAAATAGTGAATTATTTTCAGAATTTATGCTTTTTGTTAACTTTTTGTTATCTATTGAACAATCAAAGTAAGGTAAAATGTTTTGTAATTCAGCTATCATTTTATTTTTTCCCCATATAACTGTCTCAAAATAATGTTCAAAACTTTCTTGGCCATATTTTTCTAGCAATAATTTGTAGTCGTTTTCGGTATATCCTTTGTTTTGTTTGTAAAATAAATGGTACAAATCGTGCATTACATTATCCAAACTATATTTACCGTTTGAGTTTTTTATAATAGTTAAGTCAGCAATCATGGCTGCAAGCATTCCTTCTACATAAATACTTGTTTTTCTTGCAGGTACGCCAGTTACATAGCCGTCTAACCAAGTATCAAAGCTCGATTCTGCAACAGAGTAATTTTGGTTACCAGCATTGTTTACATGGCGCAAAAAATCGCCATTCCAGCTATCTGCATATTGCTCCCAGCTCCAAACTCCGCTTCTAAGTAACATTAAATCACCATAATAGGTTGTTATTCCTTCATAAACATAACCCAAATGGCTATAATTTTCTTTGGTAAAATCGTAAGGCCACATGCTTTGTGGGCGAATGCGTTTTATATTCCATAAATGAAATAATTCGTGGCTGCTAATGGCTAAAAGATCGTTGTAAAAATCATCACGAAGCATTTCGTTACTCATTCCCATGGCAATTACCGTGCTATCGGCATGTTCTACACCGTGCCTAAAAGGTGTGGGTAAAATTTGGTATAAAAAATGGTAATTGGGGCAAGGTAATTCTTTAAAAATAGCTGTTTGAACTTTGGTATAAGCTATTGTGTCTAATTCAAGTTGCTTTAAATCCATTTCGTGTTTGCCTTGAAACCAAAAATGAATTTTAGTATTTTCAACCATAAACTCATGGTGTTGCAAACTTGCACTTGCAATAAACGGACTATCAGCCAATTGGTCAAAATTACTTGCACTTATAATATTTTGATTATGAGGTAATTGGCAAGCCAGTTTATAATCAGTTGGAATATTTAATTTTACTTCGAAAGGCTCATTTATTTTACCCACTTCATACATAAAACAATGAACGGGATTTACATACAATTGCTCATTATTTAAAAAACAAGCACCTGCATCTAGCTGATTAGCATAGTATTCGTAATAAACAGTAATTTTATTGTTGTTATCAATATTAAATATTTTCCAGCTGTCTTTGGTTTGTTTTCTAACCTTCAGTTCAGTTCCATTTTGAGCAGTGGCTTTAAAACACCTAATATTTTTTGCAAAGTTGGCAAGTTCATACCTACCAGGCCTCCAAGCAGGTAATTGCAATACAATTTCGGCCTCGTTTGTGCTTATTTCGGCTTCAATTTCAATAAAATTTTCTAAAGCCTTGTTTATTGATACTTGGTATTTCATATTTGTTGCAAAATATGAACATAGCCGTTATAACCGCAATTTTTTCTGTAATTATGTTATTAATTTTTACAGCACTTTCACTTTTAAAAACCCAAAATATGATGTTACAGCTTGTATTTGTGGTAGTTGCATCATTTAATATTGGTGTAATTTCGTGTATAATTTTAGTTAATTACGAAAGCAAATCAGCCTTAATTTGGCCTGGTCTTTTTGTAATTATGTTAGTTAATAAAGTAATAGAAATTAGTAAAAACCTTCGTTCATAATTTTTTGCTACATTTACACCCCAAAAATAAGTCTTGTGAAAAAATACATTTTAATCATTTTAAGTTTTTTAACTTTAAGCAGCATTGCCCAAAGTAATAAAGATGCTGATTTATTAATTGATAAAATTAGTAAGCGATATAAAAAGTTTAAATCAATAAAAGCCGATTTTACCTACAGCATTGAAAGCAAAGCTGAAAAGATAAACGAAAAGCAAAAAGGCAATATTGTAATTAAAGGCAATAAGTTTAGGTTAGATATAGCAGGGCAAACCATTATTTGCGATAATAAAACACAATGGACTTATAGTAAAGAAATTAACGAAGTTAATATTCAGCATTATAAACCTAAAGAAGGTGTAATGAAGTTGGATGATATTTTTACCATGTACAGTAAAGGTTTTGTAAGCAGAATAGCTGAGGTGGTAAAAGAAAATGGCCGTGAATTAACTGTTATTGAGCTTGCTCCTAAAGACAAAAAGAAAAATTATTTTAAAATAAAATTGTACGTTGAAAAAAATAACCAACAAATAATTAGAACGGTGGTTTACGATAAAAATGGAAGTATTCATACTTATACCATTACCAATCAAATACCTAATATTAAGTTTGAAGATGGTTATTTTACATTCAATCCTAAAAAATATCCAAACGTAGAAATAAACGATATGCGATAATTAGGTATGAAAAGAGCACTCAACATACTGATTATATTATTAATACTAACTTTTGCAAGCGGCATTGTTTGGTTTATTTATAATCCTGATAAATACTCAGATACCAATCTTGACTCAATAGTAGAAGAAAATTTTAAGGTTTATCCTAATTTTTATACCTCGTCTGATAGTTTTACCGATACCAGTAGTCTTGCTTTAACTGCCATGAAATACTATACTTTAGGTAATTACCAAATAGCCATGGAAACCTTTAGAAAGTATGAGCCAGAACCTCGTGATGATGGTTATTATAACTTATATGCAGGTATTTGTTTTTTTAAATGTGGTTATACCAATGTGGCCATAAGGCATTTTGATGAATCAGTTGAATCGTTTAAAATGTTTAACGATAAAACTGTAGCACGTTGGTACATGGCTTTGGCTATGTTAAAAGCCAATAGGGTAGCCGATGCTAAAGAAATTTTGATACAATTAGTAAATCAAAATACTACATATAAAAAGAAAGCACAAGATATTTTAAAAGCACTTTAGGTTAAAATTTTAACCTAAAGTTTCTACTTTTTAGTGGTGAGTTTTATTTAATTTGCTATGTTTTTTACCATAAAAAAAGTAAATAACTAAGCCAATAACTAGCCAAATTCCAAACGCTATCCAATTAGATTTTCCTAGCTGAGTCATTAAATAAAAATTGGTAATCATACCCAAAACAGGCAGTAACGAAAAGCGTTTTAAAAAACTTAAAATAGATACTACAGCAAATAGAATCCAAAAGCTATAAGCAGGAAAATTTATGGACCAATCAAAGTTTTGGAATATTTTATTTTCATCATAAACAGTAAATAGAAAAAAACTTACTAAGAATAATAATGGCATTATAATTCTGCCACTAATATAAGGCACTCTAAAACCTTTGTGGTTTTCGTTTCTATGGCTTTCCATTTGAATTACCCCTGCATTTACCAATACAAAAGCAAATAAAGTTCCAATACTGCTTATGTCTGTTACTTCTTTTAGGTTTAAAAATAATGCAGGAATAGCTACCAAAGCACCAGTAATTAAGGTAGAAAAATGTGGTGTTTTATATTTTGGATGAATGTTGCTAAATTTTTTAGGTAATAAACCATCTCGGCTCATACTCATCCAAATGCGTGGTTGACCATTTTGAAAAACCAAAAGCACCGAAGCCATTGCTATTACAGCACTTACAGCTACAATTCCGCTCATCCAATTAACGTTTAATTTTTGGAAAACAAATGCCAAAGGATCGCCAACGGCAAGTTCTTTATAGCTAATCATTCCAGTTAAAGTTAATGAAATAAGTATGTATAGAATGGTGCAAATTACCAGCGATGCAATCATAGATTTAGGCAAATCGCGCTCAGGATTTTTGCACTCTTCGGCTGTGGTGGCCAAGGCATCAAAACCAATATATGCAAAAAATACCGATGAAACTCCTTGTAAAACACCCGTTATTTTATTAGGCATAAACGGGCTCCAATTATCAGGATTTACATAAAATGCACCTACCACAATAACCAATACAATTACAAAAAGCTTAATGGCTACAAACATATTGCTGGCTTTTTTTGTTTCTTGCACTCCTCTGTAAATCAATGCGGTAATTGCTAGTACAACACCTACAGCTGGTAAATCAAAAATAAGCTTTGTACCTAAAAATGTTGGCGCAGTTAACCAAGCACTATGTTGTTCAGTTTGCACAAAAGTTAAAGTTTCGTTTTTAGCTAATAACTTGCTTGCTTCTTCAAAACCATTTTTAGCCGTTAAATAATCCATGGTTAAATAATCAGGCACATGAATGTGTAATCCTGCTAATAAACCAGTAAAGTAATCGCTCCAACTTATGGCTACTACAATATTTCCTATTCCATATTCTAAAATTAAAGCCCAACCTATTATCCAGGCTATAATTTCGCCAAACGAAGCATAAGCATAAGTGTAAGCACTACCACTAATTGGAATAGATGAGGCAAATTCCGCATAACTCATAGCCGAAAATCCGCAAGCTATGGCTGTAAAAACAAACAATAAAATAACGGCTGGCCCACCCATAAAACTAGCATTGCCAATAGTACTAAAAATACCAGCACCAATTATGGCTGCAATTCCCATTGCTGTTAGGTCGCGCAGCGATAATGTTTTATGTAATTGATGGCTTCCGTGTTCGGCTTTATTGGCTTCGTTTAATATTTGATTTACGTTTTTTTTGCGAAAAAGCGCTTTCATGTATTCTATCATTTGTAAAACTATCTGTATGCAATTATACCAATATTACCTGTAAATAAAATTGGTTACATAATTAATAAGCGTTTCCAAAACTAGAAAACCATGTGTTTTTGTTTAAAATAAATATTTTGGCATTGTACATATTTTACTTTAATTCGTGGAATTAGATGAGCGCTGAACAAAATTTTCATCAAGCAGTAAAAAAATCGTTGCAAAACACCGAGTTGCAAACACGTACGGCTGCGGCTGCCACTAAGCATCAATTTGCTGTGGCCGAAGCCTTAAAGCAGTTTGCTGACCTTGATTTGGCGCGCAATAGAGCTAAGTACATCAAGTGGCGCGTAAACGAAAATTTAGATAAATACCTTATCGATTTTGAAGCCAACTTGATGCGCAAAGGCGGAAAAGTTATTTGGGCCGATACACCTCAAACGGCTTTAGCGGAAATTGAGCAAATCATAAAAAAAAATCAAGCAAAACATATTGTTAAGTCAAAATCGTCTATTTGTAACGAAATTGGCTTAAACGAATTTATAAAAGCCAAAGGTTACGATTTAACAGAAACCGATTTAGGTGATTTTATAGTAGATGGATTTAACGAAAAACCTTTTCACGGAATTTTGCCTGCTGCTCATAAAACCAAAGAAGAAATTAATAATTTACTGAATCAAAAAATTAGCACATCGTTAGACATTGAGTTAAACGAAATGACCAAAGATGTACGTGATTACATGCGCAGTAAATTTTTTAAAGCCGATATTGGAATTACAGGTGCTAATTTCTTAATAGCTGAAAATGGCATGGTTTGCATTTCTGAAAATGAAGGAAATGTTAGGCTTGCTAGTGCTTTTGCTAAAACGCATATCATCATTGCTGGTATTGATAAAATATTACCCACCCTTCAGGATGTAGATTTATTTTTCTCATTATTAAGTAGTTATGGAAATGGTCAGCGTTTAATGGCTTACAACTCTATAGTTGGTCCTAAAAATTTAGAAGAGCAAGATGGGGCTAATGAGTTTATTGTAATTTTAGTGGACAACGGCAGGAGTAGTACTTTAGCCTCACACGATCAACGAGAAGCCCTTTCATGCATTAAATGCGGAGCTTGTCATTTTGTTTGCCCGGTATTTACTCATATTGGCGGTCATAGTTATGGTAGAAGCTATACTGGTCCAATTGGTTCTATTACTGAGCCATTAGCACATGGCTTAAACGAATATAAATACTTGAGCAATGCAAGTACTAACTGCGGTAAATGCAATGATGTTTGTCCGGTAAAAATTGATATAAGCAACCATATAATTAGAAATAGGCGAGATAATATTAATGCGGGCAATGAAACTACAGGCGAAAAGTTGGCTTGGTACACTTGGACAAAAGCCATGTTAAGTCGCAAAAACTTAAATCGTTCTACTTCTATTAAAAATTTTACTTTTAGACAATTATATAAAACCGCTTGGGGAGCTGAAAAAGAGTTTCCAAAAATTGAAGAAAAATCGTTTAACCAACTTTGGCGCGAAAAATTTGGTGGTGTTTAATAAATTTAGTTAGAAGTTATTATAAATAAAAAAAGCTCCAATTTGGAGCTTTTTTTGTGAGGTATCGAGCAGATTCGAACTGCTGTAGGAGCTTTTGCAGAGCTCAGCCTAGCCGCTCGGCCACGATACCTTGATGCGATTAGGGTTGCAAATATATAAATATTATTTACTTAAGGTAAACTTTTTTTTCATTATTAGTCATTTTATATAAAAAGCTGATTTTCTTATCGATTAAAAATTGTTTTCTCTGATTTTGCTCTGTTGAAAATTGTTTTGCTCCCAATTGCAAGTATTTTATAGTTGGTTAAATTTATATCACCTGAACTAAAAGTTAATGCTACTGAAATAGGTAATATACCGGTAAGAATATTTAAGAATATTACCTCTGAAACATTCGTATTTGTTTTTAGTAGTTGGTAATTCATAACTCCTAAACCAGAATAACTTAATATTGCCAACACAGATTTTACATAATAAGAATTGTCTTGCTCGCCAATCGATCTTATTTCATTAAATGGAATAGCAATTGTATCGTTAAAAAAAAGAGTGGTAAGATTTGCATTTGTTAATTTTAATAACAATTCATCATTTAAATAGGTTACTAAAAAGCCGCTATCAACTGTGTTTAAAAAGTTATCTTTTAAAATTAAACTATAACTTTTATTCAGCATAATTTTTTCTTTTTTTCCTGTTTGGGTATTACCCAATAATACATAATTATTACTTTGAGAAAAAGTATTACAAATACTTAGGGTAAATAGTATAATTGTTAAGTATAGTTTCATCTATAAGTATTTTTAACGGAATAATCTTCAATAATAAAATGACGCTGAGGTCCAGAGAAATTAATAGCAAAAGCTAAACCAGCGTAAAAAGTTGCGGTTAAATATTTTATAGGATATTGATCTTGTTTCATACCTCCCGGTGTTTGCGTGTAAAACGCTAAAGAACCGGCCGTAAAGAAAACGGTACTCAATAATTTAAGACCATTTAAAATAGTAGCATTTGGTAACTGTAAATACTGGATAGTGGAAATCGGAACGTGCAGCGTTTCCGATAAATCATTTGGATTGCTTATATAAACAGTGTCTTGCTCTAATGAATCAATAATTATTTTGCTTAATAAATCAGGGGCATCATCCTTTAATTGAATTAAAGCACTATGTGGCAGTTTAAAAATAGTTTTTAAGTGATTAGTTTTATTTGTAAAAACAATTTGTTTTTGTTGGGCCATAACTTTTAAACAAAAAAGTATAGAAGATAGAATTAATAATTTATACTTTTTCATTCTATAGTTTGTACATTAAACTAACTGAAATATTAATGTAAAAGCCATTGCCAAATCCTTGAGATGGTGTATAGCTAGAACCATCTTGAATGCCCGGAATTACTTTTTTAAAAGGTATATGATTATTTAACTTAATTCCAAACATATAGCCCATTCCATAGTGTATTTTGGATGTTAATTTGTGAATTATATTCGCCTCGTATTCAATTGAATGATAATTATTTTGTTCTTTGTATTCTGTAGAATAACTGCCATATAATGGATCGTATTTTTTAAATGTGGCTTTTTCGTTGGCAAATGTTGAGTTGAAGTTAATTAAATGCAAAACATTTAAGGTTGGTCTTGTTTGCTTTGAGATAACAACTCCTGTTTTTATAAAGTAAACTTCAAAACTTTGTTTAAAATTTGTACTATATGAGCTATAATTATTAAAGTTTGTAACACTATATACCGATACATTATTTTTAGTGCTTTCTCCATAACCTCCGCGTATTGCAAATGATAAACCATCGTTTTTAATATGCAGAAATGAAATCTCAGATGGCATTAAATCAATTAGCCTAGCTTGATAACCAATATAGTTTTTTGTACCGCTTTGGAAATTTGTTTGGGCAGCAATATTTAAATTGACTATAAGTATAATAAGTAATGTTAGTTTATTTTTCATTTGTTATGGAGTAATAAAAAATATATCATAAGTATTCATATCGCCATATGTACCATATTTATAATTATTTGTTCGTTTAATTTCAATTTTTGAAAAAGTATGAGAAAGTATTCTGGGAGTTAACTCGATAGTATTGATAATTTGATCCTCGTAGCAACTACTTGAACTATAACTGTAGCTGTTTTCTACATTTACTACTAAAGTATCTATGCTATTTTTAGTTTCTACAATCAATCTGGTAGGTATATTATCAGATATTACTAAATCGGCCAAAGTATCATTTGGTGTAAATATATTTTCAGGGCCTATGTAGCTGATTTTTAGTATTCTGTTAGATGTGTCTGTTAAAGCTATTTTTCTGTAGTAGTAATTCCTGTAATAATTGTAGCCCCCTTCACCATAACCACAGCAGCTTTCTAAAAAGAAAAGTAATATAAAAAAAATGTAAGTTTTCATATTTATGTTATAAATCAAAAATAGCACATTTTAATAATTTAGCAAGTATTTTAATCAATGAGATTATTTTATTTGATTAAAAATATTTTTAGTTTTAAAAGAAAAAGTGCAATCTAGATTTGGGTCATAGTATTTATATTCTTCTATAATCCAATTATGTAAATAAAATCCTTTTTTTGAGTTTGGTATTGTGGTCAATAACGCTGTTCCAAATAATATAAAAGGTAAGTTTGAAAAAAAAATGGGTGATACATGGTGGTATTTTGATACGGTGTAGTAATTAACTATTCCCATTACCGACATATTACTTGCAAGTAAAATACTGTTTACTACAGTTTGTTGTTTTACTCTATCTATTTTAGTTATAGCGTAAATTGGAATTGAAATATTTTCGTTAAACAGTAGAGAGTCCTTATTACACCCAATTAGTTTAAGCTTAATTCCAAAAAGTGAGTCATATGAATTAGTTATTTTGCTGCTAAAAAATGGCAATAGATAATTTTTAAGGTGAATTTGAAAGTACCTATTAGTAATGAGCTTAAAAACTTTATTATTTTCAGTATTTCTAAATTTTATGTAATTTATACTTTGTGCGTTTGCAAAAAAATAATTTAAGCAAAATAGCAGTATTAGTAGTATTTTCTTCATTTACAAAACTGTATTTTTAAAAAGTTAACTTTAACGTTTAGAATTTATAAAGTAAAGCTGTTGTTAAATTTATATAGAACTTTGTTCCTACACCTTGAGAAGGTGAATATTGTGAATTTTTTTCTATACCATATATTTTATTTTCAAAAGCAATTTCATTTTGCAGTTTATAACCAATTAAATAGCCCATTCCTAACGAGATTTTTTGTCCTAACATTAATTGGTGGTTACCTTCTATTTCAATAGATTGATAAAGATGTTCTTCAAAATCTGTAAGTTGCACATTTCCATATAGTTGATCTTGGCTATTAATTGTTAATTTATCGTAGCTTTTAGCTATGCTATAGTTTAATAACAAACAATTTGTAAAATAACTAGATTTACTTTTTAAAACTACAATTCCAGGTTTAATAAATATTGCTTCAAAAGTTTGTGTTAATGTAAAATCTCTGCCATAGTTAATGTAGTAGTTTTTTTGTTTTGAAGGTATATAGTTATTTAATTCAGTGGTAGTTTCATTTTTTTGGCCAATACCATAACCGCCTCTTAAGGCAAATGATATACCTTTTGGCGCTAATTTGAAATATGAAATCTCAAATGGCATTAAATCAATTAGTCTAGCTTGAATTCCTATTAGGTTTTGAGCTTTTGAATTATTGTTTTTTTGAGCTAATGCACATAAACTTTTTAGAAAAAATAAAGTAATTAATAAGACTCTCATATTATTAAGGTTTAATTACTAAAACATCAGTATATGAATTAGTTGTTTCTAAAAATATAAAATGAGCAGAATCAAAAGTATGGTTAATAATAATAGGCATATGTTCTACATATTTATAAGTGTTTACTGCATCACATGAACTTGATGACATGCCATAAGAAACTTTTACATTAAGTACTATTGTGTCTGTTTTTAGTTTAGTTGTTATGTATAAAGTATTTTCTTTATTTTCTGAAATTACTAATTCAGCTGACGTATCATTTGGGTAAAACACTGTACTGCTGTTTTTATAACTTATTTTTAAAATTCTTTCAGAGGTATCAGCTACAGAAACTTTTCGTGAGTAGAGTGGGTTGTTTTTTTCTTGGTAATCACCATAATCTAAACCACAACATGACGTTATTGGAATGAAGAAAATAAATAATATTATATAATGAGACGTTTTCATTTTAATTACATTTAACAAATATATTAATTGATGTAGAAATCCATAAAAATTTATTTTTAAATTAACCTACCATAAATAAGCTATGGTAATCATGTTATAAAATGTTTTATTTGTGTACTAATAATTTAAAACATAAACACAAAAATGAAAAAAATAATTTTATGCGCAGCAGTTGCTTTAACTGTAATTGCATGTGGAAATGGTAACACTCCAAAACAAGAAACAACTCCAGAAGATACAACTAAAACAGCTACAGATACTACAGCACAAGCTCAGTACTTTGGTGCTAAAATTACTGAAGATGGAGCAATTGCTTTAGCTGACTTAAAAGGCGCAATGGGCGATAAAAAAGAGTTAAATGTAAAAGTATCGGGCGAGGTAGACGCAGTTTGCCAAAAGAAAGGCTGTTGGATGGAAATTAAAAATGCAGCAGGCGATGTAGTGCGTGTTACGTTTAAAGATTATGCATTTTTTATGCCAATGGATTGTGCCGGTAAAACTGCAATAGTAGAAGGCGTTGCTAAAATTGAAGAAACAAGCGTAGCTGATTTAAAAGAATATGCTAAAGATGATAATCAAAGCAAAGAAGCTATTGCTGCTATTAAAGAGCCTAAAAAAGAATTGGTTTTTGAAGCTAGTGGAGTAATTTTAAAATAAATTTTATAAAAGCCATATTGCAAGTGTCTAATAACTAGCAATATGGCTTTTTAGTTAATTGTAAAGTAAATGAAGAAAATTATCTATTCTATACTGGTTTTTGTATCAATTGGCATTTTAATTAATGCTTGTTCAAATAATCAAAAGCCTGCAAGTGAGGCCAAAAGTACAGACTCAAGCGCTGCACAAACCATTAAAGACCCCAATAATCCTAAGCCTATGGCTTTAATGATGCGCCAAATGGCTGCTAATGCTGATAGCATGAAAGCTAAATTATTGCGTGGTGAAAGTTTAGATAGTTTATCGTTTCCATTTATCCGTTTCTATTTGGTAGAGCCTACCGATAAAAACGTATTAGAACCTCAGTTTTTTAAAAATGCAGATGTTTTTAAATCCGCACATAAAGCAGTTTTCGAACATCCTAAAGAGCAAAAAAAATATTATAATTTAATGATTAACGCTTGTATTAGCTGTCATGAAAATTATTGCAGTGGACCATTACGCAGAATAAGAAAAATGCCAATTACAGAGTAAAATTATGAAAAGTAAAGTATTATTTATTGCCATAATTTTGGTTAGTTCGTGCGGTATTTTTAAAAATAATTCATCAAAAGTTTTGAACGGAAGAGCATCTCAAGCTACATTTACTCATAATAAACAATTTGATTGGTTTGATAATGAGTACAATACGTATAAAGTTAATAATGAGCTTGTTAACCAGCTTAAGCCTTTAAAAAATGATTTAAAGGTGCTTATAGTAGCAGGTTCATGGTGTGGCGATACCCAACGTGAGCTGCCTCGATTTTTTAAAATTGCAAATGAAGTAGGAATACCTAATCAAAACATTGAACTAATTATGGTTGACGAAAGCAAAGTTTCAAGTGCTATTAACGTATCGGTTTTGCAAGTATCTAATATTCCTACATTTATATTTTTCAAAGATGGGAAAGAACAGGGCCGCATCATTGAAAAACCTAAAAATACATTAGAAGAAGACTTATGTATTTTACTTAATTTAATGTAACAAATAGGTAAACAATCATTTGTGGGTGTCATTTTATAAAAAATTAAGATTTTGTTTTATAAAGTAATATAAAACTTTCCATATATTCGTTTTTGGTTTATAGTAAAAGTTGTATTTGCAACTTTAAAGCTAAAATAAACTCATTACATATATGATAAAAAAGTTTTACATCTTTATATTTTGTATTTTTTCGTTATTAAAAGTAAAGGCGCAAACTTGTACTATTATTCCTAGTTCAAAATTAGTTTGTATAAATAATGCAATTAACTTTACTGTAACTTACACAGCTGGTTTAACTCCTGCTAGTTACGATTGGAATTTTGGCAATGCGGTAACCAATACCCAAGCTAGTCCTACTTATAATTACCCCAATACAGGAACTTTTACTCCCACTTTAAAAATTACTTTTACCAATAACTCTCAGTGCATTGTTTCTGGCGATCCTATAAAAGTGGTGGCTTTACCAGTGGCCGATTTTAGAATAACCACAGCTACTAACCAATGTTTTAAAGGAAATCAGGTTTGTATTAACGATTCTTCACGGCCGGGGCCAAGTGGAAGTCCTATTGTTACGCGTACTTTTTTATGGGGAGATGGAGGTTTTGATGTAAGTGATATCTCCATTAAAAAACTTTGCCATAGTTACGTTAATATAGCTGGAAGTACCAATTCATTAGTAATTGAAGTTACAGATACAAATGGTTGTATCAGCCGTTTAGAAAAAAATAATTCGATTGTAATATTACCTAAACAAGATCCAATAAGTTTTACTACTCAATATACAGTTCAATGTAACACCACTCCGGTAACTTTTTTAAATACATCTATTTTAGCAAGAGCAAAAGTAAGTAAGTTTACTTGGGATTTTGGCGATGGAACTATGGATTCGTCAAGTACCAATTGGAACAATTTTGTGCATAATTACACCAAAGGAGGATTTTTTTCGCCTAGGTTAATTGTTACTGATTTAAATGGTTGTAAAGATACTTTTGTGCTATTTAATGGTGCTCAAAATTTAAAGTTAGATGATAAAATAACTATAAATACCATTGATAAATGTTTTAGTAAACAAAGTTATACATTTTCGGCACCAGGCTCGGCTGGCGCCAATATTTCATGGGCAGTTTATGGTCCTGACGGAAAGTTGTTTGATACTTTGGTAAATGCTAGTTATTTTCAAACAGTAAACAAAAAGTTTAACTGTGGCCAGCATAAAGTTATTATGTACGCTGGCTTGGGTAATTGCAAAATAGTGGTCGATACACTAGTTGATGTATATGGACCAAACACCATTTTAGCAAATGATACTGTTAGGCCTCTGAATGAAAATCAATGTATTCCAAAAGATACTGTGTTCTTTAGAGTTCCACCACCCGAAATTTCATGTTTTTATAAAAATGTAACCGAATGGTTATGGGATTTTGGTGATGGGTTTGCACCACCTTGTACTACCGATACTAAAAATGGTCAGAATGTAGGCGTTAATTGCCGATACAGTAAAGATAGTACCAGAGTAAAACATCTTTACGATAAAACAAAGCCAGACTGTTATAATGTTAGGCTTACCATTACCGACCCAATTAAAGGATGTAGTGATGTAGATTCCTCATTAGTCATTTTGGCCGAGCCAAATGCTCATCCTGATTTGCCAACAAGAAAAGGATTGTATTATTACACCATTCCACCCGGAATAAGTGGGCCACCTCAAAATTGTTATAGCAGTGTTTTTGTTTTTCAATACGAGGAAACACTACCCATTTGCGGAAGGGAACGGGTATGGATAAATACTGATTCTACTGCGGGTATGAACAGATGGGATTCTGTTAATCCTAAAAATAATTTTTATATTAAAAGATACCAAGATGTAGCTGATCCTAATGGTTGGGTTACAGTGGGCTTAATTATTAAGAATGGTTTATGTTATGATACTGCGTGGTATCATAATATGTTTCAATTGATCAAAATTAAACCGCAGTTTACTACAAAAATTGAAGGCATTTGCCCTCCATATAAAGTTACTGTTTCGCTTATTGATTCAATTCAAGATAGCTTAACTACTGCTAGGATTAGTTTTTCTGGGGTTGATAGTGTTCAAACTTTTTCAATTACCGATTCAATTATAAAACAAAAATCGTTTGTTTATAATTCGATGGGAATTAAGAATATAAGGGTTACTTTAACCAATCGAAAGGGTTGTTCGCAATCGTATGATACTACCATTTATTTTGGTTATTTTAAAGATGTATCGGTAGTTAAACCAACCATTTGCTTAAAGGATTCTACTCAATTTGTAGAAAATATTGAATACTATTCCAGAACAACTAATTATTGGAAAAATCCATTGAGGGCAGCAGCTAATAAGGAAAAAGTATATTGGAATTTTGGCGATACAAGTGCTTTCCTAGACTTAGGAATTTCGCCAAAATATAAATTTAAACGGACTGGAAATTTTAAAGTTAGGCTAGCCATTAAAGATAGTTTGGGTTGTAGAGATACCCTTTTATTTAATAAAACAATAAAAGTAGTAGACGTGCAAGCTGGTATTCAGCCTATTAGCGCAAACTTAATTTGTGCGCCTAAAATTATTCCTTTTAAAGATAATTCTTCTAGTATTGATTCGTCATCAATTTATGGCGAGCCCAAATACGATAGTATAGTAACTTGGTTGTGGGATTTTGGTGATTTAAAGGCAACAAGTTCGGTAAAAGATCCATTACATGATTATACAAGTAATGACAGTTATACTGTAAAACATGTAGTAACCACAGCTGCAGGATGTACAGATAGTGTGTTCTTACCTTTAACTATAAAAGGTCCAAAACCTAAATATGCGTTTGCAAGTGGAGATACTTTAGGATGTAGTCCGGTTAAACTCAAAATAAATAATACCACAGGCAGCCAATTACAAAGTTGGCAATGGAATGTGGATGGGCCTATTAATTTTATTATATCAACCGATAAAGATACCGCTACTGATTTTTCATTGGTAAAAGCAGGAAGATATCGTATTTTATTGCTTGGAACCGATTCGTTAAAGAATGAAGTAACAGGTCAAATAGTTTATTGTACTTCAGTTTATCCTGACACTTTAAACCCTAGTCAAAAGCCAGTTTATGTTACTGTTTACGATAAACCTTTGGTAAATTTAAATGGTCCTGATAGTGTTTGTCCAAATCAAAATGTTCAGTTTGTAGCTAAGGCCGATACTATTTATAAACAATTTAATTGGATAGTGAGCGATGGTTTTTCTACTGGTTTAAAACCACGCACTGATACTCTATTTAACTATATTTTTAAAGATACTGGCAATTATTTTATAAAATTAGCTCCAACTACCAATGTGGCTATTACATGTTTAGATACTGGCTATAAAGCCATTTATGTGCAATCAATTAATGCCGATTTTGATATTGATAATACACAATCGCCATTTTATAAATTTACCAATAAATCAATAAATGCAGCAGCTTATTATTGGAATTTTGGTCAGCCTAGTTCTGGTGCCGAAAACACATCAAATATTCAAAATCCAACACATGACTATAAGAATTTGAATGATAGTTTTAAAATTTGTTTGGTTGTAAAAAATGCAGGCGAATGTTTTGATACAGCATGCAAAGTTTTATTACCTAAATCGCGCTTAATAAATATTCCAAACGTGTTTACTCCAAATAATGATGGGGTTAACGATGCTTTTGACATTGATATATTTGGTGAATATTTTTATGAATTGAAAATTTTTAACCGTTGGGGAGCTAAGGTATTTGAAAGTACCAAAGATGGTAAGGGCAATGATGGCATTAATTGGAATGGAAGAACCGATAATGATGGAGGGAATAATCCAGCAGGAGAGTATTTTTATACCTTTAAATATAAATTTAGCGAAGCTGAAAGCGAAAGAACAGTTCATGGAACCATTACTCTTATAAGAGAATAATACTCTTTTAAATATAAACGTTGCTCACCTTCTAACTGCATGTATAAACGCATTTATTTATATTTGATTATTTTATTTTATTCAATAAAAATAAATGCGCAAGTGTGTTCTATTCAAACAAACGATACTATAGTTTGCATAGGAAATGCCTTAAATTTTAGTGCTACTTACACTTCAGGGTTAACACCAACCAATTATGAATGGGATTATGGCAATGGCGTAAAAAGCAGTCAGGCTACAAATACCTATAATTATACTTCTGCGGGTAATTATACACCAACTTTAAAAATTACTTTTTCTAATAATTCGCAATGCTTTGCAACAGGAAAAACCATAAAAGTAGTGGCATTGCCTAATTCTTATTTCTCTATACTGAGCGATACTTTTCAATGCTTTAAAAATAATAGGGTTTGTATAAAAGATTCGGCTAGTCCTGGAAGCAATGGAAGTATAATAACTAAGCGAACTTTTATTTGGGGTGATGGAATTTTTGAAACGCAGTTTGACTTTGGCGATACACTTTGCCATAATTACAAATATACTGTTGGTGGCATTTACTCCCTAGTTTTAGAAGTAACTGATTCAAATAATTGTTTTACTCGGTTTGAACGAAAAAACGCCATTCGTATTTTACCTCAGCTCGAAAAAATTAGCTTTTCAAGTGTTTTAAAAAGGTGCGATTCTACCCTCATGATTTTTTCAAACACATCTGCCTTTCCGTTTAGCAAACTACAAAAATTTGTTTGGGATTTTGGCGATGGAAAGAGGGATACCACATCGCAAAAGTGGGGCACTTTTAATTATTTATACGATTCTATTGGTGATTATACTGCTAGGTTAATTATTACCGATAAATTTAATTGCACAGATACTGCAAATAAACTTTTACGCGCCACAAAAAGGGTAATGGATACCAAAGTAACTTTTTTGCGTGCCAGTCAGTGTTTTAATTTACAGCCTTTTATGGTGTTGTATAAAAATGCAGTAGAACGAGATAGTATAATTTGGAAAGTTTTCGATAACAATGATAAGATGCTAGATTCAGTTTATAATTATGCTTTTTTTAGTCCTGCTAATTCTTACGAATGTGGTAAATACCGTATAACAATGGATGCATTTTACGATAAAAATTGTAAAATGAGCATTGATACCAATTTTGAAATATTTGGTCCACATGCAATACTTACACCCAAAGGCATACCTGTAGTTAATCAATACCAATGTAATACCAACGATACTGTGTTTTTTAGAAATCCAATACCGGAATATTCCTGTTTGAATAATAATATGGGTAATAAATGGTTTTGGGATTTTGGTGATGGATTTGCACCTCCTTGCACCACCGATACCAAAAAGGGGCAAAATATTGGTGTCAATTGTAGATACAGTAAAGATAGTGATAGCGTAAAACATAAGTTTAATAACGCTGGAGAAAACTGTTATTTTGTTAAAATGTATATTGCCGATACCGTTCGCAATTGTTCACATGTAGATTCAACTAAAGTAGTGATAGGTAGTGTAAGCGCTGCGCCTGATTTACCCTCTCGCAGAGGTTTATATTATTATACTATTCCTCCAGGAAAAGACTTGCCTCCTCAACATTGTTTTAGAAATACGTTTGTTTTTAAGTTTGATGAAACCTTGCCAAGTTGTGGACGAGAACAAATTTGGATTATGCCCGATTCTGCTTCTAAACAAAAAGATTGGCTTTCAGTAGAACCATGGATTGACAGTACCCAAATTACATATTATAATGTTGGCGATTCTTCTGGTTGGGTTACAGTAGGTTTAATGATTAAAAATGGGCCTTGTATTGATACTTTTTGGTATCACCGTATGTTCAAAATTATGCCTATAAACCCTAAGTTTAATATTACTTTTAATACTAAGTGTTTTCCTTATGCAACTACCATTTCTTTTGCCGATTCGCTTCAAGATAGTATCAAAATAGCATCAGTTAGCATATATAAAGTTAATGAAAATCCGTATGAAGAAATATTTGTTAGGTCATTTGTTCAAAATCTTACTAAACAAGATTCGTTTATTCATGCTATAAAATATACTTTTAATGAAAGATATAGGTATAAAATTGATGCATTGTTAATTAATTCAGATGGGTGTGGTTTTTCAGCTGCAGAGCGCGTAAATATTGGTTATTACAGAACTAGATCTACCAATAAAACAGTTGTTTGTGTAACCGATTCGGCCGAATTAACTGACGATTTTGAATATTATGGTCAAGAAAATAAGAATTGGAAAAATAAAGCTAGGGCTAATGCTAATTTAGAAAGACTTTGGTGGAATTTTGGTGATTCTGTTGGTTATCAATTTACAGGAATTAACCCAAAACATAAATACGATAGTGTTGAAAATTACAATATTACTTTATTGGTTCAAGATAGTGTGGGCTGTATTGATACCTTAAAAAATTTGTACAGCATAAAAGTGGTAGATGTAAAAGCTGCCATTGAACCTATTACCAAAAGTTTGTTATGTGCTCCAAAGGCAATTACTTTTAAAAGTAATTCTTACACCATTGATAAATCGGCTAAATATGGACAGAATCCTTATGATCAAGTAAATGATTGGTATTGGGATTTTGGCGATGGTAAAGTGGCAAGTATTTCAAGCAATCCAACTCACGATTATTCAGATAACGATACTTATAAAGTGGTTTTAAAAATTGGAACTTTGGCAGGTTGCGTAGATAGTACCAGCATGCCTATTACAATTAAAGGACCAAAACCTAGATACAATTTTGCCATGGGCGATACCTTTGGATGTAGTCCAGTTAAACTTACTTTAAATAATACCACAGGTAAGCAGCTATTAAATTGGCAATGGAAAGTAGATGGACCAGCTAGTTTTGCGGTTTCAACTAATAAAGATTCTGCCACACCTTTTGAGCTAGTTAAAGCAGGTATTTACCGAATTTTATTGTTAGGAACTGATTCGTTTATAAATGAAATAACTGGTCAAACCATTTATTGTACATCAATTTATCCTGATACCAATAGTTTAACACAACGTGCTGTATATGTTACAGTTGTAAATAAGCCAGATGTTAAGTTAATTGGTCCAGATACAGTTTGCGTAAATAATCTTTTTTCAATTTCGGCAGTGGCTGATACTGTTTATAAACAGTTTATTTGGCAAACAAGTGATGGCTTTAACTCAGGTATTAAACCTTTTTCCGATTCTGTATTTAACTATGTTTTTAAAGATTCCGGCAATTATTTTATCAAACTAATTCCAATTCCGGGTATAAAAATTCAGTGTATTGATACAGCAATACACCAAATAGTAGCTGGAAATGTGAAGGCCAATTTCGATATTGATGTTACTCAATCGCCAGTATTTTTATTTAAAAATAAATCCAAATTCTCCAATGGTTTTGAATGGGATTTTGGCGATCCTGCTTCGGGTATTGATAACCAATCGTTTTTACAGAATCCAACTCATACTTATAAAAACTTAAACGACAGTTTTAAAGTATGCCTTGTAACTAATACTTTTTCAAGGTGTTTTGATACCATTTGTAAATACATTTTACCTAAGCCACATTTAATAAATATACCCAATGTGTTTACACCCAATAACGATGGTGTAAACGATGCTTTTGATATTGAAATTGTGGGTTATTCAGAATATGAATTAGTAATATTTAACCGCTGGGGAACTAAGGTTTTTGAAGGAGATAAAGATGGCTTTGCCAATGATGGTATCAATTGGAATGGCAAAAACTTTAATACTGGGGAGCTTAATACCAATGGTGTTTACTATTACTCGTTTAAGTATAAACTTAATTACGATGAGGTAGAAAAATACGTTCATGGAACAATAACTTTAATTAGAGAATAATATACATGACAAACGAACAAATAGCTTTAAAATGGTTTGAAGCATTTAATGAACATAACCTCGAAAATTTGCTTTCGCTTTATAGCGATAATGCCCAACATTTTAGCCCAAAACTAAAAATTAGACAGCCCGAAACCAATGGTTTGATAATAGGAAAAAATGCCCTCAGAACTTGGTGGGCCGATGCTTTTGAACGATTACCCAATTTGCATTATAAAGTAACTTCGTTAACTGCAAATGAACAACGCGTTTTTATGGAATACATTAGGCAAGTGCCTATGGAAAATGATATGTTGGTGGCCGAAGTATTAGAAATTGATAAAGGTTTAATAATTGCCTCAAGGGTTTATCATGGATAATTTTTTTTTAAATTTGTGCCAATGAAATTAAGGCTATGGTTAATACCTATTGTTTTACTACTTTTAAGTAGCTGCCAAAAAAGGTATTGGTACCGTTCGTTTGTATTTGGTTCTAGCAAAAATTTAGTACCCGTAAATGTTGTTATACAAAACGAAAGCCCAACATTATTAACCGAAACTTTTGAAAAGGAAATTTTAGCCGCTTGTGAAAAACAATTGCTTAAAAAAGGGTATAAAGCCACTGCTAAAAAAGCTATTTTTCAGTTCACATTGGTTATTAAAGTAGAAAAATTTAAAGTGAATGGACTTGCCCATTATGGAGGCGAACGCACCATGTTATATCCATATTTTGATAAAGAAGTAAAAGCTATTTTGTTTGAATGCACACTTACCCAAAGTAAAAAAGATTTAACTTGGCAAGTATGGGAAAATAGCAATGATTTGTATTTTTTTGGTAAGCAAAAACGCGATATGCGCAGAAGCAAAGGAATGGTTAAATATTTAATAAGAAGTGCAAAGCAGAAATAGTGTTTTTTGCCTAATAAATCATTTTACTATCCCACATTTATACCTTTTATCTTTTAGAGGTTTCGTTTGCACAATAAGTTAGGCAGTTATTTTATTAATAAATATATTAGCTGCGCAATTAATCAATAATTATTTATGAAGCAGTTTTTCAAGTTCATGTTTGCCAGTATGTTAGGTTTTATTATCAGTGGCGTGGTATTGTTTTTTATTTTAATTGGGGCAATAGCTGGTTTGGCTTCAAAAGGCGATAAAGAAGAAGTAAAGGTAGAGACAAACTCTATTTTAAAACTTAACTTAAACTATGCTATTCCTGAAAGAACCACTAGCAATGTGTTTAAAAACTTTAATTTTCAAACTTTTGAAAGTAAAAACGATGCCGGTTTAGATGATATTTTAGAAAACATAAAAAAAGCAGCAGCCGATGAAAATGTAAAAGGTATTTACCTTGAAATGGGCATTAATATGAACAGTTTTGCTACTGTTGAAGAAATTAGAAATGAGCTTATTGCCTTTAAAAAGTCAAAAAAATTCATTGTAGCTTATGGCGAGTTGGCCGATCAAAAATCGTATTACCTATGTTCTGTAGCTGATAAAGTATTTTTAAATCCAGCAGGAGAATTGGTTTTAAATGGTTTGTCGAGCAGTGTAATGTATTTAAAAAATATGTTTACCAAAATAGGAGTGGAGCCTGAGTTAATCCGTCATGGTAAGTTTAAATCGGCTGGTGAACCTTTAATTACCGATAAAATGAGCGATGCCAATAGAGAGCAAATTAGTTCATACATGGGTAGTTTGTATCATACCATGGTTAGTGGAATTGCAGCTGCACGTAAAAAACAAGTTACCGAAGTTGAAAATATAGTAAATCAATTATTAATCCAACATCCGCAAGATGCAGTAGAATTAGGCTTGGCAGATGGTTTAAAATACAATGATGAAGTAGAAAGTGAACTTAAAAAATTAATTGGCAACGATGATAAATTGAATTTTATTTCAATGAATAAATACGCTAAAGTTACCAATACCAATATTAGCACAAGTGAGAATAAAATAGCTATTATTTATTGTAATGGCGAAATAGTAAGTGGCGAAAGTAGTGATGATAATATGGGTAGTGAAACCATTGCCAATGCTATTAAAAAAGTGCGTTTAGACGATAATTATAAAGCTATTGTTTTACGTATAAACTCACCAGGTGGAAGTGCCATGGCAAGCGATGTAATTTGGCGTGAAGTTATTTTAGCTAAAAAAGTAAAACCGGTAATTGTAAGCATGGCGAGTGTAGCTGCTAGTGGAGGTTACTATATTGCTGCTCCAGCCGATGTTATTGTAGCCGAGCCAAATACCATAACTGGTTCAATTGGTGTGTTTGGATTAATGGTAAATGCCAAAGAATTATTGAATAACAAATTAGGAGTGAATGTAGAAACGGTAAAAATGGGCGAGTATGCCGATTTAGGTTCAATTGATAGACCATTAACACCAGCCGAAAGAGCCATTATTCAAAAAGGAGTTGATAGAATTTACGATGAGTTTATAACCAAAGTAGCTGAAGGACGTAAACTTAAAAAAGAACAAGTAGATAGCATTGCACAAGGAAGAGTTTGGGCTGCTACCGATGCTAAAAAAATTGGTTTGGTTGATGAATTTGGAGGATTAGATAAAGCGCTTGAAATAGCTAAAAATAAAGCTAAGTTAGGTGATTACCGTACCGTAAGTTTCCCTGAGTTAAAAGATCCAATACAATCGTTATTTGAAGATATGTCGGGCCAAGCAAGTATGTTTTTAACCAAACAAAGTTTAACACCTGAGCAATTTAAACTATTTACCGACTTTAATAAATTAATGCATTACCGCGGTGTGCAAGCCCGCATGAGTTTTGATGTAAATGTGCAATAATTAAGTTAGTTATAAATACAAAAGCCTGATTGGATTTTTTTCAATCAGGCTTTTTATTTGAGGTTTTGCGTCTGGTTTTCCTCAATTTTATGTTATTGGGAACCAACATTACCATTGAGTTCTGGGCTTCATTTTCATTTTGCTTTTTATTTTTGGTGTTGTTATAGGCTTCACTAATACTGCTAATAGCATTCGGCTTTGGTTCTGGGTTAGATGGTTTGAAAATGCTAGGAATAAAAGGTTCGTTCTTTATTTCTTCTAAAGTTGTAAATCCTAAGGTGGTATTAACCACAAACACAGTTGGGTCTATGCTTAATTTTATCTCATTGGGGATAATTGAGCTGCTAATATCAACAAATAAACTTTCAGAATTTAATGTATCAATTTTGGCTAAAGAATCATTGTTTTCTTCAAAATACAAACTGTCTTTTGCTTGTATGGTATCAATTTTATTTAAAACTAAACTATCAGGATTTTCACTTTGGTTCAATTTAAACTCTACCGCAAATAATTGATTACCAAAACACAACATTGTAATAACCAAAAGCTTTTGCCAATAAAATAAATTGCTTTGTAGAATATTGGCTTCTAGTTCAATTACTATATTGTCAATTTGATTATTGTAAAATCTTCCACAAGTGGGTTGGTTATTATTAGCTATAAAATAATCCTTAATTTGCTGTTCCGATTTTTGGGTAAAATCAATAACATTTTTATTGCACTGCTGGCAAAATTTGCCTTGTTGCGCAGCATCCATTTCCTCCCATTTGTTTGCACACGGATTGGTTATTATTATTTTATAGCTTTTCAACTTTTAAGTGCTTCTTAAATTAGTTGATTATTTATTTAAAATATAGTTGCTTGCTTTAAAGTAATTGTTCTAAAATATCAGGGATAACGCGTTTTTTTAAGTAATCAATACCCATGTTGTAAACCTGGTTATTTGCGGCTTCAGTATTTATTTCGGTACTTTTTAAATCAGTAATATTACGTTGGTAAACTACTTTTTGAGCATTGTTTTTTACTATAATATTGGCTGTAAAAACCACATTACTAGCATTTATACTTGTGCCCGTTTGTTGGCTATTGCTGTTTATTTCTAATATAAAATCAGCATTTTTATTGTTAGCCAAACACTCAATTCCATTACTGATAAAAGCATTATTAGCTGCTTCTTTAAGTAAATTAGCGTTGGTGTTTTGATCAAATTTTTTCTCGTTTGTAACAATAAAAAAAGTTGGATTAACAATAGTTACTTGCTTTACAAAACTATTGGTATTGATATTTTTAAGCAATTTTTTTACCCAAAAATCATTGGTTGCTTCTTGTATTATTTCGTTAAAGTCAATTTTTGCTATAAAGTAGTCGTTGGTTTTTCGAGTTTTTATTTTTGGAATAGCAAATTGTACTTCGCCATTGGTGAGCGAACGAGCTTTTTCGTTTTGCATAAATCCTGATGAAAACTCGGCCACTACAGGAATATTCTCAATTTTGTTACCTTTACTATCTTTAATTACAAAAGTGAGCATTTCGTTGGTTAATGGCTGTCCTTTTTTTGCTGTAATATCCTTGGTGTTCGATGAAATTTTAAGTTCATTGATACAATACATTATTTCGCTAAACAATTCATTACCAAAATAAATTTCTTTGTTTTTATAAGTAGTAATAAGTGTTTCCGATAAATAAGGTTTTACATCTTCTACCGCTTTAACCAATAAAACCAATGCACTTTGGTACTGAAATTTTGTTTTTGCATTTAATGCATTGTCGTATTTGGCTAATGCATTATCCAATGCTTTTTGAATGCGTTGGCGCTTTAATTCTTGGTATTTTTGTTTCGAAAGTTGGTAATAAACCCAGTAATTACTTTCATCTTCAAAACTGCTTACTAGTTCATAACCTTCTACAAACTCATTTGCAGTTACCGATGTTTTGGAGTCGTATGTTTCTTTCATGGCATCGTTAACCGAAAGTTTGTATAAAAACGATGAGCTAGAAACATTTACACTTATTTCGCTTACCAAATCTTTTAAGGCGTTATTTTTTGCTGTTTGTTGGTATTGGTTAATTAGCCCAACTTTGGGCGTAATACCTATTCCTATATAGTATTCAGGGTTGTTTGGTCTGTTGGTTACCCAGCTAGGTTTGGCTATTACAGTTTTTTTGCTTGCACAACTTATTGATAATGAGATAATTGTCAAAGTGCTTATAATGAACACTTTAAACTTATTGCTATTTAAAAATAGGTACATGTTTAGTTTTCGGGGTTATAATTAATAACTTTTTGACTCGCAGCTTTGGCCATTTTTTCTATCAATTCGTTTTGCAAACTTTCAATAGATTTAATGCTTCGCTGCGATTTGAATAAACTTTGCAAATTTTGTACCTCGCCATAATTATTGTTTACCCTATCTTCCGATGAGCTTATGTTAGCATATTTCCAATATCCTGGAACCAAGTTTCTATAATCGCCATTATAAGTTGCATAATGCACTTCATCTTGAGTTTGAACTGTTGCTGCATCTGATGCTAAAACAGCACCGTTTTCGGTTGATATCAACTCAAATTTAAAGAAACATTTGGTGTAACTACTCTGATAATATTCTTTGTACTCCACCTTACTAAACTCATCCACTCTTTGTCCGTTAGCATTGGTTTTGGTAGTTTTTATATAACCTTTCATTACCTTGGTGGTAAGGTAACTTGGTGCTTTTTCTATATTATCAATTTTGGCTATTAATATGGCTTTTACTCCCTCTGGTTTTAGGTTTTGAGCATTGGTATTCTTATTAACTATTTCTAAAAAAGTAACCTTTGTTTTGTTGGTAGTATTTGTAGGGTTTTCTATTATTTTTATAAAAGGATTTTTTGAATTATTCAATTGGCTAATTATGGCACTTTTGAGTTTTGCTCCAGTGGTTGGGTCGTTATAGTTTTCAATGTCTTTTATCCAAATGGTAAATTGAGCTGCTGTAAGTGCATCTTGTTTAAATTGAGCCGCTTCCTTGTAGTTTCCGCTTCCTTTAATGATGTCATCAAAAACGTAATAAGCTTTACGAAACATTTTATTATCTAAGTGCGTTTTTCCGTTACGGTAAAGAGGTTCGTAATGTGCAGTTTTTAAAAGGTCTTTACTGTCTTTATAGTTATTCTCCAATGAAATTATCTCGTTTAAAATGATTTCGCTTTCAGCAAATTTTTCGTTGTTTAATAAGTTAGTTGCTTCTTTATATTGTTGTTCAATATGCTGTTTTTTAGCTTCATTGTATTGTTCTTCATATTGTGGAGCCATCTCTAACTCTACACCACTAGTTGCAAATTTTTCGAAGTATTTTTTTGTATTTAAATAATAGTAAACGGCATTTTTGGTTTGCCCACTGCTGTATGCTTTGGTAAATTCAGCTAACTTCTTATCAAGTGTTATTTGCCCGTTTTTGCGTGCTCCTATTTTAGCTTCAATATTGTTTTTATTAGCAGCTAACGATTTTAAGTATAATTCAGCCGCATCTTCAAATAAGCCTGCTTGTTCATTTTTTAAGGCTAGTTTAGCATATCTTTTAGATGCACAGCCAAATATAGTGGCCATTGCAAGTAAAATAACTAATAAACTTAAATGCTTTTGTTTCAACATTGTTTTTTTGAAAAATTTCGGTAAAAATAATCAAATTTAGTTTAGTATCTATACTTGTGATTTACTAATAGGTTTAGCATAAAAAAGCCCGTTTGAAATTTTTCAAACGGGCTTTTGAGTATTATTATGTTAAAATTATTTTACAATTTTAAATGTTTGGGTTGTACCATTTTGGTTAACCTTTAAAAAGTATATTCCACTAACTAAATTGCTTACATCGTTAATAGTTATGCTGTTTTTACCAACTAAAACACTTTCATTTTTTTGATAAACCAGTTGGCCATTTACATTATAAATAGATACCAAAATATTTTTATCAGTAGCTGCTACCATTTGAATATTTAATTCATTATTGAATGGATTTGGTGAAACTGAAATTGCATCTAAATTGTTTTGTTTGTCGTTTGTAATTCTAATGGTTTTAGAGTACTCAGATTTTTTATTATAGTCAATTTGTTTTAGTCTATAATAAACTTCACTTATGTTATTTATTTCAGCATCTATAAATTGATATTTGTTTAGCAAATTGCTGTTTCCTTTTCCTTTAACAAAACCTATTACATTAAATGTTTTTCCATCAATGCTGCGCTCTATTTCGAAACCGCTATTGTTAATTTCTGATGCTGTACTCCAGTTTAAGAAAACTTTTCTATCAATTTTTACACCGTCAAAACTGCTTAATACCACTGGTAAAGGTGAGCTTAGGTCGCTAACTGAGTACAAGCCAAAGGTAGTTTGTAAAGTTGTAGTTGCAGTCCTTCTGATAGTATCAATTGTACATCCAAATATGCTAGCCCAAGGAATACTACTTTCTTTTTTTACAATTGTAAGGTTAGAATTTGGTGTATTACCTAACCATGAATTTCTGTAATATAAATCCATATTATAATAGTAACTACCTGTTGGGGTTGAAATGTCATTATAAAAATAAGTCCAGTAGGTAAGATTAGCTTTTGGGCCAACCTGAGCAGGTAAAACTCCAGCATATTGTCTAACTGCTATATTTGTTGGCGTTAAAGCAAATGGATCCCAAGTTATTTTTGCAATAGTATCGGTAGCAAAAGTAAATACTTGTGGTAGTCCTGCTGTTTGTGCAGCAGCTGGTGATGAATAGTTTGAAACTGCCATTGGAGGTGTAGCAGTTGGAGTAAACTCATGAGCACCAATATCTGGTACACCATCTGCAGGGACTGCAGGGCGAGGATTTCCATTAATATCAGTATTATAAACATTGGCATGAATACCTCTTCCATTAATAGCCCAAGAAGCGGAATCAGAAGCTAATGGAGTTAGGTTGGTACCGCTTGTAAACGAAGGGCGATAGGTTATGGAGTTATAATCTTGTAATGCAGTTGCTCTCCAAGCATAAATATCGGCTGGAGTGCTTGCAGGAGTTCCTATTTGAGCTAATACACTTCCACTAGTATATAAATTATTATAGTCCCAAACATTATTGCTACCACTTAAAGTTGGATTGTAGTTATATACTGAGTAACCTCCACCTGTGTTTGCAAAAATATTGTTTTTTACTTCGTTGTTACTGTAAGTAGTAGATGAGTAATAAAAATATCCAGCATAACCTGTAGTAGTTGATGTACTAGTAACATTAAAGGTATTGTTATAAATTCTATTATTTTGAGAGTAGTAGCTATGTATTCCACGAGCAACACCTGTACCTCCAATTTGTACGGTATTATTTGCTATAATTAATGGTTGCGCTGATGAGCCATAATTATAGTAAGTATAAATACCGTAACCTGTTGATATTCCACTTATTTTATTACCAATTATTTCTGTTGCGCTATCTGCATAGTAACTAAAAATTGCATAATAAGTTGCAGTAGTATTTGTTGTAAATGTATTGTTTCTTATTTTAGTGTTTTGATGATAATAAGAATAAATACCATAGATATATTGGTTTATAAATTGATTCCCTTCTGCTACCATTCCAACAACTTTAGCGGCTGTACCAGTTCCATAAATTCTCAATCCCCAGCTACCTCCAATAATTACATTATTAAGAAAAGTAAAACCTGTATTTGTGCTTCCGTTGGTATGTATTACAGCGGTGTTTACTGAACTAGCAGTTGCAGCTGCCGAAATAAGTGAACAGTTTTGAATAGTGTCAAACTGACATCCAGTAATAATATCAAAAATACGACTAAAAGCAGTTGCCGTAGAAGTAAATTTTAAGTTTTTAAAAGTAGTGTACTTAGTATCTGTTAATTTAATAATATAATTATCGGTAGTTGCAGTCGCTGTAAAAGTAAGATTAACAGAGTCTACGTTATTAGCTTCAGATTTAAATGTTACGGTATTAATTGAAGAAACACCTGCAATGCTGCCCAAAGATATTTGGCCATTATAAGTTCCTGTTCTAATGTTAAAGACTACTGGTCCACATACACCGTTTGTATTTAAATCTGCGACAGCAGCTGCTAATGTTGAATAGTCAGGACTTGCACCACCAATAGTGTATGTGCCGTTTAGTGCGGCTTTAAATGAGTTGAATGTTGTATCATCTGAATTTACAGTATCTGCCACACCATTAGGCATCGAGGTCCAAACTTTTATTGTTCTTGCTACTCCGGATACAAAATTTGCTGTTCCTAATGTTAAAATAGTATCATTTGGAAATGCTGTTCCATTTAATGTATCTAACGATCCAACAAAATAATTTGTAGGTTGTGGAATACCATCTAACTCCCAATTAACCCTTACACTATCTAACAAGTTATTACCTTTATTTGCAATTCTAGCCTTTATAGTTTGTAATCCAGCACAAAAAATACTTGGAGATGTGATACCAACTACTCCAGCGTTATTGGGTCCTTGTGCAACAACTTCATAACCTATTTTACCGCAAAATTGTCTATAAGCAATTGGAGATGCTAATGTTCCTCCATAACCCGCATTTGCACCCATATTTAAGTTGATACTTGGTGTTGTAAATGTCCAAGGGCTAGTTGGCGTAGTGCCTGTCCCTGCATATCTTATACTAGCACCAGATATGGCAATGGCATAAGTACTTCCTGCTGGAATTGATATTGATAAACCAGTAACTGGTATTAAAGCAATAGTTCCAGTTCCTGATGGTGTTGGCGTAAATGTTGCTGTTCCTGCAATTACCCATCCGTTTGCTGTAGAAATAGAAGGAGATCCATTTATGGAGTCAACCTTATACCAAACGGTAGTAGTTTGTGATGCAGAAGAGCTAAATGTACAATATAATTCTTTAATTATAATAGTAGAAAATGCCTTAACATTAAATGCTACCATCGAAGAACCATTGTTATCAACCAATGGTGGTGCAGTTGTAACATAAGTTAACTGTGAAAAAGCAGTATTAGAAATGATACTTGCCAAAAGAATAAAAACTATTCTTTTCAAATTGTAGATTTTTTCCATGTGAATTATTTTTTTAAACAAATTACATTCTTTTATTCCACTTTAGCAAATAGATTTTTTGTTGAGTAGAATGTTTCTAAATAGCAGGTATTGTAAATCATAAAAATGTAAGAAATAGGCTTAAAAGGGGTTAATGGACAAAATAGTTCCTTGAAACCTTGAAACCTCTTGATATTTG
>CAZGVO010000007.1:0-208182 GCA_964529175.1 uncultured Bifidobacterium sp.
AACCCAGGACCCCTACATTAAAAGTGTAATGCTCTACCAGCTGAGCTACGGAATCTTGCTATCAGTTATTCCTTTTTAGCGGGTGCAAATATAGCCCTCTTTCTTTACAATGCAACCCCTACATAAAATATTTTTTTATTATTTTTATTTTAGCTCCAAGTAAATTTCTTATTCGCTTAATTCTAGCCATTTTAACTCTTTCTCATCTATACTATTATTGACTTCTATCAGTTCTTTACCCATCGTAATAATATCGTCTGTACTGGCATTGGGAGCACTTAATTTGGTTTCTAAGTCTATTTTTTTCTCATGCAAGGCCGCTAAATCTTTTTCCAGTTGCTCAAACAAACGTTGTTCGTTAAAAGTTAACTTGCGTTTATTGGTAGCGGCTTGTTCTTTTTTTTGGGGTTCGGCTTTTACTGCCGCTGCATTAGCAGCTTTGGTGGCATTGCTTTTAACTAAAAGTGCTTCTGCCTGAATTTCTTCTTGTTCATTTAAATATTCTTGATAGTTGCCATTAAATGGACGAATTTTCCCATCGCCTTCAAATACAAATAGACTATCAACAATGGTATCCATAAAATACCTATCGTGGGTAACCACCATAATGCAGCCTTCATATTCTTCCAAAAATTCTTCTAATACATTGAGTGTTTCAATGTCTAAATCGTTGGTTGGTTCATCTAACACCAAAAAATTAGGCTTACTCATTAATATAGTTAGTAAATACAATCTTCGTTTTTCACCACCACTTAAAGAACTAACATAATTGTGTTGTTTTTTAGGGTCGAATAAAAAACGGGTTAACAAAGTTTTAGCAGTAAGCTTTTCACCTTTAGTCATCTCCACATATTCAGCTATATCGGTTATTACTTCAATTACACGTTTATCATCCTTAAGCTGCATACCAAGCTGATTGTAATATCCAACTTTTACAGTATCGCCCAAACTAATTTTACCACCATCAGGTTGCTCAGAACCTAAAAGCATATTTAAAAACGTAGTTTTACCAACACCATTTTTTCCAATAATTCCAATGCGCTCGCCTGGTTTAAAAATATAGGTAAAGTCTTCGCAAATTTTCAAATCGCCAAACGATTTTTTGAGCTGTTGAACTTCTAATATTTTAGAACCCAAACGTTCCATTTTCATTTTTATTTCCACCTTAGCATCATCACGTTTGTACGATGCTTTTTCTTTGGTTTCATAAAAATCCTCTATCCTACTTTTCGATTTAGTGGTTCTAGCCTTAGGTTGTTTACGCATCCACTCCAATTCCTTACGCATGTGTTTGCGGGCGGCATCAGCCTCCTTATCTAAATACTCCTCTCGCTGTGCTTTTTTCTCTAAAAAATAAGCATAATTACCTTTATGTGTATATAAATTGCCTTCGGCTAATTCAATAATTTCGTTACAAACTTTATCTAAAAAATACCTATCGTGGGTAACCAGTAGTAAAGTAGTATTATTAATTGTTAAATAATTTTCTAACCACTCAATCATAGCCAAATCCAAGTGATTGGTTGGCTCATCCATAATAATAAAATCTGGCTGTTGAACCAAAACGGTAGCAATAGCTAGACGTTTCTTTTGTCCACCACTTAAACTTGCAATACTACTATGCAAATGATTGTGCAAGTTTAATTGTTGTAAAATGGTTTTAATTTTTGTTTCAATATCCCAAGCATTATTCAAATCCATGGCTTCCATGGCATATTGCAATTGGTTTTGATGGTCAATATTTTCAGGATCTTTATCTAGTATTTCAATTACCTCCTCGTACCTTGCTACACAATTTAATAATTCGTTATCACTTTTATATATAGTCGACCATACATCATCAGTTTGGTAAAATTGCGGGTCTTGTTCAATATATGCCCAACGAATATTTTTATCAATAATCACTTGGCCTTCATCGCCTTTGTCTCTGCCTGTTAGTATGTTTAATAAGCTGGTTTTACCAGAGCCATTTTTAGCTATTAAAGCCACTCTTTGTCCTTTGGTTACTGTAAAAGTAATATTACTGAATAAATGCCTTTCGCCATAGTATTTCGAAAGATTTTCAGCGCGTAAATAATTCATGCCGCAAGTTTAAACTAAATAAAACAATAATTATGAATTATGAATATTGAATGTTAGATTTTGGATGTTGAATTATTAAAGTATGAAATGGGAGTTGAGATATGAGAGTTAGGAAATGAGAAAAACAATTAATCAAGTATGAAGTATGAATGATGATATGGGAAGTGAGAGTTGAGAAATAAGTAAATAAACAACTAAGCAATATAACAATTTAACACTCTAACAAATCCCCAAATCAAAAATCAAAAAATCTCTAAATCCTAAATTAAACAATTAAACAATTGCTTTGTATAATATAACATGAGAGAATATGTATTAGAAAAAACTACACAAATAAACAAACCATTAAGTGAGGTTTTTGAATTTTTTAGTAAAGCCGAAAATCTAAATAAAATAACACCATCTGAGGTTTATTTTAAAATACTAACTCCATCACCAATTCCTATGGCTAAAGGTACTTTAATTGATTACCGAATTAAGCTAAATGGCATTCCTTTTAAGTGGAAAACTGAAATAAGTGAGTGGAATCCTCCATTTAAATTTGCAGACCAACAATTAAAAGGCCCATACACTAAATGGTACCATGAACATTTTTTTGAAGAAAAAAACGGCATCACTATTATGACTGATAAAGTTACCTACCTTTCAAAAGGTTGGATTTTAGCTCCATTTTTACATTGGCTTTTTGTAGATAAAAAAGTAAAGGAAATTTTTGAGTTCAGAGAAATAGAACTGTTGAAAATTTTTAAATAATTTTAGCATATTGCATACAAATAATTGGTTTAATACCAATGCAAAGGGAACAACAAATAAATCAAAAAAAATGCGAACATTGCGATAAATGGACTGATGGCAACAAGGCTTTTTGTTTTTATTGTGGTGAAATGTTAGATTATTCCTATCGGAAAAACTTATTTGAATTGGAACAAAAATGGCAAAAACAACCGCTATTTATGAATTTTGTTAAAATAAAAAATGCCGATAAAAATATTTTCCTTTTCGCAATAGAAAAACTAATTCAAGGTGGACAAGCCATTATCATATGTATTATTGCTTTGGTAACTTTTATTTTATTGGCATTACCTGGATAATTTGTATGTTCATTTTTTTAAGAATTAGTCACATATTGCCAATATTACTTTGGTTAACACACCTTTGCCTACTCTTTTTCAAAATACATATTAAATTCATTGACAATTACTTAGATGATTTAGTTGTTCTTCCAATAATTTTAGGAATATCAATTATTATACAACAGAAATTCATTACAAACAACTCATTTACTGTTTATTATAAAACAATCATTTACAGTTGGTTGTACTTTTGTATTGTGTTTGAATGCATCATTCCTAATTTCAATAGGCACTTTACTACGGATTGGTTCGACTGCATAGCCTATGGAATTGGTGCTCTGTATTTTAACTATTTTCAAAACAAACCAATCAAACCTATAACTTAATTAATTGTAAAGCAAAACAAGCATTTGGTAAATCAAAAAAACATAAACTACAATTTAAACCTATAATTGTAGCGAAATTATTTGATTTTTTGTATTATTTTAATAATTGACAACCATTAAAAACATCTACGTTAAATTTTTACATTTAGTTAAGTTTTAAAATGTCATTACAATAAAAAAAATAATACTTTTGTAAACTATGAATAAAAAACATCCTTTAGGGCTTCCATTTTTGTTTTTTACTGAAATGTGGGAACGATTTGGTTATTACTTAATGATTGGTATTTTTCAACTATACTTAACTACATCGGTAGAAAATGGCGGTTTAGGTATGGAACGAAAAGATGCAGCGGATATTTACGGTACATTTATAGCTTTTGTTTTTCTTACCCCATTTTTAGGAGGATTACTTGCTGATAGAATTTTAGGTTATAGCAAATCTATTTTCATAGGAGGTATTTTAATGGGATTAGGTTATTTGGGATTGGCCATTCCTGGCACTAAGTTTTTTGCTTTTTCTCTTTTTTTAATTGTGTTAGGAAATGGTTTTTTTAAACCTAATATTTCTACATTGTTAGGGAATTTATACAATGACGAAAAGTACAAACACCTCAAAGATTCAGGGTATAATATATTTTATTCAGGTATCAATATTGGAGCAGCAAGTTGCACATTTATAGCAGCTTTTATGCGCAATAAATATGGTTGGAGTTATGCTTTTGCTACAGCCGGAATAGGTATGTTTATTGGTTTAATTGTATATTTTATTGGCTTAAAACACTACAAACATGCCGATGTACTAAAACCTGCCCAAAAGGAAGATATGCCCCTTTCTAAAATATTTGCTACTGTATTTTTACCAGCCATTGTAGTAGGATTAAGCGCATGGTTTATTCCTGGAAATATTTTCGGAAGCGACAGTACCGATGCATTTATTTTTGCAACCATCCCTATTATTGTATTTTATGTTGGTTTATATGTAAAAGCATCAATAGCCGATAAAAAACCTTTAGCGGCTTTGTTAACTATCATGTTGGTTTCTGTTATGTTTTGGGCTGTATTTAAGCAAAATGGAACTGCATTAACTACTTGGGCACAATTTTATACAGATAGGGAAACTCCAACTTTAGTTAAAAGCTCTGCTGAAACCTTATATCAAGTGGAAAAAGTTACCAATAAGTTTGATTCTGTAGAAGCATATACCGACAAATTTTCACTAATTAAAGAAAATGGAAAAGTAAAAAAAGTTTGGGATAAACCTGTTTATTTTAGAAATTTACAAGCAGAATTAACTCCAGCTGAAAATACTGAAATTTCATTATTTAATACCGAGCTTTTTCAATCCATTAATCCTTTGTGGGTTATCATTTTAACTCCAGTAGTAGTAGCATTTTTTGCATTTCTTAAAAAGAAAAAAGCAGAACCTAGCACAGCTTCTAAAATTGCATTTGGATTACTCATATCTTCATTAAGCACATTGGTAATGGTGGGTGCTGTTTATTATTGCGATAATGGAAATATGAAAGCATCGCCTTTATGGCTAATTGGTTGTTATGGAGTAGTAACAGTAGGAGAATTATTTTTAAGCCCTATGGGATTATCGTTGGTTTCAAAATTAAGTCCAAAGCGCTTAACAGCCTTAATGATGGGTGGTTGGTTCTTATCAACTTCAATTGGAAATAAACTTTCGGGAATATTAGCCACCATGTGGGATGGGTATCAAAATAAAGCCAACTTCTTTTTAGTAAACTTTGTTTTATTAGGTATTTCAGCCATCATTATGTTTATGCTATTAAAATGGCTCAATAAAATATTGAAGGAAAATATGGAGTGAGTATTTAAGGATGAAGTATAAATTTTGGATGTTGAAGTTTGAAGTTTAAGTAAAACATCTTAGCAATTAACCTCTTAAACCATACAAAAATTAAACAACTAAACATTTAAACGGTAAACGATACTTCGACTGCGCTCAAAGAAAGAAAACAAAAATGGCAAACGAACAACAATAAAAAATGAACAAGTGGTATCTTTTATATACAGCTCCAAGGGCTGAGAAAAAAGTAAATTCAGAGTTGAATAAACGAAACTTTACTACTTTTCTGCCTTTACAAAAAAAAATAGTGCAGTGGAGCGATAGAAAAAAAATGGTAGAAACACCATTATTTAGTTCGTACATTTTTGTTTACACCTCATTAAGTTTCTATTACGAACTTTTAAATATCGCGGGAATAGTTAAATTTGTAACTTTTCAAGGACAGCCTGCCGAATTAAGTGATAGTCAAATTAATTTAATCAAATTAATGGTAGCCAATTACGAAGATGTGGAAGCTGTTACCGAAACTTTTGAAAAGGGTGAGCAGGTTAAAATTATTGCAGGTCCACTTCAAAACCAAATAGGAGAATTAATTGAATACAAATCGATGAAGAAAAAAGTAATGGTAAAAATAGAAAATACTGGCTTTTCATTGGTAGTTCAATTACCTAACAATATCATACGAAAAATTTAAAAATGAAAATAAAAAACATAGTTTTATTCAGCGTATTGGGCTTAGCATTGCTTAGCTCATGTGTTTCTAACAAAAAATACATTTTGTTTCAAAATGCCAAAACCAGTAGCTCAAGCGACTCATCAAAAAGCAGCTACCAATTAGACAGAACCATTTACAAATTACAAGTAAATGATATTTTATACATCAGTTTAGTGTCAACTGATGAAAACGTGACCAAAGCATTTTCACATGGTATGGTTGGGCAACAAATGATGCAAGTACAAAGCCAATTGGGAAATATGGTATATTTGACTGGTTATAATATTAGCTCATTGGGCGAGGTTGATTTACCAGTATTAGGAAAGATAAAAGTGGCAGGATTATCAATAGAAGAAGCAAAAAAAACCATTGAAACAGAGTTAATTAAATATTTTAAAGTATATCATTTAATTGTAAAATTAAATGAAATGCCATTTACTGTTTTAGGAGAAGTAAATAGACCTGGCCGCTACAGTGGTATGGTTAACCAAATTACCATTACCGAGGCATTGGGCTTAGCTGGCGACTTATCACCAATTGCCAATAGAAGAACAATAAGCCTAATACGTCAAACACCTGAAGGTGCTAAAATTTATAAATTTGATATTACTCAAGCCGACATTATTAATACACCATATTATTTTTTAAGACCCAACGATGTGATTTATGTGGAGCCTTTAAAATCACGTTCTATTGGTAATTTTAGTAATTTCCAAAACTCACTTCAAACCATTACTCCTCTTTTAACTACTTTAGTTTTAGCTTTAAATACCTATATTATCATTACGCGCTAACCCATGGAAAACAATAACCAAAACGAAATACAACAAACTAATTTTACCGAAGGTACATTAAATTTTAAAGTAATTTTAGGTAAATTTTTAGCTTTTTTACCTTTTTTTATTGTTAGTATATTAATAGCATTATCTGTTGGCTTTTTAGTAAATAGGTATGCAACACCCAAATATGCTTTAAAAGCATCTTTGTTAATCAAGGATAAAGGAAGAGGCGCTTTTGATGGGGCTGAAAGTTTTTTACAAGGTTCTTCTTTATTGATGCAAAGCAAAAACATTGAAAATGAAATCGGTATTTTAAAATCTAGAAGTTTGGTAGAAGAAACCTTAAATAACCTAAATTTTACTGTTTCTTACTTTGGAGAAGGAAAGGTTAAAAAATCGGAGATTTATAAAGACTTACCTTATATAGTAGAGCTAGATACCAACCATTTTCAAAGTTATGGTGTACCTATTTTTGTTAATTTCAAATCTAATAACCAAGTTGAAATAACCACCAATGGTAAAGTTGGAAGGGTACTAATTCCTTATAATGAACAAACAGTGGAAGGTGTAAAAGGAAGCATTGAAACTAAAAACTTTGATCTATCTCAACCTATTATTGTAGAAAACTTAAAAGTTAGAATCACTTTACTGGATAAAAAACTAATCAATCAAACTGAAAGCAAATACTATTTTATTTTAAATACCAAAGAAAGTTTAATAAAAAAATACAATAATACTTTTGCTGTTAAAACCATCAACAAACAATCATCTATTGTTGAAATTAGCAAAGAAACCAACTATCCTGAAAAAGATGTGGAGTTTTTAGATGCCTTATGTAAAACCTATATTAATATGGGGGTAGATGATAAAGCCCAAATATCTAAGAATACCATGAAGTTTATAGATATACAATTAAATGAATTGAGAGATACTTTACAAAATGTAGAAAATAGATTATTAAACTTCAAGTCGAATAATAAAATGATCAATTTAGGTGAGGAAGGTCGCCTAATTATGACAAAGTTAAGTGAAATCGAAAAACAAAAAGCCATTGAAGAGTCTAAATTTAAATATTACTCTTATTTGTATGATTATATCAATAAAAACAAGAATTTCAAAGAAGTAATAGCCCCAAGTGCCATGGGTATTGTCGACCCATTGTTAAATTCTCTAATTTTAAAACTAGCAGAACTTTATACCAAAAAAATCACATTCGAAAACAGCATGCAAGAAGCCAATCCTGCTATTTTCGAAATTGACCAAAATATCAAAAATATCAAATTATCATTGATTGAAAATTTGAACAATATCAAAAAACAATCTCAGTTAATCATTGGCGATTTAAATAGTCAAGTTAATACTGTAGAAAAAGAATTAAGTAGCATACCAGTAACTGAACGTCAATATTTAAACATCAACCGTAAATTCAATATAAGTGATAAATTATACACCTATTTATTAGAAAAAAGAGCTGAGGCTGGTATTGCCGGTGCATCGGTTGTGGCAGATAATAGAGTAATAGATAAAACCATTGTTACAGGTAAAATATATCCGCAAACAGCTACCATTTATTCCATTGCATTAGCCATAGGCTTAATCATACCTTTAATCATTATTTTGATAATCGAATTCTTCAGCACTACCATTATTAATCATGCTATTTTACAACAGGTCTCTAAAATTCCTTTAATAGGTAATATCATTCACAATACAAATAACAATGCGTTGGTAATTGCTAATAATCCAAAAGCAAGTATTTCTGAATCGTTCAGAAATTTAAGGAGTAATTTAAATTATGTATTAAATGAAAAAGACAAAAAGGTGATATTAGTTACTTCTACCGTATCAGGCGAAGGAAAAACTTTTGTGTCAATGAATTTAGCATCAGTATTAGCTATAGGTGGATACAAAACTTTGTTAATTGGGGTGGATTTGCGTAAACCTAAAATTTTCCAAGATTTTAACTTAAACAATGCTATAGGTGTTACCAATTATTTAATTGGTAAAGCGTCTATAAACGAAATTATTCAAAAATCCCTAATCGAAAATTTGGATGTTATCACTGCTGGACCAACTCCTCCTAATCCATCAGAGTTATTAATGAGTGAAGGATTTGAAGAATTACTTAATTTAATGAAAGAAAAATATGATTATGTAATTTTAGATACTCCACCTATTGGTTTGGTTGCAGATGGTTTAGATTTAATGAAATATGCCAATCTTAATTTATACATAGTTCGTCAGAGAGTAAGTAGAAAAAATTACTTGAACCTAATCAATGACATCTATATGAGCGATAAAACCAAAAATATTGGTTTGGTATTCAATGACGTTAACTTTGCTCCTGTTTATGGATATGGTTATGGTAATGGTTATGGATACGGTTATGGTTATGGTTATGGATACGGTTATGGATACGGATATGGTTACGGTTATAGTTATGGAGCCTATTCAAGTTATGGTGTATATGGTGACAATGTAGAAAAACCTAAAAAATCATTCTGGAAAAAAATAATAGGTCTTGAATAAATAAATATAACCAAGTAGGCTGTCTTTTAAAGACAGCCTATTTTTTTTTGTTAGTTTCTGAATAGTGTCTGAACCATGTTACGCATTGTGTGATTATTTGTAATGATTAATAAACCCGCGCGGGATCGTCATCCTGATCACGCCTTAGCGTGAGAAGGAACTTTACGATTACCTCCATTGCAGGCATCCTTGCCGAAGTACATTCAGTGCATTGCCTGAACAAGATTTTTTTTAATGAAATGTCCAATATTCGTTTCTTCGAAAAAACGGTCACTAAGCCTGCCGAAGTGTCTTTTGTTCTGATTTCTAACTTTGTCAAAGTCTGAAACTTTGACAAAGCTTTTCCCGCGCATATTGCCTTCGGCATCTTCCTTATGTAGTAACTAACTTCCGTTAGCCTTGTTTTACTTTTCATAGGGCTGCACCCTATGTTAGAATATACCGCCCTTTCAGGGCTTATGTCACACCTTGCGTGATTGATTGTAGTCGTTAACATTATTCATTCATAATCCCGCGCGGGATCATCATCCTGATCACGCCTTAGCGTGAGAAGGAACTTAATGATTGCTTCTATTATAAGCATCCTTGCCTGCAATACATTCCACTTATTGTCTGAACCATGTCACGCATTGTGTGATAGATTCTACTAATTAAGATAATCAATTCATCAAACAATGGTGCGGAAAAAGTTCCCCCTTGCGCTAAGGAATAGCATAGCCGAAGGGGGTAAGGGGGATGTTTGAAAATATACATAGTAAGAATACAATTTTTTTGATTAACATGATGTTTCATCAAATGGTGCGGGAACGTCATTGCGATCACGCCTAAGCGTGAGAAGCAATCTCAAGCGAAAATATGGTAACAAAATAAGCAACACCAACCACCCAAAGGTAATTAGGGGCAAAACTTAGCCACCTCCTACCCCAACAAAACTTTACCAAACCTATATTTAAATACACCAAATTTCAATTTCATTTAACTAAAAACCGATGTGAACAATTACACCTTAAACATAAAAATCTGAAAATCTTTTTATTACACAAATATCGTTATTAATAAAATATTATGGTTGGTTATAAATTTTGGATTTTGTAACAATTATACTAATATTGAGCAATAAAAGTACTCAAAATAATTTCTTTTTCAGTACTTAAAAAACGTTTTTGACACAGCCAAACCTGTGACTCACCAAGCGAAGCCGTGAAAAAAATAAACATGAGAATTCAGATGAGAGAACACAGACAAGAAAATTCACTGTAGGGTTAATGTGATAATTTATTTAACTTTAATTGGGTTTCTGTCTTTGTGTACAAGTAATCAAATAGGAGTTAAACAAAATAATAATAGCAACATTGAGTCATAATTTTCAAAACCTTCAATTATATCAAAGAAGTTTATTAGTTGGAGTTAAAATTATGGCTGTTATCGATGAGGTTAAACCATATAGATTAGCAGAACAAATTGTAAGTTCATCCATTTCCATTCCTTCAAACATTGCAGAAGGTGCCGAAAGAGGTTCTGAAAAAGAACTTATTAGATTTTTAGGATATGCAAGTGGTTCAGCAGCCGAATTAATCACTCAATTAACTATTATCGAATTGTCTGGAAAAAAATAAACCTTGACTTGCCTTCATTAATAACTGAACTAAAAGAGATAAATGCAATGTTGAGGGCACTTATAAATAAACACAAAGCTCCTCTATATAAATAGTACTTTCTGATTTTTGTAAGAGAATCCAGAGTATAGAGTCCAAAAGCCAGAGTAGGGAAATTTAAAATTACCTGTTATCTAATATCTTTAATCTAAAATCTGTTATCTTTTATCTAATATCTTAAAACTTAAAAAACTCCCCTTTGCTAGACGCCCTTATTACTTCTAAAACCAGAATAAAATTATTGCTAAAATTTTTCTTAAATAGCAATAATAGGGACTACTTGCGTGGTTTAGAAAGTGAGTTTGGTGATTCTTCTAATTCAATTAGACAAGAACTAAACAAACTTGAAACTGCGGGATTATTGGAGAGCAACAGTGAGGGGAATAAAAAATTCTTTAATGCCAATACCAAACATCCTCTCTTTCCTGAAATCAATAGTATATTGATGAAATTTACAGGGCTAGATCAGTTGATTACTCATGTAATTGATAGATTGGGTGATGTAAATGAAGTATATTTAATTGGTGACTTAGGAAGGGGTGTAGAAAGTGAACTAATAGATTTGGTTTTTGTTGGAAATATTGATAGGAACTATTTAAATCAATTGGTATCAAAAGCCGAAAAACATATAAAAAAGAAAATTAGGTATGTATATTACTCTCTTGAAGAATTTTCATCTAAAAAAGATAAAATTATTACCAAACAAGATTTATTGCTTTGGAAAGCAAACTAATAAGTATAAATTATGAAATACGGTTGCTGAGCAAAGTCCGATAGTTATCAGACGAAATGTTGGTAAAGTTAAATAAAAGTAATTTATTGTTGGTGCAGTTTTATTAAAACACTAACAATGGCAAATAACTAGCCTAATAGCAACCAAAAAGCTTATTAAAACAGATTTGGTGTCCCCACCAATCCATCTAAAAAATAAATTGTTGGTGCTTGTTGAACTAAAAAACATGCAAGATATCAGTAACCCAATAAACAATAAAAACTAGGTATTAAAACTGAATCACGCAAGACGTGAAAGAACAAAAAACTTCAAAAAATGGATAAAATAGCAATCATTGGTCTTGGCTACGTAGGCCTCCCTTTAGCAGTTGAATTCGGAAAAAAAACACATGCTATTGGTTTTGATATTAACCAAAATCGCGTTAACGAATTAAATAATGGTCATGATAGAACATTAGAAATAGCTGATGAAGATTTAAAAGCTACATTAGCTAATAGAAGCGAAATTGCTAGTTTTAAATGCACCACTAGCCTCGAAGAAATAAAAGATTGTAATTATTTTATTGTTACAGTGCCCACTCCTACTGATAAAAATAATCGCCCTGATTTAACTCCACTGTATAAAGCAAGCGAAACTGTAGGCAAAGTATTAAAAAAAGGTGACATTGTAATTTATGAATCAACAGTTTACCCTGGAGTAACTGAAGATGAATGTATTCCTGTTTTAGAAAAAATATCTGGATTAAAATTTAACATTGACTTCTTTGCTGGTTATTCCCCTGAAAGAATCAATCCTGGAGATAAAGAACATACAGTTACTAAAATTTTAAAAGTTACTTCGGGTTCTACTCCCGAGGTGGCAGAAAAAGTAGATCAATTATATAAAACGATTATTGTTGCAGGAACCCACAAAGCAACTTCTATTAAAGTTGCCGAAGCAGCTAAGGTTATTGAAAACTCTCAGCGCGACATCAATATTGCTTTTGTAAATGAGTTATCTAAAATTTTTAGCTTAATGGGAATCAATACCAATGATGTTTTAGAAGCAGCGGGAACAAAATGGAACTTTTTAAAGTTCAAACCAGGTTTAGTTGGTGGACATTGCATTGGAGTGGACCCCTATTACTTGGCTCAAAAAGCGCAAGAAGTTGGTTATCATCCAGAAATAATATTAGCAGGACGCAGATTAAATGATAGCATGGGCGCATATGTGGCTACCGAAACTATCAAATTCATGATTAAAAAAGATATAAAGGTTAAAAATGCCAATGTTTTAATGTTAGGATTTACCTTCAAAGAAAATTGTCCTGATGTTAGAAATACTAAAGTAATTGATATCATCAACGAGTTAAATACATACAATGTTAACCTAACAGTAGTTGACCCATGGGCTGAACCAGCTGAAGTAAAACACGAATATAATTTAACTACTCAAAAGGAATTACCTAATACCAAGTTTGATGCCATTGTTTTAGCAGTTGGCCACAATGAATTCAAAGCTATCAATATCCAAAGCTTACTTAACGATAACCATGTTATTTTTGACGTAAAAGGATTGTTAGATAGAACATTGGTTGATGGAAGTCTTTAGTTAAGGTTGATAAGTTGATTAAGTTAATACAAAACTTTACGGTCGTTGAGCGAAGTCCGATAGCTATCGGACGAAATGTTAGTAAAGTTTTATCGAATGTAATTATGTTGCCGCCAGCTAAAGACATTCCGATAGTAATCGGAAGGCTATTATTCAAGGCATTCGTTGTTAATTATTTTGCCCAAGGTTTGTTGCCGATAGCTATCGGCACTCACCAATCCTTATAAAATTCAATATTGCGTATTACGCTCGTTGAGCGAAATATGATAGCCATAAGACGAAAAATTAGTAAAGTTTAAGTAAATATTAATTTATTATTGGTGTCGCTTCGCTAAAACACCAACAATGGCTAAGTATAAAAACTAAAATGTGGCTTTAGCCCATTTTAGAAATCCAAAAAAAAGGTCTATTTATCAATTGCCACTAGTTTTAACTAGTGAAATATATAACAAAAAAAATGTTCAACCCAAAATTATACAATATCCCATATCATACAGTAGACTTATCCAAATATAAATTCTTGGTAACAGGAGGAGCAGGTTTTATTGGTTCCAATATTGTTGAATACTTAATAAAATACAATGCAGGACATGTGCGTGTACTTGACAATTTATCGAACGGTTACTTCGAAAATATCAAAGATTTTATGGGCTTATCTAATTTCGAATTTATTTTAGGAGATATTAGAAATTTAGAAACTTGTAAAAAAGCAATTGAAGGTATGGACTTTATAAGCCATCAAGCTGCTTTGGGTTCTGTACCCCGTTCAATAGCCGACCCTATAACTTCCAATGAGGTAAATGTAAGTGGATTTTTAAATATGCTTACCGCTGTTAAAGATGCACCAAATATCAAACAATTGGTTTACGCAGCTTCTTCATCTACTTATGGCGATAGTCCAACCTTACCAAAGGTTGAAGGTAATGAAGGAAATCCTTTATCACCTTACGCTGTTACCAAATTAGTAAATGAGTTATATGCTGATGTTTATAGTAAAGTTTATGGACTGCATGCCATTGGCTTGAGGTACTTTAATGTTTTTGGCCCTAAACAAAATCCTAACAACCCTTATGCAGCAGTAATTCCAATTTTCTGTAAAGCTTTTATTGAAGGAAAACAACCAACCATTAATGGAGATGGATTAACTAGTCGTGATTTCACTTTTGTTGAAAATGCAGTTCAAGCGAACATTCGCGCGATGCTTATTGGAGTTGAAAAAGGTTTAGATGGTAAAAAAAGTTTAGGCGGTTTAGAAGGTTTAGAAAGCCAAGCGCTAAACCCCTTAAAAAAGCACGAAGTATTCAATATGGCTTGTGGTGATCAAGTTACCTTGAATGAGATGATTGATATATTAAACCAATTAAGCGGCCAACAAATTAAACCCATATATGGCCCTGAACGCAAAGGAGACGTAAAACACTCTAAAGCAAGTATTGATAAAATCTCCAATTTCTTAAACTATGAACCACAATTTCGTTTCCAAAAAGGACTAGAAATTGTTTTTGAGTGGTATAAAACACAATACTAAAAAATCAATATAAAATGAGGTTGAGTCATTCAGTAGTGCCGCTCGAGCGGTATCTTTTCAGGGCAACCTAGTTAGCTAATAGCAAATAATCATGTATATAGCCAAGAAGTTGCTTACAGCACGACCGAGTCTAATTTGATATTTGTCTTAAAATTAATGATTTGATAAAACGTCAATGGTAGCTTTACGAAACATCTAACAAATGTCGTATAAGCTTGATAAAGATAATTTAATTAATAAAATGAACAAAGAATCCAAAATTTATATTGCTGGCCACAACGGAATGGTTGGTGCTGCCATAAAAAGATTATTAATCAAAAATGGTTTTACCAATATTATTGGAAAAAGCAGCAAAGAATTAGATTTAAGAGATCAGGCAGCAGTAAAAACCTTCTTTATAAACGAAAACCCAGATGTAGTTATAGATGCGGCCGCTCGTGTTGGTGGTATTTTAGCCAATAATAATTATCCATACCAGTTTTTAATGGATAATATGCTCATTCAAAATAACTTGATTCAAGCTGCGCATGAAAACAATGTTCAAAAATTCATATTTTTAGGTAGCTCTTGCATTTATCCTAAACTTGCCCCCCAACCATTAAAAGAAGAATATCTTTTAACTAGTAGTTTAGAACCTACAAACGAATGGTATGCTATAGCTAAAATTACAGGAGTAAAATTATGCCAAGCCATTAGAAAACAATACAACAAAGATTTTGTAAGCTTAATGCCAACCAATTTATATGGACCTTACGATAATTTTGATTTAGAAACCTCACATGTTTTACCCGCTATGATTCGCAAGTTTCATGATTCCAAGTTAAACGGTCACACTCCTGTTCAATTATGGGGTAGCGGAACTCCTATGAGAGAGTTTTTACATGTGGATGATATGGCTAAGGGCGTTTTGTTTGCCTTAGAAAATGTGTTACCAGAATACCTATATAATGTTGGAACTGGAGTTGATTTAACCATTAAAGAATTAGCAGAAACCATTCAAACAGCAGTTGGACACCAAGGAGAAATTATTTGGGATGCATCAAAACCCGATGGCACACCCAGAAAACTAATGGATAATTCAAAAATGGAACAATTAGGTTGGAAAGCAGAAATTGTTCTTAGTGATGGTATTACTGAAACATACCAATGGTTTTTGAATAATGTAGGTAGTGTTAAACAAGTAAAAATGTAGTTATTTTATGAACAAAATACACGTTTTACTTTCTGGAGGAGTTGGAAGCCGACTGTGGCCCTTATCAAGAAAATCTAAACCCAAACAATATATACCCCTATTTGATAATAAAACCCTCTTTCAGCTATGTGTTGAGCGTAATAAAAGCTTAACAGATAAATTACTCGTTGTTGGAAATAAAGACAATTACCAACTTTCTATTCAAAACTTATCTGAAATTGAAAATGTTCAATCTGAAAATATAATTGAGTATACCCCAAGAAATACAGCTGCTGCTATTGCTTTTGCAGCCTTAAAATGTAATTCAAATGATTTATTGCTAGTAACTCCTTCTGACCATATAATTAACGAAATTGACCTATATAAAAATGCAGTAAATTCTGCCTTTAAACTAGCCGAAGAAAATTTTCTTGTGACATTTGGCATTAAACCAACCAAACCTGAAACAGGATATGGATATATTGAATTTGAAAATGACAATGTCATTTCTTTTAGAGAAAAGCCATCTCTATTTTTAGCAGAAGAGTTTTTTAAAAGTAAAAATTTTTATTGGAACTCAGGAATCTTTTGTTTTAGAGCCAGTATTTATTTAGAGGAGTTAAAGAAATATAGGCCAGATATTTATAATGCTTGTGAAATTGCATTCAATAAAATGAATAATGAATTTCTTCCAGAGTTAGAATCCTTGTCAATACCTAGCGAAAGTATAGATTATGCAGTATTTGAAAAATCAAAAAATATTAAAGTAATTGCATCAAATTTCAATTGGTCTGATTTAGGTTCCTTTGATTCTTTATTTGATTATTTTGAATTACAAAAATCTGATTTTATTCAAAATAACAATTTAATTATTACTCAAAACAAAAAAGTTGAAATATTGGGGTTAGAAAACATTGTTTTGGTTGAAACTAACGATGCAATTTTAGTCATGGCTAAAGCTGAATCTCAAAAAGTTAAAACAGTTTACGAACAATTAGAAAAAACTAACCCGTCCCTAATCAAATAACAAAAAATAAATAATATGTCAAAAGTAGCATTAATCACTGGAATTACCGGACAAGATGGGGCTTATTTAGCCGAATTTTTATTAAAAAAAGGATACTTTGTGCATGGTATCAAGCGCAGAAGCTCTTTGTTTAACACAGATAGGATTGATCATTTGTATCAAGACCCTCATGATAAAAATGTAAACCTCAAATTACATTATGGCGATTTAACAGATAGTAGTAATTTAATTCGTATTATTCAAGAAACACAGCCAGACGAAATATATAATTTGGCAGCTATGAGTCATGTGCATGTAAGTTTTGAAGAACCAGAATATACGGCCAATGCCGATGGTATTGGAACTTTACGTATTTTAGAAGCATTGCGCATTTGTGGTTTAACTGAAAAAACAAAAGTTTATCAAGCCTCAACTTCTGAGTTGTACGGTCTAGTGCAAGCTGTTCCTCAAAGTGAAACTACGCCTTTTTACCCTCGCTCACCTTATGCAGTAGCTAAAATGTATGCTTATTGGATTACTGTAAATTATAGAGAAGCTTATAATATGTTTGCATGTAATGGCATTTTGTTTAACCACGAAAGTCCTTTACGTGGCGAAACTTTTGTTACTCGTAAAATAACCCGTGCTGCTAGTAAAATAGTATTAGGCATGCAAGATAAATTATACTTAGGTAATTTAAATGCACAGAGAGATTGGGGACATGCCAAAGATTATGTAGAAGCAATGTACTTAATTTTACAGCAAGAAAAACCCGAAGATTATGTAATTGCCACTGGTGTAACTACTACCATTCGTAAATTTGTACAAATGGCATTTGCAGAAGTAGGTATTACCATTGCTTTTAAAGGCGAAAACGAAAATGAAATTGGATATGTTGAAAATATTAAATTCGAAATTCTAAATTCTAAAAATATAAATACTAACTTAAAGATTGGTGATGAGGTAGTTGCTGTTGACCCTCGTTACTTCCGCCCTACCGAAGTTGAATTATTAATTGGTGATCCAACTAAAAGCAAAACCAAATTAGGCTGGAAACCAAAATACGACTTACCCATGTTGGTGGAAGACATGATGCAATCAGATTTAAAACTAATGCAACGTGAATTATTTTTAAAACAAGCAGGCCATAAAGTATTAAGTCAGTTTGAATAAGGAAATTAGTTCTCAATAAATATTTTAAAATACTAATCTAATCCTATTCAAAAAACAAAAATAGCCTATTAGCTTAGTCACTAAAATGATTCAATAATAATAAATCAAAATATGTTCAAAAATAAAACATTATTAATCACAGGCGGAACAGGTTCTTTTGGAAATGCTGTTTTAGAATACTTTTTAAAAACTGAAGTTGGTGAAATTAGAATTTTCAGCAGAGATGAAAAGAAACAGGAAGACTTACGCATTAAATACAAAGATCCAAAGTTAAATTTTATTATTGGGGATGTAAGAGATTTTAATAGTATCAATAATGCAATGCATGGTGTTGACTATTTATTTCACGCTGCTGCGCTTAAACAGGTTCCATCTTGCGAATTTTTCCCTATGCAAGCAGTTCAAACTAACATTCTTGGTTCTGAAAATGTGCTAGAAGCAGCTGTAAGAAACGAAGTTAAAAAAGTTGTTGTTTTAAGCACTGATAAAGCAGTTTACCCCATAAATACAATGGGAATTTCAAAAGCAATGATGGAAAAACTAACTGTTTCAAAAGCCAGAGATCCAAGGATAAAAAAATACAATGGAATTATTTGTGCTACTCGCTACGGTAATGTTATGGCATCAAGAGGCTCTATTATTCCGTTGTTTATTCAACAAATAAAAGAAGGAAAACCGCTTACTATAACAGAACCCAATATGACAAGATTTATGATGTCATTAGAAGAGTCTGTTAAATTGGTTTTATTTGCTTTCGAAAACGCAAATCCTGGTGATATTTTTGTTCAAAAATCGCCTTCTGCTACTATCCAAACATTAGCAGAAGCATTAAGTGAGTTGTTTAATTCAAATAACCCAATTCAAATAATAGGCTCACGCCACGGTGAAAAAATGTATGAAACACTTTGCGGTAAAGAAGAAATGTCTAAAGTGGATGACTTAGGCGATTTTTATAGAATTCCAGCAGATATGCGTGATCTAAATTATACAAAATATTTGCAAACAGATGGGCCAAGATTGATTGATGATGAATATAACTCTAATAATACCAATCTTTTAAATAAAGAACAATTAAAAGAGTTACTGTTAACATTAGATTATGTTAAAAATGAACTTGCTATATAATTTTGAGCGAAAACAAAAAAATTGCGACAAATAGCATCATAATGTATTTAAGGTTAATTATTACCTCAATAATTGGCCTTTATAGCATAAGAATTTTATTACGTGAACTAGGAACCAACGATTATGGTTTATATGCTATTATTGGCGGAGTAGTTGCAATTCTTAACGTAATGAGCACAAGTTTAATTTCAACATCTAATAGATTTTTAGCAGTTGAAATTGGAAAAAAAGATAATTTAGAAACGAACAAGGTATTTAATTCCCTATTGTTTTTACATATTATTTTTTCTATTGTCTTTTTAATTTTACTTGAAATAATTGGTAAATGGTATGTCCAAAACCAATTAAATATTGAAACAAATAAAATTCCTGACGCATTATTTATACTAAGATGTTCTGCTGTTTCAATATTCTTTTCTACTGTAATAATGCCATATGAAGGCCTTATTACAGTTAAAGAAAAATTTAATGTTAAAGCTATTGTTGAAATTCTAAATTCTGTACTTAATTTAATTGCAGTTTTGTTACTGATTTTCTATTGCGGCAATAAAATTCAATTCTATGCAATTAGTGTATTATTTATAAGGTTTATAATCTCTACAATTTATTATTTTTACTGCAGATTTAATTTTAAAGAACTTACACTGTTACGAATTAAATTGAATGAATTAAATTTAAAACCAATTACTGGTTTTTTTGGTTGGCAATTGGTATATGTTTTTAGTAACGCCATTTCAAGACAGGGTAGTGCGATTATATTGAACTCTTTTTTTGGCACTTCTTTAAACGCAGCATTTGGAATTGCTAATAGAATAAATGAATTTCTATTTTCGTTTGTTAAAAATTTAAATCAAGTTGCAGTTCCGCAAATAGTTAAAAATCACAGTGGTGGTAATGAAAACAAATCTCTGGTTTTAGTATATAAACTTTCTAAATATACTTATTTCATTATTTTATTAATCGCATTTCCTATAATAATTTCCATAGATTCAATTTTAGCTATTTGGCTAGGTCAATATCCTCCTTATACCATTTGGTTTATTGTTTTGTTGATTATTACAGGATTAATTAGTAGTTTAGAAAGCGGCTTTGATGCATTTATTGATGCTACTGGAAAAATTGGAAAAACTAAAATTTATTATTCCATTATTTTCATAGCAGTACTTCCTATAATTTATTTACTATTTTACTTAGGTTTTGAACCTTATTGGGTTACAATTATTTTTATTCTAGGCGAAATTGTCTTCATGAACTTACAAATAAACATATTGGTTAGTTTGAGTAATTTTAAACGTAATACTTATTTTAAAGAAACCTTATTACCTACTTTTTTAGTTACAATTTCGGTTTTACCTCAGTTTTTTTTAAGACATATTTTTAGTGATAGTTTGCTATCATTAATACTTAAATCAATTATTTCAGTTTTAGCAACTCTTTTAGTAATACTTTATTTGGGTTTAGATAAAACAGAAAAAGAAACAATTTTATCAAAATTGTCATTTAAAAATATTTTTAATAAATTAAATAAAAAATGATTCCATTAATTAAACCATTTATTCCTAAGCAAGAAGACTTAATGCCTCGCTTAAGTGAAATACTTTACAGTGGCTATATTGCTGAGGGTGAAGCTACTTATAAATTTGAAGAAGAATTAGGCAAACTAATTGGCAATCCATATTGCATATCATTAAATTCAGGTACTGCTGCATTGCATATTGCATTATTACTAATTGGTATTGAAAAAGGCGATGAAGTAATCAGTACCGCTTTAACAGCAGAGCCTACAAATACCACTATTGCCTTAACAGGGGCCAAAGTGGTATTTGCCGATGTTGATGTAAATACAGGGTTATTATCACCCGAATCGATTGAAGCCAATATTACAGAAAAAACCAAAGCCATTATAGTAGTGCACTATGCAGGTATGGTATGCGATATGGATAAAATCAATCAAATAGCGCAAAAACACAATATCCCTGTAATAGAAGATGCTGCCCATGCATTTCTTGCTAAATATAACGGTAAATATGTGGGGAATAATTCTAAATATACATGTTTTTCATTTCAAGCCATTAAACATTTAACCACCATTGATGGAGGATTGTTGTGCTTAAATAATGAAGCTGATTACTTAAGAGCAAAAAAATTAAGGTGGTTTGGACTGGATAAAAAAGTAGCACGATTAGATAGTAATATTACGGAGGCTGGTTACAAATACCACATGAATAATGTTAATGCTACCGTAGGTTTAGTACAACTTGAAAATTTGAATCTAAATGTTTTCAAATATATTGAAAATGGCATTTATTTTGACAAACATTTTAGTGGTGTTAGCGGAATTACCATGATACCATATTCCGCTAATACAGAGCCTAGCTATTGGCTGTATACTTTTAAAGTTGAAAAAAGAGAGGCTTTTATTAAAATGATGGAAGCAAATAGTATTGCAGCTTCTCCCTTGCATTTACGTAACGACCGTCATGCAGTTTTTAATGCTCAAAATAAACAACTGCCCAATTTAGATAAATTTTATACTGAATTTGTGCATACACCTTGTGGTTGGTGGCTAACCGAAAATGATAAAGAAAAAATTGTTAACGCAGTAAAAAAAGGTTGGTAAATATGATTCCATTATATAAACCATTCATGCCAGAATTACCACTAATAAACGAAATTCTTCAAAGTGGAAAGTTAACTTATGGAAAGTATGGTAAAGAGTTTGAATCAATGCTTGCGCAGTTTTTGGGTAATTCAAACCTAATAATTACAAACACATTCAGCAATGCCATCATGGTTGCAATATCATGTTTAGAATTAAAACCCGGTAGCAAAGTAATAGCCTCTCCAATGGCTTGTTTGGCATCTACCCAACCTCTTCTTGCTTTAGGACTTCAAGTTATATGGGCCGATGTTGACCCTAAACGAGGAACTTTAGATCCAGAAAGTGTTAGGAAAACTATTCAACAAAATCCAGATATTCAGCTAATTATCCATAATCATTTTTGTGGTTATCCTGGATATATTAATGAAATAAACCAAATTGGTAAAGAATTTGGCATACCCGTAATGGATGATGGCATAGAAGCATTTGGTTCTGAGTATAATGGTAAATTACTAGGAAATGTAGGAACAGATATTACTGTGTTTTCGTTTGGTGCTGTTAGAATACCAAACACCATAGATGGCGGTACAGTAATCTTTAAAGATAAAACACTTTACGAAAAAAGTTTATTGGTTAGAGATTCAGGAATTGATAGAACTATATTTAGAGACGAGTTTGGAGAAATTAGCAATGCATGCAATATTAGTCTAATAGGACATGCAGCTGCAATGTCAGAAATAAACTCATATATTGGTTCACAACAAATGTTGCAGGTATCTAAATTAATCTCGGAACAAAGAAAAAATGCAAAAAATTGGGACAAAGAACTACAATTAAATTTTGGTATTCAGCCTATTGAAACACCTAATGCAAATCCCAATTATTGGGTTTATGGTGTACTGGCAGAACACAAAAAAGAAAGCATGTTAAAGTATAGGAATAACGGATATTATGCATCTGGAGTTCATATTAACAATAATATTTATTCTGTATTTGGAAATAATTTAGAACTTACTGGGGTAAATGAGTTTAGAAATCACTTTTTAGCCTTACCATCAGGCTGGTGGATGACAAAAAATTAAATGAACACGTTAACATATTCACTTGTAAATCATAGCAATATTTCTGCTGAACAAATAAAGAAAATAATAGACCTAAAGAAACAACATTGGAATTATAGTGAGGATGAGCATCTTAAATGGATAAGTCAAAATATAAATAATAACGATTATCACTTAATGGTATATAATAATGTCAACAATGAAATTTTGGCATATTTAAACTTGGTAGAGGTTTTTATTACTTTTGATGAATCTTCACCTATATCTTATTTAGGGATAGGAAATGTCTGTGTTAATAAGTTTTTAAATAGAAATGGTTTGGGTTTATTATTAATGCAAATTACTAATTTCCTATTGAAGCAACTCAATAAAGAAGGATGTTTAATTTGTAAACCACATTTACATAATTTTTATTCTAAATCTAATTGGATAAAATTTGAAAGCGATTTGTATTTAAATGGATTAAAAGTATCAAATGCTGGTATTTATTTCTCTAAAAAAATATCATCCAAAACATTAACTTTAAGTAAAAATTTTTAATGAAAATATCAGTCATAATACCTGTATATAATGCAGAGCTTTTTTTAAAAAAATGCTTAAATAGTGTTATTAATCAAACTTTTACAAATACTGAAATAATTATAGTAAATGATGGCTCCACTGATGGTTCAAAATCAATAATTGATCAATACACTAAAACAAATTCAAATTTATTAGTCATCCATAAAGAAAATGGTGGTATTGGGTCTGCGTATAAAGCTGCATTTAAAGTGATGACAGGAGATTATTTACTTTTTGTTGATAGTGACGATTTTTTAGAATTAAAAGCACTAGAGGAATTATCATTAATAGCAAAAAATAATAATGCTGACTTGGTTTCTTTTGGCATAAGGGCTTTGAATGAAGTAGGAAATTTAGTTGGACTTAATTCATTTGATAATATAGACTTCATTGCAACATCTAATAAAGATGTTTTAAAAACTCACTTTGAAATATTAAAACACCCTACTTTAGTAAGATTATATAAAAAAGAACTTTTTGATAATATTGTTATTTTTGAGCAAAACATTGGAATAGATGAAATGCTAACCCCTCAGTTATTGTTAAAATGTAATAAAGTAGTTTATACCTCAAATATTTATTATAACGTGTTAGTTAGAACGGATAGTGTTTGTAGGGCTGTTTATAATGATAAAAAAGTATTACAAACCATTAAAGTATATCAGTATTTAATTGATTTTTTTGAAAAAAAATTACCAAAATACAAAGAGACAATAAAGTTAAAATACATACAGGTACTTAATGGAATTTTATTGGGATACCATAAAAAAGAATACGAATTAGATTCCAAAATTGTTGACTCTATAAAAAAAGATTTACAAAAAAATACACTATCAAAAATTCTTGCTGGAACAACGGCAGGCTTAACAATAAAAGAAATTGGTTTAATTTTTATCAATACCTCTCCTCTTTCTAATTTAGTATTTAAAAACAAAAAAACTCTTAATTAATGAAAATACTTTGGGTTTCTTTACGCATTTTTTCAACCGAAAAGGAAAAGCAAACTGCAGTTTGGCTAAAAGCTTTAGCTGAATCGTTAGCCAACAAAGAGGATATTGAGATTATTAATATTTCAAAATCAACTTCCAACACTATTGAAAGTTTTCATTATGGTAAGATTAAACAATTTGCAATACCAACAAAAAAACTCAATAAATATGGAGATATTGATGCTGAAGCATCAAATGATTTTATTAAAATAGTAAATGAAATAAAACCCGATATCATTCAAATTTGGGGGACAGAAAATCCATTTGGTTTTTTACCTTTAACTCAAAATTTACCTGGAATTAAATTACTAACTTTACAAGGTGTACTCTCCAGCATGGGACCATGTAATTTAAGAGGATTTACATTGTCTGAAATTTTTTCAACTTTAGGTGTAAGGGAGATTGTATTCGGAAATTCAATTCTACATCTTACCAAGTCGTTTTTCGATGATGTTATAAGAGAAAATAGAATGATAGAAAATGCCCAATTTGTATTAAATCAATCAGAATGGACAGACTCTCAAATTTTAGCGGTAAATAACAAAGTAAAGCTTTATAGAACAGAACGTGTATTACGGTTCGAATTTTTAGGTACTAAAAAATGGTTTGATTTTGACCATGAAATTAAAAAGCCCATCATTTATACCTCTGCTTTAGGCTACTCTTGGAAAGGTTTACATAGTTTGTTAAAAGCAGCTATATACTTAAAAAAATATCAACCTAATTTTGAATTACGCATAGCAGGTAGATATGGCAGAACAGATTGGCTTGGTGAAGGTTACTTAAGGTTTATGTTAAAATTCATCAAAAAACACAATTTACAGGAAAATATTGTTTGGCTCGGAGCCATTGATGGAAATCAAATTGTTAATGAGTTACAAAATGCTCATGTATATGTAAATCCATCTTTTGTAGAATCCTATTCCAACGCTTTAGCGGAGGCAATGATGATTGGTACTCCTTCGGTTGTTTCTTTTGCAGGTGCTATGCCAGAATTAGCCGATAATAATAAAGAGGCACTTTTTTATACACCAGGTGACCATAAAAGATGTGCGTTTTTAATCAACAAACTAATAATAGATTTAGAGTTATCAACTAAACTATCGCGAAATGCAGTATTAAGGGCAGAAAAAAGAAGTAATCCAGATGCTATTGCCGAAAATCAATATCAAATATATAAAGACCTTCTTATAAATAATTAGTTATTAAATGGATAAAATAATTGCATAAATTATTAACCAACTACAGTATTTTAATAATACATGAATAGAATTTCACGAATATTATCTAATCCAAGAAAATTCCTTAGTTTTTCATATATTGTAAACAAAGTTATTGGAGGAAGATTATTTTTAATATGGAGAAAACTCTCCCCTATTATTCCTTCAGATTATTTATTTCTGAAAGTTTATTACCGATTAGCAATTGGAAGAAATTTAGATTTAAAAAATCCGAAAACTTTTACAGAAAAAATTCAATGGCTAAAATTACATAATACAGATTTATTATATGCTAAAATGGTAGATAAGTACCAAGTTAGGGAAATTATTGCTTCAAAAATCGGAAAAGAATACTTGGTACCCCTATTGGGTGTTTATAATTCATTTGATGAAATTGAATTAAACAAACTACCTAATCAATTTGCTTTAAAAACCACACACGATTCTGGAACTGTTTGCGTATGTAATGATAAATCTAAATTTAATTTAGAAAATTATAGAACTAAATTTATCTCTGCTTTATCTAGTAATTATTTTTATTACTCAAGAGAATATCCTTATAAAAATGCCATTCCAAGAATTGTGGCAGAAGAATTTTTATTAACTGATACGGCTGAATTAGGTTTGGTTGATTATAAATTTTTTTGTTTTAATGGGGAACCCAAATTTGTAATGGTGGTAAGCAATAGTGGATTAGAAACCCGTAATGATTTTTTCGATTTGGAGTTTAAACCAATGGAAGTTAAATCTGGCTTTTCACCAAAATCGGAATTTGAAATTCTAAAACCTCAGAATTTCGAAAAAATGGTTCAAATAGCCAAATTACTTGCTCAATCCCTTATTTTTATCAGAATTGATTTATACAATATCAATGGTAAAATATATTTTGGAGAGTTTACGTTCCACCATAATGGTGGACTTACCGAATTCAATTCTTATGAAGAAGATTTAGAATGGGGAAACCTAATAAAATTAAATTATGTTAAAAGCTAAAATTAGTAACAGTGAGCACTTAGGCTATTTAGCTTTATCTATCATTTCTGCAATCTTGTCCATCTATGCAGGAACTGCTGGCAAATTTGCGTCATTAATATTGGGTGTTTGGTTTATAAGTAAAAAAGATTTTAACTATTTTCCTTACATAACAATAATTACTTCATTTTTATCAACTGGTTATATAATGTACTTACAAATGTTTGTGATTTGTTTGTTAAATTTAAAAAAAATAAGGGAGCGGGGTTTAGGGGGCGTATTCTTTATTTATATGTTAATGGTAATAACTTTTTTATTCTTTTCAGTTATAAAATTCATAAATACTGATGTTAACTTAGGTAAATCAATGACCGATTATATCTTTATTTTAACACTTTCACCTTTTTTTTATGGGATGGTAATTATTAACCCGAATATGGAATATAAAAATGAATGGGAAAAACTATATTTGGCTTTACTTGTGATAACACTCATTAATATTTTAGGATTTTTAACCATTCCCTTTTTTGAATATTCAAGATTATTGTTTTTTATCATTCCTTATTTATTTCTATATATATTATTAAATATTTATAAGCCCTCTAACTTAAAATTACTGATATTTACAATTGGTGTTTTATTAATGATGATTATTTGGGATGGACTTACATTTACTGTTATTTTTACTGCACTAATGTCTGTACTTCTATTCAAACAGAAATCAAAATCATTTTTTATACCAATTCTATTAATTGTTTTTGTTTTTTTTGTTCCATTTTTTGCCATAAACAACTCCGTAACATTAGATTTTACGGAATATGAAGAGATGGAAATTACAGACATAAAAAACTGGGATGATTTAAAAGGTAGGGTTGGAATGAAGCTAATTGAAGACAGAGCACCTATTTGGACTGCAGCTTGGATAGAAATTAACAAAAATTTAACATTATTACCCCCACTTGAAAAATATAAACTATACATAGAACAGAAAAGTAACATTGGTGAACGAGAATGGGAATTTCATTCACACAATTTGTTTCTTGAATCATTATTAAGGCTTGGTTTAATATTAGGTATTTTAGTATTTATTCTGTTTTTGTATTATAATTTTTTGTCTTTTAAATCTGTTAATAATAGTAATTTAGGATTTTGGGCTAAATCATTTGTACTTGTTGCAATTACTACAAATTTTATGGGATCAATGACTGGTATTTTTACTCTTTTATTAGATTATACGTTCTTGCCATTGAGCATAATGGGTGGTTATTTAGTAATAAAAAAAAGGCATAATTAAACACATTTACACGCCTATTAATATTTCTACTAATAAATAAATGTTTAACTAAATATGCTAAAAGTTTCAATTTTAGGTGCTACAGGATATGTAGGTTCAGAACTCATCAAACTGCTAAGTAATCATCCACATATTACATTAGAAAAACTCATCAGTTCTTCAAGTAGCGGTAAAGGCTTGCAAGATATATATAGGAATTTTAATAAAAATTTCAATTTTAAGCTAACTTCAGAATCTTTTGATGAAGTAGTAGAAGCTAGTGATTTAATTTTTTCCACTTTACCTCATGGTATTATAGTGGATTATTTGAAATACCATCATTTAGAAAAAGTAAAGATAATTGACCTAAGTGCCGACTTTAGAATACCCAACGAAACCATCAACAAAACATGGTACGGTTTTGATAGAAATGATACTAACTTACTAAAAAGTGCAGTTTATGGCTTAACAGAATTAAATCGAACTCAAATTAGTCAATCAAAATTCATAGCAAACCCTGGTTGTTTTACCACATGCAGTATTCTTTCTTTGTTTCCTTTTTTAAAAGGGAATTTTATTGACAAAGATACCATTATAGTAGATGCCAAGTCAGGAGTAAGTGGTGCAGGAAGGTCACAAAACCTCGATATACAATTTTGTGAAGTAAATGAGTCTATAAAAGCTTATAAAGTGGGTAACCATAGGCATACCCCTGAAATAGAAGAGCAACTAAAATTACTTGTTGGTTTAAATGATTTAAACTTAACATTCACCCCTCACTTAGTTCCCATGAATAGAGGTATATTAACCACTATTTATGCAAACCTGCTAACTGAAGTAAATGAAGATTTGCTAAGAGATTACTTAATTGAATTGTACAAAGATGAATACTTTATAAGAGTACTTCCCAAAGATATTTATCCAGAAACGCGTTGGGTTAAGGGTTCTAATTATTTTGATATATCCATAAAGGTTGATACACGTACTAACCGTTTAATCATAGTTTCTGCACTCGATAATTTAATGAAGGGGGCAGCAAGCCAAGCTATTCAAAACATGAATCTAATTTATGGTTGGAATGAAAGTACCGGAATAGATTTTATACCAAGTTTTCCTATATAATAAAAAAAAATGAAAATAATTTCAGGAGGGATAATTGCTCCCAAAGGTTTTTTAGCATCAGGAACCCATGTTGGGCTCAAAAAGATTAAAAAAGATCTATCATTAATTTTGTCTCAGGTACCAGCTACCACAGCAGCATTGTTTACCACCAACCAAATAAAAGCGGCTCCAGTTTTATGGTCTCAAGATGTTTTAGAAAAAAATCAAGAAATCAGAGCAATAATTACCAATAGTGGAAATGCAAATGCTTGTACAGGTGAACAAGGCTTTGTTGACGTTAAAAATACCTCTGAGAAACTTGCCCATGAATTAGGCATTTTACAAAATGAAATATTAATTTGCTCTACTGGGGTAATTGGGGTTCCCATGCCAATGGAAAAATTAATAGCTGGTATTCCCGAAGTAGTTAAAAACTTAGGTCATAGTGAATCTCATGGAATTGGGGCCTCAGAGGCAATAATGACTACTGATACTTATTCAAAATCTATAGCTATAGAAATAGAAATTAATGGTAAAATTATTACAATAGGCGGAATTGCAAAAGGATCTGGAATGATTCATCCGAATATGGCAACCATGTTAGCATTTATTACTACAGACGCCAAGCTATCACCTGAAGTTTTAAAATCAGCATTATTTGAAAGTGCCGAAGGCAGCTATCATATGATTTCAGTAGATGGAGATACTAGCACAAATGACAGTGTTATGATAATGGCAAATGGCATGAGCGGTCTTCCTTTAATTGAGCCTAATACAAATGAATATAAACTATTTGTGGAAGGATTGAATTTTGTAAATAAAAATTTAGCACAACAAATTGTAAAAGATGGCGAAGGTGCAACCAAATTCATTGAGGTAAATATCAAGAATGCAATCAATATTACTGCTGCAAGAAAATTAGCCAAATCCATCATATCATCCAATCTTGTTAAAACTGCAATTTTTGGACAAGATGCTAATTGGGGTAGAGTAGTTTGTGCAATGGGTTATTCAGGCATTGAGTTCAATCCCGAAAATGTAGATTTAAGTTTTGCGAGTAAAGTTGGTGAAGTTTTATTATATAAAGCTGGCGTACCTGTTCCATTTGATGAGCAAGTTGCACTTGAAATACTTACTGAAAAAGAAATTGTTATAAACATTGATATGAATATAGGAAATTATTCAGCTACTGCTTGGGGTTGTGATCTATCTTTCGAATATGTAAGAATAAATGGTCAATATCGTACTTAATCTTTTCTTTGATTAATTCATGGAACCCAATAAGAAAAAAAAAATAGTTATAAAATTAGGGGGTAGCACCCTTACTAATTCCAAAATAACAGAAAGAATTTGTGAAGAAATTTCTAAAATTTATTTAGAAGGATATTCAATAGTAATTGTTCATGGAGGTGGAAATGAAATTAATAAATACCTCAACAAACTGAATCTTACTAATCAATTTATTGATGGATTGAGATATACCGATGAACCAACCATGGAAATGGTAGAAATGGTTTTATCTGGTAAAGTAAACAAAGAAATTGTAAATGAATTAGCTAGAAATGCTTGCAATGCTGTTGGCATTTCAGGTAAAGATGGTAATTTATTCAAAGCTAAGCCATTATCAAATGAAAATTTAGGTTTGGTTGGAGAAGTTGACACCATTGATATAAAAATTTTAGATATTTTAAACAACAATGAATATTTACCAGTAGTTTCTCCTGTAGGTGCTTCTGCTAAATTTGTAACCTATAATTTAAATGCTGATTATGTTGCCTCCTCGTTAGCAGGTGCATGGCAAGCTGATATTTTATGTTTTTTAACTGATGTGGATGGACTTTTGATGGATATTAAGGATCCAAATTCCATTATCAATGACATTTCGACACAAGAAATTAATGATTTAATTAGTAAAGGAATTATTAGTGGTGGGATGATTCCCAAAATAGATTGTTGTATAAAAGGTGTGGAACTAGGCATAAAGGAGGTATTTATGTTAAATGGTGCCAAAGAATTTAACTTAATCAATAAAATTTTAAATAATAAAAAAATTGGAACAACATTTTACAAGTAAAAATCTGGAATTAACAGAATTAGGAAAAAAATACGTTTTTGACACCTATAATAGATTCCCTATATCTTTGGTTAAGGGAAATGGAATGTATTTGTTTGATTCAAATGAAAAACAATACTTAGATTTTGTTGCTGGGATTGCAGTTAATTGTTTAGGACATAATGATAACGGTTTGAATCAAACTTTATTGAGTCAAGCTGAAAATTTAATTCACTGCTCTAATTTATATTGGACCGAACCAATGATAAAACTAGCAAAAACTTTAGTAGAATTAAGTGGATTAGGGAAAGCTTTTTTCTGTAATAGTGGTGCAGAGGCCATTGAAGCCGCATTAAAACTAGCTAGAATAAAAGGTATTACTACAAATGGTGCTCATTGTACTGAATTTATTAGTATGAATAAGTCTTTTCATGGAAGAACTTTTGGTGCAATCAGTGCAACTGGTCAACCAAAGTACCACGAAGGTTTTTATCCATTATTACCAGGAGTTAAACACATTAATTTTAATCAAATTGCTGAATTAGAAGCCGTCATTAATGAAAATACTTGTGCTGTATTATTAGAACCCATTCAAGGTGAAGGTGGGATTGTTGAAGCTCAAATAGAATACATGAAACAGGTAAGGGAATTATGTACAAAAAAAGGTATCACTTTAATTTTTGACGAGATTCAATGTGGAGTTGGAAGAACAGGAAAGTTTTTTGCATTCGAAAACTATGGCATCAAGCCCGATATTGTAGTGTTAGCCAAAGGTTTGGCTGGAGGGTTTCCAATTGGAGCCATGTTGGCGAACGATGAAACTGCAAAATATTTTAAGCCTGGAAATCATGCCTCCACTTTTGGTGGAAATCCCCTTGCTTGTCATGTTTCAAATTACGTAGTGAACGAGGTTATAAAATTACTTGACAATGTTACCGAAGGAGGAATTTACTTAAAGGAATCTTTAAATAAATTGGCTTCAAAATATGACAAACTAATTTTAGAATGTAGGGGATTTGGTTACATGCAGGGAATTGAATTTAAATTTCCAGTTAAAAACCTCATTACTTCTCTAATTGAAAAAGGAATTTTAACAGTCTCTGCTGGTGATAATGTTTTACGAATTGTTCCACCCTTGATTTGCACTAAAAAAGAACTAGATGTTTTTTTATTGGAATTAAATAGCTATTTAAGCAGTTATGAGTTATAAAAAATTAAATATTGTTGCTTTTTATAAAACAAACTATCCAAATGACTCGTCTCCAATGTCTTCTAGGCTTCATTTATATATGAAAGCGCTAGCTCATGAAGGAGCGGAAGTTTTAATTGTTTCACCAACTAATGAGGCTAAAGAAGATTCCCTGATTGATGGTGTTCTATATTCCTACCGAGTAGTTAATAATTTAAGTAAAAATTCCGAAAAAGTAAATAATTTAATTTTTATTGAAATTGTTAAGGATTTATCTCAAAAATTTGATATTGTATTTACAAGTTTAGCTAACGATGCTTGGGTAAAAAAATATGCAAAAGCTGTTAGGAATGTTGGTGGAAAGATTACCTTTGAAATGAACGAAACACCACACTCAATTATTGCTAGTCGAAAAGATTTTAAATTTATTTTGGCTATAAAAAGATGGATTTTTCTGAATTTTGTAGTAAATAAAATAGATGGTTTTATTGTTATTTCCAAGAGTTTAGAAAATCTTTTTACTAAGTACAAAGGCAATAATACTCAAATAACTCGTGTACCTATTCTATCCGAAAATAAACTTCGCATAACTCCCAATAGGAATAGTTTAAACAATAAGTTCATTTTTCATGCTGGCTCATTGAGTGAACAAAAAGACGGTATAAAAGCAATTTTTAGGGCGTTCCTTATTGTTCAGCAAAAATTAAACACTAATTTAAAATTTTATTTAACACAAAAGACTGGCCTTCCACAACTATTAAGTTGGATTAATAACTTTATTAAGACAAACAAATTGCAATCAAAAATAGAGTTTACTGGATTATTAGAAAGAGATGTATTAAATAGCTATTATGACAAATGCACCTTAGCAATTATTAATAAGCCTAGTAATATCCAAAACGATTATAATTTTTCAACCAAACTTACCGAGCTTATTCCGAGAGGTATTCCATTAATAATTTCGAAAACTGGAGAACATAATTATTATTTCAAACACAACTATAATTGTTACCTAGTAGAACCAAATGATTATAAAGAAATAGCTGAAGGAATTGTTAAAATAATTAACAACCCTGAGTATAGCGAAATGATTTCAAAAAATGCACTCCAATTAATTGATTCAGATTTTAATTATTTGAATCACGCAACTAACTTATTTAATTTTTTTATGAAAGTAAAAATGAATGAACTTAATAAATAGTCATTATCTAAAACTTAAGTCCCTATTACTTTCAAAAAAAACTAGGGAAAAAATTGTTGTATTTGAATCTGATGATTGGGGAAGTGTTAGGATACCGAATCATGAAACTTACAGAATTAGTGAAGAAAATGGCTATGCGATGGATAGAAATATTTATACTAAATATGATTGTTTGGAGTCGGCCGATGATTTAGATGAATTATTTAATTTATTGGTAAATTATAAAGATCAAAACAACAAAAATCCAATTTTTACAGCCAATTTTTTAGTTGCAAATCCGGATTTTAATAAAATTATATCCTCTGATTATACCAGCTATTTCTTTGAAACAATAATTGATTCTTATAATAACCGTCAAACAAACGCATTTAATAAAATTCTTTCAGCGAAAAATGCCCATTTAATTTTACCACAGTTACACGGTAGAGAACATTTGAATGTAGAGAGAATTATGAATGATTTGGCCTTAAACAATGAAGATGCAAAATTTGCAATTGACCATTCTATGCCAGGTATAATCAATAAAAAAGGGCCAATTTTTGAAAATAATTATGTAGTTGCTTTAGAAAACAGAAATAAAGAAGACCTTTTTTCAAAAAAACAGATTATTAATGAGGGGTTGGAAATGTTCAATTCCATATTTGGCTATCAGTCAGAATCATTTATTGCTTGTAATTATGTTTGGGATCCAGAGATAGAGATTATATTAAAACAAAAAAATGTTCAATATATACAGGGTTCAATATTTCAAAAAATCCCTAAAGGAAATTATAAAGGATTTTATTCTAAAATGCATTATTTAGGAGAATCTAACAACTTGGGGCAAATGTACTTAGTTAGGAATGCTCATTTTGAACCTGTATATGATGGAAATCGGGCTGTTGAAACTTGCTTAAAACAATTGAACAGAGCTTTTTGGCTAGGAGTACCAGGTATAATATCCACACACAGAATAAATTACGTGAGTGGAATGTCAACCAAAAATAGAGAAAATGGCTTAAAGCACTTAAATATTTTAATAAAACAAATATTGAAAAAATGGCCAGATGTGCAATTTATGACTAGTATAGAATTAGGAAAATACTTAAAAAATAACCAATGAAAATAGGAATACATCATAACAAAATATCATATAGTGAAGGATTAATTGATTATTGTAAAAACAATCATGTTGATTTTAAAATAGTAAATGCCTATTCCTCAAAAATTATAGCTGATTTAGAAGATTGTGATGCATTCTTCTTTAACTTTTTTCATAATGATCCAAAAGATGTATTATTTGCAAAACAATTGTTATTCAGTTTGGAACTGTCTGGCAAAAAGGTATTTCCAAATTTTAAATCTTGTTGGCATTTTGATGATAAAGTGGGGCAAAAATATTTGTTGGAATCTTTAGAATTACCATTAATCCCATCATTTGTTGCATATTCCAAAACAGAAGCACTCAAATTAATTGAAAATCAAACTCTTCCGGTTGTTTTTAAACTAAGAGGAGGAGCAGGCAGTTATAATGTGAGTCTTATAAAAACAAAATCTCAAGCTAAATCCATGATTAATAAATCTTTTGGTAAAGGATTTAGGCAGTTTAATCCTTGGAATGATATTACTTATAATTATAAAAAGCTAACTAAAGATGGCTTGAGTTTGAATAGAATTAAAAGCCTACTCAAATCCACTGCACATTTATTTATTCCTTATAAAATTGAACAAACTTTAGGTAAAGAAAGGGGTTACTTTTATTTTCAAACATTTATTCCTGATTGTTTATTTGATTATAGAGTACAATTTATTGGTGATATGTGTTATGCCATGAAACGTTATGTGCGTAAGGGCGATTTCAGAGCGTCTGGTGGAGGAAATATTGACTACGATGGTTCTCAAATACCCATGGAAGTGATTAAATTGGCTAAAATAGTCAAGGAAAAGTTAAATATGCAAACTATGGCCATAGATATCCTTCCTTTTGGAAACGAATATGTGATTGCAGAAGTAAGTTATGCATTTGCCATAGATGAAGGAGAATGCGATTTTGGTTATTATGATTCTGACTTAAATTGGATCAATCAGAAATTTAATCCTTATGAATTTATGGCAAAGTTATTTATTTAAAACTATTGAAAATTTTAAGTAACTCTATTGCAAATCTAAATGATTAATAAATCCCAACTAAAAGTTGCTGCTTTCTTCAAATCCAACTATCCAAATGGTAGTTCACCAATGGAAGTTCGCTTACACCTATATATGATGGCGTTGCAATCGGCAGGTGCTGAAGTTACCATTTTTGTTCCTTCAGATACCCAAAACAAGGAACAAATTTGGGATCATGTAAAATACAAATATTTATTAACGGATGATTTATCAAGATTTTCTAATTTAAAAATTCACCAATATTATGCCAATTTAATAAAAAAACATTTAGTTGGTTATGATGTGGTTTTTACCTGTTTAGATAATGATAATGATGTTTTACACTACCTAAAAGCAGTAAATTCATTTGGAGGAAAATTGGTAATGGAAATGAATGAAAACCCCTATTCAATTATTGGTAGTCGCAAAGATTTTAAATTTATTCTTTTTTGTAAAAGATGGTATTTTCTAAATTTTGTGGTTCCTAAAGTTCACGGCTTCATTGTTATTTCAAGAAACTTGGAAACTTTATTTAACAGATATAAAAGCAAGAAAAACCACGTTATTAGGATTCCAGTACTTTCTTCCCAATTAGCCAATAAATCAAAAATAAATCAAAAAATAGGTCATCATTATATCCTTCACGCAGGTTCATTAAGTGAACAAAAGGATGGGGTAAAAGCCATGTTATCAGCATACAAAATAGCAAAAAGTAAATTAAACAAAGATTTGTCTTTTTTCTTTACACAAAATAAAGGTCTACCTAATTTATTAAAATGGATAAACCATTTCATTACTTCCAATCAATTAGAGAAAAACATTGTATTTAAAGGGATTTTAAGTCAAACTGAATTAGAAAAACTATATACAGGTTGTGATTTGGCCATCATCAATAAACCACATAATTTTCAAAATGATTTTAATTTTTCATCTAAAATTCCAGAGTTAATTCAAAGACAAATACCTTTAATCATTTCAAAAACAAAAGAACATGAATATTATTTTCGCCATGATTATAATTGTTATTTGGTAGAACCGAATGATGAGGAGGCAATTGCTAAAGGAATTGGAAAAATTATTACAGATAAAAAATATAGCGAATACATAGCTGAAAATGCTTCTAAATTAATTGAATCCGATTTTTACTTTTTAAACCACCAAAAATCCCTCTTTGATTTTTTTAACAAAATAAAAAATTCATGAGTCCACTGTTAGTTAAAGCTTATTCTGCTTTATCCTTATTATTATCTCAAAAAGTAAATAAACGGATAGTCGTTTTTGAATCAGACGATTGGGGTAGTGCAAGAATGCCCAATAGAGAGGCATACTTAAATTCACTAAAAAAGGGGTATCCAGTAGATAAAGATGTTAATAGTCAATTTGATTGTTTAGAATCGTCATCAGATTTACAAGATTTATTTGATTTAATTTCAGAGTTTAAAGATAGCAATTCCAATCATCCTATTTTTACCACCAATTTTTTAGTAACAAATCCTGATTACGAAAAAATTCAAAATCAAGGACATTTCCAATATCATTATCAAGCCCTTGATGTAACTTATCAAAATAGTCAAAATACTGCTAAAAATATTGAATTATTGAAAGCAGCTAAAAATGAAAATTTGATTTCAATACAAAGCCATGGTAGAGAACATTTGAATGTTAGTCGGTATATGAACGATTTAATAAAAAATGAGCCCAATACTCATTATTCGCTTAAAAATCATATGCCAGGTATTGTTTTTGAAAATGAACAAAACATAATTTCAAATGACTATGTGGTAGCATTGGAACATCATAACGACCACGATTTGATTGAGAAAGGAATTATTATCAAAGATGGATTGATATTGTTTGAGAAAATTTTTGGTTTTAAAGCAGAATCCTTTATTGCTTGTAATTATGTTTGGCATCCGATTTTAGAGCAAAAATTGAAGGTAGCTGGAATTAAATTCATACAAGGAATACCAGTACAATTTATTCCAAAAGGCCAGTATAAAGGATTCAATCATAAATTTCATTTCACTGGCCAAACTAATAAATTTAAGCAAACTTTTTTGGTTAGAAATGCCCATTTTGAACCTATTATAGGAGGCGAACAAACATTCAATACCTGCTTGAAACAAATTCAAAGAGCTTTCAATTTAAAAATCCCTGCCATTATTTCAACGCATAGAATAAATTATGTAAGTGGTATGTGTAAAGATAATAAACAGAATGGTTTAAATTATTTAAAGAAGTTGATAAATTCTATTTTAAAAACTTGGCCAGATGTAATATTTATGAGTTCAGTAGAACTTGGTTATTTTTTACAAAATAAAAAAAACAATAATTTTTAACGCTCGTCTATGCGCCTAATTAAGTATTTTAAAAATTTAATCGAGTTTGTAAAATTTGGGGGAATTACAACCTTAGAAATAACACAAAAAACAGGTTATGAATCGCTTAAAGGCTTAAATATTGTAATTACTGGAGGAACATCGGGTATTGGTTTTACAGTGGCTAAAAGGTTTATTGAAGAAGGTGCTACTGTTTTAATTACTGGTAGGTCAGAACAAAAACTTACAGAAGCCAAAACAAAAATTGATAGCCCCAATTTACTTACCTATTTATGGGATTTAAATGATTACGATCAATACAACAATCACCTGAAGAACATTTTACAAAAAACAGGAAAAATTGATGTTTTTATTAATAATGCAGGTATTTTGTCAAATTTGAACAAAAAAGAAAATCAATTAATAGATTGGAATACTATTTTTAATACAAACCTTAAATCCATGTATTTTAATACCTTATGGATTTGTGAAAATTTACTTACTAGAAATCAAATAGTGAAGGTAATAAATATTTCATCGATGAGTGAGGCAATACATGAAGTGGATCCTTATAATATTTCAAAAAGTGGCATTTCATCAATGGTTAAAGGTTTTGCCAAAGAATATGCAGCAAAAGGTTTAATTATTAATGCCATAGCACCAGGTGTAGTGGCTACCAAAATGACAAATTTAGAATCCCAGACCAATGCCTACAGAGAAAACAATCCTTCAAAAAGAAATGCAGTTCCAGAAGAAATAGCAGAATTTATTTTATTTATTTCTTCTTCTTCGTGTTATTATTTGCAAGGGCAAACTATTTTTATTGATGGAGGAGAATCAATAAGGTAATGCCTAATTTATCGTTTGCTGTTTATACTCCTGTTACAGTTTTTGACAACCAATTTTACAAATTGGCAAATTCAATAAAAATACAAAACACCCATTTATTTGAATGGATAATTATTATATATGGTAATATAGAAATTAATCAAACTAAAATCGATGAATTAAAAAATTTAATTCCTTACTTAAAAATTAAAGTTATTCAACAGAATTTCAAGACTAGGTATGCAGCTACACGTTTTGCATTTAAGAATTTGGATTATGATTATTTAATGGCCATTGATAACGAATATATTTTAGCTGAAGGTGCCGTTGAATCAGTAATAAGTGAATGGGAAATAATTAAAAAAAATAAATTACCAATTGTAGAAATAAGAGGTCTATCGCAAAATATTGATGGAAACATTATTTGCAATAATTTAAACAATCTAAAGGAAAAAAAATATTTAGAAGGTAGTTGGCAAGAACTGCACCTCAAAAAAAAAATCAGTTTCGAAGCATTACCAAGTTGGAACTTGAAATATGTAAAGAAAAATCTCAACTTATACCATTGTGACAATGTTAATAATAAAGGATATGAAGTGAAAACTGTTAATATTTGGTCATCAATTGGACTGATTGGTAATACCCGAATTATTAATAAAGTACTAAAAATTCAATCCATCAATGATGAACAAAAAATAAATAAAGACCCAAAAGTTGAAATTCTTAATTTGTATTGTTTTATGAAAATTAATATAAATTATTTTTTTTTCAATCCATTTGTTTTTGTAAAAGTTTTGTACAGAATAATATCTTTGAAAAAACAACAAATGATGACTTTTCGTGAACAAAAAAGTCATCATTAAAATAGCCTATGAAATTTTATTTAAAGAAATTAATCAAAAAACATATTCGTAATTTACTATATTATAATAAATGTAATAATTATAGAAGAACTTACGATAATCAAATAAAATCAAGATTAAAGAATATTCCTATTACTAAAGTTGATTTAGAACTAGAAAAAGAGTATGTTGATAAATGGAAAAAATATGATAAAAATGTAATTCCTGAATATTTTCGAGTTTACAGCCACCTATCTGGCATTAAAGATTTGAACCATATTCCTGATTTTCTTTATTATACTTTAATAGAACCTCAATTAAATAATTATGCGCTTGGTGCAATTGGTGATGAAAAAAACTATTATTCAAAAATAATCACCAATGTTAACCAACCTAAAATTTTACTTCGTAATATCAATGGTATTTTTTGCGATGAGAATTATAACAAAATTGCTTTAGATGAATCTTTGCTTTTTGCATTGTTGAAGGCAGAAAATAAAATTTTTATAAAACCCTCTTTAGATACTGGCCAAGGAAAAAATGCTCGCAAATTCATTAATTCGGGAAATGAATTTATTAGTACCAATGGCGAAATGTTGAGTTTAGATTTTCTAAACAAAAATTATATCAAAAATTATATCATACAGGAATTTATTCCTCAATGTGAACTTCTCAATTCTTTCAATTCTGATTCAATTAATACGCTAAGAATATTAACCTATAGGTCATTTAAATCCAATGAAGTAAATATAGTGCATACTACTCTTAGGGTAGGTAAAAAAGGAGGAATAACCGATGCATCAAGAACCGGTGGCAGGTTTTGTGGTGTTTTAGAAGATGGTTCTTTAAAAAAACAAATTTACGATGCCAAAGGTTTTAAATATGAAGACTTTAATGGTATTAATATTGTAAATAACGATTTTAAAATACCAAATTTTGACAAAGTACTAGAATGTGCCAAACTAAGTGCCGATCCATTTTACCATCACCGAGTTTTGGCTTTGGATATCATGATTGATGCAAATAATTTACCTAGATTAATAGAAGTAAACCCCATTGGACAAGGTATGTTTATTTTTCAAGCTACAATGGGACCCATGTTTAGAGAATTTACAGACGAAATTTTAAATCATTGTTATTCAAATCGAGACAATTTAAAAACCTCCATTAATATTCAACTGTAAATGAAGTACTTATTAATTAAAATAATTATTAAAAAGAAATATTTCCTATGGAATTATTAATAAAAATGAATTAATTGTTTCTTATCAATTATCCAAATTAAGCATAATGATTTTAAATACTAAAGATTACATAAATTATTTGAATGCAGATAGATTGGCATTAAATAAACCTCAATTAACTTACAAACTAAAAATAAAAGAATTTGTAACACGAGACTTTATATGGAAATTTCAACGCTTACTACGAAAATGTGAATACTATAAAAATGTAAAATCAAAAAAGTCCTTCTTTTACGAATTACTTTATATCTATTATAAAATTAAATTTAAAAATTTATCTCTTAAACTTGGTTTTTCAATACCTGAAAACGTTTTTGGGCCAGGGTTAGCCATTTTGCATTATGGCACCATAATAGTTAATCCAAGAGCAATAATTGGAACCAACTGTAGAATTCATGCAGATGTAAATATTGGAGAATCTGGAGGGCTTGAGGGTGCACCAATTATTGGAAACAATGTATATATTGGTCCTGGTGCTAAAATTTATGGTAATATTAAGATTGCAGATAATTGTGCAATAGGAGCAAATGCATCTGTAAACAAAACATTTGATGAGGTAGGCATGTTGATTGCTGGCGTACCTGCTAAAACAATTAAGGGAATTGATATAAAAAAAATCATAAAACATATCTGATTTCCCTAAAATAAGTTATTAGTAATTATTTCATTTCAAATATTCAAAATGGAATTTAAGTTAATGTTATCAATCTATCACACTTCATTCATAACTAATACACTATCTATTTAAAAATGAGTTTACTAGCAAATATAAAAAGAAACATCAGTAATATTCCTGGTTGGAGAACTTCAAAAAAAATTGTAGTTATTGAATCTGATGATTGGGGTAGTATTAGAATGTCCTCAATTGATTCATATCAAAGCTTGTTAAATCAAGGTTTTCCTGTAAACCAAAGTCACTACAATAAATTTGATTCTTTAGAAAGCAACGATGATTTGACAGACCTTTTTAATTTATTGAGTAAGTTTAAAGATAAAAATGGAAAAAATCCGGTTGTTACTGCGGTGAGTATTGTAGGCAATCCTGATTTTAAAAAAATATTAGATGCAGATTTCAAATCATATTACAACGAGCCATTTACTGAAACCCTAAAAAAATATCCGAATCACGATAAAGTTTATGCCTTATACAAAGAAGGAATCAATAATAGATTATTTGTTCCTGTTTTTCATGGTAGAGAACATTTAAATGTAAAAAGATGGATGACCGAACTTCAAAATGGAAATAAATCTGTTATTCAAGCATTTCATGCAGGAGTAACAGGGATAGATAGGGGATGTAACTTAGAGCCTCTTTCTGATTTTCAAGCTGCTTTTGATATTGATAAGCCTGAGGATTCTTTATATCTTAAAGAAGTTTTGACTGAAGGTTTATTATTATTTAAAGAATTGTTTGGATATAAATCAGAGTATTTTGTGCCAACTAACGGACCTTTTAATAATTCATTAGAAAAAGTCTTGCAAGAAAACGGAGTAAAATTTATCAATACGGCAAAAAAACAAATTGAGCCTTTGGGAAATGGTCAATTTAATACGAATATCCGTTTCCTTGGAAAAATTAATAACATAGGGCAATATTACATTACCCGAAATTGTTTTTTTGAACCGAGCAGTTTTGAACACCCTGCCGAAAAAAATTGGATAAATGATTGCTTAAAGGAAATTGAAATTGCTTTTCGTTGGAATAAACCCGCTATTATAAGTACACATAGGGTAAATTATATTGGAAATATAGTAGAAAAAAATAGAAAACAAGGCTTAAAAGCATTAGAAGAACTGCTAAGTAAGATGCTTTCTAAATGGCCTGATATTGAATTTATGACTTCAGTAGAATTAGGAAAAGAAATACATGAATAATAAATCAAAAATTTGTTTAATTATTCCTTCTTTACATGCTGGCGGCATGGAAAGGGTCATGTCGGAATTAATTAGTCAATTTTCTAAAAAAGAAAATATTGAATTACATTTAGTTTTATATGGTATAAAGAGGGAGCAATTTTATAAGTTGCCACAAAATATTATTATTCATAAACCTGGTTTTGAATTTAACAACAAGTTTCGTTTTATTTCAACGGTCAAGACCATTTGGGCTGTAAGAAAAATTATCACTAAAATATCCCCTACTACTATTTTAAGTTTTGGAGAACTCTGGAATTCATTCGTTTTAATTGCTTTGTTAGGTAAATCTTATCCAGTTTATTTGTCTGATAGATGTCAACCTGATAAAAATTTAGGTAAATTACATAACTTTTTAAGAAAAAAACTTTACCCAAAAGCAACGGGAATTATAGCCCAAACCGAAATTGCAAAATCAATTTATTTAAACCAATTCAAACATAACAATATTAAAGTCATAGGAAATCCTATCAGAATTATTGATAAAAAGCATAATATTACAAAAGAAAATATAGTTCTAACGATTGGTAGGCTAATTACAACGAAACACCACGATGAATTGATTAAATTATTTGTAAAAATAAATAACCCTAATTGGAAATTAGTAATTGTAGGCGATGATGCTATAAAACAAAATAATATGTCAAAATTGCGAGCATTAAGTAAACAATTAAATGCAGAAAATCAAATAGTATTGGCAGGTAAACAAAGTGACGTAGATTCATACTATTTAAAAAGTAAAATATTCGCATTCACTTCAAGCTCTGAAGGATTTCCTAACGTAATTGGAGAGGCTCAATCAGCAGGTTTGCCAGTTGTTGCATTTGATTGCATTGCGGGTCCAGCAGATTTAATTGAAAATAACCAAAATGGGTATTTAATTCCATTATTTGATTATGTTCAATTTGAAGAAAAATTAAGACACTTAATGGACAATTCTACTATTTGCGAATCAATGGGTAATTATGCTCAAATAAGTGTAAAACAATTTGAAGCAAATTCTATTTCAGAAAAATTTTACAACTTTATTCTCAATTTATAATTGAAAGTATTACAAATAAATACGACAGTTAACTCAGGTAGTACAGGGAAAATTGCTGAGGATATAGGAAATTTATTGCTAAAACATGGGCATGAAAGTTTTATAGCCTATGGAAGAGGAAACAGACCAAGTAAATCTAAACTTATTGAAATTGGTAGTAAATTTGAAACTTACTTCCATTGGCTTTTAACTGCTCTTTTCGATAAACATGGCTTTGGTTCAAAAAAAGCAACATTAACTCTTATCAATCAAATTAAAAAGATTAAACCTGATATTATTGGATTGCATAATATTCATGGTTACTATATTAACATCGAAATACTATTTGAATATTTACAAAAAGCAGAAATACCTATTGTTTGGACATTACATGATTGTTGGGCATTTACAGGGCATTGTACCTACTTTGATTCTGTGAATTGTGAAAAATGGAAAATACAATGTTTGAATTGTCCCAAAACAAAATTTTATCCAACTTCTTATCTTATTGATAATTCGAAAAACAATTATTCCATAAAAAAAGCATTGTTTAATTTGCCCAAAAGCATTCAACTAATAACACCCTCCAACTGGTTAAACAATTTGGTTAAACAATCATTCTTACAGCACCCTGTAAATACAATTTATAATGGAGTTGATTTATCCATATTCAAACCTAATAATGTATCTATTTTATTGAGAGATAAGCACCAATTGAATGAAAAATCAGTAGTATTAGGTGTGGCAAGTATTTGGGATAAACGTAAAGGGTTAGATGATTTTATAGCTTTGAGTAGCTTAATTGATAATAGTAAAATTCAAATAATACTAATTGGTTTAAGTAAAGACCAAATTACCAAACTTCCTAATCAAATAATTGGTATAGAACGTACAGAAAGCGCACAACAATTAGCTGAATATTACTCATTAGCAGATGTTTTTGTCAATCCAACTTGGCAAGATAATTTCCCAACCACCAATATTGAATCATTGGCATGTGGTACTCCCGTAATAACCTATAATACGGGCGGAAGCCCCGAAGCAATAGACGAAAACACAGGAATAGTAGTAAATAAAGGAGATATAGATGGTTTAAAAAATGCTATCAACATAGTAATTAATAATAGTAAAAACTTTTACCAAACTAAATGCAGAAATAGAGCAGAATTATTGTTTGATAAAAACGATAGATATATGGACTACATAAGTCTATATGAATCAATGATTAATAAAAATAATGACTGAGCCAAAGGAAATAGTATACATTAATCAAAATGCAGGCTATTTGATGATTGATATTATCAATGCAAAAGATAACAGCTTTAAAAAGTCAATCATTACAGGTAAAATTATACCTAGAAACAAGCAATTAGCCGCTGATGTAACAATAAATAAAATAATAACTTACAATAGAAGTTCTAGTATAAAAAGAATTTTTTCTTGGATTTGGGGTTTTATTCAAATTTTATTTTTGGTAAAGTTTAAATATAGAAAAGCAGAATTATTCATAGTTACAAATCCCCCTTTCTCTACTTTTTTGCCTTTATTATGTCAAAACAAATTTTCATTGCTTGTTTACGATATTTATCCTGATGCTTTTGTGCAATATGGTATATTAAATAAGAAATCTAAATTGATCAAATATTGGGAAAATGCCAATAAAAAAATTTATCCCAAAGCACAAAATATTTATACTTTAAGCAATGGTATGAAAAACCTGCTTTCAAATTATGTAAATGAGGCTAAAATTAGTGTAGTGCCAATTTGGACTGATAATACTTTTCTTAAACCCATACCTAAACATGAAAATGAATTTATTTTAAAAAATAACCTTCAAAATAAATTTGTAGTCATGTATTCAGGCAATTTAGGATTTTCGCACGATGTAGAAATTATACCCGAAATAGCAAAAATTATAACTATTCCAGAAATTGATTTTTTAATTATTGGAGATGGAGATAAAAAATCATTAATTGAGCAAAAAATAAAAGACTATCAACTTACTAATTGTAAATTACTTCCTTGGCAAGAAACCAAAATGTTACCTTTTTCTTTAGCTGCGGCTGATTTATCAATTGTAACGTTAGGCAAAGAGGCTTCGTTATTAAGCGTACCTAGTAAAACATTTAATATCATGTCAGTGGGCACTCCATTATTATGTATAGCAAGTCAAAAATCAGAACTAGCACAATTAGTTAAGACCAATAAGGTAGGAAAAATTTTTGACGCCAATCAATTAGAAGAAATAAAAGATTTTATACTTCAACTTTTTAACAATAAAAATTTATTGGAACAATATAAACAGAATTCCTTGTTAACCTCAAAATTATTTGGACCAGAAAACGCAAATAAATTTAACTAAATAAAATGTATTCATTATTTCTAAAACGTTTTATAGATTTTACTTTATCATTAATTGCTTTAATGATTATATCTCCAATACTATTGATTGTAACTATTCTATTATATATTGTTAATCAAGGTAAGCCCTTCTTTACGCAAGAGCGACCTGGTAAGAATGCTAGAATTTTTAGGGTAATTAAATTTAAAACCATGAATGATAAGAAGGATTTAAATGGAAAACTATTACCTGACAAAGAGAGATTAACTCCTATAGGACAATTGGTAAGAAGCACCTCCATTGATGAATTACCTCAGCTTATAAATGTGCTAAAAGGTGATATGAGTTTAATTGGTCCAAGGCCACTGTTAGTAAAATATTTACCACTGTATAATGAAAAACAAGCTAGGAGGCATGAGGTAAAACCAGGCATAACTGGTTGGGCGCAAGTAAATGGGCGCAACGCAATAAGTTGGGAACAAAAATTTGACTACGATGTGTGGTATGTAGATAATATCAGTTTTATACTTGATATAAGCATTATTTTTAAAACCTTAAAAAAAGTAATTTTCCGAGAAAATATAAACTCCAATACCAGTGCCACCATGGAGGCATTTAAAGGTAGTGGAAACTAAAAAAATGATACTCATGCAAGAAAAATTTATTAAATTATTACAAGATGCTTTTGAAATGGAAGATGGTTCCATTAACATGAATGATAATTTTAAAGAATATCCTGAATGGGGTTCTTTGGCTAGGTTATCGCTAATTGCTATGTTAGATGATGAGTTTGAAGTAAATATTGAAGATGATGTTTTTAAAACATTAGTTACAGTAGAAGATTTATACAACGAAGTACAAAAAAGAAAAGGTTAGGTAACTTTTATTGGTTAACTTTGTTTGTCAAACTCTTAATTCAATGTCATGGTGAGCCTGACGAAGACCATACAAGGATAAGCATAAGTTCACCCATTCGTAGTGCGACAAGTCCACTATGACTCAGGATGACAACGAAAATCCAATGTCATGGTGAGCTTGACGAATCCAGACACGTAACTTCAATATTATACTAAGTTTTTCAAAGACCGTTCACCTCCAGATGTATCGGGATGTTAAGCTCACGGTGACACAGTATTTAAAGTCAGTCTGAGCTTGACGAAGACTAAATCCAATGTCATGGTGAGCCTGACGAAGACCATACATAGATAAGCATAAGTTCACCGATTCGTAGTGCGACAAGTCCACTATGACTCAGGGTGACAACGAAAATCCAATGTCATGGTGAGCTTGACGAATCCATACACGAAGTCAGTCTGAGCTTGACGAAGACCGTTCACCTCCCGAAAAATCGGGATCAAGCTCAGGGTGACAAAAAACTTTTGGTGTCATGGTTAGCCTGACGAAGTTTGTCAGTCTGAGCCTGACGAAGACCGTAAACCTTTTAAACAATAAGCATCGCTTCGGCTTCGCTCAGCGACCGGTAAAATTAAGTAAACACTAAACTTTAAACCAAATCTCCCTCATGGCATACCTTACTTTCCATAATATTGGTATCAAAGGAATTGCAGCAGCAGTGCCTAAGAATACCATTAACAATTATGAATATACAAAACACTTTCCAAAAGAAGATGTAAAAGAAATTGTAGATAAAACTGGTGTTAAAGAAAGACGTTTTGCTGAAATTGGAACTTGTGCATCTGATTTATGTTTTGCAGCAGCAAATCAATTATTTGTCGATTTACAAATTGACAAGTCGGAAATTGATGCTTTGATATTTATCTCGCAAACTGCCGATTATAGAATGCCTGCCACCAGTATTATACTGCAACATAAATTAGGGTTACCTAAAAAAGCAATGGCCTTTGATATCAATTTAGGATGTTCTGGATTTGTTTATGGTTTAAGTGTGGCCTATTCGTTAATGCAACAACCTAGTTTTAGAAAAATATTAGTGTTAGATGGAGAAACTCGTTCTAGAATTTATTCACCAAAAGACCGTAAAACAGCTTTTTTATTTGGAGATGCTGGCATAGCAGCCATTATTGAAAAGGATGATAAATATGGTATATCCCATTTTTCATTAGGTTCAGATGGCTCAAAAGAATCGTTAATTAAAGTAGATGCTGGCGGATATAGAAACCCAAGTACTGCTGAAACTTTAACAGAAAAAGTGATTGATGAATATGGGAATATTCGTTCTGATGAACATGGTTATATGAATGGGGCTGATGTGTTTAATTTTGTATTACTCGAAATACCAAAAGACATAAAAAACTTATTGGCAACTAGCCAAGAAACAACAGAAACCATTGACCATTTTGTGTTTCATCAAGCCAATAGTTATATGAACGACTATTTAAAAAACAAAATGAAATTACCTGAAGAAAAAGTGCCTACTTCTATAGAAAAATTTGGCAATACCTCTTCTGTATCAATACCATTAACCATTGCCTTAAAACTCAAAAACGAACTAATAGGAAATAAAAAATTACTATTGAGTGGATTTGGTGTGGGCATGTCGTGGGCAAGCGCTGTAATACAAACCTCTAATTGTAAAATTAGTGAAATTGTAGAAATTTAATTCAAGGAAACCAATATCAGTATAAGCTTTCTTGATAGCCAATGAAAAAAGACTAAACTCTCTAAATCATCAGCTGCTGGAATAACCCCTCTTAACACACTTCGTCCGATAACTATCAGACTTAACTAAGTGAAAAAAACGGTGCACAACTAATTTCTTAGGAACGGTTAAAATTATAAGTATATGGTTTTAACTGATGCATAATAAAAAAATTAGTGAGAATACACAACCTTTGGCATCATAGAAATCGTGCAACAACACTTCGACAAGCTCAATGACTAAACAACGAACAACTATCAACTAAAATAAAATTGTATGTTAGAAATAAAAATATTCAACGAACTAGAAGAAAAACTGATAAGTGAAGGATTTAATATTACCAATAAAGACTTTACAAGACCTTGGGGTGGTTTTTTTGTAATAGATGAAGCACAATGTGAAATATTTGTTAAACAATTTTTTACTGATTTAGATTTTAAAGATATAAAAAATGGATTGCAGTTAAGCCCTAAAATTTTAATTGTATTACCTAACAAACGCTTATCATGGCAATACCACTTTAGAAGATCTGAAATTTGGAAAGTAATACATGGAACGGCAGGTATAGTTAGAAGCAACAATGATAATGAAGGTGACCTTGAAATAATGAATGTTGATAGTCAAATTACATTGCGACAAGGAGAAAGACACAGATTAGTTGGATTAAATGAATATGCAGTTATAGCCGAAATTTGGCAGCATTTAGATTCAAATAACCCATCAAACGAAGAAGATATAGTTAGATTACAAGACGATTTTGGTCGGTAGAAATTAACAAGCTTGTATACCCGTTCGACAAGCTTGGGGTGACAAAAACAGCCAATGTCATAGTGAGCTTTCCCTACAGCTATCGAGAGATGACCTAACACAGATGTCAGTCTGAGCTTAACGAAAACTGTTCAACTCCCGAAAAATCTGGATCAAGTTCAGTGTGACTATGTCATGATGAGTTTAACGAAGACCAATTTCAATGTAAATGTTAGCTTGTCAAATCCATGACACGAATGCAATCAATTGCCTTCCGATTACTATCGGAATGTTTTAGCTGGCGGCTTTCAATGTCATGGTGAACCTTCCCGATAGCAATTAGGATAAGACCTATAACCATATAAACCCCTAAACTGTCTAAACCCCTAAACCTCCTAAACAAAAAAATGAACCCCTTCTCTCTCCAAAACAAAAACATCATTATTACAGGTGCATCATCGGGTTTAGGTAAGGCATGTGCAATATTATTTAGTCAATTAGGTGCAACTTTGGTTTTAGTTGGTCGCAATGAACAAAGATTAATAGAAACCAAAAATGAAATGGATAATAATGATAATCATTTAATAATAGTTACCGATTTAACCAAACTTGAGGGTTTAGAAAAATTAATTAATGATGCTGCATTAAAGTTAGGAACATTTGATGGACTGGTGCATTGTGCTGGTATATCTACCACCCTACCTCTTAGGCTAACCAATGAGGAAAAGTTAAATTACTTTTTTCAAACTAATGTATATAGTGCCATTGAACTCTGTAAAATTTTGAGTAAACCCAAATATATTAATAAAAATGGAGGAAGTTTTGTACTCCTCAGTTCTGTTATGGGACATGTAGGAGAAGTTGGAAAAACCATATATGGATTAACCAAAGGAGCATTATTGGCAGGAGTAAAATCTATGGCTGTAGAATTGGCTCCCAAAAAAATTAGAGTTAATTGTATTTCGCCTGGAGTAATTATTACACCCATGACAAGCGCACAACCCTACAATGAAAATGAAACTTCATTAAATATGATTAAAAGCTATCATCCACTTGGCTTAGGAGAGCCAAATGATATAGCAAATGCTTGTGCTTATTTTATTTCAGATGCTTCAAAATGGGTAACAGGTACTAATTTAATGGTAGATGGAGGATATACAGCTAGATAATAAGCGAATAAACTTAATATAATACTGATGAAAAATATAATAATCATAGGTGCTGGCGGACATGCAGCCGAATTAAACGATTACATAAGATTACATAATAGTTTAAAACCACAAGAAACTATTAAAATAATTGGTTTTATTGATGACGATGCAACAATATATACTCATTACGATTATGAAGCACCATACCTAGGTTTGATAAAAGAACACCAAATAAATACAGAAGTATTTTATTTAATGGGAATTGCCAATCTTAAATATAGAAAAGAAATAACTGAAAACTTTATTTTAAAGGGCGCCAAGTTCACAGGATTTATTCATCCAACAGTGGTAATATCTCCTTCGGCAGTTATTGATGAAAGTGTGGTAATATCTCACAGCACCTCTGTGGGGCCAAAGGTTAAAATTGGAAAACATAACCTCATTAACTCGCGCTGTACTATTGGACACGATACTCAAATTGGCGAATACAATTTTATTAGTCCAATGGTTGCACTATCAGGAAATACCAAAATAGGGAACGAAAATTTAATTGGCACTGGCTCAATTACCATACCAGCCATTAATATTGGAAACAATAATAAAATAGGAGCTGGTACTGTGGTAATTTTTGATATTCCAAACGAAATGACAGTAGTAGGAAGCAAACCTAAAATGTTTGAAAATAAATAAAATGCAAAAACCAATTTGGATTTATGGTGCAGGAGGAATGGGTAAGGAAACCAATTGGTTAATAGAAACATATTTATTAAAAGAATGGCTTGTTAAAGGATTTATTGATGATTATAAACCATCAGGTTTATTTATGGAGTTGCCTTTACAAACTCAATTAAACCCAACAGAAAATTGTGTAATTGCCATTGCTGACTCTAAAATAAGAAAAGCAATCTTTGAAAAAAATAGCTCCCTGAAATTTTGTAATATCATTCACCCTGAAATAAAACTACATCAATCCATTCAAATGGGTGACGGCAATATTATAAGCAAAGGAGTAGTTTTAACATTAGATATTGCAATTGGTAACCACAACATTATCAATAGCAATAGCACCATTGGACATGATTGTGTTATTGAAGATTTTGTATCCATTATGTTTGGTGCGCATATATCAGGCAATGTAAAAATTGAAGAAGGTACTTTAATAGGCTCTGGAGCAGTGATATTACCAAATATTACAATTGGTAAATGGTGTAAAATTGGAGCAGGTGCTGTAATTACCAAAGATATACCTGATAATTGCACGGTGGTTGGTGTACCAGGGAGAATTGTAAAAGTTGAAGAACAAAGTATGAATTATGAATAACGTAAAACACCTTTATCCCTTTAATTGCCACATGTTCCGAATACTTTCGGAATTAGCCTGTGGATGAAAATTTTTAATTAAAATAAGTTTTTAGTGTTAAGTATAAAATATGAAATATAAAATCATGTAGAGACGTTGCACTGCAACGTCTTTGATGTATAATATAACTATTGTTGGTGTCGCTACGTTAAAACACCAACAATGGAAAAAAATAGAGAAAATACATTGTCACGCTTCAGGCGTGAGGGAATTTTCCCGCACCTTTTAAAAAACATAAGCCCTGAAAGGGTGAAATACACTAACATAGGGTGCAGCCCTATGCAAAAAACCGATAACTATCGGTAACCAAACCTTGGGCATTTGGGAACAGCGCTTCGGCTCCGCTCAGCGACCGGAAACTTCAACAAGCTCAGTGTACGAGAAACAGACAGCTGTTGTCTATCAATTAAAATTCAAATTAGATTGCTTCTCACGCTTTGGCGTGATCGCAATGACGAATAAACTGGCATTGCCAATAAAGATGTTTCACTCCGTTCAACATGACGGATGTGGAAAACAGGCGCTTCGACTTCGCTCAGCGACCGAAAAATTCGACAGGCTCAGTGACCAGAAACAGACAACGATAAACGAACAACGATAAACGTTTTCGATAAACAACATAAAAAACTTCCTTGCATTGCGAGCTTTAAGTTATTAATATTGCCACATAATTTTTTAATAAAATGACTAAACCTAAAATATGGCTTTCTTCTCCTCACATGAGTGGAAAGGAATTTGAATATGTAAAAGAAGCTTTTGATACCAATTGGATTGCACCACTAGGCCCACATGTAGATGGTTTTGAAAAGGATTTATGCGATTTTACCAAATCAACCAATGCAGCAGCATTAAGTGCAGGTACAGCAGCCATCCACTTAGCATTAATTTTATTAGATGTAAAGGCAGGCGATGAAGTAATTTGTCAAAGTTTTACTTTTTCAGCTTCGGCTAACCCTATTGTTTATCAAGGTGCTACGCCAATATTTGTCGATTCAGAAACAGATACTTGGAATATGTGTCCAATTCATTTGCGTAAAGCCATTGAAGATAGAATGGCTAAAGGTAAAAAACCTAAAGCCATTATTCCAGTTCATTTATATGGTATGCCTGCTAAAATGAACGAAATTATTGCCATAGCTAATGAGTTTGATATTCCGGTAATAGAAGATGCGGCCGAAGGATTAGGCGCACATATTGATGGTAAAGCTTGCGGTACTTTTGGAAAATTAGGTGTACTTTCATTTAACGGAAATAAAATTATAACTACAAGTGGCGGTGGTGCATTATTATCTAATAACGAAGATTATATTAAAAAGGCGCGTTTTTTAGCAACTCAAGCACGCGATGCTGCTCCTCATTACCAACATTCGCATATTGGTTATAATTACCGTATGAGTAATGTTTGTGCAGCTATTGGCAGAGGACAAATGACTGTATTGCAAGATAGGGTAAATCAAAGACGATTGAATTTTGAACTTTATAAGCAACATTTGGCAAATATACCTGGTATTACCTTTTTAAATGAACCTGCAGGTTATTACAGTAACCGTTGGTTAAGTACAATTTTGGTTGATCCATCAAAAACCAAAGGCGTTACACGAGAAGATATTAGGTTAGCATTGGAAAAAGAAAATATAGAAAGCCGACCATTGTGGAAGCCAATGCACATGCAGCCAATTTTTGAAAACTATCCGTTTTATGGTGATGGTACTGCTGAAAGATTATTTGAACAAGGATTATGTTTACCTTCGGGTAGCAACTTAGCTGAAAACGAACTTTTAGAAGTAGTAAAAATAATAAGAACTTTATTGTAAATAGCTTATTTATAAATGTAAAAAGGGAGTTGGAATTCATTTCAATTCCCTTTTTTTTTGAAATAAAGCGGCTAATATTTCGTTTTATACCATTTTGATTTACAAATTATACAATCCAGCTTTAGAAGGAGGCCAATGCTTTTGGCGTAAATCTTATACCAATTGTATTTACAAAAAAGTCCGAAACTATTTTTCCGATAAATCGGAAGTTAATGCCGCTCCAATTACATTACTGGACTAAAAAGAATTTATAAATGGTATTATGCCGCGATAAAAATATTGTACTATATATTTTATATTGGCGGTATTAGTTAAATTGCGATTGATTAAAGCTACCCATTTTATAAAAATTTAAAGAATGTCGAATATAAAATTTGCAGTAGTTGGCTTAGGCCATATTGGTAAACGCCATGCAGATATGATTATACAAAACAATGATGCTGAATTAATTGCATTAATTGAAACCAATTCGCAAATTAACTTATCGCAATACAATGTACCAGTTTTTGATTCTTTAGATAATTTTTTTAAAGCCAATTTATCGGTCAATATCATTTGCATTGCTACCCCCAATTACTTGCATTGTGAACAAGCAATTGAGTGCATGAAACATAACTTAGATGTTATTATTGAAAAACCAATGGGTTTATCGGTTATTGAATGCAATAAAGTAATAGAAACTGCGCAACAGTTAAATAAAAAGGTATTTTGTGTGATGCAAAATAGGTACTCCCCTCCTTCTATTTGGCTTAAAGAAACAGTTAGTTCAGATATTTTAGGTAAAATTTTTCATGTTCAAATTAACTGTTTTTGGAATAGGGATGAAAAATACTATAAACCAAATGGTTGGAAAGGAAAATTAGCGCAAGATGGAGGTACTTTATTTACTCAATTTAGCCATTTTGTTGATACACTTTATTGGATTTTTGGAGATATTACTAACATCAACGCCAAATTCAGTAACTTTAACCATCAACAAAGTATTGAGTTTGAAGACTCTGGGTTTATTCATTTTGATTTAGTTAATGGTGGTTCAGGAAGTTTAAATTATAGCACATCGGCATTTAATAAAAATATTGAAAGCAGTATTACTATTTTAGCCGAAAATGGAAGCATAAAAATAGGCGGACAATACATGGAAAAAGTATTGCATTGTGAAATAAAAGATTATCAAATGCCTGAATTAGCAACTACTAATCCACCAAACGATTATGGAACTTACAAAGGCAGCGCTGCTAACCATGAGTATGTAATTAACAATGCCATTCAAACTTTATTTGGCAATCAATCCATTAAAACTCCTGCTATTGAAGGCTTAAGAGTAGTGGATATTATTGAAAGGATTTACAAATTTAGAGTTAGCAAGTTAGCGGGTTGATGGGTTGCGGGTTTGCGAGTTACGAATTGGCAAGTTTGCGGGTTGCGAGTTAATTAGAGCATTTGTAAATCGCAAAAAACATATTACATAACAAAAACAACCCGTAACTCGAAACAAAAACAACACGCAACAAAAACCCACCCGTAACCCTCAACAAAACAACTCGTAATAAAAAGAAACAAATGAAAAACTACTTTGCACACGAAACAGCAATAATAGACGAAGGCTGTAATATTGGTAATGATGTTAAAATTTGGCACTTTTCACATATCATGCCTAATTGTATCATTGGCGAAAGATGTAACATAGGACAAAATGTAGTTATTAGTCCTGAGGTTGTTTTAGGTAAAAATGTTAAAATTCAAAACAATGTTTCGGTATATACTGGAGTAATTTGTGAAGATGATGTTTTTTTAGGACCATCAATGGTTTTTACCAATGTAATAAACCCACGAAGTGCTGTTAATAGGAGAAATGAATATGCCAAAACTTTGGTAAAAAAAGGCGCAAGTATTGGTGCCAATGCAACAGTTCTATGCGGAAATACCATAGGCGAATATGCCATGATTGGAGCAGGCGCTGTAATCACAAAAAATGTTAAACCTTATGCTTTGGTAATTGGCAATCCTGCAAAACAAATTGGTTGGGTTGGTGAATATGGTCATCGTTTAAGTTTTGATTCAAATGGACTAGCATTTTGCCCAGAAACAAAGCAGGAGTATATTTTAGAAGATAATAAAGTTACTAGAGTTAAATAATTATGAACTATGAACTATGAAACTTATAAAAATTCAACATTCATAATTTATCAATAAAAAAATGGAAAAAATTCAAATGGTGGACCTAAAAGGTCAGTATATAAAAATTAAAGAAGCTGTTGATGCAGGTATACAAGAAGTAATAGACAATACCCAATTCATAAAAGGTCCTCAAATAAAAAAGTTTGAAGAAAACTTAGATGCTTATTTAAATGTAAAACATGTAATTACATGCGCCAACGGAACTGATGCACTGCAAATAGCCATGATGGCTTTAAACTTAAAGCCAGGCGATGAAGTAATTTTACCTGTTTTTACTTATGCTGCTACAGCCGAAGTAATAGCATTATTAGGCTTAACGCCCGTTATGATTGACGTTGAACCTGAAACTTTTTGTATTGATACCAATAAAATTGAGCAAAAAATAACGACTAAAACCAAAGCAATAGTTCCAGTGCATTTATTTGGTCAATGTGCCAATATGGATGAAATAATACGAATTGCCAATAAACATAATCTGTATGTAATTGAAGATACAGCGCAAGCTTTAGGAGCTTCTTATGAAATGAGAAATGAGAGAGGAGAAATGAGGGAGCAATGCTCAACTCCCATTTCCCAACTCTCATCTCACAAATCTCATCTCCCATCTCCCAACTCTCAAATCTCAAATCTCAAATCTCAAAAAGCTGGAACAATAGGAAATATAGGAACTACTTCATTTTTTCCATCTAAAAACTTAGGCTGTTATGGTGATGGTGGTGCATTATTTACCAATGATGATGAGTTGGCTAAAAAAATAAGAATGATTTGTAACCATGGTCAATCGGTTCAATATGTGCATGATATAATAGGTGTAAATTCAAGATTAGATAGCATTCAAGCAGCAGTTTTAAATGCCAAGTTACCCCATTTAAAAAGTTATGAAATAGCTAGAAATGAAGCTGCTAACTGGTACGATGAATTATTAGGAAATCATCCAAATATCATTATACCTAAACGAAATCCTAAATCAACACATGTTTTCCATCAATACACCATTCAAATTCGAAATGTGATCCCGAATAATCGGGACGAAATTCGAAATTTGTTAAGAGAAGAGTTACAAAAAAGAGGAATTCCTTCAATGGTTTATTATCCAATTAGCTTGCATCAACAAAATGCTTTTAAAGCTTTTAATAGCTCAAACGAAGAGTTTCCTGTTTCAGACAAATTATGCCAAACGGTGCTATCGCTTCCTATTCATACCGAAATGACAAAGGAAATGGTAACTTTTATTTGCAAAAACTTAATGGAAGTAATTGAAAAATCAATTTAGAGTTTTAAAACCATAACCTAAATTTCACTTCATATTGAAACAAATTTTGCGTTATTTGCAATAAATGGAAACAAAAAAAGCTATTCAATTCATTATTCTTTTTGCGTTGAGCTACATTTTATTAAATGGATTGTATCAATACATTTTATGGCTTTATGCACCTGAACCAGATGTGCTTACTGTTTTTACTGCCAATATTTTTTGTAATATTTTTAATCAATTTACCCCTACTCCACTACTTAGCAATGCAGCTGTATTAATAAGTTTAGCAGATAAAAAATTAGTGAACATAAATGAAGGATGCAATGGAGTAGCATTAATAACAACTTTTTTAAGCTTTGCAATTGCATTTAAAAGTAACTTTAAAAACTACCTTATTTTTGTTCCAATTGCAATTGTTTCAATATTAATAATCAATATATTAAGGCTTTACTTATTAATAGAAATAAAGTTAGTTTATAATCAATACTTCGATATTTTTCACACTTACATTTTCCCTGCAATTATTTACTTCATAACCTTTTTATTGATGGTACTTTGGGTTAAATTTATAAATAAAAAAACAAATAATGAAAGCTAGGTTTTTACTAAAAATAGCACCCATATTTTTACTCTTTGTATTCGATTTTTCGTTTCAAAATTTCAATCCATTAAACTTTAGTTTTAGTAAATGTAGTTTATACTTATTTAATGCCGAATGTATTGATTTTAAAGCATTTGTAGTTAATAAATTATTACGTTTATTGCTTAATTTATTTACTATAAAATTGGTGCTTAGTATTTTTAAAACTAATGTAAGACCCATTTGGTTTTATTTAAGTTCGATAACAATATTGTATATAATTGATATGTTTTTATGCTATTCAACGCATCCATTATTTATCAATTGGCACAAAGTTTTAAACCCAATTTTGTACAGCCCATTAGCAGGAATTGGTTTGTCAGCATGGTTTTTAAGTACTTCAAAATCAACTCAGAATGATTAGTATTTTAATCTATTGGCTTTTCATTATAGTAATTTGCTATTCACTGGGATTGGTGTTTAACAAACTTTTTAAAGCCGATCTATCATTTAGTTTAACCATTATTTTAGGCATTATTGGTATAACTACTTTAGCCAATTTAGTAGCATTTATTGCACCAATAAATTTTTTATTTTTAGCTACCGTAATCATAGTTTCTTTCCTGTTTATTGTATTCAATTCAAAGCATTTTAGCTCAAATTTAAAAAGCAATTTGGCAATTTTTAAAAACAAAAAAAACTGGATTACAATACTATTAAGCAGCTTGGTTTTTGCTATTTATTCTAGCGGATTTTCAAATATAAACGATGATGGATTGTATTATACTCAAACCATTATGTGGCTTAATCAGCATGGGTTGGTTCATGGTTTATCTAACTTACATTTATCTTTAGGTTTATGTTCCTCTTGGCATGTATTTCAAGCCATATTTAGTTTTCCAAACCTAATTAACCTTAACGATGTAAATGGATTACTTTTACTAATATTTACCCTTTTTATTATTGAAAAAAATGAAACAGAACAAAATGCTTTTACTAATTATTTGCAATATTTATTGGTATTAGCCATAAGCATTCCATTTTTTAGTGCGCCTAACCCCGATTTTGCCATCATTATTTTAAGCGCAATGGCAATTCAATTATTTATTTCAAATAAAAATTATCCATTAATTATAGTTTTAGCTGCATTTTGCTTTTCCATAAAAATATCTGCCATTATCACCACTTTATTAGTCGTTTATTTGTTGATAAAATATAGAGATATTTATAAATCGAAACAGTTACTCTTTTTGGCTGTAGCCATTGTACTCATTCATATTACTAAAAATATTTACCAAACAGCTTATCCGCTTTATCCATATAAGATTGCCTCATTTAACTTTGATTGGAAAACACCAGAAAGTATTTTAACCTTTTTTACCGATGGTGTAAAAACTTGGGCATATTCCGACAAATACAAACCTACAGATATTCAACAAATAAAAGACACCAACCAATGGCAAGTAGCTAAAAATTTACTGTTTAGAACCGGAAGCAAAGGTTTAATTAACAAAGTTATTTTATTTTCATTTTTGTTAAGTAATTTGTTGGTGACTTATTTCTATTTCAAGAAAAAATTGGAACGAAAAATAATTGCTATGCATGTTATAACATGTTTAAGCTTAATAATTTGGTTTGTGTTTGCTCCGCAATACCGTTTTGCGCTGCCTATGTTAATTTACTTTTTAGCATTTATTATTTCATTGATTTATAAAGAATTGTTTCTTGGGAAATTCAAAATAAATTTATGGTATTTCCATGTGCTTTTTCTCTTAGTATTTTTTACCATTAGCTTAACCGGAATTAAAGTAAATGGTAACCAAACAAGCTCACAAATTGGTACTTTTAACAAAATAGATGCTAAACAAATTTTGATTCCAAAACCTGAATATAGTTTTAAAATGGATACCATTATGGTAAATGAACAAAGCTATTTTCATGCTCAAGGTAACCGCTATTGCTGGAACTCGCCATTACCATGCATGAGTAAAGGTTACGAAAAAATTATATTTGAAAACTATCATTATAGAATAAGTTTAAGAGGAAAAAACTTAAACGAAGGTTTTAAATTTATTTATTACTATTAAATGATATAATTGCAGTAAATAAAAAGGCATTTTAAAAAGTTGAAAGTATCGATAATTACAGTTGTGTACAATAGCGTAGATACGATTGAAAAAACAATTCAATCGGTGCTTGCGCAAACGCATAAAAATATTGAATACTTGATTATTGATGCCAAATCAACTGACGGAACACTTGAAATAATTAAACAATACGAACCTCAAATTCAAGTAATTGTATCAGAGCCTGATAGTGGTTTTTATGAAGGGCTAAACAAAGGTATTAAACTAGCAACTGGAGAAATTATAGGTTGCTTAAATGCAGATGATAGGTTTGCAAACAATAATATTATTGAAAAAATTGTGGCTGAGTTCAAGCAAAACAGCAATTTGGAAAGCATTATTGGAGATATAGCTTTTGCTGATGAACACAATAAAATTTCGCGTTATTACTCTGGTTCAAAGTTCAATACCAATTTATTTCAATGGGGTGTAATGCCCCCACATCCTTCGTTTTACTGCAAAAAAAGCATTTTTAACCAACTAGGTTTATACAACGAACATTTTAAAATAGCTGGCGATTTTGAACTGATGCTGCGCTATTTATGGAAAAACAAAGTTTCGTTTAAATATGTTCATTTACTCATGGTGTATATGCGCAAAGGCGGAAAAAGTACAAGTAGTATTTTTACCAACTTTTTTATAATTAATCCTGAAGTTATAAATGCTTGTAAATTAAATGGTTTAAATACCAATTTATTAAAGATAAGTATGAAATATTTTTTAAAAATTAACCAGTTTTTTGCTAAAAAATAACCATGCTAAAACGAATCATTTTAAAGAAAATACTTACCATTTTAATTTATCCAGCTTCGGTTTTTAGCTTAATTGGATTTTGGTTTAGTTTTTTACTTTTAAAAAATAAAGTTACAGCAAAAGCTAAATACATTTTTATTGGTTCCTTCTTTTTGTTTGTTATAATTACCATGCAGCCTACCGCAGCAATAATGGTTCATAGCCTAGAAAAAGATTATTCAAGTTTGATGGACACTAACAAAATTAAGGAAGCTGAATATATTATAGTTTTAGGGGGAGGTTATAACGATGGTGATGAAATGCCCGAAAGCAGCTTACTATCAAGTGGTTCGTTATCAAGATTAATTGAAGGTATAAGATTGAAACAAATTAATAAAAGTGCAAAACTTATATTTTCGGGCGGAAAACCATATACCGAAAACCACACCGAGGCCAGCATTTACCAAAATGCCTATAAAAGTTTAACAAACGATACCATACCTCAAATTTTGAGTGAAATTCCACACAATACAAAATCGGAAGCAGATGAAGCATTTAAATTGGTTGGAAATAAAAAAATGTTATTGGTAACTTCGGCTACCCACATGCCAAGAGCCATGTATTTATTTCAAAAAATGGGATGCAATGTAACACCTGCACCATGCGATTTTTTTGTAAAAAAGGTAAAGTATTATCCAAATTTTCCAAGCGGAAACAGTATTAAACAAGCTGAAATTACCATACATGAATATGTAGGCATATTAGGCTATAAATTATTTGACTAAAATTGAAAGAATTAAGCACTTTAAACAAGTATTTTGTAAAATATAAATGGAGATTATTAGCTGGAATTATTTCAGTAGTAATAGCCAGTATTTTTCAAATTTTTCCAGCTAAGTATGTGCGTGAAGCTACTAATTTGGTAGCTGATGCATTAAAGCAAGTAAATAGCAATTCCGAAAATCAATATTTGTACGATAAGTTATTTTACTTTTCGATTTTGATTCTTGGTTTTTCATTGTTACGAGGTTTGTTCATGTATTTTATGCGTCAAACTTTGGTGGTAATGAGTAGGCTTATTGAATATGATTTGAAAAATGAAATTTACGAAAAATACCAAACGCTTGATATGGAGTTTTATCGTAAAAATCAAACTGGTGATTTAATGAATAGAATAAGTGAAGATGTAAGCCGAGTGCGCATGTATATTGGCCCTGCACTTATGTACACTGTTAACTTAATTGTAACTTGTAGCATAACCATTTATGCCATGTTTCAAACCAATGCTATGTTAACTTGGTACACTTTAATTCCTTTGCCAATTTTATCAGTAACTATATTTTATGTAAATAATTTAATTGAAAAACGAAGTGATGCCATTCAATCAAAACTAAGTGATTTAACTAGTTTTGTGCAACAAAGTTTTTCAGGAATTAGGGTTATCAAATCGTTTGGAATAGAAAAACAATTTGAAAATGATTTATTATCACAATCGCTTGATTATAAAGAAAAACAGTTAAAATTAGCCAAGGTTGAATCATTGTTTTTCCCTGCACTTTTCTTCTTAACTGGCTTAAGTACATTAATAGTAATATTTGTTGGTGGTTTATTAGTAGCAGAAGGCAAGGAAGATATTGGAATTATTCCAGAGTTTATTTTGTATGTAGGAATGCTTACTTGGCCTGTAACATCATTAGGTTGGGTTAGCTCATTGGTTCAACGTGCAGCTGCTAGTCAAGCGCGTATAAATCAATTTTTAAACACTGAAGCTACTATAAAAAACAGTAATTCTAGCTCATTTACATTTCATCATTCAATTGAATTTAAAGATGTAAGTTTTACTTATTTCGAAAAAAATTATCCTGCTTTAAACCATGTTTCGTTTAGAGTAAATAAAGGGCAAACTTTAGCTATTTTAGGCAATACTGGAAGTGGTAAAACTACCATTACACAACTTTTATTACGCATGTTAGATGCAAACAGTGGAGAAGTTTTAATTGATGATGTAAATATTAAGAACTTAAACATAAATGCTTATAGAGAGCAAGTTGGTTATGTTCCACAAGATGTGTTTTTATTTAGCGATTCAATAAAAAATAATATACAATTTGGGTTAAAAAATGATGCTTTAAAAACGCTTGAGCAAGTTGAAAAAGCAAGTGATAAAGCAAGCCTAACCGAAAATATTTTGCGAATGCCTAATCAATTTGAAACTGTAATTGGCGAACGTGGAGTAACACTTTCTGGAGGTCAAAAACAAAGGGCAGCCATTGCTAGGGCATTTATCAAAAATCCCGAAATACTTATTTTTGACGATAGCTTAAGTGCTTTAGATACTAAGACAGAAACAAGTATTTTAGAAAATATTTATAAAGAAAAACAGAACAAAACCATTATTATTATTAGTCAAAGGGTTTCTAGTGCTAAAAATGCAGACCATATTTTATTCTTTGAAAATGGTAATTTAGTTGAGCAAGGCAACCATAATGAGTTAATTGCATTGAATAAAAAATATTGCGAATTATATAATAATCAACTAAATACTAATGGTTTAGTAACAGATTAAATAATGAGTAAAAAGTGTTAACAAAATTTTTTGCAAACTATTGTCGGGTGGCTATTTTGCAAACGATTTAAAACGAAGAAAACAGAAACAAAATTTATGGACGATTTCGAGAAAAGAGATAACCAAGAAATATACTCAAAAAAGATTAGAGCTGGTAAAAGAACTTATTTTTTTGATGTAAAATCAACCAAAGCGAATGATTACTTTATTACCATTACCGAAAGTAAAAAACGTTTTGAAGATGGATCATTTATAAAACACAAAATATTTTTATACAAAGAGGATTTTAATAAGTTCACCGAAGCATTAGTAAATACTGTTGATTACGTAAAAACAGAACTAATGCCAGAGTATAATTTTGATGAATTTACCAGAGATGATTATCGCTCAGAGGGCGGGAGTTACGAATAATTTTATTAAAAAAAATTACTTGCTACAATAGCTTTAAAAACCTTAATTTGCAATAAACCAAATAATAAATATAAGAATGAAACAATTATTTAAATCAATAGCAGCTATCGCTTTAGTAGCTACTTTCTTTACGTCTTGCTCAAAAGACGGTTCTACAACTACCGGATCAACTGAAGTTGGTGCTCCAACTTTAACAGTAACTGCTCCAACTGCAGAATCAAATTTAAGATTCAACGATGTAATGACAATTAAATTTACTGCAAGCCCTGCAAGTGGTGCTAAATTAAAATCGGTATTAATTACAAGAACCAATACCACATCTTCTACAACTGTAAAAGTTTATGGAGACTCTACTGCTTCTATTGCAGATTCAGCAACAATTAACAGAACAGTTAATGATAGCGTATTAGCTGCTAACGGTAATGTTGGTGATAAATTTATTTACACCATTATAGTTACTGACGATAAAGGTAAATCAGCTACAAGCACTGCATCTTTAAATATTAAAGATTTATACTCAACTGGTCAGTTTATTGTTGGAGCACAAACCAGCACAACCACTGAATTCAAATTCATTTCATTTAACGAAAACTTAACTAACGGACATAAATTATACAAAGCAGGTATTGCTAATGCTGGTGCTGGTGAGCAACCATCAACAGCTGATTCAGCTACAAGAGCTCGTTTCAATTCAGAAAAAATTGATTTAGGTGTTTACTTTGGTACAGCTAACCAAACTACTATTTTCTCACCTTCATTAACTGGAACTGATGTTGCTCCTTGGGCTACTGAATTAGGTTTCTGGGGTAAAAGAAATAGAACTTATGTTTACAGAACTACATTACAAGCTTCTTTATTCTCAGGTACAAACTACAATATTGAACAAGAAATTGACAAAATTGATTTCTCATTACCTGCTAACCAAACTGAATTAGCTAAAACTTTATTATCAGGTAATATTGTTGCTTTCAAAACAGAGAGTGGTTTAAAAGGTTTAATTCTAGTTGTTTCAAAAGCAGTAGATGCAAACGGTTTCTTAACTTTAGAAGTTAAATACAAAAAATAAAATTTAAATTTATACAGAAAACCGCTTCAAATTTGAAGCGGTTTTTTTTTGATTTAGCCAAATAGAATTTTAAATTTACAAACTATAAATATTACATATTTCAAAAAATAAAAGCAATTATAAGTTAAATGAAAAAAATAGCAGTATTTACCTCAGGTGGCGATTCGCCAGGAATGAATGCTTGTATAAGAGCAGTTGTTAGAACAGCCATTTACAAAAACATAGAGGTGGTTGGTATTATGCAAGGTTACAAAGGTATGATTGAAGGGGGTGAAAACTTTGTTCCAATGACATCGCGTTCAGTTGGTAATATTATTCAAAGAGGTGGAACTATTTTAAAAACATCGAGAAGCAAAGAATTTATGACTCCCGAAGGGCGTAAAAAAGCTTATGATAACTTAGTTGCAAATGGAATAGAAGGCATAGTTTGCATTGGCGGAAATGGCACTTTTACAGGTGCTGAAATATTTTATAACGAATATAAAATCCCATCAATGGGATGCCCAGGAACAATTGACAATGACTTATTTGGAACAGATTTAACTATTGGTTTTGATACTGCTATTAACACCGCAGTTGATGCAATTGATAAGATTAGAGATACAGCTGACTCACACGGACGTGTATTTTTTGTTGAAGTAATGGGCCGCGAGGCTGGATTTATTGCTTTAGCATCAAGTATAGCGGGCGGAGCTGAAATTGCCTTATTGCCAGAAGTTAGAGAAGATTACACCAAACTTGTAGATTTTTTTAAAGGAAGGAACAACAGTAAAAAGTCATTTACAATTGCGATTGTAGCAGAAGGAAACTCTGAAGGTGGTTCAACAGCAATTGTTGAAAACATAAAAAAACAAATACCTGACTTTGACCCAAGAATAGTAATTTTAGGTCATATTCAACGTGGTGGTTCTCCAACTGCTTACGATAGAGTATTGGCATCAAGACTCGGAAATGGAGCTGTAGAAGCATTATTGGAAGGTAGAAAAAATGAAATGGTAGGCTTAATTAATAACCGAGTAACTTACACAAGTTTTCATGAAGCCATTTTCAGCAAAAAAGACCTTAATCCAGGTTTATTAAAACTAATTGATGTATTTAATTGCTAATTGACTATTCTTGAATACTGGCTCGTTTTAATCTATCGTTTATAGCATATCCCAAGCCAGTATTCGGGAATTTTTCTGCATATATTTCATCAATATCCAATTCATCAATATTACGCATAGCCGCAAATAACTTACTAGCAGCCTCATTCAAATCTTTGCTTTTGGATAGTATAAATTGATGTGATTCAGGAATATTATTTACTGAATTAAAAAAAGTAATTACACCTACCCTATTCATATTTTTGCCTTCGGTGGCTTTTAATATATCATCTACTAAAAATAATGGATGATCAGGTGCATAGTGCTTGGTTAGCATACCAGGAGCAACTATTTTACTAGCGTTTATATTAGTTAGTAAACGATGCCCAATAACATCTTCAATTTCTTCTATTGCCAAACCTCCAAAACGTAATATTTTAGGCTCGTTTTCTAAAAATGAAATAATAGTTGATTCTACACCAACCTGACAAACCCCACCATCTAAAATATAATCAATTTTACTACCTAATTGATTTTCAACATGTTGGGCAGATGTTGGACTTATAAATCCACTTGGATTTGCACTTGGTGCTGCCAATGGAAATGACAATTTTTCTAATAAACTAAGTGTAACAGGGTGATTTGGGACCCTAATAGCAACCGCTCCAGTTCCTGCAGTAACTATATCTGGAACGTTATTATTGGCAGGAATTATAAAAGTTAAAGGACCTGGCCAAAATTTATTAGCAAGTAATTTTACTTCTTTTGGTATTTGTAAACCCCACTGTTCAAATCGTTCTATGCTATTGCTATGAATAATTAAGGGATTGAACTGCGGCCTATTTTTGGTTTTATAAATGCTTAAAACTGCGCTTTCGTTAAAAGCATTAGCAGCCAATCCATAAACCGTTTCGGTTGGAATGGCTACTAATTTATTGCTATTTAAAAGCTCAATTGCAAGTTGTATATTGGTTCCTATTGACAAATTTTAAAACAATCCGTTTAGTTCTGCTTGTATTTTATCAATTACTTTTCCTAAATCTTCAGGGCGTTCAGCATAGTTCAAATCATCTACTTCAATAATTAGGTGACGGTGTTTATATGAACTAATCCATGCCTCATAACGCTCATTTAGGCGTTTTAAATAATCTAAACGAATGCTATCTTCATAATCTCTACCGCGTTTTTGAATATTGTTTACCAACGTTGGAATTGAAGCACGCAAATAAATCATTAAATCAGGAGCTTTAATGGTTTGGTTTAGTGAATCAAACATTTTTTGATACGTTTCAAAATCGCGGGTACTCATTAAGCCCATTGAATGTAGATTAGGCGCAAAAATATTCGCATCTTCATAAATGGTTCTATCTTGAATTATACTTTTTTTATTTTTTTGTAATTGTAAAATGGTGCTATAACGACTATTCAAAAAATAAATTTGAAGGTTAAAGCTCCAGCGCTGCATGTCTTCGTAAAAATCAGAAATGTACGGATTATCTTCAACATCCTCATAATGAGGCTCATAGTTATAGTGTTTACTTAAAAGTGTTGTAAGCGTAGTTTTTCCCGACCCAATATTTCCTGCTATAGCTAAATGCATATTATTGTATTTTTATTAAAGTACGATTTTAGGGCTTTAACCACAAACGATTTAAACACTGTTTCAACAAATGCAATAATTATTGGTATAGTTATTGAAATCATGTATTAGTTACACCATATTTTATATTACCTTGCGCAATCATTTTAAAATGAAGAAACTTCATCAATTAATAATAGGCAGCTTTTTTAGAACATTTTTACCAACTATTGTGGTGGTTATGTTCATTTTGCTCATGCAATTTATTTGGCTTTATGTAGACGAGTTAGTGGGGAAAGGGCTTGAATGGCAAGTAATAGCAGAATTACTTTTTTATTGGTCAGCATCGTTAATTCCTCAAGCTATGCCTTTAGCTGTATTGTTAGCTTCTATTATGACATTTGGTAACCTAGGTGAAACATACGAACTAGTAGCTGCTAAAGCTGCTGGTATTTCCATTTGGAAAATGTTTAAACCCATGTATGTAGTTATGTTAGGTATTTCTATTTTCGGAATATTTGTCTCTAACATTTTAATACCTGTAGCTAACTTAAAAAGTAGGGCATTGCTGTACGATGTAAGAGAGAAAAAACCTGCATTGGCAATTACTGAAGGAGTGTTTTACAGTGGTATTCAGGGTATAACATTACGGGTTGGAAAAAAGAATAAAAAAACACAGGAAATGCAAGACATTATTATTTATGATAAGCGTTCGAATACCTCCCACTCTACCGTAATTTCTGCTAAAAAAGGAACTATGACTTTAAGTAATGATGGTAGATTTTTATTCTTTACTTTGTTTGATGGAGCAAGGTACGAAGAAATGGAATCGCAAAGAAACTACTACAATACTTTTCCGCATTCTACTACATACTTCAGTGAAGAGAAAATTATGTTTGACTTATCAGTTTTAAACTTTAATAGAACTGATGAAGATTTATTTAAACATAATTATGAAATGCTCAATGTATTCCAACTACAATACTATAGCGATTCGATGAAGGTAGTAAAGTATAAAAAAGCATTAGAATTAAAAGGCTATGTTAAACCATATTACTTCTTTTTAAAGAAAGACACCCTTCTAAAAAATACTGTAATCAGCTCAGTAAATGATACTGTGAAAAATGTGGTTGATTTATTTAACCCATTATACAAAGACAATATTTTAAACAACGCTGAAAATAATACCAGAACTGTGAAAAATGTAATATCGTATGCTATTACTGAAAGATACGATATTAAAAAGAGTGGCGCTAGGTACGATATTGAATGGCACAAAAAATTTGTATTGGCCATAGCTTGTATTATTATGTTTTTTATTGGTGCTCCACTTGGCTCCATTATTAGAAAAGGTGGTTTTGGTTTACCTGTTGTAGTTTCAATTTTGCTTTACCTAATTTACCATATTATATCACTTTCGGGCGAAAAGGCAGCTAAAACAATGGCTTGGTCTCCAATGTTTGGTATTTGGATTGGTGTATTGGTATTAACCCCCCTTGGATTTTTCTTAACCTATCAAGCTAGTAACGATAGTTCGTTATTTAATAAAAATGCTTGGATAAATATTTTTAAAAAAATTATTCCAAAAAATAAAAATACAAAATGAATATTTTACAAATAACTCCTCGTTTTCCGTGGCCATTAAAAGATGGTGGAGCACTTTGCTACTTTAATTATGCAAAAGGCTATGGAGATGCTGGGTGTGATTTAACTATTGCTTCGTTAAACACTTCGAAGCATTTTATTGATTATGAAGACCTTCCAGAGCATGTTAAAGCCTTAGGCGATATTCATTTAACTTATATTGATAACCATATAAAACCAATTGATGCATTTTTAAACTTGTTTTCTAACGAGTCGTATCATGTAAAGCGCTTTATAAACAAAAATTTTGAAGAACAACTCATTCAAATTTGTAAAGAAAAAGAATTTGATGTGGTAGTTTTTGAAACCATATTTGTGGCACCTTATTTAGACATTATTAGAAAGCATAGCAAGGCAAAATGTGTATTGCGACAACATAATGTAGAATACCAAATTTGGGAAACATTGGCTTGTAATGAAGGTAATCCTATAAAAAAATGGTATTTAAATTTACTAGCCAAAAGGTTACAAAGTTTTGAAAGAAAACAGCTTAACAACTTTGATGGCATAGCTGCTATTACCAAAAATGATGCTTTGGCATTTAAAGAAAGTGGCTGTACAAAACCTATTCATGTTTCGCCTTTTGGTATTAATTTAGAAAAATTAGTAGTAGATAATACCAATTTAGAAATGCCAAGTTTATTTCATATTGGTTCAATGGATTGGATGCCAAACCAAGAAGCTATGAAGTGGTTTATTCAAAACGTTTGGTACGATATGAATTATGAGTTCCCCGAACTTAAATTTTACCTTGCTGGGCGCAATATTCCAACTTCGTTTTTTGATTATAATAACCAAAACCATATTGGTGTTTTAGGCGAAATTGATGATGCCATTAGGTTTATGAATGAAAAAGCCATTATGGTAGTTCCTTTATTTTCTGGAAGTGGTATTAGGGTTAAAATTTTAGAAGGAATGGGGTTGGGTAAATGTATTATTTCAACTTCATTAGGGGCACAAGGAATTGAAGCTGTTAATGGCGAACATATATTAATAGCCGAAACAGCCGAGGAGTTTAAAACTCAAATAAGGAATTTAATTAATAACCCTAGTGAGATAATTAGGATTGGCAAAAACGCACTTAGGTTAGTAAAAGATAAGTACGACAACAAAAAAATTGTGGCAGATACATTGTCATTTTATAAAAGTCTTTAAATAAAAAAGAGGAGTGTTTTAAAAAAACCTCCTCTTTTTATTTTATAGTTTCTAATTAAAACTTTGATCTCCAATCAAGCATACCTCCTAAAACATTTCTTACATTGGTAAAACCATTATCAAGTAAGAACATTTTAGCATTTCCGCTTCTTGCTCCGCTTCTGCAATGAACAATTACTTCTTCATTTTTTAAGCTTTCTAACTCGCTTACTCTGCCAGGTAACTCACCTAGTGGAATTAAAGTAGCTCCAATATTAAATTCTTCATATTCGTGTAATTCACGTACATCAAATAAGTTTAGTTTTTCACCAGCATCCATACGTTGCTTTAATTCGTCTGTAGTTATGTCGTTCATATTTTATTTGTATTTAGTTAATTATTAGTTTTTTAGAGTATTTAGCACCAGTTAATTCATTTACAACCTGAATAACATAAACACCTGATTGTAAGCCACTTGCATCTATATTATTTACACTGCTTTTTAAATTATAATTGGCTAATTGTTTACCTGTTAAATCGAAAATAAAAGCTTGACAATTTTGTGCTTTACTCAATTCAATGGTAAAGTTTTGAGTAGTTGGGTTTGGATATAAATTAAACTCAAAAGTATTAACACGTTTTGGTTCAACAATACTTGTTGGTACATCCACAATTTGACCTAACATTGGACGAATCATTAAAGCACCAGGAATTTCGGTTGGTAACCAAAAACCATCAGTTTTGTAAAACATATTTGGATTGGTAACCATTTTATTGCCCACATAATAATTTTCATCTAAACCTACATTTAACACAAACTGGCCAACTTGTTCCCAACCAACATAAAAACGCTTGGGAACCACAATAGCCGAATCGAATAATATGGTAGCAAAACCGTTAATTGTGTTGGTATAAATAGGGCTTAAACCAGTTTTACGGTAAATTACTCTATCGTTGGTTGCAGTTTGATTTACTGGTGTAATATTATCCCATAAAACTAAATCAAATTTGCGTGTACTTACATTTAACTCTGATTGATTAAAAAATATTTGAACACCATAAATAGTATCAATTTTTTCTATGTCGTATGCTAAGGCAACAGAGCCTGTGTTTTTCAAATAAATGCCATAACCAGCTTCTGCCGAACCATCATCATAAGCAAAATAATTGCTAAATGTAGTGGTTGTAGTTATTGAATCGTTACTTGGCACATTATCATTTCCTGCAAAACCATTATTACTAACGCTCAATGTATTGGTAAACTTTTTTACTAAATTGGTAGATGTTGTATTTAACACAGTTGGATTTACTGAATTTAAAGGCGTAGCAACCGAAAATGGAACACTTCCAACAGCATCGCTTTTTACAAAAACCACACTTTGTTCGTTATTAAACAATTGCCTTCTATAGTTAATTGAAAAGTTACGGTTTCCATTATTAAATACTGAAAAATATAGTGAATCGTTGGTGTAAGCAAGCTTGTTTAATTCAAAGTGTTTCCAAGGCATGCTTCTGTATTTTTTCAATAATGAGGTAGGTGTTGACGAAATTGACAAATCATCGTTAAAGGTATCTTTTAAACTTCTGCCCGCATCTAACTTTATGTAATCAATATGCCATTGGCTTACATTGCCCGAAAGGCTTCCAATATTTTTAAATCTAAACTGAAAATCGTTGTGTAAATATTTAGCTGGCAAGGCTATCAAAATCCTATTAAAGGTATCGTAACCCAAAGTATCTAAAGCCGATTTTTTCCAAACTGTTTCAAACGAATCTGCATCATTTGGACTAAACCTAAATTCTAAAATTAATGAATCAGTTGGTTGAATTTGTCCAGTAGTTCCTTGTAAATGATATTGATAATAAAAGCTTAAATATATTGAATCTTTTAACGCAAAGCTAGAAAGGTTAAATCCTTTTGAAGTTAATATATCTGCAACACCCTTTATTGGAAGTTTGCTATAAGCATTTCCAAATTCGTCTAATCCATCAAATGTTGCCACATTGATGCTTGGCTGATTGCGTGGGAAATTATTGTTTATAAATACTTTGTTATCAATCCATAAATCGGTGTTTGGATAATATCCAACTGTACTCGAAAAATCGTCAAATAAAGGTAAATCGCGCTTTGCTGTAATCTTTAATGCAGCCAATGCAAAACTTGCAGTTTCGGTATTTAAATAAGTGCCTTTATTAATAAATCTAAAGGTAAAAAATTGATGTCTTAATCTGCCAGAACCAACCGAAATATTGACATTTTGATAACTTGTTCCAACTTTGCCTGATGCCCAAATTCTTTGCCAACGACCAAGATTATCCAATGCTTCTAAATAAATGGAATCATTTACCCTGGTTTGATTAAAACTTCTATACCAAAAACTCATAACTAATTGGTCGCTTGCGGTTGTTTTTGATAAATCAATTGGATTGGAAATTAAAGTATCTGCATTTCCATACAAACCATTATTGGTAAAATAGCTTGAATCTGGAATTTGTGTTATTGAATTAAATATAACCGAATTACCCCATAGCATAATATCGCTATCGTTAGGAGTAACGTTATTATTAAAGTTATACCAACGGGTATTGATTGGGGTAAAAGTTTTGGTGTTAAATTGCCTAAACGATTCGTAAAATGGTAAGTTATTTTTATACGAAATAGCCAATTGATGCAATTTAAAAACCTCTTGTTTATCAGTATCGGTATTGCAATAACTTACAAATCGAAATTGAAATAAATTGGTTCGTAAATCGGCAGTAAACGGCAAGTTAAATATTACATCTTTATTTAATACCGACTCATTATTACTAACCCAAAGTGTATTCCAAACTCCTGAATTTCCTTTTACTTGAAAAACCAAAGAATCGTTTAGTTGCCAATCTGCTCCGGTAGAAAAATTGATTGATACAAAAACATTATTTCCAATTGCTGAAGTATTTAATAACTGAGATGTTAACACATCAGCCACTCCAAAACCATTATTATAAACAGTTCCAACAGTGTTCTTTGTATCAAAAATAGCGTTTAAATTATCTATAGTAACTGTACTATCAAACCAATTGGTTTTGTTGGGTTTATTTGAGAATTTATTGTTAAATAAATCAATAAAAGGAATGGTTAATGCATCAGCTTTTCCAAGCTTTGTGGTAGTTAAATTTTTACTAGTAATATTTGTTCCCTCATTTTGTTTTAAAAACACATTACTTCCTAAAGGAACTCTTTTTTCTTGAGCCTTTGCGGTAATGCCTAAAAGCAAAAAAGCTAAAATGGTTAAGTTAAATTTCATGAAATATTTTTGTTAAGTTTAACAATGCAGTTAACTGTATCAGCTTGATTAACGTACATTTTCAAATTTTAGTAATAACAATTGTGTCATTTATTTATCGCCTAAAAACAAATCAATTTGTTGGCCACTTTTTATAGTTTGACCTTCTTGAAATGGAGGCGACTGACGTTTAATGGTAGCGTTTAACGAATCGTTTTTACCTTCGTACACAATACTTCCAACTTGTAACATGCTGCTTTCTAAAACACCTCTAGCTTCGTTTAAAGTTAAATTGGTTAAATCAGGAATGGCTACCAAAGTGCTACCCATACCATCGCCAACTACTAAATCAATACTTGCTCCTTTAGGAATTTTGATGTTAGGTTGAATGCTTTGATTGCGATATAATTGGTCTAAAACAGCTCCTGCAGCCACATCGGGTCTATAAATTACGCTTCCAAGTTTTAATCCTGAACTTATTAAAACTGTTTCGGCAAAACGCAAAGAGCTATTAATTAAATTAGGCATTTGCACGCCAATAGTTGAAGTAGAATTAATGGTAATGTAAATAAACCTGCCTTCTTTTACCTTTGTATTGGGTGCTGGATTTTGCTCCACCACACTACCTTTGGGCATATCGTCAATAAAAGCAGTATCGGTAATAATATACCTTAGCTTTTTTTGCTCTAAAATTTTCTCAACTTCTTCAAAATTTAAACCTTTTAAATTAGGTAAAGTTAACGACTCGCCATGCCTTGTGTAAGCACTTAATACCAATGCACCAAGCCAGCTTAATATGTATAAAACCAGCAGTATAAGTAAAATATTTATGGCTAACGATTTAAATAATTTCATTAATTTGATTGTATTTTTTAATAAACTTTTTCAGGTTTATTACATTTTTACAATACTAATAAATTTTATGAAGGATTTTGTAAAATATTTGTTATTTGCTTTTATAAAAAAACAAATAACAAATATGCTGTAAATGAAAGGCTATTTCCCGTCAATTATCATTGGGTTATTGCCTTTGCCTAATACAATTATTTTGGCATTTGACGATTTGGCTAACTCTAAATTAGCTTTGATACTTTCATATTGTAATTGTTTATCGCTCAAACCTGTAGATATAATTCTTTGATAATCAGCAATACCTTGCGCTTCTACTCTTTTACGCTCAGCTTCTTGTTTTTCTTTTTGCAATACAAACTGCATTTTTTGAGCATCTTGCTCTGCATTTATTTTTGATTCAATACTTGCTTTAACCGAAGTTGGCAAAGTAATATTACGCACCAAAAGTTGCTCTAAAATCAAACCACGGCTTTTAAAATCTTTTTCTATGCTGTTAAAAATTCGCATTTGGAAAGTATCGCGTTTGCTACTGTAAAGAGCCACAGCATCGTAATAAACTGCATTATCTCTAATTTTTGTTCTAGTTAAAGGTCTTACAATTTTATCGTTATAATCCAAACCAGTTTCTCTTAATAACCTAGGTGCTTCTGATGGAACCACACGATAAAGAACAGTTAAATCAATGGTAACTTCCAAACCATCTGCTGTTAAAACCCTAATAGCATCATCACCGGCTTTTTGTCCCTCATCATGAATTCCGCTCATGGTGTAATTTTGGGTTTTGGTATCAATGGTTTTTACTTCTACCAAAGGATTTACAAAGTTTAAACCACTCAATAAAATGTCGTCTTCAATTTTACCAAATAGCGATTTTACACCTATTTGGCCTGCATCAATTTGTTTAAAACAAGAGTTTAACACTCCTATTACAATTAAAATTGCTCCTACAATTTTTAAGGGTTTACCAAACTTAGCATTTATATTATTAGGATTAAATACAAATGTTGCTACTGCAATAAGAACTAGTCCGAGGAAAATAAGTACCATAATTTTTTTTTGAATTTTTATATTTCAATTCAAGATTACAACTTTATAATGGATATGTTACTTTAAATTTATGAAAGGCTAAAGTTGTAGTTAAATGCACTTTTAAATACGCGATTAGTATTTAATTTTCGAAATATTGGTTATAATTAGTTACTTTCTATCTTGTTAAGGTGGGAAAGCATTATTTAAACCAATAAATAATATAAGGAAGTAGAATCGGTTTTATTGTAAGTAACTCCCTGAGGTTTGAAACCGTTAGCTAATGGAGTTTGACTAGTTTTACTTTGGCGCAATCGCTATAAAATTGGTTGTTTTTTTAACATATAAAGGTGTGGTAAAACATTGTCAAAGTTAACGTTAATGGAAAGCAATTAGTTAAAGCAAAGGGGATGCTTTCAGCATGACCAAGTTTTGAGTGCGGGAAAAAACGTCATTGCGAGGCACGAAGCAATCCCAAGTAATAATAAATGTTTGTTCGCTTGAGATTGCTTCTCACGCTTTGGCGTGATCGCAATGACGTTTATTACTGATTATAAAGTTAACGTTAATGGAGAGTAATTATTTAAAGCCAAGGAGATGCTTTCAGCATGACCAAGTACGGAGTTTTGAGTGCATAGTAAACGTTTAATTAAAATTTACTTTTTAGCAAAAGATTATAACTATTAATTGGGTTTGGATAAAAATTAGCATCTAATTTTAAAACCATAAAATGTAAATGAGTTGGTGAACGCTTTTTAAATGCATTGAGTCCTGTTCTTCCTACAGTAGCAATTACTTGCTTTGGTTTAACAATATCGCCAAGTTTTACATTAATATCCTTACAATGAGCATAATAACAAATAATGTTTAATATTGGGTTATATACATAAATATATTTTCCGCCTCTTAAGGTACTTGTAGAATCCCAATTTTGTGATATGGCAATAACCACTCCGCCAGTAAAAGCTAATATGTTAGCAGGCTTAATGGTTTTATCATCCAAGGCATCTTGGTTTTTATCGTTTATAAAAATATCGTGTGCCGCATGACCAGTATGCTTATCACCATCAAAATAATCAAAACCTGCGGGTACATATCCATTCCCGTTTTTTCCACCTATAGCTTTGTAATTATAACCTTGTATAGGAAAATAAAATTTATTGAAATTAGAATCGAACTTTTGTATTTGAAAATAGGTTTGATTAATCAATTGCAACTGAAATTTAACCATCATGGTGGCACTGTTTTTACCCATTGAACCAACCAATATATTATTATTTAACTCATTAAAATTTTGACAAGAACTTACCAAATCCGATTGGTTTAATTCCTGACTTTTTAAATTGTTTATTGCACAAAAAATCAAAAGTACTAAAAACCATTTTTTCATCTTCTTACTAATTTTATTTGAATCGTTTTAAATCATTGTATTGAAAAGTCCATTCAGGTGTATATAATATTTCGCCAATATTTAATTGATACCAAGGCGAAATAGTTTTATTATTTTCATTAACCAAAACATGAATACTTTGGGCTGGCATATAGCTTTGGGCTAACATAAAAACACGCTTTCCAGTTTTTTTATTCAATGCTACATCCATAACAATAACTGCATGTCCTGGAATTCCACCTTTTATAAACACATCACCCACTTGAATACTATCAATGCTAATAGGAATAAGTTCTTTGCTTAACGATAACGTACCCGCGTAAGTAAATACTATTTCTAAATATTGCTTAAATGTGGCATACGAATAGTCAATAGTTTTAGTTTTTACCCAATTTACAGTATTGCCATTTACCTTTATTCGGTAACCTTGCGCCCATTTTTCATAATTGGCGTTAAACCCATTGGTAAAGTTAAAATGTATTTGTTGATACTTTTTTTGCGCAAATAAATACTCAGCTCTTAATCGCATTACACCATCTGCACATTGTTGCAAATCCTTTTTGCCAATATCAATTTTTAGAACTGAGGCTGCTACTTGTTGGTTAATTTTAGGAAAACCGTTATAGTATTTCACTCGAGTTCCTAGTGGAAATAACTCAAAATTACTTAAATAGGCTTCAAACGAATTGGCTTTATAAATTGGCCTTTCAAAACCTTTTGGAGGATTAAATCTAGCAAAGACTGTTGTGCCCTTTTTATTGATAATACTACTATCTATTTCGCTTTGAGCACAAGCTGGAATATAAAAAAGGCTAATTAATAAAATAAAAATATTTTTCATAAAAAGCCTTTCTTGTATTTAAAATGTTAAAGTAACTCCACCTAAAATATTGAAACCATATACATCGTAATTGGTAAAGCGCATATAGCGAGCAGCTGCCATATTATTACAGTTAATAAACACTGATACATTTTTATTGTATCTATAATCTATTCCTAAGTTTAAATCAACAAATGGATTCAATTTTACTTCGGTAATATTATCTTTATTTCCTGTAGTTGGGTTAGTTACACCACCAGTTCTTTGTCCAACATAAAATATATCGCCACGTAACATAAACTTATCGCCAATATTATAGCTGGTATTTAATTTAACCTCTGTGCTTGGTCGGCTGTATGCAAATTGAAGTTTACTCATGCTGTAATTATAAGCTTTTGCCAATAAAGCAAATCTCCATTTTTCGCCCAACTGATAACTAATATCGGCTGAAAAAGTGGTTAATGTAACCTTTCCTTCATCATAAATAATTTTTTGAAAACTGCTGCTATCTTGTACATAAAACAGCATGTTTTCAATATTGGCAATGGAAGCTTGTAACGAGTAATTTAAGCCTTTGGCAATATGACCTTTTAAACCAACATACATTTCAAATAAGTTATTGGTGTTTTTAAAATTATAATTGCGCACAAAAGGATTTTCAGCATTGATACTTCTAAAAGTATTGATACCATAATTACCAGTAACACCACCTAATACCGTTAATACTTTAGGAACTACATGGTATGCAGCCTCTCCAAATGGATAAAAATGGCTGTTATCTTTGGTTTCAATACTATCAGCAAAATAAGTAAAATTAAATCCAGCCCTTAAATAATAGCTTTCATCTTCTAAGTTAATGCGTGGGTTAAAAATAAAAGCCGTACGCTGCAATGTATTTGCATTTTTTATATTACTAATGCTATTAATGCCTGTATATAAAGTGAAAGGAATATCGCTAATGGTTTTACTTAAATTTCCAGCTACTTTAAAATTATGTTCTACTAAATCAAAGTTATTACCTTGAAAATAATAGTTTATATCAAATTTATATTTCAATGAAAGACTATCATTTTTTAAATTCTCTAACGAAATATTTAAATCAAACAAGTTATAAATATTTTTTAAAGTATCTTCTTTAGCGCCATTTCCAGCAGTTAAAAAACCATAATTATACACCACATTACGATGGTATAATGCAGATACACTCAATACCGAATTACTAAAGAAACGTTTGCTGTGCGCACCTAAAGTATTATTGCTAAAATTGTTAAAATCTCTATCGCCATTGCTCGATAAATGTTTAAAAAACAAACCATTGTTCCAGGTTTTGTTACGCATACTTGTAATGTAACCCTCGGCTAGTGGCGTGGCATAATTTCCAAAACCAAATCTGAAATAGTTATTGCGTAATTTAGGCAATAACATATTACCCAAACTAATTGGTTTAATTGTATAGATAGTTGGCGTAGTTTCAGTATTTAAATCAGGAACTTTATAGGTAAAAGTGGGCTTTACACTTTGAGGTTGCTCAGGATTTGGGTTAACTGGAATTTTTATTGATTCAGATAAAGTGGGAACATATTTTATATTAACTGTTAACCCATCGTCTAACGAATCATGCTGCGCCATAGCTGAAAAAGCCATGCCATTTAAAATCAAAAATGCTATATATAATTTAATATTTTTCATACTTAGTTATGCTTAAAAAAATTACTGTTATTAGAAATTAGTCGCGGCTTTTTATCCTTTCATCTACTTTCTTTTTCTGTTCTAATTTTCCTTTAGCCTCGTCTTCTTCTATTTTCTTCAACTTTTCTAAAGCAATAATTTTCAAATCATCTTTACTGTATTCATCTATAATACTTTGTAAAGTAGCTTTGGCTTGGAAATAATCTTTTTGAGCTACATAATTATCGGCTAATAAAATAAAAGCTTTAGCTACCCAATATTCATAATTTCCAAAATTATCGTTTAATTCAAAAATGGTTTTGATGCTTGTTTTATAATCTTTTCTCAAATATTGAATCAAAGCGATATTGTAATTAGCTTCTGCACCTATGGCTTTTTCTTTGTTTTCTCTTAGTAAATATTGGAAATCGGCCCAAGCACTATCTGGCTTATTGCGTGCCATATAAAATCTTGCAATGTTTAATTTTGCATCCGATAATCCTTCTTTAGTAGCAATACCAGAGTTAACATATCTAAATGAAACTTGAGTAGCGGTATCCATTTTATTCATAATCATGGCCGCACGTAACTGACCTAATAATGATAATTGTAAATTGTCTTTATTACCTGCAATACGCTCTAAAGCAGCATAATATTCAAATGCTTTTTCATAGTTTTTACGCAAATAATAAATAACCGCTGTTTGGCGTGTACTGCGCTCAGTAAAATCGCTTCTAATGGCATTAGCAGTATACTCATAACCAACCAAAGCATCATCGTAAGCTTTTAATGCATTATCGCTTTCAGCTTTATAATAATATGCTTTAGCTGTAAAATAGCCACCCGCAAAACGGTTTAAGTAGTTACCAAAACCTTTACTAGCTTTTGAAAAATCGCGGTTAGCGCTGGTAAAATCTTTTTTACTAAAATACTCTAAAGCAGCTTTGTAATTATTAAAAGCCGATTGGTATGTTAATGAATCTTGCGATGAAGCCGATTCAACTATGTTTGGCAAACTTTTTATAAAATCAAAATAAGTATCACTTTCGCCTTTGCTTACCAAAATATTTTTTAAAACCACCAAACCTTGACGAGCTTCATCGCTATTGGTATAAGTAGTTGAAAGTATTTTCATAGTAGCTATTGCCTCATCATCTTTAGCCAAATTAAACAAGGTAAGCCCCTTATTTAAGTAAGCTTTGCGTATAAATGAGCTTCTTGGATAATTATCAATAATATTGTTAAATCCTTTTAAAGCATCTTGTAAATTGCCATTTTTTAATTGTTCATCAGCTTTTTCAAACAAGGCATCATCAATAAAAATTGATTTAGGAAAACGATCAATTAAAACACCTAACGTATAAATTTTATCATTTGATTTTTTAATTACACCTTGAATCATGGCTTTTTGGTATAAGGCATAATCGCTTCCATTTAAATCTTTATTGATTACTATATTATAAAACTCAATTGATTTTTGGTAACTGCCTTCGGCAAAATAACAATCGGCTATACGAGTTACAGCATCAGTATATACCTCAGGATTGCTCATTTGCGCATCGCGCTCGGCATATTTTTTAAAACTTTCAATGGCATTTTTGTAATCAACTGTTTTTAAGTAAGCGTATCCTAAACTATAAAACGACATATTATAAAATCTTGCTGATTTCAATTCTTCCACCATTTGAGCTTTTTTAAACTGCACAATTGCATTGCTGTAAGCAGCATCGCGGTAAGCAATTTCGGCTAACCAAAAAAAACTCAACCCCACTATTTGCATATTGTATTTTCCAGTAGCTAATACTTTATTAAAAAACTCATCAGCGCCTTTATAATCGTTTTGTAAATAAAGCTCTTCCGCTCTGTAATAATATATTTTTTGAAGTGTGCTTAAATCTTTGTCATCTTTATCTTCAATGCTTTCTAAAATTTTTATAGCTTCTTTATAATTTTTACTAGTAAGCAATAAATTACTAATTAAACCTTTAGCTTCGGTAATGTATTTTGATTTTGGATAAGATTCAATAAACGATGTTAAATTGGTTAAAGCATTACTATTGGTAGAAATTTCGTAGCTTAACTTAGCAGTATTAAACAATGCCTCTTCATTTAAAGAAGGAATAAAACCAAGTGATAAGCATTTATTAAAAGCCGTTCTTGCATTATTTTTTTTATCAATGGTTAAATAACATTCAGCCAATTGAAAATACGAATATTGAGATAAGGTATCTGTTTCTTCCGATACTTTTAAAAAGTTTTCAATGGCTTTATCGTATTGTTTATTTACTTTATAAGAATAAGCCAATCTATAAAAATCGTTACGAGAAGGAACCGCAGGCGCTTCGTTCATGTATTTAATTAAATAGAGTAAAGCTTTATCGTAATTTTTTTGAATATAATGCGATTGACCTAACATACCAGCCACATCTATCACCACATCAGGATTGGTAATGGTATCGCAATACTTAATTACTTGGCTGTACTCTTTTTTAGCAAAATAAATTTGAGCTACATACACATTGCTTAAAGGACCAAAAGTTTTATGGTTTTTTACACGACCAAAATGTTCTAATGCTTCCTGATAATTGGTTTGACGGTAACAAACATAACCATAGTAATAATTTACAGCCTCGTAATATTTTGTTTTAGGGTCTTTAATTTTTCTGAATGCTTTTTGCGATTCGTCAAAGTTTTCGATTTTAAAATTACAAAAACCTTTAATAAAATAATACTCTAATTGCTGATTATCATCTAAATATTCATCATCAAAATCAACCAATGAAGCGGCAGCTTTTTTATAATCTTTGTTTCTATAATAATGGCGAGCCAATTGGTATTTAGCTAAAACAGCCTTATCGTATTGCGGATATTTTTTTATGATAGTTAAAAGTAACTTTGGTGCATCGTTATTGGCCAATTCCATAGCACAAGTAGCTGCATAATATTTAGCATTTACCACATAAACTTCATCTTTGCTTTTATCGGCAAACATGTTAAAGTGTTTTTGAGCTGACGCATACTTTTCTTTATCAAAAAGCTCTATAGCACGCTGATAAATTCTAGATTCGTCTTCGTAAATAGCCGTTTTTTGAGCCAATGCACTGTTTTGCAAAAACAAAATCAATGCAAATGCACTAAATTTTAAATATTTTATAAAAGCTAAATTGCTCTGTAGCATAAATTTATACATTTTAAGGTAAGTAAATAAAGGTCAAATGTAAATTGCTTTTATTATTCAATAATCACATTGATTTGGGCAGTGTATAGTTTGCTATTCAATTCACTGAAAACAATAAAAAAGCGCTGCTATTTTAAACGTAAATAGCAGCGCTTTCTTTTTAAGTATTGATTTTTTTACAATACAGTTATTTCATTTTAGTTTCCAAATAAACCTTTTAGTTTCTTTTTGGCTTCTTCTTCTAATTTATTTTTAGCTTTATCGGCCTCCGCTTTTGCTTTGGCTTCAGCTTCTTTTTTTAATCTATCAGCTTCGGCTTTAGCCTTAGTTTCTAATTCTTTTTTCTGTTTTTCAATTTCGGCTTTGGCTTGGTCTTCCAATTCTTTTTTCTTTTTATTTAACTCATCCGAAAGTTGATTTTTTAAACTACTTGCTTCATTTTTAGCAATATCAGCCAAGTTTGTTGTAACAGTTGGTTTGGAAAAAGTTCCTCCTAGTTTTAAACCAATATTCATTATTTCATTTAACTTAACGTTGGTTCCACCTTTTTGATTTAATTGGGCCAATACACCATCTAAAGCTGAATTGACACTTCCTAAATCTTTACGTGGAATTGCAACTGTTCCAATGTAAGCAATGGTTTGATCCAAACCGGTTGAACCACTTAAATTTACAGTTTGACCACCTAATTTTACATTAAATGGTTTGGTGTTTATCCTTCCTCCTACTACTTCGTATTTTATAGAAACATTTTTAAATTCTGCTTTTTTCCATTCATCGCGTTTAAACACATCCGCTACTTTATTAAATGCTTCAATATTGGTAACCGAAGCATTGGTAAGTTGTAAATCGCCAGCAATGTATGTTTTATCGTAAATAGGCATCATTTTACTATCTAATTCGGTACTAAACTTAGAAATTGAAGTGTTAAAAACACCCGACATTTTCTCAGCAATTGGAGCCAATTTTTGAACAGTATTAAATGTTTTAAAAGCTGTTGGAATATCTAAATTTTTGATTCCAAATGCCATTTCTACAGTTGGTTTTTTAGGATTGGTAGTTTCATAAAAACCATCCATTGTCATGCTGCTACCTAGCATATTTAAAGCAACCTTGCTAAAAGTAAGTTTTTGATTAGCTACTTTAACCATCCCATTAAAATTGGTAATATTATAATTGGTATATAGTAATTTAGCTATTGAACTGGTTAAAGTAAAATCAATATTTCCAGGAATTTCAACTACAGCCATTCCACTTGTATCAGCTCCTGCAGAAGCAGCAGCAGTTGAAGTATCAGTGCTGTTTGATAAAAACTGATTGGCATCCATCATGTTACTTTTAAAATTTAAATTTCCTACCAAAGTTCCTTTACCAAAAAAGTATGGGAAAAAGTTGCTTAAATCACCATTCATTTGCATATCGCTGTTACCAATTTTGGCATCAAAATTTGAAAGTGTAACTGTTTTAGGATTAAACGCTAAAGTGGCAGTACTTAAATTCATACCTTGAGGTAACTCTGCCGATTTATATTTAATTCCATTAACTGCAATGGTTCCGCTTGCGTTAAAGTTTTCGTAGTTTTTATTTTCAATATCACTAATTTTTCCTTTAGCTGCAAAATCAGAAGTTAATAAACCCGAAAGTGTAGTTCCGGCTGGCATAGGCACTATTTTTACTACATTATCCAAATTCAATTTACCTTTTAAATGTGCATCAATAAATGGATCTTTCATTGGATTTTCTGCCAATAATTTAGCATCAAACGGATCACCTTGTAACTCAAAGTGCATTTTAGCTAAATTAATTATGGTATGATCTAAGTTGCCATCAGAATTGGTTACATGAAAATCAATGCCAACATTTTCAACTGGTGCAGGCAATGCAGGATATTTAAACCAACCTTGTTCCACCATTAAGTTAAAGGCAAATGCAGGCAATTGTTTATCGTTAAAAGTTCCTTTTGCAAAACCATCAAAAGCCAATTTACCTTTTGATTGTATATCTTTAAATGATGAACTGTAAATAGCAGGTATTAAAGATAAGAAGTCTTTAAAATCGTTTTTCTTAGCAGCATATTTTAAATCCATATTTATATCATTACCAGCCATTTGCACGAAACCGTCCATTTTAAAAATCAATTCATTTAATCCAAACTCATTGTCTTTAAAAGTATATTTACTTTCTTTTTGATTGGCTTCAATCTCAGCTTTAAAAGTAGTATGAACCTTACTTAAGTAGCTAACATTAGCCATAGCATAAGTCAATTTAGCTATGTCTAAATCATGTTTCATACTGAAAATATCTTGGTTAAAATCACCATTTAAGGTATAATTCATTCCATCAATTTCGCTACTCATGTTTCCAACTTTATCGTTATAACTGATGTATGCATTTTCAATTTCAAGTTTTTTTAACAATACATCAAATTTGGCCGGTTCGCTAGTAGTTTCAGTTTTGGTAGTATCGGCTGATGGTTTAGCAATATCCCAGTTGGCTTTACCATTACTCAATACAATGGCGTGAATACGAGGTTGATTTAAATAAACATTTCTAATTTTTATTTGACCACCATTTATAACGCTCATTAAATCAAGCGAAACTTCTAATTTATTGATAGCTAATAATGTATCAAACTCAAATTCTTCAATACCAACTACCTCAATATTTTTCATGGTTAAGGTAAAATCGGGGAAAGATTTTAAAATACTAAAACCAATATCATCGCTAAACTTAACTTTGGCATTGATATTTTTATTAGCTTCTTCGGTTACTAGTCCAACAATTTTGCTTTTAAAAACAAAAGGAAGTGCTACCGCAGTAATTAACAGTAATACCAATACAATTAGACTAATTTTTAGTGCTTTTTTCATATAAATAAGATAAGAAATTAAGATTGGCGAAAATAATGCCTATTAAGTAATTATTGAAGTTTTTATTTGGAATAGAAGTAAAACTTCTGTTAAACGGTTAAATAGCCAATTGATTTGGTATTTCAATGGTAAAGGTAGTTCCTTTTCCAAGCTCACTTTCAACTGCAATTTTACCTTTATGCATTTCAATGGTTTTATAAACTATCGACATACCCAATCCTGTGCCCTCGCCAACCTCTTTAGTTGTAAAAAATGGATCGAACATTTTACTTACCACATCAGGCGTCATTCCAATACCATTATCGCTAAAAGTTATAACAAATTTGCCATTTACTATTTCGGTTTTAATAGTAATTACACCGCCAACTTCATTATTCCATTGTTTATTAACCGCATAAATTGAATTACTCAATAAATTCATAAACACTTGATTCATTTTACCAGGAAAATGTTCAATAACTCCGTTTTCGGCTTTAAATATTTTATCAACTTTAATTTTGCTATTTAACTGATTATTAAGTAATACCAATGTACTATTTATGCCCTCGTGAATATCAGCAAATTTGGTTTCAAACTCATCAGAACGCGAAAATACTTTTAAACCTTTAACTATTTCAGTAGTTCTATTTGCTCCTTCTTCAATTCCTTTCAACAAAAACTCAATCTCTTCATTTAAATAATCAAAATCCAAATCTTGTTTTAAACTATTAATGCGTTTGGTTTTTTGTTCAACCGTTTCATCTAGTTTAGCAATTTGTTCTATTTGGTTAACCAAGTCAATGATCATTACCACATCGCGCTTTAATGGTTTAATATTGCCCGAGACAAAATTGATAGGATTATTGATTTCATGCGCAATACCAGCAGTAAGCTGGCCTAATGAAGACATTTTTTCTTTTTCAACTAACTGAATTTGAGTATCTTTAAGCACTGTAAGTGTCTCGCTCAATTGTTTATTAGATTCTGTTAATTCGTTAGTTCTTTCCTTTACTTTTTGCTCTAACCTTATATTTTGCTCTTTGGTAATTTCTTCATTTAATTTTGAAACTTTTACCGCTTGCATTTGTGCTTTTTGCTCTTCAATTTTTAACAAATTGTATTTGTCGGCTTGCGCAATACTTAATAATATTACTTGTAAAGCGCTACCATAAAGCATTATTTGAGAAGTAAATAAATTATAAGGTAAAATACCAATATTAGTTAATACAAATACTATAATTGAAACAAATAATACTGACCAAGAAATAAAGTAAAAAAATGCTAAACGCGAACCTTTAAAAACCAATCTCATAGAAGTGTAAAGCATTATTATTGCTATAGTTGACTGTATTGGCTGTAAAAAAGTATATGCTAAGTTAAATTTACCATATAAACTCAAGCCTATTACTATAACATAAAGTAAATGGAACAATGTTAACACTTTATGTAAACGATAAGCACTATTTTTGGTTAATAAAAATGATTTGGCATATTCAATACCCGACATGCTTACCAAGCAGGTAAATAAGTTAATGCTTTGCTTAGCCATAAAATTATTTTCTGGCCACAAAAACATAAGCGTATAGCCTTGAAAACTTGCTTGGGTTAATAAAATAAATAAAGTGTGAAGTAAGTACCAAAAATAGGTTTTCCTATCATCTTTAATACTTAAAGCCAAGAATAAGTTATAAAAAAACAACGCAAAAAATATCCCTGTATAAATTCCAAATACTATAAATTTAGAGAGCCAAACCTCATTTTGTTCTTTTTCAGTTCGTATATAAATAGGTACAAATAACTGACCATTGTTATGGATTTTAATATAATACGTTGTTTGCTTACCCGGTTCAATGTCTAAATTGAATATAATTCCTGGAACCCTTTCATTTTTATTAACTAATAAAAAATCAGAGCCAAAGGTATTACCAACTTTTATTAATGAACTATCCTTCAGTTCGAACAATGCTACTTCGTTAATATTTATATCATCGATAGATAATTTAAACTTATTTGAACTACTATTATTAGCAACTTGAATTTTTAACCAAACATTTGATGAAGTTATCTTAAAATTTAAGAAATCAGAGTTGGATTCGGTAAAACTATTAAAGCTAATAATATTGTTTAAATTTAACTCATTTGTCGAATCTACATAATATGAAAGTTGACTAGATAAATTAACTTGATGAATATTATTATCAAGCACTACTGTTTTATTGTTAGCTTTTAAAGCATAAACACTTAACAAAAACAAACAACATAAAATATATTTAAATACTACTTTCATTTATAAAATTTAAACCTGAATTATCAATTTTTAGCGTGAGTTGTAAATTAATATCAAATATAAAGTTTTCGCCAATATGTTGTATATTTTGATTTGGAATCTCAGTCATTGATATAATATCTTTTAAAAATTGTGGGTCAGCCGATGATAAATCATTTAAATCTTCAATTTTTAAAGCTGTTGCTACCAAATCTAATTTAGGATAATTAAATGTTCCGTTTTTACCTATGCTTTCCTCTATTTTAAAGCCTGCCATTTGACACATATTTACAGTGTACGGAGCACAAAAAACAAATAAAGATTTTAAGCCAATTTGCCTTGCTAAAGAAACACCTATTTTTGTTAAAACATTGCTCAATCCACGCCCTGCAATGTATTTAGAATTCCATAAACCACATAATTCTCCAGTTCCAAAATCTTTGTATTTGGCAACCAAATCAAAAACTCTTTCATCTACAATTTTTATGGCATCTTCTAATGGCAATGGTGCAAAATTGTTAGCTACATGAATTCGTTCTCCACCATAAATTGTTTTACCATCATCGCTCTCCACCACCACTACATAAACACCTGGGTTATAAAACCATGATTTGTTAGAAGTTGTAACTTTTGTTATACCATATTCCAACAGCACATTTTTATGGCCTTCTGCAAATAATTCGCACGCTGGTTCATCATCTATGGCTCTAAAAGCTCTTATTCTTAACATGGTTTTTATTACTTTTTGTAATAAAATATTTTATCAATTGGTTTACGTATTGAACGAGCGGAGGGTTCGCTTGCTTGGTGCAATTTAAACATAAAAATAGGTGTATCTTTAACACTTAATTTCCACAATTCGCAGTTTTTTAAATACATTTTATACAGCAACTCTTTTGAATTAATATCAAATGAATTTTCACTATCAGTTAGCAATCGTTGAAACATGAAAAGCGAAGCAGATATTGGATGAAAAGCCATTCCTAAACCATTTGCTTTTAACCAAATACGTTGTAATGTAGCACCACCTTTTATATAATTTATATCCGATAACTCATTAGCTAATATTAAACCAACTGCAGAAGAATTTAATACTGCTTTTTTTGACATTTTTTTAAATCCAGTGCCATTTTTCCAATTTCTGAGATAAGCTATGGCATTTTCGTCAGATGCAAGCGCTAAAGCAGCCTTATCACTTACACTCATTTCCATTGTTTCTATATCAATTCCATCTGCAGTTTCAAGTGTTTGTTTTTGGTTCCAACGCATTTCTTTCTTAAATAAATCGTAATGCCCTTGAGGATGTAAAACTCTTAACATATCGGTTGTTGTAACTATTTCAGCTGCCGCCTGCAAATCTTCATCACCACTGAGCCATTTAACACTAATGCCATCAAATAGTTTAATTTCATCACTCAATAATTGTATTTGAGCATTATCAATAATTGATTTTTCCTCTACTTTTCTATTGGTAACTCTTAATGGAATAAATTGGTTTAATTCATCTACCAAAATATTTGATTTTTCAAACTGAACAACTGCTATTAACTCCTTTAAATTATTGTTTGGAAATAACTTTACATGAGGTACCAAAGCATATTTTGATGCTTCAATTTTAAGATTTTCTAGTGCAGCTCCAAAACCAACATAAGAACCTAAATTTTTATAATCTAAAAATGAATAGGAAGCTGCAATTTCATGATATAAATACAATGTATTATTACTCCAAACCCAACGCCAAGGCTGCATATTTCCACCACTTGGGGCTAAGCTAGCCGCTTCTATTAATGGTTTTATAGTTTCGTTTGTTAACGATTCAGGCTTGTTGGTTAAGTTATATTTATCGTGTTGCAAATTGGCAAAATACTCAATTCCTTTTTCAAGTGGCTCATTTTCAGGATTATACAAATCATTTTGAGGAGTATTTTCATCTTTTATAAAATCCTCTAAATCAACATAATACCTTCCAGAAACATGTAATTGATTTAATAAAATTCTTCGCGATACATCGGCACCCAAAGCACCTCCTAAAACCACCGATGATGCCAATTGAGGCCAAGTTGTAATGGTTTGTTCAACTTCCATCATACTTGCTTTAAGACGAGTAGAAATTGAATGGACACCTACCATAGGCAGTATGTAAGGAATTTTTTGTTCATTAGTTAAGTTCTTAATTTTAGTTGGATCTAAATCGCCAACCAACCCATGTAATAAAGGTCTGTTAGGTTCCAAATCAAAACGCTCAATATCCATCATACCTCTATCGCTGGTATCCATAATTACAGGAATACCAAGCTCTTTGGCTTTATAACGACATTTTATTTTTATATCAAGACCATCACATTCATCTACCAATAAATCAAGCTTGCCTCCTTTGTTAAAAAAGTCTTCCATGTTTTCATCTGTTAAACCATCAAAAAAACAGGTAACCTTTAAAAAAGGATCAATTTCTGCAATTTCGCGCGCTGCAATAACCACTTTAGGCAAACCTAAATTATGCACCCCAGAGCGAATTCTGTTTAAATTGCTCAATTCTAAAACATCAAAATCTGCTAAACGAAGCTCTCCAAAACCCCTTTCCATAGCTAAAGTTAAAGCTATGCTTTGCCCCACTGATAAACCAACAATTCCAATTTTTTTTGTAGCCAATATACTACGTTCTTCAGGTGTAATTTTGTATTGATTTCTATTAGTTCTTACTAATAAAAATTCCTCTTCGGGTAATAAACGAACTAATCTATTTGTCCATTCATAATAAACCCACACACCATATTCTGAAAGCAATTTTCCATTTAAATGTGCTGATATTTTTTGTTCATAATCTTCGTTAGTTAACTTTATAGTAGGATTTTTAGATTTTATCAACTCCTTTAATTGATTGTACAAATCATCGTAAACAGTTGGTTTTTTGCTATTAATAATTTGTTTTAAAACTAAATCATCATAACTTTTAAATATAGAAGCATTAAACACAAAATTTTCCATAACTATTATTTTATATTTTTACATGAAAGCAATATTTTTTATTACTTTTGTTCAATATTAGTATTAAAACGATAATTATTAAAAAGTTTTTGTTTATTTATACATAGTAAAATGGAAAACTCAAGTAACACCGAAAAGATTAAAATTCTTTACTTAGATGATGAAGAATTTAACTTACATGCATTTAAAGCTACTTTTAGATTTACGTATCAAGTATATGTTACTTCTAATGCCGCTGAAGCATTAAAAACAATTGGTGAACAAAACATCCAAATTGTGGTATCTGATCAAAGAATGCCAGATGTTACAGGTGTGGAGTTTTTAAAAATGGTGGTTGAAAAATACCCGACTACTAAGCGAATTTTATTAACTGGTTATAGCGATCAAAATGATACTGTAAATGCCATTAATATTGGTAAAATATCAAAATTTGTAAACAAACCTTGGGACGAAAATAATTTAAATAGCATTTTTCAAGAGCTTTATGCCCAATATTTAGAAGAACTTGAAACCAAAGAAAAGGCTGATAAGCTAGAAGATGTAGCTAAGGAAAGAGATTTATATAAAGAAGAGAGCGACCAAATCGAATTTATGTTGCGTCAAAAATTATTGGAAGACTAAAACCAACTAAACTATTTTGGAAAACTCAGACCAACCAGAAAAAATTAAAGTGCTTTATCTTGACGATGAGATAATAAACTTACATTCGTTTAAAGCAGTTTTACGAATGAAATTTAATGTGTTTATTACTACTGACCCCATTGAAGCATTAAATTTGATAGAACAAAACAATATTCCTATTATTTTTTCTGACCAAAGAATGCCTGAAATGATGGGTACTGAGTTTTTAACCAAAGTTTACCAAAAATTTCCCGATACCAAACGAATTTTACTAACCGGCTATACTGATATGACTGATTTAATTATAGCTATTAACGATGCAAGAATAGTGAAATATTTAACCAAACCTTGGGATGCAGAGGTAATAGAGAAAACAATAAATGAACTGAACGAAGAGTATATTTATTTAAAAAACTTAAAAGATAAAGCATAAAAAAAGCCGAATTTAAAATTCGGCTTTTTTGTTATAAATACTAAGCTAACACGGCTTTTAAATCGTCAATTAAATCGTCAATATCTTCCACACCAACGCTTATTCTAAGTAAATTATCAACTACACCTGCAGCTTCGCGCTCTGCTTTTGGAATAGAAGCATGAGTCATGGTAGCAGGATGGTTAATTAAACTTTCAACACCACCTAAACTTTCGGCTAAAGTAAATACTTTAAAACTTGATGCTATTTTAAAAGTATCTTCTAAACTGGCATTTTTCAATACTATTGAAATCATTCCACCAAAATCGCGCATTTGTTTTTTAGCAATTTCGTGGTTAGGATGTGTTTCAAAACCTGGCCAATATACTTTTTCTATTTTAGGATGATTTGCCAAGAAGTGAGCAATTACACGACCATTTTCGCAATGCGCTTTCATACGTAAATGCAACGTTTTTAAGCCACGTAATACCAAGAAACAATCTTGAGGACCTGGAGTAGCACCACAACTATTGTTTATAAAAGCCAATTGCTCATGTAAATTATCATCGTTCATTACCAAAGCACCCATAATTACATCGCTGTGTCCACCCATATATTTGGTAGCCGAATGCATTACAATATGCGCACCTAAATCTAACGGATTTTGTAAATAAGGCGAAGCAAAAGTATTATCCACTCCTAAAATTAAATTGTGGGTATTAGCAATTTTTGCACATGCTTCAATATCAACTATTTGCATAGTTGGGTTGGTAGGTGTTTCAATCCAAATGAGTTTGGTATTTGAGTTAATACTTGCCACAATATTTTGCGCATTGTTTAAATCAATAAAATGGAATTTAATGCCATAATTAGCAAATATTTTGGTGAACATGCGGTAAGTTCCACCATATAAATCGTTTCCTGTAATTACCTCATCGCCTGGTTTTAATAACTTAACAACTGCATCAATAGCGCCCATTCCACTACTAAAACACAAAGCATGTTTGCCATTTTCTAAGGCAGCAATACAACCTTGCAATGCGGTGCGCGTAGGGTTTTTACCACGTGCATAACCATAACCTTGGTGTTTTCCTGGGCTTTCTTGCCAAAAGGTAGATGTTTGGTAAATAGGAGTCATAACTGCGCCTGTGGTTGGGTCAGGCTCTTGACCTGCATGTATGGCTTTGGTAGCAAATTTCATTTATTTTTTTGTTTAGATTATAGCTACAAACTTAGCTTATTTTTTAAAACATACTATGATGAATGTTGATTTTTGAAAGATGAATTATAAAGTATAAATTGTGATTATCTTTATTTTGGGGAGCGATTGTAAACTATACTATCTTTAAAAATCACTTTTAAGATTTTTTTTGTTTATTTCTCATTAATTACCATTAAATACGGTATGGTTATAAAGTACCAAATTTGGTTATTTATAACCATAAAAAGTTACTCCCTAAAAAGTATCAATTATTTGATAATAAATAATATAAAAATTATTTATGACATTAAAAAGTTTTCTATTGTAATTACAATTAAAATAACCAATGTTTGTTTAATGTAAAAATATACCAAGAATAGGGTATGTTTTTAATAAATAATTTGCAATTATTTGAAAACTATAAAACAACAATATATGAAAACAACCAAACTATTTAGCATTTTACTGCTGCTTTTGCTTACACAAAGTTGTGTTAAGGAAGAGTACGATAAAGTGGAACACAAAACCAATTATTATTACCTAACAGCAGCGCAGCTTAACCAAACACCTTATTTTACTAACCCAGCTTTTGATACCATAAGCTTTACAAGCGATAAAGGAGATACCCTAACCTTTGTAAAAACCAAAACTGATACCACTTGGTATTGCGAGCAAGGCTCAGGAAACCCCAATACAGGTTACGACAAAGACTGCTACCAAACCATACATAATACCTATATAACTACTAAAGGAAATGGAAGTTTTGAGGTGAAACACAAAAAGGGTGATATTAACGTAATAAGAGATCAAATCGAATTACGATTTAATGAATTTGTATTTTATGTCTATGATGATCGAATAGGAACACCTATCGGTTCTATTGTTGGTATAACATATTTTGAATCAATAGTATTAAACAATATTACATACAATAAAGTCAAAATACTTTACAACAATTATAATGACAAGCCTAATTACTGCTATATTAACAAGGAATTCGGGTTAATTGCTAGTATTGATAAGAATAACATAATTTTCAATAAAATAGAAAATTAATAAGCAAAAATATTTCAATTTAAATGAAAAAAATATTTATAATATTAACAATATTACTGAACGTAATATACTTGAAATCTCAATCATGTACAGACGTAGAAGAATGGCTACGTAAAAGACATACAATATCAAACATGACCTATGGACACCCATATACAACATTTGACAGGCATAACCAAAAAAATCTTATTGAAACAATAAAGATAATCCGCAATAGAATTATTTCTGAATCACCTGATGATGTAAACGGGCAAGTTTTTCAAGCCTATAAAGCAATTTACACTAATGCAATAAAAGCTATGCCTTCGGATAACGGTATGTCAAACTCAGGAGTAAGTGATTTAGCACTTTGGGCAAAAGATAATGCCTTTGTGTTTTTGGTAGGTATGAATGCCAATGGTGAATTATTAGATGTAATTGACACATCAGGTGCTGATCGTGATGCATTTAGAGATAAGGCTAAAAATTTAGCTTTTAATAATTTGACTGGAGAAATAGACCATGACAATGCAGGTTGGGGTTGGGTATTTGCTGCATCTAGCCTCATTTCAAATTACACTTCACCCTTAACTGCAAGGGCTTTAATTGCCTATAACTTATATAATGAGCAAGAATTTATAAAAAAATTACAGTTTCACAGTCGCTCACTTATACTATGGTTACAAGCCTACGATTTGTTAAAAGCTGCTTACGAGTTAAGAACTGAATTAGATTCAGTTGCACCAAATAGATACCCATGGGGCTTTGGCGATGATGATAGAAATAAAGATGGAAGTTGCGCTCCACGCAGAAAATTAAGAAAACTTACTCGAGATTTATATTATTATAGTGAAGGAATAGGTGGAGTGGTAGAGCATGCTTACGGTTGGAAACGCAACCATGGTATTGCATCAGCAAGTGCCATATTAATGGCAGCCCAAGTGCTTAACGATGCTGGGGTAGAAACAAGTAGAATTACGGGTGCTGTAAGTTGGCTATTTACTCTTGGTAGCACACCATGGCCTTATCCTAAATATAGCCCCATTTATTGGAATGAGCTTGGGCAAGAAGGATTAGATGATAATATTTTTGATGGCAGCCATTGGTGGCCAGTAGATAATGTACCTCAATCACCCAGAAACAATACGCCTAATTCTTACAGCGTATATGCAGAAGGCCCTGGTTATGCTAATTATGGCTTATTTGATTGCGGAATACCTGCCATGATAGCTCAACGGAATTTATATCCAAGTTGGAGTGATGAACCGTTTATGAAAAAAAATGAAATAACTAATATTTTTAATTGGTACGATAATTTATTAACTGAGAATAATACCCAGCCATCTATTGATAATTCAGAAGTAGCAAAAAATGGTATTTTAGCAATTACAGGTATTGCTAAATTTAATAGGGGTATTGATGGACTAGACAAACGTTATTATGTTGATTATGTGGCTATGGTGGGGGGAAATAATATTCCTTTATATACCAATGAAAAACCTAAGGTGGATTTAATGGGCGATGCCGGTAATTTAGTTTTGCGTAATTCAACTAAAGATGCAAAGCATACTTTTTATATGCTATTTGAAAAAGATAGAGCAGTAGATGGGACTGCCGCAGATTGGGCTAGTAATCATGAAGATGATGATATGGGGAGTTTTAGTTTTATGGTTAAAGATAATGATAGCATTATGGATATTCCTTTGGCTATAGACCCTCCATACACAGGTTGGGAGCCGGCAAAAGGTGCTAATACCAATAAATATTGGATGCATAATACCGTAAGCATTAACGATGTTAATTTGCCCGAATATTCAGTATATAAAAACCCCCAATACGCTTTAGTTGATGAAGGTAAATTTACTAATATACAAAAATTTAATTTAACTTTTGACTTTAAAAATAAAGACCATCAATTATATGGAAGTGCCATTACCCGAAATGTAAATGCTATAAATAATGCAGAAAATTTTTATTATATAATAAATGATTTTGTAGATGCTACAGATGTTGAAGGTTTTAGTTACCTATCGCTCACTTTAAATGGAAACGGTAACCAAAATAAAAATGATAGTTTTGGTAAAGCATCATTTAGGAAAGAAAAAAGCGGTGATAGTTTATTCAGGTGGACATATCCTTGTATGGCAAACTATGATAATTGGGGATTAACAGCACAAATTTCAGTATTGAATAATGATACCAACGATTTAGTTAAAAAGGTAAGAATAAGTGAGAAAACCAATACAACTGATGGTAGTAATTCAACCAATGCTAATGGTATAGCGGGTGGTACTTTAACACGCTTAGGAGTTAGTCAATCCTTAAAGAAAACTATTTTTCAATCATTTTTATATCCACAAAAATGTGATTGGCCTTTACCTAAAGTTACCAAAGAAGAAACAGCAGACCACGTGCTTACTAGAATATATTTCATAAATGCTTTAGACACCTCTCAAAAAGTAAAATTTGGTAAATCAAATTTTCCAAAATACGTTAACGACACCGCCTCACACTTTCATTTTGCACGTTGGGAAGGAGGAATAGCCGATAGTGTAACCAATCCTTTTAACTTACCTGCACATAGCAATAAAAAACTATACCTAGATGCTAAAAAAGCATTTGTAAAACGCAATACTTTTGGCGAAAATATGTATGGATATAAATACTGCCCAAGTAGTTTTATAAATACCCGTTATGCCAGTATTGAAAATGGTTCTTATTTAAAGTACAACGATACCTTTTTAATTAAATCTACCATTCAGGCCGATATTTCCATAAGTTTTGCTAGAAGGGAACAATATACTTGCTTTTTTAATCCTCTTTCTACTCCTACATCTGCCGATAGTATTCAGTTTTATTTGGCCGATGTAAGCCGAGGAGTTGAAATGATAGCCTTAACAGAATGGGATGATACCATACCAAGTAGATACGATTCCTTAACTAGAATGATTTATGTAAAAATGCCTGCCATAAAAACAACTTTCTTTTTGCAAGAAAAAGAAAGTTGCAAAAACTGTTATTTCCCTCAAACTTGGCTTGGTGTAGTTGATACCTTTACTGTAGATAACGAAACCTATAATAAACTAGGCACTAAACTTACTGTAAAACAACCCAATGGTTTACTTAAAGTTACCAAAAGTTCAAGTATTACCATGTGCGAAGGAGTTTATTTACAAAATAAAAATAATATTATAATAGAAGGACCTTGCCAAACCAAAGCCTACGAGCGCAAAATGTGCAAGGGTATTGACTCTATGGTGGCTGCTTATAGCGAAAATAGTGCAATAGTAGTTAGTCCATTTAGTGCTTTGGTGTTAGAACCTGGCAGCCATACCTATATTAAAAATGGTGGAGCTATTTATGTAAAAGCCAATGGAAGTTTAATAATAAAAGCAGGTGCTTTTGTACAAATAGGCGATAGTGGCACTTGTAACCAAGGTTGGGGTGAAATAATAGCAGAACCAGGCGCTTATGTACACATAGAACCCGATGCACATATAGAATACCGCAGAACCATAGGCGATACAGTAGATAGAAATATGTTTATTATTCCTACTGCTTCAGGCTTAGCAAAGGCAAATGAAGGGGTGCAATATGCTATGAAAACCATTTTACAAAATGATACTATTTTGCCAAGTCCGCCATTGGCATTTTTTACGTATCCTATTTGTGGGTTAGATACTACCACACCTATTATAAACAGAGAATGGGGTTATACTAACTTTGGCAAACCTTATGCTACTTTCCAAGCACGCAAAGATACTTTATGCCCAGGCGAACCGCTTCATATTAAACTAAATAGAATATTGAACGATGCACGTTACAAAATAACTGTTTGCAGAATGGATAGTATTTTAATTAGAGATATACAAACAGGTTCTAACTATTGGGTTGATACTTGTTTGGTTGACACCATAGTACAAGATACTATTTACCCTGACCCTATTTGCAAAGAACCACGCAATACACCCGAAGATTGGACTTATTATTTTAACCCCGGCACTTTACATAGGGTAACTATTGAAGTTTGGAACGATTGCGGAGACCTAGATGATTCCATAGCATACATTTACACAGCCTTACCACCTGATGTAACTATAAATGTACCAGAAACTGCCTGCGAAGGTTTTGGAACATTAAACGCAAGTGTGAGTGTTATACATAACCAAGTATATAATTATGCTTTAGAAATAACCGAAAAGTTAGATACCAGTAGCATAACTTATAAAAAAGGTGCTTTATCCGAAACCTATTCTCAAAGCTATAATGGATTATTACCAAGTACCATTAACTTTAATGATTATTTCTTTAAAGGTGGTAGTACCTATTTAATATCGCTAACTATATCAAACGATTGTGGAACATATTCAGTTTACGATAGTGTAACTATTCCATTAGGAGCAGGTATTAAACTTACCAGACCAACAGCCTTTGCCTCTCCAATTACAGGAGCTACTTCGGTTCAATTAATTGGAACAGTACTTAATGCAGATAGTTTTAGGTGGGAGCCTAATATTTGGTTAGACAATGCCACTGTATTAAACCCAATAAGTACCCCAACCGACAGCATTACCTATGTGTTGATAGCCAAAGGGGGAGCTTGTACAGCTACAGACACTGCACATATAAAATACAACCGATATGCCAATGCAGGTTATAACGATACTTTATGTTTAGATAGTACCCACGAAACAGAAACCTTAATAGGGTTCCCTTACGACATGAGTTTGTTTTTAGGAATGTTGTATCATTATAATCCTACTGATTTTATGAGCCTTTATACCACTTATAATACAGGTAATGTTCCTGATTATTTTAGGTATTTTACTCACTTTATGCACGATGGATTGTTTGAACCAACTATTAGCCCTTGTCCAATGAACTTGTATAACTTTTTTGTAAATACAGTAGATAAACAACAGTTTTTTGGTAAAAAATGGTTTAGAGATTACTATAAAACCCTCACTTTGTTTAACGATCCTGCGGTTCCTGCTTTTGATAACTTTAATACAGAACTTGGAAACGACCCTGTTTTAAGTAGTTATTTTATCAGTTTGGCAAATTGGAGTTCGTTTAATCCTTCATGTGTTGATGATTTATTCCACCAATATGACGATTATAGAGCAAGTCGTTTTAATGAAATAACCACTACTTGGAGTAAAATTACAGGTAACGATACTACTAGTTTAACTTCATGGAACAATTATTTTGTGGCAGTAGATGAACCAACTGCAAGTTCAAAATACATACTTTCAGTAATTGCGCCTGATAGAGCTGAAATAGATGAAATTACCATTTTGGTAGATACTATTTTAACACCTTTGTTTGCGCCTGGGTTACAATTTGATAGTACAGTATTCTTTATGAATTATACTGAACCAATAAGCAGTGCCACTACTTACGAGTGGAATTTTGGAGATGGAAGTGCAAATAGTTTTGAGCAAAATCCAGTTCATACTTTCCCGGCATTTGATAGTAACTATGTAGTTTGTTTAACAGCAAGTAATAAATGTAACTCTTGGCAATATTGCGATACAGTTTGGATTGATAGTTTACACCTTGGTGGCATTTTTAAAACGGTAAACAAACCAGCATTTTTTGAAACCAGTACATCAAATAATGCAGTTTCAAAACAAGTGACATCAAAAGCTTATCAACTATCAACTGAAAACATTCAACTAAGCAATTACCCAAATCCATTTAATCAATCTACCATAATTGATTACGAAATATGGCAAAGTTTTAACCATGCAGAGTTGCGTATTACCAATGTATTAGGTCAAGTATTATATACCCAAAAACTACAAAAACCAATTGATAAAGTAGAAATAGACGGAAGCAACCTAGCTAACGGATTATACTACTACTCAATAGTGGTAGATAACAGTATAAAACTAACCAAAACCATGAGTGTAATACACTAAAAGTAAAATGTTTAATTAGCAAAAAAGCCTCCAAGTGGAGGCTTTTTTGCTAATTAACTGGTGTTTCGTCTTTTTTCTTTTTAACAGTTCGGTAAGTTAAAAATTTGGAATCGTAAAAAGTTTTAACCTTTTCGGTATCATCTATATTCATAATAACTAGTTGCAATAATACCAAATGCATTTGTTTTGATAATTGAAACCTAAGGCTGCGCCCATCTTCACTACCTTCCTTTACATCACCTTTTTGGCCTAACTGCTCTTGGCGCGCACTTATAAAACTACCTAATAGCGATAATGCTCTGGCTTTAATAGTATCGTCCAAACCATTATTAGCAGCACAGGCATCGCTTAATCGCTTTAACACGGTTTCTGCATTGGTTTTGTTTAAAGAGGCATATTCTGATTTTCCATTGGGAAACAAAGAGTTAAAAATGGCTGGTTTTTTACGTTTCCAACTGTACGCTGCTTCGTACAAATCGTCAATAAACAAATCTACTTCGTGTAATACCTCGTTAACCGACATGGTTTTACCTTTTTTAGTGGTTTTAGATGTTTCTTGCTTGCTTAGCCAATCTCTAAAATTTTGATATGCAGGCTTTAACATATCTATTAAATCAGCATAAGTGTCATTTTCATTAGCGGCTTCTAAATACTTAATATGACTTAGGGCTAATAATCCAAACTCTTCATTCGATCTCCTTGAGTTGGCAAAGGGATTTTCTAATTGGTTAAATATCATAATCGTTTAAAATTAATTCAAATAATAAACGACTGTGGTTTTAAATTAGTATTGCATTAAATAAAAAATTATTATATGGCTTGCACGTATGTGCAACGACTAAAACAACGTTATTATATAGACTGCACACATGTGCAATGACTAAAATAACATTATTATATAGACTTCACACGCGTGCAACGACTAAAACAAGGTTATTATATAGACTTCACATATGTGTAATGACTAAAATAACGTTATTATATAGACTTCACATATCTGCAATGAATAGAATAAAAAAGAATTATACTAAAAAAAGAGTGCAGAAGGTTTCGTAAGAATTTTGAAAATTAAAAACCTTCCACGCCACAGTATGGAAGGTTTTTTATTTAAATTCTTCTATTTAAATTTATCTTTTGTTAAATCCTTTAACCAATCATTTATTTGGTTCCATAGCTCACTCATCTTCACTTAAGCTGGCAAAGTTTTCTAACCCAATGTTAAATACAGGCTCATTTACCATTACATTCTTTTCACTATTAAAGGTATTGTAAATTATTGTACCTACAATATCTGGTTTACGTATTTTGATATATATATATATAAGCTGTAATTACTAAATGGAGTTTCTACTTTATACTTTTGGGTGGTAAGTATGTATTTGTTTTTCATTAAGGGGTAAATAGGATTACTTTTTAAATTTCAATTCAGTAACTTTATTAGCATTAGGGGCATTACAAAGCCCTATTTGTGGGTACCTGTGTTTAATAAACGCCTGCAAATATTCTATTTCCTCAGCTATATAGTAAGTAATAGTTTCTGTATTTACTTCTGTGGTTTTATAAACAATAACCTGATGAGTAGTAAACTGTAAACCGCGAGTTATAGTTTTTAAATATTGCTCAAAAGCAATGGTTTCTTCTTTATTTATTTCTATACTGTTCCAGTAACGTATTTTCATAGGCTGTATTAACTTTATCAATACAAATAAAATTAAACTTATAAGGCTTACAAATTATTTAAAGCTTTTTTAAAAAACAAACCACCTGATATTAGCGTATAGTAAACAATTATATTTATTTTACTTTTTGCAATCAAAATATTTACCAACTTGTTAAATACCGCTAAAAAGATTTTTAGAGAACTTACCGCCACCATTCATCAATCATTCAACCTACCAATCAGCCCCTTTACTTCATCGTTTTTAGGATTCACTACCAAAATACGTTTTAATAATTTTAACGCTTCGGGTTTGTTATTTTCTAAATTATAAACTGCGGCTAAGTTAATCAATGCTTGTTCATTATCCGGGTTTAAAGCCAATGCTTTGTTATAGTTTGTTTTAGCCAAAACAAGGTTATTTTGTTTTAAATAAGCAAAGCCTAAATTGACCAAACTTCCCTCCTGCTTTTCATTTTGTAATAGGTTATTGTTTAATAATAAAATAGCTTCATCTAATTTATTAAGCATTATTTTTGCTTGTGCCAATTTATCAATAAAATCAATACTTTGAGGCGAAAGTGAAACTGCTTTTTGAAAAAATAATTCAGCCCTTACATAATCGTTTTTGGCTTGAAAAGCTTGTCCCACTCTATAACACATCCACGCACTTTTTTGCTCATCTACATTTATAAACGAAGCCTTGGCTATAATGGCATCATAATCGTTTTGTAAGTAATGTAATTGCACTTGTGCATCTAACCAATTTTGTTGATTATCATCTGCTTTAAAATAAGTTTTAGCTTGTGCTAAAGCTTCTTTTTGTCCATTAAATTTTTCTACATAGTTTATAAGTGCTCTCACTTTTGAAAGTTCAGTAGTTTCCTTATTGTTAATACAATACAAACCTGCAAACTCTTTTACTTTATCTATTTCGTTTTGTTTTACCGCTTTAGCAGGCTTTTTTATCCAATGGTCGTGAACAGTTACATGAGGAATATCGATAGTTCCTGAACGCGGCATGTGGCAATTGCTACAATCGTTATTGTTAACCATTCTGTTTTTTTCTGTTTCGCTACACAAAGTTTGATTGGTATTGGAATGGCATTTAATACAAGCATTGTTAAATATTTGTGTGCCTATTTTTTTTACACTTACATGCGGATTATGGCAAGTAATACAAGTTAAATTTAAAGTTTCAAAGTTTTTGCCAGCTGTTTTATTTTGTTTGTTACTTTCAATAAAACACTTGCTTAATTGCAAACGTTGTGCATGGCTTGCCATAATAAATTCATCGTTTTGGCCTTTGTATTTAGGCATATACACTTCCCAAAAATCGCTTAATACCATGCCCGGTTTAAAATCTTTAAAAGTTTTTCCTTCTTTTAAAATGGCGTTTCCTTGTAAATGGCAACGTTGGCAAACATCTATTTGGCGCTCCCAAGGCAATTTTTTAGGATTAACAATGGTGTAATCAATTTCGTGAGCGGTATCCACCAAATTACCTGCTAACTTTTCTTTTAAATGCACTTCTCCAGGCCCATGGCAACGTTCACAATCTATTCCATTTGGAATACTGGTAAATTTATTGGCAGTAAAATCGGTTACACTTGGAAAGCCATTATGACAACTCATGCATTCAAACTCAATGGTACGGCTAAAGCGGCTATTGTTTCCGTTTTCAAAACCAGGAGGTAAATCCCACTTTTTTTCTTGTGCATACCAAGTAAGCGGCATTTGGTACAAATAACCGTTTATATTCATCAAATGCGAATTGGTATGTTGGCCCGAACCAATTACATAATCAACCTTTTCAATACGTTTGTAAACAGTATCTTTACCATTCATTCTGTATTCCATAATAAACATATTATTGTTTTTCCAAAACGGATGGTAATACAGGTTTTTAAATTTATCGTAAACTACATGGTGTTTGCTAAAGTCTGCACTCGATTTTTGTTTGGTGGCCAAATCAAAACTTTTACCCATACCAGTTTCTATAAAAGTATTGTAAATATCTGCATGGCAGCTTCTGCATTGCTGCATTCCAACGTACTTTACAGAATCGTTGTGATTTAAGTATTTACTTTTTTCAGTTGCTTTTTCAGCATTGTTACCACACCCAATATTTAACCAAAATACCATTATTAGAAATGATATTATAATGAAGTAAAGCCTATTTTTCAATGCCATTTTGTTTGGTTCAAATAACGAAAATGTTTACCCATATTAACAAACATTTGAATAATTAGTTGTCAATTTTTTAGGTTTAAAGCAAAAAAACAATTTTATTTGAATTTTAGATACTATTTCTAAAAATGTAATTATTTAATTAAAAGCTAAATAAAAAACTTTAGATATACGATTACTCAATAAAATTGAACAAATTAAACTAAACAATATGATAAAAAAATTTACTTTCATTCTGCTGCTTTTAGGAGCTAAGAGTTCGTTTTCGCAAGGCGAATTTAAACGATTTGGAATTGGGTTAAATGCAGGAACAGGTTGGAGCTTATGCGATGGCGCTGATATGGGAATGCCTGGTTTTGCTGGTGGGTTAACAGCTAAATACTCTATTTCGAACAGATTTGCACTTAGAGGCGGAATGCACTATGCTGGTTTTGAAAATGTAAATGCACGTTTTACATCAAATACTAGCACCTTAGCTTTTGATTTACAAGGTGTATTTAATGCCATTAACTTTAGAAAAACTAAAGCTGAAAAAAATGGATACAGACCAGTATTTAGCACTTTATATTTTGCCATAGGTGCTGGAACTTTAAATGCCAATATAGATGGTTACAGTAATCCATGGCCAGATCAAGTTTCGAGTGTTAGCACAGGCTTTATAGCCACTAGTGTTGGTTACAAAATTAAAGTAACGGAACTAATTGATTTAAATATTGAATACAGCATTAGAACTACCAATACCGATTTATTAGATGGTTATAATCCTCAAGCTTACTCTAATCGTTCAAACGATTATTACGGGCTTTCGATAGTTGGAATTAATTTTAACTTGGGTGGAGGTTCTGAAAATATTGAATGGACTGATGGTTTTGAAGGTGTTGTTAAAAATATTAAAGTAGATAAAGAAACTAGCAAATCAGCTTCTAAAAAAGATTACGATGCTTTGAAAAAACGTGTTGACGATTTAGAAGCAATGGTTAAGGATAGTGATAAAGATGGTGTTCCTGATATTAGAGATAATGAAATTAATTCACCTACTACTTTGGTTGATAAAAATGGTGTAACCTTAGATAGTGATGGCGATAAAGTTCCTGATTACTTAGACAAATGTCCACAAGTAAAAGGCTCAAATGCTGATGGTTGCAATGCATCAACAGTTAAACCTGATGTAAAATATGTAGCGGGTGCTAAAATTGATTTAGGCGCTTCGGGTATTCAATACGGACCAGGAAATGCCATTATCAAACCTATTTCTTACTCAGTATTAAATAAAGTAGTTAAAATAATGAACGATAACCTTGAACTTGAATTAAGAGTAGAAGGTCACACAGATAATTTAGGTAAAGAAGAAGCAAATTTAGCTTTATCAAAAGCAAGAGCTTTAGCAGTAAAAAAATACTTAATTGATAACGGTATTGAAGATTACAGAATTATTGCAGAAGGTTATGGAAGTAAAAAACCAGTAGCTAGCAATAAAACCCCAAAAGGAAGAAGTCAAAACAGAAGAGTTGATTTTATTCTTCAATAATTATAACTTTTAATATAAAAAAGGCTGTTCTAAAATTTAGAACAGCCTTTTTTTATTTAATTATATACCTAATACCAGCAAAAATTCTAATACCTTGTAATGGTGCATAATTATAACTTGGGTCAAAAGTATAGCCATTAGGATTATTTATATTTACTTGTTTATCAAATGGATCGAATGGGCGCATGATAGGGTTTTGTGGCACAAAGTTGAGTAAGTTTTTTGCTCCTCCATAAAGTGAAACATTGTTTTTAAAAACTTTGGTTAATTGCAAATTTAGCAAGGCAAACCATGGCGACTCAGCTGGACGAAAATCGTTTGGTAAAACAGGCAATAACATTGGGCTGGTTAAAGTTCCTGTTAAATCAATGGTTATGTTTTGTTTTTTAAAATGATAGTTAGTGCCATAATTAACGGTTAAAGGTGGAGTTTGAATTTGTCCTTTTTTTGTTTCATTACCCAAACTATCTTTATTCACAGTAAATACATCTACCAAAGTAAAGCCTAAATTAGCTTTGAAACCATTACTAAAATTAGCGTCTAAACTAAAGTTAACACCTCTATTTATGGCGTATCCATTTAAATTATTGAATATTATTTGATTGGCATTGGTTAAATAATCTGGCACAATACGATTTGTAAAATAGGTGTAAAACAAGTTTAGGTCTAGGTTAACAAACCCATTTTTTACACTCATGTTTTTTACATAATTAGCCGAAATATTCCACGATTGCTCAGGCTTTAACTCGCTTAAAATTACCACTTGCCTTGCGCCAGTTAAAGCTGCATGTTCCTCGCTAAAAAGATTTACTACTCTATATCCATTGCCCAAACTTAACCTGAATGAGTTACTCAAATTAGGTGAAAATTTATAGTTAAACCGTGGCGAAAAAATATGACCATGAACTGAGTTAATATCATATCTTAAGCCTAAAAGCATTTTATTCTTTATATTTATTTTATAATCATCTTGAATAAAAAAACCTGGTAAATAAGTAATACTTGGACTGTTTGATGAATCAATATTTTGAGTAACAGCGGTATTGTCGTCATAAAATGTATAACGAAGCGCTGCTCCAACCAATAAATTATGTTTTTCGGCAATTACCTTATCATAGGTAATTTGATTAAAACCAATTACTTGCTTAGCCATATAAACTGTTTTACCATAAACCGAATTTTGGTCATGAATATTAAATGAACTGTTTAAAACTACTTTATCTTTAAAATAAGGTAATTGGTAATTACCAAGCAGTTCTAATCTTTTGGTGTAAATACTTTCTCCATACACGCTATCACCACCTCTAAATGCTTTTGTCCATTGGGTTTGCCCGCCCCATCTATCTTCATAAAAAAGCCTTGCTGCAATATTGGCAACTCTATTTTGCTTACGTTCAAAATTGGTTTTATTAAAAATAGAAATACGTTTTTGTAAAGTAACATCGGTAAAACCATCGTTATTATTATCCCAAATTTTGTCAAAATAAAAAGCGTTGGCACTCAATAAAGACTGCACTTTAGGAGTGATTTTCAATTTATAAGCTATATCTAAATTGTTTTCCAAATAACTAGTAGTATTAAAATCTACACTTAAACGTGGTGCTTTATTGGCATTTTTGGTAATGATATTGATTAAACCACCAACTGCTTCGGAGCCATATAAAGTAGAAGCTGGACCACGTTGAATTTCAACCCGTTCAATAATTGAATTTGGAATTCCCATTAAGCCATAAACTGTAGAAAGGGCTGAAACTATTGGCATGCCATCAATCATTACCATGGTATATGGACCTTCCATCCCGTTTATATGAATATCGCCCGTATTGCAGACATTACAATTCAGTTGGGGCCTTACGCCATTTACCATTCCAATAGCTTCAAAAATATTGGGAGTGGGATTTTGTTGGAATAATTTTGGTGAAATAACCTCCACCGAAACGGTACTTTCTTTTTTACTTATTTCCTTTAAAGTTCCGCTTACCACTACATCGTTCAATGTATTTTCGTTTTCAATTACTTCAATTATTAAATCTCTATTTTTATAGTTTGATGCAATAATTTTTACCTGTTTTGGATAAAAGCCAAAAGCCTTAACGCTTAATAAAAAAGTATCTTTTGATAAATTTTTGAAAATAAATTTACCCTCTTGATTGGTTTGAACAGCTTTTTTCAGTTCCTTTATACTAACTACAGCAAAAGACACTGGCTTTTTACCACACATTACTTTTCCTTCAAAATCAATATTTTGAGCAATTGTTTGATAGAAAAAAGTAGTTAGTATAATGCTTAACAAGTAAAAATAGATATGTCTTTTCATTTTTATTAGGTTGGCAAATATAATTTGTTAGACTTATCTAACAAATTTATTTTATAAATATTAATATTACTTTTGACAAATGCGAACTTTAGCAGAAGAAAATTATTTAAAAGCCATATATAATTTAAGCCAACACGAAAGTGGTGCAACGGCTAGCAAGCTTTCGGAAAAATTAAATGTAAAGCTGCCAACCATAAATAGTATGGTAAATAAATTAGCCGAAAAAGAATTGGTAGAATACCAAAAATACAAAGGGTTTATTTTAACTGCAAAAGGACAAAAATATGCACTAGAAGTAATTAGGAAACACCGATTAACAGAGTTATTCTTGGTAAAAATTATGGGTTTTGGTTGGGAAGAAGTGCACGATATAGCTGAAGAAGTGGAGCATATAAAAAGCCCCGCATTTTTCGAAAAAATGGACTTAATATTAAGTAATCCAAAGTTTGACCCACACGGAACACCTATACCAGATAAAGAAGGAAAATTACCTAAAAATACATTGAAACAACTTTCAAGTATAGAAGTTGGTAAAACAATTACTTTTGTGGCTGTTAGCGATTCATCGACCGACTTTTTAAGTTATTTAAGCAGAGTAGGTTTAACACTTTACTCTACCGTACAAATAATTGATAGAGAGGTATTTGATGGATTATTAAAAATAGAAACCAATAAACAAAGCATTACTTTAAGCGGCCAAGTAGCCGATAAAATTTTAGTGGAATAATTTTCTTCAAATGAAAAACGATTATTGGAATGTAGAAGATGCTCAAGTAATTGAGAAAACGGGCAAAACCATTAGAGAGTGGATAACCATTTTAGATGGATTTGAAGCATCTAATAAAAAATCGAATGAAGTTGTGACACATTTACAACAAACCTTTAACGTACCAAGGTATTGGGCACGAACACTTACTACTTTATACTTGAAAGAAGATACAAATACCTAATAATCAGAAAATTGCATAATAATCTGATTGCTAGATAATTACACCATTCATTTTATTGATATATTTTCCAATAATATCGAACTCAATATTTACTTCATCACCTTCTTTAAATTGATGAAAAACAGTATGCTCAAAAGTGTAAGGGATAATGGTTACACTAAACCAATCTTCTTGTGCATTAACAACAGTTAAACTAACACCATTTATACAAACTGATCCTTTATTTACCAATAAGTTCTGTTGCTTAGGATTTATTTTAAAATAAAAATTCCAGCTACCATTTTTATCTTCAATTTTTGAGCAAATGGCTGTATCATCAACATGGCCTTGAACTATATGACCATCAAACCTGCCATGTGCAGGCATACAACGCTCAACATTTACCTTCTCTCCTACTTTTAAATGCTTTAAATTGGTTTTTTGCAGCGTTTCATCTACAGCTGTAACTCTATAAACAGAATGGTTAATTTCAACCACAGTCAGGCAAACTCCATTATGAGCCACACTTTGATCCACCTTTAACTCGTTGGTAATTGGGCTATGAAAGTAAAAATCTATATTGGTGTTAACTACTCGTTTTTCAACCAAAGTAGCCATGGTTTCTATAATTCCAGTAAACATATTATTTATAAAAAGTGTACAAACATAAGCAGTTTATTTTTTGTAATTGTATATTTTTTATTTGCTTGCGCCCTCAAATAAAAATTATGCAAAACCCTATTTTAGTTGAAGTATATAGAGCCAATGTATTGGAAAGTTTTCACCGCGGAGTTATTTGTGTGGTAAATGAAAACAATGAAGTTGTTTTTAGCAAAGGCAATGTGGAGCAAGTTTGTTACCCAAGGTCTGCCATGAAATTTATTCAAGTTTTACCTTTAATAGCTTTAGGAGGAATTGAAAAATTTGGTTTTAATTTAGAAGAAATTGCGGTTATGTGTGGCTCACATAATGCTGAACAAGAACACATAAAAACAGTTGAAAGTATTTTAGCTAAAATTGGTTTAAACCGCAATGATTTATTTTGTGGACCACAATACCCAAGCTCGAAAAGCGAAGCCAATGCCTTAATTAAAAAAGATAAAAAGCCAGAACATATTCATAATAATTGTAGTGGTAAACATGCAGGCATGTTGGCTTTATGCCAATTAATTAATGCTCCAATTATAGATTACATCAATCCGAATCATGCCATTCAGCAATTGATTTTAGAATATGTAGAAAAAATATATGAATACCCATGCGCTAAAATGGCTACAGCCTTGGATGGATGCTCTGCTCCTATTTATTCTATTCCAGTTATCAATCAAGCAATTGGGTTTAAAAATTTGGTTAACAATAACTACGATGAAAAGTTAGCCAATGCCTGTAAAATAATGGTAGAAGCCATTGGAAAATATCCTTTTATGGTAGCAGGTTCTAAGCGTTATTGTACCGATATGATGCAAATTTGCGCACCAAAAATAATTGGAAAAACAGGTGCAGAAGGTATATTTTGCATGAGTTTACCTGAGCAAAAATTAGGTGTTTGTATAAAAATAGATGATGGAAAAATGTTACCACAATACAATGTAGCACAAGCTTTTGTAGAAGCAACAGGTTTATTTAATCTAGAAACCTTAAAACCATTACACCATTATTTGCAAGAAAACTTAACCAACTTTAACAAATTTACTGTTGGAGAAATTAAAGCAATAGATGGTTTATTTGATGGCTTGAAAATTGGTTAAGAAATCTTTGAAAGGTATTTTGGATTGTTGATGTCGCTTTGCTAAAACACCAACAATGGCAAAGAATGAAGAAAAAGTTTCGCTTTTAAAAGTGATTTCAAATCTTCAAAAACATGATAAGTAGCAACTAAATATTGTTGGTGTCGTTTCACTAAAATATCAACAATGGCGAAAGCATAATAAAAATGAATAAATATAAAATCACAATATTATCTGGAATTCTAACATTTTTATACTGTGCAATTCCTGTTATTCAGTTTGTAGTTTTTGATTCAATTAATGATAGATTTAATGACCATTTTTTCTTTAGAATTTCAATGACACCTTTTGCTATAACTCAATTAATTTATACTAATTCAATCATACCATTTATTACTCAATTTATTCTATGGATGGTTTTATGGTTTATAGTGAATATGTTATGTAAATTATTTATTAAAAAGCATAATTAATTGTAATTTTCCACAATAAAATAAGTGAACAAAAATAAATTACAAATTATAAAACAAAAAGCTATTGATTGGGCAAACCAATTGGAAGTATGTTTGCTGCTTGATAACAATGAAAGTATCAATGCTTTTGGTGTACATGATGCAGAATTTATCATGGCTGCTGGAATAAAACATAGCATTACAAGCAATAACCAAAATGATTTTGAAAAGCTTAAAGCTTTTAAACAAACTCATACCAATGACTATATTTTCGGGTATTTAACTTACGATTTAAAAAATCAAATAGAGAAGCTACAATCCAATCATACCGATGGAATACAGTTCCCAAGTTTGTATTTTTTTGTACCTGAGCATTTGTTAATTATTGACAAAAACCAACAAATTATATTTAAAAGCAGTCAGTTTAACAGTTTTGAAGAATGGCTACAAACTATTGATAATGTTAAAAATACAAAAACGAGTAATCAGAAAATTTGTACTTTAAAACAGCGAATTAGTAAGGAAAGCTATTTAGCAAACATTGAAAAAATAAAGAATCATATTTTAGAGGGCGATGTATATGAGTTAAACTATTGCATGGAATTTTTTGATGACAACGCCAATATAAATCCAACAGAAATTTACCAAAAACTAAAGGCTAAATCGCCAGTTCCTTTTGGTGCTTATTTAAAATATTTTGACCAATACCTCATTTGCGCTAGCCCTGAGAGATTTATATGCAAAAGAAATAACCAACTCATTTCACAACCTATAAAAGGTACCGTAAAACGCAATTTATTGGATGAAGAAAAAGACAATGAATTGAAAGCATCGTTGTTAAACTCAGAAAAAGAACGTGCTGAAAATTTGATGATTGTGGATTTAGTAAGAAATGATTTAGCACATTCGTCAAAAACTGGAAGTGTAAAAGTGGATGAGCTTTTTGGCATTTACTCATTTCAGCAAGTGCATCAAATGATTTCAACGGTTTCGAGCACCATTAAAGATGAAGTGAACCCAATTGATGTCATTAAACACGCCTTTCCCATGGGTAGCATGACAGGCGCACCCAAAGTGATGGCTATGGAGTTAATTGAACAATATGAGCAAACCAAACGTGGCTTATACAGCGGTGCTGTTGGCTATTTTACGCCTGAAGGCAACTTCGATTTCAATGTAGTTATACGCTCTATTCAATACAATAAAGCCAATAATTACTTAAATATAATGGTGGGTGGTGCCATTACTTTTGATAGCATTGCAGAGCAGGAATATGAAGAGTGTTTGCTAAAAGCCCAAGCTACTATGCAATCGTTGCAATAAATGTTAATTATTGTTTCTGGTAATTTTCTATAATTGCATAGAATGAAACGAATAATTTTTCCAATAATAATTGCTTTACTTTTTACTGTTAGTGCGCGTGCACAAAAATTATTTCCTATTTTACTAAAAGAAAAATGGGGCTACATGAACCAAGAAGGAAAAGTAGTAATTACCCCTAAATACGATATTGCCATGGAGTTTAACGAAGGCCACGCAGTAGTGGCTTTAGGGAATATGCCTTGCTTAATTAATATAAACGAAAAGCGAGTAATTGATACTGGTTTGTACGAGTTTATATCTACTTACAGCGAAGGTAGTTGTGCTGTACGCAATTTTAAAAAACGTTGGAGTTATGTAAATGGTTCAGGTAAAACTATTTTAAAGCTTGATTCATTTATATACGAAGCCAATCCTTTTCACAATGGTTTAGCACGCGTTAGTCGACAAGTTGACGATATTACGCAAAAATTTGGCTTTGATATTTCAAGATTATCGTATCGTTTTGCTTACCTTAAAACAGATGGCAAATATGCTAGTGAATTTATTTACCGCGATGCAGAAGATTTTGAAAACAACATAGCTCGTGTTAAAGAAAATACATTGACATATTTGATTAACAATAAGTTTGAAAAAAAATGCAATGAATTAACCGAAATTGGAAAGTTCAACGAGGGCCTTGCTGTAATTATTGATAATGGCAAATTTGGCTATATAAATAACAATGGGGAAATTGCAATTCCAGCTCAGTTTGACTATGCAAGTATGTTTTACAATGGTTTTGCCGAAGTAGAAATAGCAGGAAAATCGTGTTTTATAAATTCACAAGGAGAAAAACAGTTTGAACCAAAATTTGAAGAAATTAGACCTTATGGCGAAGGCTTTGCTGGATTTAAACAATTGGGTAAATATGGTTTTATAAATGCCAAAGGCGATTTAATGATGCAACCATATTATGATGATGTAGCCTATTTTGTAAATGGTTTATGTCCTGTGAGAAAAGGACAGAATTGGGGCGCTATTAACAAAGAAGGAAAACTAATATTTAAGTTAGAGTTTGACTATATAGGACCATTTGAGGATGGCGTAGCCGAAGTAATTTATAAAGGCGTTTCATTATATGCCGATACCAGAGGTAATTTACTTCCTGTTTGGGAATAATAAATCATTATTTTATGTTTTTAAAAGCTATTAAACCATTTCTGTTATTCTATTTTATTGTTAATGGTTTAATAGCTATTGCTCAAACAGACTCATTGCTGCAAGCGCAAATGAAGTTTGATTTAGGTTTAGTGCGTGATAAAAACAGGCATTTATGGCCTTTGGTTTACAAACATAAAACACAAGATTACAAAGATTTACAGCTATTATTTACCATTTACAGAAATTATCAATCGTTTAACATTCCTTCTAAACATAACCATTTATTACCTTTTTATTGGTACGATAGCAACGCTGCCATAAAAGATGTAAGAATTGGCACTTTATTTTATCCTAACTTATTCAGAATAATAAGCGATACAAGCAATCAAAGTAAATCGTATAGGTTTTTGGAATTAGCACCAGAAATCAGTCTTTTAAACGTTACCAAATCAAAAACAGGTTTACTTACACAAAACAACTTTTTCTTTTTTATTTGGGGTAAAAACGATGTACTGAATCAAAAAAGTAGCTTCGTTGTTTTTCCAATTTATTGGTATTATAATAATAAATATAGAACCTCTAACACCTTTTTTCCATTATATAAATACGTAAAAATAAAAGATGTGAGTGAACAAAAATTTACATTTTATCCTACACTTTATTTCTATAAAAAAAACAATCAAGTTGCTCGTCACTCGCTTGGATTGGTATTTTACACCAAAAAATATGACCAAGGAATGGCTCGAAAAACGGTGTTATTTCCAATAGTGTTTAGCAATTTCAATAATGAATTTAAAAAGTTTACTCTTATACCTTTAGTGCATTATGACAAAGTAAAGTCCAACAACAAATTAAATTTAGGCATTACCCCTTTGTTTTGGCATAAAAGTACTAATTATTCAAACCGAAATGTATTGTTTCCGATTTATTGGCAAAAAAGCGAAACATATTCCAACGATTCATCTAGAAGAACATTTTTAGTGCCCATTTACTACAGTTCGGTAAATACTATTTGGAAGAAAAAATACTTTATACCATTGGTTTGGTTTGATAGAACTTTAAACGACACCTCGTTAACTGTTATTCCATTGTTTTATAGCAGTAAAAATTATGCAAATAATTACCACACTTTATTGCCGTTTTATTTTTACAAAAACAATTATTTAACCCAAACAAAAACAGTTGCAATAACTCCACTTTATTGGCAAAATAAGGCTGAAAACTACAGTAATTATTGGCTTATTCCTTTTTGGAACAGAGTTAGTTTTATTACCAAAACTGACACTTTTTTTAAACAAAACTTTTATCCTTTGGTTTATTATAAATCGAATAAAAACATCAATCGTTTAACTGTTTTCCCTTTATTTTACCAAAGTAAAAACAAACAAAATTTAAGCAATAAAACCTATATTTTTCCTAATTACATAAGTGTAACCGATACGCTTAGTAAGTTTAAAACCATTTTACCGGTTTATTATTATAATAAAACTAAAGAGGCTACAAACCACGCGTTATTGCCAATATGGTTTTACAAAAAAACTTTTGAGGCTGACGATACCACCAAATCGAACTTGATATTGCCCATTTATTATGGCTATAAAAGTAAAAAAGAAAGTACCACACTTTTATTACCAATTTATTATAAGAACAAATACCTTTATCAAATTTGGAACGAAAAAACCATTGCCTTGTTCCCTATTTATTTTAGAAACAAAGTAGAGAACAGAAGCAATACTTTGGGTATAACACCTTTGTATTGGTCGTATTACAAAAGTGATAGTACTTTAAAAATATTTGAGAACTACCATACTTTATTTCCTATTTGGTGGCAAAAATATCTTACCAAAAATAATTTTACTACTAAAAGTAATACCATTTTACCTATTTATTTTTCTAAAACAGAAGGCCGATACAAGCATCAAGTTTTGTTCCCAATTATTTGGAAATACCAAGATACCACTTACTTAAATAGTTATAAAAGTTTAACCGTTTTTCCATTTTTCCAAAGCTATAAATTGGCCGATAACAGCTATAAACTAAACGCTTACACACCTTTGGTTTGGAAAATTAAAAGTACCAATAAAAAACAGTTAGTGGTGTTTCCGTTAGTATGGACTAATACTAAGAAACTAACTTATGACACCATAAAAAATACTGTTGTTTTCCCTATTTATTGGCGACACATAAGCCGTTTTTATAATAACACAACTTTTTTTCCATTGTATTGGAATTTAAATAATGATAAGCGTGAAGCTTTAACCATTTTACCTATTTATTTTAAAAAGTATAACCTTGTTACACAAACCAAATCTTTGGTTATAGCACCTATTTATTTCAGTAAAAAAGATTCGAATCAAAGTGCAAAGGTTGTATTTCCATTATGGTATCATTTTAAAAATGATTCCGTTCAAAGCAAAACATTATTTCCGTTTTGGTGGTATAAAAATTCAACTGTGGATGGCTTAAAAACAAAAAGCAACGATATTATTCCAATTTATTTCTCTAAAACAGAAGGTATTTACAAACACCAGGTTTTATTTCCTATAGTTTGGAAATACAAAGATTCTACCTACAGAAACTTAACCATTTTCCCAATATACCATAGCTATAAGCTAGCCGATAATAGCTATAAATTAACCGCTTATACACCTTTGGTTTGGAAAGTAAAAAGTGCGAATGAAAATAAATTGGTGTTGTTTCCGGTTGTGTGGAATTTTAAAAATATAACTGCCAACGATACTTTAAAAAACTCCATTTTGTTCCCATTTTATTGGGATTATAAAAGTAAAAACGAACACAATACCACTATTTTTCCATTGTATTGGAGCTACAAAAATAAGGAGCGCAAGTCTTTAACCATTTTCCCTTTGGTGTATTTAATTACCAATACCAAAGATAGCATTACTACCAAATACTCAACAGTATTACCGCTATACTTTAAAACGAAAAATAGCAATTATACCAACTTATCAGTGTGGCCATTTTTTTATAAAAAAACCAACTTGTTAACCCAAACCAAAAGCCTAGTTGTAGCGCCAGTTTATTTTAGCAAAAAGGACTCAAACCAAAGCTATCATGTAATATTTCCGTTATGGTATCAATTTAAAAACGATTCGGTACAAACTAAAACTTTGTTTCCGTTTTGGTGGTATAAAAATGCAACTGTTAACGGTATAAAAACCAAAAGCAACGATATTATTCCCATTTATTTTTCTAAAACAGAAGGAAATTACAAGCATAAAGTTTGGTTTCCTATAGTTTGGAAATACCAAGACACCAATTATAAAAGCTTAACTGTATTTCCGCTTTACCAAAATTATAAGCTTACAGATGGTAGTTATCAACTAAAAGCTTATACACCCTTGGTTTGGAAAACAACTCGTACAAATGGCAATGCTTTAACTGTTCTTCCTATTTATTTTAGTAAAAAAGATTCAAACCAAAGCTCAAAAGTTTTGTTTACCTTAGTTTGGAAATACCAAGACACCAATTATAAAAGCTTAACTGTGTTTCCGCTTTACCATAACTATGCACTTACAGATGGTAGTTATCAACTGAAAGCTTATACACCCTTAGTTTGGAAAACAACTCGAACTAATGGCAGTGCTTTAACAGTTTTTCCTATTTACTTTAGTAAAAAAGATTCTAATCAAAACTCAAAAGTTTTATTTCCGCTAGTTTGGACAAGCAGAAAATATACCCCAAAAGATACACTTAAAAACTTGGTAGTATTCCCAATTTATTGGAACTATAAAAGCAAAGCCAATAACTTAACACGATTAAATGTTTTACCTTTTTACTATAGTTTAAAAGATAAAAACAAAAATAATAAAGTGGTTTTACCGCTATGGTGGAGTTATAAAAACAAGTTTGATACCACTCAATTATTTATACCATTATACTTAAAACACATTGACAATAAAGGAACAAGAACTACAGGTATAACCCCACTTTATTGGCAAGTTAAAACCAAAAATTATACAAGAAATACCTTATTTCCAATTTGGTGGAGCAAAACCAATTTAACCAATAGTACTAAAATACTTTTGCCTTTATGGTATTATAAAACCGATACCAATGGAAGCCATAAAACGGTTGGTATTACTCCTTTGTATTGGTTTCATAAAAATAAATCGTATGTAACCAATACCTTATACCCTATTTGGTACACCACTAAAGATAGTAATTATTATTCCAACTTTTTATTTCCATTGTTTAACTATCAAAAAAAATCAGACTTAGTTAAGCTTCATATTTATCCTTTCATTTATAGTTCAACTACGCATAAACTTAAATATTTCCTGCTATTTCCATTGTATTACAAAGAAACCAAAAAAGAACTTGGACAAACCAATAAGTTAACTATGATTACTCCTTTGATTTGGATTATTAAAGATTCAACCCATAATCTAGATTACAGTTGGAGAATTTTACCCCTATTTACTCATAAATATTTTAAAGATTATAACTACAGCAAGACAAGTAACTCGCTTTTCCCACTTTACTTTGATGTAGTTAAACGAGATAGTAATACAGTAACGAATAAAGAACATATCTTATTCCCAATTATTTGGAGCTTTACATCAACTCATTCTAAATGGTTCACCTTCGTTCCTTTAATGCATTATAATAAAAACAGAACAAGTAGAAACTTGGCTATTACTCCCCTATTTTGGAGTATTAATAATGCTAAAAAACAACAAAATTTATTGTGGCCTTTGTATAATTACAATCGTTTTAAAGATAGCAGCAATACTCGTTTTAACATAGCCTATATACTTTTTAGGTATCAAAAAACGAATAAAGTAAAAGCTTGGAATATTGCTTGGCCTTTGGTTCAGCGCATAAAAGGTGATAATTACAGTTATTTTCATGCTGCGCCAATTGTTTGGTATAAAAAGTCGGATAGCATGAATTATTTATCTATTCAGCCACTGTTTTTTAGCCAGAAAACTAATGAATACAAACGTTTTCAATTACTTTGGCAACTGTATAGTTACAGAAAAACATTTAATATAAAAACCACGCATAGCTTTTTATGGCGCACGTTCTATAATACTAAATACACCAATGGAGATTACGAAAATAGATTGTTATACAAAATGTATGTAAACAATAAAAAAGACAGCAGTACTGAAAAAACTTTATTGCCACTTTACAGCATTGAAAAGCAAAAAAATGGGGATTATTATAAAGGTTATTTTTTAAGCATTTATCAAAAAACCAAAACGCAAATACCTAATACCAACCACTACTATTTAGAGGAAAAAATATTTTGGTACATACGACTACGTAGTAACTTTAATTACCTAAAACAAAAGGGCATTGTTACTGATAGAAAATCGTTGGTTCAGAAATAGGTTAATTGGTTGGAGGGTTGAGAAGGTTTAATTAGTTAATTTCCTATTGTCTTTGGTCGCTGAGCGAAGCCGAAGCGTAGCTTGTTACCAACGGTCGCTGAGCTTGTCCGAAAGCTTTCGGACGAAGCGCTGTTAATTGCTCATTACCCCTTTCCCAAGCAGTCATGCCGGAGGCATCTTCCTAAATTAAAAAAACCTTTCCATTAACTATTTAGCAATTTTTGATTAGATGATTTTTACATACTAAAAACAAAAACCTTATTATTAATCTAATTTAAAAATTAGTGGAATAACAAAATATGACCCTTTCTTTTCACAATCAGATTTACCTGGTATCCATAATGGCATTTTATTTAATACATATTGTGCTTCTTCATCGAGTAAAGGTTGCGGTTTAGATAAAATTTGAATACTATCTATTTTTCCAGTTTTAGTAATCAAAAATCTAACAATTACCTTTCCTTCAATATTTTCTCTTCGGGCTTTTTTAGGGTAAATTATATTATCAGAAATAAACTTCATCATGGCGTTTTCGCCTCCTACAAACATAGGTTCTTCAATTACAGGATTATAGTCGGCATTATTAATTTTCGAATCAAAGCATTTTTCATTTACTAAATTAGCTTTTTTGAATTTTGCCTTACGTTTTAATTCGCCACTTCTGTAATAACTTTTCAACTCACCATTTCTCAAGCCCTTACTATAAAAGGTTTGATACCAAATTTTACCTTCTTCGTAATAATGTTTCCAAACTCCCTCTTCCTTATTATTTTCAAATTTACCTTCTATTGATAAATTGCCGTTTTCAAAATAATATTTGAAGTCGCCATGTTTAATATTATCATCTAACGAAGAAAAGTAACCAATCATTTGAATTTTATTAGAAACATAATAATCTTCTACCTTATAACTATTTTCCAATTTAGTTGCTATTCTATAAAAATGTACGCTATCTTTAATAGAAGTAACTTGCCAATACCTATCATAAAATATGGTATCAAGCTTTTGTTGAGCATTAGTAAATAATGGTAAACTAATCAAAAAATAAATAACAAATGTTTTGGTATTTTTTTTCATAAAATATGTTTTAGTGTTCAATATTAAATTAAAAAGCATAAACCCAAAAGCAAGATTTATTAAAGTTGTTTTCTATCATTTCAAAACAACTTTTCAATACGTAAAAACAATTGTATCAAGATAATAAATAATCTTAAATTAAACCAAAGCAAAAAAATCAATAACTGAAAACCTTAACTTTGAAAAGATAAAATAAAATTACAATGATAAAATTTGCTTATACCATTTTATACGTTCAAGATGTAAGAAAAACAATCAACTTTTATGAAAAAGCATTTGGCTTTGAAAGGAAATTTATTAGTCCTGACAATAGTTATGGCGAACTTTTGGTTGGCGAAACTACACTTTCATTTGCTTCAGTAGCTTTAGCCAATACTAATTTAAAAAATGGTTTTATAGAAAGTAGTTTAGCCAATAAACCCTTTGGAATTGAAATTGGCTTTACAACAAATAATGTAGATGAAACAGTACAATCAGCTATAAATGCAGGGGCAACAATTCCTGAAAAACCTAAAACTAAACCATGGGGACAAAAAGTAGCTTATGTTAGAGATCCTGATGGATTTTTAATTGAAGTTTGCACGCCAATGAGCTAATAAGTAATCAAAAAATAAACAACTTGTAATTTTTCAATTGTTTTCAAAATCACTTGGTATTTAACAAAAAGAACAGCATAAACAATGGGACTTTTAAATTTTTTGTTTGGTAAGACTATTAAACTAGCGCATCCATTTTTTGGAACGCTTGTATTTTATGAAGATAAAAAAAATGCTTTGCAAAGTTATTTTTCTGGAAGCAAAAACTTTAAGCCATCAGGAAAACCAATTGAAGTAAGTATATTGGCTGAGGTAACTGGCCCAACACCTAAGCAAACAGCTTTCTTTCAGTCAATTGAAGACAATTACATTACTATTTCGGAATCAATTATTCCTATTATTGAAAACGAATTTAGGAATTGGCAAGAAGATTTTAAAATAACCAACTTTAAAAAGGAGTTTGAACCAGTATGTTTAAATATTCCAAATTGCGAAAATGAACCTATTATCTGGGAAATTGCTTTTGAATCGGAACACGATTTAAACCACACATTTACCTTAACCATGAGTAACTTAGAAGCCATTGATATACTTATTGATGGGTAAAGATTTGTATGTTATAATTGCAATGAATTATTTCTTGAAAATATCAATTAATGAAAACTGAACAACTTAAAGATGGTGACTATTGCCAAGTTATTGGCGGAACCCATAAAGGAAAACAGGGTACTGTAAAAGATATAAATACCAGTAAAACTGGACATATTACCATTACTGTGTTACAGCAAAATGGTGTTAGATTTAAAACACTAGCTAAAAATGTAGCAGTGGTTTCTTCTACCAGTTAAAATTATTGATAATAACGCTTTTATCAAAACTCATTTTAAGCAAATAAAAAGTTACTTTTGCCACTCATGAGTAATTATTTAAGAAGCGATTTAAACGATACCATTTGCGCACTAGCAACTCCCGAAGGTATTGGTGCTATTGGTGTTATCAGAATAAGTGGCAGCAATGCCATTGAGCTAGTTAATAATGTTTTTAAAGGAAAAAACCTAACGCAACAAGCATCGCATACTGCTCATTTTGGCAGAATTATTGAAAACAGTAATCCAGAAAACATAAAGGTAATTGACGAAGTATTGGCTACTATTTTTGTAGCGCCAAAATCGTACACAGGCGAAAATACGGTAGAAATTAGCTGCCATGGTTCAGCTTATATTCAACAACAAATACTACAAACACTTATTAAACAAGGTGCTCGTTCGGCCAAACCAGGCGAGTTTACCATGCGTGCATTTTTAAATAAAAAATTGGATTTAACGCAAGCCGAAGCAGTAGCCGATTTAATTGCGAGTAATAGCGAAGCAAGCCACCAAACGGCCATGACCCAAATGCGTGGTGGATTTTCGAGCCAAATTTTAGATTTAAGAGAACGTTTGGTAAATTTTGCTTCATTAATTGAGTTAGAATTAGATTTTGGCGAAGAAGATGTGGAGTTTGCTAGCAGACCACAATTAAAAGATTTGGTGCAAAATATTTTAAACTTGGTTCAATCGTTATTGCAATCGTTTAAGTATGGCAATGCCATTAAAAATGGAATTCCAACTGTAATAGTTGGTAAACCAAATGCAGGAAAATCTACCTTGCTAAATGCTTTGATAAACGATGAAAGAGCCATTGTAAGTTCCATAGCAGGTACTACCCGCGACACTATTGAAGAAACTTTTATTATTGATGGTATTTTATTTAGATTAATTGATACCGCAGGTATTAGAAAAAATACCAATGATGCCATTGAAACCATTGGTATAGAACGCACCTTTGAAAGTATAAACAAAGCTAGCATTGTTATTTATTTATTTGATGCCAGCACCACCACTAGCGCTGAGTTAGAAACAGAATTAAGTGCTTTGGCTAATAACCACGCGGTAATTATTCCTGTAGCTAATAAAATAGATTTACTAAACGAGGCCGATAAAACCCAAATTATTGAATCATTTAACAATACAAACAGCATTTACAAACCGCTCTATGTAAGCACCTTGCAAAAAGACAATTTAGCTCAATTAAACCAAAAGCTAATTGATATAGTGCGAGGCGATGAAGTAAAAAACGATGTTATAATTACCAATATGCGCCATTACGAAGCTTTGTTAAATACATCGAATGAACTGCAAGATGTTTTAACGGGAATGGATATGCAACAAACGGGAGATTTATTAGCGTTTGATATTAGAAAAGCAATTTTTCATTTAGGCGAAATAGTTGGAGATATAACCACTGATGATTTATTAGAAAATATATTCAGCAAGTTCTGTATCGGAAAGTAATTTACATTATTGTTGTTTTTGTTTTATTATTTATATTTTTCATTATCAGTTATTTAAATATATTTTATCGTTTTTTGTTTTCGTTTATTATGTTTATTATAATAATTTTTGTTTCTCATTTGTTTCTTTATTTTTGTAAGAAACAAAAAGAAACAAAATGAATATTAAACTAAGAAAGAAGAATTTAGCTTCAGGAAAAAAATCACTTTATTTAGATATTTATAAGGATGGTAAAAGAGAATATCAATACTTAAATCTTTATATTATTGATCCAAAAACAAGCCTTGATAGAGAAACAAATAAAAAAACATTAGCACTTGCAGAAAAGGTAAGAGCCGAAAAACAACTTTCTTATCAAAATAAAAATTATGGTTTTAAATCTTTTGACCATTCAAATGATGATTTTTTAGCTTATTTTAAAAAACTAACAGAGGAAAGATTTGAAACAACAAGTAATTACGATAATTGGTTGAGTTGTTATAATTACCTAGTAAAGTTTAGCAATGGAAATTTGTTATTTAAGAATGTAGATGAAGTTTTTGTTGAAAAATTTAAAAATTATTTATCAAAAGAAAAAATAACAAAAAGCAATAATAAACTATCACAAAACTCTGCACTATCATATTTCAATAAGTTTAAGGCGTGTTTAAACAAAGCTTTTGAAGATAAAATAATAGAATTCAATCCTGCAAAAAGAGTAAAAGGTTTAATAGCTGAAGAAACAAGCCGAGAATATTTAACCATTGAAGAAGTAAAAAAATTAGTTGATACACCTTGTAAAAGTGAAAAATTAAAGAGTGCATTTTTATTCAGTGTGTTAACAGGTATTAGATGGAGTGATATTAATAAATTAGTTTGGAGCGAAATAAATGAATCATCTCAAAATGGTTACAGTATAATTTTTAAACAGAAAAAAACTAAGGGTCAAGAGTATTTGCCTATTTCAAATGAGGCTAGGTCATTATTAGGTGAGAAAGACTTACCAAGCGAAAGAGTTTTTAAAGGTTTAAAATACAGTGCTTATATGAATATTGAACTTTCAAAATGGGTTATGAAAGCTGGAATTAGTAAAAATATTACCTTCCATTGCGCAAGACATACCCATGCAACATTATTAATTTCAAATGGAACAGATTTATATACTGTTAGTAAACTTCTAGGGCATAAAAATATCAAAACAACACAAGTATACGCTAAAATAATTGATGCAAAAAAAATAGAAGCCGTTAATTCAATTCCTAAAATATTCTAAAATGAAAAGTATTGAAACAATTAATTATGATTCCTATTTCAATCAAATTTTTGAGAAGGAGCTGGAACTGATATGTAATAAATTTTCAGGTTATAAAGAAGATAATAATGACCTACTTGATGATGTAGCTCTCTATAAGTTTGAATCATTGATATTTGCTGATTATTCTAAAGAATATAAATTCGTAGAGGCAAATGGTAGTTTATTTGAAAACCCATTAATTATTGAAACAATCCAATTTTATAAAGGAATAAAGAATTTATATAAGTCGAGTTATATTAAAAATTTTATCAAATATAATTTAGGTGACCTTTTTACTAGAGCTATACAAAAATTTGAATCATACTCTAAAGACTACCAAATAAAGGTGCCAAATGCGGATTTATTCAAATCATTAGATCAAAAAAAACTAATCACTATCCTAGCTAAGAATATAGCCTATGAAACATTCCAAGATCAAAATAGAACAACCGCAAACACTAAAAAAATTGGGAAACGAAAAAATGAAATACCTTCAAGTGGAGATGCTGCAATAATTTTATTTTATATACTAAAAGAGTTAAACTATAAATTTGAAGCGTATGGCAACAAAATTAGAATACAACGATTATTAGAATATCTAACGGGAAGTGACCATAAACAATTTGAAAGCATTCTTCATGACCCATTATCTAATAAAAATGGGAAAGGGATAAGCGACAATAAAACAAAAACATTGGTAAATAAACTGATAGATATGAAATTTAATGAGGCAGCAAATTTGTTATTAAAAGATAGCGAAATTTAATTTATTTCACAGATTACCAGAAACATACACAAATCCCCCCCTTTGATTACAGAGGGGGGGATTTATTTTTGTACTGAAAATTTGTGAACCAAAAATAAATAAAAATGGATAAATTAATTTTAACAAATTTAACAATGGAACAACTCGAGGAGTTGATTTCAAAATCAACACGTAATGTGTTAAAAGAATTTTCTTCGAAAAAAGAAGATAATGAATTGCTTAATATTAAAGAAGCATCGCAATTTTTAGATTTAGCAGTACAAACAATTTATGGCTTTACCTCTGCTAACAAAATACCTTACTTTAAAAAAGGTAAAAAACTAATTTTCAAAAGAAGTGATTTAGAAAATTGGCAATTAGAAAATTCCAGTAAAACTTTAAGTGATCTTGAAATTCAATTTAAAAGCAAAAAATAATATGGAACTTTTATTAATCTCAGCAGAGGCCTACAAAACAGTATTAACAAAACTTGAGGCAATCGAAAAAATGCAAAGTGAAATTCTTGAATTGTTACAAACAGAAAAAGGTAGAGGTTCAGGATCATTGAATCACGTAACCGAAAAAGAAGCCATGAAAATGGTGGGTAAAAAAAGTACTTGGTTTTGGCTAATGCGCAGGTCTGGCCAACTAAAGTTTACAAAAGTAGGTTCAAAAGTATTTTATTCAGTTGATGAACTTCAAAAACTAGTGAGCGAGGGGGGCCGAATTTAATGAAACAAACACATCATCTCGAAATTCGCTCATTAAAACACAGATTTGAGTGTGTTGTGCTTGGTGCCTGTATTCAGGAACAAAACAACTTTAGTAAAATTCAAAAATTTTTACTTAGAACAGATTTTGGAACCAACAACAAAATTGTTTTTGATGCGCTTCAATATTTACATGAAAACAGTAAACCTATTGATCTGATTAGCGTAAGCAAACAAATGCTTTCTGAAATTAAAGCAACTAAGTATTCTGAAAATGAGAGTTATGTAAAAATTAATCAATATCTGATTAAATTAACTAATCTCATTTCAAACACATGTAATTTAGAGTACTACGCATTGCAATTGGCTCAACTTAGTATTCACTTTCAATTACTGGAACAATTGCATCTATTACTTCAAAACAAGTCTTTACCATTAGAACTATTTGAAGATTTAGACGACTTTAGAAAGTGTTTGCTTCCATGTGACTGTAATCCTCTGGATTTATTAGAAAAAGCAGTTAAATTCTTTAATGGTAAATATCCTAATTATAGCGAATTTTATCAACCTATTCTAGTTATTGACCATGAATTAGAATTACGCTGTTCTGAAATTCAAAAAGATTTTGCTTTAAAAGGAACAAATTCAAGCCAAACTGAACATTTGTCTGAAAGTACTTGTGATTTAACTTTAACAGAAACTCCATTTTAGAATATGAAAAACCTAAGATTTGAAGAATATTCAAAACAAGAAAATGGATTAAGTACCTTCTCTAATGAGGAAATTCAATCGGAAATTTTTAAAAGAAACTGCATTGAAAATCCTTTCCCTTTGCATGTTTTTCATACTAATATAACTAGTTTTATTAATTTGCTTTGTAGTAAAGATGGGTATGATATTCCACCAAGTTTTGTTGGCACTACCCTACTTTCTGCTTATAGCACAGCAATTGGTACTAGCTACGCAGTAACTGCAAATGGTAAAGATCTTATATATCTTCCAGTATGGGCAGGATTGGTAGGTATTTCAAGTAGTGGTAAAAGTTTAGCAATTAGTAAAATCTACGAGCCATTATTTAATATTCAAGATGCTTATGATATTGAGTTGCAAAAACTATCTGAACAAAATAATCAAAATCAATCAAATAATGAATTTGTTAAAACATTGATTATACGAGATGTTACTGTGCCAACATTGATTAAAGATATATTGCCCAAAAACCCAAAAGGGCTAGTTAAACATGCTGATGAATTATTAGAATGGATTAATGGTCTTAATCAATACAGTAAAAAAGAAAGTACTGATGAGCAATTTTGGCTAAGTACTTGGAATTGTACTACATACACAGCAGTTAGGTCTGGAAATTTTAAATTTATTTCTAGGAAACCATTTGTAAACATAATTGGTGGAACACAACATAAAATTTTGCCAAAGTTTTTTGCTAATGATAGAGACACTAATGGCTTTATTTTTAGGTTATTGTTTGCAACCCATCATAGCGATGTAATAGCAAAACCTAAACTTACATTTCAAATGCCCCCTAATATAGATTGGTACCATCACGAAAGTATAAAATCCATGTACTATAAACTTGAAGTACCTAATAATGACTGTAAGCCTAAAATGGTAATTCTAAGCAAAGATGCATCAGTACTATATGAAAAATGGGTTGACACAAAAATTGACATCATAAATAAGATAACCGATCTTGATGAAAAGGATACTGCTGCAAGTATTTTGGGTAAAATGAAAGAATATGTATTAAGATTTTGTGGAATATTAGCCATATCTGATAAATGTTTAAGCGCTCAAATTGTTAACGAAAAGCTAAATCCATTTTTTGATGATAAGGAAAATATTGGTTTAAATGTTATGAAAAGAGCCATAGAGCTTGGTGAATATTATAATAAAGAAGCAATTTCAATCTATGAAAAAGTCAAGCGCTCAAATGTTGCTCCACAAGAAGTGATTATAGCAGCTAAAATGTTTAAGCAAAGTGTACCTTATTTAAAAATGGCAAAAATTGTTTACGCAAATCAGAAGCCAAAATCTGACACTGCTTTATCTAAGCAAATGGAAAGGGATATAAAGCGATGGATGATCAAATATCCTAAAATTTTTGGTGCTAATATTAATTAATGTCTTTTACAAATTATTTCCCCCACAAATAGTTATGCAAAACATTATAATACAGCAATTTAACCCTTTAGTTTCTTCTGACAAAATCAGACAAACTTATTATAACTGTCTGATTACTAATGCCAATAATATCAAAAAGTAGGACACTAAATGTCGTAAACAAAAGACAAATTTTGTCCTGCTTTTTAAAATATAAATACCTGAAAATAAATATATTAAAAACCACTTGTCGTAATTTGTCTTGACTAAAAAAGATGATTAGTCGCTATAAATCAAAACAATACAAAGAAATAAGTGAATTTTTCTTACGACAATTTTATTTTTAGCTTGAATACACTAGGTGTATCTAATAAACCTTTCCAATTCACAGCTACTCCCCTTCATATATAAAATTATTAAACTGGCGTTTGATAACTAGTAATTATCTGCATTTATTAGTTACTAAATATTCCTGACTCATCATTAACTTTCCCTAAAAACGCTTACATATAATTCAATTATTCCTTCAATAGTTTTACCGTTGAATTTTATTCCTGAATCAAGTTTACAATGATATTTCAATACCTATTTTACACTTTTTTATGTAAACCTATTTAGGATTAGCTACTAGTTAGCAAGCTAACTAGTAACAAAATATTCAACTAAATTCAATTGTTTGCGCATTAAGTTGCGCACCTTGCGCATAGTTGCACAGTTGCGCAATTATATTTTGGAATTAATAAATTACGGTTAGTAATTTTATAGCCTCAATTCTAAATTGATACATTTATTTACAATGATTTTGAAACCAACTTGAATGTAATTGGATAAATTTGTTATGATTCAAAAATCAGCATGGGCAAGTTTTTGAATACAACAAGAAATAAGCCAAAATCATTGAAAAACAAGCAACTAAATACTAAATCAGGTTTCAAAATTTATAAAGTTGATACAGAAATAGAACTAGAATTACCATTAATGGATGGTGGTGTTAGTGCTGGTTTCCCTTCGCCCGCAGCTGATTTTTTGGATAATAAAATTGACCTTAATAAATACCTTATCAAAAAGGAATCAACAACGTTTATTGCTGTTGTAGATGGCTATTCAATGCAAGGTGCTGGAATATCAGACAAAGACTTATTGGTTATAGATAAATCATTGGAACCTACAGATGGAAAAATTGCAGTTTGTATTATAGATGGTGAATTTGTTCTAAAAAGACTAAAAGTAAACAAGGAAGGAATTTGGTTAGTTCCAGAAAATGAAAAATTTAAACCTACTAAGGTTACTGAATTTAATGATTTTGAAATTTGGGGGATTGTAACTTTTTCTATTCAACGCCACTAAAATGTTTGCCCTAATTGATTGTAATAACTTTTATGCCTCATGTGAGAGGTTATTTAGGCCTCAACTAAGAGGTAAACCTATTGTTGTATTATCCAACAATGATGGTTGTGTAATTGCTCGTAGTAATGAAGCTAAAAAGCTAGGTATTCCAATGGGTGCAGTTGCATTTGAATACAAGGATTTATTCGAAAAAAATAATGTGCATGTTTTCTCTTCTAACTATGCACTTTATGGCGATATGAGCAACCGAGTTATGAATATGTTAGCTGAATTTTCACCTGAAATTGAAGTTTATAGCATTGATGAAGCCTTTTTAAAATTTGAAGGATTTGATGCTTTTTATGACTTTAACATCATTGGTAAAGAAATAAGATATAAAGTCACTAAGGGTACAGGAATACCAATTTCTGTTGGTTTTGCTAACACAAAATCACTATCGAAGGTTGCTAATAAAATTGCAAAAAAATTCCCCGAAAAAACGGGCAATGTATACGTTATTGACACCGAAGAAAAGCGTATAAAAGCACTAAAATGGCTTCCAATTGAAGATGTTTGGGGTATTGGCCGACAACATGCTAAACGCTTACAGGCAATTGGAGTTAAAAATGCATATCAATTTACTCAATTACAAGCAGAATGGGTAAAAAAGAACATGAGCATTGTAGGACTTCGACTATACAATGAACTACTTGGTATTCCATGTTTAGAGCTAGATGACCCACTCACAGATAAAAAGAATATTGCCTGTACACGTTCATTTGATAAGAATTATGACGATTACAACTACATTAGAGAACGTGTTTCATCATTTGCTGTTAACTGTGCTGAAAAACTTAGAAAACAAAATTCATACTGTAATGCTATGATGGTTTTTTTATTGACTAATTACCATAGAAAAGACCACGAACAGTACAGTAAAAATATTCTTCTAAAACTTCCGTATCCAACCAATTCAAATATTGAGCTTTCAAGATTTGCCACAAATGCATTAAGTAAAATATATAAAAAAGGGTATTTATTCAAAAAAGCAGGTGTAATTGTAATGGAAATTACTCCAGAGTCACAAAAACAGCTCAATATGTTTGAAAATAGTAACCCTAAGCATATTTCACTCATGAAAGCTATTGACGATTTAAATAAAATAATTGGAGTAACAAAAGTAAAATTGGCATCACAGGATATTGGAAGGGCTTGGAAAATGAAACAAGAGAAACTTTCTCCTAGATACACTACCCGAATAGATGAATTATTAATGATTAAAGCCTAATTCACTTATTTTATATATTTTTGAAGTTAACTATAAACTAGAGGACTTTAGTTCAATTATTGATATAAATAAAATTATTACACTAAAACATCAACTACAATGTGTTATTATTCTAAACAAACTTCAGATGCCCAAACATTAGAGAACAGGTTTAATTTATTACCTATTGGTGAATTACCTATTAACTCAGATAGATTTAATGGATTTACCCACCCCTTAGCTCCAGTAATTACAACCTCACAGAAAGATAGTATTCAACTTTATTCTTGGGGTTTAATTCCAAGTTGGGCAAAAGATGAAAGCTTTAGAAAAAACACCTTAAATGCACGTATTGAAACAATTGATGAAAAACCATCTTATCGTAATTATATTAAGAACCGCTGTTTAATCGTAGTAGATGGTTTTTACGAATGGCAATGGTTAGACCCAGCGGGAAAGGATAAACTACAATATTTAATAACCTTGCCTAATGAGGAATTATTTGCCTTTGCAGGTATTTATAGCTCTTGGACTAATAAGTTAACTGGTGAGGTTATAAATACATACTCCATGGTAACTACAGAGGCTAACGAATTAATGGCTGAAGTACATAATACAAAAAAAAGAATGCCAGTAATTTTAACAAAAGAGAATGAGCAAGATTGGCTTAATCCTAATGTAGACTACAGGCTATTTAGTAAATGTGAAATTGATTTGAAAGCTGAACCAATGTATTAATTTTTAGCACCATTTTTTAGCACCTATTTTCAGGTGCTAAAAAATACATTATTTGTTATGGTTACGCAGTCTTTGCGCAATATGTTTAATAATGCGCAATGTGCTCAAAAAAATCGCACAAAGCCTTATATTTTAAAGATTTACATAAAATTTAGAAATGTAAGAATTGGTCAAAAAACACCATCAAATAAAATATATCAAATCATTTTTTAGCACCTATTTTTAGGTGCTAAAAAATACACTATTTCATTATGATTGCGCAGTCTTTGCACAATCTATTTATTAATTCGCAATGTGCGCAAAACTGCACAAAACACTATATTTTAAATGTTTACATAAACATTTAGAAATGTAAGAATTGGTTAATAAATACCATGAAATAATAAACTTCAATGCATTTTTTAGCACCGATTTTTAGGTGCTAAAAAAAACATTATTTATTGTGGTTGTGCAGTTTTTGCGCAAAGTGTTTAATTATGCGCAAACATCAATCATTCAAATATTTAAACATAATAAATACATTTACTGGAGTATTTATATTTTTAGTTACTTGAAAATGTAACTAAAAACTATTGATGGCTTTCGAATTTGCAGCTAAAAACATAATTCTAGCCGCTATATTTAGTAACTAAAAATGTAAAATCATTACTTTTTTGTATGCGCAAAGCTGCGCAAACATCAATCATTCAAATATTTAAGCTCAATAAATACATTTACTGGAGTATTTATATTTTTAGTTACTTAATAATGTAACTAAAAACTATTGATGGCTTTCGGATTTGCAGCTAAAAACATAATTATTAGCTGCTATATTTAGTAACTAAAAATGTAAAATCTAGTGCTTTTTTATGTGCGCAAAGTTGCGCAATTAACTGCGCAAACCTCAATCATTCAAATATTTAAACATAATAAATACATTTACTGGAGTATTTATATTTTTAGTTACTTGAAAATGTAACTAAAAACTATTGATGGCTTTCGAATTTGCAGCTAAAAACATAATTCTAGCCGCTATATTTAGTAACTAAAAATGTAAAATCATTACTTTTTTGTATGCGCAAAGCTGCGCAAACATCAATCATTCAAATATTTAAGCTCAATAAATACATTTACTGGAGTATTTATATTTTTAGTTACTTGATAATGTAACTAAAAACTATTGATGGCTGTAGGATTTGAAGCTAAAAACATAATTATTAGCTACTATTTTTAGTAACTAAATATTAAATAAAATTCCACTGTTTGCGCATTGTTACATTTGTTGCGAACTGCAAATATATTATTGTACAATTTTTTGATATACTTACTTTTTCACAATACACATCAATTTTATCAGCATGTTTTCAGCAGCTAAAGAATACTTATTTAGATTTTTGAAGTATCAAATAATCCTTTTTAGTACTTATTTTGCTATTGTAATGTGTATTATCCTTTTAAAATCAGACTTTTTAGCACCTAAAATACATACTATCTTACATTACAAAATCAACCAAACAACTAATAAATACCTGATAATATTATGTTTGCGCACGCAATGCGCAGTTTTGCGCAATACTTCAAAACAATATATTTCGTTATTTTTTAGTTACTAAATACTGAATATTTAGCTGGTTTTTATTCAGCTAATTATTCAATTTTAGAACATAATTAATCAGTAAAAGCTTCAATAATACCTGCATTTACTAATGTTTACGTTAATTCGTAACTTTCGTAACTCCATTCGCAAATACCTATTTAACTCTATTTTTAGCTTGTACTTTTTAGCACCTAAATAAATACTTTCTTACATTGCAAAACCTACCTAACAATAAATACCTAATAATATTATGTTTGCGCGCGCAATGCGCAAGTTTGCGCAACACTTCAAACGAATATAATTAGTTATTTTTTTTGTAACTAAATATTTAGCTGGTTTTTATGCAGCTAATTATTCAATTTTAGAATATATTTAATCGGTAAAATATTAAAAAATACCAGTATTTACGAGTATTTCCATCAATTCGAAACATTATTAATACCCTTCGCAAATACCTATTTAACTCTATTTTTTAGCATGTATTTTTAGCACCTGAAAATACATGCTAAAAAATACACAAATTATTGTTTTTTTGATTTTTGCTGAAAATTCTTAGCTATATTTAATGAAACCACAAAGTATACTACATTTAAATAATAAAAGGCATCATTAAGCTAATTATTCGCCAAGAGAATATTACAACTGGAAAAGCATAATTTTTAGTAATAACTGCCGTTATGATTCAATTTCAGCTTAAAAATGTTTTTTTCATTACCTTCTTTTTGTTAGTTCGTTCTCTAGGATATCAAATATTTCTTGTTTCGTTAATTTGTCAATAATTAATTTCTCAAATATTCCTTTGTTTTCTGCAAGTCTGAACAAGTTGAATTTATCAAAATGTTTGTCAATATATTCCCAAGTCCAATCAAGTTTTTCACAACTTGAAAGGTTGTTCCAAATTAACTTACCATCATATTTATTAAGCAATTCAATTGTTAATGGCAGAGAATAGAATGAATAATGTTCTATATCAAATAAATCTAAATTGGCTTCAATGAATTCAATTGTAATTATATTTTTGTGGTTTCTTATCAACTCTGATTCTTTAAAATTCAATTTATCTTTATACTTTTCAATAAAGTCAAGTGGTAATTTTGTGTTAGAAAATTTACAAAGATTTACCCAAGGTAATAACTTGATAAAATCATCGCCTAAAAAATAACTAATGTCATTTTGCTGACGAGAAAAAACATGAAACAGAAAGGTAGGCAAAGCCATTTTTTTCATCATTGGATTTGTAAATTCCTTTGCTTCATAATATCTTTTGTAATTATTGAAGACAAAATCAAATGATTCTTTATCGTAAATAATTGCAGGATTTAAAATAACCTTTTCCCAGTTCCATTTTTGGGAAGTTGAATATCTATAAATTAATTCTAAACTTTTAGGATTTTGCGATAATTCGTCAAAGTCAAGCTGGTCAATGTGTTTTTGAATAAACTCGACTGTTAAAGGAAGGTTTTTATTTGATGATAGTTTTTTCCAATCCCATTTTTCAGAGAATTCTTCAATAACATTTTCGTTGAATTCAATATTGATTCTTTGAGAAACAAAACTCCAATCTAATTTATCATTGAATCGTCTTAGATTGTCAATAGTTGATAATGGTTCTTTTGTAATTAACCATTTACTCCAATCAAACTTGTCGCCAAACTCAGCTAATAAATTATCCGTCCATTTTATATTTTTTGACAAATGAATTGAACTAAAATCTATTTGATTTTCATACTTTTTGAAGAATTCAAAATCAAGACTGATATTTTTTATTTTCCAAATTGCTGTCCAATCAATCTTATCAACTAAACCATCAATTATTTTAATGTCCCAATCAATAAACTCGTTATTCATTAAATGGTAGCGGTCAAAATTTAAAACCAACTTATATTTAAGTACTTCTTCTTTTGAAAAAGGGTAGAAGCGCGAAATCAAATCAACTTTAAGTTGATTTAATGCAGTTTCTTTCTCCTCTTTTTCAAATAAACTTTTCATAGCTAATCTTCGTTTACAAAACTTTCCTTATATTCCTTTGAACTGATTACTGTGTCATATAATCCAACATCCTCGCCTTCGTGCTTGTTAATACCAATGTAAACCAAACTTGCATCTTCATAACGTTTGAATTTATAAACAGCATCGTTCATTAGTGCAGAGTTGAATACTCCAAGACTCACCAATAATTCAAAATCTTTCACATTCAAACCAGTCACTTTTTTAAAAAGACCAGGTTCAAGTTGAGTAATCACGTCTTTTAAACTTCTTTCTCTATAGTCAGTTAGGTACATAAATACAGGAACACGGGTGGCAAACTTGATGAGTTTTTCTTGAATTTGTCGTCTTAAGTTTTTGTATTCTTTTTCTTCGTCAGTTAGTTCTTTCTTCTCTTTCTTAGAAAGCTCTCTCTCATTCGCCTCACTCTTTGTTTTCTTGACAGATTCTGATTTATTGATAATTGTTTCTATGTCTTGATTTAAGTTTCTAAAACCTTCAATACTCATTAAGGCTTTCATTGCATCTTCACTGTTCATTAAACGATGTAAAGTATTGTTGTCAACATTCACTAACAATGCACTTTCCCAACGCCTTGCCAAAAGTGTAGCTGTAGTTCCACTCATTGCCATATCCAAAATTCCAGCAGCATCAACTTGTTTCATTGAACTCCCATCATAAGCAAGAACAGGCAGAAAGTGAATAAATTCTTCCACTTTCTTTTCGGGATTGGATTCGCCTACATTTAAACGGCAGCTATAATCAGCAATTTGTCGCAAGGCTCTGTCTGGTGCAAAATCAAAAACATAACATTCTTGTTTTATAATTTCCTCTTTGTTTGGCGATTTGCTATCAGGATTTTTTATTGTCCAAGGAGTTTGAACTCTAAAAGCCGCTTGAAAATAGGTTTCAGGGCTTGATGAATTCCGTAACATAAATATTCCTGTCCATGGTTTTACAGAAACCCCTGTGGTAAGTTTACCGCATGAAAGCGTAATTGATTTGGTTTGTAACGGATTTTCCATTGCTTTCAGAATAGGAGGCAATGCCTCAACTCCTATTCCTGCACTTGTACCTGCTGCAACTACTACTGTATAATCATGGTAGAATTTATTCTGCTTTTGTGCTATCAAATTGCTCATTGCATGGCAAGATGCAACAGTAGGTAAAAACCAAAATGTATGAGAGAGCACATTTAACAATGGTGCATGTGAAAATGGTAATGGAGGTTTTTTTGCGCCTAATTTTAAATTGTCAATAGTAGTTTCTGAAAAGGAACCACGAATTAAGTCCAACCATTTTTGTACTTCACTTTCGTATTTAAATTTTGCTTTTTTTCCTTCTCCATCAGCAGAGAAAAATACATTCAAATCAAATTCATTGAACTCACCTTTCATTGCTATTTCACGAATAGAATCGGGTAATTGGTAAGTAAGCATTACCATTCTTGGTAATGATGCATAAGGATTTGGTTCTCCCTTCCAATTTTCCTTTGCTTTTTGTTCGTCAGAATAAGTCCAGTTATAAATTTGTTCTTCTATAAATTCTCCTGATTCAATGGCCCTAAAAGGAGTACCTGACAAGTATAAATAACCATTAGTTGTAATTGGCATATTTCCTTCATCAAAGTAGTCCATTGCTTCGCCTTCCCCAAACTCTAACTCCTTTTTATCTTCTGCGGCAAATAAATCTTTAGCATTTTCGCGCCAAGCACCATAATGGTATTCGTCAAATACTACACAATCCCAATTAGTAGTATGTACCCATTCGTTTCTTGCTTTAATTCCGCCCACATCATTTTTTCCTAAATAATCCTGAAATGAGCCAAAGCAAACAAAGGGTTTCTTTTTATCTACATCTTTAAAATTTAAACCATTTCGAGAAATAAACTGCCAACCTTTAAAATCAATATGGGTTTCTAAATCTTCCTCCCAAGCACTTTGAACAGCAGGTTTAAATGTTAGTACTAAAACTTTTTTCCAGCCCATTTTTTTTGCTAATTGATAAGTAGCAAAAGTTTTTCCGAAACGCATTTTTGCATTCCAAAGAAAACGAGGTGCTTTATCATTGTTTTCCGTTTTAAAACTTTTAAAATACTGAATGGTCTTATTTACTGCATCCGCCTGTTCAGGACGCATTCCAAAATCAAGCGTTCGGTTGTCTTCATTTTTTACACCACTTTTTATTTCAAGAATTGCAGCTTTTAAATCTTTAACTGTGCATTTAAACCACTCACCCTCTGTGTTTTTTATACCTTTCTTTTTTAAATAACGGTGCACATCAAAATCGGTAAATGCACTTCCATCATTTCGCATAGCCGATTCTTCAAATACAATTTTATATTTTACCCTACTCGTTTTTAGTTGTTCAGCAATGCGATTTTGAGAGGTTCTACTGGTATAGCCTACTTTTAGTAAACCCTTATGAGTTGTTACTTCAAGCAATTCGTACGCATAAATAGTAGGATTTGCCTCTGGTCTTGATGGAAAAAAGTCTTTTTTACTCATTTTTATTGGTTTGTATTTGCTTTGAAAATAAGATTTAGTTGAAAATCAGCAGTGTGTACCATGTTTGATTTACTTTGCAAATTGAAATAATAATCTAGAATATGTCGATTCAATCGACATACTAAAAATGTATGTCGAAAAAAATAAAAAAAATCGACATAGCTTTTTCTTATGTTTATGAAATCGACATAGCTTTTTCTCAAATGCTCATTATTTTGAAAGTACATCAATCAATTCTGTATTGATATAATATATTTCATTACCAATTTTTACAGAAGAAAGCATACCCGCTTTTTCTAGTTTTTTCAAATATTCACTGGCAGTTTGCCTTTTAGCAATATTGTTATCTTCTAAAATTTTAATTTTAATATAAGGATTACTATACAACAAATCAACCAACTCTTTTGAGTACGAAGATTTTAAAACTTCTTTTACTTTATATGTTGCTACCTGTTTTAACGATAAAATATCGTTTATTTTTTTTAAAGTGATAGCCGAAGTTTCAGCTACACCATTTACCACAAACAAAACCCATTCTTCCCAATTACTATCTTCTGTAATTGATTTTAATAGGCGGTAATAATCTGATTTATTTTGAATAATATATCTACTCAAATATAACACAGGTAAGCCCAATAGCTCTTGTTGTATTAAATACAACACATTTAAAATCCTTCCAGTCCTTCCATTGCCATCGCTAAATGGATGAATTGCCTCAAATTGATAATGCAACAAAGCCATTTTTATTAATGGATCTAAGTCCGAAAATTCATTATTATTAATAAACATTTCTAACTTAGATAGCTTTTCTCTAATTATGTCTTCGCCTTCTGGTGGTGTATATACAATGGTATTGTTAGTTGGGTTAGCTAATTTAGTACCCACATTTTTTCGTATATTATCGGTTGTGTTTCTTATTCGTTGCATTACACCCACCAGTAAATTAGTAGTAATTAATTGGTTTTTTTGCAACTCTGCTATGCCCCAGTACATGGCTTCTCTGTATTGTAAAACTTCTTTTGCAGCTTGGTTTTTAACTGCATCGCCCATTAAAGTGGCTTTGTATAGTTCATCTTGCGTGGTTACTATGTTTTCAATGGCATTCGATTCCTTACTTTCTTGTAAAACAATGGTGTTTAAAAGCAATTCGGGGTTTGGCAAGGTTTGGCAATAGCCTTTTAATTCAGCCAATAATTTATTTGCCTTAATGGTTGCTTTAAATATGGAACTTGTTTCCAAATTTTTATTGGGTGGCAAATCAGGCAAAGCATTGTATGGGGTGTCTTTATTAAATTTTTCCATAAACCGTTTATTTACTCACTACTAATTTCCATAGGGCGAACCATTGATTCAATAAACTCAATTTCTTGTTCGGTTAAACCATATTTTTTATACAATTTTTCATCTGTCCAATGCTCTTTAAAATCTTGAATAGGAACAAACTGATAAACCCCTTTTGCAGCATGTTGTGTATTCTTTCTCAATAAAATTAAAAAACGAAAAAACTTAGTTTGAATATATGATAGAACATTTCTTGCCCGCTTTTCATTTGCATATGGACCTATTACAAGATAAGTCTCCGTGCAGCAACTGTTAGGTTCTCCATAAAACGGTTTATTAATTATTTGATGTGGAAAACCCTCCCCTGCTCCATAAGCCATTGTAATATAAATTTTATGCTCCTTTATCCAATTTTGATTCAACATTATTTCATTTAAAGAAACATATCCAACATCTTTATTTGTATAAATTTTTACAGCTTCTTTAAATGGTTTCGATTTACCCTTAAAAAACGTTCTAAATCCAAATGGTTTTTGAGTACTTACTTGGCTACTAAATGATTCTTCTTTTTTCAGTTTTACTTTCTGTAATATAGAAATTGATTCATTATACCTGACAAAAATATCGCTGTCTTTCTCCAAAAGTGGTCTTTTTAGTATTGATATATTCTCACCTCTAATAGTTTTCACTTCACAATTGCCTTTATGTTCTTTATCCCATAAAAAATAACATACACCTCCTTTGATTTCTACACCAGGAAAGCACTCAGAAGAAACTGGAAAATCAACTATATTCGAAATTCTTGTATCCTTCAACATTTCATCTCTAAAAATATCAAGCCCACGACCTCCAGAAAACCACCTTGAAGGGATTATCATAGTTAAATATCTTGGGTTAAGTTTTTTAGCTTGCTGAACAAATTTGTTATAAAGTGGGATTGCTCCTCCTCGTGTTCGGGTTTCTTCATTGTTATCTCCTCCGTCACTCAACTGATATGGAGGATTTCCAACAATTACATCGAATTTCATTTTTTTAAAAATTGTTTTTGTTATGTCTGTATGAATAAATGGATAAGCGTAAGTTTCTAAAGCATCTTCACGATCATACACTTCTTGGCTTGCACCACAATAACTACACTTACCATTTTCCCAAGTGTGTTGCAAGCGTTCATATATAATATTACCTTGTTCGTTTTTAAAATCATCACAAACAGAGTATTTACCATTAGCTGCTTTAGAACAATACACACTTCTTCGCGAAAGCAAAGAGGTTAATTCTGTTATGGCTATGCCATATAATTGTGTGGTATAAATATGGTTAATGCGTTTTTGCTTATCAGGTATTTGTTTTTCCAAACCAATCATTAATCGTTTGGCAATTTCTCGCAAAAACACACCCGATTTACTTACAGGGTCCAAAAATTTGGCATCTTTATTTTTCCAAATTTCCTTGGGCAATAAATCCAATATTTGGTTTACTAAATTTGGAGGTGTAAATACCTCGTCATTGCTTAAGTTAGCAAGGCACGAAAGCACATCAGGGTTATAATTAGTAGTTTGAGTTTTCATATTTGCCCTAATTTTAAATAATGTATTGGTGGAAAATCTCTCACAGGTTCATCAATTGCTCCTGTATTCCCCTCATCGTTAAACATAGTAAATTGGTGTGTTTTTTCAACCAAAAACTTAAATACAAAATCTCTTCGTTTTACCATGTTTTCATTAATAAAACTCCATTCAGAAAATACAATTGGTTTTTTAGTTATTGGGTTTGTAAAGTCTAAGGCATCACCCCAAAGAATATTTTTTTCTAATATAAATTTGATGGTTTTTATGAGTTCTACTTTACTATTTGTTCCAAATTTGTTTAAATAAGCTTTCGAAACCAAATTAAACAATCTTTCACTACATTCTATTGCATTGTCCTCTAAAATATCAACACCATATATACTTGCAACTGCAATTACCGCATACTTTTCCCATTCTATTTGGCTTTTACCATACCTTTCAGTAACAACAGTTAATTTTCGTTTTAACACTTCAGCCAAAAAATTACCATTCCCACAAGCAGGCTCCAAAAAACGTGAATCAATTCGTTCTGTTTCATGTTTTACCAAATCAAGCATAGCATTAACCTCGCGCTCATTGGTAAATACTTCGCCATGGTCTGTAACTCGTTTTTTAGATTTAACTTGTTCTTCGTTATATATTTCTTCGTTCAATACGACTATTCTTTATTGTTTTATTTGCTTGCTAAATTATGTAAATTTTATTAAATGTTGTAAGAATTTAGCTCTTTTTCTTTTGTTAATTATTGGCATTTTAATGTAATTGTTTTTAAGAAACAAAATCGACAATTAAGCCGAACCACTTTTTATACAATCTCAATTCTTTTACAGTTTTGATTTATTTTGTTAAATTAAATATGTCAAATTAGTTTTATATACAAGTTTTTTTACCGTTGGCTTTAGTATTACAAAAACTATGTGCTTACAAATGCGTTAGCTAGACATTCTCATTCTTTCTTTCAAGTTTAATGTCTATTAATTCTGTTCCTAAAAATTCAAATTTCTTTTTAAATAAAAAGGCAAGGTCGTCATTTGCGGTTGCAAAGAAAACCTGCCGTTTAGATTTTATCACTAACTCCCTTAAATAATCAAAGAAAGAGAGAACATTCATATCGTCAACATAAGTTACAGGATCGTCAAACATCAATATGTTTGGACCCTTTGAAAGTTTCTTATTTAAACTCAAAAAGATACTAAGTGCAAGTGCTGAACGCTGTCCAGTGCTTATCTCACTCAATGTTCTCTCAGCTTCTTCATTCGTGATTAGTGTTATTTTATTGTTCGTAAAATTGATGTCCTTAAATTCACTTGGATTATGTATGAGTTTGAAGATTGAAACTATTTCTTTTTTGTTTTTAGAAATGTAGTCACTTAAATAATCGTTCTTGCTTTGTTCACTTAAAAGTTTGCTCAATTCATTGCTTGCAAATTGAGCACGTCTTTGTTTTGGTTTTATTACTTCAATCTCTGCAAGAATTTTTTCAATTTCCTTTTTCGTTAATTCTGTAACTTGATTTTGTTGCTTCAATTCTAAAGCTGCTTTTTTATAGGTTTCGAAAACACTAAGAACCGAACTTGCTTTTTCAAGAATACTTATCAGAGTTGTATTAGCTGGGAAACTCAAATAAATTTCTAACTGCCTAAAGTTACTTTCCACTTCTTGAAGTATGTTCAATCTTTTTAATAATTGTTCTTCATTTTCAATATCTACTGTAAAACTGTTACTTAAAGAAGTTTGCTTTTCAGATATTTCATTTTCAAGTTGAATATTTGTAGATGTTAATTTGGTCTGCTTATCAAGTAAGGCTTGCTTCTGTATATCAAGTTCAGCGCTTGACTGAATCTTGATTGATAAGAATTCTTCAACACGATTTAATAGATTATGAAATTTATCTTCTGTCAAACCTGAATTATTCAATTGAGATAGAACCGCATTCAACTGAATCAAAGATTCAGTTAGAGTAGCAAATATTTTTGTATTTTCAATACTACTTAGCCTGATTTCAGTTATTGTTTTATCCAAACCTGTTGATGCGAAAATTGAGAATGCAAGTTTTTTTAGTTTGTTTATTGCTTCTACTTGCTTGTCTATTTCATCAAACCTTTTATTCATGAAATCTAAGTCCTCTTTTAAGGTTGTAAGCACAATGGAATTTGAAAATGATTCTTGTGTCCGTTGAATTGCTTCAGCTAAATCTTCATTATGAAAGTGCGTATTACAAAGCGGACAATCCTCCGCTTTGGGGTTTAGTTTTAAGTAAGATTGCCCTGAACTTTTTATATTGCTCACAATGATTGACAATTCTTCAATGCCTTCCTCTATTTGACTAATCTTTAATTCAGTTTCTTCATATTTCTTGTTAAGTGATTCTACTCTCGTTTTAATTTCCTCTTCAATCTGTTTTACTGACTTTGATATTTCTGATTCCTTGAGGAATAATTCGTTTGATAAAATTGAATCTGAAAGTTGCTTTACTTCAGTTGCTTTTTTCAGTTCGCTAGTCTTCTCTTTAATGTTTTTTTCAAGCCCAATTAACAAAGAGAATTGTTCATGACCGTAATAATCTGAAAGATAATCAATTAAAGTCAAGATATTCTTGTTCCTCTCAACCTCTTTTAAATAAGTTTGTCTTTGCTGTTGACTTTTTAATATCTCATTGCGAATAGTTGTAATTGAAAGTTTCCTTAGATTTAATTCTTTTAATTCATTATCAACGCTTTCAATTGAAAGATTTTCTACTTCAATATTTCTTGATTGAATATTTGCGATTATATTGTTAACTGATTGAATTTCATTGTCAAGTTTAGCAATTGAATCTTCTCCGTCCTCAATAATTGTTTTCCAAAAATTATTTTTAAGAGATTCAACTAAAGCCTTTTTGTAGCCCTCTGGATTCTTTTGCTCTTTGGTTAATTCTTTTATTTTTTCGTTTTTTTCGTCAAGGTCTTTGTTTAGTCGTAATGATTCTGTAAGGAAATTATCAGTCCAATTTGTAAACCTTTCAGCAAACGCCTTAATTCTTTCTTCAAGTTTATTAACCTCTCTTCCTAAAGCAATGTCTGCAATAATTTCTTGTAAATTATTCAGCTTATTGTTGTCGTCTTGCTTTAACAGAAAAGCAGCATCACTTGTGTAATAATTAAACTTATTGAAATGCTCATTTAGTTCATTGCCTCTGTTTGAATAACTATTATACCATTGAGCATCTCTTTTTTTATAAGGTGCGGGTTTTACAGGAAACTTTAGCAGATTATTTGTATCTGTAGTAAGTTGAATCCTGTAATCACTTTTCGTGTCTTTGTATAATAATTTTCCTGTAATTATTAATTCAATTGCATCAAAAAACGATGTTTTCCCAACTGCATTTGCTCCATGAATAAGATTCACATTGCCTAATTCAAAATTCTTTCTTAGCGGATACTCCCTAAATGAATTTGACAAATCAAGTGTCTTGATTTTATGTAGAGTTGGCTCTAATGTATCATTAGAATCATCTTGTTCTGCTTCTTCAATATCCTCAGATGAAATACCATTTATGAAATCTTCAACAGGCTGTTTATAGTTTGGATATTTGGCGGAATTGAATACAAAAAATAATTTTTTCTCTCTTAAAAAATTCACCCAGTTACTATACAGATCCCTTGAAATAGCATCTTTTGAAATCTTACTTATGTCGTCAAAAGAATTTACCCACTCGGTAAATTCTTCTTCTGTCAAAACGGATTTACGTGTATAGGTTTCATCATTCTCAATTTCTTTTTTTCTAAGAATATTTTTATTGAGCTTCTCTTTTGTCGTGATGAAGTAGTAGTAAAAATTCCATTGAAGAAATCCTGCTGTTTGATAGTATTTATCAATAACAACGCTTTCTAAATATTGAGAATAATTTTCTTCACACCAATTATCAGAGGTATCAATGAAGATTACTTGATAGGTTTCGTTATCGCCTGTTTTCTTTTCACATAGAAAAACATCTTTGTGTTTTTCTGTTGGAATTACATTATCCTTTCCAAAATGCGAATAAAGTGTGTCTAATAGTGTTGCCATTACTTTGCCTTTTTATATGATACTGGTGATTGAGAAACATTCTCACTTATCTGAGGTTTATTATCTTCGTCAAAAATCCTTATAAGACCCGGATTATTATACCAAACAATTACCTGCTTTCCTTGTTGGTCTTCGTTAAATAAACTTTCAATCTTTACTTTAAATGCTTTTGCTTCGGCAAAAGATTTGTCACCAAGATAGATAGCGGTTCCTTTTCTTGTGTTATCAATTGAGTGTAGATTTAGTAAGTAAATATTTTTTGAATTACTTCCTGTTTCAAACTTTAATATGGCATTTAAAAATGTTGTAGGAGCTTGTTGTGGATCGGTCAAAATTTTATTTTTCAAAGAATGGTATCTATTTAGTTTACCTTTTCTATTTGATTTAGCTGTTGAATCTGGGTCATGAGTGAATGTGTTTCTGCTGTTAATCTCAGTATCGGTAATTTGAAATGAAAGTAGGTTTATTATTTTACTCCAATCTCTATTTGGAGAATCGTCAAGGTCCCCAGAACTTAATTGAATGATTCTTTCTACTTCCATAAAATTATCATTACCAGTTAAACAATTTAAGTCTCCGTCAGTATCTTCAATTTCAGAACACACTTGCGAAAATCCATCCATAACTGTTGTTACTTCATTCCATTGATTGTTCCAACTAAATGTCTTAATCACTTTTGGTCCTGTTCTATTTCGAAGTGCAGGTAATGAAGTTATCTGGGAAGGTTTTGTGTTTTCAATTAGAAAAACATATTCTTCGTAATTAAGAAATGAAACATGACTTTTCATATTCTTCCACGAAGTGTAATACAAACCCTTTCTATGATTTTCATTTATTCTGTTATCACCTAATTCAATTTTATTTGTTTGGCAATAAAATGAAGAGCCACCATATTTATTGAATTTAACTTCGATTCCGTTTTCATCATCAAATGTTACTCCTCTTGCCCAGTTTAAGCATATAACCTCCTTGTTGTAGTCATCCTTATTACCGTAGGAATAAATGTTGTTCCTGTATTTTTTATAAGAAGAATCAAATGGTTTTTGATTTAGTTGGATATGAATTAACAAAAGAGGTTGCCCCACGAAATAACCTTCATTGACTGTGTTGAAATCAATATTTTGCAATGTGTCAGAACATATAAAAGTCATTAGCCGAGTTGAATTTATTCTGTTCTCAATCACATAAAAAATACTCCCTTGAATAAAATTATCTCTTTCCCAAATTTCAGCTGAGTTGCATGTTTTGAATTGAACAATAATTACATCTTTGACTTCATTGTCTGTGTTTTTTGTTTTAAGCAGAAAACAAACAGGGTCAAAGAATTTGTTCTCATTTAGTTTTTGTTGAACAAGAGTCTCATCATAAATCCAAACAACATTAATATGACGTTCAGTAAGATCTTTAAATTCTTTGGGCTTGATAGATTGGCATCCAACTACCCAAATATTGTTTTCAGATGGAAGTTTATTTCTTAAGATAAATTGTTCAATATTTATCCAAGGACAAGAATACTCTGGTGTAATTGCCAAATCAACATTCTCTTCAATAGCTTTATCAATAAATAAATCGAACTTGGCGTTAGCCAAGCTTTCATCTGCTATTCTTATTCCTTCTGTGTCATACTCAATTTTACCAACCAACTGCATGAGAATGGTTTTATATAGTTCATGGTCTTGCCTCAAACATTTTAAATCGGGTTTGCAAAGTGTTCGTCCGTTTTCGTTCCAAAAGTTACTTTTAATATCAAGCATTTAATAATGTAGTTTAATTTATCGAAAATAATTATAAAGATTAAGGTTGCTGTTTTTAAAAAAGCGTGGGTGAAAACAATCTTTCATTTTTATAGCGTAGTCTTTTTTGTAGGCAGCAAAATAAATAAAACACCGATGGGTGTGAGAAAAAAATTCAATTTCTTTCTAGGTGGCATAAAAAACACACCCTTAAAAAAATTGCTTTCAGTGTTGGCCTATAAGTTTTAAAGAATGTATTTTTTTGTGTGGTGCCTTTTTCTTTTTCATTGTCTATAATATATCATAAATTTTGTCAATCTGTTTCAATGCATATTCTTGACTAATTTTTTCCTGTTCAAGTCGAATTGTGTTTATGTTGTCAGCTCTTACAAACTGAAAAAGTTCTTGTTCGTCTGAAGTAAGATTCGGTAAACTGCTTTCATGTATCGGTTCGCCTTTGTCCCAATCATCTTTGAAAGTATTTATCGTTTCAAAGTCCATCATTATTGACTTTGTGTTTGAAAAGTAACCTCTGATTTGAGAAAGAATTTTCAAACCATGTGTATCAATGTCCCCCCAGTAAAATATTTCTTTGTCAGCAAGCCACAATGCATTTTTCAATTTGTTCACACTAAAACCGCTTCCAAAAATTCCGATTGTGTTTTCCATCTGTGGAAGGGTCAAAAAGTTCATCAAGTTTGAATAGTTGGTTTTGTTTTCAAAAACAAAAACTTTATAGCATGGAATTTGTAAACTGCAAAATTCCTCTTCTGTTACTTCAATGTCTGTTAAGCCTGAAAGATGTCTATCTGAAATCTTTTTGTCCAAAACTCTAACTCTAATTTGACTTTGATTGTATTTAAGCCCAAACCGCTTTTCAAATTCTTTTGTCGTTGTAAATTCTTCGTTAATGCTTTCAACAGGCAAGATAACATTAAGTAAGTCAAGTAAAATGCCTTTGTTATTCTCAATAAATTTTGTGTGAACATTAACAGGTAATTCTCTAATGTAAAGATTTGGTTTAGGGTTATTTTTGAAGTAAACGCAAACATTTAAAATTGAATTCCAATTTTGGTTGTTGTCAATTACTTTCTTCGGATACTTTTTTATTGTATCAATTAAGACAGGAAACACTGAAAGTATTTTGTTTACATTTGCTTTAAAAATTTCTGCTTCTTTTTCCTTATGCAAAAACTTCAAGAAGTCATTTTCAGATTGAAAACTAATCTCTTCTGGCAAACTCTGAACTCCATGCTTCCTTGTGTTTACCTGTTTATATTTAATAGTGTAACCAAAGTTTTTTATGTCCTTTGAATGTTGAATGACTTCCGTTAGCTCAATTCTCATTTCATTGAAGTCATTTGAAACAGATTTGTCTGAACGAATAGTTTTTGGAAAAAATGCCTCCCCAGAAATTATTGATTTCAGATATTCAGAATAAAGATTTTCTGACTTCTTTTTTATTTCAGCTACTGTAATCACTGTTTGTTAAAGTTTTTTCTATAATTATTTTTTTCGCTTGTTCAATAGACGTATCAAAAATTCTTGAATTGCGGTTGTTTACTCTATGAACAATGTGAACTCCTGAAATGTATGGTTCTGCAATTTGAATTTTGTCGTCAGGTGTAACCAACAACATTTGAAGATTCAGTTTCTTTGTTAAATCCATTAAGTAATCGGCTTTTTCTTCGTCCTGCTTTGCAAATGCTTCGTCAACACAAATGAAACGGAATGAATTTGAATTCATTCCATCTTTTAAAATCCCATATTGGTAAGCAATAGCAGCACCCATAATCGTGTATGTAATTTGTGCCTGCTCACCCGAGGAAAGTTTTCCTGTGTTGTCGTAAATCTTTGGCGGTCGTTTTAAATCTTCTCTGTAAAATTCTTTTGCTAAAAATCGTAACCAGTTTCTTACATCTGTTACATACTTTCTCCAATCCTCTTTGGCTGTAAGATTATCAATGAGGTCTTTAATTTTGAAGAAACTTGTTTCTAAAATTTGATCGTCTTTTGTTTTTTCGTATTCCGAAATATCTGGTTTCCAATCAATCAAACTTGTTCTGAATTTATCTAACTCATCATTGCTATTTCTAACTCCAAAAAGTTGGATAAAAGTTTTTGGATTTTTTTTGAAGTCAATATTTTTTAATGATTCATTCAAAGCATCAATGCTGTCTCGTATTTGTTCTTCTTGGCTGTCAAGTAAAGTTTTGAAGTCAGCCATCTTGCTAATCATATCCTCATTCAAATATTTTTTGAATTTAGCTTTGAGTTCAATTAGTTCTTCTCTTTCAATCCTGTCATGAATCTCAATATAGTCGTCAGCATAAATAATTTCCTCTCCAAGTTTGTGCGTGTCAGAAGTCCAATCCTTAAATTCCTGCATAACCGCATCATCAGGTCTCTTAAAATTTTTCATTGCAGATTGCAAAGCCAATTCAATCGTTCTTTGTTTTTTAGTTTCTTCTAGGCTTCCGTTAATTATAGCTTCAGAGATAATTTTTCTCTTGGTTTCAAGATTCTCAAAACTTAATCCTTTTAATTCCTTCTTAAATTTTTCTTCAAACGCATCGAACATTTCAGTGAAATCAATTTCGGTGAAGTCTTTTAAAAAAGTTGTGCATTCTGTTTGTTGCTTTTGCATAGATTTAACTAAAGTATTTTTAGTAGTTCTTTCTTCAATTAAAGTAACCTTGCTCTTGTCTTTTTCCTCAATAACTTCTTGCAATTCTTTCAGTTGATTTTTCAGCCCTTGAATGTTTGTGTTATCTTTTTCTAACTCATTTTTTTTTATTTGCTGAACTTGAATAGCATTTGAAACGGTTTTCCAATCAATGTCAGAATAACTTTCAAAACCAATGAATGTTTTTATACTATCTTTTTCTTCTTCCAATCTCTTTTCCCTCTTCACCAGTTTAGCAACTTCTTCTTTCTTGTCTTTAACCAATATAGCCAACTTTCTTAATGCTTCACGAGTAATTTCCTTTTTCTCCTTGTTGTCCCAACCTAAAACGTAATTTTCTTTTGATAAGGTTTTAGGTCTGTCGTCTTTCTCGTGTCGTGTCCCGTTTTTGGTAAGTCCGTTTATTGTTAAGGCTTTGTTGTATGTCGGCAAATCGTTTTTAGTTGTGCATATGTAATTGAAATTTGTTCTAATTTGGTTTTCTATCCAATCAGAATATTCAGATTGTCTTTTGATTTCAATTTTTGAAAGAATGCTTTCTCTTTCCTTTGACAACATTGAATTTACAAAAGTTTCTCCGTTGAATCTTTCGTAAATTATTTTGCCTTTCAAATTATTTTCATTCACATACTCATTCACTTCTTTGTAATATTTTTCTGGAACAATTAAGCGTAATGCAAAACTGTGTAATACTTTTTCAATTGCCATTTCCCAATCTTTTTCATTGGGCAAAACCTGTATCAATTCTCCTATGAATGGAATTTCCTTTTCAGTTGCTCCAGTATATAAAAGAATTTCATGCCTTATATCTGAAACCCTGCCAGTAATGTTGTTCTTCTGTTTTAACAATCTATCAAGGTCTGCTTGCTTATCGTTGTATTGAGTTTCGAGATTGTTCTTTTCATTTAGAAGTCCTGCCCACTTTATTTTTATTCCGGTTTCAGAATGGTTTAATTCCTCAACTATATCTTTTTGTCGTGTTATTGCTTTTTGAATTTGTTCAATGAATAAGGATTCGTCAGGGCTTTCTGCAAAATTTATTTCAACTGCTGACTTGTTGTATTTATTTAGGTTAATCTCTTTAGCAGTTTTTGATTTCTCTAAAGTTTCAATCTCTTTTTTGATTAACTTGATTTGTTGTTCTACTTCATTGTTCTCAATGTTGATCCTCAATTCAACTTCCTCGTCTTGTGCTTTCTTAATTTCAATAGTTAGATTTTCTTCTTTGTGTAAAATGTTTTTGAGTAATAAATTTTCTCTTTCAATTTCATTAACTAAAAACTCTTTTTTGTGTTGAAAGAAATAAACTGGAAGAGTTTCTTTTAAATCGGAAAGTTGTTTCAATTCTTCTTTGGTTTTCTCTAATTCCTCCGACTTTGCTTTTACTGGCTTCAAAAGTTCCAACTGTATTTCTGCCTTTTGCATTTCTCTGTGTGCATCTAAAAGTTTATGGAAGTTGCTTCGTAGGTTTTGAAAGTCATCTTCAATCCTGCTTTCTTCCAACATATTTTCTCTTACGAATTGGTCTAAACTTCCCAAAACCTTTAATCTCATTGTTTGGTCAAACAAGGTAAGAGCTTTTGGTGAACGCATACCAAAAACTTTGAGTAAAGCATCAGCATATTTTGCAGGTCCATCAAAAGGCAAAATGATTTCTTTTGTTCCTTGCTTTGGATATTTTTTCTGCAAGCGTTTTAGCCAATCTCCTTTAGGATCAAATGGTTTTATGTCGTCTTCAATGTTTAATTTCTTGAATGCAATTATGTATTTGCGTTTCATTTCTGTTCCCGAAAACCATCTTGCCTGAATGAGTGTTATAAATTTATCTTCATTTTTAAAAGTTGCAAGTAGAATTGAAAACGCTTTTGATTTGTCGTCTCTTAACTTTTGAATTAGTCTACCTGTTTCCGTTTCTATATCACCGTATTCTCCTTGCACATAACTTTCTTCAGTTCGCTGATGTTCGTAAAATCTCAATCGTTTCTCTGGTACAATTAAAGTTAGCAAGCCCTGAATGAAAGTTGTTTTTCCTGAACCGTTTGCACCAGTAATTAAAGTTGTGTTTCCATTTGGAGAAATTGAAAAAATTTGTTTGTCAAAAGTTCCCCAGTTATAAGCTTGGTAATACTCAAGGCGATAACCAGCTTCTGCTGATTTGGTTGTGAAAGCATTATATTGCATCTTGTTCAAGTTTCTTTTTAAAGTCCTCTAAAACATCATTGGTAATCTTAGCTTTGATAATTCTTCTTACTTCATATCTTGTTTCATCCTTCGAATTGTATGTTCCTGGAAGAACCTTTAAAAATCCAATTTCAACAATTGATTCAATGTAAGAATCAAACTTTGAAAGCATCTTAACCTTGTTCGCTTTCTCTTTGAAAAATAATTCAATATTTTCCTTCAACTGTTTTTGAGTTATATAAAGGTTTCGTTGGTCAACATTGTTGATTTCAAAATCATCTAACATCTCACGAAGGAAAACACAAATCAAAGATGTTTCATATTTTAAAGGAGTTCTTCTAACAAGTCCGATTGTATTTTTCTCCTCGTCAATTTCAATTTGTTTCAAATAAGCATAACCGTCTTTTTTTTCAACGATTAAATCAATAGCAATTTTTTCAAAGTATTGAGTAATCGGAATTTGATATTGCAACAAGTCATTCCAAACTTTTTCATTTTCGGAATAGAGCGTTCCATTTAAGAGTTTCACTATTACTGGAGCATATGGTTCGTGTTTCTGTGTTGCCATTATTTGCTAAATATTACTTGTGGTGCTTTCAAATATTTTTCGTTTTCAAAATCAAACTTTAAATACTCAGTTTCATTTTCGTTTATGTAAAACTTGTCGGTCGTTTGAACCAAAGAAAAATATCCTAACACTTCCGCAAGTCCTTTACTTATTGGATATTCATTCAAAACTTCACTCAGTGCAACTTGGCTTTTTTCATTGAGCAATGTTTCAATGTTTTTCAATAATTCTTTTTTGTTTATGTGTTTTATGTCAATCAATTTGTTCAAAGCATCAATATCAAGTTCATTGCTTGCTGACTTTGGTTGTTCGTCAAACTGCGATATGATTTGTTCTTCGCCTAACTTTTTTTCCATTGGCAAATTAATTATTGCATCACCTTCAATTGTAATATAGGATTCAAGAGAAGATTTTTTGCCAAGTAATTGCAAAGCAAGATTGCGAATAGTGTTTATTGTCTCTTTTGCTTTTTTTCGGTCTTCTAAATTTTTCTCGGCAATTACTCTTGTTAATTTGTCTGCAAGCAAATTGTTTGAATCAAAAACCTTTCTGCCTGATAAATGCAAAACAGTTTTTGCTTTTCGCAAAAACTTTTCGCTGTATTCAATTCCTCTATCATCAAGTATTTTATAAACATCATTCACAAGCATTTTCAACTCTTCTTGGCTCAAATCATCAAGCAAAAAAGTCCAAAAGGCATAAAAACTTTTTCCTTGTTCTGTTTGCCTTAACTCGTCCAAAGAATCAAAAGTGTATTGCAGAATTTTTCCTTTTGAAAGTGATTTGTCAGATTGCTTTTCGTAAATGTTTCTTACAATATCTTTAAAGTTTTCTTCAACTTCTCTGAAATCACCAATCAATTCATTTGTCAGTTTGGTTACTTCATCAAACCTTGATTTGATTTGATAATTTTCATATGTTTTTACAGTTTGTTCTCTTTGAATGGTTCTTATTTCATCTTCAATTTTTTCCTTTTGCTTTTTTAATTCCTCAATTTTTTTTGCAGGGTCTTCAATGCTGTTGTCAATTAGCTCTTTCAGTTTGTTGAAAATGTCTTTGAACTTTGATTCTGTTCCAACCAGTTTTCGGTCTTTTAAAAGTTCAACTATCTGCAAAACTTTTGAAGTGTGCTTCGTTGGCACATTCATTATTTCCTTTGTGCTTTCGTCTGTGTAGTTGCTTAAATATCTGTTGTCCTCATTAGTCCACTGTTCAATATATTTTCTTGCCTTGTCAATGGAATCCATATTAAAACTGCTCAACTCTAAATCTTCTTCGTCTTGATAATTTAATTCGTCAAGATAGTCTGCAAGTTTTTGAACTAACATTGAATTGGAAATTGGTTGCTCGTTGTTTTCTCTGAACTGATTATGTAGAAAAGAAATGGTCATAGCTGCATTCGTAGAACGCAGCATTTTCACCGTAGGTGAATTCTTGACTATATTTTTTACTTGTTCGTACTTCATCTTTTCTTATAACAAAAATAGGAAACCAAGTTAGGAAAATAGATTTTCCATTTGTTGATTTAGCTTACTAACTTTTTTATTATTTCTGATTTTGCACTTAATATTTCTTGATGTAAATAAATAAGGTTTGCTAATTGGAAACCTGTTAACCCGATAAATCCGTTTTCCTTCATTTCATTTACGGCATTAGTAGCATAGTCAGAAGTAGTAAAAAACATAAATAATTGTGAAGGATGAACATGGTTTCGTTTTTTACTATTTGCAAATGCAACAAAAGATTTAATGTCATAAATGCCCACATTACCTGTGTATTTTTTAGATTGTCCGTAAACATCAACAAAACCATAAGTTAATTTAGAATTTGTTGACTTGATTGGCAGTTTGCCTTCAAAATCTAAACCACCATCTGCTGTAGCTTGCGTAACTTTTACATCAACTGCCCCAAAACAAATTTCAAGAATGTCACCTGAAATATTTTCAAAATCTCTCCAATCCATTTGCAACATATTGGAATGAAGTTTTTTTACAATAAAATAATCTCCATTGATTTTTACAATGTCTTTAGAAGCAAAAGAAAAAATATAAGGAGTATTAAAGGCGATGGCATTTTGGATTGATTTGTTTACAAACTCAACAAAGTTTAAGATGTTGCTTTGTGCGTATTCGGCAGATTTAAAACGGTTGTGTCCTTGCTTCTGGAAATATGCAGTCAAACACTTTTCAGTATCAACCTTTTCGTTAATGTCGTTTGCAAATAATATTTCAAAAACACTATTATCCATTATTCTTTAATGTTTCAACTCTTTTGTAATTCTCTAACATTCCATCAATACCAGTTTTAAGTTCTGCAAATTCTTCCTCGCTTAATTCTTTTTCTAATCCTTCGGCTAAAATGTTTTTGAATGCACTAATTGCAGCGTTTATTTTATTTATGCACTCTGAAGCTGTGATTTTATTTTGATTGAAATTTTTTTGATTTATATAGTTTATTGCTTTGTCCAAATTTTTATCGTCCAAATAATTCAATGCAACTTTATCACCTATCAATTCTGATAACCTCCTAACATTGTGTGCATCACTGATAGCGACCCTTCCATCTTCATCTGGAACAATCCATTCGTAAAACCTTTTAAGATTATCTGTATTGTCAAAGCGAATTGTTTCATCATTGTATTCAAAGAACTCTCTCAACGCTGGTTTCTTGAGAACCTCGTCAAAATGACTAAAGAAACTTGGCTTCCATTTACCTGCATATTCTTCGTCTGTTTTGAATTGAAGCATTACGCTGTATGTTTTGTAATATCGGTTTATTTCCTTTACTGACATTCCAATTGTCCTTGAAATTTCTCCGGGCTGTTTCCCTTTCTCTATCATTTCATTAATGAACTGTGCCTTTTGAAAAGCATCCCATTCTTTTATACCGCTTACATTCCTTATTCCTTGAATTATCATTCCAATGAACTCCGTTGAGTTTTCCACGTCATCAACTACCAACACATCAATACTTTTAAGTTTTTGAATATTGTCTTCGCTTAATGTTGTTAAGCCCAACTGATGTTGCTTTAATAAATACTTGATTGCTGTTGCCCGTCTGTTTCCTTCAATGATGTAAAATTGTGTCGCATTGATTCTTGCAACTACGATGTTATCAACTGGAACAAAGCCAACAGTTGCAAAAGAATTTGAAAGTGTGATTATGTCAAACTTTGGATTTGTCATTTTTTCATATGCTGCTGCTTGAATTGCTGCTTCTCCAAACCTTGACCTGTCAATGTTTAAAGCATCGTCAGAAATGTCTGCAAACCTTGGGTTATTTGGGTCAAGAAGTAAGTTGTCTATTTCTACTGTTACTTTTTCTAATTTCATATTGATGGATTTTTGTTTTTATATGCTAAACTTAAAATTTATTGATAATGCGTTGGCGATTGCACTCTTTTGGCTTTGCCTTTGGGTTGGCTTTTGCTTTGGCAGGCAAAGGCAAATGTGTGCAATGTGTATTGGCATAGAAATTCAAATTATTTTTTGTGCGTTGGCGGTTTTTTAATTATTTTTTTTAAAGCGATGCCTGTCAATTACAGGTGTTGTCATGTCGTTTTAGTTGTCTCAATGTTTGTTCAAAGTCAGTCAGTTTCATGTCAGCACGGTCGCCAATAGGGTTTCTGCTAACGTTTTTGGGCTTGGCGAAGGTGGCGATTTTTAGCGCAAACATCAATATATTTCCTAATATTGACTTAGCACAAATTTTCATTTAAGTACTTCAGTCGCCATTGAGCCAAACGCCTTATCGCTATGCCCTTCTTATATTTTCCGTTTTCGTAATTGTAACTTTAAGAACCTAAAACCTTGAGTTGTTCATAGCCATTTGTAGTAAGTGAATCGTCAGTCGCTGCTAATACATAGCTAATACGGTCTGAAATTGAATCTGCCGAAATTCCTGGTTGAACAATTACGAAAGAAAAAACAATCAGCTTTTGTTTATTAATAATTTGTGAGAATAAATGTTTGTTACCGACTAGAAATTTATTGGGTTTGTCATCAGTTCTATTGAGAACTTTTTTGGCAAATGAATCTTTGTTAGGTGTCCAAGATTGTGATTTAACTGCTTGCATACACACTTCATATACATCATTTAATCTGTCTCCCGCGTTTGCTCCTCCCGAACCTTTGATGTGATATAATGTAACAGAAATCCTGTCGGCTGATTCGCTAATTGCAATAAAGTCAGCAATTTCTCCAGTACCATGATCATATATGAGTAAAGGGAAACCGTCTTCAATTAATTTTTTTTGTAATGCCTCATGAATTGAATTTCTATTTCCGTTTGCAGCTTTTTCAGAAACTGCGTTATATGAAAATTCCTTTTTACCTCCATAAAACTCTCGTTCGATATCTGTATTGTATTTCTTCCAATCAAAAGAAATAATTCTTCCTAATTCAAAGCGATATTCACTCTCCTTTGGAGGTTCAAAATATTCATGGTCAGAAACAATTGCAAAATTGTCTAAAATTAAAGTGAATGAATTTTCATTAAGGTATGAAATCAAATCACATGTTTGACTGCTCTCTTCAACTTGAAAGTTACATTCAGGTAGTAGGCGGAATTGATAATGGTTTTCAAAATCATAGGTTAGTGAAATTATTTGTTCATTTAAAATTAAGTCTATCCAAACCAATTTATCTGAGCTGTTATCTGTATCTATTAAAATATCAAAATCCAATAATTCATCTCTTGAAATTAGTTCGTCATCAATTATAGAATTTAAAAAGGGTGTATTATGAAATACATCTTTGTTCCACATTCCTATTAAAGCTTTATAAGGTAATGTATCAACTACCTTACCGATGGCAAGATTATCAAAGCCAGTATTTGTTTTTACAGTTTTATTACTAACAATTTTCTCTCCAATGTGCTGACACCACTTTATATAATTAGGAATTTTGTCATAAGCATTACTCCATACCTTAGAACCTGAACTATAGCCAATAGTAATATTGTCGCCTTTATCAACGCCTTTCAAAAATACATGGCCATTTGCATAATTTTTTCCGTGACTTTTAGTGATAACTCTTTCTGCATTGGGTCCAGCACTAGTTCGGTATGATTCTCCACTATTGGCTGACCTATTTTGCATTCCAATATTGAAAAACTCTGGGTTGGCAACATCGACTAAAACTTTGTTTAGCTGAAATTTTGAAATCCTTTTTGCATTGCCAACCTCAAAGAGTTTTTTCATCATATCATAGAACTGACTTGTTTTGATTGATGAATGTATAAAAAGAAGTTTGGTTTTTTCATCGTAGAAAACTAGAAGGAAAAAGTGGTTAATGTCCACCAAATCATCTGAAGCAATCCATTTAGGTTTTTGAATTTCACGAAAAATGAAAACTACTGCATTATGCTCGTGACTTTTGGCTGTGTATATCATATTCAGCCCATTAATTTTAACATTCGCATCTAAGTTTACTCCTTCGGACATATAAATTTTCACATGTCTGTATGGATTGAGGTTATAAAAAGAGATATTATCTTTGAATGTGGGTAAAACTGTCTTTTCAAATGAGTCCACTACATTTTTTAATTCATCTTCCTCCTCTATTTTCTCTTCACTTAAATTCTTAATTATGTCATCCCAAATAGCACCTTCCTCATATAGTTTTTTCTTACCAATTAGAATGTCATTTGGAATAGCCAAAAATTTCGCCTCACCAATGTTATCTGCATTTGTTCTTGCGAACCTACCAATGAACTGGAGAGTATTTGCCAATGATTTCTTTGGGCTATGAATGGCGGCAATCTTCAAGTTTGGAAAGTCAAATCCTTCGCCAAGCATATCAACACATATAATTCCGTCTAATTCTCCTGCTTTTAGTTTTTCAATAGTTTTTTTTATTGTTGAATATGATAAGGTACTGTCTACCTTCTTCAATTTTAAACTTGTTCTCTCTGAATAGAGTTTGTTAAGATTTTCAGCCTCTTCTTTTGTCTCTGTCCGCACCATAATGTAGTGCTTTAATCCAGATGCTTTATCCTGTTTGAAAATTGATTCCGCTTGGATTGCAATTGCTAAATCAGTATCAGGATTATCTGTAATAACAGGGTAGTATCCAATCTTACCGAAAATTTTGTCCTCATATGCTTTAGTTAAAGGATAATTATAAGCAACCCTGCCATCAATTTCTTTTTTATCCCTTCTAAATGGCGTTGCTGTGAAGAATATCTTGTTTGAATGTGTAAATCTCTTAACAACATTAGTCCATGTAAAAGCTGGAACATGGTGGGCTTCATCTACCAATATCAAGTCAAATAAGTCAACCTCTGGAGAAAAAACATCATTTATACCTTCGTTGATACTATTCGGAATTCCTACTACAACATCAAACTCTTTTAAAGCTTCCCATTCTTCCAAAGATTTTATTGGAGATTTTATTTCCTTGACTTTGGGTAATTCTAAATCAGCATGAAAGACATTTGACCCTTTTAGCGTTTTGAGTAAGGAAAATTCTTCTACAATTTGTCCTCTAACCATTACGCTTGAACTTATAACTAGAACTCTTTTCGCTCTCAACAAGTATGCAGATAAATTTAATACAGCAGTTTTACCTGAACCTGTTGGCATAATTACTATTGCCGCCTCGTCTTTGAATAGAGTAAAATGTGAACCTATTGCATGAATAGCTCCTATTTGTGCATTTCGTAACCCTTTCACTGTTTTTGTCGAGATGGGATAATTTATTCTATTATAGTTTGAGGAAAAATAGGTCATATTTATTCATTCGAATTTATTTCGTAATTTTCTTTTGAGGTTGTGACATTTTCACTAATTTAGTCTTAGGGTTTCAGCTAACATTTTGGTGCTTGGTGAAGAAGTGGATTTTGAAGCATAAAACTGATTGCCGTCATTAAATTTGATTTAATCACAACGCTCGATTTAACTATAGAACCGACACTTTTGGGATAGTTGTTATTGGTAGCTGTCCTTCTTTCTGTCCAAAATTAGTCAGGTCTAATTTTGCAGAGAATTTGCTTATCACAGTATTTATTTTCTATTTATTTGTTGATAATGAAAACTTTTTGTTTTATCATCAAAAGCAATAAAAAGAAATTGAGCGTTGTTCTCTAAATGTCTGTAGTTGTTAATTGCGTTTTTAAAATATGTTTCCAAAAGTGTCAAGTCGCTTTGCTTTTTTATTTTAAAAATCATTAGGCGAAGTTCAGCATTTGAAACTAACAATTTTTGAAAGTCATATTTAATGCCACTAAAAGAAACTTTTGAGTCGCCTTTTCTTTTTGGATTCCATTCACATTCTGCAACTAATGGTAAACTTTTTACTGAATACGGTTCATTATTGTCTGTGTAAAAATGAATGTCAAACAACCACTCACGATTTACAAACGGTTGATTTATTTCTTGCAAATCCTCTTTGCTAAGTCTGTTTGCATAAACTTTATATTTAAGTTCATGTCCTAATTTTATAAGTAACTTTTTTATAAAACGGGTTCTTTCTGGTCGAATTTGACTTTGAAAAAAAAGGTCGTTTGAGTTACCAAAAGTTTGAATTAATTTTATTGATAAACCTTTTAATTTTATTGATTTGTTATTTGAAAATGAGTCCCAAGCCATATTGATTTAAGTATTCTATTAATTTAATTTTTGAAAGTAAAGATAATTTCTTTCAAAAGACAAGTAAACTCAAATTATGTTCAGACTTTAAATCAAATTCAATTTCTTTTTCATTGTTTAAATTAAAAGTGAAATTACCAGGAATCTCTTTTGGGATATTTATTATTTGTTGTTGCTTAGATTCGAAAAACTCAACAATACGATTATACAATCTCTCTCTCCAAGCAAAAGGGTCATCATTTGAATTGTTCCTCTCAAAAATTCCGTAAAAATTAGTTTCTCTTTCTTTCACTAATCCTATAAAGTAATTTATTATTTCATCTTTAAATGGTTTTGGATAATTATCATATAGGCTAATATTCTTGAAAGGATTTATTTTGAGATATTCTGCCAACATTAAAAACATGTCATTGTTTAAGTTTTTAATCGAAATATCTTTTGTAAACTGATTTCTAAAATGTGCAAGTTTCACGAGAATAATTTCATAAAGAACATCTTCATATTCATTTGAGTTTTGCAGTTCAAAAATATCTGAAGAAATCTCTCTGCGATTTTCTGAAATATAACAAGTTCTAAAATTATGAGTCTTTCCATCAAATAAATTGGCCTTTGCCTTTTTAGCTTCAGCATCCATCTCATCTATTGTTAGAAAAGTAGTATGTAGGATCAAATCATCTTCAAGCTTTTCAAAATCCTTCAACCTTGTAATTCTAGGAAAACCATACATAACACATTTAGACGAGAAACCATTTTTAACCATATAGTCAGACAAAGTTTTTAATGTTTGATGTTGGTTATTTGAAGAAGCTGGATTTTTACTTGTATTATCATTAAATGTAAATTCCGCATTAGGATTGGGTGTCTTAATGTTTAGGTTGAAAATACTTCCTGGAATATTATTTCCATCACTATGGTCACCACTTTTGAATTGAATAAAAATCGCTCGGCTATCATTATTCCCTCTCGGAATAGAAATTTTTGTGTCCCAACCTCCACCACGATTTTCTTCTATTGGTGTTAAGCGATATAGTTTTGTTTTTCTTTTTTTGAAAGCTAAAAGATTTATCATGTCAAATTCAAACAACCATCTTAAACGAAAAGGATAACCAAAATTAAAAGGGGAATTAAATAAGGTGGCTATCTCACTAACAATATTTGTCTCTAATGTTGATTCGTTGAGCGAAATAGGGGCGGTCCTTATCGAGGTATTTCTAGGAGGTCGTTTAGCCATTTTTATTTTATTAAATAGTTGTTTCTTTTTGCATGCTGGTAACTTATATATATGGACGCTTTTTAAATTCTTTTAACTCCAGTTTAGTTTTAACTAGGATAAATTTTACATACTTTTCAAACCTAGTTTTTCTAATAAATCCAATTATCAAACGGACTCTTTATTTTTATTAATTTTTTGGTTTCTTTGGGTTTAGATTTCTATGGTTTGGGAACCGTTATTCCCTTGATCTTCTTTTTAATCAAAAAGTTTATTTTAATTGATAAAGCACACTTCGCTTGGTGAGTCACGTTAAGTGATCGCCTTAATTATACAATTTCAAACATAATAAATCATTCAGAAAAACCTAACAAAATTAAATAAATTTTAATAGTTATCTTGTATTCTGGATTGTTCCATTTGTTTGCTTAGACTTATCAAATTAAAAACCAATAATTAGTATAAAAATAATTATTATTGATAGGTAAAAGTAATCAAAAGATTTTGCATGAAAATAATAAATTGGAATGTTGGAAGGCCAAGTACTAATAAGGTCAAAAGTATAACTGAAAAATTAATGGAGCTAAATGCAGATATTGTATTATTAACAGAAACCAATTCTATAATTGAGTTAGGTTCGGTATATAATTATCTATAAACCGAATTTATTGAGCAAGATTTTGAAAGACAAAATCTGATAAAATATAAAAATAACGAGCGTAGAACCTCCATCTATTCTAAGTATCCTATTTCAAAAACCTATAAAACATGCAATATTTTCACAAGCATCTGTTTGGATATAGATACGCCATTAGGAGAAATAACTTTTTATGCAAACATCATTGGTGTGTTTGGAGGCCTAAATCCTCGATTCACATATGATTTAACTTCACAAATACAAGATTTTGAAAAGCTTTTGAAAAGCAAGAACGCTTTTATAATTGGTGAATATAATATCACTACCTCTGGTCGTTTTTGTTCTAGCAATGCCGCAAGAGAAACCTTGAACTCTGTCCTCAAAAACCACCAACTTATTAATCTAACTACTTCTATTGACAATAATGTTGATCATATATCCATTAGCCAGCAAGTAATTCAAGAAATGGAAGTAACTATTGAAACTTGTAATTTAGATAAAAAGTTAAGTGACCATATTGGCGTAATGGTTAGCTTTTAATTTTAGCCTATTTTTTTTCATACCTTATTGAGTATAATCACTGTTTTTTAAATAAATTATACCTTTTCGGGTATAATTTATGCTTATTTTATAAATATTATACCCGTTAAGGTATAACATTATAGAAAAGGTAATTTTATAACAGCTTTAAAAGGGCAGAAAATAGTTTTTAAACAAAATTTATTAATTATGTTTGATTTTAAAACTCATGAGCTAACAAAATACTCATTAAATAATGTCCAAATTTAAATTTAAACAAAGCTATGGAGGAAATCAAACTTACCCGCAAAAAATTATATGATTTAGTATGGACTGAGTCAATATTAAGTTTGTCAAAAAAACTTAATATTTCAGATATAGGCCTTAGAAAAATTTGTATAAAAATGAATATTCCCATTCCACTAGCGGGACATTGGATGAAAGTAAAATACGGTAAACCAATTACAGTTTTTGAATTTCCAATAAAATTTGAAGGCAAAGATGAAATAATAATAAACCCAGCTAAATTTAACAATACATCTGATTTTTATGAATCAAAAAAACTATTAAAGCAGGATACTAGTTTAAATTTTACTGTTCCTAAAAATTTAAAAAATCCTCATAAGTACACTATTGAGTTAAAAAAACAACTTGATATTGTGAATAGTTATGATGTCAACTTTATTAATTCTGATAAATTTATTCCCTCGAAATTTTCAAGAAAATTCTCAAACAGAGTTCTTTGTTTTTTTGATACTCTAATTAAACTATTTCAAAGTAAAAACTATGAGATTGGATTAAAAGAAAACAAGTTCTATATTTGTATAAAAAATCAGTCATACGAATTTTCAATTCGTGAGAAACAAAACCGTGTAATTGATACAAGTTCTCAATCTCCATGGAATTCAACTAAGCTGATTAATGCTGGAAAACTTGTTTTGAAATTTAGCGAATTTCGCTCCTATGGAACTAAGGAATGGGAAGATGGAAATAAGTTATTAGAAGAACAATTAATCACTATATTGACATACATTGAATTCAAAGCTAATAAGGATTATATTGAAGAAATTGAACGCAAAGCGCGTTGGGCTATTCAGGCTAAAGAAAGAAGAATAAGAGAGGAAAAACAAAAACAAATAGAACAAGAATTAATTGAATTTAATTTACTTATAGAAAAAGCAAATAGGCATAATCAGTGTAAAATTATTTTAGAGTATTTAGTTGATTCAGAAAAAAGCTACCAATCAAAAAATGAAAAAAACAAAGATTTCGAAAATTGGCTTAAATGGGCAAAAGAAAAAGTTGATTGGTATGATCCTTTAATAAATAAAGATGATTTAATATTTAAAGATGTAAATAAAACCACCCTAAATAAAAAAAATAATTATTAAGAATATTACAATTTCTCAATTTAAAGTCATCATTAGAATTATCATTGGCTAATACCCCTATAAAACAATTTACTTTAAAATTTAGTACAAATTTGACGCTAATAATAATTTTTTGATGCATACATTCGTAGCATATTTATAAGTTAAATTTATTCTTTTAATAGTAAGAATTTAATAAATAAAGGTTGTCTAGGAATTATTTCAACTCAATAGCATTGCTAATAAAGTTAATTTTATTAATAAATTAAAAATAAAATTATTTAAATCTGTTTCTTTTTTGTTTCTCAAACTCTGTAAAACCTTCTTAATATTGAATATTTACTTTCTGTATCGGAAAGTAATTTATGCTCATAAAAAATCTCAATTTGCTGAATAACTGACTCTTAAATCAAAAACCAAATATCATTAATCCTAATTTAAGATTACTGCTATTTGTATAAAAAAATATGCAACACACATCAATTAATTGCATATTTACCCTTTCAAATGTGCTTTTTTAAAACTTGTTTTGTATAGATTAGTTAAAAGAAAGTATAATGATGTTTACCAATAGCGAAATTCAATTTGATTTACTAAAAAAACGAGCATACAATTTGCGTTGGGCTGCTGTTGAAAGTGATGTAATTCCTTTAACTGCTGCCGACCCTGATTTTCCTTGTGCACCACAAATTGGTGAAGCTATTACTAAATATGCAACGGATAGGTATTTTTCTTATGCACCTGCCGAGGGTTATGCTTTTTTTAAAGAAGCTGTTGCCAATTTTCATTTAAACAAAAGGAATATAAATGTTAATCCAGATTGGGTGTTAGCTGTTGATAGTGCTGCCTTTGGAATTTATACCATTTGTAAAACATTTTTAAATAAAGATGATGAAGCTATTGTATTTAATCCGGTAGATTTTTTGTTTAAATATTCGGTAGAAGCTAACCAAGGAGTGGCCATTACTTTTCCAGTTCCATTAAATCCAGCACTTGAAATTGATTACCAATTACTCGAAAATATAATTACTCCTAAAACCAAAATGTTGTGTTTATGTAATCCGTTAAACCCAACAGGAAAGGTTTTTACAGCTGATGAGTTAGCCAAAATTGGAAATATAGCATTAAAACACAATCTTATCATTTTGTCGGATGAAATTTGGAGTGATATAATATTTAAACCAAACGTTTATACCAGTATTGCATCTATCAATAATGATATAAAAAATCAAACTGTGATTGTAACTGGTTATAGTAAATCATATGGTTTAGCTGGTTTACGCGTTGGAGCAATTATTGCGCCAAACCAAAACTTATTCAATCAAATTTTAGACAAGTCAGGACATCAATCAACCATACACGGTTGTAATGTTTTGGCACAAGTTGCAGCAAGTACAGCTCTTAACGAGTGTGGCGATTGGCTAAATGATTTTGTTAATCATCTTACATCAATGAGAGATTTATGTGTAACAGAACTTAATAAATTAGATGGTTTTGAATGTGCAACTCCTCAGGGATGTTATTTAGTTTTTCCTGATATAATTAAAACAGGATATAGCGCTCAACAAATGCAAACATTGCTTTTAGAAAAAGCCAAAGTAGCTGTAGTTCCGGGTTTAGGCCAATGGTTTGGTTCAAGAGCTGATGGACATATACGCATAAGTTTTGCTACATCAAAAGAAGTTTTACAAGAGAGTTTTACACGTATAAATAAAGCATTGAAAGCATAATGAAAATAGTAATAATTGGAAGTGGAATTGCAGGATTAACATTAGGCTCTATTTTACAAAACAATGGTTTTGAAATTAGTATAAATGAACGAAACGAAGATTTAGACACCAAAGGTCATGCATTTTTAATGCATCCTGATGCTATGGATGTTTTAAATATTATAGCTAAATACAATCCTGATTACGAAATACCAGGTCAAATTATTGATAAAGTTTTGCTTAAAAGTTTTGATAATACTGAGATTCAAACTACAGAACTTGACTCATGGATTTGCATGAAAAGAGTGGATGTAATTGATTATTTAATTTCATTTATCAAACCTAAAAACATACATTACGGTAGAAATTTTTCACACTTTTTTTATGAAAATAATAAAGCCATAGCAGCAGTATTTACTAATGGAGAAATAGAATATGGTGATATTTTTATTGGGGCTGATGGTGCACATTCAAAAGTAAGAAACGAAATTTTTGGTGCTATCAATTTTACGCCAGTTCAAGTAAAAGAAATAGTTGGAGTTATAAAAAACGAAAAGTTAGCTGCTCAATTTCAAAACAAATTTACTAAGTTTTTATGCCAAAATAAAGGAGTTGCCTTTGGCGTAATTCCTTGTTCAAACAATGAATTGGTGTGGTTTATGCAGTATGATATTACATTAGAAACAGAAGCAATAAACACACCAGAACAACTTAAAAATCATTGCTTTACTTTATTAGATTTATTTCCATTAGAAGTAAAGCAAGTGCTAAATCATAACGATTTTACCAATAACTATATTTGGCGTTCAACAGATTTTGATTTATTACCATCGTTTAGTAAAAACAATATATTGTTGATTGGCGATGCAGCTCATTTGGCTTTACCATTTACCAGCGCAGGAACTACCAATGCCTTGGTTGATGCCAATTTAATGGCTAACTTAATTTTGAGCAATAAACCAGTTGATGAAATAGGCAATACATTTTATAACGAAAGAGCAAATTTACTTAAAGAACATATTCAATTAGGTAGAGATATAAAAAATAAGTTTTTGCAGGGCACCAAAGCCGGAATAGTGTTACCTTTAATTTCGAAAACTAAAGAAAAAGAAGTAACTATAAAAAAACCTAAAATAGAAATTTTGTATTTTACCGATCCTGTTTGTTCCACTTGTTGGTTAGTACAACCTCAGCTTAGAAAATTGGCTTTAGAATATGGACAATACTTTGAAATAAAATATTATATGGGTGGATTATTGCCTAGTTGGGAAAGTTATAATGGTAGTAAAATAAAAAAACCTAGCGATGCTGCACAACACTGGAAAGAAATGGCCGAAAAACACCCTATGCCCATTTCGCCCGATGTATGGTTAAACTCACCCCTAGCCTCTTCTTTTCCGCCATCTATAGCTATAAAAGCCGCACAAATTCAAAGTAAAGTTAAAGCATTTCATTTTCATAGACGTATTAAGGAACTGCTTTTTGTAGAAAGTAAAAATATTACCGATATAGAATTATTGGTGAATGTAGCCATAGAAGTAGGATTAAACAAAGACTTATTTATAAATGATTTAAGTAAAATTGCTGTTCGCAAATTTGAAGAAGACTTGGATTTAGCTACCAAACTCAATGTAAAAGTACTACCTACTTTTATATTCTCGAACGAGTTAGATGAAAAAATAATTTTAAAAGGATATCAAGAGTTTCATACCCTTGAAAAAGCCATTGTAGATTTATATCCTTTAGCTATAAAAGACGAAAGAAAACGTGATGCTTTAGAGTTGTTTAAATTGTTTCCAAGTTTAACTACTTTTGAATATTCGTTTTTAATGGATATAACCAATGAAGAGGCTACTGAACAATTAACAACATTGGCTCAAAAACACATATTATTAAGTAAAACCAACAAAACTGGAACTATTTGGAAACAGGTAACCTCAGTTAGCAGCAATTAAATAAAGTGACCAAAATAAATTTTTTATGGAAAAATATTGCCGAAAAAATTGAGCTTTCGGAAGATGAAAAATTGGCAATTGCGCCATACTTTAAACTTAAAAAGCTTAAGAAAAAGGATAAATTAAATGCAATAGGCAAAGTTTGCAACGAAATAGCATTTGTGGTAAATGGCTCATTAAGAGCATATTCCATAAGTAATAAAGGCGTAGAGCAAGTTACTCAAATAGCTTTAGAAAACTATTGGATTGCTGATTTATTGAGTTTTATTTCACAAAAAGAATCGGACTATACCATTGAAGATTCAGTTATTCTTACCATATCTAATTTTGAGTTAGATAATATTTATTTAAAAGTACCAATAATGGAGCGTTTTTTCAGAAAATTGTTTGAAAAAGCCTATGTAACTACTTTAAGCAGACTTAATAGTACCATGCGCGAAGCAGCTGATGTTAGGTATAAAAAAATGATTGATAATCACCCTGATTTATTGCAGCGCATACCTCAAATTTATTTAGCCTCATACCTTGGAATTACCCCTGAAAGCTTAAGCCGAATTAGAAAAAACAGTCTAAAATAGTTGGCTTTTTATTTCTTATCATACATCAATTTTTAAGTAGTGGTTATTCTTAAACTTTGTGGTATGAAAAGATCTGAATTTTTAAAAGCAATGGCCTTTGCTCCTTTAAGCACTTCGGCTATGAAACTATCTCAGCTAGAAACCATAAGTAGTAATTTTACTAAAACTAAAAAAATGCCTGTTTTATTTATTGGTCATGGGCACCCAATGAATGCTATATTAAATAACGATTTTACTCAAACACTTTCAAAACTTGGTCAAACCATTGATAAACCAAATGCAGTAATGGTAATATCGGCCCATTGGGAAACAGTTGGCACTTTTGTTAGCACCAGTGCTTGGCCTCAAACCATTTACGATTTTGGCAGATTTGATGATAGGTTATTTAAAATAAAATACGAACCACAAGGCCACCCAAAACTAGCAAACGAATTGGCTAATATGGTTAATTTAACTAAAATAAAAACTGATTCAGCAATGGGTTTAGACCATGGCGCTTGGACAGTACTAAAATTTATTTATCCAAAAGCCGATATTCCTGTTTTTCAAATGAGCATTGATTACTCTAAAGACCCTCAATTTCATTTTAACTTGGCACAACAAATAACTAAGCTGCGTGAAAAAGGAGTTTTGGTTTTATGCAGTGGCAATATTGTTCATAATTTAGGCATGGTTGATTGGCATAATATTAATGCAAAACCTTTTGATTGGAGCATTGAGTTTGATACCATTGTAAAAAACAATATCAATAGACGCAATTTTTCTAATTTAATAAATCACCAAAAATTAGGAAAATCAGCCCAACTTGCTATTCCATCAAACGACCATTATTTACCACTTCTTTATAGTTTGGCTATGGCCGATAAAAATGAACCAATAAAACATATTTTTGAAGGCTATCAATTTGCTAGTATTAGTATGAGATGTATACAAATAGGATAATATAAACATGATAAGAATATTTATACCATTAATAATAATCGCAATAATGAGCAATAATATATTGGGTTACCAAGCCCTAAAAGGAAACGAATTGGTACTAAAATATAAGGTTAAAACTCCATCAAGTAATACAAATGAAAAAGCACCTGTAGTTATTTTACTGCATGGCGTTGGTAGCAATGAAGATGATTTATTTTCATTAGCAAACCAATTTCCAAGTAATTACTTAATTATTTCGGCAAGAGCTCCCTTTACCATGGGATCAGGAAGTTACGCTTGGTATCAAGTAGATTTTTCAACGGGTAAACCAATAATAAATGCAGAACAAGCCGAAAAAAGCAGGTTAATTATTAAACAGTTTATTGGTCAAATAGTAGAAAAATACCATGCTGATGATAAAAATGTAACTTTAATGGGTTTTAGTCAAGGTGCTATTATGTCGTACAGTGTAGGTTTAAGCATACCTCAAAAAGTAAAATCTATTGTAAGTTTAAGTGGCAGAATATTAAACGAAATACGACCAGAAGTAAAACAATCGCCTGCGTTAAAGAAATTACGAGTTTTTATAGCTCATGCTATAAACGATGATGTTTTAAAATATGAATATGCTATGGAAGCTAAAAGTTATTTAAAATCGATAGGGATACAGGCACAAACTTTCGATTTTAATGAAGGACACACAGTTACACCAGCCGAAGTAGCTGCAATTATTAAATGGTTAAGCAATTAGCAATTTTTAGTTATGGCTTATTACTAAAATTCACTGATTCTGAATTAGTTACTATTTCTCTAATGATAGTATCTAGCTCATTTGCTGAATTTACAAAATGCCTCATTAGTTCAATATAATCTTCGTTTGTTGATTGATATTCTTTTAAATGTTCAACCAAACCTAAAAGCCTAGCTAAAGGAGCACGAACAATATGCGATTGTGTCCATGCTATATTTTGTAATTTTTGGTTTTGCTCTTCTATTGCTCTAATGTATTTTAACTTTTCTGTTATATCTAATGCAGCAATTAACTTGTATTCTTTGTTATTAATTACTATGGTGCTTCTATAAATTTCTACATCAATAATTTCTCCTGATTTTTTGATATGTCGCTGAATTCCCCTGTAATTATTACCTACAACATCATCCGACATAACAGATTTTTTTACTTCTTCTAGGTCTTCAGAAGGAATTAATTGAAAAATTTTCATTTCAAATAATTCATTATCAGAATAACCATAATGAGTTAATGCAGCACGGTTTACTTGAACTATGTTAAATGTTTCAGGGTCGTAAACACACATAGGCTGTGGACTATATAAAAATAAATTACTATACCTTTTTTCAGATTCTTCTAATTTTATAATAGTTTTTTTCTTTTCTGTTATATCAGTAAAATAGACCGAAAGCCCATTAGCCGATGGATAGGCACTTACCTCAAACCATCCCTTCAGCACCTCGGAATATGCTTCAAAATGTTGGGTTTCATTTTCATTTATTGCTTTATGGTAGTTTCTAAAAAATATGGAGTTGCTAGCTGTTTCAAAAACTTCCCAAATATTTTTACCCAAAATTTCATTTTTACTTTTACCCAAAAGCTTTTCAGCCTTATTGTTCCAATAAATTACAGTACCCTCTTTATCAATAGAAAAGAAAGCATCATATATACTTTCAAGTATTAAGTTTCTCTCTATATAAGATGCCTTTAAGGCCAATTCTGCTTGCTTCTTTTCGGTTATATCTCTGGCCGTTTTTGATGCTCCAATAATTTTTCCATTTACATCGTAAATAGGCGAAACTGTTAACGAAATATCTATTTCAACACCATCTTTCCTTTTTCGTTTGGTTTCATAATGTTCTACATGTTCACCTTGACTAATTTTTTCGAGAATAAGTGGTTCTTCAGCTTTTAACCTTTCAGGTATAATTAATGAAATATGTTTACCTATAACTTCTTCTTTAGTATAACCAAATATTCGTTGTGCTCCAGGATTCCAAAGAGTTACAATTCCTTCTAAGTTTTTACTTATAATAGCATCGTCTGACGAATTTACAATTGAAGCAAATAAAGACTCTTGTTCAATAGCTTCTATTTTCTTTAACTCTAGCTTCCTCTTTTCCGTTATGTCGGCAGCAGTAATAAAAGCACCTATTACTTGCCCAAAATCATTAATTGCTGGTTTATAGGCTATTGAAAAAACTTTTTCTTTAACATATAGTTCGTCTCCAATCCTTTCACCATTTAAAACTCTTTCGTAAATTAATCTTAAATCTTCAACTCTACTTTGTTGTGCATAGGCTAAAATTGACACTCCTCTTTCCACAGTTATGCCAAATAAATTTAAGTACATTTGTTCAAATTGCTTGTTGAACGAAACTATATTGAGTTCTTTATTAATTAGTATAAACAATTCTTCTGTGTTATCCATCAAAAGTTTCATTTCCTCATCAGCAATTTTTTTCTCAGTTACATCTCTAAAATTATCTACAATTCCATTGATATCTGGATCGTGTAAAAAATTAGTAATAGTAGCCTCTAACCACCTGTATGAACCATTTTTATGACGAGTACGAGCAGGTTTACCATAAATAGGTTTACCTGGATTTGATAAACTTTTTTCCATTACTAACGCAGCATCAGCTACATCATCAGGATGCAAAAGTTCGTACATATTTAAACTCATGGCTTCACTTTCTTCGTACCCCAAAACTTGTTTAATTGTAGGAGAAACATAAGAAGCCGTTCCATCAAGTTTTAAAATTACAATTCCATCAGACCCATTTTCAGCTAATGTTCTATAACGTTTTTCTTGCTGTTGAAGCAATAAATTGGCCTTTATAATTTCTGTTGCATCTCTAGCTACACAAAAAACTAATTTTTCTTTCTCATCCCATTGTGCAGACCATGAAAGTGGTACAATAGAACCATTTTTATGAACAAACGAATTTTCAAAATTAGTAACCTTAGCACCATTAATAATAGCCTTGGAGGCTTCTTCAGACTTTTCTAAATCTTCTTTATTTACAAAGTTAGAAAAGTTTTTTCCTATAAATTCTTCTGGTTTGTAACCTAATATTTTCTCTACCGAAGCATTTACAGTTATAAATTCGCCATTATCGTTAAAAGTACAAATTATATCTAAAGATGAATTAACTAATTTATCTAACTCAGCTTTGGTATTTTCTAATGCTAATAAATTTTCAGTTTCAGCAGTAATGTCTTTTAAATAACATGCTACACCAAAAATTTCACCAGAAATACTATACATAGGAGTTAATGTAATGGTTGTATAACTAGTTTTTGAAGTAGCAGGATTAAAAACTTGCTCTTTTACTGTAAACGTTTCACCTTTAAAAGTCCTATCGTAGTAGTTTTTCCAATGGTTAAACTCATGTTCACCAAAACTTGTATTCAATACACTTGAGCCTACTTTTATTTCAAAACCTAACAGGTTTTTCATAGTAAGTAACCAAGCTTTATTAGCAGCAATTAAACAGTAATTTTTATCTATAGACCAAATTAAATCAGTAGAACTATTTATCAGCGTTTCTTGATTGGTTTGCAATTTAATCAATTCTTCTTGCTGAACCTTTATATCTGTAATATCTTGAAAAACACCAAATAACTTTGAAGGATTACCAAATTCATCTAAGGTTAAATTTGCTCTAGAAATAATATATTTTATCTCGCCCGACTCAAGTAAAAAGCGTTTTTCAATATTGTATTCTACTCCTGTTTTTAGCGTATTTTCTAGCACTTCAGCTGCCTTTTTTCTATCATCAGGATGAATAACATTAAAACCAATTTCAAAAGTTACTTCAAAACTTTGAGGTTTATAGCCACACATTCTATAAACCCCATCGCTCCATAAAATTTTTTGCGCCTTTATATCGTATTCCCAAGTACCAAACTTTGAAATAATTTCGGCTTTTTCTAATAACTGTTTTCCTTTATCAATTTCTACTACCGATTGCTTTATTTCATTTTTGGTATTTTCAATAGCAGTTAAGTCTATTATAGAGTGAACAATATGGGTTAAATTTCCATCATTATCTAATATTGGCGTATTATCAATTTGCCAATAAAAGGTATCTATTTCGTTAGTTTTGGTATTACGAATAAAATATTTTTGAATAAATGTATCAGACTTTAATGATAAAACTACTTTGTTTAACGAAATGGTTAATTGAGTAACAAATTCTGAGTTAAAAACATCACCTAAAAATGCACCGAGAAAACCATTTTCTTTAAAATTTAAATCTTTTTTATTAACAAATGCCAAATATGAGTCATTAACCTCAACTACTGGAAATGAAGGCTTAACAGCCTCTAACACCACTAAAGGCTGAGAAAGAAAATTTACAATTTTAAACATTATGAAAATAAATTAATATGTAAAATTATTATTATTACTCAAAAAACAAAACTAAATTTTGATAACAATAAAAATACAAGTACAAGCATTTAGTTCAAACTTAATGAAAGTATTTGAACAAAGTTTTATTCATTTTTATTTTAATTGTTCTTTTATTGGATTTTTAAATAATAAGTACAATTTAAAACAACATAAACTACTGTAAAACAATTAATTATAAATATAAAATATTAACAAAATCAGTAAAAAAAATTTAAAAAATCAGTATTCAAAATCAATTTAAAATATACAAAATGTTAATTTTTAAATAAATATCTTTCATGAATAAAATTAATAACTAAATTCGTAGCCTTATTACCAATAATTAAAAATCATTTTATGAGAGACGCTGGAGTTTACACGCAACTTTGGAAAAAATATTTACCTGTTATCAGATTATTATTGAAAAAAACAGCTGATAGCGACCAAAAACTTCAAATTTACAAACACGAGTTTGTAAGTACTGGGGCTAAAAACAAATTAGGTTATATTTTTAACTTAGAAATTGTAAATGGTAAAGCAATCAATAAATCAAACACTTTAGCATCGTCATTTGATTTATTAAACGTATTAAACGAAAACGAATTAACTGCTGAGTGGTTAAAAGGTAAATCGGTTAAAATTAGCGTTAACAAAGCTTGTGAATTAACTTTACAACTTGTAACTAAAGCTGAAGAAGCTCCTGCATTAGAAGTAGCAACAGCATAATTTAATAAAAAATTTAAGAGAAAAGTGGTGAATGATTTCATCACTTTTTTTTTGCCTTTTAAAGTAAAAAATATTAATAAATATAAACTTCAATTAATTAAGTAATTTAATGAGTAAATGTTTAATTTGCATCAAATGAAAAAAATTACGCTACCAATTTGCTTTCTATTTTTATTTTTAACTAGCATGGCTCAAAATAAAGCAGTTATAAAAATTGCTTTACTCATGCCTTTTTGTGCTAAACAAATAAATTCAAATCCAAACCATAAAAATGCTGATTTGGGCAATGCCTGCCGCGAATATTACCAAGGGTTACTAATAGCTGCCGATAGTTTAAAAAATGCTGGTTATAATATTGATATAACCATTTTTGATACGGAAAGAGATACTGTTAAATTCAAAAAAATTTTAAATAATGATGCAGTTCAAAATGCTGATTTTATTTTAGGCCCAGTGGTTAAAGAAGGTCAAATAATGATGCAAAACTTTAAAAGTAAAAAAAATGCTTTCCATCTTTCGCCCTTATTTACTTTTACCAAAACCAAAATTATTGATTCAAAATCTATTTCGGCATATCCTGATTTAACCTATTATGCCGATTACTTTTTACAATATTTAATAAACAAAGAAATAACTGGTAACTTAATTATTGTAACTGGAAAAGATGCCTCCGATAAAGCACTTGCTACTTACTTAAAACAAAGTGTGAAACCTGAAAATGGCTTAAAAGTCAAAAATTTAGATATAGCTAAAAATCAAGATATTACAAAATTATTGAATACAGATAAAGTAAACAATATTTTTATAGCCTGCGATGATGAAAGCCAAGTAAATGCCACTTTAAAAAATATAGCCGACTCAGCATTAGATTATAAAATTAATACCTTTGGTTTACGTAAAATTGTTGATTTTAGAAATGTAAATTTAAACGATTGGTTAAGTAGCAATTTACATATTATTACTCCATTTCATGTTAATTATGAAGATTCGTTAACCAAAGCTTTTATTCAAACTTACCGCGATTATTATGAAACCGAACCTACTGAATTTGCTTATGTTGGTTACGATCAATTTATAATGGCTATAAGCACTTACGCTAAAACCAATGGTACTTTTAAAGATTTAGATAAACTAAAACCTTTTAAACTTATTGCTAACCAATACATGCTTAAAGAAAAAGGTGGCAACGCAGGTTTACAAAATAGTATTTTACATATTTTAAAACTTGAAAACGAAGGTTTAAAAGAAGTAAGTTGGTAATTTTAGCTTTTAGCTATTTCAAATATTTGGCTGTTTTCAATGGTAAAACGGCCTTTTTTATGTTGTAACGAAGCCTTTAACATAGCTAAAGCCACTGTTTTACTTTCAATAGCAGCATATTTTTTTAAACTCCCAACCATTATTTTTGAAAGTGGTGCAAATATAAATTGCATTATTTTTTCACCCATTCTAAACTCTTTTCTGTTACCTAATAATAGTGAAGGTCTGAAAATATAATAACTTTCAAAACCTATGCTTGCTATTTTATTTTCAACTTCGCCTTTTACTTTATTATAAAAAACAGCGCTTTGCGCATTGGCTCCTAAAGCTGAAACTATGTAAAAATTGGTTGTTCCTTTAACTTTTACCAATTGAGCAAAACTCACACAATATTCAAAATCAACCATTTTAAAAGCCTCTTGCGAGCCAGCTGCTCTTATAGTGGTACCCAAGCAACAAAATGCATCAGTTGGAATAAAAGGAAGCTCTACATTGCTTAATTCGTTAAAATTTACTTTTAACTGCACCAATTTATTGGATTGAATAGGTAATTCTTTTCTAACCAAAGCCAATACTTTACTGCACTCATTACTTTCAATTAACTTTTGAACCAATTGATTACCAATTAAACCAGTAGCACCCACAATTATTGCCGTTTTCATAAATTATTGTCCGTTAAAAAATATTTGCAAATAAAACTTAAATATTTAGAAGCATTGCATAACAAAATATTGAATTGATAATTTATTATTGCATAACAAAATAACTATAAAAATAAAATGGCAAGTAACCACGAAATAGACTACCGCTTATTTGGTAGCGAAATGCAATGTGTAGAAATTGAGTTAGACCCAAACGAAACTGTAATGGCTGAGCCGGGCAGTTTTATGATGATGAATGATGGCATTCAAATGCAAACCATTTTTGGCGATGGAAGCCAAGATAATGCAGGTATTTTAGGTAAATTATTTAGCGCTGGTAAACGTTTATTAACTGGCGAAAGTTTGTTTATGACAGCTTATACCAATATTGGTCAAGGTAAAAAACAAGTAACTTTTGCAGCACCATATCCGGGCAAAATTATTCCTTTAGATTTGATGCGCTTAGGTGGCCGAATTGTTTGTCAAAAAGATTCGTTTTTATGCGCAGCTAAAGGCGTAGCAGTTGGAATTGAGTTTCAGCGTAAACTGGGCACGGGCTTATTTGGTGGCGAAGGATTTATTATGCAAAAACTAGAAGGCGATGGTATGTGTTTTGTACATGCTGGTGGCCATGTGGAAGAACGCGAATTATTTCCTGGCGAAATGTTAAAAATAGATACAGGTTGTATTGTAGCATTTACCAAAGATGTTGATTATGATATTCAATTTGTTGGAGGAATTAAAAATACGCTCTTTGGAGGCGAAGGTGTATTTTATGCTACTTTAAGAGGCCCAGGTAAAGTATGGATTCAAACATTACCAATTAGCCGCTTAGCAGGCCGTATTTTACAATATGGAACCATGCGTGGCGGTAAAGAGCAAGGAAGCCTTTTAGGTGGTTTAGGTAATTTATTAGATGGTGATGGGTTTTAATTAATCCCTTAAATAATAAGAAAAAGCTGCTCTTGGGCAGCTTTTTTTATGCTTAAAAATTATAAACCAATTCGTTGGTAAATGTGTACCAAAGTTTTGAAACGGGCACAATGGGTTCATAATCGTACATGGTGCGCAGGTTTAAGTTATACCTTAAGTTTTTAGTAATTTTATACCCAAATCTTCCATGAAAACCTATTCTAGGTAGCGATTCAACGAAACTAGTTCTTAAAAAATAATACAACCCGCTATTGATAACTATTTGATTGTTAATAAATTGCTCATAACTAAAATACCAATTAAACCTTGGGTTAAATGTTTCTCGTGGATTGGTATTGGCGGGTAAATTTTCGGTTTTTACACCTTCAAAATTCCATTTTTCATATTCAAACATAAAGCCTGCAGCGGTGGCTAAAGTTAGTTTTTCATCTCGGTAAATTCGTTTTCGTAAGTTGGCTGTTATGGCAAATTTTTGCTCTAATCCTCTTGATTCAAGCCATTGATATTGAGCATAATACTCAGGGTATAAACTACGTGAAATATCTTGCCTAAACCTTGCAAATAAATAACCTCCACTTAAAATGGTTTGATTTCCATTGGTTATAATTTGCAAATTATTGGCTACTGTTAAAACATGATGACCTTTTAAACGCATGGCAAGTTCAGCCCGTGCTGCTATTTGATTTACTGTTTCTTTCTGTGTTTGAGAACTAAAACTGCCCGAAATAGTTCCGGCATAATGTTTTTGAGTATCTATAGGTATTAACACAAAACTTTCGGTAAATAAAAACTGTGCATGTATTTTTATAAAACTAAATACCACTAAACTAATGGTAAAAATTGACCTTTTGATTTTCATAAAGAGGCACAAAATTGAAACAAGCCAATTGGTTTTAAAAATTTAGTTGGAAATAATTATGTACTTAGGGTAAATAATTGTCTATTAAATTAATAAAAAGTCAACGCCAATTTTTGCATAAAAGGCCAAACTATATTTGGTTTAAAAATAAAATAACTTGTTTATGAATTAATTAAGGTTACCTTGCGCCTTCATATTTAATAATTTAATACAATGCAAGAAGGAACAGTGAAGTTTTTTGATGAAACAAAAGGCTTCGGATTTATCACTCCATCAGAAGGACGTGAAGACATTTTCGTACATTCATCAGGTTTAATTGATAGAATTCAAGAAAATGACAAAGTACAATTTGAAACAGAAAGAGGAAAAAAAGGTATCAACGCTGTAAGAGTGCAGGTTACTAGATAATATTCTAATTTTAATTCAAAAAAAAGCAAGTTTCAAACACTTGCTTTTTTTATTACAACAATTTATTTTACAATTAATTACAACAACACAATGCAAGAAGGAACAGTTAAGTTTTTTAACGAAACAAAAGGATTTGGTTTTATTTCACCAGCTGGTGGTGGAGAAGATATTTTCGTACATTCATCAGGTTTAATAGACAGAATCAGAGAAAATGACAAAGTAACTTTTGAAGAAGAAAGAGGAAAAAAAGGCATGAACGCAGTACGTGTTCAAGTTGCTTAATATTTATTTTTTAAATTCAACCCCAAAAAAAGCCTGTAATTTTTAATTACAGGCTTTTTTTATTTAAATAGTTTATTATTTTGCCAACCTAATTTTTAAAATAATAACATAATGCAAGAAGGAACAGTTAAGTTTTTTAACGAAACAAAAGGATTTGGATTTATTGTACCAACTAATGGCGGAGAAGACATTTTTGTACATTCATCAGGTTTAATCGACAAGATTAAAGAAAACGACAAAGTTGAATACGAAAGTGAAAGAGGCAAAAAAGGCTTAAACGCTGTAAACGTAAAAGTAGTTGGGTAATATAATATATACTATTTCAACAAAAAGGCTGATAATTTGATTATCAGCCTTTTTTTGTGTTTTTTTTAAGATCATCTTTTCCCTTTGAATGACATTATCGCATATTTGGCAACAAACGTCATGATGAGGAACAGCCTGTCCTGCAAAGCGGGAAAGCATCTTTAAAGTGAATTCTCTTACTTATAAAGTTCCATCTTCCGCTTTGGCGGAATCAGGATGACGTTCCCGAACGTGTGAAACGAGAAAAATTAATGTCAATTTTTTATTAAACCAACAACTTAGCTTTTTCTAAAGCAGCTTGCAAACCGTTTACATCGTTTCCGCCAGCAGTGGCATAAAAGGGCTGGCCTCCGCCCCCACCTTTTATTTCCTTTGCTAAATCTTTCACAATATTACCAGCATGTAAACCTTTTTCTTTTACCAAATTATCGCTGATAATTACACTTAACATTGGTTTTTCATTTAGCACACAACCCAATACACAGAATAAATTTTCTACCTCTGTTTTTAGTTGGAATGAAAGATTTTTCAATTGCTCAGCATTGGAGATAGTTATTAGTTGAACCAATACATTTATGCCATTCGAATTTCGAATTTCAGATTTAATATTTGTTTTGATAGCAACTGTTTTTTCATTTTCAAAAACTTCTAACTTCTTCAACAAATCTGCTTTTTCAGTCATTAATTGCTCCACAGATTTTACAATATCTTTTGAGTTTAATGTTTTACTTAAGCTATCAACAGTTAACTGCCAACTGTCAACCAAGTTTTGAGCTGCATCAGCTGTAATGGCTTCAATTCTGCGCACACCAGCAGCTACAGCAGCCTCACTTACTATTTTAAACAAACCAATTTGACCAGTAGCTTTTACATGTGTTCCACCACAAAGTTCACGGCTGTATTTATCATCAAAAGTAATTACACGTACTGAATCGCCATATTTTTCGCCAAAAAGCATCATGGCTCCCATTGTTTGCGCTTCTTCAATAGGTACATTTCTGCGTTCATCTAAACTGATGTTTTCGCGTATTTTTTGGTTCACAATTTGTTCTACTTGTGCTATTTCTTCTTTGGTCATAGCCGAGAAATGCGAGAAGTCAAAACGCAAATTTTCATTATTTACCAAACTACCTTTTTGTGCCACATGAGTGCCTAAAACTTGGCGCAGCGCAGCATGTAATAAATGCGTAGCAGAGTGGTTATTTTCGGTTAATTTACGTTTGGCAGTATCAACCGAAGCTGTAAAAATGGCTTCTACATTTTCGGGCAACGATTCGGTAAAATGAATGATTAAATTGTTTTCTTTTTTAGTATCAATAATGGCAATTTTTTCGTTGGCATTGCTAATAAAACCTGTATCTCCTATTTGCCCACCACCTTCAGGATAAAAAGGGGTTTGGTTAAATACCAATTGGTAACTTTCTTTTCCTTTGGCTTTTACTTTGCGGTATCTTACAATTTGAATTTCAGCTTCAGTTTGGTCGTAACCAAGGAAAACGGTTTGGGTTTGTTGTGAAGACGTTGCATGCAACGTCTCTACCCAATCATCGGTAGTTAATTCAGTTGCTTTGCGTGAACGTGCTTTTTGTTCTTCTAAAGCTTTTTGGAAACCATCTTCGTCAACGGTAAAACCCCTTTCTGAAGCAATTAACCTTGTTAAATCTAATGGAAAACCAAATGTATCAAATAATTCAAAAGCTGTATAGCCTTTTAATACTAAAGCTCCTGCATCTTTTTTTCTTTGGTAATTTGCTGAAATAGATTTTTTCAATAATTCACTTAAATTTTCATTTGATTGTTCTACATCCAAATCAATTCCGTGTAAACCAATAGATAATCTATCTATTTCTATGTTTAATCGATTTATTCCATTTTCCAGGGTTCTTAAAAAAGAAACTTCTTCTTCTCTAATTACTTTGCTTACAAAATCCTTTTGTGCAAATAATTCAGGGAAAACATTTTTAAAACTATCAGCAATTAACAAAGCCAATTGACACATAAACGGTTCTTTAATGCCTAAAAACTGGTATTGGTAACGAACAGCCCTGCGCAAAATTCTACGTATTACATAACCTGCACCATTATTACTTGGCAACTGTCCATCGGCTATGGCAAAACTAATGGCACGGATATGATCGGCCATTACACGCATAGCAATGTCTTGTTTGCTATCGCTAAATTGGTATTTTACACCAGAATGTTTTTCAATAAACTGAATGGTTGGTACAAAAACATCTGTATCGTAATTACTGGTTTTACCTTCTATGGCACGCACCAAACGTTCAAAACCCATTCCTGTATCTACATGTTGAGCAGGTAATTTTTCTAAACTTCCATCTGCCTTGCGATTAAATTCCATGAACACATTGTTCCAAATTTCAATCACTTGCGGATGGTCATTGTTTACCAAAGTTTTTCCATCTACTAAAGCACGCTCAGCATCTGGGCGTAAGTCAATATGAATTTCAGAACAAGGACCACAAGGGCCGGTATCGCCCATTTCCCAAAAATTATCTTTTTTGTTTCCGTTTAAAATTCTGTCTTCAGCTATCCAAAGTTTCCAATTATCAAAAGCTTCTTGGTCAAAAGCCAAACCTTCTTTTGCATCACCCTCAAAAACCGTAACATACAATCTATCTTTAGGTAATTTGTACACATCAACCAAAAGCTCCCAAGCCCATTCAATGGCTTCTTTTTTAAAATAATCGCCAAAGCTCCAATTGCCCAACATTTCAAACATAGTATGGTGATAAGTATCTACTCCCACTTCTTCCAAATCGTTATGTTTTCCGCTAACACGCAAACATTTTTGAGTATCAACCACACGTTTGTACTTCGGTGTTTCGTTACCCAAAAACCAATCTTTAAATTGGTTCATACCGGCATTGGTAAACATTAAAGTTGGATCGTTTTTTACTACAATGGGTGCCGAAGGAACAATTGTGTGCCCTTTTCCTTCAAAAAATTTTAAAAATTGGTTGCGTATTTCTCCTGATGTCATGTGAGTTACAAAAATCTATGATGTAAATGCTAAAAAATTGGTTTAAATTAATATTTTCGCCTCTTGCTAATTTTAAAAATATAAATAGCTGAAACAAGGTTTCAATATAAATATTTTTTATTCATAACTAAAAGCGTGGCAAAGATAAAATACTTTTACAATCCAAATAAGCTCGACTTTGAAAAAGTTCGCACCAGTTTTACCACGGTAATTTGGCGCGTATTTGGCTTTTTATCAGCGTCATTGGTATCAGGAGCCATTATTGTATTAGCACTTTATAGTTTTATTGACTCTCCAAAAGAAAAAATTTTACAGCGCGAAAACAAGCAATACAAAGACCAATTACGCAGATTACAAACACGAGTAAATGAGCTAAGTATGGTGCTTGGCGAATTACAAGATAGAGATGCACAAATTTACAGGACTATTTTTGAGGCTGACCCAATCAGTTTTAAGCCAAAATTTAATCCTAATGATAGAAAATACAAGCTGGCCGAAGGTTTTGACGATGCTGAAGTTATTAATGATTTAAATAACAAAGTAGAAAACATTACCAATTTAGTTGCTATGCAATCAAAATCGTTTGATGAATTGAAAAAATTAGCTGATAGCAAACAAGATTTTTTGGCTTCTATACCAGCTATTCAGCCTATTGCCAATAAAGATTTAAAACGCATTGCTTCTGGTTTTGGTTATAGAATTCATCCTATTTATAAAACCACTAAGTTTCACTCTGGAATTGATTTTACAGCACCAACCAGAACACCAGTGTATGCTACAGGAAACGGAACGGTAAGTTTTGCTAAATACGAAGGCCGCGGCTATGGAAACCATATTATTATTAATCACGGATTTGGTTATAAAAGTTTATATGGGCATTTAAGCAGCATTGAAGTTTTTGAACGCCAAAAAGTAAAACGTGGCGAACTAATTGGTTATGTGGGAAATACAGGAACATCAACTGCACCACATTTACATTACGAGGTAGTAAAAGGTGAGAAAAAAGTAAACCCAATCAATTACTTCTTTAACGATATTAGCGAAGCCGATTACGAAGCTATTCGTGATATTTCGGCTCGTCCTACCCAATCATTTGATTAAGGAAATTACCTGATTTATTTTGCAACTGTCTTTAAATGTACTTTTTGCAAAACACTTTGTGCGAAATTTATTTTAATAAAAAATGAAACTATTATTAGTTTTTTAAAAATAATTTACTTTATTTGTTATTAGATAAATTTTATAAACGGTATGAAAAACTTATTTTTAGCGTTGGTTTTTGTTACAATCGGCAAGGTTTCAATTGCTACAGATTGTAATTTTCAGTTAGGTTTTGCGGGTAAAAATAATACTTGGAAAACGTTAAGCTATACTGTTTCAAATGGTGTAATTTATGTAGATGTAGATTCAGAAATGGATAGCATAAGTTTCCAAGTTTTAAAAAACAGTGGATGCACTAACACTTACGAAATAAACTCGCATTTATTCAACGAAGAAGCACTTGCTGTAAATAAAAAAGGTAGTGAAATAAAAACTACTTCTTCAGGTGGCTTGCACAAAATATTGATTGTTGGCCCAAATAATAGCGATTGGTATAAAATTTTTATTAGAGTAACAAAACCCACCAATGTTTCTAACTTATTATCAAACAGCAACTTAAGTATTTACCCAAATCCTGCTACTAGCAACTTTTTTGTAGAAAATGCTGCTCAAGTTGAAACAGTTAAAATACACGATATTACAGGTGCTGTGGTATTGGTAGTTGAAAATACTTTTAGAAAAGATGTATTGGATATTGATATTGCAAAATTACCTGCAGGCCAATATTTCATAGCATTTCATAACGACAAAACTAAAGTAACTAAAAAAATAGTGAAATTATAATCAATATAACTTTAAGCCATAAAAAAAGCGCTGAATTTAACCATTCAGCGCTTTTTTTATTTTAGGGTGAAACCACCTAAATATATAGGGCAGACACGTAGGTCTGCCCCAACTGGTCTGACCCAACAGTTTGCCCTAGCAGGCTTGCTCCAACGTTTATCGTTTACGAGGCTTCTTCAATTTTTACTTTAATTTTCTTTAGCTTTTCGTTTTTAACTTTAGCCAATACATCGCGCACTTTTTTGCGGTTAATGGCAACGTAAGATGAATGGTCTAAAATGGTAATTAAACCTAAGTCTTCGGTGGTTAAATCGCCTTTTTTCATAAACAAACCAGCTATATCGCCTTTACTAATTTTATCTTTTTTGCCTGCACTAATATAAATACATTCAAAAGTGGGAGGTGCAGGTAATTTCATTTCTTCAGGAAGTGAAATTTCTTTAAAATCTTTCTTATGCATATAAATTGGCAAAGTTTCGTCTTCGGCCAAAATTAAATAGGCTTCTCCATCGGCATGCATGCGGGCTGTACGTCCGTTTCTGTGAATAAACTCTTCGTGGTGAACTGGCATTTGGTAATGTACTACATGTTTAATTTCAGGAATATCTAATCCACGAGCAGCCAAATCCGTTGCAATTAACACATTGCAAGCACCACCTCTAAATTTAATTAAATTCTTTTCGCGGTCAATTTGTTCTAAATCGCCATGAAATACACCATGTGCAAAACGGTATTTATCAAGCACACCACTAATTCTATTAACAGCATCTTTATGATTACAAAAAACCAAACAAACCTCTTGGTTAAAACCTGCAATTAAACGCATTAAGGTTTCTACCTTTTCGGTACTTTCGGTTTTTACTAAGTTTAACTTCAATTTCGATTCTACTTCTTTATGCTGAAAATCTAAAGTTTCCACACTTAAAAAAGGTAAAAACTTAGGCAATTCATCAAGCCTTGTAGCCGAAGTTAAAATATGGCTTTGATTTTTATTGAGCGAAAAGAAAATGGTTTTTAATTGTTCATGAAAACCCATTTGTAACGATTTATCAAACTCATCTAAAACCACATAATGAATGGTGGAAGGGTCAAACGATTTACGTTCAATATGATCGGCCAAACGACCGGGTGTTCCAATTATGACTGCTGGCGCTTCGCTCAAACTATTTTGTTCAATTTTAAACGAATGACCTCCATAACAACAAGTTGCTTTAAAGGTGGTCTTCATATTTTTAAAAACCGTTTCTATTTGAATAGCTAGCTCGCGCGAGGGAGTAACAATTAAAGCTTGAACGCCTTTTTTATCGGCTTGTAAAGTATTAAGCACTGGAATTAAAAACGACAGTGTTTTGCCCGAACCGGTGGGCGCTATAATCATTAAATTTTTACTCGTTCCTGCTTTTTCTAAAACTGCTAATTGCATATCGTTAAAACTTTCGATAGAAAGATTAGCCAATGTTTTAGCATGAATTGCATTAAAATTATTTTGCATGGCGCAAAGGTAAGCTAAATAAAAGTTGATTGGTTTATAAAGTTAATTAGTAAGTTAAGAAGTTTTGATTTAAAAGTGTTGTAGTAATAAATTTAATTAATTATTGTTGTTAAAAAAATTGCTATGATAACCATAAACGCTCAAATAGGTACCGATAGTTATACTACCCAAATACAATCGGCTAATCATAGTATTTTAGCTGATGAGCCAATTGAAGATGGCGGCAAAGACTTAGGCTTTTCGCCTTCTGATTTAATTACTTCATCGCTTGCAGCATGCACCGTTATTACTGTTAGGATGTATGCAAACAGAAAAAATTGGCCCGTAGAGAGTATTCATGTAACCGTTAATTTTGAAAGAGATAACGAAAAAAATATTTCGAAATTTGAGAGGCAGCTTACCATAAACGGTAATTTAACCGAAGAGCAAAGAGTAAGATTATTGGCCATTGCCAAACAATGCTATATTCATAAAGTATTAACTAACCCAATTGAAATAACCACCCATTTATTATAAAAAAACATGAAAGACATTACCAAAACCTACACCAATGGCGAAATAACAATAGTTTGGAAGCCAAACACCTGTATTCATTCACGCATTTGTTTTTCAGGATTAGGAAAAGTATTCAATCCATCTGAGCGTCCTTGGGTAAAACCTGAAAATGCTACTACTGAAGAGTTGATGGCGCAAATAGATAAATGTCCTAGTGGTGCTTTGAGCTATTATAAAAACAATGAAGCCAAAACTGAAAATGTGGAGGTGGAAACCATTGCCGAAGTTTCAGAAAACGGGCCTTTATTGGTTTATGGAAATTTAAAGGTGAAAAAAAATGATGGAACCATTGAGCAAAAAAACAAAGTAACTGCTTTTTGTCGTTGTGGTGCCTCTGGCAATAAACCTTACTGCGATGGCAGTCACCGCAAAATTGATTTTAAAGGATAAAGCGTATTTTGGAAAACAAAAAGTACTTAATTAGTATAGTTGGGCCAACAGCTGTGGGTAAAACGGCTTTGGCTATCGAACTAGCTAAACACTATAAAACAGTAATTCTTTCGGCTGATAGCAGACAATTTTACAAAGAAATAAGCATTGGTACAGCCAAACCAAGCCAAGATGAATTAAACGCAGTAAAACACTATTTTATTGATAATAAAAGTGTAACTGAAACTTATTCGGCAGGCGATTTTGAACGCGATGCAATTGATTTATTATCAGGACTTTACAAAACTAAGGATGTGGTAATTTTGGTTGGAGGTAGTGGCTTGTATATCAAAGCATTATGGGATGGATTAGATGAAATGCCTCCTGTTGATGAAGCATTTAGACAAGAATTAATCACTAATTTTGAGCAAAAAGGTATAACCTATTTGCAAGAAAAACTAAGGGAATTAGATGCCGATAAATTACAAAATATGGATGCCCAAAACCCACAACGTTTAATGAGGGCCATAGAAATTGCAAGTCAAAATGTAACCTTTAATAAAGTTAAACCAAAGCGTCCTTTTGAGGTAATAAAAATTTGTTTGAACAAAGACCGAGAACAACTTTACGATACCATTAACAAACGAGTGGATATAATGATAAACAATGGTTTGTTAAAAGAGTGCGAACAAATGGTAGATTTTAAAAATCATTATGCACTAAAAACGGTAGGTTACACCGAAGTTTTTGAGTTTTTTGATGGCATTCATTCATTGCCAAAGGCTATAGAATTAATTAAACAACATAGCCGAAATTATGCTAAAAGACAAATAACTTGGTTTAAGCGAGAAACTGATTTACAGTGGTTTGAACCAAATGAAACCGCAAAAATTATTGAATTTATAAATAATAAAATGGCATAAAAAAAGTTTGTTATTTTTTTGTACTTTTGCGGTTCAAAAAATAATCCACTTTCTTTTTAACTATGATTGAATTTTTAAGCTCTCCAGAAGCTTGGTTAAGTTTATTTACTTTAACCATCCTAGAAATTGTACTTGGTGTAGATAACATCATTTTTATTTCTATCATTACAGGAAAACTACCTAAATTACAACAACTTAAAGCCAGAAGATTAGGATTATTTTTAGCCTTATTCATTCGTATTATTTTACTTGCTTTCATAAGCAAAATTGTTCATGAATTAACTGATGATATTATTACCTTAGCTGGTATTGGCTTTAGCTGGCGAGATATTATTTTATTGGCTGGTGGTGTATTTTTATTATACAAAAGCAGCATTGAACTTTACGAAAAACTTGAAAAAGGCCATGATGAAGGTGAAGCTAAATCAAAATACAATTCGTTTTGGAATGTAGTAATGCAAGTTATTGTTATTGATATTGTATTCTCGTTCGATAGTATTTTAACTGCTGTTGCAATATCTGATCATATTGAAATTATGGTTACTGCTGTTATTTTATCAATGATTGTAATGATGATATTTGCTCAAAAAGTGGGCGACTTTATTAACGATAATCCATCAATGAAAATTTTAGCTTTGGCTTTCTTATTAATGATTGGTGGCTTGTTAACAGTAGAAGCTTTCGAAATTCATGTAGAGAAATCATATATTTATTTTGCTTTGGCATTTAGTATTTTAGTGGAAATGTTAAACTTACGTTACCGCAAAAATGTAAGTAAAGGTAAATTTAATAATCACTAATTAAAGCAATTTAAACCATGCAAATTTTAAACGGAAACGAAGTAGCCAAACAAATAAAACTTGAAATAAAAGCCGAAGTAGAACAACTAGTAGCCAATGGTTCAAAAAAACCTCATTTGGCTGCCATTTTAGTTGGAAACGATGGTGCAAGTATGACCTACGTAGCTGCTAAAGCTAAGGACTGCGAACAAGTTGGTTTTGATTCTACCGTTTTACGTTTTGATGCTTCCATAACCGAAGCAGAATTGCTAAATGAAGTTGAAAAAATTAATAATAACCCCGAAATAGATGGGCTAATAGTTCAGTTACCTTTACCTAAACACATTAATGAAAAAAAGGTAACTGAAACTATTAAATGGCAAAAAGATGTAGATGGTTTTCATCCATACAATGTAGGGTTAATGTTTAAAGGGTTGCCTTGCTATTTACCTGCTACTCCATTTGGAATTATTAAATTATTGGAGCATTACAATATTGAAACCACTGGTAAAAATTGTGTTGTTATTGGTCGTAGTGATATTGTGGGTAAACCAATGAGTGCATTGATGCTTAACAAAAACTGTACGGTTACTATTTGCCACAGTAAAACGGTAGATATTAACTCATTTACTCAAAAAGCTGATATTTTAATAGCTGCGGTTGGTATTCCAAACTATGTTAAAGCCGAAATGGTAAAACAAGGTGCAGTGGTTATTGATGTTGGCATTACCCGTGTAGACGATAATACCGAGAAAGGCTATAAACTAGTGGGCGATGTTGATTTCGAAAATGTATCAAAAGTAGCTGGATATATTACTCCTGTTCCTGGTGGTGTTGGCCCTATGACTCGCGTTGGCTTATTGCTAAATACATTGCTTGCTGTAAAAGCTAAGTAATTTATTATCATTGCAGTACAAAAAAACTTTCAAACTTTTATTTTAATGAAAAAAATCCTTTGGGCTTTATGCCTTTTTCCTGCGTTTTTATGTGCTCAAAATATTCCTAAAATAGGTAACGATACCTTACTTGATATTGCAGCATGGAATATAGAGTGGTTTGGCGATGCAACTAATGGCCCAAGTGACGAAACTTTGCAGTACAATAACGTAAAAGCAATTATTACCAAAACCGATATGGACGTTTGGGGCTTAGAGGAAATGAGTAATTCAGCTTCGTTTATAGCATTAAGCAACGATTTACCGGCCTATGGGAGCGTAAATAGTACTTTTAACCAAACTCAAAAAATGTGTTTATTTTATAAAAAAAGCATGTTTAATTTTATAAATGCGGAACATATTTTGGCTACTAGTAATTACGATTTTGCTAGCCGCCAACCTTTAATGGTTACACTTGCTACCAAAGGCGATAGTTTAAAAATAGATACCATTTATTTTATAGTAGTTCATTTAAAAGCCAATAGCGATGCCACTGCTGCAGCCAAATTAGAATCTTATAATCGAAGAAAACGAGCGGCCGATGCTTTAAAAACATTTATTGAAACTACCTTAGCCAATAAAAAGTTTTTTATTATGGGCGATTGGAATGACAGATTAGACTTTTCGATACATAATGGAACCGATATTACTCCATTTAAGCAATTATTAGACGCAAAATACAACTTTATAACTAAACCCTTGGCCGATGCAGGAAAACGCAGTTATGCCTTTTCCGCTGGGTTTATTGACCATATGATGTTAGCACCTAGAATGGATTCATTTTACGTTAAACAAAGTGCTGGTGTTTTGGATAATTTGGGGCAATATATTTCTAATTTTAGCAATAACACCACCGATCATTATCCTATTTATGGTAGATTTTTAATGAATAGAGTTAAATATTCAACACCTATAGATTCCATTCCAACGGATACAGTACCAACCGATACTGTTCCAAATACTTCTGTTAAAACAATTAATAATTCAACTTTTAGTATTTATCCAAATCCTAATAATGGTGCATTTTTTATTGAATGCCATCAATTAATAAACCAAACTAATGTGGAGATTTACAATACTTTGGGGCAACTGGTTTTTAACAAACCTATTGAAAGTAAAATAGAAGAAATAAAACTAAGCAACTTTACCTCAGGTATTTACTTTGTAAAAATAAACGGTAATTATTTTAAAATCAGGATTCAATAGTTTATAACTAGCTAAAAACAATATATAATAACACCTGATTATCAATTATATATATATTCGTTTTAAAGAATTAGCTAATAAGCTTTGCTAATAAAACAAGTACCGTAAAGTCATTTTTAATAATTACTAGTTACATTTGAATATTTTAAACAATACTAAATGAGATTATTTTTTATTCTCCTTCTTTTATTTATTTACAATATATGCTCGGCTAGTAAAAATGCTGACTTAGAATTATTTTCCTCATTAAAAACTACTGAGGAGCGAATAAATTATATGCAAGGCAAAAATGGAGTATTGATTAATAATGAAACTTTTCAAGCTTTATTGCCTGCTATAAATGAAAAAGATGACCCTAAAGCAGCTTTTTTTTGGTATTTTCAGGCTAACCAAAGTGCCCAATTCTATAATCAATCTCCTGAAAAATGCTATGCCAACATAGATAGAATGCTTTTTATGGCCGAAAAATATGGGTTAAAGCCAGAAATGGTGGTGGTAAAATATCAAGAAGGGCTTTCAAAATATGCTAATAAAACTATTTCAGAACCAGAACTTTACTATATTTTCTTAAATTGTTTTGAGCAAATAAAATCGATAGGAATAGCATCATTTAAAGTATATTCACCAGAGTGGATGCTCAATCAAATAGGAAGAAATTTTTATGAAATGGGTGATGAAGAAAAAGCTTTGGTATGCTTATTAGAAGTTGAGAAAATATGTAATAAAGCATCTACTTTTTATACTTTAACCCTTAATTTAATTGAGTCGATTTACGATAATAAACAAGATTATAATAATGCAATTCTTTATGCATCTAAAATTTATAACTATCACAAAAATTACAAACCTCAGAACGATTATGATAATTGGATTCCTAATTATTGGCAATGCCTAACTTCTCTTCACATAGCCAACTATTTAATTAAGCTGAAAAATCCATCAAAAGCCAATTTTTATTTAAATAGAGGAACCAAACTCTTAAAACATTACAGCAACTTAAATATTGACTATAAAGTAATTGCAGAATATGAAGCATTGGTGGTTATGGCCGAAGTAAACCTAGCTTTAAATAACATTTCAGTAGCTGGCCCTATTCTTTCAAGAGCTGATACATTAAAAAACCATATTGGTTTAGGTATGCAAAGCTATTATTTTAAACCATTGGCTTTATATAAAAACTATGTGGCGTATTATGCAGCAAAAAAAGATTATGCCAAAGCATTTAAATATTTACAACTAGCTAATAATTTGCACGATAGCTTAATTAAAAGAAATGATAAACGCAAACTTTGGCAAATGGAAATGCAGGCTAAAGCCGAAAAATTTCAATCTGAAATAAAATTAATAGAAGAAGAAAATAAACTGCAACAAATAATTAGAAATGTAGCCATATTAATTATGCTAATTATTTTAGTACTAATTTACATTATTTATAAGCGCTTAAAAAAAGATCATACTACTATTTCTAGTCAAAAAATTTCGCTTGAAAAATCGTTAGAAGAAAAGGAAACGCTGCTAAAAGAAGTTCATCATAGGGTAAAAAATAACTTACAAATTGTATCGGGCTTACTAGGTAAACAAGCGCGTAAAACAGATGATGCATTAACCAAACAACTATTAAAAGAAGGTCAAGATCGGGTTTTTTCGATAGCTTTGGTCCATCAAAATTTGTATCAATCTGAAAATTTAAGCCACATAAAAATAAAAACAAATATTCAGATGTTAATTAATAATATTTGTTCATCACAATATCAAAAAGATAAAAAAATTGACGTTGAATTAAATGCAGACGAAACCGTAGTAAATATTGATACAGCCCATGCCATTTGTTTAATTCTAAACGAGTTAATTACAAACTGTTTTAAACATGCATTTAAAGGCATGAACACGGGTATAATAACTATAAATTTAGAAAGCAATAAAAATGAATTATTTTTAACTGTAAAAGATAATGGAATTGGACTTCCAATAGATTTTGAAAAAACAAAACATGCTACCATGGGTATGACATTAATTCAAGGATTGGCAAGGCAAATTGGAGGCACTTTTAACTTTAAATCGGTTAATGGAAATACTATTTTTAACTTAACATGTTTATTTTAAAACAACAATAAAATTAAGCTTAAAAGCATCCAAATTTTATTTAATTTGTCATTGAATTTATTATTAAAGATGAATAGTAAAATTAGAGTACTTATTGCTGAAGATGAGTTCATTACGCTCGATATGCTAAAGGATTATTTAGAAGAATCGGGATATGAATTATCGGGTGACGCCATTAATGCCAAAGAGGCAATTGAAATACTTGAAAAAAAAGAAACTGATATTGTACTTTTAGATATACATATTAAGGGGGAAAAAGATGGCATTTGGCTAGCAGAACAAATTAAAGAAAAATACCATCTGCCATATATTTTTGTTTCGGCATACAGCGATACCTCAACTATTAAAAGAGCTACTAATACCAATCCATATGGCTATTTAGTTAAACCAATAAAACAAGCGGATATATTTTCTGCAATTGAAGTTGCTTTAAAAAATTATAGCAAAGAAATAAATCCAAATAACTACAAAGAGAAACATGATTCTGAAAATAGTATTCTAAATTCAGGAAAAAATATCTTTGTTAAAGATAACCTTACCTACAAAAAAATTGTAGTGGATGAAATAATGTTTGTTCAAACATTTAAAAATTACCTAGAGCTTCATTTTAAAAATGAAAGATTGGTGATACGCTATACTTTACAAAGTTTTATAAAACAATTACCATCAGAACAGTTTATTCAGGTACATCGTTCTTATTTAATAAATACCAAGTTTATAACTGAGGTAACCCCTACTAGCGTAAATATAAATGGGAAAATAATACCGTTAAGTAAGGCATTTAAAGATAGTTTATTAAAGAAAGTAACATAATATACTATGCATAATAAGTTTATATAAAAGCTATAAACCTTTGCAATACTTAGCTTTTTAACAGTCGTCCCTTTGTTTTGAGCTTTCGTCCCTTTAATTTTTATTTACACTAGCAATATTCAAATTTTGTGTGGTTAAATTAGTTAATCTATCCCCTAATTTGACACTGTCAAAATATGCAAAATGTATTTTCTACATCTTTAAAACAGCTAGTATTTCTTTTTTTAATTGGGCTTTTTTTTAGTCCATTATTTACTTTGGCTCAACAAAAAACACGTAAACTAAAATTCTCGGGTTCTTTAGGAGTAACAGAAGATCACTTTTGGTTTTCATCTAACGACACATTATACCGTCCTTACAGACCTAATTCCATTACAAGATTTTCAGGAAATGCAATGTTGAACTACGGTAAGTTTTCAATGCCGTTTTCAATTTCATATACTTTACAAGCAAGTAATTTAGATTATAAAACACCTGTACCACCCAAGTTTAATTTAAACGATTTATTAAATAATTACAACCAGCTTTCGTTTAGTCCTACATTTGGTTCAATGCAATTATTTTTAGGTACCCAAGTACCTAAATACTCTGAGCTAACCAGTGGAGATTTACCACTTTTTGGTGGTGGGTTTGAATGGAAACCAAAGAAATTTAGACTAGCGGCTTTTTATGGTATGGCACAAAGAGGTATTGATACTGATTCTATTTTAAAAAATCCAGGTTCTTACAGACGTATGTCGATGGGTGCTAAAATTGGAGTTGGACATGAAGATTCTTCGCACATTTATTTAGTAGCATTAAAACATATTGATGATAAAAACTCTGCTAAAATTACTACCGAAGGAATAAGGCCGCAAGAAAATTTGGTAATTAGTTTAGACCAAAAACTGCGCTTTTTTAAAAAATTTTATATACAAGCAGAATTGGCCTTATCAGCATTTTCGCAAGATTTAAACGATGCCACCCTTGAATCTGATTCTTTCCATATAAATGCACCACCGTATATTCTTAATTTATTTTCGCCACGATATACAAGTAGTTTTGGTGGAGCAGGAACCAGCTCAATGGGCTATGATGGAAAAGTTTTTAGTTTCAGAGCAGTTACGAGGGCTTATAGCTCAGATTATAAATCACTAAATTATCCATTTTTACAAAGTGATCGCTTAGAATGGTTAATAGAACCAAGGTTTAAGCTTTTTAAAAACAAACTATTAATAGGTGGTTCTGTGGGTAAACGTAGCGATAACTTATTTGCAAACAAACGTGCAACTGCATATCAAACCCTAAGCTCTGTAAATATTTCAATTCAAGTTACTAAAAGTTGGAATCTAAGCAGTAATTACTCAAATTTTGGTATTAGAAATACCATGACAAATGATACTTTTAGGCTTCAAAATGTTAGTCAAAATTTTGGTGTTTCAAGCACTTACACCATTCCTCGCGAAAAAATAACACATGCATTTATAGCTTCTTATTCACGAGATAATTATGAAGATTTCAATATTGTAAGTAGTTCATTTTCCAATAATCAAACTCAGGTATATGTAATTTCATATAATATGATGTTTACTGGTTTTCCATTGGTTTTATCTACCACTGGCACTCATTTCGAAAATGTAATTTACTTGGGTAAACTAAATATGAATATGGCCTCTGTTATGGCCTCTTACCCTTTTGGTAAAAATAAAAATTTAAATACAAGTTTACAAGCTAACTATATGCATACTAGTTTATATGAATACTCTCCAGATGAAAATATAAACACATCACTATCAATAACTTATACAATTTTAAAAAGATTAAACCTTGGAACCAACGCAAGTATAAATCTTTACAAATACGGAACTGCAAAACCTGGTGTTCAAAATAAAGAAACATCATTAAGAATGTTAGTCAACTACACTTTTTAAAAATTGCTAAAAATGAACAATAAAATAAATTTCAATTTCTATAGAGGTAATATAAAAATGAGTTTAAATAAATGGATGCTACTTTTGCTTTTAGTTACTTTAAAATTAACTAGCCAAGCACAAGTAATTCAGCTTTTAATGGATAGAAACCCTCCTCCTATTGCTTACGATTGGTTAAAAAATCCACAACCAATAAAGATAATTATTACAAGCCCTACCGCATTAGGATACATGAAAGTAAAAGTATTGGTAACAAGGCAGGGAAGAAATGTAATTACTACTAATTTAAACAGTGCATTACCAATTTATGTGGGTGCTGGAACAAAATACTTTTTAGGAACCGATTTATGGACTGCTAATAGCTTTAATGTATCATTTTCAGATATAAATCTTACCTCAGGCAAATTAAAACCCGATGATTATCAAATATGTGTTACATTAGTTACCAATTCGGGAACTCCGGTAGGCAACTTATCTTGCTCTAACTTCCAAATAACAGAATTTCAAGAACCTACCTTAATATACCCTTTAGCTAACGACCAAGTAGCAGAAAATAATGCAATGGGGTTGGCTTTTCGGTGGACAGCAGTAACACCTAACTATAATGGTTTAGTAAAATACAGGTTTGAATTATTTGAAATTCCTGTAGGAATGTCGGCCATACAAGCTATAAATTTAGCTCCAATAGAACAACAGACTACTAATATTACCCAGTTTTTATGGATAAACGCAAAAATAAAAATAGACCAAAGAAAAAAAGCTGGAGTTTCTAGTTATAGATATGTTTGGCGTGTTAGGGCTATTGATGGAGTAACACAAGAGCCAATTGGCAAAAATACAGGAGCGCTTTTAGGATATTCCGAATTACGTGAACTTACTATTAATACCATTACTTCTAATCCTAACCAAATTGTTGGTAATAACAGCAATGTGCCCAAAAATTTTAGTGAACCCGTTTTAGCTTTTCCAATAAACTCAGAAGCCTTAGATGGCGAAGATGCTTATAAAGCAATTAATTTTAAATGGAAAAAGGTTAGCCCAACTTATAATGGTGTGGTAACTTACTTATTTAAAGTATGGGAATTGCCTAGTGGTCAATCTGTATCTAATGCCATGAAAGCTAATCCAATTTTAAATAAAGAAATTCAACAAGATAGCTCCTATTCATGGAAAAGAGAATTATACGAATTTTCTGATAAACGGTTTGTTTGGCAAGTTCAAGCCATAGACCAACAAACTAAAAAACCAATTGGAAGCAAAAAAGGAACAGATTTAGGTTTTTCGGAAAATGAAGAATTTGTAATAAAATCAGTATCGCTAAAAGAACCAGTTGCTATTGCACCTGCTAAAGATGGAAAAGTTTCGTTCGATAATTTAAAGTCGGGTTTAAAATTTCAATGGAATGCTGTAACACCAAATACAAAACAAAAAATTTGGTACACCATTAACTTATATGAAAAAAGAAATAAAGGTGTAGATACTTTAATTTTATCTAGAAAAATAAAAGACTCAGTAGAATTTACTTGGAAAACAGAAAGAAAAAATGAAGGCAATTTTTATTGGAATGTATTTGCAAGCGATTCAATTAATAGAGCAGTTGGGGTTCGAAATGGCTCATCAAAAGGATTTTCTGAAAACAATAATTTTGAACTTAAATCGGATGTAAAAGATGATAGTTTGGTTATTACTGATTGTGATGGTAATAAAAAAGTGATAAGCAATAAAGGCCTAGCTAGATCTCCATCAGTAACAGATTTTAAAAATAAATTTGTAAAATTAAACGAGTTTTCAATGCTTATAAAAGAAGCAAGTGGTAATAGTAACTCTCTTAAAGGGAGAGGTTCTATTGTAGTAAGTTGGCTTAAAACACCATTGGCAGTTGAATTTGAAGGAATTACTATAGATGCGGCTAAAATGACTGTTACCAAAGGTGAAATATTTGCCATGCAAGATGATTTGGCAAATGAATTACCTAAATTTCTTAAAAAATTGGATGGTAAAAATTTAACCAAAAACGATGCTAAAAAACTAAATGCAAAACTAAAAGCCAATAAAGCTACTAAACTTATTTTAGATCAATCACTAGATAAGAACATTTCAACCCTAACAGAAGATAATACGCCAAAACTACCTTTGGGTATTAACAATTTATTAGGCTACACTATAGCCATAAGTGAAATGAAATTTACTCCAGAAAAAAACATATTAGTTGGAATTGCTATAATACCATACAACAAAGATGAGGAAGAAGATGTAATTTCATTTGCAGCTAATAATATTGAATTTGGAGCTTCATCTCCTTCAAAAGGAGGCGGACAATTGGTTCTTCTTGAAGATTTTAACATTGTTGACACTGCTCAAAATAGTTATGGAATTACCTTAAAAGCTTTGGTAAATAATAAACCTTCTACCTATATAGAATGGGATTGCAAAGGGTTTAAAAACCTAAAAACTACCGTTGATATTAATTTCCCAAGAAACTGGCTAACACCAATAAAAGAAGATGGAGAGTCAACAGACAATGAAAAAGTTCAAGGCAGAGCCATAGCCGATATTTCAAATTTAAATGATTGGATTTTAGATTTAAGCTTAAATCCATGCGAAATCCAAGGTTTAGATGGTGTTGAACTGTCAGTAAAAAAATTAGTAATCGATAATTCTGATAGCAGAAATGCTGACGGTATGAAATTTCCATCGGGTTATACCGGGAATACAAAAAACGACTTTAGAGGATTTTATTTAAAAAATGCTCAATTAACCTTACCTAAATTTTATAATAAAAGTACTGACACCACAGGAATTTCAATTGAATTAGAAAGATTTATAATTACCAAACAAGGTATATCGGGTAATGTTACAGTAGGAAGCAAAGAAAATCCAGTAGTAAATCTTTCAAGTGGAACCGTTGGTGATTTTCAGGCCAGCATTGGAAGCATAGAGTTAGATATTTTAAACAAATCGCTAAAAAAAGCAACTGTAACTGGACAGATGGTATTGCCTATATCGCAAAGCAATAGTCAAACTCCAAACACCCTTAATTACGAAGCAAGTTGGACTGCAGTTAGCAAGAAAAAAGGTGCTGCAGTGCAATTGATAGTAACTCCAGAAGGTAAATTATCTACCGATTTAATTGGCGGTGCTGATTTAAAATTAGATAAAAACTCAACTATTGAAATAACTTACGAAAAAGGTAAAACAAAAAAAGACAAGGGTAAAGTTACATCCACAGTTAAATTAAATGGCGAAATAGCTTTAGAAAAAAAATTGCTTAACAAATTTGATGCAAGCATTGGAATGAAATTTCAAGGATTAGGATTTGAATACGATAATTCTAAAACAAAAAAGCGTTTTACCTTTAACAAAGGAACTTTTGCCTTTGCCAGTCCGCAGAAAAAAGTTGGTGGATTTCCAGTAACATTTACTCAAGTATCCTTAATTAATGATGAGAACGAAACTCCTGGTTATGATGCAACTGCATCTTTAAGCATGAGTGTTTCATTAAACTTAGGAGATAATATTAGTGGCTCTACACGCGTATTACTTAAAGGTGGAATAAAAAAAGAAAACAATATTTTCAAACCGTCATTTTTAAGTGCTGATATTGATTCAATAAAAATAGATGCTAAACTTTCAGCAGTTGATTTAAATGCAACTTTGGTATTTTACTCCAATAACCCAACTTATGGTAATGGTTTTTTAGGAACTGCTACTGCTAATTTCAAAAAAGCAGGTATGCTAATGGCTAGTATTAGATTTGGTAGTATGATTAACACTAATAACGAAAACTATAGATATTGGTATGTAGATGGAAAAATTGTACTAAAAAATGCAATACCAATTATTGGGCCATTAGGACTTAAAGGGGCTGGTGTTTCAGCATGGTATCATATGAAACAACAAAAAGGTACTTCATTAACAGTGCAAGATGTAAATGTAAGCAGCGATAATACAGGAACTGGACAGTCTGGTGCTACCTTTACGCCTGATAATCAAACCCTTTTTGGCTTTACTATATTAGGAATACTTACACATACCAAATCAGATAAAACATTTAATGGAGACATTTCATTAAGTGCTGAATTTAATACTAGTGGTGGAATTAACTTCCTAAAACTTGCTGGTAATGGCTATGTAGGAGCAGGAATGTATGAAAGAGAAAAGGCTCCAATTAAAGGAAGCCTGGTAGCCAACTACGATTTTACACAAAATATTTTTGATTTAAACGTAGCTGTTGGTATAAAATATCCTCCTGTTTCACCAATTATAGAAACAACTCAAGATGCTACTTTTAATTTATATGTAAATGGAAAAGAAAAAACAAATGGAGAACCTAAATGGCGCTTAACAGTTGGTACACCTACATCTCCAAATCAACTTAAATATTTTTCGATTAATACTTGGGCATATTTTAGAGCAGGTAATGACCTAGTTACAAACAGTAGTTTCCAACCTGTTACTATTGCAGGTCTAAAAGGTGTAGATCCTTCTTTTAAAACAGTTCCAGATGCAGTTGATGAAAACGCAAAAGGTGGAAAAGGGTTGGATTTTGGTATAGGGTTTAATAAGGCTGGTAGCGTTAGTGTAGGTCCATTTAGTGGCAGTTATTCGGTAGGTGCAGAGCTAAATTTATGCATGGCACAATACGATGCTACAAATGGGTGTGTAACAGATAAATTTAATTATTGGTATGCTAGAGGAGGCATAGCAGCTTGGGCTGATGCAAATGTTGGTTTTAAAGGCCTAATAAATGCACGTTTGGCAGCTGCTGCATTAATGCAAGCAGGGGCTCCTGACCCTATATGGATTAAAGGGCGAGTAGCAGGTAAGTTTACTTTAAAAGTAATTTTTATTTCTATAAATATAAATGCCTCTGTTCCATTTACCTACGGAACAGTGTGCCAACCTAAAAGGCCACTTGCAAGTAATGATATCACAGAGCAAGGTGGTGGAATTGAAGATATTGAAACAGAGTATTTAGTAGAAATTGGTGATTTTTCTATGCATAGCTCTGGAAATACAGATAGATTAACGGCAGTACCAATTGTTTCTCCTTTCGAACTATCGTATGAGAATGAAAATAATACTTTTACTTTAGATGTAATGGAAAATGGAGTTAAAAAAACTAAAACCTATAAAGTTACTATTGAATGGATTGTTCAAGGTACACTTTTAATGAATCCAGGTGCAGGCGCAAATTGGCCAGGTAGTCCTAAATTACAATGGGGAACCTACAACATGAAAGACTATAATGGTTTACTAAGAAAAGATGGCGAGGGATATGCACTTGGAACTTTTATTAACTCCGATGGTAGTGTTAGAAATAAAAGATTTTGTTACAAAAGCGATTATAGCACTTATGTTATAGCTACTTTAATGGTTAAAAATGCTAATAATCAATGGGAGGTTGCAAAAAAACAAAATGGTACAGAAATTAAAAAACAAACAAAATCTGTAAGCTTCAGAACTCATAATTAACAAGCATGAAAAAATATATTTTATACATAAGTATTCTTAGTTTTTGTTTCAATCTATCAACATTGGCACAAAAAAATAAAATCCAAAATAACTCACAAATCGCTCTAATGCCAAGAACTGCTGAAGACAGTATAACATTGCGTTGGGTTATGAGTGATATTAATGTTTTCAAAAAAGGTTTACAAAATGGTTATGTTATTAAACGGAGTGAACAGATTAATGGAAAATTTTCAAAATTTAAAGAGGTGGCAAGAGTAAAGCCTTGGTCGTTATCTAAATGGAATAACAGACTTGAGAGTTTGAAAGACACCACTAAAAATGAATATAAATACTTTAAAATGGCTTACGAACTTGTAGTAAACGGAGATTCTTATTTACCAACAGACCTATCTGATTTACAAGCAATACAATTAGCCAAAGCTCAAAACGAATTAACATTCCTTTTTGCTTTAATAGCTTCATGTAATGATCAGTTTGCTGCCGAAGCAATGGGGTTGCGATATGCTGATTATCAAGTAATTGAAAATACTTCTTACAAATATCAAATAGAGCTTATAAATACTTCAAAAAACGAAGAAAAGTTAATTTCGGAAGTAGAGGCCAAAGCTGAGGCTAATAAAGTACAGCCTTTAGTAACTGTAAATGTTATTGAAAACGAAAAAAGTATTGGTTTAAATTGGCTATTATCAGAAGAACCTTATATAGGCTATAGTATTGAACGATCGCAAGATAATGGTAAAACATTTATTAGATTAAATAAGGAAATTATTTTAGTAAATGAAGATTTAAATGCATTAGGCCAAAGCATGGGAACATTAGTAGATACAAATATTCAAATGTATAAACCATATATGTATAAAATAATAGGTCATACATTATTTGCCGATGAGGCTTTAGTTGGCGCAGCTAGAGGTATGGCAAGAGATAGAACTCCTGTATCTTCAATTTTTGTTCCTTCACCCGAACCCACAGGAGATAATAGTGCTATTATAAAATGGCGATTAACGGCCCCAACTTACGATTTAAAAGGATTTAACATTCGAAGGGATAACAATCCTAATGGTAATTTTGAAAAGATTTTGAATTCAAATATTCTTAGTCAATCAACTACCCAATTTAAAGACATAACCTTTAATAAAAATGAACCTAATTATTATATTGTTGAAACAATAGATACAGCTGGAAATACCTTTCGTTCTGGCCCCGTTTATCTATTAAATGTAGATTCATTTGCCCCATCTTCCCCTATCTTTATAAAAGGAACAGTTGATACAAATGGTATAGTAACTTTACAGCTCAAATTAAATCCTGAAAATGATTTTATGGGTTACAGAATACAGAAAGCAAATCAAGAAGACCATGAATTTTCTACGTTTTTTGAAAGCTATAAAGGAGGAAATGACAGCTTATTAATCAAAAGTACTGATAGCATTTTTTACGATACTATAAGTTTAAATACATTAACAAAACATATTTACTACAGAGCATATGCACTTGATTTTCATTACAATCAATCAACACCTTCTATTCCTCTAAAATTGAGTAGACCAGATATAATACCTCCCGTGGCTCCAATTATTTCAAACATTTCAGTAAACGACACTTCTCTAATTTTAAAAATTATACCTAGCGTAAGCGAGGATGTTAAAGCTTGTACCATATTTAGAAAAATAGCTCCAGATACTAGTTGGATAGCTTACGATACAATAGCACCAAATAAAAGTACATATATTGACACTTGTGTAAAAACTGGCAATTCATATATGTATGCAATTCAGGCTAAAGATAGCAGCGGCCTTTTATCTACACTGTCTGTTCCCAAAAGCGGTCGTCCGTATGATACAGGAATTCGTAAAGGAGTAGATGAATTAAAAGCACAATTTGATAGCGATTCAAAAGAAATTGTACTTAGTTGGAACTATAAATCAAATTATATAAAAACAGATGAAACAGTAACATTTATTGTATATAGATCGGTTGGAGCCGCACCACTTGAAAGATACAAAAGCATACCATACAGTAATGGAACTTTCTTTTATAAAGAAACTGATTTACAGAGCAAAGGCCCATATAATTATGGTGTTAAAGTAATAACTAATACTGGAGGTGAATCAGAACTAAGTAATACCTTAACTGTAACAATTCCTTAATTTTTTAAACCAAATCGAAACTAAAATGAAAAAACTAAATTTTATAGCCTTAATATCAATAATAACTTTATTTATATTAACAGCATGCGAAAAACCCAATACACTTGGAACCATTGATATAAACAGACCTATTTTAACTAATATTTATATTAATGAAGTAGAAAAAGGCGAATTATTCGATACAGTTTATGAAATCAATATTCAAGATATCAAGAAAATTATTGAAGAAAAAGGAACGTCAAATATTAAATTAACTAGTATGTACATAAAAAAAATAAGTCTTTCAATACCTGATAGTTTCAATTTTGGATTTGAAGATTTAGAAACAGTAAAATTAAGTATAGGAAGCCAAGAAATTGGAAGTTTACCAGCCAACACAGTTGGTAAAAAAATTGACTTTGACATACCAACAGAAGCCATGCAAGACAATTTCAAGAGTTATTATGACCAAGCAAAAAACATCAGTATTCTTTGCACTGGTAAAGCTAAAAACCATATTCCTAAATCTATAATAACAGCAGAATACCTTTTTAACATAAAGGCTGATGTTATCTTAGAATAAAAGGTATTATTAATATTAAAAAATTAAATAATAATTGATCTTAGTAAGCATTTGTATTTCTACAATACCAGCTTTTCATATATAAAAATAAACGGTAATTATTATAAAATCAGGATTCAATAGTTTATAATTGTGTAAACAAATAAAACTATATGGATGATTTTTACCTTATTTTGATAGTTGTAAGCTGCACTATCCCGACAATTATAGCAGCTATTTCGTATAAAAAACGTAACACCAAAAAAGACAATTAGAATATTCTAATTGTCTTTTTTGGTGTTACTCATTTAGCATTTAAAAAACTTACTTCAAATAAAAAAGGCTTCACAGAATATCTGTAAAGCCTTAATTTTATTGGTAGCGGGGAGCAGAATCGAACTGCCGACCTCAGGGTTATGAATCCTGTGCTCTAACCATCTGAGCTACCCCGCCATTATTTCAAAACAATACAACTATTTGCTGTATTAAGGGCTGCAAATGTAGAAAAAATAATTTTATAAGCAAATATTATTTTACTTTTTGTAGCATTTCTAAACTAAATGCCTGAGGTTTATTATTAAATAAAATTTTAGTTTGTGCCCAGGTAGTTTTAAAAAGTTCAGAAAAACGATATTTATTCAAATGTGCTTCACTTTCCCAATAGCTTAAAGTATATAATACATTTTTTTCTGTTGCATCCTGCATTAATTGTAATCCATTGCAGCCCTCAAAGGCAGCAATTTGTAGCTTACTAGCCTCAAATACTTTATAAAAATCGTCTAACTTAGTTGGTTCAAAGCTTAATCTTACTATTCTGGTTATCATATATTTACAGTTCTAATTAAATTCAATAATTATTTTACTACCCACACGCAAACCCAATAATTGCGAGGCATTACCTTCATTGGTTGCTATTTCTAAATACCCATCGGCATTAAACATGATGGCTTCAGCTCCCAATTTTACTTCCTTGTAGTGTTTTACTATTTGGCTAAAAAAATCTTTGCGAGCATAATGAATTTTAAACTTACGTCCATTACCAACTTCATCAAACATTGATTTATTTACATTAATCAGGGCATTTCCAAAACCATCAATATATACAACCGAAGCTTTTATTTCGTCCTTATCAATTTGTACATTGGCATGCACCAACTGATTATTTAATGCAGTTGGTGTTGCTATTTGATTTAAAGGCAAACCTTGTGCTAAATGATTGGCAATATTCACAAAAGCACTGTTTTCAATAAAGGTGGTATTAGCATCGTAAAACTCGTTGTTTACTAACCAAATTTCTGCTTGTTCATTAGCAAACATGAGGTTTAATATACCGTTATCTAAACAAACAAAATATTGATTATCAATAACCAATATTATTATTCGTTGATAGGTATAAATATTGGTATCAATACAAATAAGGTGGATACTGCCAGCTGCAAAGTTTTTATATATGCTTTTTAAAACAAATGCTGCTTGCAGTTTGTTAAATTTATCTATATTGTGCGAAACATCAATTACCTGAATATTAGCAATTGATTTATACAAATTACCCTTAACAGCAGCTGCATAATGGCTTGCATTTCCATAGTCGGATGTTAAGGTTATATTTTTCACTTGTGAGAGTAAGGTAAATTAATAAATTCGTGCAAAAATATTAATAAAGCACCATATAATTTGAACAATAAAGAAATTCTTATCGAAAATTTAGACCCATTAGAACTTTTGGGTAATAATAACCGTAACTTAAAAATACTTCAAGCTCATTTTCCTAAACTAAAAATAGTTAGCAGAGGCAACCAAATAATGCTTACTGGCGATGAGTTAGAAATGGAACTTTTTGAAGATAAATTTATGCAATTAGAAGCAATTATTTTTAAAAATGGCACCATTAGCGATAGTCAGTTTAAAGCTTTATTGGCAGGCGATTTAAAAGACGATAAGGAAGAAAAATCAGATAAAAACGAACCTAATAACAGCGATATAATTTTACATGGAAACGGTGGAAAAGCCATTAAGGCAAAAACTCCTAACCAAAAAGCCATGGTTAATTTGGTTCAAACCAATGATATATTATTTGCTATTGGCCCTGCTGGAACGGGTAAAACTTATACCGCAGTAGCATTGGCTGTTAAAGCCTTAAAAAACAAAGAAGTGAGGCGCATTATTTTAGCTCGACCTGCTGTAGAAGCTGGAGAAAGTTTAGGTTTTTTACCTGGCGATTTAAAAGAAAAAATTGACCCCTATTTACGTCCGCTTTATGATGCGTTGGACGATATGATTCCTGCCGAAAAGTTGAAACAATACATTGAAACTCGTGTAATTGAAATAGCTCCACTGGCATTTATGCGCGGACGAACATTAGACAATGCTTTTGTAATTTTAGATGAAGCTCAAAATGCTACTGATTTACAACTAAAAATGTTCTTAACCCGCATGGGGCCTCATGCCAAGTTTATTGTTACGGGCGATTTATCGCAAATAGATTTACCTAAAAAACAACAATCAGGTTTATTAAAAGCAGTAAAGATATTGGAGGGAATTGAAGGAATCCATTTTCAATATTTAACGTACGAAGATGTGGTAAGGCACAAGCTGGTAAAAAATATTATTAAAGCATACGACAAAGCTGATTAGAAAAACTATTAAAGTAGTTTTTCTATGGCTTGTTTTAATTTTAACGAGTTTGGTTTTGTAACTGTAAAAAAGTAATCAACTACCTCGCCATTTTTATTAACCAAGTATTTATGAAAATTCCATTTAGGATACATGTTTATATTTCCATTTAAACGTTTTTCGCTTAAATATTGAAATAATGGATGAGCTCCTAAACCCTTTACTTTTATTTTATTAAATATTTTAAACGAAGTTTTGTATTTAGAGTGGCAAAAATACTCAATTTGAGGACCACTTAAAGGTTCTTGTGCTCCAAAGTCATTGCTAGGGAATGCTAAAATTTCAAAGTCTTTGTGTTTATATAATTGGTAAATTTCCTCTAGTTCTTTGTATTGGTCGGTGTAGCCACACTCGCTTGCTGTATTTACTATTAAGAGCACTTTGCCCTTAAAAGATTCAAGCAATATTTCATTTCCTGTTAGATCTTTTACCTTGATGTTATAAATACTTTTCTTTTCTTTTTCACTAACTAACATGCTAATTATAACTTAATATTATTGTAAAAGTTTTAGCTTTTCAAAAAAAATTACACAAATGCTTAAATGTAATTGGCTGATAATTTTATATCCTTGTGCAAATTAAAATAATATATGATTAAAACTTCTACAATTTTCAAATTCTTAGTGGTATCAGCTATTTGCTTTGTATCGCTGTCAGTATTTACAAGCAGCAGTAATCCACCAGCAGCCAATGCAGGCGAACCTACGGGCACCAACTGTACTTCGTGCCATTCGGGTAGCCCTGTTACTTCTGGAACAAGTTGGAGTGCAATAGCACTTACAGGATTACCAGCAAATGGATATGTTCCAGGAACTACTTACACATTAACCTTAAATGGCAGTACAGCGGCCACTAGTAAAAACGGATTTCAGTTAACAGCGCTTACAAGCAGTAATGCCATGGCTGGTACATTAATAGCAGGAACTGGCACAGCTATAAGCACCCAATCAGGCAGAAGTTATGTTTCGCATAGCGGGAGCAATGGTGCTTCATGGTCGTTTAACTGGACAGCACCAGCATCTGGAACTGGAGTTGTAACTTTTTATACAAGTTATAATGCTACTAACTCCAATTCTGCAACATCGGGCGATATAGTTTATACCAAAACATTTACTTTAAGCCAAACTACTGCTAATTTACCAACTGCTGTAATTACTCCTTCAAGCACTACAGTTTGTTTGGGCGATACACTTTATTTGGCAGGAAGTGGAGCAAACAATCCAACAGCATTTAACTGGGTATTTTTAAACAATAACCCCAATTCAGCTACTACCCAAACTGTAAAATTAGTTTATACTACTGTGGGAACTAAAACCATTAGGTTAACTACTTCTAATGCTGATGGAAACTCGCCACAAACATCGCTTAATGTGCAAGTGGTGGCCAAACCAACTGCTACTATTACAGCTAGTAATACAACTATTTGTGGTAGCGATTCTATTCATTTACAAGCAAATACAGGAACTGGATTTACTTATTTATGGACACCAGGAAACTTTACAACTTCGTCAATTTACGTTAAAGACAGTGTAAGTTACCGTGTAAAAGTTACCAATACTAACGGTTGTTTTGCTACATCGGCAGCATTTAAGGCAACAAAAGCCAATTACCCTCAAGCCAATTTAATAAGTAATAAAGATACCATTTGCAATAGCGATACTGTAATGTTTGATATAACAGGAAGTGGATTTACTGCGCAATATTTTGTAAACGACTCTTCTGTTCAAAACTCTACAGACTTACTTTACAAATTAAATAGAAACAACGCTGGAGTTTATAAAGTGGCTGCTAAAATAACAGCTTCTGGCTGTGCTACCAATTTGCCAGCTAAATACATTACCATTGAAAAACAAGCAGATGCACCCGTTGTAAATTGCGGAAATAGTACTACTAATAGCATTGAGTTTACTTGGCAACCTGTAGCCAATTATACCAATTACGAAATTAGTTTAGATACAGGAAACACTTGGGTAAGTGCCAATGGCAGCAATCAATTATCGCATACCATCAATGGTTTATTGCCAAATACTACTAAAACCATTTGGGTTAGGGTAAAAAGTAATGGCCCTTGTGGAAATGGATTGGTGGCCACTAAAACTTGTATCAATAATGGCTGTAACCCCATTAATGCCATTTATAATTACAAACGTTTTGTTTGTGTAAATGCTGCATCAGGCAATAGTTTAACCTCTTTTGAAGTAAAAAATATTTCGAACCCTAAGTTTTTAATTCAGTTTGAAACAGATTCGGTTATAAGCGCATTTTCGAGAAATACCATATTTAACTTTACGGCTAAGACTGGTAATAATAATGTGAGGATTAAACTGAAAGACAGCACAGAAACTGGTTGCCCAATAGTAGATACAACCTTTATAGTAAAAGGAAATTTAGCGCCTGTGAAACCAGTTTTAAGTACTAATAAAGCTAATAACACCATTTGTAAAGGAGAAGATATTATGGTTACAGCAACCAAGGGTAGCAATTCAAATTTGTTCTCGTTTTACCAAACCAATCCAACCAAACAATTAATTGAAGCTACTTTAAACAATACCATTAATTTAGGTAGCAAATTACTGGTAACCAATAATTTAATAAAAGCCATAGTAATTGATACTGCTACTTTTTGCGCAGACTCATCGGATGAAATAACCATTACCGAAAACCCAAAACCTGTAGCCGATTTTAGCGTAGAATACTTTAAATCTGACTCCAATAATGTAAATAAAAACCGTGCGGTATTTACCAATTTGAGCTCTGATAGTGTAACATCGTTTTGGTTATTTGGCGATGATAAAAACTCAACTTCTACCAATAGAAATGCTGAGTTTACCTATACCAAAGGCGGCACTTACGAAGTAATACTTGCTGTTACTAATAAGTTTAATTGTACAGATACAGCTTTAATTAACATTACCATAACCAATACTAGTTTAAATGATTTGGCTAAAAAAATAGCTGTAAAAGTTTATCCAAATCCTTTTACAAGCCAAGTAAATATTGATTTAGAAAACGACAATAATGGACAATTATTTATTTTAGATGTAAATGGAAAAACCATTGAAACCGTGAGTTTAACCAAAAACCAAACATTGGATTTAAGCCATTTGGCTAAAGGAATTTATGTACTAAAAATGGAAGTAAACCAACAAACAGCTTATTACAAATTGGTAAAAGAATAATTATTTATCAATAACCCAAAAGCCCTATCAAAATTTATTTTGTTAGGGCTTTTTTATTTTATAACCTTGCACCATGCAAAGCGGCCCTATTGGTATTTTCGATTCAGGTTACGGAGGATTAACCGTAATGAAAGAAATTGTTAACTCGTTGCCACAATACGATTATATTTATTTAGGCGATAATGCCCGTGCTCCTTATGGAAACCGCAGCTTTGAAACGGTTTACGAATATACTTTGCAGTGTGTAAATGCTCTTTTTAACAAAGGATGCAAATTGGTAATTTTAGCATGTAATACTGCTTCGGCTAAAGCGCTTAGAAATATTCAGCAGCGCAATTTACCTTTAATGGATAGTAGGCTACGCGTATTAGGAGTTATTAGGCCTACTACCGAATTAATCGGCACTTTTAGCAAAACCAAACAAGTAGGCGTTTTAGCTACTTTAGGCACTGTTACTTCTAACTCCTACCCTATTGAAATTGAAAAGTTTTTTCCAGAAATAACGGTTCATCAACAGGCTTGCCCTATATGGGTTCCACTTATTGAAAACAATGAATTTGATAACACAGGAGCAGATTTTTTTATACAAAAACATTTAAACCAACTTATGGCTAAATCGGCCGATATTGATACCATATTGTTAGGTTGTACCCATTACCCATTATTGCAACATAAAATTAAAGCACTTTTACCTGAAGGAATAGCCTTACTTAGCCAAGGTAAAATAGTAGCCAATAGCTTAACACAATATTTAGAGCGACACATAGAGCTAGAAAACCTTTGTAGCAAAAATGGTAAAATGGCTTTTTACACTACCGATTCAACCGAAATATTTGACCAACAAGCCGAAATATTTTTTGGCAAAAAACTCAAAAGCGAGTACTTGCATATTATTTAGAGATTTGGTGATTAATTGATTTGGTGATTTAGTGATTTGGAGATTGTTGAATTGTTGTTCGATATTCGTTATTCGATGTTTCTCAATTCCCATTTCTCACTTCTCAATTCCCATTTCCCATTTCCCAATGCCAATTGCTTATTGAAACCACCAGCAATTCCTGACTCGTCATGCCGGAGGCATCTTCCTTTGTTTTGTTAACGTCTTTCCATTAGCTTTATTAACATAGGGCTGAACCCTATGTTTTTATATTACGCCCTTTTAGGGCTTGTAAGTTTGTTATTCGAAATTCATAATTATTTTTACTTTTCAACATTTAAAAAACAGCATTTGCATTTTAAATTTATTTT
>CAZGVO010000008.1:0-148860 GCA_964529175.1 uncultured Bifidobacterium sp.
TCCACTTGAGCAAAACATCTAAAAAATAGGAACTATTTTGTCTATTACTCCAAAAATTTTGGTAAAAAAAGAACTACTCTTTTAAAAAAAATCCTGAGGCGAAGGCTTCGGGATTTTTTTTAAAGTATTGTTTAGCTATTTTTGTGGTGGTTATCTGCGGAAAACCACCACTAAGGCTTTTAATCTGCGCAAGGTTAAAAGCCTTTTTTATTTAAAAAACCTTAGTCCTTGCTCGCAGCGTTAGGTTTTAGACTATGGAAAGTGAAGCAAAGGCTTCGGGAATTTTTTTGTTAATAATTAATTTTAATAAATTAATTCAAACTATTCAATAAAATAATAAGTTTGAAATTGTTAGAAAACAAATAGAATGAATAAAGAAACCCATATTCAAAATTATTTTAAAACAGTTAAAGCTGCTTCAAATGAACTTTCTAAAAAGGAAGCTTTTAAAGATTTATTGAATAGAATATATGCCAATGAGGAATCTTATACAAAACTGATTGATAGAATGACTTTGGGTTCTGAAAAAGCCATTTTTAATATTCCAAAAGGTGGTAAAAATAAAACTGGCAGGGCTGACACAAAATACAATCAAGTAATTATAGAATTTGAAAAAGACTTACGTAAAACTGGCGAACATGCCAAAGAACAATTAGCTGAATACTTTTTTGGAACTTATAAAAGTGGTGGCGATTATAACTTAACACTTATAACAACAGATTGTATTACTTGGAAAATATTTGTACCTAGTTTTGAAACCTTTGAAAATATTAATTCCATTAAGCTGAGTGAAGTAAAACTAGAAGAGTTAAAGGGCGGAACTTTTGTGCTAAATGAACATAATGGCAATGATTTCTTTTATTTTATTGACCGTTATTTATTTAAAACAGAAGCACAAAAAGCTACTTTAGAATATATTGAACAAGATTTTGGTTTGCAATCTGCTGTATTTATAAACTCATTTAAACAGTTAAAAGAACATTTTAATGATGTGAAAAAATATGGTGAAGTACAAGTAAGCTTTGAACAATGGCGTAAGTTTTTATATATAGCTTATGGTATTGAAGAATTACCAGAAAACATATTTTTAGTACATACCTATTTAAGTGTTTTTGCCAAAATGCTTGCCTATACAGTACTTACAGATGATGATTTTATAGATGACCAAGAGTTGGAGCAAATTATTAATGGAAGCATTTTTGAAAATTTGAATGTAAAAAATTTAACTGACAATGACTTTTTCCATTGGGTAAAATCTGAAAGAAGTTTTAGAGAATTGAAATCTGCTTTTAGGCAAATTGCCCTCGAGTTAAGTAATTATAGTTTTAAAAATGTTGATGAAGATGTATTGAAAGGCGTTTATCAAAACTTAATTGATTTAGATACTAGGCATGCTTTGGGTGAATACTATACTCCTGATTGGCTTTGTGAAATGGTGGTAAGAGAAATGCCAATAAAAGCCAATAGTAAAACCTTAGACCCAAGTTGTGGTAGCGGGTCGTTTTTAAGAACAGTAATTGATAAACTTAAAAATGAAAATAAAACAATAACAGCAAATGAATTAGCAAATAATGTTTATGGTATAGATATTCATCCATTAAGTGTGCAAATAGCCAAAACCACATTGCTGGTGGCTATTGGAAAAGATTTGATTCGAAAATCGAAAAAACCAGTTAGTTTAAACGTATTCTTATCAAATACTATATTAATTCCTGATGGCGTAAAAAATTTGTTTGGTGGTGATTTTACCTTAACTATTGATAGAGAAAAATATAAACTAAATACCCAAGTTTTAGAAGATGATAAATTATTTGATGAAGCCTTAAATGTGGCTGATGCTTTGGCTGAATTAACTTTAGGCAAAAAGGCTGTCGACCAAACAACTTTCATTAATAATTTAAAGAAAAGTTATCCTTATTCACCAATTCCTGTATTAAGCGACAGCTTGTATAAAATATATTTGGGTTTGAAAAGAACCAAAGAAAGTGGGCGAGATAGTATTTGGAAGTTTATACTTCAAAATATGTACAAACCTTATTTTTTAAAAGAACGATTTGATTTCATAGTTGGCAATCCGCCTTGGTTTACTTGGAGTAGCGTTAAAAAAGAAGATTATCAAGATGAGTTAAAAACACTAGCAGAAAGCTACCAAGTAATGCCTGAACGGAAAGCCAATTTTCCACACTTGGAAATAGCGGCCATTTTTTTAGCACATTGCAGCAATTATTTTTTAAAAGAAAATGGTCAATTGGCTTTTGTGTTACCAAGGAGTTTTATGAGTGCTGACCAACATGAAAATACACGTAATGGAAAAGCCAAAGGATTTACCTTAACACAAATTTGGGATTTGGATGCTGTTACTAATTTATTTAGAGTGCCTAGTTGTGTTTTATTTTCTGAAAAGAAATTAAAAACTTCAATAAGCCAATACCACAAAGGTATAAATGGAATAAGTTTTAAGGGGCGAATAAAAAAACACAATTGTAGCATAAAAGAAGTGGAAGATGCTGGAGTATTAACCCAAACGGAAAATACATTTTACTATACTACTTTAGGTAAAAGCAGTGCTTTTAGTGTTACTAAGCAATCAAAAAAAGGAAGCCAAAATAAGACGAGTTATTATAAAACTTCATTTAAGCAAGGAGCTACTTTAGTGCCTCGAAATTTTTATTTTGTAGAGTTAACACAAGAAGAACCTGAAGATTGGGACGATAGGTTGATAAATGTAAAAACCAGTACCGAAAGCATGAAACAAGCCAAAAAACCTTGGAATGAAATAGACATGCACGGACAAATAGATAGCCAATATTTTTTTAGAACGGCTATTTCTAAAAATGTTTTGCCTTTTGTACTTTATAATCCTGAATTGGTAGTATTGCCTATAAAAATAAACCAAGAAAACAAACAAATAACCATGCAAACGCATGAGGAAATTTTAAGAGAGGGTTATAATAGAACTGCTTTATGGTTTAGGAATGTTGAGAATATCTGGGATATTCAAAAGACTGAAAAGTCTAAAAAAATGAGTGCCAATGATAGAATTAATTTTCAGAGAGGCATTACTGAGCAAGATTTAAACAAAAAATACTTAGTACTTTATACTTCAAGTGCAAAAAATGCGAATAGTTGTGTGGTAAATCGAGAAGATTATAGCCTAAATTTCATTGCAGATCACAAAGTTTATGTTCTTTTTACTGATAATTCAAATGAAGCATTTTATATATCTTCAATTTTAAATTCAAATATTACCAACGAAATAATTAAAGATTTTCAAAGTAGAGGATTATTTGGCGAAAGAGACGTGCATAAAACTATTTTAAACGTTCCATTTCCAATTTTTGATAAAACTAATAAAGCACATATTGATTTGGCTTTATTATCTGAAAACTGCCACACCAAAGCTGCACAATGGATGAAAGAAAATAATATTCCAGATAACTTAGACCCAATAAAGTTAGGCAAAGTTCGAGTTCAAATAAAAGATTATTTGAATGAGGAAATGAAAAAGATAGATAAGTTGGTGAAGGGGATAATTAAATGATGGGTTTAAATGGATTTATAAATTTTATTTATTGAGATATGGAAAAGAAAAAACGTGATCTGATAGAAGAAATAAAGTCAATTAAATCTCGTTCAGAGTTTAATTCAAGATACGATTATAGCTCTAGACTCAACGATATTGAAAGTGCATTGGAAGAGTTTTTACACTATAATGGAACTTACTCAAATGAAATACTGAAGTACATTCCCATTTCAACAATTGCTTGTTTTGAAGCATTTTTTAGATCTACTGTAAGAGAAATTGTAGATTTTGGAAAACCTTATAGTGAAAATGTAATAAATTTCAACAATGCTAAAAATATTAGATTGGATTTTGAAACTGTTTCGGCAATACAAGCTAAGTCACTTACTGTTGGAGAACTTGTAGCTCATACTCTCCCATATAATAATTACGAAGATATTTCTTTCAATCTAAAAACTTTACTTGGAAAAGATTTTACAAATGAATTGAAATTATACAAAAACAAATCAAGATTTACCTTGCCAGATGATTTAACAATTGATTTCAAAAAAAAATCAGCTGAGATATTTAAAAGTGTAAAAAGAACATATGAATTGAGACATATATTTTGCCATGAATTTGCAACTAATCTAATTATTGATAAAGACGAGATTCTAACAAATTTCGAAAATTGTAAAATATTCATTGAACATGTTAATAATTTCATATGGCACGAACTTTATCCAAATGCACCAGAAACACAATTTGAAATGACCGCTCAAGTTCAGTCAGATTTAGAACTGAAAGAAAAAAAATTAAGTCAGTTAATAAATCTAATAAAAGCATCAGTTAAAAATGAAGATTTTTATATGCATCGGTTTGATGAAAAATTATTTGACAAGTGTATGAAAAGTTGGGAAGTATATAAAAAACTGCATGCTGAATATAGTGCAGATTATGTCAAAGGTGGAAGTATGTATCCTCATTTATATGCATCAGATATGATAAATATAACTGAAGAAAAAATTCAAAGCCTTGAAAACGAATTTGAGTACTTGCTAAGAAAAATAAAATAGATTTGTTAAATAAAAACCGCCAAATATTAGAGCAAAAAAATGATGGTGTGATAATTAAAACTAAAATGGAAAATCAACTTTCTTCAATCGAAAAAGAAATAGAAAAATTGGAGCAACACTTAGATTTCTTGGAAAAAGTGGAACCATTACAAAACGAAATTAAAATAGTTAGTGACCAAATTTCTGCTGGAATTTCATTTGAAATTGAGAAGATAATTCAAGAAATAAATTTCACTTCTGTAATTAGCAATTTAGAGCTAAGTTACTTGAATAAACAAATTTTAGTAACTAAATCATTGAGAGAAAAGCAGTTTTTGATTAAACTTGTTCACTTAAACATCTTTGAATTTTCAAATGCCTACAATAAAAAATTGAAGCTTTTAAAGACAATTATTCCTTCAAAAGAAAGCTATTCAATGGCATTTAAACATATTAGTAAACATTTAGCCGTTTTAAGAAATCGTCATTCGTTTGACAACAATATGAAATTTATACGGAACAATATGGCAGCTCATAAAGAATTGACTTTGAATGAATATATCAAAAAAAATACTTTACTAAACGAAGCCGAATGTCTTCCAATGATATCAGACTTTAAGCATTTTCACTCTTTGTTATTCATGTTTATTTCATTTTTACTAGAAAGCCATTATGAAGGGATTTCAGAGAACTTTGATGTAGAAGCCACTTTTAAAAAATTATCTGACTTTAGGGACAATATTTGAAGTAAGATATAAAATTAAACGCATGAAAAAAGTAAGAGAAGCAATTATCTCAATTATAAAAACTAGTAAAGAGAAAGCTTTCAAAAAATAAAAAGCTCATTTGATGATTTATAGTGAAAATAATTATATTCGTTAAAGATATAATACGATAACTATTACTTTTAGCCAACACAAATAAGAAGTATTTGTAAGGCACTAGTTCATTTAAACAATTATTCAACAATTATAAACATACAATTATGGTAAATAAAAAAAAATCAATTTGGTTAAGTTTTGACTTTGGTTTAAAAGGAAACTATTCTGAATTATTTACTTTCTTAGATAACCACAAAGCAATTGATTGTGGAAACGGACTTGCATACTTTGTTTATGACAATGATGAAATGATGAACACAGAAGACTTAATCTCGAAATTAAAAAACGAGTTGGAGGATTTTGTAAAACCTTCATCTTCTGACCGAATTTATGTCATATGGAGAGATGAAGATAGGCCAAAATCTACTGTAAAAGGGAAATTTTTGTTTGGAGACAGAAAGACGCCTATTTGGAATGGGTATTCAACAAAAGGAATTGGTAGACAAGAAGACGAAGCAATTTAAATATGGCGAAAGCAAATATTTTGGTTGATAGTTGTTTTTGGATAGCTCTATATTCCCCTGAAGAAGCAGAAAGACATCAACGCGCATTAAAAATTATTGACGATATGGAAAATAATGAAGTTATAATTCCTTGGCCAACGCTTTATGAGTTCGTTAACACAAGACTTGCAAGACGTAAAGAAAACCTCTATGCGTTCGAACAATTTTTACTTAAACCTAATGTAAAGAAAATATCAGACGAAGAATACAAGAAACTTGCTTTACAAAATGTTTTTGAATTGAATAAAACTAGACATTCTTCAATTAGTTTGATTGACGAAGTAATAAGACAAATGATTTTAGATGGCAATTTGAAAATAGATTTTCTAATTACATTTAATAGGATTGATTTCGAATACCCTTGTCAATTAGCCAATGTGGAGATATTAGATTAACTGTCGCTAAAAGTTGTGATTAGTCCAAAGTTGGTGTCCCACCAATCCTTCCATAAAATAGATAAGTTTGTAAAAGGGAGATATAATAATAGATAAGTAAAAGTAAATAAATACAAATTAATATGGCAGCAATTAAGTACAAAGATTTTTTAAAACAGTTCGAAGGGCTTGAAATCATCTATGGTTTTGAAAATGGTGTTTGTATGCTATTAGCAAGTAATCATCCATCTGTTAATACTTTAGTATTTAAAGGATATACTAGAGCAGAAATCGTTAAAATAGAGAATGATTATATTGTATTAAATTTAAGAAATGCATTGGCTGTTACTATTTCAATTAATATTGTGGTATTCAATTTAGCACCAGTGCAGTAATTAAATTCTAAAAGATAAAAGTTATTTGGATGATTTGGATTTGTAAAAAACCATATTTGTAAAGTATGTAAAAAGCAAACTTATAATCAATTTATTGCGCATTTATATAAACAAATAAGATGGCCGACTTTTTAAATCCAATTGCTGAATTAGACGCTCCCGATTCTGGAAAAATAATTTTACCAAATCCAGCAGCTTACAACATAAAAGATAAACATAAATTCTTTTGTCCGGACTTTGACTGCAAAGATGAGGAAAGAATTCTGACCGTTAAAAAATCCAGTAAGGACAATTATTTCTTCAGCCACAGACGTGGTTCCGGACACGATATTCAACCAGAGACGCTTCTTCACAAATTAGCTATCAAATGGTTTCTTATCCAAGACGAATATGAAATTCCATCTCTCAGCTTGACAGGAAAAAAATTAGTTAATCAGATTGTTCAACTTGACAAATCAAAAACTGAATGTGAATTCCGTAAGCTAAAGCGAATTATTCCAGACGTTAAATTAATAACTGACAATGGTTTTATTTTTGCAATAGAAATTGTTGTGACAAGTGATATAAATGATTCTAAATCAAAACTAATAGAGGAATTTAATCTGCCTACAATTAGAGTTGACTTGTCGGCATTTTACAATGCCAACAAAAAAAGTTGTCAAGTCGACTATGAATTTATTCAAAATAATTTGCCGACATTATTGACTGATATCAACTTAAAAAGTTGGGTAATTCTACCACAGTTTGAGTCAATCAATGATAAATTTGATTTCATTCAAATAAACACAAACAAGGGATGCTTGCCAATTTTAGCAGGAATTGGATTTTTTTTGTTAATAAGAGCTCTGTGCAAATTTGCCTGAGGTTGGTTTTTTACCAGCTTTTTTTTCTAACACGTTTTATGCAAAACTTCACACCATTACTTGCTTAATTTTTTTCTTTGATTTTTATACTTTTATCCTCATGTTTACATCCACTTAGTGAATAGTTTTTACTAACTATGAAGTTATGCTATTATAAAAAAAAAATTATTATGCTTTGGAATAAAGAAGAGAAATATGTAGAATTTCCATTTGAGAATGAATCGGATTTGGAAGTTGCAGTAAATGTTGTTAAAGACGCTTTATTTGGTTCTACACGTATATACCTAGACGACAAGAAAAAAATTGGACAAAAAGGTGGAACAAACAACTTACCTGACGGATATCTTATTGACTTAACAAATAAAATAGAGCCAAAAATATTTGTAGTTGAAAATGATTTGGCAAGTCATCAGCATTTAAAACATATAGCTGTTCAAATTCTTGAATTTTCATTATCATTTGAAACATCTAAAGTAAAAGTCAAGAACATTATAAAAGAAATGCTCCAAAGAAGACCAGAAGATTGGAAAAAATGTGAAGCATTTGCAAAAAAGAATAGCTATGAAAATGTTGACTTTTTACTCGAGTCTATAATTCATAAAAAAGACTCATTTAACGCATTATTAATTATTGACGAACTTGGAGAAGAATTGGAAACTGTATTGATTAGTCGGTTTAAGTTTCCTGTAGAAGTAACAACACTAAAAAGATATAAAACTGAAAACGATAAAATACTTTACGAATTTGAACCTTTCTTAAACGAAGTAACGGAAGATACTGAAAAGGTTGACATTTCTGATATTGATACAATAGTAATTCCAGCAAGAGAAGACGGATTTAATGATGTTTTTATAGATGAAAATTGTTGGTATGCAATTAGACTGAATTCATCAATGATTCCTAAAATAAAATATATTGCAGCTTACCAAGTTGCTCCAATTTCTGCAATTACTCATTTGGCAGAAGTTAAGTCAATTGAACAATGGAAAGACACTAATAAATACATTCTTCATTTTACTGAACCTGCTGAAAAAATAAAAAAAGTACCTTTAGGTATGAGCAAAGGAAAAGCACCTCAAAGTCCTAGGTACTCTTCTCGTGAAAAGATTTTAAAAGCAAAATCACTTGACAATGTTTTTTAAGTAATAATTTACTAGTCGTTAAAGAACATTTGCAATTTGAATACTTATTATAAGCTGCAGCAAATAGAGAACAATCAGTTAAAGCCAAGGAGATGCTTACAGTATAACGAAGTTTTGTTGGTTTCATGCAGATAGCTATCAAAAGCAACAACGGCAGGTAGCAGATGCTTTCAGTATGACTTGTTGTTGGACTTCAACAGTAGGCAATAGCTAATGTAAAACAATTAGTTAAAGCCAAGGAGATGCTTGCAGCATGACGAAGTGTTGTTGGTGTCATGCCTATAGCTATTGGCAGCAATAACGGCAAGAAGAAGATGCTTGCAGTATGACTTGGTTTTTGGTTTGAATTTAATCTTTTGAATACAAATACTCGCTTGAGATTGCCACTCACGCCTTGGCGTGATCGCAATGACGTTTGATGTTGACAAAGTTAATGTTAATGAAGAGCAATTTCTTAAAGCCAAGGAGATGCTTACTGCATGACTTGGTTTTTGTTTTGAATATTCCATATCGATTGGTGAGTGCCGATAGCTTTCGGCAACCAACCGAGGACAAAAAAGCCCGTGTCAGAGACACTACATTTCATTACAAATCCTTAGAGCGCTTCGCTAACTCTAAGGATAGTTGTGACAATTGTATTTAAACCGCTGCCATCGCTTTAAGCGATGGCATTGGTGTAAAAATATAATAAAACTACCAAAGTGTTTTTCTTTTGCTAACTACCGTTACCCAAGTGCCTTTTTTGCGGGCATAAATATTGCCATTATACATGGCTTCGCAGTTAACAGGTGGTAAGTAAAATTTACCTAAATAACTGGCATTTAATACAAAGTAATAAGTTAAAGTTTGTTGGTTATTGATGTTAAAATAAGTGTAAACCCTATCGTCTTTTATATCTTGGTATTGGCTGGCGCTTGAGGCAAACATTGGGTTTTCGCCAAATAAACGCGCATTGTGAATTTGCCAACCACTAGGGAAAATAGTACTTAAAGCCATTTGCTCATAATTACCCATATTGCTTCTGTTGCTTACTTTTACTTCGCATACAAAATCAGTTCCTTGGTCCATTACAGTTGGGTTAATTACATTTCCTTTTAAATCTTTGTATTGCACCTGCATTTGTAAGTTGTTTTCAGCATCGGTTACTTGGTCGGTAATTGGCTGACCTTTGTTTATAATGCGCACAAACAAGCTCTTAGATAGGTTGTTTTTTACACTGATATTTACTGCATTGCGACCAGTGAAGTTTACATTACTTTGGTAAATAAAAGATTTACTATTTACATTTTGTTTTACTCCATTTATGGCAATATCATAGTTTAACGATTTGCCAGCTGTGGTGCTATTGCTATAATCCGACATAGCTAATAAACAATAAGCGGTAGTTTGTGTGCTTAGCCATTCGTTGCTGCTTAAGTTGCGGCTAATTTGAATGGCTTTTTGTAATGCCAATGTTTGTTTGTTCAATAAATTTAAAGTTTGTAAAATAATGGCATCATCGCGTTCATCGCTACCATAGCTAAAATTCATTTCGCTGTAGTTGGTAACATTTATTGGCAAGTTTTTAATCAATTGCTCAGCTACCTCTTTTTGGCCTACTAAAGCATACGATGCTGCTAAACTCCATTTACTTATATTATTCAAATCTTTCGATTCTTTTAACCTATTCATGGCACCAATTTCGGCAGCACCACAAAGCGCTAAAGTGTATAATCTGTATGATTGAACAATGTCATTGCTTTGAGCTGTTTGGCTATAATTTTGAGCCAAACGTTTTTGAAACTGTTTCCAATTGCCCAATAAACTATTAGGAACAGCATAACCATTTTTTTGTGCTTCTACTAAAAAATGACCTGCATAATTGGTTCCCCATTCATCGCTCACGCCTTGTCCTGGCCAATATGCAAAACCACCATCGCTGGTTTGGAATAATTTTATACGATCAATACCACGTTTAATATTGGCTTCAATATTTTTAGCTTTGATGCTATTTAATTCAATCAATTTATTTAAAACCAATTGAGGAAAAACAGATGAAGTAGTTTGTTCAATACAACCATGTGGGTATTGAATTAAATAATCTAAACGCTTACTTAAATTAATAGGAGGGATGCTTGAAACCTCTACTGTAGCATTGCTTATATTACTTGCGCCAATAGGTGTAATGCTTGCTGAATAGTTTCCGTTTGCTTCAGTAATTCCTTCTTTTACATCGGTTATTACTGGGTTCGGATTTCTGATGTCAATTTCAATTTCTTCGCTGATACTTTGTGAACCATTGCTAGCTTTTAAAGTAATGCGGCCTATACCAGTTACCGATTTCATGTTTAATTCAAAATCAACCATTTCTTCTCCAGGTTTTTTAAAGTAAACTGTTTTGGTACTGGCACCTTGCACGCTCAATAAATTATTTACCTGCACACTTACTTGTGCATTTTTTATTTTGCTTTCCATGGCAAATAAACTTACTGGAAGTTTTACTGTTTCGTTAATTCCTAATACACGCGGTAATGAAGCCAACATCATCAATGGTTTTCTTACAGGAACGGCTTTTTCAGTGCTTCCATAAGCTCCATCTTGACCAGCAATTACCATAATTCTAACCGAACCATAATAAGTTGGTAATACAAATGATAGGTTTTCTTTTTTACCTTTTGGTAAATAAAATGGTCCAATAAACTTAACAATGGGTTTAAAACGATTGGCTTTATTGTCTTTGCGTTTTTTATTAATTCCTTCGTCACCACCTATGGTTAAAACTTTATCCATTTGTAAGCTAAAAGCATTCATTATAAAGTCGTACAAATCGTTGGTTTGAACGCCAAGCGCTTCTCTTGCATAAAAATCATCGTGCGGATTTGGTGTTTTATATCGGGTTAAATCTAATAAACCTTCATCCACTATTGCTACAGTGTAAGTCATGGCACGTCCATTGGCTTCACTTATTTCAATGCTTTGTTTTTCATCAGGACGTAAAACTTCAGGTGCTTTTATTACAGGTTTTAAAACTGTTTCTACATCGCTTACATTTATTGGTTTTATTCCGTATAAACGTATTGGTAAATCGTTATTAACCTGTGCATGTGGCTGCAATAAACTTACATGCACAAAGGCATTTGGAAGCATTTGTTTGGTGGCAGTAAATTTGAATTCAGTTTCGCCTTTGGTTAAATTACCCCAATAAGTTTTAACTACTTCAGTTCCATTTTCAATACTAATTAATGCTCTTCCATTTGCACTGCTAGGTATTTTTAAAACCACTTCATCGCCTACTTTATAATCGTTTTTATTGGTACTAAACGAAAGCATGGTGGCTTCTTGCGAATTGCCTCTGTTGCTTCGGCTATATGAATTTGGCCAATCTAAATAAAAGGTTTGCGTGCTACTGTGGTTGGTTTTTAAATTGGTAGCTATTACCATATAACGGCCCCAATCTGGATAATTTACCGTTATATTATAACTTCCTCTTCCATTGCTAATACTGATGTTTTCGTCTTTAATTAAACTATTGTATTGGCTATTGGCAAAATCACTTAAATCTTCATCCGATCTATCCCACCACCAACGGTATTCAATTTTATATACTTTGATATTTACATTGCTTGAGCCATAAACAATACTTCCATTTTTATTTAAACAAGCCAAATCAATTTTTAAAGGACTATTGGTTTCGTAATAATCGTAAGGATTAGCCAAATCCGGTAATTTTAAACCAATATATTCATTATAGGGATGGTAGTTTTCGTTGAATCTATCAGTGCTAAATCCTCCGCCTGGTTCAAATACTTTGGTTAAAAAGTTAACGTTTAACATACCTGGTGCATCTTCTCCAGCTTGCATACTTCCACCAATTTTAGCTACACCATCAGCATTTAATTGACCATCAAAAATACGTTCAGTTTCTGCATTTAATTTTTTGGTTTCATCAATAAAATTATAGTTTTCAAATCCTTTAAATTTAAAATCGCTTACACTAAAAGTTGCATCTACCGTGGCGTTAAAGTTACTTGCTATGGCTCCATGAAGCCAGGTAGAACTTAAGGTTCCGTTTAATTCATTTCCTTTGGTAAGTAATTTATCGTTAAACGATAGGTTGATTTTTAACCTATTAGGAACAACGGTTTCTATTCTTACATTTTTTTCAAAAACTACATTGCCAATTTTAACTTTAGCTAACCAATTTCCTGTAGGTGCATTGTCATCGGTGGTAGTTGTAAAATTATAAAAGCCATTGATATTTTTACTGTTAATAATTCTGCGATGTATTTGTCCTTGTGGATTGTATAATTCAAATGCAACCGGCACATCAATTGGTAAAGTTTTACCTTTATCATCTAAAATAAAGTTGAAGAACAAACTATCTCCTGGGCGCCATACACCACGTTCTCCATATAAAAACCCTTTGATACCACGCATTAAAGGTTTACCTCCAATATCATATCGGCTTAAGTTTAAAGCTGTACTTTCATCTAAACGTAAATATGCTTTTTGATTATTAAATGCGGCAATTAATAAAAATGGTTTTTGATTTACTTTTACTGTAGCCCAACCTTGACCATCGGTTGTAGCTTCCGCTATTTCTATTTGTTGGAAATTTAAAATAGATAATTTTACACCAGTTAATGGATTGGTAGTTTTAATATCGTTAGCGGAAATAAACAACATGCCATTGCTTCCTCGTTTGGCTATTAAACCAATATTGCTCGATAATAAATTACGGCTTACCCAACGTTGGCGGTTATAATAACTATTATGGCAAGGGTTGTCGCGTTCATCCCAATCGTAATCCTCAGGCCAATAATATTCATCGTATTCGCCATTACTTTGAGTTTCGCTTTCGTCCCACACTGCAGTAGTTTCTAAGTTTTCGTCTTCAGGAGTAGTGTTGCTGTAATTTACATTGGTATCTTTTGCGCAGCTATATAAACTGTATTCTTTTTTAAAACTTATTTCAACATTATAAATTGCGCCAGGCTCAGTTTTCATTACTTGTGCCAAGTCTATTGCAAAACGGTTGGTTCTGTTTAAATCCGTTAATTTATTTTTACCTAAAAGCACTTTACGTTTGATGATTGGAACGCCAACTCTGCGTAATTCATTTACACCATCAAGGGTGTTTACTTGCAAAAATTGAGGAATATTTTGCTCAAAAATTTTAACAATGGTAACATCAATTGCACTTAAGTTAATGGATTCAAACGGCAATAAAAATTTATTACCATCAGGCATTATTACACCTTTACCTATTAAGTTTACCGAAGGTAATTCGTTATTAAAAGTTACCGAATAAGAACTAGCAATTGGTAATTTATTGCCTAAAGTATTCAGTATTCCTGCATTTACATAAATGATTTTAGTGCCAATAAACTTACTATCTGAATATATTTTTACTTGATTTCCAAAAACTGTAAAGCGCAAATCTTCATTATCGGTAATGGTAATTAATCCTGTTAAATCTTGGTTTGGTTCAATTGGGTCAGAAAAAAACAAACTAATAAATTGTTCATCACCATTTTCTGCCTCGGCCGAAAGCGCTTTAAAATCGCCCATTGCAGGAATTTGCATTTTTATAGAACCTTTGTTATCAGCATCAATTACTTTTCCATCATAACTTACACTAATGTCGTATGCAGCGTTTAATCTTTCAATACTATCTACCGTAAATTCATGTGTAACTCCATCGGTATTATGTAACCATTTTACATGATAAGCATTGCCGCCTTTGCCCACTGTTATCAATTGTTCTAATACTTTTTCTTCTTCAAAATCGGCCGTAAAAACCATGCCTTTTAAGCTAACGTATTTATAGTTATTGGCATCTAAGGCTACTAGGTGCGTGCTTTTTACTTCAAATGATTGTTTAACCGTTTCGCTATAAAATTCAAATACCGATAAATCGGCAGGTAAATCTTTTATGATTTCATTTAAATAAAACTTGATTTCATATTCTGTTTCGCGCTTCAATAATTCCTTTGGTTTGTATTGGATGGTAAATGCATCTAACATTTCAACTGTTCCTTCTACCGATGGGCTTATGTCAAACAATTTTTTAGGATTTAATAAAATACTACTGTCGGTTATGGCCTTGGTAAGTTTAACTACAAAAGCATCATTTCGTTTAATAATACTTGGGCTAAAAGCAGAAATGTAAGCACCAAATGCTGGATTGGTGTTTTTACGTTTGGTTAAAGGTTCGGCTTTTAAAAGCCAAATAATTCCTACAAAAAGGGCTACAAATGCGGCAATGGCAATTTTAGGCGACTTTGAAATAAAGGTTTTCATGCATTAATGGGTAATAATGGTGTAAATTAATAACATAATTATCTGATTTACTATAGTGTTGATTTATTGTTTGAATGATTTTTTGAGTTTAATTTACCTTTGACCTAAAATATTTAAAATTTGAAATTTCATTACCTAAAACATTTTATAAAACACTATTTTACAGCTACTTTAATAGATGTTTTGCATTCGCCTTTTGTTTTTACTTTGTACCAAACTTGTATTAAGCAACAAAAAGACCTTACTACATTTAATGAAATTGAAAATATTAGAAATCAACTTATTGAAAATAAGAATATTATAAATTATTCCGATTTAGGAGCTGGTAGTAATTTACTTTCTAAAAATATTGAAAAATCAATAGGACAATTGGCTAAAGCTCATTTAAAACCTGCTAGAATTGCTCAAATTATACATAGAATCGTTTTGAATTATAAGTATAAGAATATCATTGAGTTAGGTACTTCTTTAGGTGTTACTAGCAGTTATATTGCATCGGCTTTAAAACAAAATTTTGAATCCAACGAGGTTAATTTTACTACCATCGAAGGTTCTTCATCTATTAAGCAAATTGCCAATGAGCAGTTTACTATTTTAAAATTAAGTGATTACATCAATTCTATTGAGGGAAATTTTGATGAACAGCTTGAGCCCGTTTTAAATACTTACAAAAATGTGGATGTTTTTTTTGTAGATGGCAATCATACCTACGAAGCTACCATGAGATATTTTGAAAAAGCCTTGCCATTAGCACACAACGATTCGGTTTTTATTTTTGATGATATCTACTGGAGCCCAGGAATGACAAAGGCTTGGGAGGAAATTAAACAACACTCAAAAGTACAACAAACGGTAGATTTGTTTTTTATTGGATTGGTATATTTTAGAACTGAACAAATTAGACAACATTTTAAATTACGTGTTATTTAATTAGTTTATATCTGTTTTGTAGATTTTTATTTTTGTAAATAAAATTATCTATGAAAAAAATTCTCTTACTCATTTCAGTTTTTGCTTCAATTAATGCTTTTGCTCAAACTGCTGATTCTTCAAACATTCAAGTCATACCTAAAGTTAAGTGGACACATAGTGCCCAAACAGGTTTAAATATAACCCAATCTTCTTTTTCTGATAATTGGAAAGGTGGGGGTATAAGCTCCATTTCTTATGGTGGTTTTTTAAATATTTTAAGCAAATACCAAGGTCCCAAATGGAGTATTAACAGCGACTTACAACTTCAACTAGGCTTTTTAAACAATGGCAAGCAAACTACCAAAAACTCAGATAGAATTTTTTACGATTTAAAAGCAGGTAGAAAAATTGCCAAACATTGGGATTTATTCGTTTCAACCAATTTTCAAACACAATTTCAAGAAGGATATTTGTATGGTAAAAAGAAAGATGGTGGCGACTCATTGGTTTCTTTGTTTATGGCTCCCGCTTATTTAACTTCTTCTTTAGGGGTGGAGTACAAACCAGTTCCTTATTTTTGGGGTCGATTGGGTATTGGAACTTTGCGTCAAACATTTGTATTAAATGATGAATTATCGGCTATTAAAGCTTATGGTTTGGAAAAAGCTGGTGATAAAATTAGAAATCAAGCGGTATTACAAGCTATTTTAAATTTTGATAGAGATGTAATGAAAACTGTTAATTTGAAATTCCGCTCAGCTACCAACTGGGATTACATAAAATTTGATAAAGTAGGTGCCATTGTACAGCGTTTTGATATTAATTTTACCATGAAAGTTAATAAATATATTAATACCAATTTACAAGCTGTAGTGCTTTACGATTACGATCAAGATAAAGATTGGCAACGTTCGCAAATACTTTCGTTAGGTATTTTATATAGCTGGCAGAGATAATTTTAATTACTAATTTATTAAGTTATAAAACAAAAAAACACGAGCCGAAACTCGTGTTTTTTTTATGGTTATTTATTTAATTCATCAATCCAATTCTTTACCGTTTGAAGAGGTGATTTCGGTTTTTGCGACAAAGCGTTAATAAAATTTCTAAAATGAACGTCTCTTCCAATACTCTGGCTTTTGTATCTTTTTTTATTAGTTAACAAATCACTTACTCCATAATTTGTCTTTTCAAGTCCCAATTCATTAGCCATTTCACTGAGCCATTTTTCAATATTGGGATGTTCTATTAAGTAATTTTTGGTATTAGGTTTTTGCTTCAGTATTAATGTATTGTTGTGAGCAGTTTTTATTGTTTGATACTTTGTGTTTTCTGCATCCCCTTTTCTAGCTTTATCTCTATCTATAAAACCAATTCCAAGTTTACCATTATAGTTTTTATTTAAACTATTAATAACCTGACCAATGCTTTGAATATGATTGGGCTTGCTATAACCAAGTACCTCTATAACAGCGGTGTCTGCGTAACATTCAGGAAGTATAAATTTACCCATACTTAATCAATAAAAGAATCAATATTCATAAATAAATCTTGACCATAATCTATGGCTTCTTCCACCTCTTGTTGAGTTAATTCTCTAATTTGTGTTTGATAATCTTTATATGAACAAATAAAAATTCCGCAATCTTCGTAAGATAGATTTTCCATTAGCGTACCTAGCAAATATGGGCTATGTGTAGCAATAAAAAATTGATTGGTTTCTGAATAAGCTATTTTGAACGCCAAATCTCTTATATAACCTGGATAAGAATGTGATTCAGGTTCTTCAAAAAGTAGAACTGAATTAGTATTCGATTCAATTGCTGCATAATGAAAAATTATTCTTTGAAGTGTATCAGCAGTTAGCGAATAATCGTACTGGTAAACTAAATTTCCAACACGCTTTTGAAGTTCAAACTTTTGTTCTTTTAAATTCATTAAAAACTCCAAACCATATTCTAAAAATAACTCACTAACCTCTTCTCTAAGTGCTTTTTTAGAACTTAAAATATTCCAAATATTATCTCCGTTAGGAGTTGATAAAAATGGGTAAAAACCTTTATTATAATCGTTTATTGGTTTAAATTGATATTTTCTGATGTTAGTTTCAATTGGTGTTAAACTATTGTCATTCAAATTAAAATTTTCGAAATCCTTGGTATATAAAACTGAAAATTTATCTATTATAATAGAAGACAACTGGTTTATTTGAAGTACTTCATCATTAATTTTATCAAGATTGATATTTTCAACTTTTGACTGTAAAAGGTCTCTAGAGTAACTAAAAAAATTATAATAAGTTAAGTTTTTTTCATTTTTTCGAATCAATACAGATAATTTATCTGTATATACTTTTAAATCTATTGAATTGTCATTATCGTAAAAAAGTTCGAAAGCTCTATTAAATCTAACAACTTCCTTTAAATTACCATGAATTGATAATAAACTCAATGCCTCCAAAATATTACTTTTTCCAACATTTGGTTTTCCAATAAAAATATTAACCTTTTTACAATCAAAACTCGCTTGCTTAATTGATTTAAAGTTTTCAATTTTTAAGTGATGGATATGATTTTCATTCATACATGCAAAATAAAGTAAAAAGCTGAATTTATAAAACAAAAAAACACGAGCCGAAACTCGTGTTTTTTTATGGATTTAAATTTCGTCTTCGGCTCGGTTACCCATGTTGAACATGCTGCTCATTAAGTCTTTAAACTCAAAACCACTGCTTAGTTGGTGTTTGCTCAATTGGCTAAATTCCGATAGGCCATGAAGTACAAATTCCATCATTAATAATTCATCTGCTTTGCTGCTTTTGCCTAAAGTAGTTTTTACTATTTCTTTTAAACCTTTCACTTTTTGCAATTCGCTTTCGTATAATTGGTTAGAAGCAGTTGATAAAATACTAATCATATCTCCATCGTTAAACCAATTAATAATCTCCGCATAAGGATTCGGTTTCTTCGATTTTTTTACTTTTTCAGGATTAGCAAATTGTTCGCTAAACAAGGTACGAATGGCTTTGCCAATTAAGTTTTGGGCTACGTTATTTGCACCTTCTAGTTCGCCTTCATACACCAATTCTACTTTACCTGTAATACTTGGCAACACTGCAAATAAATCTGCTATACGTAAATGTGTATTCTTTTCACCATTTAGTAGCATTCTGCGCTCAGCAGCACTGTATAGGTTTTCCATAGCACTAATGGTTAACCTAGCAGATACACCACTTTTTTGATCAACCAATTCGCTTTGACGGGCTTCCATAGCTATTTGTTCAATCAAATTATTCAGTAACTCGTTTGATGTGATAGTTGCCCTTTGTTCAGGTTTAATGGCTGCTTCTTGTTGCGTAATGGTTTTAGATATTTCTAAAGTTTTTGGATAATGTGTAAGTATTTGACTATCAATTCTATCTTTTAAAGGTGTAACAATGCTTCCGCGGTTGGTATAATCTTCTGGATTTGCTGTAAACACAAACTGCACATCCAAAGGTAAACGCAATTTAAAACCACGTATTTGCATATCGCCTTCCTGCAAAATATTGAATAAAGACACTTGTATGCGGGCTTGCAAATCTGGCAATTCGTTAATCACAAAAATACAACGATGACTACGAGGTATCAATCCAAAATGGATTACACGCTCATCGTTATAATGCAACTTTAAAGTAGCTGCTTTTATTGGATCTACATCGCCAATTAAATCGGCTACACTTACATCAGGTGTAGCTAACTTTTCGGTATATCTGTCGTTGCGATGAATCCAAGTTATAGGTGTTTTATCACCTTTTTCTGCTATTAAATCAATTGCATAACGACTCAATGGTTCTAAAGGGTCATCGTTTATTTCTGAGCCTTCTACTACTGGAATGTATTCATCCAACAGGTTTAACATCAATCGAGCAATACGTGTTTTTGCCTGACCGCGTAAGCCTAATAGAATAATATTGTGTTGCGATAAAATGGCAGTTTGTAATTGTGGTAATACCGTTTCATCATAACCTTGAATACCTTCAAAAGGATTTTTTCCTCCCTTTAAAAATGCAATTAAGTTATCACGCATTTCTTGTTTTACACTTTTTGGTTTGTATCCGCTTGCTTTTAATTCTGCTATATTTTTCATTTTTATTTTTAGCTTCTAGCTACTTTATTTTTTTAGCTATTGTTGTATATTCTCTAAATTAGTTTTTGATAAATTTAAATTGATAGTTTTTTTGATTTAAAGTAAATGTAGTGAAGTAAACTCCTTGTTTTAAATGGGTTAAATTGTTTAGTTGTAAATTGTTTCCATTTACTTGTACTTCTTTTGTATAAACCGTTTCGCCTAAAATATTGCTTATTTTCAAGGTTGTGTTTTCCTTATAATTACCTAATAAATCAATGTTTAATTCGTTGTTTACTGGGTTTGGAAAAAAGTTGATTTGAACATTATTATTTATAGTTGGTAACGCTGTTGTTTTTTCTTGGTATATTCTTATGTAATCAATATACATGGCACTTTGGGTAAAACTAGCAGCTATATTTGGTTGGATGGCAATGTTTAAAATTAAATATTGCGCAGCATTAAATGGCCAAGTTGAGTTGTTAAATACCGAAGGTTTATAAGTATAATGTGTTATTCCGTCAACGGCAAAATCCATTTTATCAGGTCCCCATTCCAATGAATAAACATGAAATGCTGTAGAAGCAGTCGAAATTACTCTTCCACCTTTGTTTACTGTATTTCCAAAACTAGAGGGGGTGTGCATGGCACTTTGAACAAAATTTTGATTATCGCCCCAATGTTCCATAATATCTATTTCGCCACAAGCGGGCCAATTTTGGGTTCCAAATCCTTTATTATCCCAATATGCACCTGGTTCATTTATATTTTTTCCAAGCATCCAAATGGCAGGCCATGTTCCTACTCCAGTTGGTAATTTTGCTTTTATCTCTACTCTTCCGTATGTAAATGCGAATTTTGAATTTAACCTAGCAGAGGTGTATGATTTGGTTTGGCCTTGGTCTGTAAAATTTTCTTTTTTGGCCACAATTTTTAAGTTCCCATCTTCCACAAATGAGTTTGATAATTGATTGGTATAGTGTTGAATTTCTCCGTTATACCAACTATCGCCATTGGGTAATTTTGTTTGCTTGAACCATTTACTTGAGTCAATATCTCCATTATTATTAAACTCATCAAACCAAACCAAAGTATTGTATTTACTTGGCTTAATAGAATCGTTGGAATAAAAATAAAAATCATCAATGTATGCAATAACTTGGTTGGTGTTATTTTCACCATTTACTTGCAGTAATACGCGGTTAAAATCCTGTCTTTTAGTTGGAGGCAATGAATTTGGATTTAAATTAATATAAGTATCTTTAGCAAAATTAAAGCTTATTACTTGCCAACTATCCAATACAAGTGGTTTAATAATTTCACACTGAGTTGACCAAGGTTCAGGTAAGTTTCCATCTTGTAATTTTAACGAAATTTGGTTATTACTACTTCCTGTTATTGAACTTGATGGAACATAGATTAATAAAGTGAAAGTACTAGAATCCAATAAGTTTAAGTTTTTGGCAACGTCAAATCTTATATTTGCGTATTGACCACCGTTATCATTGTATTCCAACACTTTATTGCTATTGTTCAACCCACCCTTAAATGGATTATTGAAGCTTGTGTTTAAACCACAGTTATCGCCAAACCAAGTGGTAATGTTTCCATTTCCTTCAAAATTGTCTTGAATAGTTTGTGCATTTGTTTTGAAAGCAGAAACTCCTAAAATGAGGAATAAAATGAAAGAAATTTTTTTGTACATCTTTGATTAATTTAAATATAAAATAATAATTAACTATTTAACCACTTTCCTGCGGCCACGTTCAAAGTCTTCGAACACAAAATCGCCTAAGCCATTGAGTCCGCTGTAGTAGGCTTTGCCATTGTTTACTTGAGTAAATTCGCGCACAAATTGTTGTAAATAAGGGTCACTTGCAATCATAAAAGTAGTAATTGGAATATTAACTCTTCTTGCTTGTGCTGCCATGGTAAGGGTTTTATTGATTACTTTTCTGTCTAATCCAAAGCTGTTTTGATAATAGCCATTACCTTCTTTTAAACAAGTCGGTTTGCCATCAGTAATCATAAATATTTGTTTATTAGCATTTTTACGTCTGCGTAAAATATCCATTGCTAACTCTAAACCCGCGTAAGTATTGGTATGAAATGGCCCAACTTGTAAATAAGGTAAATCCTTGATTTCAATTGGCCATGCATCGTTTCCAAAAACTATAATATCTAAAGTATCTTTTGGGTATTTAGTTTTAATCAATTCTGCTAAAGCCATGGCTACTTTTTTAGCAGGTGTTATACGGTCTTCACCATACAAAATCATACTATGGCTTATGTCAATCATTAATACTGTAGAGGTTTGCGTTTTAAAATCACGCTCCCTAATTTCTAAATCGTCTTCGGTTAAACTAAATGTTTCAATGCCATGATTTACTTGGGCATTGTGCAAACTAGCTGTAATGTCAATTTGGTCAATGGAATCGCCAAAGTTAAACTTGCGGGTATCGCTATTGGCCTCATCGCCTTGGCCTGTAAATTTGGTTTTATGGTTTCCTCTTCCTCCTTTTTTTAATTTACCAAAAACTTCTTCTAAACTCTTTTTCCTGATAGTTTGGTTGGTTTTACTAGTTGGGTCAAGCGTTCCTTCGGCAGGATTATCTTTTATATAACCTTTATCCTTAAGGTCTTGAATAAAATTACCCATTCCATATTCGTTATTGGTAAAATGATGTTCTCTGTCTACCTCATTCATCCATTCAAGCGTTTCAGCTACATCGCCATTGGTATATTGCATCATTTGTAAAAATAAATTGAGCAATTGGTCGAATATGGAACCTTGGTTTTGGTTAGGAATATATTTTGAAAATAAATGACCTTTCATATTATTGATAACAATGTTAATTGATTTTGTTGTGTGAACTTAATAATTTTTTTTAGGTAAAAAAATATTTCTTGTTTTATGCTGTTTAGCACCATAAAATTGCTTCATGAAAAAATGTATCATTTCGGCCTTAACTGTATTTGCTTTAAGCAGTGTTTTTGGGCAACAAAAGGCGTGCGTAGCTTTTTATAATCAAGAAAATTTATTCGATACTATCGATAATCCACGAAAAAACGATGAAGAATTTTTGCCTAATGGCAAATACAAATGGAATACAGAGCGTTATTTAGCAAAATTAAATCAAATGGCTAAAGTAATAGCCAGTATGAATAATGGCGCAGGTGCTGATTTTTTAGGAATGTGTGAGGTAGAAAGCATTGAAGCTTTAACCGATTTAACTAAAAATAAGCAATTGCAAAAAATGGCTTATAAAACTGTATTTTTTGAAGGGGAAGATGAGCGCGGAATTGATAATGCATTTATTTACAAAAGTAGTTTGGTAAAAGAAGCCAAAGGACGCACAGTTGTTATTAATAGCGAAGGAATTGGTGGTGACCATACTAGGAATATTTTGGTAGCTGAAATTACTTTAAAAAATAACGAAAAGGTGTATTTTATTGTAAACCATTGGCCTAGCAGACGTGAAGGAGAAAAAGAAAGTGAATTTAAGCGCATTTTTGTAGCTAGCGAAGTACGCAAGGTTTGTGATGAAATTTATGCTAAAAACGCCAAAGCTAATATTATAGTGATGGGCGATTTAAACGATGAACCAACTAATATGTCGGTTATTGGAACTTTAGGAGCTACTGGAGCTGCTAGCAAAACCAAAGATAGAATGTTATTCAATACCATGAAAGAACTATCAGATGAAGGGCAAGGCTCACACAAATTTAAAAGTGAATGGAGTATGCTTGATCAAATTATTATCAGTGCTAATTTACTGAATGTTAAATCGAAAGTTAAATTTGTAACAGGTTCAGCACAAGTTTATAAACAAGATTTTATGTTAGAAACTGACGAAAAATACAAAGGGAATCCACTTAGAACTTTTGTAGGAAACAAATACCTTGGTGGCTTCAGCGATCATTTACCGGTTATGATTTTTTTAGAGATTGGTAAGTAGTTGTTGGTTGAACATAGGGCTTCACCCTATGTTTTTCTGTAACGCCCTTTCAGGGCTTAACAAATAGCCCTGAAAGGGCAATATATTTAAGCGATGGGTAAGACCCATTGCAAAGAAAATTATATTTCAAATTATATGGGACAATCATTAGTAAAAAATTACCTGCATATAGTTTTTAGCACCAAATTACGACAACCATTAATAACAGAGAATATTGAAAATGAACTGTTTGCTTATTTAGGGGGAATTTGTAATAAGTTAGAATGTAAGCCAATTAAAGTAGGTGGTTATTTAGACCATGTGCATGTTTTGTGTAATTTATCAAAGAAAATTGCATTAGCGAAATTTATGGAATTGTTAAAAGCTAATTCTTCAAAGTGGATAAAAACAAAAGGTACTGAGTTTGCAAATTTTTATTGGCAAGATGGTTATGGGGCTTTTTCTGTAAGTGAAAAGGATTTACCAGCCGTTATTAATTATATAACTAATCAAAAAGAGCATCATAAAAATAAAGACTTTAAAGATGAGTTTCGTTCGATATTGAAAAAGTATAATGTTGAATACGATGAAAGTTATGTTTGGGAATAAAATTCAATATTTTTAATGTCAGCAAGCCCCAAAGGGGCGAAATATACTAGCGATGGGTGCAACCCATCGCTACAGAAATAAGGACTAACAATAATTAAATAACCAATGAACCAAACACCAGAATTATACACCACCAACGATGGTTCTCATACTTTGTATTTACCGCATTTAGATGAAACATATCATTCGCGGAATGGAGCTATTGAAGAAAGTTTGTATGTTTTTATTGATAAAGGTCTAAATACTTTTTTATCGCAAAATATCGAAATAAAAACCATTCAAGTATTTGAAGTTGGTTTTGGTACAGGTTTAAATGCCATACTTACTTTTATGGCATCTCAAAAGTTAAACATAAACGTGGTTTACCATAGTATTGAGGCTTTTCCATTATCGGTTGAAATCATTAATCAATTAAACTATATCGCTGGATTAACTGAACAAGAGCAAACTATTTTTAAACAAATGCATTTGGCGGAATGGAATAAACCCATTGTTATCAATAATCAATTTACTTTGGTAAAATACCATGATAAATTAGAAAGTTTTGATAACAATAGCTTGCTCAATAATATTCATGTGATTTATATGGATGCGTTTGCGCCCAATAAACAAGCTGAATTATGGGAAATTGCTATTTTTGAAAAGCTTTATCAAACATTGGCTACCAATGGAATTTTAGTAACTTATACTTCTAAAGGCGATGTAAAACGAGCCATGCAACAAGTAGGCTTAACAGTTGAAAAATTAGATGGCCCACCCAGAAAAAGGCATATGCTACGCGGAGTAAAAGTTGATAGCTAATAGCCGATTGACCATAGTAAATAATGTAGTTTAACATGTTTGTTACTGTTTTTTACCGTGTTATGCTATTAAATCAATAAATCACGAAATCAAAAAATCAACAAGTAAATTTGGAAACTAATTATTTAATTATAGGACAAGGATTAGCAGGAACTTTGTTGGCGCATGAATTAATGAAAGCCAATGAGTCTTTTGTGGTGATTGATAAATTTAACGAAAGTACTTCCACCAAAGTAGCTGCGGGTATGTTTAACCCAATCAGTGGTAAACGAATGGTTAAAAGTTGGAATGCCGATGCTTTATTAGCCGATACTTTTAAAGCTTATACTGAATTGGAAGAGGTATTGAATTGTAAGCTTTTATTTAAGCAAAATATATATCAGTTATTTGGATCAGTTAAGGAACAAAATGACCTTTCTAGTCGCATGGATAATGAAGATTTTTCACAACATGTAAATTTATTTCCTACCAAAGAACCTAATTTAAATGATGCATTTGGGGCTTTTGAAATTAAAGAAACAGGTTGGGTATACACACGCGCTTTAATTGAAAAAATGCGAGAATTATTGCTTTATAAAAACTGTTTGTTAGACCAAGATTTTGATTACCAACAATTGAAACAACTTACCGATGGTTGGCAATACAATGAAATAAAAGCCAAACACGTTATTTTTTGCCAAGGTTATAAAAATCAAGATAATCCATACTTTAATTACTTACCCTTTGTATTATGTAAAGGGGAGGTTTTTACCATAAAATGCAGTGGAATAACTCAAGACAAAATCATTAAAAAAGGGATTTATTTGGTAAATCTTTACGATGATGTTTATAAAGTTGGTGCTACTTACGAGTGGAACGATTTAATAGAAAATATTTCTGAATCAGGTAAAACATTTTTAGAAGAAAAATTGAACGATTTCTTGAAAGTACCTTACCAAGTTATAAAACACGAGGCCAATATTAGGCCAACAACCAAAGATAGAAAAGCTATTGTAGGCGAACATCCAAAATATAAAAACATGTTTGTATTAAATGGATTAGGCACCAAAGGAGTAATGCATGCGCCTTATTTAGCCAAACAATTATTGAATTTAATTAATAAAAATATTGAAGTTGATAAAGAAATAAGCATTAAACGTTTTGATAAATTATTGGTATAAATTATTCTTTTTCAATACGTTTTACCAAGACAGTATTAGCAGTTTTTATTTTTAAAATATATAAACCACGTTTTAGTTTATGCGATTTATTTAGCGCAAAACGATTGATACCAAAGTTTAGTTTCTCTTTTTGTTTAAACACAACCTTTTCATCAACTGATTGTAAAGTAATTTCTATTTTTTGATTACTGCTCATATTCATACAGATATGTATATTGCTATCAAGCAACTGTTTATATTCAATAATGGTATCGGTAATGGTGTTAGTTGTCAATATTTTATAGGCTAATTTTAAATTAGGAATACCATAACCCCAAAACTTATCTGGATTATAATATCTATCAGCACTGGTTTCAATGGCGTGTTTTATATCAAAAGGTGTTTTATTTGGAAATGCTTGCATTAAACAAGCAATGCCTCCAGCCATTAAAGGAGTGGCATAACTGGTGCCATTTCCGCTAATAATTTTTCCTTCTTCGTTTATATAATTTACAGCTTCTCCAACCGAAGTGATGTTAGGTTTAACCTTGTTTTTTCTTAAAAAACCTATGGAGCTAAAGTTTGATATTTTACTATCAAAAGTACATGAAGTAACTGTAAAAGCACTATCGGCATCAGCTGGCGTGCTCAATGTTTCCCACATTTTATTGCCTTCGTTTCCTGCACTTATTACCACAAAAATACCTTTGCTTGCAGCCATATTAACTGCTTGTGCAATAATTGTTTTTTTGCCGTTTAAATCCTTGGCTTTATAGTTAAATTGTTTGTTATCAAACTCAGTATAACCCAACGATGAAGTAATTAAATCAACACCCAAACTATCAGCAATTTCAGCAGCTTTGGTCCAATAATATTCCTCAATTGGAAACTCTGAATTGGTATTTTCTGTTTTAAATAAATAATAATTAGCACTAGGTGCTGTGCCCACAAAGTTATAAGGCCAATTGGCAGCCATAAAACTTACCACATTTATACCATGTTCATCGTTATCACTACTGTAAATACTAGCCTCTTCATCTACTATATTATAGCCGGCTTTTATGTTTTGTTTATTGAATCCAACTATTTTATCTAAGTTAGTAAAACCTGCATCAAATACTGCTATATCAATATTTTGCCCTTTTAAATTAAGTTGATGCAGTTTTTGTATTTGGTTAAAATACACTTGTTCTGTGGCTTTTCCGTAAAACAGATTGGAGTCAACAGTTTCTGTAGTTTCAAATTTTTGCTCTAATAAACTAATTCTATCGGCCAAGTTTATAGCACTTTTTCTTTCTTTAGAATTATCAAAACCTACTAAAGTAATAGCTTTTATGTGTTTAAATTTTTTTAAACTATCTGGTAAGTTTGGGCTAGCCAAAACCAATATGCCATTTAACCATTTGATGGTTGAAATATGGTTATCAATAAAAGGTGAAACCAAGTCTATGTATTTTGAGTTAACAGGTATTTCCGAAATAGTCAATAAAGGTAAATTATACTTTTTTCTGCGTTCAATTGCTTTTTTCGAAAGGTAGTTTTCAGGCAGCAATTGCGAAAAATTAGTGGTGTCTTTATCCTTAAATGAAATAAAATAATAGTTATTCTGGGCCTTTAATTGCCAAGCAAATGATAGTATAATGAATAGCGTAGCTTTTTTTATAAGTTGAAACATTCTTTTCGTTCTTAATTTGATTTCGTTGTTACAACAAAATTACTTGTTTTTTCCTCAAAAATTTATTGCAAGCTAATTTCTGTATTCTATACAAATTATTGTTATTCATCATTTAGCTGTCTGTAAAATTCATTTACAACGGTTTTTTGTCCATCATTGAAAATATTAAATGAATTAAAATTAATAATTATCCCTTTTGGTGCATGCAATAATTTCATGTAAGTATGAATTTGAGCTTCATGTATAGGTGCTATTTTTTCAATATTTTTAAGCTCTACAACAATAAACTCTTCTACAAATAAATCACATCTCAGCTCTGTATTTAAATTAATTCCTTTGTAGTAAACTGGCATTGTTAATTCGGAATCAAAACTTATATTTCTTAGAGTCAATTCATGTTTCATACATTGGTGGTAAACACTTTCTAGTAATCCAGGTCCGAGTGCTTTATGAACTTCAATAGCTGCACCAATAATATTATAGGTTAACTCATCTAATTGTTTTTTATTCATATTTCAAAAATAAAATTTACTTTTAAATATAAGCACTTGCAATTTTTTACCACATAGAACATAGACACATAGTTTATTGGAGTTAACCTTGGATCAAAAGATGAATTGTAATTAATTGAATAAGCATAATATTATTTTACAAGTAAAAGAAATAGGAATAAAAATTAATTCTATATCTCTATGTTCTATGTGGTTGAAATAAATAGAATATCAATAATTAAATTTGCTAATTCTTTATAACTTAAAACAGAGAATAAAATTATAAAAACTTAATTCTATTTTTCTATGTTCTATGTGGTTTATAAAAAAGTATATCCGCTGGTTTACAAAATTTGTTTGATTCTAATAAACTTGACATAAAATAAGTTTTAAAACTTAATTCTATATCTCTATGTTCTATGTGGTTTATAAAAAAAGTATATCCGCTGGTTTACAAAATTTGTTTGATTTTAATAAACTTGACATAAAATAAGTTAGAAAACTTAATTCTATTTTTCTATGTTCTATGTGGTTTATAAATAAAAAAATTATACTTCAAATACTTGGCCTTGTTCAGGCATTTCAGCTTTAATACCTGCCAAAGCCAATCTATCGCGCATAGCGGTCATTTGGGTTTCATCGCCATGCACTAAGAATACATTTTTGCAACCATTTTGGTGAGTTTGGTTAATATAATTAAACACCTCATCGCAATCAGGATGTGAACTAAAAATATCGGTACTAGATATTTTGGCAAACACACGTTTTACTTTGTTTTTGATGCTAATGGTTGATTGCCCATTTAACAATCGGTGACCAAAAGTTCCTTCTGCACAAAATCCTGATATTAATATAGTTGAAAATGGATTTTCGATATTATTGGTAATATGTTCCTGAATACGACCGCCTTCAACCATTCCTGCTGCCGATATAATAACACATGGATCAGTATAATACATCAAAGCTTCGTGGTGCTTAAATTCGGTTAAGTATTCTATATCTTCATGCTCAAGCAATGAGCCATATTGTTTTTGGAAAGCAAATGCTTCAGGATTTAACAATTCTTTGTGTTTTTCGTAAACATCGGTGCTTCTTATTGCTAAAGGACTATCAACAAATATTTTTACATTTGGAATAAATCCTTGGCGTTTTAATTGATTGATGGTAAATACAATAGATTGTGTTCTGCCCACACTAAACGCAGGAATAACCAATCTGCCTCGTATATCAATACAAGTGGTGGTAATATAATGCAGCATTTCATCTTCGGCCGAGCGAGTAATTTTGTGTTTTCGTCCGCCATAAGTACTTTCCGAAACCAAAGTGTCAATGCCAGTAAGTAGGGTAGTATCGTTAATTAATTTTGAATTACTTCTACCTAAATCGCCAGTAAAACCAATTGTTTTGGTAATGCCATTTTCTACCACTTCCATTTTTACCGAGGCAGCTCCAAGCAAATGACCAGCTTCAATTAAAGTAACTTTTACTTCTTGGTTTATGGTAAATGGCTCATTAAATTTTGCAATAGTAAATCTATCAACGCAATCTTTCACATGGCTTGCCATGTATAAAGGTTTTGGCACATTGTTACGTTTGGTTTTCTTGGCATTGCCAAGTGCTTTTCGGTATTCCATTAATTGAATATTGGCACTATCGTATAGTAAATATTCGGTTAATTCGGCTGTAGCACCTGTGCAAATAATACCTCCTCTAAAACCTTGATACACTAAACTTGGCAAATTTCCAGAATGGTCAATATGGGCATGTGTAAGTATAACTGTATCAATATCAGCTGGATTAAAAGGAAAAATATCTTCTTTAAAAGTTGGGTTACGTTTTAATTCGTAATCCATACCGCAGTCTATTAAAATATTGTATCCGCTTTGAAGCGTAACTAGGTGCATGCTTCCCGTAACTTGTCGGGCGGCACCTAAAAAGGTAATTTTCATTAATATTTAGTTCTTAGTTCGTAGTACTTAAAATAGGTCATTGAGCTTGTCGAAACGTTAATTTTATGTACTTAATTGTTATTGTTGCAATAAAATAATAAAATTTGACTTTTAATTACTCAATTTATAACAACTAACAAACAAATGGCAATTGGGTTTTGAATTGGTTATTTTAAAAGTTGGTAAATCTTTGTTTTTCTTGATTAAGAATGTAGCTAAAAACACTAATTTCGAAACTGCTAAAAAAATTAATAATGGAATACCAAATACCGGAAAGCGAATTGATTTTAAACAATGATAACTCTATTTATCATTTGCATTTATTGCCCGAAGATATAGCCGAAACCATCATTTTTGTAGGTGACCAAGAGCGTGTTCCTGAAGTAAGTAAGTATTTTGATAGCATCGAGTTAAAAAAATCGAAACGAGAGTTTGTAACACACACTGGTTATATTGGCAAAAAGCGTATTTCTGTTATCAGTACTGGTATTGGTACCGATAATATTGACATAGTAATGAACGAGTTGGATGCTCTAGTAAATATTGATTTAGTTACACGAACCATCAAAAAAAATCATACTGCTTTAAATATAATTCGCATTGGTACATCGGGTGCTTTGCAATCAAACATTCCCATTAATTCTGTTTTGGTAAGTGAACAAGCCATCGGTCTTGATAGTTTGATGCTTTTTTATGAACGTGAAAAGGACGAAATATTGGAGCAATCCATTAAGCAACAGCTAGGTTTTGATTTTATCAATCCCTATTTGGTAAACGGAGGTAAAGATTTAATTAGCTTATTACCAGATAATTATATAAAAGGAGTTACTGCTACTTGTTGCGGTTTTTATGCTCCTCAAGGCAGATTTTTAAAGGCTAAAGGAGTGAATATTACTTTAATTAAAAAGTTGAATCAGTTAAATGTGAACGGTAAAAGTGTTACTAATTTTGAAATGGAAACAGCTGGAATATATGGAATGGCCAATGTTTTAGGTCATCATGCAGTTTCGGTAAATTGTATTTTAGCTAATAGAATTGATAATGTGTTTAGTAAAAATCCTGCCGAAATAGTTGATAGAACAATTAGAGAAGTTTTAGCTTCGCTTTAATTATGAATGTTGGATTATGAATTTTGGATGTTGAATTATGAATTGTAAATTTTTATTAATTATTTTTTTGTTACTTTTTATTAATAAAACACAAGCACAGCGTATAGTTTGGTGTAATGTGGCAATAGTTCCTAAAGATTCTTCTTTGATAACTAAACAACCCAAATTGTTTACTTGGGATACATTATCGTTTACCCGATATGAACCTAAATCGAATAGCATTATTACTTACAAATACTGTAATCAAACCAAACACGATACTTGTAAACAATATGGAAACAAGAAAAATTTATTTTTAACTCCAAAACCAAACAACGATTTTGAATGTGTGTTGATTAACATTAGAGATGATAATACTGAAATTATCAACTCATTATTGATTTATGGAGAATTGAAAAAATACATTGGAATAAATTCGAATAAAAAAATGCGAAATTCGAAGAAAAGTTCCCGCTGATTTCGCAGATAGCGCAGAAAAGGGTAACAGCAAATCTTCGAAAATCCTTGTAATCAGCGGGCAAAAAAGTTGTTGGTTAGGATAGGAATAGCTATCGGTAACAACAACGGTATTTAGAGTAAAAAATATAAAAATGAAATACATAAATATAATATCCATCTTATTCTTATTTTCTTGTTCATCAAGTAATCAAAATGAGGTAAAAGCAATACTTGATACCAAGCTAAAAAACTGCAATAAAGTTATCATTGAGGCTTATCAAAACAGAGATACTTTTACTACTTTTACGCAAGATAAAAGTACCATTATTACTTTTAAAGAATTAATGAATGGTCGACAAGATAAGAAGCTAGGCTGCACACCAAAAGGCAGTTTAATTTTTATGCAAAACGATTCAGTTTTATTTAAAGCCACCACTTCAAGTAATTGTACACAATACGTATTAAATGGTAAAACGTATCAAACCCGCATGACACTACGAGCTGGCTTATTAATTGAAGAAGTTACAGAACGATTAATTAAAGAAAGAAAAAAATGAAAATTTACGGAATAAAAAACTGTGATACCATGAAAAAAGCGTTTACATGGTTAAACAATAAAGGCATTGAATACACGTTTTTTGATTACAAGAAAGAAACTTTAGCAGAAGCTCAATTTAAGTTTTGGCTCACAAAATTACCTTTAGAACAAATTGTAAATAAGCAAGGAACTACTTTTAAAAAACTAACTGATGAGCAAAAAGCAGCAGTTTTAAATCCTGAAACAGCTTTTAGTGTAATCAATGAAAATACTTCAGTAATCAAGCGCCCATTGATAGAAATAAACAATCAGGTTTATGTTGGATTTAATGAAGCAACTTGGACTGAAATATTTAAGTAATAAATGCTAATATTGCTTACAAAATGAATCATTACACCATTGAAAATATTGCCTCAATTATTGAAGGAACATTTGTTTTAAAAAGCCATGGAAACGATAAAATTGCGCATTTACTTTTTGATACAAGAAAAATAATATTTGCCGAAACAAGCTTGTTTTTTGCGCTAAAAAGCAATAAAAATAACGGACATAAATATTTGCTTGATGCTTATGAAGCTGGTATTAGGAATTTTATAGTTAGCGAAACAATTGAGGTTTCTGCTTTTGAAAATGCCAATATTATTATAGTTGAAAATACACAATTAGCTTTACAACGTTTAAGCAAGCATCATCGCAATTTATTTCATATTCCAGTAATTGGTATAACGGGTAGTAATGGAAAAACCATTGTAAAAGAATGGTTGTTTCAATTGTTTGCTAACCAATTAAATGTTTGTAAAAATCCTAAAAGTTATAACTCGCAAGTAGGTGTTCCACTGAGTGTTTGGCAGTTAAATAACCAACATCAATTAGGAATTTTTGAAGCAGGTATTTCAGAACCAAACGAAATGCAAACACTTGCTCAAATTCTCAATCCAACTATTGGTTTGTTTAATTATTTAGGACATGCACATAGCGAAGGTTTTACCAATGATGAAGAAAAGTTAAACGAAAAATTACAACTATTAATCCATGTAAAACAATTGGTTTTTTGTGCAGACCAACCTTTGGTAAATGAGGTTATTCAAAGTTTTGCTAATCATCATCACATCAATTTATTTTCGTGGAGTAAAGCAGATAATGAGGCTCATTTTCAGTTTGAGGTAAAAGAACAAATCAATGTTACCGAAATTAACTATAAGGAACATAAAATAATTATTCCGTTTACCGATGAAGCCAGTATTTGGAATGCTTGTAGCTGTTTGGCATTGGTGTTAATGGTGCATGAGTTGCAGCTGTTTTCATTTAATTTTGATACCGTTTTATCTGAATTTAAAAATCTGCAAGCAGTTGAAATGCGCTTGCAATTAAAGGAAGCCAATAACAATTGCATTGTAATAAACGATAGTTATAGCAACGATATTGATAGCTTAAAAATTGCTCTGAATTTTTTATTGCATCAAGGAAATGGATTGAACAAAACCCTTATTTTATCTGATATTTTTCAAAGTGGTTTAACTGATTTAGCGCTTTGTGAACAAGTAAATGAATTGATAAAAGTAAACCAAATAAGTGAGTTTATCAGTATTGGAAATATGTTTGAAAAATATAAAAATGTATTGCCAAGCAATGCTTTGTATTTTGAAAACACACATCATTTTATTGAACATTTTAGCAGCTTAACCTTTGAAAATGAAATTATTTTATTAAAAGGTGCAAGGCAATTTGAATTTGAAAAAATAAATGCTTTGCTCGAAAAACGTGTGCATGAAACGGTGTTTGAAGTTAACTTAAATGCATTGACCAATAACTTTAATGTGTACCGTAAATTGGTTGAACCTAAAACCAAAATTATGGCTATGGTAAAAGCGTTTAGTTACGGAACAGGTAGTTACGAAATAGCAAAAACATTGGCGTTTAATCAAGTTGATTATGTTGCAGTGGCCTATGCCGATGAAGGTGTGGTGCTGCGCAAAGCAGGAATTAAAACACCTATTATGGTAATGAATACTGAAAAATCGAGTTTTGATTTGATTGTAAAATATAACTTAGAACCAGCCATTTATAATTTAAGTATTTTAAACGATTTAATAAAAGCCATCAACGGACAAGAAATTGGAATTCATATTGAATTAGATTCGGGCATGAAACGGTTGGGCTTTGATGAAAATCAATTGCAAGATTTACTTTCGGTTTTGGCCCATAATAATCACATTCAAATAAAAAGTATTTTATCGCACTTGGCAGCTAGTGAAGCCAGTGAACATGATGATTTTACGCAAAACCAAATCGCTAAGTTTGATGCTTTTTCGCAAAAAATAACAAGTGTATTTCCATATAAAATTTTAAGGCATATTTTAAACAGCAGCGGAATTGTTAGGTTTAAAAATGCACAGTTTGATATGGTGCGTTTGGGGATTGGTTTATATGGAATTGATCCAGCCTTTGAAGTTCAAAAACAACTGCAAGCCATTGGAAGTTTAAAAACAGTGATTTCACAAATTAGAAATATTAGTGTAGATGAAAGCATTGGTTATGGCCGGAGAGGCAAGGTAAATAAACCATCTCGCATTGCTATTGTTGCCATTGGTTATGCTGATGGATTGGATAGAAAGTTGAGTAATGGTAATGGTTATATGTTGGTAAATGGCAAAAAAGCGCCCATTATTGGTAGCATTTGTATGGACATGACCATGATAGATGTGACGGAAATTAATTGCCAAGAAGGCGATGAAGTAATAGTGTTTGGTGGTGAGTTAGGTATTGAAATTTTAGCTGAAAAACTAGGAACCATTCCTTATGAAATATTGACTTCTATTTCTCAACGTGTAAAGCGAGTGTATTACGCTGAATAATTTGAAAACATGAATTTACCCGAAATTACCCATCGAAATATTGCGCAGCTACTTAATAAAGAAACCATTATTAACGAAACCATTGCGCAAATTCAAAAAGATTTTGGGATGTATAATATCAATATTCAGTTTGATGGAAATACCGAAACCGCTTACGAGCAATTAATGGATGGTTTAACTTTAGAAGTAAAACATTTATTAGCTAACGATAAAAGTAAATTACAATCTATTTTATATAGAATTGACCTTTCGGAAAAGGCTATCAAAAAAGCATTTCAACATACATTGGCAAATAGTAATCAAACACTAATTATTAATGATAACACAAACAATTTTGATAATCAACAACTAGTTATTTCGCATGAAATTATAGTACGTGAATTGAAAAAGGTTTTAACTAGAAACTATTTTAAAAATTTAGGGTAAATGAGTTTAGATGGTGTTGAATTATTGATGGAAGTGGAAGATACTTTGGGAATAGAAATTCCAAACTTGGAAGCTGAAAAAATAAATACCGTTCAAGATTTTTATGATTGTGCTTGGAAGCATGTTTCAAATAAAAAGTTAGCCATTGAAAAATGTTACACCCAAAGTATATTTTATAAAATTAGGCAAGCCATCGTTGAAAATATCAAAGTGGATAAGAAAAGTATTACGCCCAAAACTAAAATGGAGAACATTATTCCATTAGAAAATAGAAGGCAAATTTGGAAACAACTAGAAGATACCTTACAACGGACTTTACCGCAATTGGAGTTACGTAAGCCATATAATATTATTTTAAATGCTTTTGGTGTAAAAACCATTTTAGGTTCTTTGCTCGTTGAATTGTTTATGGTGATTAAGTATGGTGTATCCTATTGGGTTTATGGCTATAGTTTAATTGCTATTTTGCTGACAAGCTTATTATCAAAAGCTTTTACTCCTTTTAGAACTAAATTTGTACCAAGTGATTTTGGAGAACTAACAAAAACTGTTTTTGGCAAAAATTTTAAAGCAATTAACAATGAAAATGGAATTACTAAAAATGACTTAGAAATAGTTATTAGGGAAATTATTAGTAATAAGTGTGGTCTTGATTTAGCCGAAATTACACCTGAAAAAAGTTTAACAAGAGATTTAGGTATCGATTAACAATATAAACACCATGAACACCATCACCATTTCTACCGATAAAAACCAATTGGATATTAACTTTATTCATGCGTTTATAAGCAATACTTATTGGGCTAAAGGCCGAACTATAGCGGAAGTTAAAACTTGTATAGATAATTCTTTGAATTTTGGCATTTATTTAAATAACCAACAAATAGGTTACGCACGTGTGGTTACAGATTATGTAGCTTTTGCTTATTTAATGGATGTATTTATTATTGAACAACATCAAAAGCAAGGATATTCAACCCAATTAATGGAGTTTATTTTAAACTATCCTGAACTTAAAAGCATAAAGGTTTGGCGTTTAGCCACTACCGATGCACATTATTTATATCAAAAATTTGGTTTCACTACCTTAAAATCGCCCGAAAAAATGATGGAACGAATAGTTTAACCAACATCATTTTCCATTTAAAATAATTCATACCATTAATTTGGCGTAAGTTTATATTTTCGTTCCTTTAAAATTTGTAAAAAATTTATATGAAAATTAAACATTACTTATTGTTAACATCGGCAGTTTGTGCCCTTACTACCTCGGCTCAAGATGGTAAAAAGGCTAAAAAAAGTGCAAAAAAACCAGCAATTGACAAAGCGTCAATGGATTTAAGCGTAAAGCCAAATCAAAATTTTTACCAATATGCAAACGGAACTTGGCTTAAAAATAATCCTGTTCCTAGTACCGAAAGCCGTTGGGGTAATTTTAACATTGTAGCTGAGCGTAACAATGATATTTTACGTGGTATTTTAGAAAACTTAGCTAAAACTACTCATAATCAAGGTTCTATTGAAGATAAGATTGCTACTTTTTATAAATTGTATGTTGATACTACAAAACGTAAAGATGATGGATTAGCAGTTACTGAGCCTTATTTGAAAAAAATACAATCATTAACCAATACCCGCGAAATGTTTATGCTTGCAGCCGAAATGCATCGTTTGGGAATTTCAACCTTGTTTAGATTTGGTGTTTCGCAAGATGCTAAAAATAGCCAAGTTTATATTCCTTATTTATCGCAAGGTGGTCTTGGTTTACCCGATAAAGATTTTTATTTTAAAGGTGACGAAAAATCGGTAAAAATTAGAAATGAATACATCAATTATATTTCGAAGGTTTTAAAAGTTTATGGTAAAGATGCTATAGCACAAGTGCGCGATGCACAATTGATTTTAAAAATGGAAACCGATTTAGCATCGGGAAGTTTAAACAGATTAGAAAGACGCGACCCTGATAAACAATACAACAAATATGGTTTAAGCGAATTTTATACTGAAATAAATTCAGTTCCTTTAAAAGATTATATTTCAAAAACAGGTATTGCTTCATTTGATAAGTTAATTGTGGGTCAGCCTAAGTTTTTCAAAAACTTAAACGATTTGTTAGTTAAATACAGTATTGATGATTGGAAAGTTTATATGAGTTGGAGTTTTATGAATAACACCATTTCATTACTAACACCTGAGTTAGAGCAAATTCAATTTAGCTTTTATGCTACCGTATTAAGCGGAACCAAGGAGCAAAAACCTTTATGGAAAAAAGCCATTGCAGCTTGTAATGGTGGTGTTGGCGAAATGTTAGGACAGTTATTTGTTAAACAAACATTTAGTCCAAATGCTAAAATACAAGTAAACACCATGGTTTCTAATATTTCGGATGCTTTTGGAGTGCGTTTAAAAGGTTTGGCTTGGATGAGTGCCGAAACCAAAGAAAAAGCAAATACCAAATTATTGAGCATTTCGCGCAAGTTTGGTTATCCTGATAAATGGACTGATTACACAGCTTTAAATATTACCAATTCAAGTTATTTTGAAAATGTACTTGCTGCCAATGAGTTTGATTACAATGAAATGATTAACCGTTTAGGCAAACCAATTGATAAAACAGAGTGGGGCATGTTACCACAAACGGTAAATGCTTACTATAACCCAATTAATAACGAAATTGTGTTTCCTGCTGCTATTTTACAATCGCCATTTTTTGATGAAAATGCCGATGCTGCTTTAAACTATGGTGCCATTGGTGCAGTAATTGGCCATGAAATTACACATGGTTTTGATGACCAAGGAAGCAAATATGATGCAAACGGAAACTTAAATAGTTGGTGGACAGAAAACGACAGAAAACAATTTGAAGCCAGAACCAATGTGTTGGTAGAGCAGTTTAATAAATTTAAAGTAGGCGACAGTTTATATGTAAATGGTAAACTAACTTTAGGCGAAAACATTGCCGATTTAGGTGGTTTAAGCATAGCTTACGATGCATTTAAATTGTACTTAAAACAACATCCGGAAGAAAACGTAGTGAAAGATGGTTTTACACCTGAACAACGTTTCTTTATTGGTTTTGCACAATTATGGAAAAATAATGCAAGGCCAGAGGCTATTCGCCAATTAATACTAACCGATACACACTCGCCAGGAGAATTTAGGGTAAAAGGCCCGTTAAGCAATATGCCTACTTTTTACGAAGCATTTAAAGTAAAAGATGGTGACGAAATGTATATTAACGATGCTGGAAGAGCTGATATTTGGTAGTTTAAGTAATTGATAGTTATGTATTTGCAAAAGGCAAGATTTTTATAAATCTTGCCTTTTTTTATGTGTTTTGGGTAGCTTAATTGTTTATTTTTTGTAAGTTTTAGGTAGTTAGTTTTCAAAATTTTATAACATTATATTTTGAAATTATAACATTTACAGTGTTATCAAAACATTAATTTGTAATATCAATAAATCGAAACATAACCATTTGTTAAGGTTTAGTTTTTGATAACCTAATAATTATTTAAAATATGAAACAATTAAATGTATGGAAAGGCAAATGCTGGATGGTATTGGCTTTTATTGTTTTAGGTATGAGTTTGCAAGTAAGTGCACAAAAATGGGGTAAATACACTTTGGTAGCTACACAAGGAAGTGCTACTGCTAAATTAATTGATACCACAGGCGCCACTTACAAAACTTGGTCATTAACTGGTGGTACAGGTTATTCATCGTATTTATTAGAGTCAGGAGTTTTGTTAAGAACTGTAACTACCACTAATTCTGTTTTTTCGGGCGGAGGAATGCATGGTAGAGTGCAAAAAGTAGCTTGGAATGGAACTATTTTATGGGATTATACTTACTCAACTACTACTTACTGCGCTCACCACGATATTTGCCCAATGCCTAATGGCAATGTGTTAATGATAGTTTATGAACTAAAAACTGCCGCAGAAACTGTTGCTGCCGGATGTTCAACTAGTAAAATAATTTGGCCCGATAAAATTGTAGAAATAAAACCAACAGGAGCTACAACTGGAACTATAGTTTGGGAATGGCATGTTTGGGATCATTTGGTTCAAAATACCGATGCCACTAAAGCTAATTACCAATCATCGGTATTGGCTCACCCTGAGTTGCTAAATATTAACTATAAAAATACTGGAACCACTAAAGATTGGATGCATAGTAATGGATTGGATTACAATGAAGCATTAGATCAAATTACATTCAGCAGCCATAATTTAAATGAAGTATATGTAATTGACCACAGTACAACTACTGCTCAGGCTGCTTCGCACAGTGGTGGAAACTCAGGCAAAGGTGGCGATTTTTTGTACCGTTGGGGAAACCCTGCGGCTTATGGAGCAACTGGAACTGCTAACTTTAATGTAATTCATGATGCGCATTGGATTCCAGCTAATTGCCCAAGAGGTGGTTCGTTGGTAGGTTTTAACAATGGTGCTTCATCTACTCAATCGGGTGCTGATATTTTTTATCCTCCTTACGATGGATACAATTATAGTTACACCACAGGTTCGGCATATTTACCTACCGCTTATGGCAAAAGAATTTTATTTAGTGGTAAAACCACCAATATGGGTAATTCACAGCAATTACCTAATGGCAATACTTTGTACTGTATAGCACTTTCGGGTAGTATTTATGAAGTAGATTCAAATGGAACTCAGTTATGGTCATTTTCGGCAGGAGGCACTACTCCGCAAGCATCTCGTTATTCTAATTGTTATGTTAATGGTCCAAGTGCTGTTATTCCTTCAGGTTCAAGTAATAATGTTTGTGCTGGTTCGGCTGTTCAGTTAAATGCAAATGCTTCAGGAATTGCTACCATTACTTATTCTTGGAGTGCCAATGGAGGTTCGTTTACTTCTAACATTCAAAACCCAATAGTTAACCCAACAGCAAATACCACCTATACTGTTGTAGCTACCAGTAATGGTTGCAGTACCACAAATACCATTACTATGAATGTAAAACCAAAACCAACTACTTCAAATATAAATGGTGCTGTTTCCGTTTTATCGTCTCAAAACCAAATTTACAGAGTATCTGGTTCTGCTAATTCAACTTATACATGGTTGGTAAATGGCGGAATATTTAGCACTTCAAATGGTGCAGATAGTATTGGTATTATTTGGGGAAATGGTGCAAGCGGAAATGTTAAAGTTATTGAAACCAATAGCGAAGGTTGCTTAGGTGATACCATGTTGTTAAACGTTGTAATCAATACTTCATCGGCTTTAGAGGTTACACCAAGTTCTGTTAATTTTGCCAGTGGCGATTCAACAGTTCAGTTAAAGGTTTCAAGCGACTTGCCTTGGCAGGCAAGTGCTAACCAAAGTTGGGTTGCATTGTCAAAAAATTCTGGTTCAATATTAGATAGCTTAACCATTACTTGTTCTGCAAATGCACTAGTCAATGGTCGAAACGCAATTATAACTTTCGTTTCTGGTAGCAATGTATTTTATGTTTATGTAAATCAAGCTGGTTTAACATTAAGTGATAGCTTGAGTTTAAGTACTTATTTAATTAATACAAGTTATGCAGCCGATAGCAAACAAATCCAATTATTTAGCAATAATAGTTGGGTGGTTACTAAAAAGCCGAATTGGATAACCTTATCAAACGAAAGTGGTAATAGTAGCGCCACATTAACAGTAAATATTTTAAAAAATGCTGGAGCTGCTAATAGATCTGATTCTATTTTATTCAATTCAGGTACTGCTTCCGTATATTTGGTTGTTAATCAGGGTTTTGAATCTGATGTGTTAAATATTGATATTGACACCATTAAAGCATCATACATTGGTAAAGTTACTACGGTTAATATAACTACCAACCGCGTTTGGGTGGCCAGTGCTAGCCAAAGTTGGGTAACGCTTTCGGCTGTTAGTGGAAACTTAGATGGAAGCACAGATATAACAATTGCAGCCAATCCTGCAACAGAAAGAACAGCTACAGTTACTTTTTTAGCAGGTAATTTATTAAAAAACATCATCATTATACAAGATAAAGCAGAAACAGGAATTGCTGAAATGTTAAATGCTAATATGTTCAATGTATTTCCAAATCCAGCAACCGAAACCATTGAAATTACAGGAACTGCCATTGGTTTTGGTAATTTTAAATTGAGCGTTTATAACTCAGCAGGAATGTTGGTAGCTGAATACCATAATGCAACAAGTATCAATGTAACTGATTTTAAAGCAGGTCTGTATCAAATACAACTTTACTACAATACAGGTAAACATTACACCAAAAAAATATTAATTAATAAATAGAACATCATATGAAAAACTTTAAATTATTCAAGGTTAATTTTAAAATGGCATTGCTAGCTGCTAGCATGTTTATTTTAAACAAAACCGAAGCGCAAAAATGGGGCGATTATACTTTGATAGCACCAACAGGAACTACTACTGCTTATTTATTAGATACCACAGGTGCTACCTATCATACTTGGACTTTAACAGGTGCAACTACTTACACTTGCCATATGTTGCCAGGTGGAACTTTAGTAAGATCGGTAACTAAATCGGGTAATTCATTTACTGGTGGTCCAATTAGTGGTCAGGTGCAAAAAGTAGATTGGGATGGTAATATTCTATGGAACTATGTTTATTCAACAACTACTTATTGCAGTCATCACGATATATGCCCAATGCTAAATGGAAACGTATTATTAATTGCTTACGAATCGAAAACTGCTGCCGAAGCTACTGCTGCTGGAAGTACTAAAAGTATTGTAATGTGGCCTGATAAAATTGTAGAAATTAAACCTACAGGTGCTACTACTGGCGATGTGGTTTGGGAATGGCATGCTTGGGATCATTTGGTACAAAATGTTGATTCTACAAAAGCAAATTACAAAAGTTCAATTATTGGTAATCCGCAATTGTTAAATATTAACTATAGCACTGCTAAAGATTGGATGCACATGAACGGAGTTGATTATAATGAAGAGTTAGACCAAATTGCTTTTAGCTCACATAATTTAAATGAAATTTATGTAATTGACCATAGCACAACAACTGCCGAAGCTGCCGGACATACAGGTGGCAAGTATGGAAAAGGAGGCGATTTTTTATACCGTTGGGGAAATCCTGCCGCTTATGGAGCCACTGGAACTAAAATTTTAAGTGTAGTGCACGATGCTCATTGGGTTCCTGATGGTTGCCCTAAAGCGGGTTATTTGGTAGGTTTTAATAATCAAGGTGTTTCTACATCAAAATCTGCCGTAGATTTAGTTTCACCACCATACACTAGTAGTTTTGGTTACACTTTAAATCCTGGCGAAGCTGTTAGTCCTGCTACCTATACTTGGCGCCATGCTGCTAATGGATATACCAGCAATGAAGGTGGTTCTCAGCAATTACCTAATGGAAATATGATAGTTTGTATTGCTAAATCAGGTATTGTGTATGAAATTGATTCAAACCAAACAGTGTTATGGACTAAAACCATAAGCGGAGGAGTAGCACAAGCTTCGCGATATAGTAAATGTTACACTGCAGGAACTTTAGCAACTACACCAACAATAACCAATAACAATAATACATTAACCTCAAGCAGTGCAAATTCTTACCAATGGTATAAAAATGGATTGAAAATTGACGGTCAAACTTCGGCTACATTTACTCCCACAGAATCAGCTTTTTATCAAGTACAAGTAACTGATAATAATGGATGTGAATCAAAAATTTCGAAACGATTTATTTTTTCAACAACAGGTGGTGGCACTTCGGTAGAAACAGTTAAAACATCAACCTTTAAAATTTATCCAAACCCTACCGAAGGTATAGTTAATTTAGATGTTACCAATACTTCAAAATACGAAGTTATGTTGTTTGATTTATCAGGTAAAATGTTATTCAATACAGCTAATGTATCTCAAATTGATTTGTCAAATGTGCAAAGTGGTATTTATTTCATTACCATAATAACCGATAACGGAAGTAAATTAACTCAAAAAATAGTTTTATCTAAATAAAAAATAACCTTATGAAAAAGAATTTATTAGTAATAGCATTGTTATTAACTGTTAGTTTGGTTCAAGCCAAAAAAGTAAAATTTTCGGTTGATATGACAGGCCAAACAATTAGTTCAGCAGGCATACACTTAACAGGCGATATGCAGGATGAAGCAGGTTTTCCGGCAGATTGGGAGCCAAATACCATTAAATTAACACAAGAAGGAACATCAAATATTTACAGCGTTGTTTTAGATATTCCAGCTTTTAGAAAATATGAATTTAAATATTTAAATGGCGATTTATCGTACGAAGTAGAGTTTGTGCCTGAAGAATCGAGGGTTGGATATGACTTTAATGATAACCGTTGGATTTATATTGATTCATTGAGTAATGATACCCAAATTTTGGCTCCACTTTTATTTGGAGGGAATGCACCTGCTGGCAAAAAATTAGTTCGCTTTAGGATTAATTTAAAAAGTGAAGCTTCAATAAGTACAAATGGAGTTCATGTAGCATCAACTTTAAATGGCTTTAATTATGCAAATGTGCGTATGTATAGCTTTAATGGAAATGTGTTTGAATACCATGGTTATACTGATTCAAACACCACTGTTGAGTATAAATATGTTAACGGTAATGCTTTGGCTAACGCTGAAACGGTGCCAACTGCATGCGCTTCAAATAGCAACAGATCTATTTTAGTTACCAACGATGTAATTTTAGATAGTATTTGTTATTCATCGTGCGAGGCTTGTATAACAGGCGGTACAGGCATTGCTAATATTGTTGACTCAAAATCAGAGTTAGTGGTTTATCCAAATCCGGCTACTAACCAAGTAGAGATTAGTTATTCTGGAACTATTAATCAAATAGTTGTAGCTGATATAACGGGGAAGGAAGTAAAAAATGTTTATTATAACAACTTGAAAAACAGCATATTACTTAATGTGGCTGATTTGCAATCAGGTATGTATATTGTTTCTATTAAATCGTGTAACCAAGTAGTTGCTAAAAAAATTGCTGTGCAAAACTAGCCTAATGAAAACTGTAAAATATATAATCCTATTTATTTTGATTTTGCCAATGGCAAATTTGTTAAAGGCGCAAAGTACTTTTTACAATGTAAATGCTATTCAAAAAATTGAGTTGCAATTTGCTCAAGCAGATTGGGATTATATATTAGATACAGCTAATTTAAGTGGTGGCGATAGGTATGTTTTTGCTGAATGGGTTAAAATAAATGGGGTGTTAATTGACAGTGTTGGCGTAAAATACAAAGGCAATAGTTCATACGATTCTGCTTACAAAAAAAATCCATTGCATATAGCTTTAGACGAATTTAAAGACAATAATTACCAAGGTTATACTGATATAAAATTAAGTAATGCTTATGCTGATCCTTCTATGATAAGAGAGGTATTGTCATATCATATTTTGGGCAATTATATGGATTGTCCTAAAGCTAATTTTGTGCAGTTATATATAAATGGAAAACACATTGGTGTATATAGTAATGACGAAAGCATTAATAAAAAGTTTTGTGCAGCTAAGTTTGGTTCATCAGGCAATACTTTTGTAAAATGTAATCCAACTATTTTGCCAACACCTGCTATAAAATCAAACCTTAAATACATTAATGCAGATAGCAATAGTTACTATAATTATTATGAACTGAAATCGAAAAAAGGTTGGAACGATTTGGTGAAACTTTGTGACACCATAAGTAATTATGCTACCAATATTGAAAACAATGTTGATATGGATAGAGCCATTTGGATGCTTGCTTTCAATAATGTTTTTGTAAATTTAGATTCTTATTCAGGTGCATTTAGCCAAAATTATTATTTGTATAAAGATAATAATAACAGGTTTTTACCGATAGTTTGGGATTTAAACATGTCGTTTGGTGCGTTTCCATTTGTAGGTAATTTAAATACCAGTATGGGCACACTATCTGTAACTAACATGCAACAGTTATCGCCTACCATTCATGCTACTGATGCTTATTGGCCTTTAATTAATGCAGTAATGAATAATGCTGTTTATAAACGCAAATATGTGGCTCATATGCGTAGTATTTTAAATGAATTTTTTGCCAATAATGCTTATGTTACTTTGGCAAATCAAATGCAAGCATTAATTGATACAGCAGTTTTAGCCGATTCTAATAAGTTCTTTTCTTACAGCCAATTTCAAAATGGTTTAACAACTAATTCGGTATTTGGTACTTATTTAGTTCCTGGAATATCAAATTTAATGACAACTAGAACAACTTATTTAAAATCACTAGCCGATTTTACAGCCATTCCGCCTAATATAAGTAATGTTACTGCTAATACTAGCACTCCAGTTTTAAACACAACAATAAGTGTTACTGCAACTGTGAGCAATGCTACTTCATCTTCTGTAAGTTTTTATTATCGTTTTAGTAAATTTAAACGCTTTACCGAAGTAAAAATGTATGATGACGGTTTGCATAATGATGGTGCTGCAAGCGATAATGTATTTGGTGTTAATGTAAGTTTTACTTCGGCTACTATGCAGTATTATATTTATGCTGAAAATACATTGGCAGGAATATTTGCTCCAGAACGAGCTGAACATGAGTTTTATACATTGAGTATTCCCAATTCTAATGTTCAAAAAGGCGATTTAGTTATCAATGAATTTTTGGCTAAAAATAACAAAAGCGATATCAATGAATATGGTTTAAACGAAGATTGGATTGAATTATACAATACCACAGATAGCGTGTTAGATTTAACTGATGTTTTTATTTCGGATGATGTAACAAGCCCTCAACAGTTTGTGCTTCCAGTTGGTACTATTATTCAACCTAAATCGTATTTAATTATTTGGGCTGATGAGTTTGATAGAACTACTTCAAGGTATGTTCATACCAATTTTAAACTTTCGGGCGAAGGTGGAAGTGTGGCATTGAGTAATTCATCATTGGTACTTTTAGATAGTGTTTCGTATGGCGCACAAACTGATGATATTTCTTATGGAAGATGCCCTAACGGAACAGGAAATTTTACTACCATTAATATTCCTACATTTAAAGAAAGCAATGTTTATTGTGCGTTAGGTGTAAATAATAGTTTAGTTGAAAATGCTAATAAAATTAAAGTTTTTCCTAACCCTGCAAGTAATCATTTAACCATTTTACAATCAAAAAATGAGGGAGAAATAGTATTGATTTATAATATGATGGGAGAAAAATTATTAGAAAAAACCTTTGTTAATAATAGTGCTGATATTGATTTAGATGGCTATTCAAATGGAGCTTATTTTTATGTGGTAAAAAGCAAAAATCAACTAACCGAACTAAAGGGTAAGTTTATAATAATTAAATAATTGAAAGTATGAAAATAATTAAAAATATAACATTAGCTGTATTCATTATTGCAGCATTTGGAGCTTGTAAAAAAACAGCAGGCGAGGGGGGAAGTTCAAAAATAACAGGAACAGTTTGGTTACAAAACTGGAATAGCACTTATACTGTTTTAGAAGGCGAATATCCAGCTACTGACCAAGATGTGTATATCATTTATGGCGATCATGTTAGCTACGATGATAAAGTAAAAACCAATTACAATGGTCAATACGAGTTTAGGTATTTACGCGAAGGCAATTATAAAATTTATGTTTTCTCTAAAGATAATACCCTACAATCTCCATCAGGCGAAATGGCAGTAATTAAAGATGTAAAAATTACCGATACCGACCAAACTGTTAAGGTAGATACTATAACTATTTATAAATAAAGATATGGATATTTTAAATAAAAAAATGTTTTGTAAATTATTGATTTTCTTTTTTTTACTATTTCCTTTTGTGAGTGAAGCACAAAGCAAAAAAGATGTAAAAAAGAACAGAATTAAGGTGGTTGTTACTACTGAAACCGAAAATGGTAAAACCATTAACGATTCTAAATCGATTTACGATAAAAATGGTTTGTTAATTGAAGAAACCAGTTATAACAAAGAGGGAAATATTAAGACCATTCATAAGTACATTTACAATAAAGAAGGTGATGTAATTGAAGAAAATGAATACGATGCAAAGAATGTTTTAAAAGAAAAACGTATTGTAAAATATGATGGTTTTGGCGAAAAGATTGAGGAGCTGTATTATGATGCTGCACAAAAATTAATTAAACGACATGCTTATTTTTATGATAGCAAATCGCTTAAAGTAGAAAAGAAAACTTTTGATGCTAATAACAAGCTTATTTCGGTAAAAAAATACACTTACGAATTTTATTAATGAATAAAATTTTAGAAAAACTGAATGGTTTTGAACCAACTACTTTAGCTCAAATGGATGCGGTAAAGTTAATGAACAGAACAGATAGAAAATTCTGTTTTCATATAGATACTTTTACTGATTTATTAAGTTATTTAAGCCAATATTATTATGTATTGGAGGTGGAAGGTGCGCGCATAAGTAGATACAAATCATTGTATTACGACACTGCTGCTTTTGATCTGTACCATTTGCATCAATGTGGTAAAATGAATAGGGTAAAGGTGAGGCATAGAACTTATGTAGAAAGTAAAATTGGTTTTTTAGAATTAAAGATAAAAAACAATAAGGGTAGAACCGATAAATCAAGGATTTTACATAATGAAATAATTACCAATTTTGAAAATAAAACACAGCATTTTATAGAAAAGAAAACACCTTTAAATGCAGCGTTATTGGTTCCTAAAATTTGGGTAAATTATAGCAGAATTACTTTTGTAAATAAGCATTACCCTGAAAGGTTAACCATTGATTTAAACCTAGAATTTGATAATTACCAAACTAATATTAAATACAGCAATGTAGTAATTGCAGAGCTAAAACAAGATAAAAAAGCCCATTCGCCAATGGTTGATTTAATGAAAAAACAACATATACGCGAAGGTTCAATAAGTAAATATGCTATGGGAGTGGCTTTATGTTGGCCTACCATTAAACAAAATAATTTTAAAACTAAACTTAAATCAATTTATAAATTAGAAAATGGCAAATAATATGTTATTACAAGTTGCAAATGAATTGGCTACGCAAGCAAGTGGAATGGATGCTTTGCTTAAAGTAACTGGTAAGTTTGGATATAGATTTTTAATCAATTTTGTATCGGTTTTTATATTGATTAGATTGGTTTATTACCCAATTTATAAAAGTAGAGAACTGTTTTTTACCTATTTTATATTCAATACCATTATTTTCTTAATTTGTTTTTTGCTTAATAAGGTAGAGTTAAGCATGGGCGCGGCTTTTGGGCTTTTTGCTGTATTTAGCATGTTGCGTTATAGAACCGAAGATATCAGTCAAAAAGATATGACTTATTTGTTTTTATGTATTTCAATGGGACTAATTGCTGCGGTTACCAAAATTAAAGATGCTAGCGATGAATATGAATATTTGTTTTTAGGATTGTTAAATTTTGTTTTGATTTTGGTTACCTACCTTATTGATGGTAAGTTATTCTTAAAATCAGAAATAGTTAAAACCATTTATTACGATAATATAGAGCTTATAAAAGCTGATAAACAAGAGGAGTTAAAAGCTGATATAGAGTTAAGAACAGGTATTAAAGCACATAAAATTTTTGTTCAAAAAATTGATTTTTTAAGAGACATGGCCACTTTAAAAGTGTATTTTTATGAGTAAATATTTGAACATAAAATACTGTTGCATGGCATTTATAATGTTATTTTTGGTAAATGATATTAATGCCCAAACTGAGTATGAGGACGATGCTGCGGTTTGGATAAATATTTATTTAGAAAAGAAAATAAATAAAAATTGGGATATTCATTTAAATCAGCAAAATAGGTTTAATGAAAATGTAAAAAACTATGGAATGGGTTATGCTGATTTTGGTTTAACTTATTCATTTAATAAAAATGTAAAAATATTAGGTGACTATGTATTTGTTCAAAGACGCGTTTTAGATGGAACTTACAGTACACGTCATCAGTTTTATACAGCTTTGGTATTAAAAAAAGAGTTGCGTAAATGGAGTTTTATTTATAGAAATATGCTTCAAATACAGGTGAAAGATGTTTATACTAGCGAGGATGGCGCAGTTCCTGAATATTACGAAAGAAACAAACTAACAATAAAGTATAAAATGAATAAGTACTTTACATTTTATACTGCCGAAGAATTGTATTTGCCTTTTTATCAAGTCCGAAATAAAGGCTTAGATAGATCAAGAACTTTTGTTGGATTTTTTTACAATTTAAGTAAGCATACCAATATTGAATTATATATGCTTTATCAGCATCAGCTAAATGCTTTTAATGCTACTAATAGAGATTATATTTACGGTTTAGGATTTTCGCAAGAATTTTAAATTATTATTTTAAAACAAGTTTATTATGAAACGCAGTGGAGTACATATTTTATTAATTATTCTATTTTTGGGTAGGGTAACTAGTACTTTGCACGCGCAATGTTCATTAGGTGCTAGTAATACCATTACCAAATGCTTAGAAATTGAAAGTATTTTAGTAGATGCCTGCACCACCAATGAAGGCTTAGATGAAATGACAAGGATAAAAATTGGTCCTAATCCAATTCCTTTAAACTCTTTAACCAATGTTACTTGGACTTCCGCTAATCCTTGGCAAGGTTATGCTGCTTTTAATGCTAGCAATTTAGCAAAACTAGTTACCATTAACAATGAAATAACGGCTGCTGGAAATTGTGGACGAGTAATCAAACTAGAGCCAGGCGATATAGTTCCAGCAAATGCCAATATGCTATTAATTACTAGTACTATATATAATGTTTATGCTCAAGATTTTTCTGGATTAACAGATACTTTGTATGTGGCACTTCAAAACAATACTACCGTAAGTACTGGCCATTTTAATAATTATGGTTCATCTGCTTCTCGTACATTTATTTTTGGAACCAGCACTTGCACCGATACCGTTACTTACGATAGGTCGTTGTTAAAAAAAGTAGATGGAACAGTTGGTGCCGAAAATGGTTCAACAGTTTATTTTACACATGCTGGTGTTCCAACTTATGGTAATACAGGTTGCACCATTCCTTTAGCGCCTTTTTCGGCCGATGCAAGCTCATTAAATAGCAGTTATTGTAAAAATGATTTTATTCCATTGTACGGAGTTGTAAGTGGCGCTACTTGCTACAAATGGCGATTAAAAGATCCAACTGTTGGAACCATTTTAGATACTACCAATTTAGTCACTTCTTTTACTCCCAAACCTAATTTTTCGGGTGCAGTAAAAATTTATTTAATAGTTGATGGTAAATGTAATCAAAAGAAAACCGATTCTATAGAGTTTACCATTTTGAAGTTAACCGATACTCTTAAAATTACACCAATAAGCAGTGGAGTGCGTTGCAATAAATTAACAGTTCCACTTCAGGCCGCTGCTAGCAGTAACTCTTCCATATTATGGAGCCACACAGGTAAAGGAAACTTCAATACTATTTCTGGTTTAAATGTAGTTTATATGCCATCTATGGCTGATACAGGTATAATTTGGTTTAAAGCTTCTCAATCGGTTTATTGTGGTAAGTTAGATGATAGCGTTGCCATAAATTTTAGCGCTAGTCCTAAAGCAACATTTTTACCTGCTTCTGTTTTGGTTTGTGCCAATGTTCCAACTATTGCGCTTAATCCAGTAGATATTGAAGGTGTTTTTATAAGTTCACATGTAGTAAATAGTAATTTTATTACACCAACTGTTGCTGGTATTTACCCTATAAAATATGTAATTAGCCGTAATGGCTGTTCTGATTCGTTACTTATAAATATTGAAGTGAGAGATGTGGCCAATGCGCAGTTTACAGTTAGCGATACGCTGGTTTGCCAAAATACCAAAACCATCACATTAAACACATTACAAAATGGTGGTGTATTTTCAGGAGCAACCATTGTAAATAAAACTTTTGGAACACAAACAGCAGGTGTTTTCAACATTCAATATAAAATAGATAATGGAGTTTGTGCAGATTCAGTTACCAAAATAGTGCATGTTTTAGAAAAAGGAAATCCAGATTTTACAATACCCGATACCATTTTATGCGAAGGTGACAATGCTGTTACTTTTTTACCTATAAATACAGGAGGTATATTTAGTGGAAACTATGTTTCGAGCAGTAGTTTTAATCCTGTAAAGGCTGGTTATTATAGCATTTGGTACAAATATGGTGCTGGGCAATGTATTGATAGTAGTTTGCATTATATTACAGTTTTACTAAAGCCAACAGCATCATTTACAATTAATCCCATTGATGTAAAAGTGTATGATACTATTTCATTTACTTATACTGGAAGCGTGGTTCAAAGCTATAGTTGGTTATTTGGCGATGGAAATACATCTACATTACAAAATCCACAACATATTTATAAAAAGGATGAAACATTTCCTATATCATTAATTGTAGTAAATGATGTAGGCTGCACCGATACTGCATACAAATTATTTTTAGTAAAAGCCGATGTTCATTTTTACGTGCCCAACGCCTTTACCCCTAATGTCGATGGTGCAAACGAAAAGTTTATGGTGGCTTACACAGGTATTAAAAAATACAATATAAAAATTTACGACCGTTGGGGACAATTGGCTTATGAGTCGAACGATATAGACGATGGTTGGAATGGAACATTAAATCAAAAAGATTGTCAAGAGGGAGTTTATGTATATGTAATTCAATTTACAGACTCAAATGGAGATAATGGAAAACGTATGGGAAATGTAACTCTCTTGCGCTAATTGTTACTACTATTTTAGAGGTATTTTGTTGTTAATAAGTAAGTTACCTTTCTTACTTTTTTATTGAAAATGCTATTCAACTATTAATTGTAATATATTGAATATCATATAGTTGTAATTTTATAACTTTTATTTTAAATTTTATAACAAAAAGCAAACGCTAATTCTTTACTTCGTGATATGAATAAAGACGCCTTGGTGCGCGTCCTAAACATTGATATGATGAAAATTAAAAAGAATGTGGCTATAAGTGAATCGGGATTTATATTTAATCCAACTACAGGTGATTCGTTTAGTACTAATCCTATTGGCTTAGAAATAATTCGTATGCTTAAAGATGAAAAAAGCAAAGATGAAATACGAAGTGCTATCATTTCTAGATACAATACCGATGAATCTACTTTTGAAAAAGATTATTACGACTTTGTAATGATGTTGGTGAATAATCAAGTGGGTGATGATAGCGAGTAGTTTTCAAACTTTAAAAACTAATTTATGAAACTAAAAATAACTGTAGCGGTTTCGGGGCTAAATAATATAGATAGTCCTGGACCTGGAATACCCGTTATTAGAGCATTAAAGGAAAGTAAAGACTTTGATGTTAGGATTATTGGGTTAAGTTATGAAACCTTAGAACCTGGATTATATATGCATAATCTGGTTGATAAGTCATATCAAATTCCATTGCCAAGTGCAGGAATTGATGCATTGCTTGAACGTTTAAATTATATTCATGAGCAAGAAAAATTAGATGTAATTATTCCAAATTTTGATGCTGAATTGGCTAATTTTATGAAAATAGAATCAAGGCTAAAATCAGATTTAGGAATAAGCATGTTTTTACCTACTCAAGAGCAATTTGATGAACGCCACAAAGCTAATTTATACGAATTTGGTGAAGCTCATGGTGTAAGTGTTCCTTACAGTAAAATGATGTTTAGTACTGCCGAAATTCCAAGCATTGCAAAAGAATTTACTTATCCTATGGTTGTAAAAGGTCGTTTTTACGAAGCTTATATAGCCTATAATCCTGAGCAAGTAGCTAATTATTTTAATAAACTAAGTGCTAAATGGGGATTACCCATTATTATACAAGAGTATGTGTTTGGTAGTGAGGTTAATGTAACAGCCCTTGGCGATGGTAAAGGAAATGCCATTAGCGCAGTGCCTATGCGTAAACTTTTTATTACCGATAAAGGTAAAGCTTGGGCAGGTATTTCGCTTGACGACAGTGAGTTGGTTAATATTGCTAATAAAGTAATATCATCATCAAAATGGCGTGGTGGAATGGAGTTAGAGTTTATAAAAACTGCTGAAAACAAATATTATTTATTAGAAATAAATCCTCGTTTTCCAGCATGGGTTTATTTAGCCGCAGGCTGCGGACACAATCAACCTGAAGCATTGGTAAAACTAGCTTTAGGGCAAAATGTAGAGCCATTTGGCAATTACGAAGTTGGTAAAATGTTTATCAGGTACTCGTACGATATGATTGTAGATTTAAAAGAATTTGAACAAATATCAACAATAGGGGAGCTTTAGTTGATAGTTGTTGGTTGATAGACCATAGATAGTTGATAGGATCAATAGCCTCCCGCTTTAGCTGGAGGATTAATAATAAAAGCGAATAAATCAATAGCCACCTGCTTTAGCTGGTGTCAAAAAAATATAAAAACAATGGAAAAAATTAGATACGAAAGACCAGTTATTAAAAAACTAAATACTGGGGTAATGAATAAATATGGGACTCGTACTGAATACACCCCATTTACCAATATTGATGGGGCACGTGTTAAAGATTTGATAGCAGAATTTGGTTCACCCTTATTTGTAATGAGCGAAACTACAATTCGTAAAACTTATAAAGATGCAGTGCGAGCTTTTACCACAAGGTACCCAAAAGTTCAGTTTGCTTGGAGTTACAAAACACATTATAACAATGCTATTTGCAGTGTGTTTCATCAAGAAGGAAGTTGGGCCGAAGTAGTTTCAGGATTTGAATACAATAAAGCTCTTTTAAATGGTGTGCCAGGTAATAAAATTATATTCAATGGTCCTGATAAAACCGATGAAGATTTAATTTTGGCCATTAACAATGAGTCTATGATTCATATTGATCACTTGGATGAATTGTATAGAATAATTGAATTAACTGAAGAGTTAAAAAAACGTCCTAAAGTAGCCATTAGGGTTAACATGGACACTGGTGTGTACCCTATGTGGGATAGGTTTGGTTTTAACTACGAAAGTGGTCAGGCCTGGGATGCCATTAATAAAATTATCTTAACCGATAAAATGGATTTAATTGGTTTACACTCGCACATTGGAACATTTATGCTTACGCCAAGTGCTTATGCAATAGCTGCTTCTAAATTATCTGATTTGGCATTTCATATTAAAGCTAAGTTTGGTAAAAACATTTCGTACATTGATATGGGAGGTGGTTTTGCATCGCGCAATACTTTAAAAGGTTCTTATTTATTAGGTGCAGATACAGTTCCTAGTTTTGATGAATATGCTGAAGCTATTTGTTCAGCGCTGTTAAATTCAGATTACAGCAAAGATGAATTGCCTTTATTGATATTAGAAAGTGGCCGTTCGTTGGTTGACGATGCCGGTTATTTACTCGGAACTGTTTTGGCAAACAAACGCTTGAGCGATGGACGCAAAGCTACCATTATGGATTTTGGTGTTAACTTGTTATTTACCTCGTTTTGGTATGAGCATAAAATATCGCCAGCGCAAGAGTTTAGCCATTATACCGAAGATTCAGTAATTTATGGTCCTTTGTGTATGAATATTGATGTAATACGCGAAAATGTAACATTGCCCCCTATGAAAAAAGGGGATAATGTAGTGGTGCATACAGTAGGCGCTTACAATATGACCCAATGGATGCAATTTATTTCTATGCGCCCCAATGTGGTAATTATTGATACTGATGGGAAACCACATTTAATTAGAAAAAAAGAAACCCTTGAATATATGAATAGTTTGGAGCAAACTCCTGATTATTTAAAAAACTTTAAACTGTAAAAGCTTTCGAGAAATGCACATTTATTGGAGTTTTGCCGAATGAAATCTGGTATTTTATCGTCAAACTCCATAAGTTGTGCATACTTACATAATTACAATTAACAATCGTATTTAAACTTTTTGGGTAAAAAACTAACATATCATTTAAAATTACATGGTAATGGCTTAATCAATAGCTATTCTCAACTATTTTTAGCGGATAGTTATTGGTTTGCTGCATTCATTATACTTGCTTCATTTATCGATGTTTATGTAGGTTTATACGGAATGTTAGCTGTAGTTATTACAAACTTTATTGCTCACATTTTAAATTATAACCAAACCTTTATACAAAAAGGCTATTATGGATTTAATAGCTTATTAGTAGGTTTATTTATAGGTTATACTTACGAACCAAGTTGGCAATTATTTATTTTAGTATCTTTCATTAGTTTTATTTGCTTTGTTTTAACCATAGTGGTTGCAGGGCTTCAAGCCAATAAAAATTTACCATTTTTAAGTATTCCTTTTTTGTTAACGGTTTGGCTTTTACAATTGGCCACGCCTCAATTTGCTGCTATTTTAAATAATGATAGAGGTATTTTTGTATACAATGAGTTAATGAAAATAGGGGGTGCTGAAATTATAAAAGCTTATCATTATTACGATAATATAGAACTGCCTTTATTGCTTTCGGTTTACTTAAAATCGTTGGGTGCAATTATTTTTCAGTACAATATAATTGCAGGTGCATTGCTTGCCATTGGCTTAATTATATTTTCTCGCATTGCATTTTTACTTTCAATAGTTGGTTTTTTAAGTGGCTATTATTTCTATTCCATTTTTCAAGGAAACTTAGATATATTAAACTATACCTTTATTGGGTTTAACTTTATTTTAGCAGCCATTGCCATTGGTGGTTATTTTTTATTAGCAAATAAATATTCGTTTTTGTTGGTAATTGTGGCAGCGCCACTTATTTCTATTATCATAGCAGCTTCGGCTACGGTTTTAAGCATTTTAAAATTATCTGTTCTTTCGCTTCCTTTTAACTTAATGGTAATCATGGTTTTGTATTTTTTATATTACCGTGTAAAAGCCGATAAGCTTAAGATTACTCAAGTTCAACTGTTTTCACCGGAGAAAAATTTATACCGCTTTTTAAACGAAACTGAGCGTTATAATGATGAAGTTTACATAAAAATTGGCTTACCCTTTTATGGCGAATGGAATATTTCTCAAGGGCAAAATGGAGCCATAACCCATAAAAATGAATATCAATATGCATGGGATTTTGTAATTAAGGATGATGATTATAAAACATTCAGATTGCCAGGAACTAGTTTAGAAGATTATTATTGTTATTCATTGCCCATACTTGCCCCTGCCGATGGATATGTGGTAAACATAATTGATGGGGTAGATGATAATTTAATTGGTGATGTTAACCTGCAACAAAATTGGGGTAATACCATAATTATAAAACACAGTGAGCAACTTTACAGCAAAATTAGCCATATAAAAAAGGATAGTTTTAAAGTAAACATGAATGATTATGTTTACAAAGGACAAGTACTTGCAAGCAATGGTAGTTCTGGTCGTTCGCCAGAGCCACATATTCATTTTCAATTACAATCAACTGCCGTTATAGCAGCTACCACTGTAAAATATCCTTTAAGTAATTATGTTACCAAAGTAAATGGTAATTATGTTTATAGCAATAGTGGTATTCCCAAAGAAAACGATGTGGTTTCTAATGCTGTTATAAATGGACTGTTAAAAAGTGCATTTCATTTAATTCCAGGTAAAAAACTTCATTGGAATATTAGCAATAACCAATTACAAAGCACAGAAAAATGGGAGGTTTTTGTAGATGCTTATAACCATACATACATTTATTGTTACCAAACTAAAGCCATTGCTTGGTTTGTAAACGATGGAACTAAGTTTTACTTTACCACTTTCGAAGGCAATAAAAACAGTTTATTGTATTATTTTTATATCAATGCACATAAAGTTATTTTTAGTTATTACCAGGATATGGTGGTAACTGATTCGTTACCAATTTACGAAGTTTTTAAACCATTTAATCGCTTATTGAACGACTTTGTATTGCCTTTTACCAATACTTTAAAAGCCCAATACCAACTTACTTATTGCACTATTGATGATTATTTATACACTCAAAATATTTCATTAAAAAGTACCGTAAGTTTAAAATCAATTTTTTCAACCAATAATAATTTTAATGCCGAACTGAAATTAAGCAATGGAAATATTCAATATTTTGAAGCTAATTTCAACGGTAAAAATATACAAGCCACATGCGAAGTTTTATAGTATTAATAACCTTATATTCAATTAATTGTGGTTTTTTGAAGGCCAACAACCAAACTGTTGGTTTACCTTTAAACGCAATGCCAATTAAAACTTATAGGTTAGGAAAAACCAATTTATTCAATCAAGTATATTTTGAGAGTGGAGTAAAATTTAGCAGCAATCCTGATACAACCGGAAATTTAAACAATAGTCAAATTGGTTTACAACATAAAATTACCAATAAGCTGAGTTTATTTCATGCTTATAATTATTTGGCTCAAGATAATATTTGGGGCAATATTACACAGCAAAGTTATTATGCAAACTTTGAATATACCGCCAATAGCAAGGTTAAATTTAATTTTGTTGGCTCTTATTTGTACAATAAAGTAAAAGTGCTTTCTAGTTCTGGAACCACTTTTTCAAAAAGAGGTAATTTGTTTTTTTTAGCTAGTTCTACTATCAAATTGAAAAAATGGAGTGTAAAACCATTAGTATCTTATAGTCAGCTAGATAATATTACTAATTCAGGCACTCAATACCAACTTGGAGGCGAGTTATTGTACGATTTAAAAGGAACGGAAGCTTTAGTTTTTGGTTTAGGAGTTTATCATTTCGATAATAATTCGTTAATTAGTACCCTTGTAAAACCTTCTGTTTCTGCAATTATAAACGATGAGTTAGCTGTTTCAGTTGATTATTTATACACCAACGCTCGGAATTATAGTGACCAAGATGGATATGTAATTTACAACTCAGTTGATAAAACTTACGATAGAAGTAATTTAACTTTGAGGTACGAATTTGCCAATAACGTTTTTCTTTATGGGGTTTACCAATTTGAGCGCAAGCAAGATCATACCTCATTAACCAAGTATAATTTTAACAACATTTTTTTAGGAATCAAATACAATTTATAATATGAAAAAATCAATTTTAGCACTTTTATTTACCATTTTTATTGGCTTTGCCAATGCTCAAGAAGACAAAGTTAGAACAGCTTTTGCCACCAGTTTAGGTTTTGAAAACAAAAACAATTATTCATCGGCTATTAGTAAAATGATGGAAATTTATAGCCCAACTTCTTACGAAATTAATTTACGTTTAGGTTGGTTACACTATTGCGCAGGTACTCAGGTTGACTCAAAAAAGTATTACAAAATAGCGATGGATTTAATGCCTTTTTCGGTTGAAGCAAAGTTTGGATATATTTATCCGCTTTCGGTTTTAAACGAGTGGGACGAAGTAGCTAATCAATACAATGCTATTTTAAAATTAGATCCCAATAATAGCTATGCCTTATACGCATTAGGAATGGTTTATTATAATGGTAAACTATATGAAAAAGCCTACAAGTGTTTTTCGTTATTGGTTAATTTATATCCATTTACCTACGATGGTTTACACATGTTAGCTTGGACAAATTACCGCTTAAGCAAACCAAAGGAAGCAAAACAATTGTTTAATAGAGTATTGCTTTTAGCACCAAATGATGCCTCTTCGCTAGAAGGATTAGCATTGATAAAATAATTAATTGAACAAAGTTTAAGCATTAAAACCTCTGGTGATAACTATATTCATCAGAGGTTTTTTTATGGCGTTCGAGCGGGCTATTCGTTCCAATCTTTTTTTTCTTGGCTCATATCCCAACCCTTCAAAAAAAGGATTTCCACTGCTATCCCTAACGCAAATTTTTATTAATTACTAAATTCACGTAACTAATAGCACCTAAAATAATCATACTTAGACACTTCAACACCCAATCACTTAAACACTTAAAAACATCAACACCTGAGCACATAAAATTAAAAAAACTATTTTTTTCTTATCTAAAACTATATTAAATCTGTGGCATAAATAATTTAGATTATGATAACGATAATAAACCGCAGATTTTTACCCAATAAAATTAAAGTTACATCGTGGGATGTATTAGCACCATACTTTAACCAATTATTAGAAAGAACCATAAATAGCAAAGAGGAACTAGAAAATTGGCTAAAGGACAGAAGTGAACTTGAAGCTTTTGTGAGTGAAGACTTGGCTTGGCGTTACGTAAAAATGACTTGCGACACCACCAATAAAGATTTAGAACAAGCATACCTGTTTTTTGTAACCGAAATTGAACCTCAAATTTCACCTTTAACCGATAAATTAAACCGCAAGTTAGTGGCTTGTTCATTCATTAACGAGTTAGACAACGATAAGTACTTTATTTACCTACGTGGGGTTAAAAAAGAGATTGAAATTTTTAGAGAAGAAAACGTGCCATTGATGGCCGAAATAGCTACCGAAAGCCAAAAATATGGCAGCATTGTAGGCAGCATGAGCGTGGAGATTGATGGCAAAGAATATACTTTACAACAAGCAGCTAATTATCTTAAAAATCCTGATAGAAGTGTGCGCGAAAATGCATTTTTAAAAATAAACGAAGTGCGAAGCAAGCACACTGCCGAGTTAGATGAATTGTTTGATAAACTAATTGCCTTACGCCATCAAGTTGCTGTGAATGCAGGTTTCGATAATTTTAGAGATTATATGTTTGCCACATTAGGCAGATTTGATTACACACCAGCCGATTGTTTTGCATTTCACGATGCCATTCAAACAGAAGTATTGCCATTGGTAAAAGCTTTTAACGAAAAGCGTAAAGCCGAATTAGGATTTGATTTAAAACCTTGGGATATGGAAGTAGATACACAAAACCGTGAGGCTTTAGAGCCATTTACCACGGGCGAAGATTTATTGGCTAAAACAGTTAAATGCTTTAAAAAAGTAGATGATTATTTTGCTTGGTGTATTACTACCATGGACAATATGGATAGATTGGACCTTGAAAGCAGGAAAGGCAAAGCTCCAGGAGGTTATAATTACCCAATGGCTGAAACCAGTGTTCCGTTTATTTTTATGAATGCTGCTTCTTCCACCCGCGATGTGGAAACCATGGTGCACGAAGGCGGACATGCAGTTCACTCGTTTTTGAGTAAAGATTTAGAATTGGCTGCATTTAAAAATTGCCCAAGCGAGGTAGCCGAACTAGCTAGCATGAGCATGGAATTAATAAGCTACGAAGGTCAAGATGAGTTTTATACCACCAAAGAAGATTTTAACCGCGCCAAAGAAGAACATTTAGAAGGGATAATTAAAATATTACCTTGGATAGCAACTATTGATAAGTTTCAACACTGGATTTACAGCAACCCAACTCATACTGCTGCTGAGCGCAGAGATTATTGGGTAAAATTAAGCAAAGAGTTTGGTACCGGCATGGTTGATTGGACAGGCTTTGAGCACATACAAGCTTATACATGGCAAAAACAATTGCATCTATACGAAGTACCGTTTTATTATATTGAATACGGAATGGCTCAGCTTGGTGCTTTGGCTGTTTGGAAAAACTATATTGCCGATAAACCAACTGCATTGGTTCAATACAAAGCAGCGTTAAGTTTAGGTTATACCAAAACCATTGGCGAAATTTATAAAACTGCTGGTATTGAGTTTAACTTTACAGCACCATACATTAAACAATTAATGGCTTTTGTAAAAGAAGAATTGGAGAATTGCAAATAATGGAAATGCGGATTTCGAAATATAAAATGCGGAATCTTTTTATCAGATAAATTGGTAGAGACGTTGCACTGCAACGTCTTTACTTTTTTAAAAATGAAAGTTAATGCCAGGAACAGCTTGTCCCGCCAAAGCGGGCAACCAGTCTCAAGAGAACTAAACATGCCCTTGGTTGTGTCTCCTGACTAACCGAAAGAAAGAACAAAAGTTACTAAGAGGCTTAGTTTAACTCCAAACCATCCGCCTTTAATTGGCAACTAAGAAAGCTATAGGAATGATGGTTGCCGAACAAAGGAAATGCGCTGCATGACAGAAAAATCTTAGCTTAGGGTTAGGTTATAGCGTAAAAACTAGTCTAATAAATATTCCACTAAAGGTATTTTTTATTGAAATAACCTAATAATCTATCAACTCAATTACTTATCAACTTTTTTCAAAAACTCCCCATCAAACTTTATTTTACCTTTATTAACAAAAGAGCCTTTGGTATAATCTTTATTGTAATGGTAATTGGTTTCGCTATAAATATCATTAGTAAGTACAAAACCATTGTCCTTTTTTAAGAAAGCAATTTCACAATCTGAGTCTTGTCCTTCTTGTGTGGAGTTAAACATAGCGTACAATGTATCTCCACTCATTTTTCCAGCATAAATAGTCCCTGTTCTACTATCTTTTTCAAAAGGCAAAATGCTTAAATTACCTGTAATTTCTTCATTGGTGTTTTGTAGCATTAACAAAACAGTATCGCCATTATTTCCATATAAATAAGCGTTTGATTCAACAACAACTGCATTGGTGGTATCGGTGGCAATTACAGCATTTTCTGTGTTTGGTTTGTTTTCGCTGCAAGAAGCAAAAATACAAGCAGCAGCTAAAATAGTTAAAGAGTGTTTCATAAGGCTTTAGAAAATAAAATCCGAATATATAGATTTTTAAACAAGAGCAAATTACTTTAAAGCTTATGTCTTATATTTTAACACAAACTCTTTTGCTTCTGCCATATTTTTAGGGTAAGGTACGTATTTTTTTGCGTTACTCATAGTTGTTTGGTTAGTATCTTCATCATAAATATGCTGAAAACAAAAGCCATTTTGCCATAAAAACATTACTAATTCCCAAGCTTTGTTGTCAGTTTTTACAGGAGGCCTAAATGTATGCGAAAGCAATGCCATTGGCTTTGAGCAAGTCGGGCATGGGTATGCTAATCCTGAACCGCTATCGTAATAACGGTTAAAACAGGTTTTACAATCAAAACATACTTTTTTCGTTCCCATGTTAAATGATGTTTTTATTAAAAAACAATTGTTTCTTGAGCTCAAAAATAAAGTTATTTCACCTTAAAAAATCCAAAAAACATTTTGAAAAGCGCAATAAAATTTATTTACATTCGTTGTACTTTCATATCTCCATTTCATGAGCCCCAATATTTTAAAAAGCACTGCGCTTTTTTCGTTCCTATTAGTTATTTTTGGTATTTCGCAGTTAAAAGGCAAAAAGGTTGTTATCAATCGTGCTGTTTATTATTGGAAAAATAGCGCAGTTTTTGATACTGATAAAGACAGTGTTTACAGGCAGTTTGTATATAACCATAAAATAAAAAAGGTTTATGTAAAAATGTTGGATGTAGATTGGGTTTTAAAAAGAGGAATTGTTCCAATTACTAAAACCAATCTTTCTGAATATAATGATGGTTTAGAATATTTAAGACCATATAAATTACCCATTGATAGTAATTTAGCGTATTACGAAAGGCCAAAGGAAAACATTTCATTTATACCTGTTGTTTTTATTACCAACAGAGCCATTGCACATTTAGACAGCAGCAATCAAAGTTATATTGCTGAGCAAATTTTAAGGCATTTATTTAGATTAGAAAAATACACGGACCAAACCATTAACGAGTACCAAGTTGATTGCGATTGGTCCGAAACGACCAAAGACAAATATTTTGCTTTAATAAAAAAAATGAAAACCTATTTGCCAACCAAAAAGGTATCGGCTACCATTAGGTTGTACCAATATAAATACTTTAAAAAAGCAGGTGTACCGCCAGTGGATAAAGGCATGTTGATGCTTTATAATTTGAGTAATGCTACTGAATACAATTCAAAAAACTCCATATTTAATTTGCCAGAAGCCATTAAATATTTACCTATCAATCATCCTTATCCGTTGCAGCTTTCGGTGGCTTTGCCTATGTTTAGTTGGGGCATTTTATTTAACAATTACAAGTATAAAGCCATAGTTAACGACATGAATACCAGTAAGGCTAAATTTTTATCGTTTTTACGCGAAATTCGTCCTTCCGAATACTTGGTTACTTGCGATACTATTTACAACGAAATTCCTTTTGAAGCAGGCGATTTACTTAAAATAGAACAATGCCGAGATATGGAATTAGACTTGGCAAATTTTGCCATGAGACGGTTACCTGTTACTGATTCTCTCGAAGTTTCTTTATTTGATTTAAACGCATTCGACATTAATAATATTAGATATGAAAGCATTGAAAAAGCCTATTCTTGGTAGTTTTTTTATAGTTCTATTTTGTTTGTTTTATAAAGGAACCGATAGCTGCGGTGTGTATGTGTTAACAGGCGATTTATCGCGGGTTTGTTTGTTTCAACCTGCTACTAAAACACCCATCGAAATGTTTCCATTTTTTTATTCCAATAGTTATTACTTTCAGCCAGATATTTATAATGGGTATTCGCATGTAAATCAGATTGATATGGAAAGTAAATACTATATATCTGATTATGAAGTTATTACTAATGATTGGGTAAAACATTTTAACAATAAAGTTTCGTTTGACCAAGTGTATCAATTAATGTTTGAAAAGGATGTAAAGGATTTTTATAAAGAATACGATTTATTAAAAGCCAATGATCCATTTTTTAAATTGCTTCAAAAGCCTGAATACAAAGAAGAGTTGGCCTATTTTGAAATAGTAAAAGAGCTTGAATTATTTGCATTCGATAATAATGAATGGTCTTGTTATGATTGCCCTGCAATAAGCAAAACAGGTAAATTGGTTTGGATAGACGCTTACAGCAACGATTATTTAAATAACAAGGAATATGTAATGAATGATAATCCAAGTAAAACCAATTTGGAAATTCAAATTTTAGAGAACTTAGCTAAAACTAAAAATCCATTTATAATAAACAGATATGCCTTTGTGTTATGTCGAATGTATTATTATAGTTTTCAATACAATTTACTTGAACAAACTTATGATAAATACTTAGCTAATTTACCCGATAATTATTTTTTAAAAAATTATGGAAGGTACTTTTTAGCCCTAACAAAACCTGCTACTGAGCGTAATTATTTATTGAGTTTAGTGTATAAAAATTGCCATGAAAAAAGGTATAGAACACAAGAATTATTTACCAAAAAACTATTACCTCAAACATTGCAATTGGCTAAAAATAATGAAGAGAAAGGCACTATTTTAATTATGGGTGTTTCTCAAAATCCATACAATTGCATTGCCGAAGTGGAACAAATAGTAAAAGTAGCACCTAACCATGAGTTAATTCCATTTGTAATAACTCGCGAAATAAATAAAATTGAAGATGGATTACTTGGCGATGAATATACAGGCATAGGAGGCGAGTTGGCCAATATGACCTATGAGCCAACTGAAGATTTTGATTATTATTACTATGCCAACAAAAATGATGCAGCTGATGAAAAGAAAATTTTAAATAGAACTTTAAAGAAAAAATTGCATTTAAAAAGGTGCTTGAACATGCTAAAAACATTAAGTACTAAGCCAAGTATTTATCAATCATTTTACCAATTGGCAGCAGGTTATTTAAGCTATATCAATAAAGATTATGGGCAGGCCAATTACTATTACATGCAAAATGCTTTGATTAACGAAAAGGATAAAAAAGTAAGTCTGCAATTGGCTATCAATAAGTTATTATTAACCATTAGTACTTCTAAAAAGTTAGATGAAAATGCAGAGTTTGGCGTTTTAAATATTTTAAACACCCTAAAAACGCATAAAGCAGATTACTTTTTTCCAGAGTATACCAAATCGCAATTGCTGTTTTTTGTAGGGAAATTATATTTAGAAAAAGGCGAAACTTATAAAGGAATTATGCTGTTAGGGCATAGTAGCAATGTGTTTGATTACCAAGAGCCTTATTACGCCAAAAATGCTTACCACTTAATGTTAGATAAAGCCAATGAAGCCGATTACGACAGCATAATAGCAGTAATTAATAAAAAGCAAAAAACACCTTTTGAAAAACTACTTTGTGCTGATGGCATTTTTCATACCGAACAATACGATACTACCAATACTTTTTATTATGACGAAAACTATTATGAAAAAATAAGCCATAGTCCGTGGGATTTAAACCGCATTTACGATATGAAAAGTACTTATCACATGCAGCGAAACGAAATTTATAAAGCTTATGCCGCCACTTGCCATATTGATAAAAACTATTGGAATATTTTCCCTAACGATAATTTTAAAAATGATAATCCTTTTTGGGTGGAGCCTGCTAGTCCGCATTTTTCTTTTAATAAATTTGATAAAACATATAACAAACATGTGGTTTTAAAAGAACTGATTCGCTTGATTAATACTGCCAACAATAGCACAGGCAATAAAAAAGCATTGGCCTATTTTCAAATAGCCAACTTTTATTTGAGCATTACTGTTCATGGCAAGTTTTGGATTATGCAAAATAATTATTGGTACGATTACAATCCTGGAGAGGAAAATGAGGAGTACAGCAGCTATAGTAAAACATTTGTAAATGAGCATAGTAGCTTTTTTAAACCAAAGTTAGCTTTAAAGTATTATTTAATGGCGTTACAAGAAGCTAAAAGCGAAGATTTAGCAGCAATGAGTACTTACATGGCTTGGGTAGCTAATAATAAAATTAAACACAGCGATACCAATCCTTATATAAAACATTTGAAAAACAAGCGTTTAGGAATGTATTATTACGAAAATTTCTCTAACTGTGAACTCATAAATAAGTTTTTTGATAAGTACTATCATAACTGATAATTGAAAATAACGATTATTTTTGCCAAGTTATCAAACTAAAAATAATTCAAAATTCAAAACTTAACATTCAAAATTTATAAATAATGAACGGATTTTTTAAAGTACCTAGTCCTGTAAACGAACCAGTATTAAATTATGCTCCAGGTAGCAAAGAACGTAAAGATTTAAAAGATGCTTTAACCGAAGCACGCTCAAAGGTTATTGATGTGCCAATGTATATTGGTGGTCAAGAAGTTCGCAGCGGAAAAACCATGGATATGCGTCCACCACACGACCATCAACATTTGTTAGGTCAGTTTCATATAAGCGATGCAAGCCATGTAACTGATGCAATTAATGCAGCTTTAGCAGCTAAACCAAAATGGGAAGCTTTAACTTGGGAACAACGTGCAGCTATATTTTTAAAAGCAGCCGATTTAATAGCTGGTCCTTTCCGTGCTAAATTAAATGCTGCTACTATGTTAGGCCAAAGTAAAAATGCATACCAAGCCGAAATTGATTCAGCTTGCGAATTCATAGATTTCTTACGTTTTAACGTAAACTTTATGAGCCAAATTTACAGCGAGCAACCGCAATCGGGTAAAGGCATGTGGAATAGAATTGAGTATCGTCCGTTAGAAGGTTTTATATATGCTTTAACTCCATTTAACTTTACGGCTATAGCTGGTAATTTACCAACTAGCGCAGCTATGATGGGTAATGTAATTGTTTGGAAACCAAGTAATACACAAGTTTATTCAGCTAATGTTTTAATGGAAGTATTTAAATTGGCTGGTGTGCCTGATGGCGTAATCAATTTAATTTATCCAAGCGGTCCTGTTGCTGCCGAAGTAGTATTCAATCATCCTGATTTTGCTGGTATTCACTTTACTGGAAGTACTGGGGTGTTTCAAGATATTTGGAAAACCATTGGAAACAATATTCATAAATACAAAACTTACCCAAGAATAGTTGGTGAAACTGGTGGTAAAGATTATATAGTTGCGCATAAATCGGCCAATGTAGATGCAGTAGTTACTGCTTTGGTTCGTGGTGCTTTTGAGTACCAAGGTCAAAAATGTTCAGCAGCCAGCCGTGCTTATATTCCAAGTAATATGTGGGCAGAGGTAAAAGAGAAAATGGTAAAAGATATTGCTAGCTTTAGTGTTGGTCCAGTTGAAGATTTTAGGAACTTTGTAAATGCAGTTATCGATGAAAAATCGTTCGATAAATTGGCGAAATACATTGACGAAGCTAAAAATGATTCAAGCTGCGAAATTATTGCAGGTGGAACATACAATAAAAGCAAAGGTTGGTTCATTGATCCAACGGTTATAGTTACTAGCAATCCAAAATACACTACCATGTGTGAGGAGTTATTTGGGCCAGTATTAACTATTTATGTGTATGATGCCGAAAAATTTGAAGAAACTTTAGAATTAGTTGATTCAACCAGTGAGTATGCTTTAACTGGTGCTGTTTTGGCTCAAGATAGATATGCTATTGATTTAGCTACTTGGAAATTACGTAACTCAGCAGGTAATTTTTATATTAACGATAAACCAACAGGTGCAGTAGTTGGTCAGCAGCCATTTGGTGGTGCCCGTGCAAGCGGAACCAACGATAAAGCAGGTGCTATGATTAATTTAATGCGTTGGGTTAGTCAACGTACCATTAAAGAAACATTTGTATCGCCAGAAAGATATGAGTACGACTTTATGAAAGAAGCGTAGTAGTTGTTGGTTGATGGTTGTCAGTTGATAGATAACGATTTTGTAGAGACGTTGCATGCAACGTCTTAATAAATTACAATCAACAAATTAATATTTACAAAAAGCCCAATTGAATTTCAGTTGGGCTTTTTTGTTGAACAAAAATTATTATTTTCGAAGTGAAATGAATTCAACTGAGTTAGAATTATGGACTAAAATTAAACAATTTGAGTTTGACGACCCATCAGATTCATTTACTTTTTCAGCCAGATTAGCGCGCGAAAATGGTTGGGATTTAACTTTTGCTTTGCAAGTAATTTTAGAGTATAAAAAGTTTATGTTTTTGCTTTGCATTGCAACAGAGCCATTAACCCCGTCTGATGAAGTAGATCAGGCTTGGCATTTACATTTAATTTATACTAAGTTGTATTGGAATGATTGGTGTACCAAAACATTAGAAAAACAAATTCACCATGGGCCAACTAAAGGCGGTGAAAGTGAGAAATTAAAGTTTGAAAACTTATACGAAAACACAAAATCATTTTATTTAGAAAAATTTGGTTCCAAACCACCTGAAAATATTTGGCCTGACAGTAATGTAAGATTTAAAAATAATAAGTTTGTTAGAGTAAATAAAGACATTAATTGGGTTATAAAAAAACTGTTTAGAAAATGAAACACCTTTCTATTATTAAACCTGCTGAAGTATTAATGCTTTTAAATAAAGGAAATCCAAGGCCTACTGAGGTATTAAAAGCAATATTTTTTGATTTATTGGCGAAACAAGTTTTAACAATTTTTGAGGTTGAAAACCAAGCTCATATAAATGATAAAGTAAGGGTTTTAAGCTATGTAGAAGTCGGTGAAAATTTTAATAATTACCAAAATCAAAAACATGAAACCTGCTTTGTTTATCCATTTATGATTGATAATGATGCAAGAATTTTATTTAGAAATTTAGTTAAAATTGGCTTTGAAAGAGCTAAAAACAAGACTTTTATAATTAAAAGCATTGTAAATAATTCATTAAACCCAAATTTTTATAAAGGATTTAAACTACTTGGTTATTTTGGAATCTTTTCAATTAGCAATATTGGAATTAAAATTAAAAATGAAATAGAACAAGAATTAATTGAGCTTGAGGAAAAGATACCTAAATTAATTGAGTCCAATTTAAATGAAGCACTTAAAATTTTAAATAAAATAGGAGGGAACGCCTTGCTGATTAAATCTGTTGATTTTGAGTTAATCGCTCAATTACCCGCTTATGAAAAAGCTAAAACTGCTTTCGAATCAACTGAAAGTTCGTATTTTCTTTGGGATGGATTTAACGATTATTCATCAAGTTTTGATAGTGCAAGCGCTGGTTTTGATGGTTTTGGAGGAGGCGATTTTGGTGGGGCTGGAGCTGAAGGAGGCGGGTGTTCAGGTTGTAGTGGCTGCTCTGGTTGCGGAGGCTGTGGAGGTGGCGATTAATAGAACAGACAATACACCCAAAATAATAAGAACAAAATCATACATATTATTTAAAAACTTCAAATAAAAAGTTCATCTTTGTGCCCCAAAATCATGGAACAAAAAATATTAATTATCGATTTTGGGAGTCAGTACACACAGCTAATTGCCCGCAGATTACGCGAATTGAATGTGTATTCCGAAATTCACCCTTGCACTCATTTACCACTTGTTGACGAAGCTACCAAAGCAATAATTTTAAGTGGAAGTCCTTTTTCGGTTAACGATGGTCTTTTACCAAATATTGATTTAAGCGCTTGGCGTGGTAAATTGCCTATTTTGGGTGTTTGTTATGGTGCTCAGTTAATGGCTCATCAAAATGGAGGTTTTGTTGTTCCTTCAAAAATTAGAGAATATGGTCGCGCCAATTTAAGTTATATAGCCGATGATGTGTTGTTTACGGGCGTTAGTGCAAATTCGCAAGTGTGGATGAGCCATGGCGATACTATTCAAACCATTCCTGATAATTTTAAAGTAATAGCAAGTACTGAATCAGTAAAAGTAGCTGCCTACAAAATTGAAGGCGAACCTACTTATGCTATTCAGTTTCATCCAGAGGTAACACATAGCCCAGAAGGTGCTTTAATGTTAGAAAACTTTGTGAAACATGTTGCTAAAATGAACCAAGACTGGACTCCAGTTCATTTTATTGAAAATATTACCAAAGAACTTAAAGAAAAAATTGGTGACGATAAAGTAATTTTAGGTTTAAGTGGTGGAGTTGATAGCAGTGTGGCTGCCATTTTGCTAAAAAATGCCATTGGAAACAACCTTACAGGTATTTTTATAAATAATGGTTTATTACGTAAAAACGAGTATGAGCAAGTACTTGAAGCTTATAAAGGAATGGGCTTAAACGTAATTGGTGTTGATGCTGGCGAAAGATTTCTAAGCGAATTAAAAGGCATTTCCGATCCTGAACAAAAACGCAAAACCATTGGTCGCGTATTTATTGAAGTTTTTGACGATGAAGCTAAAAAAATTGAAGGTGTAAAATGGTTAGCACAAGGAACCATTTATCCTGATGTGATAGAAAGTGTAAGCGTTAAAGGTCCTTCAGCTACTATTAAATCTCATCACAATGTGGGTGGATTACCTGAAAAAATGAACTTGAAAATAGTTGAACCATTACGTACATTGTTTAAAGATGAAGTGCGCAAAGTTGGTCGTGAATTAGGAATTGCTGATGTTATTTTAAATCGTCATCCTTTTCCAGGTCCAGGTTTAGCTATCCGTATTTTGGGCGATATTACACCAGAAAAAGTAGCTATTTTACAAGAAGCTGATCACATATTTATTAGTGAATTAAAAAGCAAAGACCAATATAAAAATGTTTGGCAAGCTGGTGTTATTTTCTTGCCTGTTCAATCAGTTGGAGTAATGGGAGATGAGCGCACTTATGAAAATGCAGTTTGTTTAAGAGCGGTAACTTCGGTTGATGGTATGACAGCAGATTTTTGCCACTTACCTCATGAGTTTTTAGCTTTAGTTTCAAATAGGATAATTAATGAGGTTAAAGGTATAAATAGAGTAGTTTACGATATTAGTAGCAAACCTCCTGCAACAATTGAGTGGGAATAACCCCTTTTTGTACTATTTTGTATAGTTTTTTAAACTATTTATAAATAAGTACCATTGAATTACCTAAAAAATAGGGATAAATATTTTTTAGGTAATTCAATTATAAATTTTTTTACTCTATAATTGTTGATGTAATTTATAGCTTAAAATTTATTTAAGTTAATGTTTTAGTTATATCAAAACGAGTAAAAATGATACCAATAGTATTTTGTGTAGATGACGATAGAGTAGCTTTAATGATAAGCAAACTCAATTTACAAAAAACCCAATTTTGTAAAGAAATAATTACCGCTGAAAATGGTAAACAGGCTTTGGATTATTTTAATAGTCAAATGCAATTACCTGAAGAAGAGCGCAAAATACCTAATTTAATTTTACTCGATTTAAATATGCCAGTGCTTGACGGTTGGGAGTTTTTAGATTTGTTTTCTCAAAATTATCCCTCATTACATAACCATGTAAAGATAGCTTTATTATCATCTAGCGTTAATCCTGATGACAAAATAAAAGCTGAGGCCAATCCTTTTGTATTTATTTTTATTGATAAAGCCATTGGTATAGACAACTTAAAAAGCTTAAAAGAGCATCCTGAATTGGTAAAATATTTTTCATAAAAATTTCCTTAAATTATTAAATCTATTCGAATATAAATTTACAAAAAACTAGCTGTGTTTTATTTGTAAGTTCCTGTATTTTAGGTTCTTATAAATAGGTTGTTTTTCAAGAAAATGATGTTAAATAATACGCAATTTGAATTATCTATGCAGCAAGTTTTAGATAATGTGCCAAGTGCTGTAGTTGTAACTACGCATGTTGGTGTTATTATTTATGCCAATATTACAGCACAAAAAGCTTTTGGTTTAATACAAAACTTAAACTCCGATAGTGTTATTTTTAATTATATAAAGGAGTTTAATCCGGCACTAGAAACCACAAATACCATAACATTACTACCTACCAATAAGCAAATTGGTATGCTAACTAAAGGCGATTGTAAAAATAAATTTATTGAGTACAATATTGCCAGTTTTAACAATAATAATTTAGAACAACCTCAATTTATATTTACCATTAATAGTGTTAATGAAAGTTCGTGGGTGGAGCTAAAGGCTAAAAAGAAACAGCTAGAGTTAATTTACGAAACGGTGGATGACATATTGTTTACTATTGATGTAAAAAACAATAATGATTTCATTTTTAGCAGTGTTAATAATGCATTTTGTAAAAGCACTGGTTTTACAAAAGTACAGGTTTTAAATGTAAATGTTAAAGCTATTATTCCTGAGCCTTCGTTAAGTTTGGTTTTACAAAAATATGCCGAGGCTATAGCAACCAAGCAAACAGTTATTTGGGAAGAAACTACAGTTTATAATAATGAAACAAAAACTGGAATAGTTACAGTAACTCCTATTTTTGGAGAAATTAATAATTGTATTCAATTAATTGGGTCAATTAGAGATATAACTGAGCGTAAAAAAGCAGAGTTAAACCTGCAAATGAGCAATGAACGCTTTAACTTTGTTACCAAAGCCCTAGGTGCTGCCATTTGGGATTGGGATATTGAAAATGATAAAGTTTATTGGGGCGAAGGATTTTTAAAAGTATTTGGAATTAACGAATCTACTGAAGGTAAGAACTTTGCTCAAGTGTCGGAACGATGCCATGTTGATGACAGATTCAGAGTTGAAAAAAGTCTAAAATTAATTTTACAAAGTACAGAAACATCGTGGAGTAATAGCTTTAGATTTTTAAAAGAAAATGGAAAATTTGTTCATGTACAAGACAAAGCAATTATAGTTAGAAACGAAGCGGGCAAAGCAGTTAGGATGATAGGTGCTTTAAGCGATATTACAATACGCAAGGCCGAAGAACAACAACTAAAGTTATACAAAAGTGTAATTACCAATACCAACGACTGCGTAATTATAGCTGAAGCAGATTTGTCGAACAATGGTCCTAAAATTATTTATGTAAACGAATCGTTTACCAAAATGACTGGTTATACACGCGAAGAAATAATTGGTAAAACTCCACGCGTTTTACAAGGCCCCAAAACCAATAGAAATGTATTAGATAAACTTAGGAAGAGTTTAGAAAACAAAGAAATTTGTGAAGTAGAGTTAATTAATTACAAAAAAAATGGGGAGGAATATTGGGTTAATTTCTCTATTTTTCCATTGATAGATGCACATGGAAAATGCACACACTTCGTTTCTATTCAGCGCGATACAACAGAAAGAAATAAGCATAGCATAGAAAAAGAAACCATTTTTGAAATTATTCAAAGCATTAATAAGAACCAAAATTTAAGTTATTCGCTTAATGAGGTTATAGAAAATGTATGTGTGTTTTTGGGCTTCCATTATGGCGAAATTTGGTCAATAAATATTGATGAAACCAAAATGGTTCATAGGGCAGTTTATAGAATTGATGATAGTAAGTTTTTAGGTGAAATAAATAAGGGTTCTAACACGCTTGAAAAAGGACAAGGTTTACCTGGTTTATCGTGGAAATTAAAAGAGCGCATTTATATTGAAGACCTTCAAAATTCAACTTTTTTGCGTAAAGCTGATGCTTTAAAATCAAACTTAAGCAGTGGTATGGCATTGCCCATTTACTTTAATAATGAGGTAATTGCAGTTTTTAATTTGTATAGCGAAAAGCCGTTTACCAAAGAACAAATAAACTCTGATTTGTTAAATAAGCTCACTACTCAAATAGGAGCATATATTCAAAAAAACCGAAAAGATTTAGAATTGAATCAATTCTTTAATATGTCGGCCGATATGTTGGCTATTTCAAATATGAATGGTTATTTTAAAAAAGTAAATCCAGCTTTTACCAAAATTTTAGGCTATTCAGAAGAGGAAATGTTAAATAAGCCACTCATAAATTTTGTACATCCTGATGATAGGGACTTAACACTTGCTGAACTTGAAAATGTGCAAAAAGGTAAAATAACTACTTACTTAGAAAACCGGTATATAGGTAAAAATGGAGATATAAAATGGTTATCGTGGACATGCGCACCTTTACTTGAAGAGGCGCTTATTTTTTCGGCAACTAAGGATGTTACCGAAAAGAAAAAGATGGACGAGGAGCTGAAAAACTTAATTAAAGAGCTTACCAATAGCAATTTAGAGTTAAAGCAGTTCTCTTATATTACATCACATAATATGCGCTCTCCATTAACCAATTTATTGGCAATTTTAGATATACTTGATATGTCAAAAATTGATGATAGCGAAACTTTAGAGTTGCTAAATGCCATGAAAGCATCTACCAATCATTTAAACGATACTTTAAATGATTTGATTAGAATTTTGATTATAAAAGGAAATACCAATCAAACGTTAGAAAAAATTGCTTTCAATGATGTTTTATCCAATGTTTCTGACTCTATTGGCTCTCTTATAAAAAATTCAGGTACACAAATTCTGGCCGATTTTGAAAATATTGACAGTGTTTATTTTAATAAAACTTATTTAGAAAGTATATTTTTAAATTTAATTACTAACTCCATAAAGTATGCTCAGCCAAAAGTAAAACCTCTCATTATCATCAAGTCTTTTGCAGAAGATGGTAAATTAAAACTAAGTTTTTCGGACAATGGAATTGGTTTTAACGAGGAAAAAGTAAAAGGTAAAATTTTTGGATTGTATCAAAAATTTCATAGCCATGAAGATAGCAAAGGAATTGGTTTATATTTGGTTCAATCGCAAATAAACTCGCTTGGCGGTTCAATTGAGGTACAAAGCGAAATAAATAAAGGAACCACCTTTACCATTACATTTAATAACGCATAATTTTATTGTAAAAATTTTCTTAAAATCAAGTTGTTTTCACTCCTAAAGCTTTAGCTATATATTATTGATTATATTTGCTTAGCAATGGGTATTAATTGGACTAAAATGGGTTTGTTCTTGAGTTTGTTGTTGGCATTTGCCAATAACAGCAAAGCTACCCATGTAGTTGGTGGAGATTTAACCTATAAGCATATTGCGGCCGATAGTTTTGAAATAAACTTAGTACTTTATATTGATTGTATTAATGGAAGTCCTGGAGCCATTGCACTTGATGCCAATGCCATGATTGGTGTTTTTGATACAACGGGAACTTTGGTTAAAACATTGCTCGAAAATAGGAGCTTACCTATTAGAATAAATTCTGTAAACTACAATTGTGTTTTACCTCCAAGCAATGCTTGTGTAGATAAGTATGTATATAAATATTTTACACGATTACCTTATGTTAATGGTGGGTATTACTTGGCTTATCAACGTTGTTGTAGAAATAACAGTATCACTAATATTATAAATCCGGGGAATACTGGGGCCACTTATTGGGCTTATGTGCCTGATACTTTGCAAAGCATGGGTTATAATTCATCGGCAGTTTTTAATAGTGTTCCTCCTAATTTTTTATGCAATAACAATACTTTTATTTACAATCACTCAGCTACCGATATTGATGGAGATTCATTGGCTTATGAACTGATTACACCTTATATTGGTGCTGATCCAATCAATAACTTACCTCGTCCTCCAACAAAACCACCTTATACGCCAATTATTTGGGAAAATACTTTTGACGAAAAACACATGATGAATGGATCTCCAGAATTAACTATTGATTCGATTACTGGAGTATTAAATGTAAAACCTCGTAGCATAGGTCAGTATGTGGTTGGTATAGCGGTTAAAGAGTTTAGAAATGGTAAATTAATCAATACCATTAGGCGTGATTTTCAATTTAATGTGCTCAATTGCCAGTTTAATATAGTGAGTTCATTTACCAACGATATTAAAACTTGCACCGATACTGTAGCTTTCAAAAATAATAGCACAGGTGCGGATAGTTATTTGTGGGATTTTGGAATTGATAATTTACAAACAGATACAAGTACGCTTAAAGAACCAATTTTTTTATTTCCAGGTCCTGGTAAATACAATATTAAACTCAAAGTTGGCAATGGCAATTGTTTTGATAGTACATCGGCATTGGTAACTATTTTTAGCGATAATGTACGTTTTGCAGGAAACGATACCACCATTTGTGAAGGAGGACAGGTGCTTTTAGGTATAGCCGATACTGCTAAATACAATTATGTGTGGAATACTTCTTTATTTTTAAACGATTCAACTTTAGCCAGACCTACTTCAAAACCATTAACCAATATTCAATATATTGGAATAAGGAAAAACGATTTTTGTACCAATTCCGATACTATAAATATTTATCTAAAAACCATTGAAGCCAAGTTTGCTTATAAGTTAACCACTAATTGCAATACTGCTCAAATTACCTTTGATTCAATTTCCCAATTCAGTGAAATGCAATGGTATTTAAACAATGAAAAAAAACAGTTAAAAGAGTTAGAGGAAACTAAGTTCACTGTAAATCAAGCATACCAAATAAAGTTGCAAACCAAAGAAGGATTATGTATAGATAAAACTGAAAAAACAATAATCCCACTTCCAACTGATTCTATTATTTTAATCCCAAATGTGTTTTCGCCTAATAACGATGGACTAAACGATTGTTTTTATATTAAAGGAATTGTGCTTGATAATGAGTGTAATACATTGAAAATATTTAACCGATGGGGGCAAGTAATGTTCAACTCAGAAACTGATGGTATTTGTTGGAATGGTAATTATGAAAATAAACCTGTTAGCTCAGGAGTGTATTTTTATATTTTAAAAAATAGAGATAAAAACTACCATGGAACCATTACTTTGGTAAGGTAATAAAGCCTTATTTTTTATTCAATTTGGCCCTAACTTTACTTAAAAACTCAGCCGAAATTCCTAAGTAAGATGCAATATAATGTTGAGCTACGCGCTGCGGAATGGTGGGATATTTTTCTATAAACTCTAAATATTTTTCTTGAGCTGATTTTGAAATGCTTCCGATTAATCTATTTTGAGTAGCACACAAATTACGCTGCACCATTATGCGAAATACACGTTCAAATTTAGGTACCTTTTCAAGCAATTCTTCTTTGGTTTCGCGGTGTAAAAGTAAAATCTCACAATCTTCCAGAGTTTCAATAAATACTTTACTTGGTGTTTGTTCATGGAAACTTGCCATGTCGCTAGCCCACCAATTTTCAATACCAAATTGCATAGTAACTTCAAAGCCGTTTTCGTTTATGTAATAGTTTCTTATACAGCCTTTTATAATAAATGCTTCAAAATTGCAAATTTCGCCTTCGTGCAATAAAATTGTTTTTTTAGGCACAGATTTGTGCTCCAATAATTGGTTAAATATGGTTAATTCTTGTGCTGAAAAATTGGCAAGCTTCGAAACTTGGGTATTTATTTGTTCAAACATAATTTCTAGAAATTACTTAAAATAATACTTCTGCGTATTCTGGTGTTTTATCAAATACACTTTTTGCATAAGGGCATAAAGGCAATATTTTGTAATTACCTTGTCTTGCAAAATCAACTGCTGCTTTTACTAAAGTTTTTCCAAGGCCTTTTCCTTCTTGGTTTATTGCTACTTCAGTGTGGTCAATTATAAACTTGTTTGGTCCAGCAAAAACATATTCTAGCACCGCTATTTTTTTGCCATTTTCTAAAATATAAAATTCTCCTTTTTTATCGTTGTATTCGTTCTCTACTTGCATTTAATGTAAAGTTTATCTAAAGCAAATAAACTTAATTATGGACATAAAAAAAACTCCTTTTATTTAATAAAAAGGAGTTTTTATATATTACAAAAATGAATTAGTATAAATTATTATTATCTCTAAAATTAGATAAATTTAAATACCAATCAGTATTGGTGGTTCCGTTGCTTGTAGACCAATCAATAAAATTGTTGTAACCCTTAGTAAAATCAATGGTTTCTTTCATATAAGGAATGCTAGAAGTTACATTAATAGCCCAAGGTAAGTTATTTTTATTTTTGTAAAATCTGTTTGAACCAGCATTTGAATTATCATCTGCAGTACCTAATAATGCAGTGTTTACTAAAGCACTTGGAGCTTTATCTGCTAAGTGAATTTCAGTACCTCTAGTTTGGTTAACTATAAGGTATGGGTTAAATTTAGCTAAAGTAACCTCGCTTAAACTAGTTGTGTTAGTAGTAGTATTAAATGAAATGGTCATTCTAGTAGTATCGTTAGGGACTCTTACAGCACTTGGGTTGGTGTTAACTCCACCAGAACCTCCACCTTGTGGAATTAACACTTTAAAAATATTTGAAACTACAATAAAATGAGCATCTGTTTGAGCAGCCTCTGTACCATTAGCATTAAATGTATGCGGATTTGGAGTAAATATTTTATTACCAGTTACTCCCGTAATTTTTGAACCTGATAAACCATCAAAACTAAAAGCAAAACCATTAGGTCTACTAGCACCAGCAGCTCTTGATACAAACTCAGCTTTAATTTCGACTACTTTATTAGCAGCATTGGTAACTCTGTTTATTTTGTAGTCAACTACATAATCGTTAAAATCATAATCACCTAAAGTAGGCCATAAATCTTCAAACATTAAAGTTGAATATCCCGAAGCTGGAAATACATTGTTATAAGCTCTTGCAGCATCGTTAGGATAAGCATCATCGCTATCTTGAACACCATCATTATCAGCATCCACAATTAAAGCTTGTGGCAAACAGCTATTTGAAGGATTAGACCAATAAGTACCTGGAATTACAATATCATCAGTAATTGCTCTGTTATTTCCACCTGCACCAATAAAGCTTATCATTACTTTATAAACATTGTTATTTCCAACAATAGAAGAAGGAACTGCATAAGAAATATTTTGAACATTGGTGTAAGGCGATTGAATTAAATAAGTAAATGAATCAGCTAAAAAACTTCCTTCTTTTGATGAACTAATTGAACTAGGATCATAAGGTACAAATCTGATTCTTATTGCTTTATAGTTTGAACTTCCTAAAGCCCCACCTGTTCCCGAAGTACCTTCCATTCTTATGTTTAAAGTAATATTTCCGCTTGCCATTTTAATCCAAGGGCTTTTTATCCAGCCAGAACTATTTGCGTTTTCATTTGACATTGAATTACTCCTAGCACTAAAAGTTCCAGTAATTGAAGGTAAGGAAACAGTTGTTCTAATGTAACTAAAAGCACCTAACGCCCAGCAATTAGCTCTATCAAATGCAATATTATTTGTTGGAGTTCGTTGGTAATATGGGGCAGCACTTTCACAATCTAAAGTTATTGATTGTGCATTTCCCAAAATGGCGGAAGATGCTAATAATAATGTTGCTGCAATTTTATTTATAATTTTCATGTTTGTAATTATTTTAATAGTGAATCTTATTGAATTTCTTCAGCTGGTGCTGGCATTAAGTAGTCGAAAGTAATGGTTTTTGAGTTAACATCAATCACTTTACTAATAGTACCAAAATTAACTTTAATTTTTTTAACATGAATGGGTAAATCAATATTAGTAGTAAAACTTTCAATCATTAAAGTGTTTGAAGCAAAATAAACTTCTTTTTGATCTTCTGAAGACACAATAAAGGTGTTTCTTATTGGTGATATGCTTTCAAAACCTTGAACATTTAATGAAATGTTGTTTGTTGTGTTCCAAGTAAAATTATCTGCAACTTTTATTTCTTTAAAATTGCTAGGTTTGTTTGGATTAGCCGTATTTTCTACATCTTTTATTTTAGTGCATGAACTTGCTGCTACTAAAAGTGCTATTCCTGCAATTAATTTTAGATTTTTCATTTTGTTATTTATTTTAAGTTTTGATAATAACATTACAAGATAAAAGCCAAATTGCTTTTTTGGTATAAAATGCTGAATAATAGTAGTTTGCTTTTATTTGTTTTTGCAAAATACTAAAATACTTCCTTTTTTGGGAAATATTTTATTCAAAATTGGAAAGTACTATTTGTTTAAATCAAATTTTCTATCATTTAGGAATAAAAAAAACTCCTTTTATTTAATTAAAAGGAGTTTTTAGATATTACAAATATTAATTAGTATAAATTATTATTATCTCTAAAATTAGATAAATTCAAATACCAATCAGTATTGGTTGTTCCATTGCTTCCAGACCAATCAATAAAATTGTTATAACCTTTAGTAAAATCAATGGTTTCTTTCATATAAGGAATGCTAGAAGTTACATTAATAGCCCAAGGTAAGTTATTTTTATTTTTGTAAAATCTGTTTGAACCAGCATTTGAATTATCATCTGCAGTACCTAATAATGCAGTGTTTACTAAAGCACTTGGAGCTTTATCTGCTAAGTGAATTTCAGTACCTCTAGTTTGGTTAACTATAAGGTATGGGTTAAATTTAGCTAAAGTAACCTCGCTTAAACTAGTTGTGTTAGTAGTAGTATTAAATGAAATGGTCATTCTAGTAGTATCGTTAGGGACTCTTACAGCACTTGGGTTGGTGTTAACTCCACCAGAACCTCCACCTTGTGGAATTAACACTTTAAAAATATTTGAAACTACAATAAAATGAGCATCTGTTTGAGCAGCCTCTGTACCATTAGCATTAAATGTATGCGGATTTGGAGTAAAAATTTTATTACCAGTTACACCCGTAATTTTTGAATTAGCTAAACCATCAAAACTAAAAGCAAAACCATTAGGTCTGCTAGCACCAGCAGCTCTTGATACAAATTCAGCTTTAATTTCAACTACTTTATTAGCTGCATTGGTAACTCTGTTTATTTTGTAATCAACCACATAATCGTTAAAATCATAATCACCTAAAGTTGGCCATAAATCTTCAAACATTAAAGTTGAATAGCCCGAAGATGGAAAAACATTATTGTAAGCTCTAGCTGCATCGTTTGGATAAGCATCGTCACTATCTTGCACACCATCACTATCAGCATCTACAATTAAGGCTTGAGGTAAACAGTTGTTTGAAGGATTAGCCCAATAAGTTCCGGGAATAATTAAATCATCAGCAAAAGCTCTACCAGAACCACCAGAGCCAATAAAACTTATAATTATTTTGTATGCTTGATTTGAGTTTGCAATAGCTGACGGAATAGGAACAGTTATATCTTTTACCCAAATATCCAATGGCGTTGCAAAATTGTATGTGTAAAACGCAGTTCCAGTGCCTTCTTTTGTTGAACTAATTGCATTGGCATCAAATGGCACATAGGTAAAAACTATTCCTCTACTTGTACCACTTGCATTTTCTAACCTTGTTTTCATGGTAATATTACCACTACCGGGTTTAAACCAAGGTGTTTTAACCCAACAAGCCGAAGTTGATAAATTAGTAAGTTGGTTTGTACGCATACTCCAAAATCCATTTATTCTAAACTCAAGGTTGGAGTAACTTACTGAGCCAAAAGCCCAACAGTTTCCCTGCTCAATTGATCTATTACCCGACTCACAATTCAAACTCAAAGTTTGAGATTTTGAAACAAAACCTGTTAAAGTAATAATTAATAAGATTGCTATTTTTTTCATTGTTTAATTTTTTGTATTTATTCTACTATAGGTAAAAGATAATCAAAATTAATATTTTTTGAGTTTACATTTAATACTTTTGAAATAGACCCAAAAGTAACTCTAATTTGTTTTACATGCGCTGGTAAATCAAAATTTGCTATAAAGTTTTCACTCATCAAAGTATTTGAAGCAAAATAAACTTCTTTCTGATCTGTTGATGAAACTATAAAAGTATTTGAAATTGGCGAAATACTGGCAAATCCAATTACATTTAATTCAATATTATTTGTTGTACTCCATGTAAAATTATCAGCAACCTTAATTTCTTTAAAATTAGTTGCCTTGGGGTTTGTGGTTGGTATATAATCAGCATCCTTAATTTTAGTACAAGAACTAGCAGCTATTATAATTGCAATTCCAGATAATAATTTAATGTGTTTCATTTATAAGTATAATTTAGTTTTATATTTAAATATCAATAGTAAGTCCAAAATCTGTTTTTGGTTTAAATTAATTAAAATCAATGCATTGCAAACTTGTTTTATTGTTTAAGTTTTTAGTTATTCTCTTTTTGGGATATAGGTGTGTCAATTTGAGCCTACAATTCTAATTTTACTTTTCATAACTAATATTATAAAAAAATACTTCTAAGTTTACTTTATAAGTATAAATTCGCCCCACTATTTTAAAAACAAAAAAAACAATGCAAGAAGTTTATATTGTATCGGCTGTACGTACGCCAATGGGTTCATTTGGTGGAAGTCTTTCAAGTTTAACTGCTACTCAGTTAGGCGCTAAAGCCATTAAAGGTGCTATTGAAAAAGCTGGAATTACACCAGAAATGGTTCAAGAAGTATTTATGGGTAATGTGTTAAGTGCTGGTTTAGGTCAAGCGCCTGCTACACAAGCTAGCATTTTTGCTGGTGTTCCAAATACTGTTCCTGCTACTGTAATTAATAAAGTGTGTGCTTCTGGCTCAAAAGCTATTATGCAAGCTGCTCAAACCATTATGGTTGGCATTAACGATGTAGTTATTGCTGGTGGTATGGAAAGCATGAGTAATGTGCCTTATTTGTTAGATAAAGCGCGTAATGGCTATAAATTAGGCCACGGAACTTTAACTGATGGTTTGGTAAAAGATGGTTTATGGGATGTGTACAACGATTTCCATATGGGAAGCGCTGCTGAATTATGTGCTCGCGATATGAAAATTACCCGCGAACAACAAGATGATTTTGCAATTGAATCATACACACGTGCAGCTGCTGCTCATACAGCTAAGAAATTTGATGCTGAAATTGTTCCTGTTGAAATTCCTCAACGTGGTAAAGACAGCATTATGGTAACTACAGATGAAGAATATACCAAAGTTAATTTTGATAAAATTAGAGGTTTAAAAGCTGTTTTTGAAAAAGATGGAACTGTTACTGCTGCTAATGCTTCTACTTTAAATGATGGTGCTAGTGCATTGGTGTTAATGAGTGGTGCTAAAGTAAAAGAATTAGGTTTAAAACCATTGGCTAAAATTTTAGCATTTGCCGATGCTGCACATGCACCTGAGTGGTTTACTACTGCTCCGGCTTTGGCAGTAAATAAAGCATTGAAATGGGCAGGAATTGATATTAAAGATGTTGATTTATTTGAATTGAACGAAGCATTTTCGGTAGTTGGTATTGCTAATACTCAATTATTAAATATTGATCCAGCAAAAGTAAACGTATATGGTGGTGCTGTGGCAATTGGTCATCCACTAGGAAGCAGCGGTTCACGTATTGTTGCTACTTTAGCTCATGCTTTACAGCAAGAAAAAGGAAAAATTGGTGTAACTGGTATTTGTAATGGTGGCGGAGGAGCTTCTGCTATTGTTATTGAAGCGTGCTAACTTTATTTAGAGATTTTTTGATTTAAAGATTAGAAGATTTCAAAGTTATAAAATTAAAGGTTGAAAGGATTTATTTTCTTTCAACCTTTTTTGTTGTGCAATTGGTCATGCTGTAAGCATCTCCTTTGCTATAACTGATTGCTTTCCATTAACGTTAACTTTATCATCAGTAACAAACGTCATTGCGATCACGCCAAAGCGTGAGTTGCAATCTCAAGTTAGCGTCCTGCATAACTTGAGATTGCTTTCCAGCCTAAGCAGGACAGGCTGTTCCGCGCAATGACGCTAGTTCCCACACTCCACACTCCACACTCTCCACTCAGTCATGCTGTAAGCATCTCCTTTCCTTTAATTGATTACTTCCCATTAACGTTAACTTTGTCAGAGTTTTGAGAGCAATTTTTGATAAATAGTTTGTTGATTAATTGTTGGTTAAATTGAAATTATTTTAAAAGTTTTCTTTGATATTTGTTAGTATGAAACTCTCAGAACAATACACTTCTAAATATTTGTTTGGCCTAGTACTGCTTATAAAAGCCAACTACCCCGATACCTATAAAAACGAACTAAGGGCTTGGGGTTTTCAAAAAGAAAAATATTAGAAAAAAGAGTATTATTGAGTGGAAAACAAAGTGAAACAAAAGTTCGCCAATCTTGCCAAAAAGGAATGCTTGGCGAACTTTTTATTCGCCAATAATTAAGTTAGCTGCCACCTTTAAGATTATGAAAGAAGAAGAGAATTTTAATGATTATAACTTAGACGAAGTAATAGAAAAAATGTTTAATCAATTTTTCATAGTCGACAATATTTTGAAAGCAAGAAAAATTGATGAAGACCTCTTTTACTCATATATACACCAAAGTAAAAAAGAAAGTATAGCCTCAAAATTAAAAGAATACGATATAATAAGCATTGATATTAATAATACAATGTCATTAACCAAAGAGGGTTTTAAAGTTGTTAGACTTGGCGGTTGGAAATCTTATTTACAACATTTAGAACAACTGGAAACACAAGCAGAAGCTGACAGACAACTTGCTATAGAAGTTAATGAATCTGTGAAAAGTACCAATGAAAATCAATTAAAAATATTAAAGGGTACAATATTGATATCAGTTGTATCTTTAATAATTTCAATTCTTACTTACTTTAAAAATGCAGAAAATAAAGTTTATTTGCTACCACAGCAGCTGTTATCATTAAAAGATACAAATACATTAAAGGAAGTGGAATCAGTTTTTCCAAAAATAAAATGCCGTCATAATATGGATACTTTTTGTTGTCAAGATACTCCTTTTTTTGTAATTATTGAAAAGTAACAATTACAAAATATTTTCAAATACAACTAAACCCAATCAAAAATTATATGACAGAAAAATTTACCGCAAATTTTGTATCTTTATTTATTCACAAATGCTTATGGAAACACCCTTTTGAAAGTGAAATTTATTGGTTTACGAATGGTAATTTTGATTACATTCTTAAAATATCAGACGAATATTTACTCGCTAACATTTTTAGACCAAAAAGTTCAGAGTATATCATGTATAAAATATATGATAAAGTTATAGATAACAAGGAAATTCCATTTATTACAATTGGTTTAATAGACTATGAAATTGTTTTTCTTGCTGTGGGGACATCTGATGACAAACTTATTCTAAGGACAAATGAAAATGAGGAACTTGTTTTTGTATCTCATCCCTTTGATAAGTAACAGCTTCATTAATAATCATGCGACTATTATCTATTTATTTTTTACAACTTTCATTGAAATACATACATGCAAACAAATATAGTTATCCTAATTTCTCAAATAAACAAAATATGAAATTATTTAAACTAATTCCTTTAATAACAATTTTCTTCTTAATTTCTTGCCGTGAAAGTGAGGAAACTTGGGCCGCCAAACAAAAAATGAAAGAAGAAATGGCTGAAAAAGAAGAAGAAAGACAATTTCAAATGGTAAGATTGGAACGAAACAAATTAGAAAATACCATTTATAAAAAGTTTGGTGCAAGTATTACTTTTGATACAGCAAAATTTGGAACAACGTATCAATACCAAACTTTACTAAAACAAAACGGCCTTGTTGCTGTAGATAATTTTGAGATTACAGACATTGAACAAAAAGACTCAAACTACATTATTTCAATTGAAGTTGGATACAATAGAAAAAAAATAATTGAAATAATTTGTAATAAACACGAATTAGATAAAATTTATCCAAATATTCTAACCTCTGATATTTTTGATTTAGACATAGATGATAAATACCTAATACTAAAAATAAAATCTGTAAAAAAGGTAAAGTTTAAATTGGATAATAACGATGAACCAAATTCTGAAATTGAATTAGTTACACCAACTACTTTTTTTTGCAAAGGTGATTTTATAGACATATACTCTAAACCCAAAATAAAATGAAAAAAACAATTATATTATTAAGTCTAATCACAATTTTAATTAGCTGTCAAAAAACCGAAGATAAATTAGTTGGTCAATGGGATGTTTTTTTGGTTGGATTTGTTAGTAATTCAAATAATTTTGAATTTAAAAATAAATTTATTAATAATATTACCATATCCAAGATTAATAGATTGTACGTTTACAATGGCGAATTGGAATGTAATAATATTTTATTTGATGGAGAAGAAATTAGTTTTAGTGTTCATGAAAAAATTGGTTCTCCCAATATTTATTATTTTAAGTTACGATTAAATAAAAATAGTGATTTTTTAAATGGGGAATGTTCAATTTTTGATTATGAAACAGAGTCAGTCAATACTTTTTTGATCAAATGCAAAAAGATTAAATAATACACCCAAGTTAGTTCAAGAGTCTAACAATAAAATATAAAAAAAAACCGCTTTAGCTAAAAACTAAAGCGGTTTTTTTATAAATATATTGTTCTTAGTAAACGTTATTCTGATAAAAACAAAAGCGGAACTAACCACGTTCCAATAGCTAGCGGATGAGATGCTTACAGCATAAAGATAGTTCCCGAACTTATCTCATTTTACACTTAAAACTTCGAACTAAGAACTAAAAACTTCGAACTTACTTAATCGCAAACACAACATTTACTTGGCAAGTTATTTTTATGGTTTTCATTTCTAATGTAGGTTCAGCCCAATTAGAAACTACATCAGCACTGCCCATTGCTTCTGCTTTATACATTCTGTTAATTCTAACATTATCTATTGGGAAATTTTCGGTATTTTCTTGGTCATTCACCTCCAAAGCTTCGCCTAATTGTTCGTTAATGGCTACTAATAAGTAACCGGCCTTTTCTTTAGCTGCTTTAATGGCATTTATTTTTAGCTGTTTTTTAAATTCTTCCATTTTACTATGGTGAGTGCGGCTAATATTTACCTGGCTTATGCCTTCATCGTCAAGTCTGTCTATCAGTTCGTTATATTTGCTTAACTCACTCATTTTTAATTGGTAAGTTTTGCTTAAAAAAAAGTCTTTTTGCTTGTGTTTTTTAGGAATATAGTTTCTGTAGCCATAACTACCTTCTATGGTTAAGTTCTTAGCATCTATTTTCATGGTATTTAATACCTCGCGTAAGGCTTTTTCTAAAGTTTCCATTACCACTTTGGTTCCATTTTCTTTATACTCTTGCAAAGTGATAGAAACATAAATTTCATCGGGAACAATTTCCATTTCGGCAGTACCTGTAACCGATATGTTTTTTCTAATAATTTGGTTTTGATTGTTTTGAGCAATGGCATTTAAGCCTAAAATACTAAATGCTAATACAATTAGCGCGTGTTTAATGGTTTTCATAAATTTTAAATTATTTGATTTTAGTTATACAGATACAGAATTGTTGCCATTTCCATAAAAGTATTTAGTTTTTTTAAAATGCTTGTGTTTATTTGCAGCAAACATAAACCATGCCTAATTATTTTAAAGATTTAAAATTTTAAATGGCATTATTTTATTTTAAACAAAACCCAACATGATACATACACTTACTCCAACGTATTTAGCTAAAAAGAACACACTGTTTTTAGCAGTCTTATTTTTATTTTCAGTAACAATAAATGCCCAAAATAAAAAACCAATTAGCATGGACGATATTTATGCTAAAGGTACTTTTCAAATGGCGGGAGTTAGTGGTTTTACATCACTTAACGATAGTCGTTATTACTGTAATTTAGATAACGATGCCAATATTTTGCGTTACGAATTTGCCACAGGTAATTTGGTAGATACCATTTTAAAACATACCGACTTGGTAATTAACGATGGTATTTTGGCCTTTGATAATTTTGAGTTTAGTGTAGATGAGAATAAAATACTTTTTACCAGCAATACCCAAAGTTTGTATCGCCATTCTACCCAAGCCAATATTTTTGTGTACGATGTAAAAAAGAAAAAATTGACTCAGCCTTTTACTTTTAAGGTAATGAATGCTACTTTTTCGCCTGATGGCAATAAGCTAGCTTATGTAAAAGACAATAATTTGTTTTACTACGATTTGTTTTTAAACAAAGAAGAAACCATTACTACCGATGGTAAATTCAATAATATAATCAATGGTGCCACCGATTGGGTTTACGAAGAAGAGTTTGCCATTTGGAAAGGTTTTGCTTGGAGTCCTAATAGCGATAAAATAGCTTTTTACCGTTTTGATGAAAGTAAAGTAAAAGAGTTTGAAATGACCATGTATGGTAAATTATACCCAGCTCAAACCAAGTTTAAATACCCAAAAGCTGGCGAGGCTAACTCTACCATTAGTATTTTGGTTTATGATTTACGCTCAGAGTTAAATGCTGAAATGGAAATAGGCAAAGAGGCCGATATTTATATTCCTCGCATTCAGTTTACCAAAGACAATAATGTGTTGGCTATTCAGCGCTTAAATCGTTTACAAAATAAATTAGAAATATTATTGGCTAATACCAGTACTGGGAAATCAAGTGTAATTTACACCGAAGAAAATAAATATTATGTAGAAATTACTGATAACTTAACATTTTTAAACGATAACAAAACCTTTATTATTACTAGCGAACGCAATGGTTACAACCATTTATACCAATACGATTTGAAAGGTAAATTGGTAAAACAAATAACCAATGGTAATTTTGATGTAGATGCATTTTATGGCATTGATGAAAAAACAAAAACCATTTTTTACTCAAGTCCTGAATTTATAGAAGGTAAAGTAAGTAAAAATTTATCGGCTGAACGTTTTGTTTATAGCATTGGTTTAAATGGCAAAAACAAAAAGAATTTGACTCCTAAACATGGTTGGAGTAGTCCAACGTTTAACAGCAGTTTATCATACTTTTTAAATACTTGGAGTAATATCAATACACCTCCGGTTTATACCATTAATACTGCCACTGGCAATCAATTACGCATATTAGAAAATAACGAAAAATTAAATAATAAATTAGTTGATTTTGAAATAGCAAAAGCACAATTTATGCCAATAAAGAATGCCAATGGCGATGATTTGAATGCTTTTATTATCAAACCAGAAAACTTTGACCCCAATAAAAAATATCCAGTTATTATGTATGCTTACAATGGTCCTGGCCATCAATTAGCTGTTGATAGATGGATGGGAAGCAATTATTATTTTTACCAAGTATTGGCTAATAAAGGATATATTATTTTTTGTGCCGATGCACGCGGAACTGGTTTTAAAGGCGAAGCATTCAAAAAATGCACTTACTTAAACTTAGGAAAATACGAAATTGAAGACCAAATATTTTTAGCAAGCGAATTAGGTAAATCAAGTTATGTAGATTCAAAACGAATTGGTTTTTGGGGTTGGAGTTTTGGAGGATATATGGCTAGTTTAGCTATCAGCAAAGGTGCTGATGTATTTAAATCGGCTATTGCAGTAGCACCAGTTACCAACTGGCGCTTTTACGATAATATTTACACGGAGCGTTATATGCGCACTCCACAAGAAAATGGTAAAAATTATGATGATAATTCACCTTTAAGCCATGTAGAGAAAATTAAAGGCAATTACTTAATTATTCATGGAACTGCCGATGATAACGTACATTTTCAAAATGCAGTAGAAATGGTGGATGCCATGATTAAGAAAAACATTGCCTTCGATTCTGAGTATTATCCTAATAAAAACCACGGAATTAGTGGCGGAAAAACACGTTTACATTTGTACACCAAAATGTTAAATTTTTGGTTAGAAAAATTGTAACTAATTTTAGTATAATTGAACATTAAATAACAACAATAAATAAACCTAAATACCCTAAAAAATATGTTACAAATAGGAGATAAGTTACCCGAATTTAACCTAACTGGTTTTGATAATAAACAACACTCAAGCTTTGAGTATGCCGATAAATATGCATTGGTGGTGGTTTTTACTTGCGATAGTTCAGAAATTTCAAAATCGTATAGCCAACGTTTAATTAAATTATTCGAAAAATACGAAGAAGATAATTTAGGAATTGTTGGTATTAATAGCAACGACAGCGCTCAATCGCCAACCGATAGTTTAGAACACATGACTAAAGCTGCCTACAAATTTGGTTTGGATAAAATAAACTTTTTGTATTTAAAAGATGAAACACAAGAAGTAGCCAAACAATTTGGTGCTCAAACCAATCCTGAAGTATTTTTGTTCAATTCAAAGCGCGAATTAGTTTATAAAGGCGCAATTGACGATGCTTGGGAAAATGAAAACATGGTTACTCAAGCATATTTAGAAGATGCCATTGAAGAAGCATTAGATGGTATAGAACCAGATTTTCCTGAAATTCCAGCCTTTGGAACACCCATTATTTGGAAATAGAACCGAAATGTTGAATTATGAATGTTGTCCCGATTAATCGGGATTGAATTATGAATGTTGAATTATAGGTTGCTGAGCGGAGCCGAAGCTCATACCTCATTTTTTATACTTCATACTTCACACTTCAAACTAAGTACTAAAAACTTAAAACTAAAAACTAGGTACTTCGAACTAAGAACTAAAAAGAAAATTTGAACAATAAAATAGTTATCATCACCGGAGCTTCGTCAGGAATAGGGGAGGCGTGTGCTTATGCTTTTGCCAAACAAGGAGCAAAGGTGGTTTTGGCTGCGCGTTCTATTGATAAACTGAACCATGTAAAACAACACTGCGAAGCCCTAGGAGCTCAAGCACTTTTAGTTAAATGCGATGTAAGTTTGGAAGACGATTGTAAAAATTTAATCAACCAAACTGTAGCTCAATTTAAAACCATTGATGTATTGATAAATAATGCTGGAATTAGTATGCGTGCATTGTTTGCCGATTTAGATTTGGCGGTTTTAAAGCAAGTAATGGATATTAACTTTTGGGGAACTGTTTACTGTACTAAATATGCCATGCCTTATTTGTTAGCGCAAAAAGGAAGTGTTATTGGCATAAGTTCAGTTGCCGGTTTTAAAGGCTTACCCGGAAGAACAGGATATAGTGCTAGTAAATTTGCTATGGAGGGTTTTATGGAATCGTTGCGTATTGAAAATTTGAAAACAGGTTTACATGTTGGCGTGATGCGTCCTGGTTACACCGCTTCAAATATTAGAAATGCAGCGTTAAATAAAGATGCTAAAAGCCAAGCAGAAAGTCCTTTTGACGAAAGTAAATTGATGTCGGCAGAAGCTGTGGCAGATTATATTTTAAATATGATTGCCACTAAAAAAGCTGAACAAGTGCTTACTTTACAAGGTAAACTGAGTTTTTTACTTCAAAAATTTGTTCCCAGAATACTTGATAAATTGGTTTACAATACCATTGCAAAAGAAAAAGATAGTCCGTTTAAATAATTGAATATTAAATAGAAAAGGCTGCTAGGAGTAAATCTCTAGCAGCCTTTTTAGTATTATAGATTTGTGATTAAGCTAATTCCACTGTTTTGTTATAACAAATATCAAAAATGTTTGGAATGGCGTCAATTATTTTAAACTGAACCAGTTTACCAAAAATAACATTCATTTCTTCTTCGTTTAATTCGGCTTTGGCTGCGTATTCTAACTCACTGAACCATTTCATGGCATCGGCCAATTTAATTTGATAACGCCAAGCAATTAAATCAACTGCTTCATCGTTGTATTTTAAATCATTGCAACTTTGGTTTACTATTTCCAATACTTGATCTAAGGTTTGTGGTTGATTTTCAATAAAATCGTCAGTGGCCACTACAGCAAAACAAGGCCAAGGTGTTTTGCATTCACCAATCATTTTAAACTCGCCATTGTCAACAAAAGGTTTAGTAGTAAATTTTTCCCACATAAACAGTTGTGCAGTATCTTCAGCCAAAGCTTTTCGCGCACCAGTAAGGTTGCCTATAATTTCAAAATCTGTTTCATCGTTAATGGTCAAACTATTGTTAGCTGCATTTACGTAAGCCATTAAATGCGAACCTGATTTATAACGGCTGATAGCATATTTATGTCCTTGCATTTCTGCAATGGTATTTATGGGCGATTTAGCATTTACAAAAATACCCCAACGCAAAGGAGAGTTAACGTAAAACTGTACCATTTTACTAGGGTTTCCATGAGTAATATCGGCTATTACACCTTCGGTTAAAGCGATTGCTATATCTATTTCACCATCACGCAACATTTTACACATTGCCCCTGTACCACCCGGAACATCAATCCATTCAATTTCAATCCCTTTTTCAGCAAATTTTCCATTTTCAATGGCTAAATGCCAAGCTAAATTAAAATGTTCAGGCACACCTCCAACTCTAACTGTTTTTATCATTAATTATATAAATTAATTGAGCAATAAATTGTTTTAAAACCACACAAAATTAAAATAAAAAAACCAATCAACTAGTTTATTGATTGGTTTTTATTCAGTTTATTATCAAATAATATATTGACAAATAATTGGTCAATAATTAATCCTCTTTATCTTTTTCTATTTTCTTAGCCAATTTAGCTAATGATTTAATCATTTTCTTTTTCATAGATACAAATAAATTATCTGATGCATCTTGAATATGAGGCATTAATTTTTTAGTTTCAACCACAAATCCACCTACTGCAGTAATACCACCTTTTGAAGATTCCCAATCTTTTAATTTGAAAATACGTTTTCCTTCTCTATTAAAAATTTTGATGTTAGCATAAGCTTGAACTTTCTTAATTGTAATACCAAAAGCACCTGCTTGATCAACCAATTGGAACGACATGTAAGCAATCATTACACCATCAACATCTGGAGGTAAAATTTCAAATGCTTTTTTGATAGCTTTAACATCATCAATAATTCCAAACGATGCAATTGGAATGTATCCAGCAGCAACATTGTACAATGGTACTTTTCCTTCAATTAAATCATACCCACTTCCGCTTGCAGTGTAACCTGTAAATTTTGCTAATTCTTTGTAACCAGGTGAATTAATAACTTCTTCTTTAGGAACAAAAGGAAATGGGAACTCCTTTAATAAATCATCATTGATAATGCCACAAAATCTTTCAACAAATGGAGCTAGATTAAATGATGTATCATTTAGTAGTTTTTCATTCATTGCTTTTTCAAGTGGATTATCACTTAAAGCTCTATTTCCATAAACAGAAATAAGAGCAACTTTTTTTAACTGTGCTTGAACGCTGTTTATTCCAAAAAATAAACTTGTAAGAGAAACAAATAGTAGTGTATATTTTTTCATATTTTAAAAATTTAAAACAAAAGTATTTTATTTTATATATTTTAAAAGTTAAATATAATATTTTTCCAATAAAAGTTATGTAAGAATTTAGTTTAAAAACAATTTATATTCGCCCCAATAATTTTATGAAAAAAATACTTGTAGCAAATAGAGGTGAAATAGCTTTACGTGTAATGCGTACAGCTAAAGAAATGGGAATTAAAACAGTAGCTGTATTTAGCGAAGCTGATAGAAAAGCCTTGCATGTACGTTATGCCGATGAAGCCGTTTGTATTGGTCCGCCACCAAGTAACCAAAGTTATTTATTAGGCGATAAAATTATTGAAGTTGCTTTGCAATTAGGCGTGGATGGCATACATCCTGGATATGGATTTTTGAGTGAAAATGCTAATTTTGCTCGTAAGGTAAAAGAGGCAGGCATTACTTTTATTGGTCCAAGTGCTGAAAGTATGGAAATTATGGGCGGAAAAATTTCAGCTAAAAATGCTGTTGCTGCCTTTAATGTACCCATGGTTCCAGGAACCAAAGATGCTTTAACTGATGTAGAAGCCGCTAAAAAAATTGCTGCTGAAATAGGTTATCCTATTTTAATTAAAGCAAGTGCAGGTGGTGGAGGTAAAGGTATGCGTGTGGTTGAAGAGGAAAGCCAATTTGAAGAACAAATTAAATTAGCACAATCGGAAGCTAAAAGTGCTTTTGGCGATGATGCTGTTTTTATAGAAAAATATGTAGGTTCTCCTCGCCATATTGAGTTTCAAATTTTAGGTGATACGCATGGAAATATAGTTCATTTGTTTGAACGCGAATGCAGTATTCAACGCAGACATCAAAAATTGGTGGAAGAAGCACCAAGTAGCTGTTTAACTGAAGAAGTTCGCCAAAAAATGGGGGAGGCTGCTGTAAATGTAGCCAAGGCTTGTAATTATGTTGGTGCTGGCACGGTTGAGTTTTTGGTGGACGATAAATTGAATTTCTATTTCTTAGAAATGAATACACGTTTACAAGTAGAACATCCAGTTACTGAGCAAATAGTAAACTTAGATTTAGTAAAAGAGCAAATACGAGTAGCGCGTGGTGAAGCTTTAGGTTATACTCAAGAAGACTTAAAAATTACTGGTCATGCTATTGAGTTACGTGTTTGTGCAGAGGATCCTGCCAATAATTTTTTACCTGATATCGGAAAATTAAATACTTATAAAACGCCTCAAGGTTATGGTGTGCGTGTAGATGATAGTTTTGAAGCAGGAATGGAAATTCCAATTCAATACGACCCTATGATTGCTAAGTTAATCACTTTTGGAAAAGACCGTGAGGAAGCAATGAATCGAATGGTTCGCGCTATTGACGATTACCAATTAACAGGAATTGAAACTACTTTGCCATTTGGGAAATTTGTAATGCAACACGAAGCTTTTAAAACAGGTAAATTTGATACCAAGTTTATTGAAAATTACTTTAAACCTGAATATTTAAAACAACCTAATAATTACGATGAAGCTTATGCTTTTGCAGCAGGTGAATTATTTTTTACTAGCGATGCAGCCGCCAAACAACAAGCAGTAGAAGGTAAAACCAGTAATTGGTTACAAAATAGAAAAGCTTAATAGGTTAGAGATATTATTAAAGGCTGTCTAAAATTAGACAGCCTTTTTTATTTATTTAATTTACCAAAAATTACTTTTTACAATCCATTGAAATAATAAAGATAAGTATCTGAATTATCTACTTTTTTAAGCCACAATTCTTTATTTGCAAGTCTTTGAATATTGTAAATAACGGTGTCGTTGTTAATAATTATTTTCACATCCTCATCATCATTTAAAAACGACCAAGTTCCATCGGAAACTACTCTAGCTGGAAAACCAAAAACGGTTCCTTCAATGGTTCGAGTTAATGTACCTGCATTGAAAGCATTATAAATATAAGTAGCCCCATTTAAATCCTGAGTTACTCCATTTTTTTCATACTTAACCAAAGTCCATGTATTGGTAAATCGGTCTTTTCTAGTTCGTAAAGAAACAATAGGGTCATCATCTCCTTTTTTACACGATGGAAGAATGGTTACTATTGTGGTAGCAATAATTAATACTACTAGCATCATTTTAGTTGATTTCATAATTTTTAGTTTTTAGCAGATAATTATTAGTTAAATTATCTGCAACAAAACTCTTTAATTATCAGTTCAATATAATTACAAAACAAACACTAAAGATTGTAAAATTCTCATGCTTATCCAATATTAGAAGATTGGATAATAGTTGATTTAGTTAATTGACTAGCTAGCTGAATTTATTGGATTTTTTTTAAGGCAAATACCTTATTTCAGATTTTGTAAAAGCAAAAAAAGTGAAGCTAACTTAATGTTTTAAGGTAGTTTCACTTTAATTGCTTGAAATGATAATTTTGAAAGGGAACTAATGTCTAATTACTTCTTCTTCTTCTGGCAATGATTTTGTTTCTTGCTGGCAGAGTTCCTCCAGATTTTAAGGTTTCTAAACCGTAGTCATCAGATTCATATTCTTCATCACAATTATTATATATTAAATACTTGTAAGAATTAATTTTCCAGCTACAATCTTGGTTTTGAGAAATAACCTGTTTCCCAACCCATGAACCCGTTTTGAGGTCATAATTAAGTTCCACTTTTACATACTGTTTTTCTCCCTTACAATTTTCAATTTCAAAAAGCATAATTACCTTGCTAGCTAAACCCTTTTTCTCGCTTAAATTTAAGGTAATGTAAATTCCAATTGCAGACTTTTCATTGTTAACAGTAATATTTCCATCTTCTAAAGTAAAGTGATTGAAATCACATGAGTCATTTTTCTTTTCGTTTTTTTGTGCGAAACCTTGTAAAGAAATAAAAGCAAAGCTAAATATTAATAATATTTTTTGTATTTTCATAGGACAACATTACGGAAACCAGTTTTTCGAATTTATCCCGTTTGATAAACACCCAAATTTTTATTATGAAACCCTAATTTTCTTTTATGTAGTCTTTAAAACAGTTATTTGATTTAAGTAATTACTATACGTTGGATTTATTAATAAAAAAGATTAAATTTAGTTTGAAAGTATCATTTACCAACAAGCCTAAAATTATCTTCCTATTAGCCCTAATCCAGTTTGACTAAAGATATAAACAATAGACAAAATGAAGGTTTTTGATTGATTATTATTATTTCTTATGCCTTAAAGAATAAAAACATTTAGAACTCTTTTTTTGAGCTTCACCAAATTGCCATTAACCAGTTGTTAGCAGTCTATAAACAAATCAAACAAAAATCAACTTAGATATTTAAAAATCAATTACTAAACTTGCAGTGTGGAAGTAATAACTAAAACTGAATCAAAACCTATTGAATGCCCAGTTCCTCACGGTAAACGTTGGAAATGGCTTGGTTATGTTAAAAAATTAGGTTTTTGGGGTTTTATGTTCTTTTTGGCTAAAGGTTTACTTTGGCTCATAGTTCCATATTTAGCTGCAAAAGGTTTGTTTAAATAATTATAAAACAAAAAAAGTAACCCATTTGGTTACTTTTTTTGTTTGGTATATTTATTCAATTCGTTTTCTACATCATCGTCAAAAATGTTTTTAGCAATAATGGTTCCTTTGGGATCTAATAAAAAATTAGCAGGAATGTTTTCTATTTTAAAACTATCAATTAATGGGCTATCCCAACCTTTAAAATCACATATCAAATAATTCCAAGGAAAGTTTTCGCGGGCTATGGCTATTTTATAGGTTTCTAGTTTTTGGTCAATACTAATTTCAACCACATTGAATTTTTTACCATTTACAAATTTATAATCCTTAAATTCATTATAAGTTTTTACCAATTTTACATGGCTTTTAAGCGAAGGTAAATCCCAACTGGCCCAAAACTGCACCAAAGTATAACTGCCTTTTAAACTGCTTAGTTTAAAATCTCTGTTATTGTACAACTTGACCGAAAAATCAGGAGCTTGGCTTCCCGTTTTCAGTTCTTTATTATCAACTAAAAAACTGCTAAATAGCAAAGCCAAGCTTAGTGTAAAGCCATATTTTATGCCACGATTAATCAATGCGGGTAATATCTGCGCCAATGGCATTTAAACGAGTATCTATAAATTGATAACCTCTATCAATTTGAACAATATTATTAATGGTTGAGGTTCCTTCGGCTGCTAAAGCTGCAATTAACATGGCTACACCTGCTCTAATATCGGGGCTACTCATGGTAATGCCACGTAATTTTTGCTCACGGTTACTACCTATAACTACTGCTCTGTGTGGATCGCATAAAATGATTTTAGCGCCCATATCTATCAGATTATCAACGAAAAACAAGCGACTTTCAAACATCCATTGATGAATTAAAACTGAACCTTTAGCTTGGGTAGCAGTAACCAAAGCAATTGAAATTAAATCAGGCGTAAAAGCAGGCCAAATACCATCTCTAATGGTTAACATAGAACCATTTATTAAACTTTCTATTTTATACGAATCTTGTTTTGGAATATAAATATCATCGCCTCTAAACTCCATTTGTATGCCCATTCTGCCAAATATTTTTGGAATATTTCCAAGTGATGGAATAGAACAGTTTTTAATGGTAATTTCTGAATTGGTAGTAGCTGCTAGGCCAATAAAACTGCCTATTTCGATCATATCTGGCAACATGCGATGCGTGCATCCTCCAAGGCTATCCACACCTTCAATGGTTAATAAGTTAGAACCCACACCTGTAATTTTAGCACCCATGCTGTTTAGCATTTTACAAAGCTGTTGCAAATAAGGTTCGCAAGCAGCATTATAAATTATTGTTTTGCCTTTAGCCAAAACTGCTGCCATTAAAATATTAGCAGTTCCAGTAACTGATGCTTCATCAAGCACCATGTAATCGCCTTTTAAGTTTTTGGCATCAATGCTGTAAAACTTTTCATCGTGGTTATAGTCAAAACGAGCACCTAAAGCTTCAAAACCTCTAAAGTGAGTATCTAAATGACGTCTTCCAATTTTATCTCCGCCTGGTTCAGGAATAAATGCCTTTCCAAAACGGCCTAAAAGTGGTCCAATAATCATTACTGAACCTCTTAAACTAGCACCTTTCTTTTTAAACTCATCGCTTAAAAGGTATTCTAAGTTAACATTATTGGCGGTAAATGCGTAAGTATCAGTGTTTATTTGTTCAACTACCACGCCCATATCGGCTAATAGTTCAATCAATTTCATTACATCTCTAATATTTGGAATATTTTCAATGATTACTTTTTCCGATGTAATGAGCACTGCACTGATAATTTGCAATGCTTCGTTTTTGGCTCCTTGTGGAATTAATTCGCCTTTTAGTTGCTTACCGCCTTTTACTTTAAATGATGCCATTATTTAATATTTTTCACGAAAATAGATTTTAAAATGAGTTGTTGTAAAAAATGTTAGCCACAGTACACGTTAACTGAATAAAAAAATGTATAGTATTTACTAGCATAAATTTAGTGTAAAAATGATAACTAATTTTTAAAATCCAAATGCTTTACCAACAGTTAAAACATTTAACTTAGCCTTTAAGTTGCCATTTTTATTTTCAGTTTCAAGTATTTGTTGTGGTTGGCCTATAGGTTCATCACTTAAATCGAAAGTTCCAAAATGCATGGGAATAAACATTTGAGCGCCCATTTCGTTTACTGCTTTTATGGCATCGGTTGGAGATATGTGGTTAGCACCCATAAACCATTCAGGTTTAAATGCACCCACACCAATTATACAAACATCAATTTTACCGAATATTTCACCAATTTCTTTTAAATGGCTTCCATAACCCGTATCGCCACTAAAGAAAATGCGTTTGCCATTAGCTTCAATTACAAAAGAGCCCCACAAATGTTTATTAGTATCAGTTAAACCTCGTCTGCTCCAATGACGAGCTGGCATAAAATAAATTTTTATTTGCGTATTATCTGTATTGTATTGTTGGTACCAACCTGCTGTTTGGTATTTAGGTTTATTCAGCATTTTATTCAGCCATTCTTCCATTTTTAGCCCAGTTAAAATAGGTGCATTTGGATTATTTTTATGAATTAGTTGAATACTTTTTTCGTCTAAATGGTCTCTATGGTCATGGCTTAGTAAAATATAATCAAGTCCTTTTATAATAGCGGGGTCAAAAGGCATGGCAACTTTACGTTTTAAAAATGTACCCGGACTACCAAATACTGGGTCGGTTATCATACTTATGCCATTTATTCTAATAAAAAAAGTAGCGTGTCCCAGCCAAACTATTACATCATTTTTAGTGTGTAAAAAGGAAGTATCGTTTTGCAGTAAAGCCAATTGAAAAGTATCTTTTTTCTTAAATTCTTTTTGAGGATTGGTTTCGCGTTGCCATTGCCAAAGTTCACTAAATTTGGGGTAAAACGGAAATTCATGATTCATAAAAAGTCCTTTTTCATCTAAAGGATTTCCTTTCCATTTAGTAGAATCAATGACTGTTTTAAGTTGGCTATTGGTAGTAAAACTAGTAACTTTCATGTGTTGTGCTTGCGCAAAAAGCGCCAAATTTGTTAGTATGATTAAAAAGTAATTTTTCAATTAATTGTTTGTAATTAGTAGCTTTCGAATATCAGAATTGACACTGTAAATACAATTGCTTTTTTATAATAGGCAATAATTAATGTTTAAAAAGGTAATTTCAGATACAAAGCAAAACATCAAATTATTATCAATTAACTAAGCTTTGATAAAAGAATAAAATAGGCTAAACTTGCATACTTATTAATTTTTTGAATGATACAACAATTAAGTGCAAGTAGGTCTGAAGTGATGCTTCATATTGGTAAAAACGTAGAGGAAATAAATAATGAATATTTAAAACCTATCGAAACCAATTGGCAAGCATCTGAACTACTGCCATTAACATCAGATAAAACCTTTATTGCCGACTTGAAAACCATTCAAGAGCAAGCTCAAAATTTGTCATACGATTTTTTAGCTGTTTTGGTAGCTGATACCATTACAGAAGAGGCTTTGCCTACTTACGAAACTTGGTTGGCAGGCGTACAAGGTATTGACCAATATGAAAATAATGGTTGGATGAAATGGTTGCGCAGTTGGAGTGCCGAAGAGAATCGTCATGGTGATGCATTGAACCGTTATTTATATTTATGTGGTCGTATTGATATGCGCCAATTTGAGGCTTCTACGCAATATTTAATAGCCGATGGTTTTGACAATGGTGCTGCCAACGATCCTTATAAAAATTTTGTTTATACCAGTTTTCAAGAATTGGCAACCAATATTTCGCATCGCAGGGTGGCTAGTATGGCTAAACAAGAAGGAAATAATATTTTATCAAAATTATGCGGCTTAGTTGCTGCCGATGAAGCAAGACACGCCAAAGCATATAAAACCTTTGTGAGTAAAATATTTGAAATAGATACCAACGAAATGATGATGGCTTTTGAAGCCATGATGCGTAAAAAAATATTAATGCCTTCGCAATGTTTACGTCAGTTGGGCGAAGAAGTTGGTATTTTCTCTAACTTTAGTGATGCTGCGCAACGTTTAGGCGTTTATACCTCGCACGATTATATTGATATAATGCGCTCATTAATAGACGAATGGAAAATTGAGAGTTTAACAGGTTTAAAAGAAAATGGCGAAAAAGCCCGCGATTTTGTAATGGCATTGCCTGATAGAATGGCTAAAATAGCTGATAGAATTAAAATACCTGATACAGAGTACAAATTCAATTGGATATTAGCATAATATATTGATATTCAGAATGTTAAATAAGGGCTACTTTGTAAAAAGTGGCCTTTTTTGTTTTATATAAATTTTAGAAAAAGATATTTACAGCGTAGTTTAAGGATAAAAAAATTGATATAATTATTATACAAACAAATAGCTTTTGTTTAGAAAAAACCTTTAAATATTAAAGTGTATAATCTTATTTTCGTTAGGTTAAAATGGCAAAAAAAATAAAAGAAAATAAGATATTATTTGGTGATGTAAACGATTTTACTGAGCCTGATGAGCAAAAAGAAAAACCAACTAAAAAGCCCAATGGTAAAGGGAATTTAAAGTTATTTTCGTTTTTAAATGATGAACGTTTTTTAAAATCGTTGGGTATAACCATGATTTTGTTTTCGCTGTTTTTGCTAATAGCAGGTTTTTCGTTTTTATTAACTTGGCAAGCCGATCAAAGTTTGGTTAAAAGCATGACCTTTGGTTTTTTCCAATTAGCCGATGAACAATCAGCTCAAAATGCTTTGGGTATTTTTGGCGCTTGGCTTGGATTTGTATTTTTCTACAAAGGTTTTGGTATAGCTTCATTTGCTTTCTGCTTAATTTTTATAGCTATTGGAATTTATTTACTTACTAAACTTCAGCCTATACCTATTTTTAAAACTTTAAGGTATTCATTTTTTGCTGTTATTTGGCTTTCGTTGATATTAGGCTTTATTTTTAATCAATCATATCAAATTTTAGGTGGTGTATTCGGTCATTTTGGAATAATTTATTTACAAAATTTAATAGGAAATATTGGAACTACCTTATTTTTAATGGCTTATATTCTAGTTTTTGCGGTTGCAATTTTCAATATTGAGTTTTACCATCCTGGAGTTAGGTTAAAATCAGAACATATTTTCGAAAATGATTTGGCTTCAAACCAGTCTGAAAATGAGGAAGAAATAGTTAAAAATAATATTGTAGAAGGAGCCATTACCATGGCTGATGATTTGGATTTACCACCTTTAAATGAAGAAGATTTCATATTAGTTGAACGTCCAATTGAAAATTTAAAAAGTACTGTTACTGAAGAATTTCCTGCAGATGAACAAGCTCCTGAAATTCCAACATTTGTGGAACCTCCAGTTATAGCAAAACAAGCAGAGCCTATTACTGAACAACCGTTAAAAACCGATAGTGGATTAATTTTAGAAGTAAAAGATTTACCTGAAGAAGAAGAGGAAGTTTTGTCCACTCATAAGAAACATTTTGGTATAGATGAAGCTTATGATCCAACTTTAGAATACAGTGGATATAAGTTCCCAACCATTGATTTACTTACCGATTATGGCGAAAATAAATCGAAAATGGATACCAATGAGTTGAGCGAAAAAACTCGAATGATTGAAGAAACGCTCAAAAATTACAGTATTGGTATTAAAAAAATATCGGCAACTGTTGGGCCAACTGTTACTTTATACGAAATTATTCCACAAGATGGTGTTAGAATTGCCAAAATTAAAAATTTGGAAGATGATATTGCCTTGAGTTTAGCGGCTTTAGGAATTAGGATTATTGCGCCAATACCTGGAAAAGGAACTATTGGTATTGAGGTGCCAAATTCTAATCCTGCTATGGTTCCAATGCGCAGTTTAATTTCATCGGCTAAGTTCATCAATTCTGATATGGATTTACCAATAGCATTTGGAAAAACCATTTCGAACGAAGTGTTCGTGGCCGATTTAGCAAAAATGCCACATTTATTAATGGCAGGTGCTACAGGTCAGGGTAAGTCGGTTGGTTTAAATGCTATTTTGGTTTCGTTATTGTATAAAAAACATCCATCTCAAATAAAGTTTGTATTGGTAGATCCTAAAAAGGTAGAGTTAAATATATACAAAACCATCGAACGTCATTTTTTAGCTAAAATTCCTGGTGATGCTGATGCAATTATTACCGATACTAAATTGGTAGTCAATACATTAAACTCATTGTGTAAAGAAATGGACGAGCGTTACGATTTATTAAAAGATGCTCAAGTTAGAAACTTAAAAGAATACAATGCTAAGTTTTTAAGCAGGCGTTTGGTTCCAACTGATAAGTTGGCACATCGTTTTTTACCTTATATAGTAGTTGTTATTGATGAATTAGCCGATTTAATGATGACGGCAGGTAAAGAAGTAGAGTTACCAATTGCTCGTTTGGCTCAATTAGCGCGTGCTATTGGAATTCACTTGATTTTAGCTACACAGCGCCCTTCGGTAAATATTATTACAGGTACTATCAAAGCCAATTTCCCAGCAAGGTTAGCATTTAGGGTTTCACAAAAAATTGACTCAAGAACTATTTTAGATGCAAATGGTGCTGATCAATTAATAGGAAAAGGGGATATGTTATTTAGCAATGGAAACGATTTGGTGCGTATTCAATGTGCATTTGTTGATACACCAGAAGTAGAACGAATTGCAGGATTTATTGGCAGTCAAAATGGAAATGAACCTTATTTATTGCCTTTATATAGTGTAGAAGGTGAAGATTTTGGTGGTGGTGAAATGTTTGATAGTAAAGATAAAGATGAACTGTTTAATGAAGCAGCGCATTTAATTGTATCAAGTCAACAAGGGTCAACCTCATTATTGCAACGTAAACTAAACTTAGGTTATAACCGTGCAGGAAGATTGATTGATCAGTTAGAAAAGGCAGGAATTGTTGGTCCGTTTAAAGGCAGCAAAGCCCGCGAGGTTCTGATTGCAGATATTATAGAGTTAGAAGAAAGACTAAAACACTTATAACGGTGTTTAACTATGCTTTATTTGAAACAATATAATAAGTTTTCCAACATTTTAAGCATTTGAATTTTTTTACAGTTTTATGAAATAATAACACTTTTGTAAAAATGCTTCTTGGTATTCTTTCAGAATCAGTTGCTTGGCAATGTGGGCATTTATTATCGGTAGTAAATTTAGCTATAAAAACCCTTACGTATTGAATAAATAAAATTAGAAGAATAGCAGCCAAAATATATCTATAGCTAGCTATAATTTCATCGATTATGTTCATAGGGCGAACATAGGATATAAAATGTTTTATTGCGAATTAAACTTTTGTTATCTAATAATTTAATTTATAAATATAAGATTATCAGTATTTTTAATTTTATATTCTAGCAATCTCAATTTGTATCAATTTATTTACAACTTAAACAGTATAAATAGCTGATTAAATAGGCCAAAATTAGGACTAAAAACACATTGTTTTAATAAGTTTAAAAAATACTATATATTATTAACAAAATTGTTCATCATCTTTCGGAAATTGAAATTATATTGCAACGTTTTTTAAAGGTTGATGAAGAAAAAATTTGAATTTTGTTTATTATTTATAGGTATTATTTTTATTTCCAGAGCTCAAATAAATTTACAAAATACATCAATCAATTCTAGTTTAATAGGCGGATATAGTTTTGCTCCAAATAATATTGATAAAACCAACGAAAGTTTAGATGGGTTTGTTAGGGGATTTGAAATTGGTATTCATAAACAAGTTAACGGTAGTAAATTTTGGCATAAAACACTTGGTATGCCTCGTGTTGGGCTAAACTTCCAAACTGTTTTTATGAATAAACCTGATACATTTGGCTTTACTTTTGCAGTTTTACCAACTATTCAGTTAAGATTACTTAAATTTAAAAATTCGGAAATTAATGGTAAAATAGCACTTGGAGGTGCTTATGCTTCTAAAGCTTTTAAGCGCTTAACTAATTTTGATAACAGAGCTATTAGTATGCCTTTAAATTTTGCAATAGAGGTTGGGGCTGTCTATAATCAACATCTATATAAAAACTTCGAATTTAATGCTGAGGCTGGTTATTTCCATATCTCGAACGGAAGCTTTATGATGCCTAACGGAGGCTTTAATATTTACTACTTAAAAGGAGGCCTTAGTTACTTTATAAATCAACTTCCTTATACAAAAAGAACACCTTATGATGTTAAATTAAAAGATGCAAAACCATTTTATACCATATATTTTTCAGGTGCTTACCGAGAGCAAGGAACTTTTGCATTCAGAAAACAATTTCCCGTTTTTACTTTGCATCAAGCTTATTTAAAACCACTTAACAAAATATATTCGCTAGGGGTGGGGCTCGATTTATTTTATGATGCTACACATGCTTTAATTGGTAATCCCAAATTATTGGCAAGCCAAGTTAAAGAAAGCGATAAGTGGCTTGCTGCTTTAGGTTTTTGCAACGAATTATCAATAGGCAAATTTGCACTCCCACTTGAGTTTTACCATTATATTTACGACTTAGACGTAGTAAAACAGAATTTATATTTACGTTTTGGCCTAACTTATAAAACATACCAAAACATATACTTTGGCTGTTATTTTAAAGGCAGTGTAAATAAATATAAATCGTTAGAGTCTGATTTTATGGAGTTTGCCATAGGTTATCAGTTTAAAAAGAAAAAATAATTTGCTCTTATTTTAAAAGTTGCAAAGCACCTTCAAGTTTTGCTAATAATTCAGGAATATCGTTTTCTTTTAAAGTTCCAACAGAAATTCGGTACCAATCAGTGCCACTTGGGCAACCAAATGCTGTAAATGGAACCACAGCTAGTTGGGCATTATTTAATAAAAATGATGTAATATCTTCTGTAGTTTTAATTACATTTCCGTTAGGTAATGTTTTTCCCATCAAAGCAAATTGAGCAGTTAAATAAATGGCACCTTCAGGAGCTATAATTTGAACAGGATATCCTTTTTCTTTTAAAGTATTAAAGCCATTAAATAGTCCATTAAAACGCAAATCAATTTTTTGTTTTAACTCGGCTAAAAATAATTGCAATGCATTTTCATTAGTTAAAAATTTAGCTGTAGCTACTTGTTCAGCCTTAGGTGCCCAAGCTCCTACATGGCCTAAAATTGATTTCATTTTTCCAATTACTTCTGCGGGTCCTAAACTCCAACCAACCCTAACGCCTGTAGCGGCTAAACTTTTGCTAATACCATCCACAAAAATGGTATATTTTTTCATTTCTGGTCTTAATGTAATAGGGTTATAATGCTCAATTCCATTGGTTCTTAGCATCCAATAAATTTGGTCGTAAAGTACATATAATGGTTTTTTGATACCTTCACGTTTTTTATTTTCAGCCAATACTAAATCACAAATTTGAGCTAATTGATCTTCTTTAAAAGTTGTTCCAGTTGGGTTTAAAGGTGAGCATAAGGCCAATAAAACAGCATCATTTAAATGTGGTGCTATTTCTTCAGGAGTTGGCATAAAACCATTTTCTGCTTTGGTTTCAATTTCTACCTTTTGAGCTTCGGTTAAATGGCAATAATGGTTGTTGTTCCAGCTAGGAACAGGGTAAACCACTTTATCATTTTTATCAATAATGGTTTGATAAATGGCATAAATTAAAGGGCGCCCGCCTCCTGCAACCATTATTTCATCATCAGCAAAATCTATGTGTTCAAATTTTGAAATGAATTGTTGAATGGCTTTTTTTAGTTCAAAAATACCATCAGCAGGAGGGTAGTTAGTTTCATCGTTTTGATAAGCAGCAATAATGTATTCTTTTAATACACTCGGAATATTAAAAACCTTAGGGTTAAAATCACCAATAGTAAGGTTATAAATTTGCTGTCCTTCTTTTATCTTTTGGTTAATTTCATTACCCAATTTAATAATTTCAGAACCTATTAAATTAGCGGCTTTATTCGATACATTTTGCATGTATCAAAACTAAAAATATTTGAATATTAAATTGGAAATTTATTTCAACAAATAAATAACTATTCCTATAAATCGAAAGGAATGTTTTTAAGAATCTTATTTAAATAATTTATAGGTAAAATTATAAAAAATTCAGAGCCATCGTTAGGTTTACTCTCTACCCAAATTTTACCATGATGTAGTTCTACAATTTTTTTGCATATAGAAAGGCCTAAACCAATTGATTTTTCGCCAGCTGTGCCTCTTCTCGATTCGCTCGTAAATGGTTCAAATATGGTAAATAGTTTATCAGCATCTATACCGATTCCATGGTCCATTACTTTTATCAAAACGTTGTTTTCATCGTATAATGAAGTTTCAACAATTATTTCTGAGTTTAAATTACTGAATTTTGCAGCATTTGAAATTAAGTTATATAAAACTCTTATTATCAGGCTTTTATCTCCTTTTATTTCAAGTGCACCAAAATATTCAGTTTTTATTTTTATTTTCTTTTTTTCAAGCGAGTCTTTTTGCATTGTAATTGCACTATCAATTACATCCGATAACACAATTTTATCTTGTTTTAAAAGCTCAGTTTTTCTATCTACATTGATGGCATCGGCTAAATCATTTATAATATTTAACGATAAATCAGCACTTTGGTTAATTAGTTTTACCAGGTTTTGATTTTCTTCATTTAGCTCTTCATCCATGCTAATTACACCAGTAATGGTTTTTATATTACCAACTGGTCCGCGCAAATCGTGTGCTACAGTAGCTAAAATATAATCTTTTTGTTTGTTAAATATAGATAATTCTTTGTTTTGCTTATTTATTTCTTCTTGTAGTTTCTTTAATTGTTTAATATTTGTTTTGGCTTTATAAAATAAATAAACCAAAATAATTAAAACTATAAAAAATACTAAACTGAATATAATAATCCATTTGTTTTCCATCTCTTTTACCTTTAAATCTTGCAATAACTCGCTATAACTTTCAATTTTATTTGCTATTTCAAATTTATCGCTAATTCCATTTTCAAGCTTAAGTAATTTAAAATTATCAATCGAATCTTTAACAGAAGTATAATTTTCAAAAGCTTTGATATATTCTTCTTTGTTGTTAGTATTTTTATACTTGTTTTTTAGTAATTCATAATATTGCAACCTATCGTTTAAACCGGTAGGAATTGTATTTATGATGAAACTTAAAGCAGCTAAAGTTGAATCTAATTTTACTAAATCTTTTTTACTTAAATATATACTTGCTAAGTTGATTGTGTTTTCAAATAAAAAGTAATTTGATAAATTATTTTTGAGAATTTCACTATTAACAGCATTACCTATTTCAATGGCTTGTTTGAACTGTTTTTTTAAAAAATAGTTCTTCGATAAATTGATAAGTGAGTTTACTTCACCATTTTTTGAAATGTCTTTTTGAGCGATAGAAATTGCTTGTTTAAAACAAATTTCGGCAGAATCATATTGATGTAAATTGCGATAACAAAGTCCAGTATTATCTATTGAACCTCGGTAAAAATATCGGTTATTAATTTTCTTATAGCTTTCGGCAGCAGTTATGTATTCTACTATAGCTTTGCGGTACTCTTTTTGGTTATAATATAAGTTTCCAAGCGAATTATAGTAAAATGCTAAAGCATAATTATCGTTAAGTTTGTCAATAATTTTTCGGGCTTTTATCAAGTAAATTATGGCACCGTCAATATTGTCAATTTTTAACAATACTTTGCTTTTGTAAATATATAAATATGCTAAAATAGAGTCGCTTTTAATTTTATGAGCCAATGCGATGGATTGTTCAATGGCATCAAAACCATTTAAAAATTTATTGACATCAATATAAAAATGCGCTTTTTTATTTAAAGCAGTAATTTGATAACCAATATCGTTTTTGTCTTTTGCTAAATCAAACAATGAGTTATTGGTTTCCATAGCTCTAGCTGGGTTACCAATAGATTCATAATGTTCAACTTTGGCTAATAGTTTATTTAATTCTTCATCATTGCTTATGGCATAAACAGGCTTAGCTAATACTAAATTAACTAATACCAAAAGTAAAACCAATACACACTTGCTGTGATTTTTATTATGCCTTTTCAATTTTTTTTGAATTACTTATTAAAATTCACTGGCTTCCATAAAAGCTAAAAGCTCTTTATTTCCGCTACTTCTAATACCTTCTTTTTCGCCTTCCCACCACTTAGCTCCTTGGTGAATAAACACAATATTTTCTCCCATTACAAATAAACTTTTCATATCGTGGGTATTTATTACTGTGGTAATATTGTATTCTTTGGTTATGTCTTTAATTAATTCATCAATTACACGGCTAGTTAATGGGTCAAGGCCAGAATTAGGTTCATCACAAAATAAATATTTAGGATTTAAAGCAATTGCCCTAGCAATACCAACGCGTTTTTTTTGACCACCTGAAATATTAGATGGATAAAGTTTATTTAGGTTAACTAAGTTTACTCTTCCTAAACAAAAATTAACCCTATCCATTATTTGTTCTTCAGTAAAATCGGTGAACATACGCAGCGGAAAAGCTACGTTTTCTTCCACATTTAACGAATCAAACAAGGCAGTGTTTTGAAACAACATACCAATATCTTTTCTTACATTAATTTTTTCGTTGTAGTTTAATTTTAAAAAATCGCGTCCATCAAAGGTAATGCTGCCAGTTTCGGGTGTTACCAAACCTACCATACATTTCATCAATACCGATTTTCCGCCACCGCTTGCACCAATTATAAAATTACATTTGCCTTTGTATAAGTTGGCCGAAATATCTTTTAAAACATGCTTGGTTCCAAAAGTTTTGTTTACGTTTTCAATTACGATCATTTTACTTAAATAACATTAATTGTGAAATAATATAATCGAAAAATATGATGCTCATACAGCTATAAACAACTGCTTTGGTGCTACTTTCACCTACTTCCAACGCACCACCTTCGGTTCTAAAACCTTGAAAAGCAGATACAGAAGTAATTAAAAATGAAAAGGTGTAAGCTTTGGTTAAAGCAAAAACTACATTATAACCCATAAAATCGGTACGCAAACCTTTTACAAAACTTTCTACACTAATAATGCCTGATGCCCAACCAGAAATAGCGCCACCAATTAAACTTAACATCATGGCATATAAAACCAGCATTGGAATGGTAATTACACCCGAAACAATTTTGGCTAATGAGGTGTAATTGGCAGCATTAATACCCATAATTTCCAAAGCATCTACTTGTTCAGTTACTTTCATGGTACCAATTTCGGAAGCTATGTTGCTGCCTACTTTTCCTGCCAAAACCAAGGCTGTAACTGTTGGTGCAAATTCCAAAATATTACTATCGCGCACAATTCTACCAATTAAATAATCAGGTAAAATGCCACTAACCAATTGGTAACCAATTTGAATTGTTGACACTGCACCAATAAAGGTACTGATTAACGAAATGATGGCAAAAGAGCCAACACCTATATTATTACTTTCGGTAAATATTTGTTTAATAAATATTTTCCCTTTTTCGGGTTTGGTAAAAACTGCTTTTAAAAACAGCAAATACTCACCAAAATGTTGAAAAAACCTCATGCTTATTTAGTACTATTTCAGTGGGTAAATATAGCCTGATTTTTGGAAATATAAAGAATGAAATAAAATGCAAGAATTGCTATTAAGAAACACTAAAAATCTAACTGAAAAAGCTTTACAATATGAATAACTAAAAGTAAAGAAGTACGCTAATCAAAACTTTCACCAAACAACCAATTTTTTTCTTCTTTGTCAGATAAAGTTAATCTAATACTTTTATTTATTATTTCTTTTTCTTCTTCAGATAAAATATTTATTTGATTATTATTATCTAAAATTTCATTTAATGTATTCTCTCCAATATTTAAAAAATACTGAAAATTATCATCCTTAACAAGTTCAAGAATCACTTTAAATATTGTAGTTTTTTGCCTTGGATCCATTTCAGAAAAAATGCAACCATCGTGTGCTAAAAAATTTAGTAAATTTTTGTTTAACAAATATAAAAGAACATCATAACAAAATATTTTCACCTCTCCAACCCCTTGTGAGCCTTCTTTTGGAATGTGAGAATTAATATTGAAAAGATACTTAGCAGAAGGAGCTTCTTCAATTTTAAATGAGCCACCTTGATTATCGTAAAATTGCTTTACTAAGTCTCTGAATATTTTCTCTATTTCATTATGTTCTTTTTGGTTTTTATCAAGATAGACAATACTTTCCTGTTTTAGAACTGCATTCCTAACTTCCAAATTACTCTTGTCTTTTTTGAAATCATTTAGTAAGTTTTCATATTTTTCTAAATCATTTTTTTGATTTTCAAGAGTTTTAATCCTGTCTTTAATACTATCTCTCTCTTCTAATGCACCGCTATTATTTAAGTCTTTTAAAATAGAATCCCTTTCATTAGAAATAATTTCTTTATCAGCCTTTAATTTTATTAATAAGAGTTTTAACTCATTAATTTCAATTGTTAACCTTTTTTTTCTGTTGCTAATTAAATTTGTATGAAACTCCTGAGCTTCTTCAAGCCTTTTAGTTACCATTTCTTTAAAAAAGAAATTAGCTTCACTAAAAATATTTTCAATTTTTGAATTATCTATACTGGTGATTTTTGAATCTTCTAAGCTAATTTCTTTTCTTTTTAAGGTTTTATCATTAAAAAATATCTTATTTCTAAATTCATTTAACTGTGCTGTTAGGTCATCAGCCTTTTGTTTTAACAAATCAAAGTTTTCAGCTATAATGAAGTTTTTTAATTGCGTTTCTAACTTGATAATTTCATCTTTTAAATCATTTATGTTAGAACTATCTAATGCCTTTTTATATTCTTGAATTGTAGTTTTAGCTTTCTCTAATATCTCTAACTTGTTTTTTACAGAGTAACTTTCTTCAACTAACTTCAAATCTATTTTAAGTAAGAACAAATTTGTATACCTTTGGTAGTAGTCTTCAATAGGTCGAGCTTGTTGCGTTAAAATATTGCTGTAATAGCTTATCTCGCTGCTATGTTTCCTTGCAAAGCAATTAAAAATCTGTTTAAATGATGGTTTCGTTTCTGGATTACCTAAAAATAATTGGTTTAATTCTTTAGGGTAATTGGTTTGAGTAATTTTTTTGCCGTCTAAGTAATATTCTTTTTGTGAAAAGTTCTTTTTTATGATATGTTCTTGACCTTTATGGATAAAGGACAGTTCAAATTCTCCATATTTTGATAAATATTCTTTAAGTTTTATTTCTGATTTTGACTTAAAACTAGAACCAAACAAGTAATGAATTAAAGACAAAGACATACTTTTGCCGATTCCATTAATTGACTTTTTTTGTTCTTTAGTCAATTGTGTACCAACAACAATATTTAAACCTTTTTCAAAGTTTATTGGATTAAATTTTGGATTACTAGATGTTAATTTTAATAATTGCATTATTATCCATTACTTTATTTGTTATGTATAGAAAATCAACAGACAAAATTAATTTTTCTATAGTTATTTTTTTATAATACCTTCTATTAAACTCATCAAATAAGTCATCTAAAGTCATCTCTTTTTCTTTCAATATTTCAATTATTAAAGCTGAAATACTTAATAAACTATCAACTGGCTGTATAGTTTTAGTAGGTAGTATCATTTTTTTAGACCAATATCACAAATTTCAAAAAAGAAAGAAACAATAATCCAGCTAATAGACATTGAATTAAAATCTTTAACACTTATTTTTCCTTCTAAAATTGAATGTAAATTACTAATAATTTTATTAAAATCAATACTATGATTTTGACATAAATCATTAAGCTCCGAAACTGTTTTATTTTCCAATTCTTTTTTAGGTAGTTTTGACAATAGTAACTTAACTAAAACTTGTTTATATAAATCATCAACAACTAATTTTCTCAAATCACTTATAAGGTTATCTTCGTCATTTACTAAACTTATATAATCTAGACTTTTATTAATTTCACTTTCAAATCTACTATTTACATTGTTTAATTTTATTTTTTCAGTTGTATTTATTGTTCCAAAATCGTCATTATAGTTTGGATTCTTATTTGAGAAGTTTTTAATTAAATGCTTAAAAACCAGATTTAAAACAATTTCATCTGTATATTTTTCATTTTTATTTTTGAAATATTTATTGTCAAGCTCAATTAGTTTTGTCGTTTCTAAATCATTTATTTTCTTTACTAGATCAGTATAATCAAAGAGACATTCATTTAAGTCAATTTTGAATTTTGTTTTGTATTCATTGATTGTTTCTTTATTAGGCTTTGATTTATCAAGTAGATAAAAAATTTTTATTGAATAACCTTTATATTTTGGTAGCTTTAATGCATTAAACGTATTGTCAATTTTTTCTTTTGTTTTTGTAGTTGTGATTTGTAATGCTAAACACTCATTTTTGTCTACTAAATCAATACAAGCACTATTTTGGCTATTAAAATTATCGTTATCATATTTTTTTTCATAAACGAAGTTGAAAACATCCCTAAAATAGTTTTCACCATGAATGTTTAAACCATATTCATTTATTAATTGACGTTGTTCAATATCATATCGAGTTATGGCTAAAAGCCTACTTATCCTATTAAATGATTCTTGTCTTAAATCAATCATTGTTTTCTATTTTAACAAAAGTTTTATTGTTTAATTAACCATCAATTACTTAAACTCATGACCCATTTTATCGCGTTTGGTGTCGAAGTATTTTTTGTTATGTGGGTTTGGTTCCACTACAATTGGAATATTTTCAACTATTTCTAGTCCGTAACCAATTAAGCCGGCACGTTTGGTTGGGTTATTGGTCATTAAACGCATTTTAGTAATACCAATTTCGCGTATCATTTGTGCGCCAACGCCATAATCGCGTTCATCCATTTTAAAGCCTAATTGTAAATTAGCTTCCACCGTATCAAGGCCTTGTTCTTGTAATTTATAAGCTTTTAGCTTGTTTACTAGTCCAATTCCTCTACCTTCTTGGTTAATATAAATAATGGCACCTTTACCTTCTTTTTCAATCATTTCCATGCTTTTGGCCAATTGTTCGCCACAATCGCAACGTAGGCTATGGAAAATATCGCCTGTTACACAACTTGAATGTACACGCACCAAAACAGGTTCGTTAGGTTCCCAAGTTCCTTTTTGCAACACCAAATGTTCTTGGTCGGTATCTATTTGTTTAAAAGCAGTAAGAATAAAATCGCCATAATCAGTAGGCATATCTACCGAAATAATGCGTTTTATTAAACTTTCTTTCTCTAATCTGTACGATATTAAATCTTTGATGGTAACCAATTTCATATCGAATTTTTTAGCAATTTGGGTTAACTCAGGCAAACGAGCCATGGTTCCGTCTTCGCTTAAAATTTCTACAATACATCCTGCTGGTTCAAAGCCTGCAAGGCGAGCAAAATCAATGGCAGCTTCTGTATGCCCCGCTCTGCGCAATACCCCTTCAGGTCTGGCTTTAAGCGGAAAAATATGACCTGGTTTTCCTAACTCTTCAGGTTTAGTAGCAGGGTCAATTAAAGCTTGCACTGTTTTAGCTCTATCTTGAGCCGAAATTCCTGTAGTACAACCTTTTCCTAATAAATCAACCGATACAGTAAAGGGAGTTTCGTGTAAAGTGGTATTATCGGTAACCATTAGTTCCAACCCTAATTCTTTACAACGGCTATCAATTAAAGGAGCGCAAATTAATCCACGTCCTTCTTTGGCCATAAAGTTAATTACTTCGGGAGTTACATTACGCGCAGCTGTTAAAAAATCTCCTTCGTTTTCGCGGTCTTCATCATCTACTACAATAATAATTTTACCGTTTTTTATATCCTCAATAGCTTCTTCTATGGTGTTAAACATTTTTTTTATTTTGCTTCTAGCTTTTGGCAACTGGCCTCTAGCAATTATTTTTTAAATTTTGAATGTAGAATGATGGGTTAATAATTTCGAGTTAATTATTTTCTATTCTTTTAATATTTAACCAATCAACTTGTCAACCCGAAACCCGCCAACTCGTAACACATCAAAACGAATCTTTCAGTTTGGTTAAAAATTCCTTTAGTTCAGTTAGTTTTTCAATTGCTTCTTGGTTCGATTGAATTTGCGGTTTTGCGTTTAGCTTTTCTTTAGCTCCTTCTATGGTATAACCTTCTATTTTTATTAAACGATATATCAGGTTAAAAGTTTCAATGTTTTTTTTGCTGTATTTGCGTGTTCCTTTAATGGTTTTTTCGGGTTTTAATTGTTTGAACTCTTTTTCCCAATATCTAATTAATGAAACAGACACATTGAACTTTTGAGCAAGTTCGCCAATGTTTATATAAAGTTTATCTAGTTCTTCGCTTGGCATTATACAAAACGAGGATCGGTTTCCATTACATGGCCACAGTTTTTGCAAGTACGCAACTCTTCTGAGGCATAGTATTCTTTAAATCTGGGTAAAAAATCGTTTTCAATATCGCTTAGTTCAAAACGATATTCGTGTAATTTATGATTGCATTTATCGCAAAACCACATCAATCCGTCAACTAAACCTTTTCCTTTGCGCACGCGTTCAATTACTAAACCAATTGAACCTTCGGAACGAATAGGAGAGTGGGGTGTATTGGGTGGACATAAAAACATATCGCCAGGACCTAATTTAATATCAACTGCTTTGCCTTCTTCTTGTATTCTAACCGTAATTTCGCCTTCTAATTGGTAAAACCATTCTTCTGATTCGTTGTAATGGTAATCTTTACGTGCATTTGGCCCACCTACAATCATTACAATAAAATCGGTTCCTTCTGGATATAAATTTTTATTAGCAACGGGTGGTTTTAATAAATGTCTGTTTTCATCAATCCATTTTTGCAAGTTAAACGGTCTTCTTACCATAATATTAATTTTTAGAGGTGTTTTTATTGATACTATTAAAGTTCAAATATAAAAAAAGCCCTAAATCTTTTTACATGATTTAGGGCAATCAAAATTATGCGTTTAATTTTTGATGGTCGGCTAAAAATTGAGCTAAACCACTATCAGTTAAAGGATGTTTTAGTAATGCTAAAATACTTGCCAATGGACTTGTAATAATATCAGCACCCATTTCGGCAGATTTTACAATATGCATTGGATTACGGATAGATGCAGCTAAAATTTCAGTTTCGTATCCTTGAACTGAGAATATATGCGAAATTTGAGCAATAAGCTCCATTCCATCAAAACTAATATCGTCTAATCTGCCAACAAATGGAGAAATATAAGTAGCACCAGCTTTAGCAGCCAATATAGCTTGACCAGCGCTAAATACTAATGTACAATTGGTTTTTATGCCTTTACTACTAAAATATTTTATGGCTTTAATACCGTCTTTTATCATTGGAATTTTAACTACAATATTTTTATGCAAAGCGGCTAAAGCTTCACCTTCTTTTATCATTCCTTCGTAGTCAGTAGCTATAACTTCTGCACTCACATCGCCATCTACTAATGCGCAAATGTCTTTGTAATGTTGCATAACCGCAGCATCGCCTTTAATGCCTTCTTTTGCCATTAACGATGGATTGGTAGTAACGCCATCTAAAATTCCTAAATCGTTTGCTTCTTTAATTTGAGCAAGATTAGCTGTATCAATAAAAAACTTCATGTTGTGTTGAATTTTGGTGGCGCAAATAAAACTAATTTTAGCCAATTAATTTTGGTAAATAGTTAACTATTAATTGACAATTTAGGTTTAAAACAATAATTCATCTACTTTAATAACTCCACCAGGCGGTAAATTGCCTAAATTTATTTTACCTATTCTTACCCTAAAAAGTCTTAAAGTAGGAAAACCAGCCGCAGCCGTCATTTTTCTAACTTGTCTAAATTTTCCCTCTGTAATTGTAATTGATATCCAGCAAGTTGGGCCATGCCTTTCATCTCTTATTTTTTTAATTCTAGGAGCAAAATTAGGTGGTTCAGTTAATTTAAAAACTTTGCAAGGCAGGGTGATATATTTTTCGCTTCTATTACCTATTTCTATTCCTTTTTCCATTTTTTCAATGGCTTCTTGAGTAATTAACCCATCTACTTGTGCGTAATACTCTTTTTCAATATGCTTACTTCTTACTTGTTCACTTACTTTTCCATCGGTGGTAAGCAAAAGTAGTCCTTCGCTATCTTCATCAAGTCTGCCTATAGCCATAGTTCCTTCAGGAAAAGGATACAATTCGCCTAAAAATTTTTTCTTTTTTACGTTTTCTACAAATTGGCTCATATAGCCAAATGGTTTGTGAATGATAAAGTGAGAATGGTTGGTAACCATGTTTTATATTATAAATTTTTTAAAGGAGTTAGTAAATTATCTAAACCATTTATTTTAATTTCGTACATGGTTTCTAACTGAACACCTAATTTTCCTTTTGGAAAACCTTCTCGCTTAAGCCATTCTAAATAATAAACAGGGATATTGCAAAGCAAAACATCCTTATATTTTCCATAAGGCATTTTAGTTCTTACAAGGCTTAATAAAATTTCTTTGTGATTATATTCCATCAGTAAAAAAATGGCGTAATTCGCTATGTTTTTTTAGGTATTCAACACTCTCAATAGTTAATGGTTTAGTTATAAAATCAATAATAACAGGGTGCTTCTTTATAATTTCTTTATCATCTGGATTTAAACTTGATGATAAGATAATTACCTTTAAATCAGAGAAATGTGTGATTATTTCATTTTCAAATATTTGTAAAAACTCCCACCCATTAACTACGGGCATATTTAAATCAAGTAATATCAAATTGGGTATGGTTTTATTTTCAGAATTATTTAAAACTAATTCTTTAAAATAATTTAGTGCCAATTCACCATTTAAAGCTTTAATGGTTTTATTGCAAAATGCCGTTTTATTAAATACTTTTTCGCATAGCATCAAGGTTATTGGGTCATCATCTATGCAAAAAACGGTTTCTATCATTGTTATTTTTGGGCAAATGTAATAATAAATTTGGTACCAACGTTTTCTTTGCTGCTTACATCAATGGTTCCGCCCAAGGCAGTAATTTGCGATTGAACCAAATATAAGCCAATACCTTTACTATCAGGATGGTTATGAAACTTTTGATATAATCCAAAAATTTTACCTTTTACTTTTTCCTCGTTAAAACCTATTCCATTATCTTCAAAAGTTAAAACAACAGCATTGTTTTTCAATTCTGTATTCACAGTAATTTCAGGGTTTCTGTTTGGATGAGCGTATTTTATGGCATTGGTAGTTAAATTTAATAAAATACTTTCTAAATAGCTTTTGTTAAACATAACTTTTGGTACCAAATTAAAGTTATAATTTATTTTAGCATTGGTTTGATTGATAATAGATGCAATTGAATTAACCACATTTTCAAAAGTGGTATTAAAGTGTATTTCTTCTAATTCTTGATTGGTATTTTCTTTTATAATTAAAATTTTGATAAGGTCGTTCAGTGTTTCATTTAAATGGGCAGTTGATGCTTTAAAACCATCAATTAACTCAACTGTTCCTTGGTCGTTAATAAGCGATGTATCAATAAGTTCCGAAATGGCTATTAAGTTAGTTAAAGGGGAACGCATATTATGCGAAGTGATATACGAAAACTGTTTCAATTCCTTATTGCTACGTGTAAGTTCCTGAATGAGTTCTTTGCGCTCTTCTTCCATTAATTTACGATCGGTAATGTCTTTGGCAACACCAAATACCAAACCTTCATTTTGCAGTGGAATGGAAGTCCAAGCCAACCATTTTATTTCTCCATTTTTTGTTACATATCTATTTTCAAAATTTACCTCTCTGTTTTCATCATGAATTTTTTTACGAGTTTTTAGAGTAGCTTCTTTGTCATCTTCAAATACAAAATCAATGAGTGGCCTTGATAAAATTTCGGTAGCTGAATAGCCTAAAAGTTTACAAACTGCGCTATTAATTTTTTTGAAATAACCATCGTAACCTGCTATACATAATAAATCGGGCGATAGGTTAAAAAATCTATTTAATTCATCTTCAGTTTTATTTTTTTGAATATAAGTTCCAAGTTGATTGCTGATTGTGTTTAATAAACTTGAGTTGATTTGCTCTGCAATGAGTTCATTTTCACTAAAAAGTGCAATGATGGTAATTATTTCGCCATTAAAATAAATTGGCAAACCAATAGCACTTTTTAGGCCAGCTTGTAACGCATTTTGTTTTCTATTTAATGGAGAGTTTTGTAAATCATTCCAAATTACATTTTGCTTTTGTTTCCAAGTAATTCCAGCTATTCCGCTGCCAGATATGGCCTCGTTTAAATTTTCATATTGTTGCATTAAACCAACTTTTTCGTTCTGTTTCCAATTGGTTCTGTAAAGCATCCTTGTTTTATCAAAGTTTATTGACCAAGCTTCAGCATAGCAAAAGCCTAAATGATTGCAAATAATTTCTAAAATGGATTGAAGCGAGGTATTTAGTAAATCATTTTCATTCATTATTTTTATAATGGTGTAAAAAATTTCTTTTTCCACCTCGGCAACTTTTCTTGCAGTTATATCTCTTTGAATTGAAATCCAGTGAGTAAAATCGCCACTTTCGTTCGAAACAGGAACCGATGAAAAATCAATCCAGAACTCAGTACCATCTTTTTTATAGTTTATTATTTCTACTTCAAATTGTTTACAGTCTTGCGTGTTTTTACTTATAAAATCTAATGTTTCTTTATTGGTTTTTGGACCATGAAGTAGTTTTGGCGATTTACCAATTAACTCATTACTGCTGTAGCCAGTCATTTTGCTAAAAGCTTCATTGGCATATATTATTTCAGTTGACAGATTATTGTTAACATCGTTTTTGCAAATTAAAATACCATCATTTGTATTAGTAATTACCGAAGCATATAAACGCAGGCGCTGCTCTTCATTTATTTGGTTGGTAATATCTTGCATAGCACCAATCATTCTAGTTGGTTTGCCATATTCATCTTTTAAAATAATGGCTTTATCAAGCACATGTGCGTACTCGTTATTGGCTTTTTTAAACTGGTAACTTTCAATCCAATTAACCTTTTCTTCGTCTTTTATGCAGTTCAATAAACTGTTTACAACACGCTCTCTATCATTAGGATGTATGTTGTTTTCCCATTTAAAATTTTCAACATTGTAAACGGTAGATGTATAACCAAATAGTTTCTCAAAACCATCGCCCCAATAATGGGTATTGTTTATTATATCCCAATCCCAAATTGCATCAAAAGTAGCTTTAGTTACGTATTTAAAACGTTCGTTACTTTTTATCAAAGCTTCTTCTGCTGCAAGTTTTTCTTTTTCATTTCTAATTGATTTTATGGCAAAAGCCAAATTATTGGTTATCCTTTCAATTAGCTGTATTTCTCTTGGAGTAAATATATTTTGGGTTGATGAATATAAATTAATTGAAGCAATTGTTTGATTATCAATATTTAGTGGAAATGAAGCCACAGATTCTAATCCATATTTTTGAGCAGTATTTAACCAAGGTTCAAAACTTTCATTGTCTTTAATAGAATTAAAAATATTTTTTTTACCACTTAGCATAGTTGAACCAACTGGACCTTTATTTAACTTGGCATCAATTAAATCTATTTTTATTTCGCTTAAGTAATTTTGTTTTGAACCTGCTTTAGCCACAGGCTCCACTAACTGTTTGTTATTGGTATTTAAAATAGGGGCGTAGCCAATCCAAGCTAATTGGTAATTTCCTATAGAGGCCAATATTTCGCACGAAAATTTTACTAAATCAATTTCGTTTTTTGTTTTTAAAATCTCCTCATCAATTAAGCTTAATAAATTAAGCTCTCGGTTAGAACTGAGTAATTCTTTTTCGGCAATTTTTACATCAGTTATATTTTTAGCATGAACCAATACACCTATTTGTTCACCATTATTATTAAATAAAGGTTTTAAGCTGGTTTCAAAATATATTGGATTGTTTTGGAATAAAATTGTTTTTTGAAAAGTTATAAATTCACCTTTTATAGCTCTTTGTCCATATTCAAATGTTACATCATTTCTGAGTGATACAATTTGATCAAAAATGTTTACTCCTAATTTAAGTTCTACATTTTCAAATTTTAATGCAGTGTTTTCAAAAGATTTGTTAAATGCAGTAAGTTTAAAGTCTAAATCTACTGTATATATTAGGTCTTGAAGGTTATCAATAAGAACAGTTAAATTGTTAAAATAACTGATATTTTGGTTTAAAAGTTTGGTGTTTTGTAATTCTAATTCTAATAGTTTAATTTTATCATTTAAAGAATCATTTGCACCTACGGTAGTCATTTTTAGTGTTTTATTAATACACAATTATATAAAACTTTATTTAATAAAAACAAAAAAGGCTGTTTCATTACGAAACAGCCTTTAATTTATTAGCCTATTTTGTTCAAAATAAGGGAGTTATTCTGTAATATTAAATTTAATTCTTGAGCGTTCGCCATTTTCTTGTTTAATAATTACAAAATAATTGCCAGTAGTAATTTGGTGACAATTAATGTCAATGGTATTGTTACTTAAATTAAAGTTCACGTTAGTATTAACAGTACGTCCAATTATATCAATAACCTCTACTTGCATTTTATTACTAATTGTTTTGCATGCAATGGTAAAGCTACCAGTATTAGGATTTGGATATAAGTTAAAACTATTTGATGCATCTGAAACTTTGTTAACACTTGTTGCGGCAGCATCGGTGCTTATGGCTGTAAAGTTTTGAGGATTGAAAACACTTACTGGAGTAGCAAGGTTTAAGCATCCTGAATTTTTAACTTGTACTATCATAGTCATTGTATCGCGGCAATTATCATTACCTACTGCTACTAATTGAACAGTGTATACGCCAATAGCATTATAGTGTTTATTGAAGATAAATGTATTTACCGAATCAACTGTACCATCGCCAAAGTTCCAATAGTATTTACTGTTATAACCTGCACCTAAGAACGCTGACGTGTTATTAAAGTTAAAGCTATTTCCAGTTAAACATTGAATTGGATTGTCAGTAGTAAACGATGCACTTGAACCTTTAGATGTAGCAGGAACGAAAACTTGTGCCGATGCTGTACTGAAACAACCTGCATTATTTGATACAGTTAATGTTGCTGTAAAAAATCCTGTACTTGCATATCCTTTATTTGGATTAGCTTGAGTTGAAGTATTTCCATCACCAAAGTTCCATAAGTAATTGTTTGCATTTCCAGTACTTGTATTTATAAACTTAATTTTGTTTGAGCAAATACAATTACAATTGGTATTATTAAAGTAAAACGATGCATTTAAAGGACTATTGCTAGCATTTACTGTAATGGTATCAACAAAAGTGGTTGAACAACCTGTTAAATTAGTAGCCTCAAGGGTTACAATATAATCTCCATTATTAGTAAATGTATGCGAAACTATGTTACCAACCGCTGTATCAACCGAAGCTAAAGCATCGTTAAATTTCCATTTGAATGCATTACCATTTACAGTATTGGTAGTAAATAATACAGTTCTAGAACAAGTACTTGCTGTATAATTAAACATACCAGCTGGTGGAGTTTGAATTAAAATATTTTTGCTAATAGAGTCAACACATGTTCCGTTTGATACTACTAATTTTAATTCGTGATAACCTGCTGCCGGGTTAGTAATATTTACCCAAGGTAAAATGCTTACTAAATTACCATCAAAGTACCATTTACGTATAATTGAATTGGCTGAAGTATCATTACCAGTTATGGCGTTATTGCAAGTACCAATGCTGTGAGTAAATCCTGCTTTTGGTAAAGCAATGTTTTGACCAGCTGGTGCATTAACTTGCATGGTGTAAGTGGTTAAGCAATTATCGCCATTAGAAGCAGTTAAAGTTACAGTATAAGTTCCAGCTGTATTGTAAACTTTTATTGGGTTTGAAACATAAGCAATTGGTGAACCATCGCCAAAATTCCAATTGAATTCCGATGCGCCAGTTGTTAAGTTTTTGAAACGAATAGCACCAGAACAAGCTACTGTATCGTATCCAAATAAAGCAACTGGTAACTGACCAACTGAGGCAATGATTGTTTTTGATGCATAATCTCTACAGCCATTTGCACCAATAGCGGTTAAGCTTACATTATACCAATTTTGGTTGTTATAAGTGTGGCTAAAAGTTAGGTCAGAGGTACGAGAGTTACTATTATCGCCAAAGTCCCAAATATATGCAACTGCATTGCTCGAAGTATTATTAATTGCTAAGGTCATTCCGCAGTTTGTAAATCCTGTAAATAATGCTCTAGGGGAAGGTAATATTTCAATGGTTTGGTATGCAGTGTCTTTGCAACCATTTGAACCTGTTGCAATTAAGCGAACAGTATAAACTCCAGAAGAATCGAAATGTTTGTTATAAATAAATGTATTTACATTATTAGTAGTTCCATTTCCAAAATCCCATTCGTATTGAGGAATCCAACCATTACCTACAAAGTATGAAGTGTTGTTAAACTCAAAGCTATTATTAGCCAAACATGATTGAGAAGCACTTGGGCTAAATGAAGCAATAGGACCAGTTGAACTAGTTAATACATTTACAGTTTTTACAATAGTATCGTAGCAGTTGGTAGCTGATTTAGCTACTAACATAACTTGGTAAGTACCAGCAGCACCAAAGCTTTTACTTGCATTTGTGCTATTTACAGTTGAACCATCGCTAAATATCCATTGGTAAGAAACAGCATTGGTTGATGTATTGGTAAATGAATATCTGTTTACACAAGTGCTTGATAAATTGTTGATTGTGAAATTAGCTGTTGGGTTAATTCCAATTGAATTAACGTTTACTGTAGTAGTTAACGAATCTTGACAACCTTCAATAGTTTTTGCTATTAATTTTACTTGATAACTACCATCTGCTGCATAAGTATAAACAGGATTTTGTAAGTTACTTGTATCGCTTAATGTTGAATTTACTCCAAAATCCCATTTGTATTCAGTGGTTCCAACAGAGAAATTACTGAATTTTACTGTTTTGGTACAACCAATTGCGTAAGCACTAAATATGGCAACTGGGTTAGGTAAAATGGTAATGTTTTGACTAAATGTATCTGCACATAAACCACCATTTTTAGCAATTAAAATTACTTTTTGTGTACCAGGAGTAAAGGTGTGTGTAAAGTTGTTAATTGAATTAGTACAATAGCTATGTCCATTTTCAAAAATCCACTCGTAATTGTTAGCGTTAATTGAATTGTTTTCGAATTCAATAACACCATTACATTTATTAGTATAAGTAAATGCAGCAGTTGGGTTACCAACGTAAACCGATTTTGAAATAGAATCTTTACAGCCATAAGAGTTAGTAGTAACTAATTTAATAAAATAAGTACCATTTGCACCATAACTTTTTGTTGAATTTACTCCATTAGCCGATGTTAAATCGCCAAATGACCAAGTATTGGTAATAATACTATCAGCATTTGTTACTGTAGAGTCGGTAAATTCAAAGCTATTTTGATCTAAACACTGAACAGCATTGTTAATAGTAAAGTTAGCTACTGGGAAAGGTCTAACTATTTTTGCTATTACATTACTTCCTGTAAAATCACCACAACCTACACTTCTCGACATACGGATATAATATGTAGTTTGTGAAATAACACCAGGATCGTAAGTAGCTGAATTGGCACCTGAAATCAATACCCAGCCATTTGAACCAGTATTTGTAGTTTCATTGTTTAAATTATAATACCATTGGTATTCTAATGTTCCAAATCCGCCAGTTGGTGAAGTAATGTTGTTAATCAAACTTGGATTAAATGTACCACAAAAATCTTCTGTAGAGCCAATAATACCGCCACTTGTTAGGGTATTTGTAACCACAACATTTTTTGTAATTGAATCAATACAACCATTGCTTGTGCTAGTAATTAATTTAACTGCATAGTTTCCTACTGAGCTATAAACTTTAGTTGGGCTAACTGCTGATGAAGTAGTATTGTCGCCAAAACTCCAACTGCTATTAAAAGATCCACTACTTATAGAAGTTGTGTTATTAAATGTAAAAGTATTGGTTCCTAAACACATTAAAGTATCAGTAGGAGTAAAGTTAGCATTAGGTTTAGCATAAGTTATTACATTAATTGTATTTGATAAACTTGAGTTACAACCTGCATTATCGTAAGTTACTACATGATAAGTTCCTGTAACATTATTGGTAACAAGTGTTTGGTTAGTTTCGCCCAATAAAGCTACATTATTTTTAAACCATTGGTAAGCAAAAGCAGGAGAACTAGTTAAAGTAATATTGGTGCCATTTTCGCATCTTCCACCACCGTTTCCAGTTCCGTTTCCGCTAATGGTTGGTGTTGCTACATTACATCTATAACCAGCATCAATAGTTGGATTATGTTGGTTAATTCCACCACCTATTAAGTTCATTACAATAGCATTGCTTAAACCAGTTGAGGTATTCGGATCGCTATTACCATTTGTTCCTGCTGAACCATTTTGAGTAGTTAATACTTTAGTGCTAACTCCTGTAGGGAATTGTACTTTGTAAGTTCCAACCACATCAATTACAAAATTATAGTAACCAGGGTTTCCTGAACCATCATTAGCTGTTATAGTTGAGTCAATTACAACATAAGTGCTTCCGCTTGTATTTTTTAATAAGTAAACTTTTTGTCCGTTAATTCCATTTGAAGCTGGCTCATCTTGTAAACCATTTTTATTATCGTCAAACCAAACATAGTTACCTAAAGAACCTTTAATGTAATAACCTGCATCAATGGTATTATTATCTTTGTCAACGCCAGAAGCGCTAGTGTTAATAGTTACCAAACCACTGTTTCCTGTTCCTAATGCAGCATCGCTATTTCCATTAATTTGAGAAGCTTGGTTTACATTAGGAGTTACTAAAAATTCACTGTAATCAGATTGGAAGTTTACATAGTATTTGCCTGATTTTAACTCCACAAATTTATAATAACCTGGGTTACCATTAAAATCGTTAGCAGAGAAAGTTGAGTCTAATAAAACATCATCTCCACCACCCATAACACTATCAGGACCAGTTCCGTATAAATAAATTTTTACACCATTAATTCCGTTTGCAGCTGCTTCATCTTGTAAACCATTTTTGTTGGCATCAAACCAAACATAATTACCAATAGAGCCTAAAACTGGAGTACAGCTAGTTACCATACCAACTTGATTTGGAGCTGCTGGTAATAATCTGCCTGTAGTTCCTGCCATATCAGCTCTGCTTACTTGGTAGTAAATAGTATTGTTCATGATAATATTTGATGGAGTTCCAATTGGAACACGCATTGGCCATGAAAATACAATACTATCTAAAGCTGGTAAATTAGCATTTCTTACAATTTTGATTGCTTTAACGCTAGTAATATCCATTGGAGGTGTTAATGTCCAATTAGGAGCATTACAACTTGGCATATTTACAGCAGGTACAAAATCAGCATAACAAGGATTGCTAACTGTGTTATAATAAACAGTTGAGTTAGGATCACTTAAAGTAACAGGGCCTACTAAATTTGGAAACCATTGAGAACCCCTTGTATCGCCAATAAATGGAAATACGTCAATTAAAGTTAAATCTTTTGCAGCAATATTTCCTTGATTTTTTACTGTTATTTTATAATTAACCAAACCACCTTCTTGTGTAGTTGCATTAGTCGGGTAATAAACAAAATTGGTATCACAACCATTTTGTCCTTTGTAAGCAACTAATGCAATATTTGTAACCACCGTTACATTAGTGCTTGAGTTTACACCGTTTGGAAATAATGAATTGCTACTTGAAATATAAATTTTATTTGGAATGGTATTAGCTGGCGTACCTGGTTTAATTTCTGCTTTAAAGTTAATGGTGTAAGTTGCACCAGCATTTAAAGTTCCAAGGTTCCAAATTAAAATATTACCATTTACTGTTGGGTTAATAGTAATACTATTAATTACCACGCTACCCGAACCAGCTACATAGTTTAATCTTGAATCTAACGTATCGTAAACCACCACATTTTGTGCATTTACATTACCACCTAATTGAATACTAAATCTATAATTAATAGTATCGCTCGCTCTTAAGCTTGAGCTTGAGTTGGTAATAGATTTGTTTGGTGTATTAAATACCGGTTTTGGAATGAAAATTTCAGCAACACCATTACAGCTTGAGTAATTAGTAGCAACACCATTGTAGTAATATTTACCAGTTGAATTATTGGTAATTAAAGTTCCATCATCACCAGGGTTTGAAGGATTATAAGTAGTTCCTTCTACAATAGCCGAACCATCTTTAGCACCTTGAGCAGTGCTTCTAACACTTCCACTATAAGTTAAACTTTGGCTACCACCAATTGGTAAATCACCATAAATAACAAAGTTTACATCTGTTAAATATTCACCAGCTGGTAAATTAATGGTTACACTCATATCGTTAGTTACAATATAAGTTCCTTTTAGAGTGTAATTACTGTTTAAGTTTGTTTTGTATCTTAATTGAACGGTGTCGCGGCTAGTTCTTGCCAATCCATCTACCAATTTACCAATTGAAATTGTATTAACATCTACACTTTTATCAATGGTATATGTTAAAATTACAGAGTCTAATTGTGTATTTCCTGTATTGGCCCAACCATTTGAAAATGAGTTACCGCTAGTTCCTGAAAGTACATGTTTGTTTAACCAACTTGCAGTTGCAGCTGTAATTCCACCTCCACTACAAACAGCTGCAGCAGCTGGTGCTGCTAATCCAAAACATACATTTCCACTTTTGGTAGATGATGTGCTATTTCCTAAGGGCAATGTTGGAATATTACCAGTTAAATATGCTTTGTTACAAACATTATTGCCTAAGGCAAATGATGAATTTGGATGTTTTACACTTACATAAGCTGTTCCTGAATAATTGGTATTAAATACACCACTTGTCCAAGTCCAAGTTATAGTTCTGTCAGAAGGATTATAAACAGGAGCGTTTGAACCACTGAAAGAAGTTGCTTCTACAAATTCAACTCCTGCTGCTAAAGTATCAACTAAAGTTGGGTTGGTTAAAGTTAAAGCTGCGCTGCTGCTTCCTGAGTTGCTAATATTTAATCTGTAGATAGTTAAATCGTTAATAGCTCCACCTGAGTTTTTAATTTTTGAAATAGAAAAATTATTATCTGCTATGGCGTTTACGTTAATTGTATCGCTATAGGTAGGACTAACGCTCAATGAGTTAGAAAAAGTTACTTTGGTAAAAATATCAGGGGCATAACCATTAGGGGTATTTCCATTCGAATATTTTAACGATAACTGAATTTGCCCAGCTGCACCAGCAGGTAAAGGATTTATGTAAGTAATTGTTACAGTGTTAGTTGAGTTGTTATAAGTAGCACTTGTAACTTGCGAAGTTGGGTAACTAATAGCATTGCTAAAAGGCGATGTGCTACTAGGTGAAACATTACTAGGCAAATTAATTGTTGCTACAACATTTTGACCACTTGTGGTATTTCCAGCTGTTGAGTAGTTAATGGTGTACACAAAGGTATTACCTGTATTTACCGAAGCCAGATTACTTGAACCAGTTATTTGAAACAAATATTGCGCATTAGCTACACTGCCAATTAACAATAATAGCACAATAAGTAAATATTGAGCTTTGGTTGTTTTTTTCGAGATATTGAATTTATTTTTCAAAATATATAAGTTTAAATGTGGTAGTTAAATTAATTGCAAGATTTAATTACTGAGTAAGTAACATATCCATCTGAATCAATACCTACGTAAAGTTTACAACTTGAGTTTCCATTACCTAGATTATATTGATAAATAACACTCGAAACTTTTACATCAGGCGCACCAAGTAAAAAAACTAATTCAGTTTCGGTCATTGCATATTGCCCAATAAAGTGTTCTCCTTCAGGAGCTACACCAGCAGCAGTTGATTTTGGAATAATCAAACTTTCTAGTTTTTTAAATTCAACAAGTCTAGCTATTCCAACTTTTGCCTTAAAAGAATCACTGTTGACTTTGTCACTATCAGTAATTTTGGGATTTGATTGAGCACTAACCCAGTTAATACTCATCGCTAAAGAAAAGAATAGAAAAAACATTGTTTTAATTTTCAATTTAGCCTTTGGGTAATTGTACGTTTTCAATTCGTTAATTACTCTTTTCTGTTTTTTGTTTTTCATTTTTGTAAGGTTTTGTCGAAATAAATATTGTCAAAATTGTGCCTCAAATACTAATTGAGTGAACTTTGGCGCTTTTATTCGTTTAAGCTGTTGTATACTTATTTTGTTTGTTTTTATCTATTGTCTATTTATTTTATTTTTTTCCCGTTTTGGTAAATTTTGTTCCAAAATAGTTTTAATGTTTTCCTAAATAACACCAAAAGGTGCTGATTTTATGTAATTTATACTTGTTTAAATTTATTTAGGTTTAGTTATACATACTATATCCCATTCCAAAAGTAAATTAACCATAAATTAAACAAGCCTAATATGTGTTAGGTAGATTGCTAACTATGACGATTGGAGTTATTTTTATATAAAGCACCTTTTTAATCTCTATATGTTATCAACATTTTTATTAACAGGTTTTAGTGGTGGTGTTTTTTATTTTATTTGCGTAGAAATGCCATTCGTCAGGCTTATTTGACTTAATAAGAATTGAATTTTGCGTAAATTCTATTCTATTTGAGGTTATTTTGTTTAAAAAAGCAGAAAAATGGCACTTTCTCAATTAGCTTAAATTACGAGGATTATATTTAAGAAAATCAAACAGTGCAAACTGTTTTGATTAGTGTTTAGTGTAGTCCTTAGGATTTAGATGATTTAATTATAGTTTGAGTTCATAAAAAAAGCCGTCCAGAAGACAGCTTTTTTATGAATAGAGAAATTTTACACAGTTATGGTTTGTAGGTTATTGCTTCTAATATTTCATTATTTAGCAATCCACTTCCACCGCCATAATGTTGTATTATCTTAATTTTTGGGTTTTTATTAGTGAAATTATTCCTAATTAGTTCTTCACTTTCTTCGGGAATTCCACTGCTTAATAATACCAAGTCAACATTGTTTTCATTAAATATTTTTATGGCATCTTCATCGGTTAAAGCCGAAAATCCAATACAATTCTCCATTTTGTTTACCAAGGTAAACAAGGTTTTAGTTATTTGCTGGTGTCTGCCAATTACTAAAATATTTAATTTATTCATGACCTAAAATTATTTCGTTTATGGGTTTTCTAACTCTTGGTGAAAGCTCTCTGGTTTTGTATGGTTCAGGTAATTTTTCTGCACTATCTAAATACCCCAAAGCTATTACAGCCATTGGTTTTTGCGTATCGGTTAAGTTAAAAATTTCTTTTACCTTAGCTCTATCAAAACCACCCATTGGATGAGTTGTAATTCCCATTGCCGCAGCCTGAATTGACATGGTAGCATTAAATGCACCTAAGTCGTGTTCTGCGGTACCATTAGCTGTAATGTCATCTTTGCTTAAAGTAGTACGTGCAATGCTTAAAATAAAAGCTGCCGCATTTTGAGCCCAAGGTGTATTACCTGGCATTAAAGTTGCCAAAATTTGATTATAAGTTTCGGTTCCTTTATGCGCAGCAATAACTTGCCAAGGCTGTTCGTTCATGGCGCTAAAAGCCCAAGTACCAGCCTCTATAATGGTTAACAAATCATTTTTGGTAATGGCTTGCTCCGAAAAACTACGAGCACTCCATCTGTTTTTGATAGCGCTAATAATAGCCGTTTCTGAATTTGATAAACTCATTATGCTTGTTTAACTAATTGAATTTCACAATTAATTTTAACCTCTTCGCTTACCAATACGCCACCTGTTTCTAATGCAGCATTCCAAACTAAACCAAAGTCGTTTCTGTTAATTTTACCAGTAATAGTAAAACCAGCTTTTAAGTTACCCCAAGGATCTTTCATTAAACCACCGTTTTCTACATTTAATTTAATTGATTTAGTTACATCTTTAATGGTTAAATTTCCTACTAATTCATAATCGCTGCCGCTAACTTGTGTGTAGCTTGTTGCTGAAAAAGTAATTTTTGAGAAAGTTTCTGCATCAAAAAAATCACCACTTTTTAAGTGACCATCTCTTTGTTCATTGTTAGTGTTAACTGATGCTGTATCTGCAGTAAATTCAATTTTTGCACCTGCAAAATCATCACCGCTGGTTTCGGCTGTAACATTAAAGCTAGTAAAGTTACCTGAAACGTTAGTAAACATCATGTGTTTTACTTTAAATCCAATTTCTGAATGTGTTGGGTCTAATGCCCATTTTGTTGTTGTCATAATTTTTTATTGTTGTATTGTTTGATTGTTTAATTGTTTAATTGTTTGTTAGCTTATAGTCAATGGACCACAGACCATAGTTTTTTTGTTTTCGTCTATTGGCTATCATCTGTAATCTGTTGACTATATACTTTGGTCTATTAACCATCATCTATGGTCTATTGACTATCGACTATGGTCTATCAACTAGGCCATTGTCATTGGAACATCCATTACCAATATTTCAGCATCTTGAGTTAACGCTTTAATATCAATATTTTCGTTGTTGGTTATTCCAATTCCATCTCTGGTATTTACTGTTGTATTATTAATGATTAAATCGCCTTTAAGCACAAATATATAAACACCATTTTCTTTACGTTTGGTTTGGTATTTTATAGAAAAATCTTTGTCAAATTTTCCTAAACTAAACCATGCATCTTGGTGAATCCAAACACCTGCATCATCTTTATTAGGCGAAAGTATTTGTTGTAAATTATTATGTCTATCGGCTAAGTTAAGTGTAATTTGATCGTAACGAGGCGTTACATTTTTTTTGTTTGGAAACACCCAAATTTGTAAAAATTTAACCAACTTATCTTGATTTTTGTTGTACTCGCTGTGGTAAATACCAGTTCCGGCACTCATTACTTGTATATCGCCACTTTTTATTACAGCTACATTGTTCATGCTATCTTTGTGCTGTAAATCGCCCTCTAGCGGAATACTAATAATTTCCATGTTATCGTGCGGATGAGTTCCAAAACCCATTCCACCTTCTACACTATCATCGTTTAAAACCCTTAAAACACCAAAGTGCATTCTATCGGGGTTGTAATAATTAGCAAAACTAAAAGTGTGTTTACTTTTTAGCCATCCGTGGTCAGCATTGCCTCTTGTATCGGCTTTATGCAAAATTATATTTTCCATAATTTTTGAATTGTTATTTGGTAAATGATTAAATCCTAAAATGTTTTCAGTAATTGGAACAGCATCTAAATTTTGCAACTCATCAATTTCGTTTTTAATAACTTGGCCTAATGCAGCCGAAGCCACAAACATGCTGGTACCAAAAAGTCCTTTTTTAATAAAATCTTTGCGTTCCATAACTCAATATTTTTTGATTGATTTTACAGTACAAAGATGATATCAATTTAAAACCTGTGCATTGAACTAGGACAAGAAAAATTTACCAATAACGGTTCAATTTATGGAGTTATTTCTTGGCATAATTCTATTAATACACCATTGCTGCTTTTGGGATGTAAAAATACAATTAGCTTATTATCAGCTCCTTGTTTTGGTGTTTCGTTGATAAATACAAATCCTTCTGCCTTTAATCTTGTAATTTCAGCATATATATCGGTTACCGCAAATGCCATGTGGTGAATTCCTTCACCTTTTTTCTCAATAAATTTGGCAATGGCACTATCATCGCTGGTAGCTTGCAAAAGCTCTACTTTGGTTTCGCCTGTTTTATAAAAAACAGTTCTTACATTTTCGCTCACCACCGCTTCTTCTTTGTAGGGTGTGGTATTAAATAATACGTTGAATAATTTGATACTTTCTTCAGCATTTTTTACAGCTATGCCTATGTGTTCTATATTGTTTAACATGTTTGAGTGTTTTGGAGTGTTTAAGTTAGTATGTGTTTAAGTGTTTAAGTTAATATGTGTTTATGTTCTGTTTGGAGGGTTTAGGAAGTTTAGAAGGTTTAAGTTATTTCATAATTCAACATTCATCATCCAACATCCAAAATTTAGTAACAGTATGTAATAACATAATTATCAATCAAATAGTAATGTATGTCAATTTCTTTTTCAAATTCGTTTTTGCTCAGTTTAAAGTTAAAAATGCCTTTGTCTTCTGCTATAAATGGATAGGCTTGCATATGCTCCTTAAAATCTAATTCTTTTTTTCCGTACCATTTGTAAACGCTTTCTTTAGCGCTCCAAATAAGGGTTTTACTTAATTTACTTTCTGCAAATAATTGCTCGTTTTCGTTTAAGAATTTACGCGAAACACGGTTAATGCGTTCATCAATTTTTTCAATATCTAAACCAATTTCATGTGTGCGACTAAACATAATTCCTACATATTCGTACGAGTGAGAAATACTTATAAAATACTTTTCATCATTAATAAAAAGTGTAGGTTTATTGGCCTCATTTTTATGTATTTCTATTTTATGAGCATCAAATAAATTTTGTAACAAAACCCTACTTGCATACCAATGTAATCCCACATTTTCGGCTGGATTAGTAGGTTTTGATGGGTCAATTAAATGGTTACCAAGCATGTTCATAAAGTCGGCTTTGGTTTCGGTAATTTTCCAAATACCTAAAATGATGTCGCTGCTGATATTTTGTATAGAAATAATTGGCAAAATGCTGTAGTGTTTAGTTTTTTATTGTTGCTTTGCAATATTGAAACAATTGCAATTATACAATATCTTAAAGCAATTATATAATATTGCAATTGTAAAATGCCGAAATTATTAATTGTAAAATTACCTTTAACAATTCGGTATAATCAGTTTTAAAATTACATGCTAAAAAAAATAAAAATTACCAAACTTCACCAATATAGCGGACATAAAGATTGTATTTATTCCTTATCTCCATCGCTTAACGAAAATTGTTTTTACTCGGGAGCAGGAGAGGGGTATGTAGTAGAGTGGGATTTTGAAAATAAGGTTGATGGTGTATTGATTTGCCAAGTGCCAAGGCCTGTTTATAGCTTGTTATTGCTTAAGCAGAAAAGACAATTATTAATTGGTTCTGCCCAAGGTAACTTGCATGTAGTTGATTTAAATGTAAATAAAGAAATAAAAAATATTGAAGCACACACCCTTGGTATTTACGATATAAAATTACACAACAATACTTTTATTACCACTGGTGGCGATGGTAAAATAAATATATTTAAAACTGAAGATTTTACACTTTTAAAAACCATTCAAGCAAGTAATAAAAGTGCAAGAACTATTGCCATCAATCCAGTATTAAACCATATAGCCATAGGTTTTTCTGACCATTCTATCAGAATTTACAATGCCGATAATTTTGAGTTGATTCAAACTTTAAATTACCATGTAAACTCGGTTTTTGCATTGAGTTATTGTAACCAAAATAAACATTTACTAAGCGGAGGACGTGATGTGTTTTTAAAGTTTTATAATGCTGAAAACAATTATGAATTGATAAAAGATGTACCTGCTCATAACTTACATATCAATGCCATTCAGTTTAATCCGAGTGGAAATTTATTTGCTACTGTAAGTATGGATAAAACCTTAAAAATTTGGGATGCAACTACTTTCGACCTTTTAAAAGTAGTGGACAAAGCCAGAAATGAAGCACATGTTACTTCCATTAACAAACTGATTTGGATTAACGATTCAGAACTTTTAACCGGCAGCGATGATAAACAAATTATGCATTGGAAAGTAGAAGTTGATGGACGATAGTCTATAGTCCATATTTTAAAATAAAAAATTCAACTCTTACTTATTATTCACCTTAAACCGAATAGTGTCTTTCATCAATTCTTTGTCGGTTTGGTTAAATACTTTTAGTTCGCCAACTATGCCTTTGTTAAACGGAATTTGCTCGGCAATTAGTTGATAACCTATTTCTTTTAAGTTCTCTTTAAATGGATAATCTTTTTCAAAATGTGTTTGAATAACGGTTAAAAACTGCTCTCTGTTTTGCCTGGTTATTTCGGTTTTAAAAATCCTATTTATTTCTTGTTCTACTTGTTTTACATCTGCAATATTGCTCAAGTAAGTATTTAAGCAGTTACTAGCATCTAAATTACTTTGCCAACCTTTTAAAAGTGTTTGCTGGCCTAAGCTAGCATCGTGCATTTTGTTTTTATAAATAACCGATGCTTTTACAAATTGATTGTTACTTATGTAATTATCGGCCACTAAATTATAGTAAATATTAGCCTCTTTTGTATTGTTGATACTGGCGTATAAATCGCCCACTTTTTCGTTTTTATTTAACTCTTTATAAATTTTGATAGCCTCATCGGTCATCCTACCTTTTTCAAAACATTTAGCCGCATCTTCTTTAAAATTATTCTTTAAAAATATAGCCGCTGCTTCACTGTAAAATCCGCCTTTTTCAAGTGTTTCGGCAGCTTTATAACTGTTCTTAAGTAGTTTAAAATATACAAATGCAGCTTTTTGATACTCTTTTTGAGCTATCAATTTTTCGGCAGTTTGGTTGTATTGCCTTTGTAGTTCAAAATATTTATCGCCTAAATCAATGGAACCACCATAACTTGACGAGTTATTTCCTGAATCACTAAATAATAAACTCATCCACCTCATGGAAAGGTTAAACTCACCTTGGCCAAAATCGCCTCTGCTTGAACCATTTTCATCTAAAGGAATAGCATATTTTAAGGCTTCATCAGGATTATTTTTAAGCATTTCTAAAAACTTATCAATTGCAGCTTGGTTGCGTTTTTCTAGCTCTTCAAAATCTTGTTGTAAATTATCAATTACTTGGTTATTACTGTTTGGCAATAGTTTTCCTAAAATAGTTTCTATACCATTTAATAAACCGCTTTTTTCGGTAGTTTTAGCATCGCCATCTTTTACTGAATTGAACAATGTTTTTAAACCCATCAATTTTAAATGTTCTAACAAATTCAGTTTTTCGTCAGGCATTTTTTGTTTTTTAGGAAACATTTTTTCCTCCATTTGCTTTAAAATGTCCTCGGTAGAAACTGGTTTTATCTGAAAACTCTTAATAGTATTTGGAACATACACACTTGCACTTGGCTTTATTACAGGCAGTTTTTCTTGGTTTGGAACAGTTATTAATTCCTTCCAATTTACTTTTTCACTAAGCGCTACCAATCCAAATTCAGGATGTATGATGTGTTTTCCTTTTTCAAACAAAGCATCTATTTCGGCTATGTTTAAAGTAGGAAATAAAACGGCTTTTTCCGGAATATAAAGGTTGGTTATTACCTTTTGGCAAAGTTGGTTTTTACCAATTTTATTGATGTCAAAATCGTTACAAATTACAAAACAACCCCAAATACTATTAGGTGTTATATCAGGAATTGCAAATGTTTGAATATCTTCTAGTTTTAAATCCAATAATTCTATTTGCTTTAACCAATCGGCTACTAGTGGGCTTTTTACCAAAAATCCGCCAATTGGGTAAGTATTTTTATTTGCTAATTTAATTTGTAACTCCATGCCTAGTCAATGTTAAAGTTAATGGGAATTGTGTAAATTACTGGGCAAGGTTTACCCGCTTGTTTTCCTGGTTTCCAGTTAGGCATGGCTTTTATTACTCTTATAGCTTCTTCATCTAAAAGTGGGTGAATAGGAGTGGGTACATGCACATTTTTTACCACTCCTTCTGCATCTATGGTAAAACGTACTTGTACTCGCCCTTGGACATTAGCATTTATTGCTTTTCTAGGATATTTTACTTCACTACTAATAAATTTATTCATGGCTTCCTCACCTCCTGGATATTCAGGATTTACTTCGCTTTGTTCAGTATTCCCTACTATTTGTTCCATAAATGGTGTGTAGTATTTTTTATTAAATTCTTTTACCGTAACTTTTGTTCCATGTTTATAATAATAATCGCGCCCTGCAAATTCAGTTTCGCTAGCTGTCGCAATATTATTGAGCAATATGGTTGGTATATAAAAAGTAGGAATCGTTTTATTATTACTTTTAAAAATAAGTAAACCTGCTTTATGCAAAGTAATGGTGCTTCCTTCAAAAAACGAAAATACATTTTCAGTTAGTTTATTGGCTGTAGCTTCAAACTGATTAGAACTGTTTTCGTCAATCGAAATTGTATCTCTACCTTCCAAAAAACAAATTTCATGAATGCCGTTTAGTACCAAATTATTCCATTTATTTATTTGTATTTTATGTATATTTTTTAAAATGTTAAAGTTTGAAAAGGTGTCAACATAAGTGGCATTTGAGGCAAGTGGGTTTTCTTCAGGTTTTTCAATTAAATTTTCATCAATTTCCTCTACGGTTCCTGTTATGGCATCTATTTTCCAACTACGTGCGTATCCTTTGTAAATAAAAGCATTGTGCGCAAAAAATAAAGTGTCTCCATAATAGTTTTTCCAATTAAATATAGTGTTCGAAACTTTATTACCAGTATTCACATTTAAAACTAAAAAAGTTTTTGTGTTGTGCTTGAATAAAAATATGACTATTTCTCCATTATCTAGTTTGCCTATGGCAGTATGACTTGCTTTAAAAGGTAAATTAGCATCTATTAAATCCCAACCACTTTTACTATCAACACCATTACATTTCCTATACAATATTTTTTCAGGTGAAACTAAAAAATTTTCTTCATCTATATTCAAGTAAATATTGTTTCTTGATGGTTTTCCAAACAATATTGGAAAATTTTGTTCCATGTAAAAATCGCTTGACGTTTCTGTTTTAGCAGGCTTAGGCTGTTTTTTCCATAGTTCATTTAAAGGTAAAAGTATATGCTGAATATGTTTTTTACTGCTTTGTTGTTTTTTATAAATATCAATATTTCCGTCAGAATCAGGATGGATGATATAGGTTATTTCTTTTTGAAAATCGTTTAATGCCTTTAACATTTCTACTTGTTTTAAAGTAGTAGGTTCTGTTATTATAAATATTTCAGTTTTAGCAGTTGGTTTGTTTTCGGTTAAATAGGCTGTAAGTCCTTTGCCTGCATTTATGCTTCCTTCCAAGTTTTGTAAGCCTTCAATCACGCCATTTATATCTTCAAAATGGATGGGTTTGTAATAATTTCCTATGGTAAAAGCCGTGCATGTTATATTACTTTTTGGGTGCTTTGCAATGGCAAGCATGGTGGCAAATGCTATCACTTTGGGTGTGCCCCAATTTTTTAGTGACACATCAATTAAAATAACGCGTTGCATTTGGTTGTTTTGAGGTGGAATTTCCCGCTGAATATACAAAGCTTCGTTATTGGCAATGCGCGATAAAAATACCAAATCATCGTTGGCAAATTCTGAAATAAGTAATTTATCAAAATCGCCTTTATTGGTTAAATCTGAAATTCCGCCCAAAGGTTGTTTGCTAGGCAATACACTTTGGAATGGAATATTTAAACCACTCCAAATACGCCTTACTAACGAACCGCTATGAAAAGTTTTTGGATTGTCAATCAGTTCATCAATATAATCTTTTTGAGTATTGTTTTCAGTAATGGCAGGCTGTTCTAATTCAACTATTTGAGGCAATTCTGTAATAGATGCCATTTCATTTAAAATAGCCTCTACAGTATTTAGTTTCTTGTATATAACTTCAAAAACTTTAAAGTCTCTAGCTACCACATGCACTAATTCTTCGTTTTTTACATTCGAAAAACTAAAATTAGGTTTGGCTATAAAATGGTAAATATGTTTAGCTTTTTTGGTAGAAGTGATATTATGGCAATCTTGAAAAATGGCTTGAAAAAGCAATAATCGTTTATTGCCGTTTTTATACTCATTGGGTAATTGAGCAAGTAGTCTTAAAAACGACATTCCGCTTTGTAATACTTCAAACTTTGATTCTTTAAATGCTTTGGTAATGATGCTATTTACGGTATTTAAAGTTTCATAGCCATTTTCGTTAGTAGCTATTATAGCCAAAAGCAACGCACCAAACGAAGGATAACCTTGTAAGGTTAAGTAATTTAAAACTTCGCTAACATAAGCTCTATAAGCTATGGTACTACCATTAGGAATACTGATTACGTTTCCATTTTCTTCCCATTGCCAAAAATATTCAGGGGTATCTTTAAAATAGGTTACGCTCATTTAACTAAATTTTTTGTAATAAATTATTTTCAGTTTGCTTAAACGAGCTTATTGATAAAGGCATCAAATTTTCTTTTTCAATAATGGTATAGTTGCCATTGCTATTCCATAGCAAATAAGAGGTAGCATCAGTGTTTAAAACACGGTTTAGTTCATAGCTAATAGGTTTAAAATTAAAGGTATAACCGTTAGGTAATAAATGATTATTGGTTTGCCAAACCGATAGCCCGTTAATTGGCAAAAATGGTTTACCTATAATAAGTGCTTGATGGTTTACTATGCACCAACTTAAGTTTTTTAATCGAATGGTAGGAGCGCTTAACAAGTATTGTTTTAATACCAACAAATCAACCAAAATTCCTACACTTTCTTGCTCCAAACTACTTGGAATAATTTCAATTTTGGCAGTACTATTTATTTCAAATAAGTTATGGTTTAATGGTGGTAATGTAATGGGAAATGCCCTGTTTATCGGTGTCCACAGCAAGCTTGGTACATTGCAATGAGGCAATTGACTATTTACTAAAAACAATTTACCATCATTTTCATAATACAAAGTTTTATAAGGAATACTCTTTACATCAACCGAATTTATTTGCACATAATCCAAATCTTTAACCCAAATATCATCATTTTCAAAACCTACTTTTAGGTTATTCCAATGCCTTATTCCTGCCAAATCAATTTTAAACTGGCTTTTTATGTGCAAATAATAGGTTACATGGTTTGTAACATGGTTTGCCATAGTTTTTCAATTTCGGTTTGAATATGTGTTTTGTGTTCTTGGTTTTTTATCCAATTACAGCGTGTTTGAACATATCGAAGTTTATCTTTTATAATATTTTTTTCTTCAAACGAAAGCCCTTCTTGGTTCCATTTTTCGGTAAGCAAATGCACTTCTTTAATTAACTCTTCGGCATTGGGTGTTTTGTTGTAAAGTGCCTGTGGATGTGCATTTGGCTCGTTTTCTTTTTCTATGATCGAATCAATAATGCCTGCTAAAATCTCTATTTGTTCCTCTGTATCCCAAATATATTTAAGCACCCATAAATCGCTTACAATGGCCTCAGTTCTATTACACATTAAAGCACTTGCCGCTATTAAGTTTTGAACCTTAACCGCCCTTCTATCCGAAACTTTTATACCTGTATTGCGAAGGTTATGTACCAAATCAACATATTGTTTTCTAATAGGGGCAAGGTTTACTTGTTTGCTTTGCAATTGCAGTTCTATAATATTGGCAGGAGTTATAGTTGGAATTTCATTAGCAGTATTATTTTCTAATTTCCAGCCTGCTAATAAAACTTGTTCTAATAAATCAGTTTCTACATAATCGCATTTTACCCTAATTAAAAACCTATCTAACAAAGCATTTAAGGCTTCATCTTCAGGCAAAACATTACTGGCGCCTACAAACATCAATGCCGGAAGTTTTTTGGTTTCTTTGCCTCGCCTAAATATCTTTTCATTCAAGGCCATTAGCAAACTATTTAAAATGGCACTATTTGCATTAAATATTTCATCTAAAAATACCATAGATGCCTCGGGCATCATGCCTTCGGTATTGGTAATTAGCTCACCTTCCTTTAGTTTTCTAATATCAAAAGGGCCAAAAATTTCGTTTGGCTCGGTAAAACGAGTTAATAAATATTCAAAGTTTTTACCATTTTCAATACAGCTAGCAAGCAACCTAATAATGGCACTTTTAGCAGTTCCTGGAGGGCCTAATAAAAAAGCATTTTCGCGTGCTATTAAGCTTATTCCCAATAAATCAATAATTTCATCTTTTCCTACAAACGATTGTTTTACAAACTGTAGTACTTTGTTTAGTTTTTCTATATTACTCATTAATAGTTTTTTCTATGTTAAATTCGTTCCAAAACTGACTGGCAAAAATGCCTAAGCTACCCGATACCAAAGGTTTAATTTGGGGTAATAAAGCCAAGTCAATTCTTTTATTTTCAATAATGCGATTAATTAATAATATTTCAGTGCATTTATTTGTTAATATTTTATCAAAAGTTAACGATATGTTGGTCATGGTGTGTTTTATACTTGAATAAGGCCAATTTACCAATATGTTTTCTAATATTTCAATTAACACATCTTCGCTATCAATGATGTTTAATTGCAACAGCATATCGGGTAAAAAACACAAGCATAAATCGGCAGAAACAATGGCGCTACTGTCTATTTCCAAATGGTAATTGGGAAACATATTGGCTAAATCGTGTTCTTTGTTTTGCCTGTATAAAATTAATTGCGCAGCCAAATAAACTGTTTTAGCAGCCCAAAGTGCCGCATCTGGATTAAAGCTTGGCGGAGTTTCAGCATAATTAAGACTTTCTACTTCGTACTCTTGGGCTAAAAAAGCAATTACTTTTTCTTCTTCTTCCTTATTAAAAGTAAGCACATTGGCATAAAGCATCACTTCTTCGTATTGCCTTAGGTTATGTATTACTTTATAAAAATAGTTTTCGGTCATTTAAATATTTTCTTTTAAGTATGCTTCCAGCTTAAGTTTGGTAGTTTCTTTCAAACTTAAGTTGATGTTTTGTTTTGGAGCAATAATAATTTTTTGAAAAGCAAAATATGGAATATTGTTTCGATAAGTAGTTGCTAAAATAATGGCTTCTTCGCCAACAGGTAAGTTAGTTGGTTCTGCATCGTTATGCGAAAAACCATAAGTGCCATCTTTTTTTTCGTAACCAGGAATAAAAAATTTATCTTTTAAAACAATTAAAGAAATATATACATGTTCATCATTATTTTTATTATCAATTTTAACTATAAATTCTAAATTGTTTTTAGTTAAATAAGCATATCTATCAATGTTTGACCAACCTAAACTTTTAATGCTATACACATAACTTAACTGCGGGTCTGTTTCATGTTTGTTACTATATTTTACTGCATCTAATAAAATTTGTTTTCTTTCCTCTATTTCCTTCTTTTTCTTTTCGTATTGTTCAAATTTTTCTTCATATACAGCCAATGCTTTTTTATAATCATTGCCTTGATAAGCAGGAGAAACCAAATATTTTCTTGTAATAACTTTACCTTTATCAATTCCTTCAAATGTTACTTTATAAATACCTGCTTCATTTGTTTTTTCAAGCTTCACATCGTACCAAGTCTTTTTTGCATCCTCTAGGTTAAAGTCGCTTTTTTCGCTTACCTTAAACTTTACATTTTTATATTGTTGCAATTCAGGAAACATGCTATTGTTTTCAAATTTTATACTCAATATCCTTTCAGTATCATCACTGTATTCAATTGGTTTTTGAGGAACTGTTAATAATGGAACTTCCCTATTTTTATGTTCATCAAAAATAGGGCGGCTTATAGTTTTGGAAACAACGGTTGGTTTGTTTTTCTCAATAATATCTTTTGGATTAACCCAATTGATTCTTTGGTTTTCAGGATTAACTTCTCCATCAAAAATCAACATGCTATCGTTTTTATTGTTGGCTGGAACCGATATTTGTAACGCTTTATTTGAAGCTATCAATAGGTTTTCTCCGTTTGAGGTAGCGTTGGTATAAATCATGCCACCGGTTTGCAATATTTTACCATTGCTTAAAGTGGTTAAATTGCCCATCACCATATCGGCTAATGTTAAAGCTTCTTTTAGTTCAAAGCTTATTTTACCTGTAATAGCATTACCGTTTTTATCTACAAAACTATTTTTAGGAATACTAATTTTAGTTCCGTTTTTGCCTGTAATAAAGGTGTCGTTTTGGTTGGTTATTTCAAAAACTTGAGTAGGCAAATTTTGAGTAGAAAATACATTTTCGGTTGCTTCAGTTTGTTTAGGAGCATTTTCTGAACAACTAATAGCAAACGTTAAAAATAACAATAAAGCGCTGGTAATTCTCATGGTTTTAATTAATAAAATTGTAGGAATAAAATATAAATTAAATACAAAACGAAGATTGTTAAAAATTATTTCAGCAAAATGAGATGTTTCTAACCTTTAAATAAATTATGAGATTGAGATGATACGTGTTAAATGGTACTTGCTTATTTTATCGTTAACCAAAAATTGACACCCCAATGACATGAACCATAATCAACATAATATCTGCCTATATCGGATTTATAAAATGTAATAAAATTATCACTATCTCCAATTCCATAACTAATTGATTTAAACTCCTTTTTTGTTGCACTTGAATCGGTATAAACAGTTGCACTTGAAATTGTTCCTCCATCAGGAAAATAAACGCTGATGCTATCTTGGCAGCTTTCTGTAATATTTATGAATTGCTCTTTCTCTTCTCTAATGTTTCCTGATTCAATAATATGTGTTCCATAAATAATATGTACTTTATTATTAAGGTACTGTTTCTTGTTGGTTTTAAAGTTAAAAGCTAGCGCTTTTAGAGATACTATTTTGTAAACAACTTTTAATTTAATTGGGTTGTTTTTAGTTAAAACAAGTGTGTTTTTTACCGAAATTAGCTTGTTATTGTTGTAAATTTTAAAATTTAATTGCTCTAAATTAAATGAATAAATCTTTACTTTTTCGGTAGATTTTGTTTTAACCTCAAACTCAAATTCCACTTCTTGTCCATTGCAAGTTTTTACAATTCCAACCTCATTAGCATACCAAATAGATAATTCGTCTTTTGGCTTAAAAGAAGTAAAAAATAAAATGGCTAAAAGTGCTGAAAGTATTTTCATGTGTGTCGTCTTTAATATATTTGATAACGGTTTGCAGCTACAAGAAGTTGGCGATTTCGGAGCACAAAACTGTCTGCCAGCACTGCACTTGATACGAAGCACAAAGCTTCATTTAACCACTGAACCGCCAATTTCTTGTAGGTGCTGTTAGGCGCTGGCAAATTAAAATAATTCTGACTGTTCCTTTTCACGCAAATATTCTATAATTCTTGTGTCTTCTAAGTATGGCGCTGTCTTAACTTTGTCAAACAAGTTTAGAAGGCGACTCTTTGCACGTCTCATAATGGTATCGTAGTCTAGTGGCTGAATAATAACATTGCCATTCATTTTCGTTGTTTTCTCCGTTTCATAAGGCACTAACTCAGAACCTAAAACAAAACAGGTCACCTTAGAATAATTTTTAATTAATCCCTTATTTAATAATTCACTGACATATTTCCAGGATTGATTTACCTCATCAAGTCCAAGCGGCACTCCTGGTTTTTTAAGCTCAACAATTGTTAGCCTATCAATTCCTATTTCTCCTCCTTCGTCATCATATTTTGGAAAACTGTAAAGACCTACCGAACTATCTTTCAAGATTGCAAAGTCAGGTCTTATACGTGTACCCTTTATTTCTTTTCCAAATAAATCTTGTATAACCTTTGTCATACCAACATTTGATGTGTATTCGATTGTTTCATACTCAGGACCAAATATCCACAAGCCTCTGTGAAATAAAGGTTGTAAATCATGAACCTCATCCGTTAAATTAGTAAGCACTCTACTTTGTAATTTTTCAATTAGTCTCATTCTATATTCTACCTCGTCAAGTACAACTTTTGCTAAATTGATATTCCATTTTTTTAAAACGGTATTCAAACTTTCTAATTCCTCTGATGTTGAACTGGACAATATGGCAATAAGGTTATATTTTGATTCGCTTTGTTCAAGATTAGCTAAAAGTTTAGCAACCTTTTCTAAATCATTTTGAGTAATTGAAGGACATTCTTCTTGAACATTGGTTATAAATGTTTCCCATTTTTCTCGACCAACGAGTCCAATGTTTTTCAATATGGGCTTGGTAATTTCCTCAATTTCCTTGAATGTTGTTTCTCTGTTTTCCTTGTAAAGTTCTAAAATATAATCTTTGATTTTTTCTTGAACTTTAGGAAATACCTTTTTGAATTTTTCGTCTGTTTGAAAAAATGTTGTCCAATCAGGAGAAACAGCATTTTCTAAACAGTCTGCTTTTACTATAAAAATATATCGTTTTGCTGCAATTCTTCTACCATCAATCAAATGTTCGTTTCCACTACCTTTCCAAGTGCATTCACCAACTAGTCTATTTTTTACATGCCAAGCAATACCATGTTGATGAGTTGTCTTATCTGTTCCTTTAACATCAATTACTGTAATTGGTATTTTTCCAATGCCATCAATTTCAACTTCGATGTTATTGATATTTTCTTCTGGGATGTCTAAAAATGTAATTTTCTCATCGTTAACGATTACTTCAAAATGAGGATCAGTCATAAATCGCATTCCAATTTCAATTTTTATTTGATCAAAACTAGTACTTGGTTTGATTGCATTATTAACGAATATTTCTGTTCCGTGATGTTCCTTTTTTTCTTCACCTAATTTTTCAAACGCTAAGATATTAGTATTGTCTGCAAATACTTTATAATGTATCTGTTTTGTATCTCTCCAACTTTTCACTTGAAAAAATTCCCCAAAAGCAAAACCTGATAATCTGCCTTTACCATTTCTACCGAAAGTTGGTCTTTTCCCAATTAGTGATTTGTGGTCTTGTGGTACCTCTGCGTATCCGCCCTGCTCTTTGTTTCTATCATAGGCTAAAGTTCGAAATCTTTTGTTAAATTGAGATTCGGTCATTCCGTGACCATTGTCAATAATTGAGAAATTGTCCCCGTCTTCTAATGGCCATTTTATTTCAACCTTTGTTGCTGCAGCATCCCATGAATTTGCTATTAGCTCAATGATTGCAATTTTAGAATCCGAGATAATTCCTTTTCCAACAAACGATTCTAAAAATCTATCATCAAAAAGTGCTATTTGTTTTGTGCTCATATCTTTGTTATTAAATTGTCATAAAATAGCTTAATCCATCGTTCTTCTAATTGTCAATTGCAAATATTTTTCTGTAATATCATTAAACATATCATTAGTGTTCGCATATGATAAAATGTCACCTCTATCGATAGCAATAACTTTAATACCATCGATGGACAATGCATCCATTATTACAGAGTTTGCATATCTGTAGCCATTTAATTGACCAGCAATACCACTAGACGACACAAGGATTCCTGATTTCGCTCCTCTTGTCCTTAACTTATGTACAAATTCACGGACTTTTGCGCTACTTAAAGGGGGAGCTTCATTTTTACATTCGCAAATTACTATTGGGTCAAGGATATCAAATGGCCCAATAACCCTATTGTTCCAAAGTGCTAAATCTATTTCTTGAGAACCTGTTGCATCTAATACATTTCTATCCGCTAAACGAACACCATTAAATTTTTCAAATAAATAAAGTACTAAATCTTCAAAAACTCTTCCTTTCACATGAGTATTTCCAGCATCAGATTGATTTAGTAGCTGCCTTATTTTTGTTTGGCTATATTTAGGCATACTAACTTAGATTATTTAATGCATGTACATACTCATTTCTCTTTTTTATTAAGAAATTTTCAAATCCCTCAGATGAAATACCTTGAACAAAGTCTTCAACGTCAAACATTAATATATTTGGTAATCGGGGAGTGTCTAAATTAAATCGTCTATCATTTTTGTCAAAATAGAGCAAAATTCCAAAATTAGCATCTGTTTTACTGATGTAATTTTGAAGTTGTTGTTGAGCTCTATCAATCGTTTCCTTATCTATTCTTCCACACTTAACCTCTATTAACAAAGGATTTCCAAAGTAACTTGATAAACCTTCATTTGTAATTGCGATATCTACTCTTGATTTGTCTCCTATTGCTAATTCCGAAACCGCTTGGACGTTTATCTTTTTAAAAACATCCATTATAACATTAATTAAATCATATTCTTTAAAATCACCTTTCCTAAATTGTCTTAAACTAACAAGCGCATTATTCGTCTCATCGATTGTAAGATTCGGTTTTTCTTTTTGCGCTTTTTTCTTATAACGTCTATAGTGATTACTAATGTCTAATATGTAATTTTTTAGAGAGAGTTCCAACAATTGTGTGTTTTTAGACCAATCCAATTGATAATGCATTTTACCTTCGAGAAAAAAGGGAAGTTTTAAATCTTGATCTACTAATAAAAAAATTGGTTTGCCAAGCGCTTCTGCGACTCCTAGTTCAAACAAAACATTTTGATTGTTTTTTGTGATTAAGGCTAGTACAAAATCCGATTCTCTAATTTTTCGCTTAATCAAATCTGAAAAAGACGAACCTATTGAAAAATCATAGAAATTATGCGTGTCAACATTTAAATTATGTAGTAAAATTTCAACTTTTGATAAGTCGTTATTGGAGTCAGTCGAAATATAACATTTTAATTTCTTATTCATTCTTTCAGTTTTTATTTTTGCTTGCAGCTAACGTTTTGCAGATTGGCGATGGGCGGGCTTTTCAGCACAAAAGTTTGTTCGGAGAACTGAACTTTCGGCTACCACAAAACTGTCAAGCGGAGACGGAACCCCGCCTATTGCCAATGTGCTGTTATGTGTAGCCTTTCTTCTCATTTCTAAAATGTCAGTTCTCCTTTCGGTTGCCACATATTATCTATGGCAAATTGTATCGCTTCTATTACTTTGTTGTCGGACTGTTTATTTAATTCGTCTTTGAGCAAGGGGATAAGGCTTTCATTACGCAAGTCTAAGGCAATACTTGCTGTCTTAATTCTTACTTTTTTACTTTTATTGCTAAATGTTAAAACAAATACTTCTTCAAGCTCTCTGTTTGTGAAACTGTCACACACACAATTCAAAAGTCTTTCTACTGTCTGCGAATTTGTATTTTTTACGCACTCTAATAGTCTTAATTTAGCTTTGTCAAAATGGTATGAAAGCAACTCCAGTTTAGTCGTGGCTGGCTCCCAAACTCCGCTTGAACCAAATTCTATGGCATTAACTAAGTTGTCAAATTGCTCATCTGTTAAAACTTTTGTTTCAATTACATCAATAAAATCCTTTGCAATTTGTCTTAGTAAATTTGCTTCTGTTTCTAAATCTCGTTTCGAGTATCTTTTATTGTCAAATACCCAACGGTCAATGTTTTTAAACTCTGTTTCAATATCAAATGAAAAGAGTGTCGGTTTGTTGTCTGCTTTTAATGAGTGTGATTTTGTCATAAGGTTACACATAACTTATTTATATAGGAAGTTTTTTTCCTAAAACCTTCCTATGTCTATCCAATTTTGGAGTTGTTTTAGGAAGGTTTATTATTTAAACCTATGTTATTTTTTATAAATTTTAAACCTTCACTTACACTTAGCAAGTGAGGGTTTTATGGTTTTTAGAATATTAATTATTTTATGCTTTTGGTGGAGCAGGTGGGGTGTCAGTACCATCGTTTCCTTTGCGGTTATTCAATAAAGTGTTATATTGGTCTATTAAGGCATTTAGCTCATTAATGGTTTTAGTTTTCATATATAACAAAAATATTAATTTTACTTATTAAAGCAAGCTTAATTTGTTTTTTATTTAAACTAACTTCAATTTCTTTAAATGGTATTTGGTTTTTTGTACATCCATTACATATTGATTTAGCATTTAAAATAATATTATTACATAACTTACACGTGTATGTAATAAGTAAAATAAAGTCGAAAATACCGTTACATGATGATGTAACGTATAAACCGAAGTCGAAAATGCCATTACATGATGATGTAATGCATAAAACGAAGTCGAAAATGCAATTACATGATGATGTAATGCATAAACCGAAGTCAAAAATGTCGTTACATTATTATGTAATGCATAAACCGAAGCCGAAAATGCCGTTGCATGATGATGTAATGTATAAACCGAAGTCGAAAATGCTGTTGCATGATGATGCAATGCATAAATCGAAGTCGAAAATACTATTACATGAAGATGTAATGCATAAACCGAAGCCGAAAATAGCATTGCATGATGATGTAATGCATAAACCGAAGTCGAAAATGTCGTTACATGATGATGTAATGCATAAACCGAAGCCGAAAATAGCATTGCATGATGATGTAATGCATA
>CAZGVO010000008.1:148960-204275 GCA_964529175.1 uncultured Bifidobacterium sp.
AAACGAAGTCGAAAATGCCATTACATGATGATGTAATGCATAAACCGAAGCCGAAAATGCTGTTGCATGATGATGTAATGTATAAAACGAATTTGAAAATGGAGACTGTCTAAAAAAGTGTGGAGACTGTCCAAAAAAGTGTGTAAGGGGGGTACGTTTAAGCTTTCGGGAAAATTTTAGCCTTCGCTCGCATCTTGCGAGTGAAGTTATAGATAAGCCTCTGGCAGATTATTTTATAGTAAATAAAAAAGGCGAGACGCCAATTAAACACACACTCGCAAGATGCGAGCGAGTGTATGTAAAATAAAAGACGTGACAGGTTTTTAAAACCTGTCACGTCTGGTATTTGAAAGGGTTGCGGCTGTATCACAAAACTGTCTTTGAAACACGAAACCCCGCCATTTTTGCCAAGCCCATGCTAGTAGATTGCATTCTTTTAGCCTTTAAAATCAAAGTCTTTAATTTTTATTTTACACATTTCGCCCGTCTTCAAGTTATGCCAAACAATTCCTTCAATTCCTGTATCGTTTCCAAACTTTGTTTTTTGTTCTGGAAGCCATTTTTTTAAACCTTCAAAGTCTGTTGGTACGTTGTCAAATTTTACCTTTTCACGCTGGTCTGCAAGAGAAAAAATGAATAAAGTATGTCCAACTAAATTTAATGGATTTCCTTGTATTTTTTCTCCTAATGCTTCTGCACTCCATTCTCCGTCTGGTACTGTTGAGAAGTCGGTGTTATTTACTGCGTCAAAAATATAACCATCAGCATTGTCTGTTTCAATTGCATCAACATACCAAGGGTCAACTATTCCTTTCGCTTTTTGATTTTTGTCTGGATTTCTTCGTTTTTCAACTCTTACCACAATGTGGTTTCTAACTGTTACACGCACATTTGTACCGTCTAACTTTTCTGTTGCAATAGAGTTGTCAAAGTCAAAATGTTTAACAACTAATTTCTCGTTTACTTTTCGATTGGTTTCCCAATTTCTATCAAAAATTGTAGGTATTTTCTCCATTTTATTTAATGTTTTTCATCTGTGTTGAATATTGATGTTTGTTTAATTTTTTGTTTCATAAATGATTTGCTGCAAATCGTCAGGTATCTGCATAGGTTTCAAAGGTGGCACATTTGCACCGCCTGTATTACCAACAGGTATTTCTCCAACAAATGATTTTACTCCACCAAAAACCAGTCTGGGAATTTGCCCAATAACTTCGGCAATGTTTTTTGTACGAACACCATAGACCAACATTTTGAGATGAACAAAAATATGAGCCATAGGATAAGGTTGTCCTAAAATATGCGCCCGTTCCAAGTGTAGCCACGATGCCTGAAAGTGTTTTGATTTGAAAGCAATAGACGCCTTTGTTAGTTCTTTCTCAAAGTATGGAACAAGTTTGTTTGGCATTGTGGTGTTAATTTTCATTTTCTTTTTTACTAGTATCAATTTTAAGTAAAATGTTTGATGGTTGCACTGTAGCTCAATGGTTGATTATAACTTATTTATATAGGTAATATTAGGTTGGTGCCTTTAAAAATCTTATTTCTTTAAATTATTTTCATAAATGCTTATCCACTCTTCCATGCTCATTTTAGTCATCAGTTCGCCAATTAAATCATAAGGTATATCGTCCATCTTTTTAAATCGGATACAACTTTTGCCCATATCTAGTTTTTGTTTGCTATGTTTAGGGTATTCGGCCACAAACCAATCATGTAATTCGGGTTTGCTATAAATGCCCATGTGGTAAAAATTAATGGAGCTTTTTTGAGAAGCTAAGCTTGCAAAAGGCAATGGTTCAGCAGGTTTACAATGGTAACCTGCCGGATATATAGCATGCGGAACTACATAACCCAATCCACCATAACTAATGCCGGCTTCAAATCCTTTGGGTAAATTATTTACTATTACATCGTGCAGTTTATTAAATGGTTCGGCCCTGTCTTCGGGTAGGCTAATCAAAATGTCGTTTACAGTTTTTTCGGTAGCTTTCATGTATTATTTTGTTGTTTTAGGTTCAATAATTGTTTGATAGATATGAAGTGCCCCAATAGCACAATGGGTACAATAAAAGTAGGTAACCAACAGAATGGAAAATATAAAATGGCTATATTAGGTTGGTAAAAAGCAAATTTTTGAATAGGAGTGGGTGCCGAAAACAAAGCGTTTAACACGATATTGATTAAAAGCCCAAGGCAAACAAAATTCCAAATTAACAGCAATGGTCGGTTTGTGATTGTATTTTTAAATCCCAAATAAGCTATTACTGGTGCGGTTATACCTGCTAATATATCAAAATTTCTGCCTTCAAAAGTCATTAATTCTGGAATGGTTTTGTTAATAAATAACCAAAACAAAACCACTTCAACTGGCACTCTTACTATATTTAAATATGTTAAGTTTTCTATAGGTAAACTAGCTATAAACTGCTTACCTTTTGTGGTAACTAACAAGAGTATAATTGCTAAAAAAGTAGGCAATATTCCTAATAAAATTATCTTAGGTGGAAATGAATAAGTATTGGTATTGTACACATTCAGTAAGCTAAAAATAGCTTGAATAATTAACCAACTAATTAAACCCAAAGCTATCCAATTGGCTTTTTTTCTAGTTTCTTCATTACTCGAATTTTTAATGGCATTAATAAACAAAAGCAAGGTAGTAAAAGTAGTTAATGCAAATATTATCGAAATATAATAGGGTAAATTGGCTAACATTTTTGGATTATTATAGGTGAAATTTAATATTTGGGCATTAGGCTATCAGCAGTAAAAATAAGTTTCTTCTGTTGGTTTATTTGTTCTTTAAAGTCGTTTAAACTTGGTTTGTTATTGTTTTGAAATTGCTCAATTAATGGCAAGGTTAACAGTACTTTTAAAGCAGTATGATGTTCGTTAAGCGTTTCTTCATTTTTCGATATTTGTTTTAAAATAGCCTCAATATCAGCACTTTTTTTAGCATATTTAGCGCTGCTTTTAGCAATAATGGTTAGCATTTTATTTTTTAGCAAACTATCTTTTATGGTCGCTGTTTTATAATTTACAGTGCTATAATAACTGGTTGATTTACCATTGTATTTTTGAAATATTTCGTTCAAGTTCCTGGATTTTGAATCAACTGCATTTAAATCTTCCTCCAATTGTTTTAGTGCAGGGTCTTTATCTACTAATTCAGCGTATAAATCTTCCATTAAATCTTCAGATGCACGAACATAACTTTTTATGTTAATCTTATCATCTTGTAAAGCTTTGGGCGTTTCTTGTTTTGGTGTTTCGTTATTATTTGGCGCGTTGTTACACGAAATAATTAATACCAAAGCAATTACTAAAAAGAGGATTGTTTTATGCATGGTTTTATTAGGTTTTAGGTTACACAATATTATTTATTTAGTATAAAAAACCCAATTAAAAAAGTGCGAAGTTCGGAATGTTGAATGCGGAGTAAAATTGCTTTAACTAGATTATACGGATTTCAAATTAGAACCAGCGGACTTTAGCCAAATTCTTCTTTATTCTTACCAATGGCTTTAATTTTTGGCTAAAGCCAAATGGTTTTTTATTTAACCCACGCCCTAAAGGGCGCGGCAAAGGATGCATTCGGTCAATAATTTTTATAATGTAAATTTTTCAAATTGATGCAGCTTATTCTTTTAAACAATCCTTTTCAAAACTATTTAGCTTTATACTTATTAGTTTTTGTAATATCTAAATAAATTATTCTTTCCAATTAACTTGGCTGTATGGAAGGATTAATTGCCACGCCCTTTAGGGCGGAGATGGATGCATTCAATTAATAATTTTTATAATGTTAATTTTTCAAACTGATGTAGCTTATTCTTTTAAACAATCCTTTTTAAAACTATTTAGTTCTATACTTATTAGTTTTTGTTATATCTAAACAAATTATTCTTTCCAATTAACTGGGCTGTATGTAAGGATTAATTGCCACGCCCTTCAGGGCGTGGAGATGTATGATAAATTCAAATTGGCTTTAGCCAATAAAAAAAACAAATTGCCTAATAAATCAATTACCGTTGTCCCGAAAGCTTTTTGGGTCAACCAACGGTAAAAGGAATTACAAGTCCAAACCATCGGAAACAACTAAATATTCTGAATGGTAACCCTTCTTTTTTCTTTTAACTCTTTAAAGTGAGTTGGGGTCAATCCTGTTTCTTTTTTAAATTGGGTTGATAAATGTGCGGTACTGCTATAATGCAGTTTATGAGCTATTTCTGAAAGAGTATACTCTCCAAAAATAATCAATTCTTTAATGCGCTCAATTTTGAGTGCAATGATAAATTGTGCTATGGTGGTGGCTTCTACTTCTGAAAAAAAATTAGCCAAATAAGTGTAATTATGGTTTAACTCAGTACTTAACAAAACCGAAAAATTTACATTTGGCTTTTCATCCGAATTGTAAACATAATCAATGGCTACTTTTCTAATTTTTTCGATTAAAATACCTTTCTTTTTTTCTAAAAGTTCTAATCCTACAGTTTTAATTTTTTTGTTGAGTTGTTGTTTTTTAAAATCAGAAACATCTTCTTCTGTTTCTATTTCGCCTAATTCAACCTTTAATACGACTATGTTAAGCTCTTCTAAAGCATTTTCAACAAACGCTTTGCAGCTTTCACAAGCCATATTTTTTACGTAAATTTTCATAAATTGTTTTGGAACAATAAAAGTACCCAGCGAAGAATCCGCAAGTCTATAAACTTTAAATGTACTGATATTATTTTGAGGGGGGATTTTCTTTCGGATTAAGTTGAAATGATTAACTTATGCATTCCGATTTTGACAAATATAACCTATTTAATCACATTAGCACTATAAATAATATATTGTTTTAGTTTATTTCAATTAAAAATGCTGAACAAATTCTAATTTCGGGACAAAAATTACTTTTTATGTTTGATGATATCAAAAATTGCTCCTGCTGCTACTCCCAAAGCCAAACCCAATGCAATACTTAAAGAAGTATTTCCAGAGTGAAAACCATAAGCTAGCCCAAATGCAACTCCAAGCGCAGCCCCAATTCCAATTCCATTTCCTATTGATTTGTTTTTGTTTTCTGTCATAATTAAATCTAGTTTAGATTAATAACTTAAATTGCTGCTAATTAAGTTATTTTCTATCAATTTATAAAGTCAACCTATTTTAGTGCAATGCAGTGCGAAGTTCGGAATGTTGAATGCGGAGTAAAAGTGCGGTTTTTGTTATCACGCTTGCTTTTCGAATAATGAATAACGAACAATGAATAACGAATGATGAACAATGAATAGCGGCAAACCCCGAATAGGGTTTAATTTCAATAGCCACGAATGAAATTCGTGGGATATTGAAACCAACATCAAAAGCAACCACGAAGTGGTTGAATAACTGCAATAAAACAATGGACAAGAAGATGCCTTTGAATTTTAGATTTTGAATGATGAACAACAAGTAACGAAAAAACAATTCAATCACGTTTTGCATGACAGCAATCAAACAATCCAACCAATCTCCAAATCGCTAAATCAACAAATCACTAAATAAATTAAAAAGCTAATAACATGTTGAAAACAGCCTTGTTTAAAGCCGTAATTTGCAGCCGTGGATTATTTAAGTTTGTTAAACCCAAGTCAGCGCGCAGCTGTTGAAAATACCAAAGGTCCTGTTATGATTGTAGCAGGCGCAGGTTCTGGAAAAACGCGTGTGCTTACTTATCGTATTGCTCATATTTTAAAAGAAGGCAACGATGCCTTTAATATTTTAGCCCTAACCTTTACCAATAAAGCCAGTAAAGAAATGCGCGAACGAATTCATTCAGTGGTGGGTAGCGAAGCCCGTAACCTTTGGATGGGTACTTTTCATAGTATTTTTGCACGCATTTTACGTGTAGAAAGTGAGCGCATTGGCTATCCTCGTAATTTTACCATTTACGATACCGATGATGCCAAAAGTTTACTTAAAACCATTATTAAAGAATTAGGACAAGACGATAAATTATACAAACCTGCGGGAGTTTTAGGCAGAATTTCAGCGGCTAAAAATGCTTTGGTTAATGCGGGAGAGTACATGGCAAACGATGAAAATACTTCGTTTGACGAAAGCAGCGGAAGACCTATGTTTGGTAAAATTTTCCAAATGTATCAAGACCGTTGTTTCAAAGCCAGTGCCATGGATTTTGATGATTTATTGCTCAAAACTTTCGAATTATTTAAAAACCATCCTGATGTATTGCATAAATACCAACACCAGTTTAAATACATCATGGTAGATGAGTTTCAAGATACCAACCAAGCGCAATATGCCATTATAAAAAAACTAGCAGCAGTCCATCAAAACATAGCTGTAGTAGGCGATGATGCACAAAGTATTTATGCTTTTAGGGGTGCAACAATTGCTAATATATTAGGCTTTCAGCGCGATTTTAGCGATACCCAAGTTTTTAAATTAGAGCAAAATTACCGCAGTTCTCAAACCATTGTAGAGGCCGCTGGTGGATTGATTAAATTAAATAAAGACCAAATTCCTAAAAAGGTATTTACTACCAACGATGTTGGCGAAAAAATTAAAGTTTTACGTGCTTTAACCGATAATGAAGAAGGCCGAATGGTGGCAAGTTCTATTTTTCAAGAAAAAATGAACTCTCATGTGGCTAATAAAGATTTTGCCATTTTATACAGAACCAATGCGCAAAGTCGTTCGCTAGAGGAAGCTTTGCGTAAAATGAATATTCCTTACCGTATTTATGGCGGTTTGAGTTTTTATCATAGAAAAGAAATAAAAGATATTTTGGCCTATTTACGTTTGGTGCTAAATACCAACGATGAAGAGGCTTTAAAGCGTGTAATTAACTATCCTGCTCGTGGAATTGGTAAAACTACCATGGACAAAGTAATGATAGTGGCTTCGGAAAACAATATTAGTTTATTTGAAACTTTGGAGCGTGCACGCGAATTTCAAATAAAAGGCTACGAAGTTTTGGGCGATTTTGTATTGATGATTCGTAGTTTCCAAACCATGCTTAAAAAACCTGCTTACGATGTAGCCATGCATGTAGCTAAGCAAACGGGTTTGTTAAAAGCACTTTACGAAGATAAAACAGTAGAAGGAATTGCTCGATACGAAAATATTGAAGAGTTATTGAATGGTTTAAAAGAGTTCAGTGTTGATGATAGTGTGGATGAAGATGGCGTTCAAAAATATGGTATTTTAGAGGAATACATGGCCGATATTGCGCTATTAACCGATTCTGACAAAGAAGATCCAAACGATAACGATAAAGTTACCATGATGACCATCCATGCTTCAAAAGGTTTGGAGTTTAAAAACGTGTATATTGTTGGTTTAGAGGAAAATCTATTTCCATCGCAATTGTCGTTAAATAGCCGCCAAGAGTTAGAAGAGGAGAGAAGACTTTTTTATGTGGCCATAACGCGCGCCATGAATAAATTGACACTTTCTTTTGCTACCAGTAGGTTTAAATTTGGAAATATTACCAATGCAGAGCCAAGCCGTTTTTTAAGTGAGTTAGATCCTAAGTTTTTACAGTTTGATGCCTTGTTTAGCAAAGGCAATAGCAATGTTCAAAGCAAACCTACCGTTCAAACTTCAAGGTTTGGAAAGCCACTTTCGCCAACAGCAAAAACGCCTCCAAGCACTGTTGGACAAAGATTTAATACGCCAACCAAACCCGCAGCAGCACCTCCACCAGCGGTTGACCCTAACTTTGTGGGTGATGATACTAAAAACATTCAAGTTCAACAACGTGTTGAACATCAAAGATTTGGATTTGGAACTGTAGTAACCTTAGATGGAGTAGGAGATAACCGCAAAGCAGAAATTGAATTTGAGCAATTTGGCAAAAAAATGATTGTTTTAAAGTTTGCTAAACTAAAATTGCTGTAAAACTTTTAAAATAAGTTTTCCACCGCTTTAGTAGCTGTTTATCATAGTTTACAGCATTGCTATTCACTTTTTATTAAATAATGTTGATACCTAACTTGGTTTTATATAAATTGCGACATTATATTTGAATAATAGAAGTATATAAATGCAGTCGGAAGTTAATATTTGGTCATTAGTTAAAAGTTTATTACACAGGAACAACTGTGTAATTGTACCTAACTTAGGAGGATTTTTGGCGCACCAACAAAGTGCTACCATCGACCCTCTTTCCATGTTGATAACTCCACCATGCAAACACATTACTTTCAATGCTCAACTAACCCTTAACGATGGTTTGTTGGCAACCAAAATTGCTGATTATTTAAAAATAAGCTACAGCGATGCCATTAAAATTATTGATGAGGAAGTTTCTAATTTCCACCAAACCTTAAAAAATAACAGTCAGTTTATTATTGAAGGTTTAGGACATTTTGAACTAAACGAAAACCAAAATTTGGTTTTTAGTCCAGATAAAAAGGCCAATTTTTTAATTAATTCATTTGGTTTAGAAGCTGTTAGGGTAAACAATATGGTAAGTTCAAAAACTACCAAAATAATTCCCAATGTTGATTTAATTAATAATCCTGCTCTTACAGAAGTTCAAGATGTTAACTCGTATTCAGAATCAGTTGAAAATGATGAGGATATTGAAAATAACAAACCAACATTTACAAGAGGTAAAAAACGCAGAAACAATTTAATGTTTTCATTGATTGGTTCGGTTTTAGTGTTGATTTTAGCTTTAAATGCTTACATATTTTTACAAGAAGGAAACTTAACACCAGTTAGAAATAAGTTCAATGAATTGGATTTAGGAGTTAAAATGCAGTCGGTAATTGATCTTTTTAAAAATAATTCATCTGTTGTTTCTAGTCAAAACAAAGAAGATATTTTAAAATATTATAATCCTACCAACGAAACGAAGGAAATAAACTTTAAAACGGAACTGTTTGAGGAAAATAAAGCAACTGAGCCCATTGCGACTTCTGTAGATACATTGCAAAGTATTGAAAATCAAAACATTGCAGAAGTGATTGATAATAAGCCTATTGAAGAAGTTTCTGTTTCAGAAGCAAATGCTTCTTATTATATTATTGCAGGGGCATTTAGAAACGAAATTAAAGCAAAAAAATTGTTAAAAGAATTAAACGCAGATGGTTTTCCTAATGCTGAAATTATTGAAAACCCAAAAGCTTCATCAAAAAAACTAAAGTTTTTTGTTACTTACAATAAATTTTCTTCATTAAACGAAACAACTTTAGAGTTGGGCAAAATTAATGAAAACGAAAATCCTGATGCTTGGATTTTTGAAGCCAAATAATTTAATAAAATCTTTATTTTCTTCTTTTTCTTTTCGTTATTATTGCCATAAATGAGTGCAGTAGAAAACACAGATAACGATAATATTACCTTTAACCTTGCCAGCGATTTAGTAAAAAATACCAATATAAGCTTGTTTTTAACTGGTAAAGCTGGTACTGGTAAAACTACTTTTTTAAAGCATATTCAAAACTCGTGTAATAAACGCATGGTTATAGTGGCGCCAACAGGTGTTGCTGCTATTAATGCCGGTGGAGTTACCATGCATTCGTTTTTTCAATTGCCTTTTTTACCTTTTATTAAGGAAGCTAATCATGGTTTTGGTCAAGTAGAATGTGTCAATAGATATACGCATTTTAAAAATGTAAAATTTAACCGCGAAAAAATTGATTTACTAAACGAACTCGATCTTTTAATTATTGACGAGGTAAGTATGTTGCGCGTTGATATGGTTGATTGTATTGATGAAACGCTAAAATATTACCGAAGAAATCAATTGCCTTTTGGTGGTGTTCAGGTTTTGTTTATTGGTGATATGTTTCAGTTGCCACCTGTTACCAGCGATAACGAATGGACACTTTTGAGTCAATACTATAAAAGTCCTTTCTTTTTTAGTTCGGAGGTTTACCAACAGTTAAATCCTGCGCATTTAGAGTTAAATAAAATTTACCGTCAAAAAGAAGAGCGTTTTATTAATTTGCTTAATAATATTAGGCATAATAATATGGATGATTACGATTTTGAATTACTTCAAGAACGTTATGATCCAGAAGCTGCAAGGTATGTAGATGGTTTGATTACATTAACCACCCATAACAGAACAGCAGATAATATTAACCAACAAAAGCTGGCCGAAATTGAAGCAGAATCAATTGTATTTGAAGGAGAAATAAATGGTGATTTTAACGAAAAATCATTACCAGCCGAAAAATCTCTAGAACTAAAAGAAGGCGCTCAAATTATGTTTATTAAAAACGATATTGAGAAACGCTATTTTAATGGAAAACTAGCTAAAATAAAAAGTATTGCCAAAGATGAAATAATTGTTGAGTTTGAAAGTGGAACTGAACTCAAAATTGAGCGCGAAACTTGGAGAAACATTCGGTATAATTTAAACCGAGACGAAAACCAAATTGAAGAAGAAGAAATTGGTAGTTTTAAACAATTTCCAATAAGGTTAGCTTGGGCTATAACCATCCATAAAAGTCAAGGTTTAACTTTTGATAGATTAGCTATTGATGCAGGAGCTTCGTTTGCTGCAGGGCAAGTTTATGTAGCTTTAAGTAGGTGCAGAACTTTTGAAGGACTGACGCTTTTAAGCCGCATATATCAAAATAGCATTTTAAGTGATGATAGAATTGTTCAGTTTTCGCTTAAACAATCGAATGAGCAAGCTTTAATGGATGGATTAGATGCTGCGAAATTTGAGTATGGATTAAGCCAACTTTACAAAACATTTGATTTGCGTAAAGTAGTGCAGGAATACACTCTTTTTGAGGCATTTACTGTCACTAAACAAATTCCAGACAAAGAAGAAACTTTACAACATTTAAATGCCATCATTAGGAATTTAAATGAGCATAGAATTGTAGCTGATAAATTTAAAATTAGGGTAGAGGAGATTATTAAACAAAACCCAATTGATGCCAATTTGTTAAGCGAAAGGGTAAAAAGTGCCAAGACATATTTTGCTAAAAAAATATTGGACGATGCTTTTAAACCTTTGCAAAGCATAGAAACCAATTTAAAACCTAAACAAAAAACAAAGCAGTTTATTACCAATTTACAAAAAGTAAAATCGTTTACCTGGAAACGTATTCACGATATAGAAACTGCTACTTTAGGTTCTTTTGATATTAGTATTGAGGCAATTGATAAACCTAACGATATAGCTGAAACCATTAATCAAAGAGCAGTTAAAGTAAATTCGAAGGAAGAGAGTTTAAAACTTTATAACGAGGGCAAAACCATTGAAGAAATTGCAACTATAAGAGGAATGGCGGTTTCAACTATTGGAGGACATTTGGCGCATTATGTAGATTTAGGGGAGTTAAGTGCACTTGATTTTGTTAAAGAAGAAACAATTAAGTTGGTAAAAAAACTATTGGATGATGGAAAGGAGCGATTTGGTGAATTAAAAGCTGAGCTGCCTACAGAAGTTACTTTTGACCAAATTAGGATGGCTGTAGCACACTTAAAAAATCAAAAAACTTAAAGTTAGTTTAACGTACTTCCAATTTGATTATAAGCAATATGTCAGACAGTACTTATTTTTATTTGAATTGAGGGTTTTATGATGTTTGTACATTAAAAAAAAGTTGCAACAACTCATCAAAATATTATCATTTTATTACATAATATATTTGTGTATCAAATTTTTATGAATACTTTTGCTCAATATATTTTAAAATAGAAAATCATGTCTTTAATTAAGGTGGAACGTTTTTTACATTTAAAAGATTGCGAAATAGCAAGAGTTTATATCAATGGTGAACACTATTGTTACAGTGTAGAAGACAGTGCAAGAACAACGAAAAAACAAGACCAAAAGTGTATTCCTGATGGAGTATATGAATTGGGAACAACAAACTCTCGAGAAATAAAAATTTCGAGCATTTACAAACACGAAATGTTAACTATTAACGGCATACCAGAAATGGAAAATACATTATTTCATTTTGGTTTTTTAGTTAGCCCTACTACTCATTTTTTTATTATTGGCGATAAAATTGGCATGATAAAAGGCAAAGAAGGCTTATTATCATCAAAAGCTACCTACTTCCAATTTCATAGATTAATTTATGATAAAGTAAAGGAAGGTAATCAAAAAATTGAATTCACTACTATTTAATTCTAAAAACTCCTTTCAGTTTTAAATTGAAAGAAGTTTTTTATTGAAGTTACAAAAAAGCCGCTTAAGCGGCTTTTTTGTTTTATTCTTAAATAGTTTAGAATATTGTAATGTAAAATTAGGGTGTTTTATCCAAATGCAAAACCAAAATAAAACCAAAAGCCCCGAAATATTTCGGGGCTTTTGCTATATAACTTTACTAGGTTTTTATTTAGTTGCTAGCTTGCGAAGCATAAGCTTCTGTAGGAATACAAGCACAAACTAAGTTTCTATCGCCATAGGTATCGTTAATTCTACCTACACTTGGCCAAAACTTAGCTGCTCTTACAAAAGGAAGCGGGAAAGCAGCTTGTTGACGGCTGTAACCATGTTTCCATTCATCGGCAGTAACCATGCTAGCTGTGTGAGGTGCATTTTTCAATACATTATCAGCTTTATCTGCGGTACCATTTTCAATGGCAGCTACCTCTTCTCTAATTGAAATCATGGCATCACAGAAACGATCTAATTCATGTTTAGCTTCACTTTCAGTTGGTTCAATCATTACTGTTCCTGCTACTGGGAACGAAATAGTTGGCGCATGGAAACCATAATCCATTAAACGTTTTGCAATATCACCAACTTCTACTCCCGAAGCTTGTTTAAATACACGTGTATCTAAAATCATTTCGTGAGCGCAACGGCCTTTTGAACCTACGTATAAAATTTGGTAATGTTTTTCTAAACGAGCTTTAATATAGTTAGCATTTAAAATAGCATATTTAGTTGCTAATTCTAAACCTTCAGTTCCCATCATTCTAATGTATGCGTAAGAAATTAATAGGATAGAGGCACTACCCCAAGGAGCAGCACTAACAGCATGCATTGATTGATTTCCACCTTCCATATCAACTACAGCATGGCCAGGTAAAAATGGAGCTAAATGGGCAGCTACACCAATTGGGCCCATGCCAGGTCCTCCACCACCGTGAGGAATACAGAACGTTTTATGTAAATTTAAATGGCAAACATCGGCACCAATATTAGCAGGGCTGGTTAAACCAACTTGTGCATTCATATTTGCACCATCCATGTATACTTGTCCACCGTTTTCGTGAATGATATTACAAATATCAATAATACCTTCTTCAAAAACACCGTAAGTAGATGGATAAGTAACCATTAAACAAGCTAAATTATCTTTGTGTTCAGCTGCTTTTGCTCTAATATCTTCAATATCAATATAACCGTTTTCTAAAGTTTTGGTTACAATTACTTTCATACCTGCCATTACCGCACTTGCAGGATTTGTGCCATGAGCAGATGAAGGGATTAAAGCAATATTTCTGTGGCTTTCACCTTTTGCTTTAAAATACTCTCTAATGGTCATTAAACCAGCATATTCTCCTTGTGCTCCAGCATTTGGTTGTAATGAAATTCCAGCAAAACCTGTTACTTGTTTTAAATATTCAGTTAGTTCGTTAAATATTTGTGTATAGCCTGTTGCTTGATTGCGAGGAATAAATGGATGCAATGCATTAAAACCTGGGTAAGTTACAGGAATCATTTCGGCTGTTGCGTTTAATTTCATAGTACAACTTCCTAATGCTATCATGCTTTCGCAAAGCGATAAATCTTTACTTTCTAAAAGTTTGATATAACGCAACATTTCATGCTCGCTGTGGTGAGTATTAAACACTGGGTGAGTCATGTAATCGCTAGTACGTGCTAAAGAAGCAGGCACGTTTAAATCAATATTTGTTGGAATTGAAACCTCAATCGATTTGCCTGTTAAGCAATTCAATAATTCTACAATATCTTGCGCTGTATGTGTTTCGTCTATTGAAATTGATACATGCGAATCGTTTAATTTATTGATATTGATTTCTGCTTTAACACAATTAGCCATAGTAGCATCAGCATTGCCAACAGCCACAGTAATAGTATCAAAATAGTTTTTATTAGTTACCGTAAAACCATTTGCTTTTAATCCATTTGCCAAAGCATTGGTTAAACCATGAATTCTACTTGCTATTCCTTTTAAACCTTTAGGGCCATGATAAACAGCATACATACTTGCCATAATTGACAATAATACTTGTGCTGTACAAATATTTGAAGTAGCTTTTTCGCGTTTAATATGTTGCTCACGAGTTTGTAAAGCCATACGTAAAGCTGAGTTTCCTTGGCTATCGATTGATACACCAATTAAACGGCCTGGCATTTGGCGTTTATAAGCATCTTTAGTAGCAAAAAAACCTGCGTGTGGTCCCCCATAACCCATTGGCACACCAAAACGTTGTGAAGAACCCACAACTACATCAGCACCCCATTCGCCCGGAGGGGTTAATAAAGTTAAACTTAAAATATCAGCAGCAACTGTAACTAATACATTATTTTGTTTAGCATTAGCCATAAATGCTGAATAATCAAACACCTCGCCATTGCCAGCAGGGTATTGAATTAAAGCTCCAAAATAGGTATTGTCTAATTTTGCTGTTTCGTGGTTACCAACAACTATTTCAATACCTGTTGGTTCTGCACGTGTAATTAATACATCAATGGTTTGTTTGAAACATAACTCAGAAACAAAGAATTTATGAGCATTTTCGTTTTTGGTTTCTGCGTGTAATAAGTGCATAGCCTCAGCTGCAGCAGTTGCCTCGTCTAATAAACTAGCATTAGCAATTTCCATTCCAGTTAAATCAATAACCATGGTTTGGTAATTTAACAATGCTTCTAAACGACCTTGTGCAATTTCGGGTTGGTAAGGTGTGTAAGCAGTGTACCAATTTGGATTTTCGAAAATATTACGTAAAACTACATTTGGCGTGTGGGTTCCATAGTAACCTTGACCTATATAGTTTTTGTAAATTAAGTTTTTTTCCGAAATCTGTTTCAACATGCTTAGCAATTCCATTTCAGTTAAAGCAGCAGGCAGCTTCATGCGCTCTTTTAAGCGAATGTGAGCTGGAATTGTTTCATCAATCAGTTGATCAACCGAGCTAACGCCAATGGTTTTAAGCATTGCTTCAGTGTCTTTTCTCATTGGCGAATTATGTCTGTAAACAAATTCGTCTTTGTGGTTTGTAGCTATTTGCATGTGAATGTTTTTTTGAATTTTTTGTCAAATGTACTTTTTTACAAAGTATTTATATAAATGATTAAGGTCAAAATAAATCGTAAAACATTTTTACAAGTAAATTTACTAAAACTAAAAATTCATATGGAGTCTTAGTTCAAAATCATACATAAAAAAACCCGCATCAAATAAATGAGGCGGGTTTTCTGAGTTTTTTTATAAATTATTTTTTTGTTGTGTCAATGGTATTATTAGATTGTTCCATTATTCCTCCGTTAGCTGAACTTGATTTCATACCATCTGGATCTACATGCAACCCAGTTTCAGTGGCTTCTTGGTCGCCATGCGGACGAGCAAAGTTAGACGCTAAACTCAAAACAATTAAAGCAATTGCTAAAATCCAAGTAGCTTTTTCCACTACATCTGTACTTCTGTTTGCTCCCATAATCTGGTTAGGGGCTGTAAAATTAGCAGCAATTCCGCCACCTTTAGGATTTTGAATTAAAACTACCAAAGTAAGTAGTAAACAAACGATAATGATTAGGATTAAAAAAAATAACATAGTTTTTAGTTTATATTGTGTTCTGTTTTAAGTTGATTTATTAGGGCTGCAAAATAAGTAATTTTATGTGGATATATCAAACTTAATTTTTCATAAGTTGAAATTGCCTTTTTTATTAGGCCTTGTTTTAAGTAAATACCTGCTAATGTTTCACTTACAATTTCATCTTTTTCTTCCACACTTTGTTTAGCAACGTTAGCGGGGTTAAAAAATTCGGATTTAGGGCGAGTAATACTAGGATTTTCGCGCATGAATTTATCTAAAATACTCTCTACATCTAATTTCGAATTTTCGTTGGGGCTATTTTTTGCTACTACTTTTGGTGTCTCTACTTCAGTTTTAACTTCTTGTTTTTCTATTGCAATTGGTTCATAAACTTTTTCAAAAAAGGCATCAAAATCAGTTTCGTTAATAGGAGCAATATCAAATTTTTGAAGTTCTTCTGTTTCCTCTATTTCAACATCAATAGTAGGTGTTTCCGCAACTTCTATTGTTTTTTCGTTAGTTGCAATATCTGCACTAACTGAAATAATTTCCGGCTGAGTATTTTCTTCTTCGGCTATTGAATCTGAATTTTGCAATGCATCAAAATCGGGTAATATAGATTCAACCTGACCGGTATAAATTTCTTCAATAAAGTGATTTTCTATAGCAACCTCTTCCTCAATTGGTGGTTCTTCATTAACAAAATTTTCTTCAATGGCTTTGTTAATTGGCGTGTGAGTTTTAAATGCTTCTATTTCATCAAAAACCTCATCATCTGTTGAGTTTGGAGTTTCTATTATATCATCAACACTATTTTCAACTTCGTTTTCAATAGGCTCTTCTTCAGTTTCTGGTATTTCAATAATGGCTTTTTTTCTTTCAAAAGGAGCCATCCCATCATGCGCTGACTCTATTTCTTGAGCAATATTTCGGCTCAATTCAAAATCGGCTTTGGTTTTTAAAATCTGATTGATTTTTTCTACAAAATCATCATTTTCAATTTCAAAACTACTTTTACTTGAACTCGATTTTACTTCAAATTCGGATAAATGAACTTCACTTTTATTTTTAGCAGCCAACCATTCAATAAAATTATGACTCTCAACCTCATTAGAATCATTATTTGCCGACTTTACAATAATTTGATTATCAGTATTTTCTGTAGTTAAACTATTTGTATCCTCTGTTTGAGTGAAAGCATCAGTTTCTGAAACATTATCTGTCTCTGAAGCAAAAGTATCAATAGTTTCAGACTGAACTGTCTGTTCTATAATCTCAGTATTATCTGCTGTTTCGGTAGATGGAACAATTACTTCGTTTTCTTCTTCAGCATTAATTGTGTTATCAGAATCTAATAAATGTTCAAGTGTAACAGATGGTTCAACTATTGAATTTGTTTCCGCATTTTGTTCGTTTGTATAAACTGCTTCTTCAGTTTCAACAAACTCTTTATTTTCATTTACTGGAGCAATCTCATTTTCAACTATTGTTTCTTCTGTTTCTTCAGCATCCTCAAAACTTTCAGTAATTGTTGGTAAATTTGGTTCTTCAACTATTTCACCAATAGTTGGAATGCTTTCAACAGGAATATCTTTAACAATTTCAGTGGTAGAATTTACAATAGGCAAAACCGATTTTGTAATGGTCTCAATTTCTTGTTCATCGGCAAATAAACTGGCTTCATCAAAATCAGGTAAAAAGTTATCGTCTAACTTAAATCTAACCAAAGTACCTTCGGTTTCAGTTAGCTGATAGTTTGTATCGTTATTAATAGTTTCTGTTGTTTCTTCAACTTTTTCTTCAATATTTGGTGTTGGAGTTTCTATTGAATTTTCAACCAAAAGATCGTCTTCTATGTTAAGTTCCTCTTTTGTTAATTCTTCAGTAATTTCAACTTCATTTTTTATATCTAAAATATTGTCAATAATTGGTTCATTTAAATTTGAATCAACTGTTAAAGTTTCTTTCTGTTCTTCAATAAAATGAGCTATTGGCGTTTCTATTTCAGCATTTATTTGTTCTGTTTCTGTACTAAAATCAGGTTTAATTACATCAATATTTTGAGTAATTTTTTCATCTACCGATTCTGTTTCAATTGTAGGAATATTTAAATGATTTTCAGATATTAAATCTTCAATTTTTTCATCAACAGTTTCAGTAATGTTTTCGGTTGTATTACCATTAGCAATAATTTCTTGAGCTTCGCTTAATAAGGCCTCTTGCTCTTCCTTACCAATTTCAAAATCGGGTTTCGAAACTTTTTCAACTTTAAGTTCTATTGGAACATTAAAATGGTTATTTTCTGTTTCAATTTCTAAATTATTATTACTTAAAAATTGATGTAAAATAGATCTATCGCCTACTGAAAGCGCGGTGGTTTTTAATTGTTTTTCGTATTCGTAATGTTTGGTATTAAGTAGTGCCTTGGCCAATAAAATATGGGCTGTACTAAAATACGGATAGTCAGCAACAATTTTCTTCAAAGTATCGATGTGTTCACTACCCAGTTTATCGGGATTTTTAATTAAATCGGTAAATTCGGCTTTGTTCACTGCTTATTGCTTCAAATTTTATTAACCGTAGCAAAATAGTAAAAAATTCTTTAAAAAGAATTTATACTTTATCAATGGTTATTTTATAAAAAAACTACCAATTAATAAAGGCAGCATTAAATATATCCTGAACCAACATATCTACCACTTTACCAGATAGTTCAGCTTCTTTAGTTTGGAAATTATCGGTAGCGTTAAAGTCAATATTATTGGTAAATGTTTTGGTAAAATTTTTATCAGCAGCTTTTTTATTTTCAAAAACTACTTCAATACTTATGGTTAAACGGTTCAAAGCATTGGTTTGATTACCTTGTACAGCTGCTGGTTTTATATCGTAAGTTAGTATTTTGCCACTAAAAGTTAAATCGCCTTCATTGGCCACTAATTTTAAAGGAGTTTCATTCACAAATTTTTGACGCAATTTTTCAGCCATATTTTGGCTTAAAAGTGGGTTTACAATACTTGCCATATTGGTAATATAAGCTACCGATACCGTTTCTGCATCGCCCACACTTGCTCCAGTGTGGCTATAAATACCACAACCACTTAATAAAAATGTAAGTACAAAAACCGAAACTACAATTATATTTTTCATGCTACAAAGCTAAAAATGTTTAGCAAAATTCAGTACTCAATTATTATGCCTTTTATTTTCTAAATATTTAATTCTAATTTTGACCAATAAATTGATTGAAATAATATGAAAAAAATAGCCTTGTATGCAGTTGCATTTTTATTAGGTTTTGCAAAGTTAAATGCGCAAAATTTAAATTTAAAAGACCTTGAAAAGCAAAAAGATGCAATAGCATTAGCTACTAAAATTAATGAACAAAAAATAAAATTAGCCAAGTTAGAAATACAATTAAATGAACTAAAAGAGGATACTGAAAAAGCTCAAAAAAACTCGTTAAAGGCTGCTAATAAAGTGGTTAATAATGGTAATGACGAAAATGATGCAAAACTTACCGAAAAATCAATTGATGCTGCCAATAATGTTCAAAAAATGCAGAACAAAACTGTAAAAGTTAAAGCCAAAATGGAGTCACTTCAATCAAAAATAGCTGATTTAGAGAAAAAAATGGAAAAATTAGATTGGTCTGTGCAATTATTACCTAAAAACTAATAATTGATATTGAGGTAAATACACGTAGTAATAATAAAATTACACAAAATTATACAAAGGTGCATTAATACTTATATTTATCAGATACAACCTATTAATAAAAAGTTATTTTCGCCCCTTTGTAATAAATATAATACATGATAGAACTAGCAAGCCGATTAAATAGAATTGTAGAGTCGAACACTTTACGTATGGCTAAGTTAAGCCGCGAGCTTCAAGCACAAGGCAAAGATGTAATTAATTTAAGTTTAGGTGAACCTGATTTTCAAACACCTCAATTCATTAAAGATGCCGCTAAAAAAGCCATTGATGATGGTTTTACTTTTTATACACCAGTGGTAGGTTATTTAGATTTACGCCAAGCTATTAGCGAAAAGTTTAAACGTGAAAATGGTTTAGAGTATGCTCCAGACCAAATTGTAGTTTCTACTGGTGCTAAACAATCTATTATAAATGTATTGTTAAGTTTGCTAAATGCTGGTGATGAGGTAATTATTCCAACTCCGTTTTGGGTTAGTTATTCAGAAATGGTTAAACTGAGCGAGGGTGTTCCTGTTTATGTTCATAGCAATGTAACGCAAGATTATAAACCAACTGCAGCGCAATTAGAAGCGGCAATTACCCCTAAAACCAAAGCATTCATTTTTTCATCGCCTTGTAATCCTACTGGTTCTGTTTTTACTAAAGACGAACTTTATAGTATTGCTAAAATGTTTGAAAAATATCCAAACATTTATATCATTTCTGATGAAATATATGAGCATATAAACTTTATTGGCAAGCACGAAAGCATTGGCCAGTTTGACTTTATTAAAGATAGAGTTATTACCATTAATGGTATGAGTAAAGGCTTTGCCATGACAGGCTGGCGTTTAGGTTATATTGGTGCTCCAAAAATAATTGCACAAGCTTGCGAAAAATTACAAGGTCAGTTTACTAGTGGTGCTAATTCTATAGCTCAACGTGCTGCGCTTGCTGCATTGCAAGGCAGTTTGGAACCAACTTTAGAAATGACTAAAGCCTTTCACAGACGCAGAGACTTAGTGCTTGGCTTAATGAAAGAAATTGAAGGTTTTAAACTCAATATTCCCGGTGGTGCATTTTATGTTTTCCCTGATGTAAGTAGCTATTTTGGTAAATCAGATGGAACATCAACTATTAATAATTGCGAAGATTTATGTATGTATATTTTGCATAATGCCAATGTTAGTATTGTAGGTGGCGACAGTTTTGGTGCACCAGAATGTGTTAGATTTAGTTATGCTACTAGCGATGAAAAATTAGTAGAAGCTATTAAACGAATTAAAGAAGCACTTTCAAAACTAAAATAACTGTTATTAGCGCTAATGGGTAATTTTAATAATTTAATTAATCAGTTCGAAAACATTCCAGTTCTCATTATTGGTGATGTAATGATAGATGCATATCTGTTTGGAAATGTTGAAAGAATATCGCCCGAAGCGCCCGTTCCAATTGTAGCTGTAAATAAAAAAGAAAGTAGGTTAGGAGGAGCTGCAAATGTGGCTCTAAACTTAGTTTCGTTAGGTGCTAAACCTATTTTATGTTCTACCATTGGGAACGATGCCGAAGGAAACGAACTGATTGATTTATTGACCAAAAGCGATATAAACGCAACTGGAATTTTAAAGGATAATGATAGAATTACTACTGTAAAAACCCGAGTAATTAGTCAAAATCATCAAATGTTGCGCATTGATAATGAAAGCACCAAATCATTAAGTGAAAGCCAAACTAATGCTTTAATAGCTAAAATTGAAGAGTTATTGCCTTTGGCTAAAATTGTAATTTTTGAAGATTATGATAAAGGTGTAATAACCGAAAATTTAATTGAAAAAGTTACCAATAAGGCCAATCAATTGGGTATTCCAACTGTAGTTGATCCTAAAAAACGTAATTTTACTTATTATAATAATGTAACCCTGTTTAAGCCAAATTTAAAAGAGTTACGTGAGGGAATAAATGAACATTTTTCGTTACAAAACAAATCTAAATTTGAGCAAGTTTGCCAAAACTTAATGAGCAAAATGAACATCAAATATTTGTTTGTAACATTAAGCGAAAATGGAGTGATGATTACTAATGGCATTGAATTTACTTATATACCCGCACATTTACGTAAAATTGCAGATGTGAGTGGGGCAGGAGATACTGTAATTAGTGTGGCTTCTCTTTGTTTGGCATTAAATTTACCAATACATCAAGTTGCAGCTATTTCAAATTTGGCAGGGGGGTTGGTTTGTGAGGAAGTTGGTGTAATTCCAATTGATAAACATAAATTGAGTGCTGAACTGAACGAAGTTTTAAATGATTAGTTAAAAGGTTACTTCAGCTATTTTTATCCATAAAAAAACGCATTTCATACCATTTTCTTTTGTTACATTATTTAATTTATTAACTTCCACAATTACTCACTCTCTCAATAAATTTGGTAATGATAAAAAGGTTAATTTTTTTAGCAATTTATTTGGTTGTTTTTGCTCCTCTTAAAGTTGGGGCACAAATGCAAAAAATAGATAGTATATGCAAACTAATTATTAATGCTAAAGGCAATAAAAATTATCTTTCAGATACAAGTTATCTCAATTATATCAACGATTTAGCGGGTTTTTACAATTCAGTTAATCCTGATAGTACCATTCATTTTGCAAAACAAAATATTGATTATTGTAAAGCAGCTAAATTTGAAAAAGGACAGGCCGAAGCAATGCGGGTTTTGGCTATGGGTTTAGCTTCTAAAAGCGAATATTTAGAAGCCATTAAATGGTATGATGAAGCATTAATTTTGGCTCAAAATGCACATTCTGAAAAAGTAATTTCAAAAATTTATAATGGTTTAGGTATTGTTTTTAAAAATTTAGGTAACTATGAAAAAGCCTTACAATTTCACTTTAAATCGTTAGCCATAAAAGAAAAACTAAACGATAGAAAAGCCATTGCTAATAGCTTGGGAAATATTGCTATTATTTATAAAAACACCAAAGATTATAAGGATGCTTTAGAGAAATACGAACAATCTTTGATTATATTCAAATCATTGAATGATAAACAGGGTATTGCAACCGCTTTAAATAATATTTCAAGTATTTATACTATCCAAAATAAGTACATTGAGTCTATAAAAGCTAATGAAGAAGCGCTAAAAATTCAAGATGAAATAGGTGATAATACCGGTAAAGCATTTAGTTTAGAACAAATTGGAATAAGTAATTTAAGACTAAAAAAATACAATGAAGCCATAAGTGATTTTGAAAAATCGTTGGCAATGAAACAAGCAATTGGTGATAAAAATGGTTCTTCTACTTCTTACAGATATTTAGCTTCTGTATACAAAGAAACCAAAGAATACAATAAGGCTTTATCTTTAATCAATAAATCATTAGATTTATCGTTAGCAATTGGCAACAAATTACAAATTGCAAACGCATACGATGAAATGCACGAAATATACAAATGCTTAAAAATGAATGATTTGGCTTTGTTGGCTTTAGAAAACAGAATACTTTATGACGATAGTTTAGGAAATATTGAAATTGAAAAACAATTGATTCAACTTAAAACGCAATATGAGTACGAAACACGTGAAAAAATATTAATTGCAGAGCAACAACAAAAAGATTTGATTAATGATGAAAAGTTGAAAAAACAGTTTTTTGTTTTATTATTTACAATTCTGCTAGTTGTAATTGCTTCCATATTTATAGTTTTAACATTGCGTAGCAGAAAAAAACTAGAAGATGCTTACCATAAGCTTGAAAAAGCAAATAACGAAATTGCATTACTTAACGATGGCTTGAACGAAAAGGTTAAGGAACGCACCCAAACATTGGAGAAAGCAAACGAAAAATTGAAAAAATATTCGTTTACCAATAACCACGTGATTAGAAAACCAATTGCCAATATTTTAGGTATTATTAAGTTATTTAATTCCGAAAAAATTGATGATCCTATAAATATAACTTCTCTAGAATTATTGAAAGAAACTACCAAGGAGCTAGACGAAATTATTCATGAAATAAATAAAAATTTAGAAAACGAAAGCAAGCAAAATAAATAACTTACTAAATGCTGTCTTTTAATAAATTATAAGTTTCGGTTTGGCTTCGCACTTTGCCTTCGCAATTACTAGCTTGGTAATCATTTTCGCCATGTTCATTAATTTTTCGAGCTTTACAATTGTCGGCTAGTTGCAAATTAATAAAGGTTTTAATTGATTCTTTTACCTCGGTATTGTAAATTGGAAAAGCACATTCAATGCGATTATTTAGGTTTCTGCTCATCCAATCGGCACTGGCTAAATACATCAGTTCATTACCATTATTTCCGAATATATATACACGCGAATGTTCTAAAAAACGATCAATTATGCTAATTACCTCAATATTTTCGCTTAATCCGTTAACTCTTGGCACCAATGAACAAACTCCACGTACGATCAATTGAATTTTTACTCCAGCTCTGCTAGCATCATATAGTTTTTTAATTACATCGTTATCTACCAAACTATTCATTTTAGCTATGATATAAGCAGGCTTGCCTGCTTTTTTATTAGCAGCCTCATTATCAATCATTTCCATAAATCTACGTTTCATATTATCTGGAGCTACCAATAAATGCTTGTAAATACCTCGTTTTAAGTTTAAAAATAACTGGTCACTAATCATTTCTAGCTCATTTGTTAAACGCTCGTCTTTGGTAAAAATGGCAAAATCGCTATAAATTCTGCTGGTAACACCATTGTAATTACCTGTAGAAATATGGGCATATTTTACAGTGTGGTTATTTTCTTTTCGGTAAATCAGGCAAAACTTGGTATGTACCTTTTGTCCTGGTTTTCCAAAATGCACATGTGCTCCAGCCTCTTGTAATTGATTAGTCCAATAAATATTCGATTCTTCATCAAATCTTGCTTGTAACTCCATTAACACAATTACAATTTTACCGTTTTTTATGGCATTTATCAACGCATTTACAACATTGCTATGTTTGGCCACACGGTAAAGTGTAATTTTTATGGTATGCACATTTGGGTCAATAGCGGCTTCGCGCAATAAACGAATTAAATAATCGAATGATTGGTAAGGGTGATGCAGCAATACATCATGATTAGCAATTACATCAAATAAATTTTTGGCTTTATCTAATTCTTTAACACCTAATGCCGGCAGGTTTGGATAATAATCTTCGGGGCTGCCAACTTTTGGAAAATCCATAAAATCTTTAAAATTATGGTATTTACCACCCGCTACCATGTTTACATTTTTAAGCTCTAGTTTTTTTGCAAACAATTCTAACATAGGTTTGGGCATGGCTGCATCATACACAAATCTTGTTGGAACCCCACGCGAACGTTGTTTTAAACTTTTTTGAATTTTATCTAATAAAGTTACCGTGTAATCTCTATCGTCCGCATCCAATGTAAATTCAGCATCACGAGTAATTTTTATAATATATGCTTCGTAAGTATCGTAGTCAAATTGTTGAAAAATGCGACTTAAATTCAGTTTGATTATATCCTCTAAACAAATAATAAAGTTGCCATTTTCGTTGGTTGGTAATTGATAAAATCTATTTAAAATACCAACTGGAACTTCAATAATAGCATGTTTTGGGCTTAAAATATTTTTGCTATCGTTAAGCCTTACAGCTAGGTAAATTGATCTATCGCGTAAATGCGGAGTATGTCTTAAATCGTCAATTATAATTGGAAAAAGTAAGTTAATAATATTGGCTTTAAAATATTCTTTAACTTGTTGTTTTTGTTCATCATTTATCTGAGTATCGTTTACTAAAAATATTTTTTTAGCTGCCAAACTTGGCAAAATACTGTTTTGGTAAATATGGTTAAACCTATTTTGTAAGGTTTGGGTTTTAAGTTGAATGGCTTCTAATATTTCGTCAGGGCTATTTTGAACATCGCTAATGGCTTTTTTTCCATTAACACGCTGCACTCTTCGTAATTGAGCTACGCGCACCCTAAAAAATTCGTCTAAGTTTGATGAAAAAATTGCTAAAAACTTAATCCGCTCCATTAGTGGAGTTGCTTCATTTTCAGCTTCTTGAAGTACACGTTCGTTAAAATAAAGCCAACTAATTTCTCGGTCTTTAAATAAATAGCCTTTGTGGGTTTTAATCATACAAAACTTTGATAAATATTTTTTACTTCAAATAAACAATAAAAAATGAGGTTGTTTTTACCATCATTTAAACAACAAAGAAACAAAAAAGGTGAAAATGTATACTAAATAAGAAGTGATGATAACAATTTAATAATGTATAAAATAAAAAATCCCGCCTTTTAAGGGGCAGGATTTTTATTGTATAGGCTTTTGTAATATTTTAGGCTTTTTCTTCTTTTAAGAAAGGCACATTAACACTTAGTAAATAAAACGAACCAAATAATACGCTGGTGTATAATAAATCACCTTTAACAGAGTTTTTGAAAAAAGGAATTGCACCAAAATAACTTTCCATTACACCAGCAAATGTGTGAGGGTATAATGTATTATCTGCAGTATATACAAATACAAAATTGGTAATTAAGAAAAATACAATAGAACCTAAAAGAGACGAACCAATAATTGAAACTGGGTTATTTTTATTAGTAACTAACATTCCAATTACACTAAATAAAGCTGTTGCAATGTAAACAGGAATCATTCCTGCGCCATAAAATCCAATAAAGTAATCACTAATAAATAACGCAATTATTGGTAATGCTACTGCCAAATATCTATTAGCAATAAAAGCACCTGCAAATAAAGCTACTGCGCCCATTGGCGAAAAATTAGGAGCAAAAGGTAAAAAACGGCTAGCTGCTGCTAAAGCTACTAAAGCTACAATGGTTATAAATTTTCTATTCATTTTTAAAGTGCAATTATTAGTTTTAAAGATTGCGAAAGTAAACGATATACTTAAAAAACAAAAGCATAAATTTAGTATTTCATCCACAGTGTGTGTATTTTGAATTGATTGTAGTAATCAGCCGTTTAATTAGTAATTAAGCCATTGAGCAATTTTTGTTGCTTAATTGTTTAGTAAATTATTCATATTGCAAGCAAATTATTTTAAAACAAATATGAAAAAACACTTTTTACTAGCTGGATTAGCAATTAGTTTAGGTTTAAATACCAACTTAATTGCTCAAACTCAGCCTGCAGCCACAGCTGGAACCGTTTTGGTTGAAAAGGTTGAAGCCAAACCAGGCGAATTAAAAATAGCTTACGAAAAATATAAGCTTCCTAATGGTTTAACACTAATTATTCACGAAGATCATTCTGATCCTTTGGTTCATGTTGAAGTAACTTACCATGTAGGTTCTGCTCGCGAAGCTGCTGGAAAATCAGGATTTGCGCATTTATTTGAGCACATGTTGTTTCAAGGTTCTGAACATGTAAAAGATGATGAACATTTTAGAATAGTTTCAGCTGCTGGAGGTGATATGAATGGAAACACTACCAGAGATAGGACTACCTACTTTGAAACTGTTCCTTCTAACTACCTGGAAACAGCGCTTTGGTTAGAATCTGATAGAATGGGTTTTTTATTAGATTCATTAACTACTAAAAAATTTGAAATACAGCGCTCTACAGTTAAGAACGAAAAAGGTCAAAATGTGGATAATGTTCCTTACGGAAAAGTAGGCGAAATTCGCGACCAAAATATGTACCCAATGGAGCATCCATATAGTTGGCCAGTTATTGGTTACTTACGCGATTTGGATAATGCAACAATTGATGACGTTAAAAATTTCTTCATGCGTTGGTATGCACCAAACAATGCTTCATTAATTATTAGTGGTGATGTTAACCCGCAAGAAGCTATTAAGTTAGTTGAAAAATATTTTGGCCCAATTCCAAAAGGACCAGAAGTGCGCAAGCAACGTGTAGAGCCTTTTAGATTAGCGGATAATAAATATGTAAATTATCCTGATAAAGTATTTTTCCCTTTAAATGAATACACTTGGCCTACTGTGGCTCAATATCATCCTGATGAGCCTGCTTTAGATTTCTTAGGCGGAATTTTAAGCCAAGGTAAAAACTCAATTTTTTATAAAAACTTAGTAAAACCTGAAAAAGTAGTTCAAGCACAAGCTTATAACCAAGGTTCAGAATTAGCAGGTGAGTTTAGCATTGATTTATTAACTTTTCCAGGAAGTGAAGATAATGAAGAAAAATTATTAATGGAAACCCTTGCTGAATTTAATACTAAAGGAGTTTCAGATGAAGAAATTGCAGCTGCTTATGCTCAAATTGAAAATTCAGTTATTGGTGCTATGGAAAGTGTGGCTGGTCGTTCTTCGTTATTAATGTTCTTCCATTATATACACAATGGTAAATCGTATAATTTAACTGAAGAATTAGCACGTTATAAAAAAGTAACCAAAGAAGATGTAATGCGTGTGTTTAGAAAATACATTTACAATGTAAATTCTAAAACTGGTCAAAACTTTGTTAAAGTACGTGTATTCCCTAAAGATTTAAATGCAGCAAACAAACAAGAGTATGTGCACAAAGATCCAGAAATGCAAAAAGGTACTAATGAGTTAGAATATAAAGGATTATCATACAATAAACCAAAAGATAATTTTGATAGAAGCGTTCATCCTACACCTGCTCCTGCTAAAAACGTAACAGTTCCTACCTATTGGCAAACAACTTTACCTAATGGTATAAAAATTATTGGTACTCGTTCTACTGAAACTCCTAACGTTGATATCACTATCAAAATGAAAGGTGGAAACATGGTTTTAGAGCCTAGTAAAACAGGTTTAGCAAGCTTAACTGCAAGCATGATGGGTGAGGCTACTCAAACTATGACTGGTGAACAATTGGATGCTGCTATTCAAAAAATTGGTGGTGGATTTGGTTTCAGTGCAGGTTTTGATGCTACTTTTGCTAGTTTAGGCTGTCAGAAAAAAGATTTAGACGCTATGATTAAATTATTTGAAGATGCTTTATTACATCCTAAATTTAATGCTGACGACTACAAACGTATTTCAAATCAAACTTACCAAAATGTGGAGCAAAGCTTACAAAACGCATCATTTGCAGGTAATGTAGTTTTCTCTAGATTAATGTATGGTAAAAACTCTATTCAAGGTGTACCTACAGGTGGAACTACCAAATCAATTAAAAGCTTTAGCATTAAAGATGTTCAAAATTACTACGATAAATACTACGCTCCTGATTATGCAACTGTAGTTGTGATTGGTGATTTAAGTCAAGAAGAAGTTTTAGCTAAATTAAGCTTCTTAAAAAGTTGGGGTAAGAAAAATGTAGTTTTACCTAAATTAGCTGCTCCTGTTCCTGTTGAGCAAACTCAAATTTATATTGTAGATAAATACAAAGCACCTCAATCGCAAATATTTGTTGGAACACCAGCTTTACCTTACGATTGGGATGGTAAATTCTACAAATCAAACTTAATGAACTTTATATTAGGTGGAAACTTCAATAGCCGTTTAAATTCAAACTTACGCGAAGATAAAGGCTTTACATATGGTATTTACAGCCGTGTAAGTGGTAATGATTTTAATGGAATTTGGGCTACTTCAGCTGGTGTTCGTGCTAGTTCTACTGATAGTTCTGTTCGCGAAATTATTAAAGAAATTAAATTATTACGCGAAAGAGGAATTGATGATGAAGAATTAGCATTTATTAAATCTTCAATTGGTCAAAGCGATGCGTTAAAATACGAGTCAAATGGGGATAAAGCTGGATTTTTAAGCGGAATTGCTGATAGAAATTTACCAGCAGATTACCAAGCTCGTCAAAAAGCTATTTTAAACGCTTTAACTAAAGAAGAGGTAAAACAATTAGCTAACGATATAATTAATCCTGATAAGTTAATTATAGTAGTAGTTGGCGATAGAGATAAAGTAACCGAACCATTGAAAAAACTAGGTTATAAAGTTACTGAAGTAAAAGCCAACGACTAATTTTATTTAAAGATTTGGAAAAGTCTTAATTTGAAGATTTCTTGATTTAAAAAGCCCTTTAAAACTGAAGTTTTAAGGGGCTTTTTCATGGGTTTTGTATATAGCTTTGAGTTATTTTAAATGTTTTGTTTTTAGTATTTTACAGAAATGTTTAAAGTTAACTTAGGTAAAAGATTAATAATTGCTAAAATTGAAATTTAAACCCCAAAAATCAACAAACACAAAAAAGATGATTAAACAAAACTTGAAATTAGTTCTATTATTAGCCACATTGATTTGCGCTAACGTTAAAGCACAAAAAGTTAATGTAAACTGGACTGACTTCTACACCAATAATACTGGATTTGTTATTGGTAATTGGCTTGAAACGGATAATAAGTTCTTTTTTTTAATGAATGATTCGAGATTTGATCATAAACCTGTTATTAACTTGGTTAGGTTTGATAAAGATTTGCATTTGGAAAAAATAATGCCTATTCCTGGTTTATTTAACAATGAGAAAATAATTTATGAAGGAATAATTTTATCAGGAAACGATTTGGTTTTAAGTGCTAAGTATTTAGAAACCAAAGGAACAAATAGATATGTAATGATTAAAGCTATTGCTGACAAAGAATTAACAAAAACTGTAAATTTTGAAAAGGTAATGGATATAGAAATAAAATCTTTTTTTAATCAAACTACTGACGAGGATAAACAATGGATAAATGGAAATAAAATATTAGTAAAAACTATTCCAAGAGAAGGTTTAAAAGATAAAAGTGTGTTTAAATACGAAATCTTTGATAATAAACTGGAAAACAAAGAATGGTCTGCAAATATTGATTTAACCCAATTTATGAAAGATTATGAAATGGTTAGTTATCAATTTACAGAAAAGAGAGATTTTATTTTTTTATTGAGGTCTCAATTGAAGTTTTTAAAAAGAACTAAAGATGAATTTATTTTAGGTAAATACACCAAAGAAAAAGGAATAGAAATAAAGCAATTTGATTTTGGTAAGGATAGATTTATTACTGATTTAGATTTGATAATTGATGAGGGGAGGAATTACGCCTTTGTAAGAACCTCGTTTAGTACAAGTGATACAAAAAGGAATGAATTCAATATCAAAAAATTTGAAATAGGCACTTTTACTGAAATTTTAAACAAAATGATTGATTTTGGACCAAGCTCAAGTAAGTGTTTCAAAGGTTCTGCTAGTTTTTTTGGTGCTGAATTTAGGTTTGATGATTACACTATGAAATATAACTCAATTGATAAAGTAACTGGCGAACTAAAAGTGATAGGCGAATTGAAAAACCCTTATAAAGTTGAATCTTATAGAGATGAAAAAGGTAATCTGATGTATAAAGGAATTTTTGGACTTACCGGAAATATAGTCATATTTAAAATGGACTCTTCTGGAAATTATACCACTCAAGTTATACCACACAAAGTAACAACTACTTCTTATTCAAATGAATATAGTACTTTTTATTTAACTGAATATCAAAATAAAGATTGTTATTTAATTTATGATGATATAGAAAATGCGAATAATACACCTTGTAATGAGGAGGCTAAAACAAAAGTCATTAAAGACGATAGTAAAAAAATGCAACTATTTATAGTGTTAGTAGATAAGGATAATAAAATAAAAAAAATTAAACCTGTTACCACTTATAAAGGAGAAGGCAAATTTTTTAAAAAATATGTAAACTTTGATTTGGTTCATATTCGTCCAATATCTGATGGTAGGTATTTAGTATTTAGTGATAAGTTATTTGGTATTATGACCATTGAATAAAATTAACAAAAAATCTCTTTAAAACATCAGTTTTAAAGGGATTTTTTTATGGGTGGAAACAATCCACATTTTAACTGAAAATTGTGGGTATTTTGTAGCTGTAAACAACGTAGAATACTATATATTTGAATGTTATCGGTTTTTGTAATTATTGGTATAAAATTTATTACTAAATAATTATAAAACAGGTAGTTTTAAACAATATACAATGGCAGAAGACAGAATTATACCCATTAACATTGAAGATGAAATGAAAACCGCTTACATCGATTATTCGATGTCGGTTATTGTTAGTCGTGCATTACCCGATGTGCGCGATGGATTAAAACCAGTACACCGCAGGGTTTTGTATGGAATGACCGATTTAGGTTTAGCCTCTAATCGTCCGCATAAAAAATCAGCGCGTATTGTGGGTGAGGTTTTAGGTAAATACCATCCACATGGTGATTCATCGGTTTATGATACCATGGTGCGTATGGCACAAGATTGGAGCATGCGTTACACTTTGGTAGATGGTCAAGGTAACTTTGGTTCGGTAGATGGAGATCCACCTGCTGCTATGCGTTACACCGAAGCACGCTTAAAGAAAATAGCTGAAGAGCTTTTAAATGATATTGAAAAAGATACCGTTGATTTTCGTCCAAACTTTGATGATAGTTTGCAAGAACCAACAGTATTGCCAGCTAAAATTCCTCATTTATTAGTAAATGGTGCATCGGGAATTGCAGTAGGTATGGCCACTAACATGGCTCCTCATAATTTAACAGAAGCAATTAATGGAATTATTGCCTATATTGACAATAGGGAAATTACCATTCCTGAGTTAATGAAATTTATTAAAGCACCAGATTTTCCTACAGGTGGTATCATTTATGGTTACGAAGGTGTAAAAGATGCTTTTGAAACTGGACGTGGTAGAATTGTAATGCGTGCTAAAGCGGTTTTTGAAACTAGCAAAACTGGTAAAGACCAAATAGTAGTTAATGAAATTCCTTATCAAGTAAATAAATCAACTTTAATTAAACAAACTGCTGATTTAGTTAACGAAAAAGTTATTGAAGGCATCAGCGATGTGCGCGATGAGAGTGATAGAGATGGAATGCGCATTGTTTACGACTTAAAACGCGATGCAGTTCCAAATGTAGTTTTAAATAAATTATTTAAATTTACTCAATTACAAACTTCATTTAGTGTAAATAATGTTTGTTTGGTAAAAGGTCGTCCAGAAATGTTAAACCTAAAAGGTTTAATTGAACATTTTGTGGCGCACAGACATGATGTAGTTGTTCGTAGAACACAGTACGAATTGGCTGAAGCTGAAAAACGTGCACATATTTTAGAAGGTTTATTAATTGCTTTAGATCATTTAGATCAAGTAATAAAATTAATACGCGATTCGCAAACTCCTGAAGAAGCTAAAAATGGTTTAATTGAAACATTTAAGCTTTCTGAAATTCAAGCAAAAGCTATTTTAGATATGCGTTTGCAACGTTTAACAGGACTTGAACGCGATAAAATAAAAGCTGAGTACGATGAGTTAATGAAAACCATTGCTCATTTAAATGAAATTTTGAATAACGAAACTTTACGTTATCAAATTATAAAAGATGAACTAGCTGAAATGCGCGATAAATATGGCGATGACAGACGTAGTGTAATTGAAATGGTGGGTAATGAAATGAGTATGGAAGATTTAATTCCGGATGAAGAAGTGGTAATTACTATTTCGCATTTGGGTTATGTTAAACGTACTTCGTTAAGCGAATACCGCACCCAAGCCCGCGGTGGACGTGGAAGTAGGGGAGTAGCCAAACGACAAGAAGATTTTGTGGAGCACATATTTATGGCAACCAACCACAATTATTTATTGTTATTTACTGAGCAAGGTCGTTGTTTCTGGTTACGTGTTTACGAAATTCCAGAAGGCGAAAAAGCTACCAAAGGACGTGCTATTCAAAATTTAATTAATATCCCAGTTGACGATAAAGTAAAAGCATTCTTAAATGTGAAAAGCTTAAGCGATCCTGATTACATCAATCAAATGAATGTAATTATGGTTACTCAACAAGGTACTATTAAGAAAACAACTTTAGAAGCTTATAGTCGTCCTAGAGCAAACGGTATTAACTCAATGAACGTGCGCGAAGGCGATCATTTAGTAGAAGCTAGATTAACCAATGGTACTTGCGAAATTATTATTGCAAGTAGAGAAGGAAAAGCCATCCGTTTCAATGAAAGTACAGTGCGCCCAATGGGAAGAAGTGCTACAGGTGTTAGAGCTATTCGTTTGGCTGATGGTGATGAAGTAATCGGAATGGTTTCTATTGAAGATCCAAAAGTAACTAATGTGTTAGTAGTTTCAGAAAATGGAATGGGTAAACGCAGCGAAGTAGAAGATTACCGTATTACTAACCGTGGTGGAAAAGGAGTAATGGCTATGAATGTTACTGAGAAAACTGGTAAATTGGTTGCTATTAAAGATGTAGATGATACCATGGATGTTATGATTATTAACAAAAGCGGTATTACCATACGTTTAAGCATGAAGGATTTACGTGTATTAGGACGTGTTACTCAAGGAGTGCGTTTAATTAATATAGGCGATAAAGATGAAATAGCATCTGTTGCTAAAATTAATTACATACCTGGCGATGAAGAGGAATTAGATGAAAATGGAAATCCAATTGTAACTGTTGAGTTAGATGAAAACGGAAATCCTATAGCTGTTATTCCTCCAAGCGAAAGTTCAGAGTTAATGAATACTATTATAGATAGAGCCATGGATGATGCGGAGATTAATCCAAACACGGATGATGCCGATAATACCGAAGAATAAGAAACACCTCCTACTGAGTAGTAAATTCTATCCTCGGTTGGTGTCCACACCAATCGAATTGGTTTGAAGGCACTTACTTTGGACTAATATAAAAAACCTCCAAGTGTAAAAGCTTGGAGGTTTTTTTGTGTCATATTTTTTGAAGTATGATTGATAAAGTATAAAATGTGAAAGATGAAAAGAATAATGAATACAAATCATTGTAATTAATTAGCCTCGTAGAGGCGAAACTATGGTAATGTAAAATAATCAAACCTATAAAAGTCCTGTAAGGACGAGCCTATTTAAATAAATAATAACAATAAGGGCACCTTAAAGTAAATTGTTTTTATTGATGATAATTATTTATTATAAGTAAATCCTTACAAGATTATTTATTAAACAAAACTTTTTTAATAAACTTCATGTAATTTCCATTTATTTGAAATAGTGAAAATTGGATTGGAGAGGAAACTGGTCACGGACAAAAGTATGGAACTAAAACAGCCAATGACTTAATGATAAACTAACTAATGGGACGATAGCGAATGCTGATTATTAAACAAATAAGAGTCAATAATTTTATGACAATACAAAAAATTTATGTCGTATCAATTTTACTATTAATTCTGGGTTTTCAGTGTAACACTAACGAAATTCCCAAATTAGTATTAGAAAAATTAAAAGTAAAACCGAATCCCGAATATCATTGCAATAGAATTATTGTTTTTCAAAATGCTACAAGTTCTGCTAGTTTTGGTTTCAATTTTTATTATCGATTTTCAAGTGAATTTATTTATGAAACTTCTGAACAAAAAGTATTAGATGATTTTGAGAAGATGACAAATGAAGCACAAAAAACGAGTTATTGTTGTTGCCCTCCTTCAAGCTTTTATACCCTAGCATTTTACGATAAAATCAATTATTACTTGAGTTATTTGGTTGATACTGTCGAGTTTAAAGATAAAGTTAGAATTTATGAAAAAAGCTATCAATTCTCTTACATTGTTGAGAAGGAAAAATGGTCGAAATTTTTAAACAAATTAAATAAGATTAGTATAAAGGAGTATTTTATTCCTGATATTAAAAATGCTAGAGAAATTTATAATTACACTATCAAAAATAATTTACCAATTGTAAATAACCATAGAATCTCTAAGGAATGGATGAATTTTGATGGTGATTTTAAATTGAAAATAACAAAAGAAAATGAAATGATGAATGTAACAGATGTTTATGTTGATTTATTTTTTGAATATCCAAATGACTCTTTTAAAATTGAAACAATTGGCCATGTTACAAACAGCTCTTCTAGTGATGGGAAAAAGTTTAATGATGAAATTATTTTACAAATATTCTGTAATAAAGATTTTTATGACAAATTTAAAGGTTCAAAATCGCTGTATACAAAAGCTATTGCAAATTTTTATGTGATTGCTTCAAAGGATGAATTAGTTAAAATTGATAATATTGCAAGGTTAGAATAATTATTACTACTACAACATCAATAATTGACTTTTAGTCCTCTGATTTGGATTTGAAATTCAAATTGTTTAACAAAAGATTTGGAATCCGCCTTTAATGGAATTTGTTTTATTAATAGTAATAATTTCTATTCCAATAACGTTGCTTGGCAATTCTATTTCCTTTTCTCACATAGTTGTTGGTGTAGTCATAATACATATCACAATTGGTATAAACCAACGTTAAATTATCAAATTCTTTTGTATTTTTGCATAACAATTTCAAAGTATTTAACTCTTCATCAAACGTTGGATCTTTATCAATATTTTTTATAAATGCTATGTTTATTTGAATCAAAACTTTTAGTTTTTCGTCCTTTACATATTGCAATGCTTTTTTGTAAAATGGCAACGCCCAATCGCCATAAACATAATGATGATTTATTAATTTGGCATATTCTTTATTCTCCACACCACTCGAAATATAATTACTCATCATGGGCCAAGCATTTCCATGCAAGGTCATATTCATGTAAGCATTTCCAACATAAAAATTAACCAAAGCATTATTGGGTTCTCTAAGTAATTGTTGCTTGTATTTTATCAATTGTGCTAAAAAAGTTTTTTTATTATAAATATATTCATCGGTATGTTTGTACCTAAACATAAACACATCATCTCTTATATAACTAAATGGTTCGGTGTTTAAAACGCTGTCGCTTAAATTGGCGTAAACTTGGTATGCTTCGGTAAGTTTATTTTGCCTCATTAGTTTCAGCCCTTTGTAGTCAATCAATCTTAGTGTATCAATAGGAATTCTATCTTCTGTTTCATCAAAGTATTCATAATAAACACCTTGTGTAATCATGGTTTCAAAATTGGTTTTGTTTTGTTTGCGAATTATGGCCAATATTTCATCAATATCATTCACACTTGCATCATTATAAATTTCAGATAAGTAGTAATATTCCTTCGATCTGATTAAATCATTTTGCGTATTTAATAAAAATCCTTTTGCTCTATAAGCGGGTTTTGTTTTCAAAAATTCAGCCACTGTTCTAGTTAGTTGTTGCGCATAATATTGCGCAGCATCTAATTTATTATTTTGCTTAATTTCAGCTAATAAATTCAATAAATTGGGTTCAAAATTTTTGTCAATTTCTTTGGTATGTAAATCTAATAAAAACAAAATCACCTTTGCTTGCAGCGCATATTTATTGTTTTTATACGTGCTCAAATCTTTTAAATAACTGTTGGCCGAAGAAAAACTTCCTCGCAAAATATCGATATAAGAAATGGCGAGAGATAGGAATAATTTATCATCATTTTTAGTTGTTTTTTGATTGTATACTTGTTTTAAAAACTGATTTACTTTTCCTGCATAAGCCATATCATTTTTGTAATTCACCACAAAGTGTTTTTCGTTTTCACCGTACCAAAATTCATCGTTAAAGTTCATTCCACTAATTTGTTTACTCCAAAGCCAATTTTCCAATTTATTTACTTCGCGAGTAACTAAAAATTTAAAGTCTCTATTGGTGGGTTGAAGGTTATAAATTGTTTGTATTTCGTTTAAACAAGGACCAGGATTTCTAAACATTTGTATTGCCAAACAAGTAGCTTTTTCAATAGGATTATTACTTTGCTTAAACTTAGTTTGTAAATAAGTTTTGGGTAATAAATCAGCCATTCTTGCTCTTTTGTCTTTAGCATTTATGTATACTTCCAACATTGTATTTTCACCTTGTAACAATGCATAATAATGCTTTGCGGAATAATACATCCAATCCTTATTTCCTTTTTCAAATTCGTTTTCAAAAAGCTGAATTAATTTATTTTTAGCGTTGGTTTTTAAAGAGTCTTTTTCACCCTTCCATAATTCATAATATTGTAACGAAATGAGTTTATAAGCGAACCTTCTTTTCAAGAATGAATCAGCAGTTTTATGGTACAATTCTTCTAAATTTTCCTTTAAATGCTGATCTTTATAATTAATGGCTTCATTGTAATCCCAATTGTTAAACAAATTTTTTTTACCAATATCAAAATTTACATCTTTTAGTAATTGCAAGTAATTAAAAGCTTTAGGAAATTTGGTTTTGGCTGTATGTAAAAAAGGATTATTTATATCCCAAGCGGCTTTGTTTTTCCAATAATTTTCTGGCTTTAATTCATACAAAAAACTAATCACATCCTTATCAGTAATACTTTTATCATTCAGTTTTTGCTTCCATTCTTGCACATTCAATTCATCGGCTTCCGATAAAACAATGGTTTCATTATCAGAACTGTACGTGTAATGCTCAGGTTCGTAATAAAAATTTATGAGTTCGTTAAATGGTAAAATATCACTAAAAAAATGACTCACACGAATGCTATTTGCATCAGCAAAATCAATGCAATTGAAAGCAGTTTTTATTGGAAAAACAGCAAAAAAACTACTCAGTAATGTGATAAATACTTTTTGCAACTTCATGATGAACGATGGATTTTGTTTTGTCTGTTAAACTAAAAATTGAAACAGTATAATGGTCTGTATTTTTAAATTTTGCTATTAAATCATTGGCTTCTTGCATTGATTTTTCATCCATATCCTCCACTTTTATTTCATTTCCTTTTCTAATATAAAAGTCTTCCAAAACAGTATCTGACTTACTTTCAAAAATGTTTTTACTTTTTTGATTACAAAAAGTCAAAGCACTTGTTGCATCAAAATTCCGGAGTAAACCTACAAAAACTTTATTGGCATAAATTACGCTCCACGAGAACGAAGGCAGAATAAAATCGAGTGGAAGTTTGTATTTTTCAGTTCTTACATATTTTAATCCTTCTTCTTTGTCAAAAATCGAATTTTGTTCACTGTAATTCTTTGGAGAGTTAAAATTATACAACATCAATGCGCCTCTGTCTGCTGGAGGAATGCCTGTTTTATCAGGATATTTATATTGATAAAGTCGGATGGTAACAGATTGAATATGTTTGGGTAGTTTTTGTTTTAACAAGTTTAGAAACAAAAAGTATTTTTCTTTTGTACCAGCTGACCAATCACAATCAATTTGATATTCCATAAATGAAGTATCAATTTTAGCAGCCAAACGTTCAGAAAGTTCTTTAAGTTCGGATTCGTTGGCATTTTCAAAAACTTTGTTGGTAATAAAAATGCATGGAATAAATTGATGATACAATCTAATTGCAACATCGTTAGGCGCTTCGTTTATGCCATTAACTGGGAATATTCCTTGCGCATTGTTCCAATCGATATCGTATTGTTTGAAATAAATTTTCGAAATTTGATTGGTTTTAAGCCAAGGCAAATACGATTCAAAATTACTGTTATAACGAGTCATATCTCCATTCCACCAGTACACACCATTCGTTATTGGCTTTTTATTTTTATCTATTGTACAGGCATTAAATAGCACTAAAACAATAATTACAAGCAGTAATTTTGATTGGAAATGGAGTTTCATGAAATAGTTGGGATTTTTGTAACAAACTTAACAAACATTTTTCAAGATTTTGGAACAAAATCATTCTATTTTATACAAGGTTAGTATTTGTTTTTTTAGGTTTATAACCCTAAAAACATATCGCTGTACGATTTTTCCATTATTTGTGGAGGAGTTAGTTCAAAGAAATCAAAATAAAAATCGCACTGTTTTTTCATCTCATCAATAGTAAACGCATTATCAGTATCAATGGCCTCCACTTCAATAAAAGCACCTAAGTTTTCAACCATGTCAAAATGGAATTTAACATTATTGATGAAGTAAATTTTTCTCCTTTTATCCACTACTATTTTAACGCCTAACTGTTTAGTTAAAATATTTTTTAGTGCTTCATCTGCTGGGTGTTTATATAAAATAATTTGTGATTCTTTGGCTCCAGCGTAATTAGCTCTATCGTAATTTATCAAAGCGTTTTCAATATTTCCTTCTCTTAGTTTTAACCTTCCTGTGGTTGCGTTAAAATAAGTATCTATTTGGTGGTCAATTCCTTTAAAAACAGGATTTAATGTAAGTAACTTGTTTTCATAAGTTTCTATTTGATCAACCTTTGCCTTAAACTCAAAATTTTTTATATTCATTTTTCATATTTTAAATGTTTTACAAGCAAAAAAGCGGCTACCAATAATGGTAAACCGCTTTTTGTATAATGCTTATTATTAATCAATTACATATATCTGTTTCCTACCCAAACAAAACGTTTGCTCACAAACTCAGTATTGGTAAAACTAGCGTTTCCTGCTGGGTTTCCACCAGTTAAGTGGAAATCGCTAAAGGCAGCGTGAGAATTAATAAATCCAGCACCTGTAAAGTTAAATGTTACTGGAACAAAAGCTTCATTCATTTCATCTGCTATCAATTCTTTAGTAGCTTGGTTGGTAGTGTAGGCACCGCAAGTTAATGCGCCTTTTTCCATTACCAAAGCTTTGCATAAAACCAATGAATCTTCAACTGAATCGGTTTTTACTATAAATAATACTGGCCCAAAGCACTCGCGGTTGTAAATATCTTTTTGGCTTTTATCTACTTCTATTACTACAGGAGTAGCAATACGAGCATCTGTAAACTCTTCGTTTTTAATAGCTTTGGTATCTAAAACTAAATTACCACCTAAGTTTTTAGCTTCGTTTGTTCTTTTGTATGTAGCTTCTGCTTGAATAGCTCCTAAAGTGCCTGGGCCAGCTTTTGGGTTATCAACTAAACCTGTAATGGCGGCTGCAATTCCTTTTACTACATCATCATAACTTACTAAACCGTTAGCGGTTTCAACACCATTTTTACTTACAAAAATATTTTGTGGAGCAGTACACATTTGGCCACTGTATAAACTTGCCGAAAACGCAATATTGGCTAATACTGGTTGTAAATCGTTAACAGAATCTAAAATCATGCTGTTAACACCTGCTTTTTCAGTAAAAGATAACTTTGGCAAACTTTCTACATAGTTACCAAACTCTGAACTACCAGTAAAATCTACCATTTTAATAGTATTGTTTTCTGCTAATTGTTTAGTAATTGGGTTTGCTGAACTATCGGCTGCTAATTGAACAATATTTGCATCAAAACCATTTTCGGCTAATACATTTTGAATTTCTTCAATTACAATAGCAATAGGTAAAATAGCTTTTGGATGAGGTTTAACAATACACGCATTTCCTGTAATTAAAGTGGCGTATAAACCTGGAACTGTGTTCCAAATAGGAAAGGTAGAACAGCCAATTACTAAGCCTACACCTTTAGCTACAGGTTTAAAATCTTTGTTTACTTTTAAATCGAATTTACCAAAGTTTTTTACCCATTCTACTTGTTCAGGGTAACGAGTTAATTCTTGATAACCAGCTGCTATTGCTTCTAAGGCTCTATCGTTAGCATGTGGTCCGCTAGCTTGAAAACTCATCATAAACGCTTGACCAGTAGTATGCATGGTGGCATAAGCTATATCAAAAAAACGAGCGCTGATTCTTTCTAATGTTTCAATTAAAATGCCTGCACGAGTGCTTGCATTGGTTTTACTCCAACTTTTTTGAGCAGTGTTAGCATTGTTAATTAATGTATCAACTGAAAAAATAGGATATTTTACGCCAACACCTACCTGTAAAAAAGGTGAAATTTCTTCACCATGCCAAGCAGTTTCGCTAGTTTGTTTTAAACCTTTAAAATCATTGTTCATGGTAGCGCTAATCCAAGCTTTTGCTTTTGCGTCAGCATCTTCGGCATAAGCCTTAGGGTTTTCAGGATATGGAGTATAATAAGTACGTTCGGCCAATGCTTTAATAGCAGTGCTTAAAGTATTTTGGTGTTTTTCAAAAAGATTCATTGTTTGGTTTGTCATAATGTGGCAAAAATAGGTGTGAAAGTTAAATTCACAAGTAAAGAATTTTTAATTTATATATTAATTGATTGGTGAAGCTTTATTTCATTTTTGGAAAATAAATTTTAAAAGTAGAACCAACATTTACTTGACTTTCTACCTCTATTTTTCCATTCATGGCTTCTATTTGATTTTTGGTAATAAATAACCCAATACCACGCGAGTTTGGATTATTATGAAAGGTTTTATACATACCAAATAGTTTGTCTTTAAATTTATTTAAATCAAGTCCCAAGCCATTGTCTTTTACCAAAAGCACCAAATAATCTCCTTCAATTTGGGTAGAAATTTCAATTATTGGTAGTCTTTCTGGTGAGCGATATTTTATAGCATTCGTTACTAAGTTTAATAAAATACTATCTAAATAAGCTGGAATTACTTCTAAATTTATATTGTTTGCTACTTTATTTTCAATTGTAACCCTCGATTCTAAAATTACATCATTTACTACTAAAAAGGTTCTTTCAATTTCTTGTCTTAGGTTTAAAACACTTTTAGCTTGGTTTAAGTTATTTTGTACCGAAATTATTTCATTTAAATTTTGAATGGTTTCTTCTAATTTATTGGTGCTGGTTTTCAGCATTTTAAATAAAGTCAATTTTTCTTCTTCATCATCTGTTTGGTCTATTAAATTAATTAAACCAGTTAAATTAGCTGAATGTGAACGTATATTATGTGAAACTATATAAGTAAAGTTTAAAAGTCGTTTATTTTGGTCTGCAGTTACATCGGTTAATGCTTGTAACTGCTCTTGCTTGTCCATTCGTTCGGTTACATCTTTTTTTACATCAATAAAATTGGTACAAACACCGTTTTCATCAAATACAGGGGTAACCGAAATATCAAACCAAATTGGCTTACCACTTTTGGTATAGTTTAATAAAGTGGCATTGGTGGCTTCATATATTTTGGTGGCTTCCATCATTTCTTCAACTGATTCCCAATCAGTCTTAGGGCCTGCTAATAAATCTTTTTGTTCTTTTCCAATAACTTCGTCAAAAGTATATTCTGTCATTTTTTCAAATGCTTTATTTACCCAAAGAATTTTGGCATTTGCATCAGTAAGTATTACAGCATCAGTTGTTTTAGAAGCCACAAGGGCTAATTCTTTTATTTTTTCATCTTTTTCTTTTTGTATGGTAATATCCTGTAAAGTTCCATAAACTTTTATGCATTCACCGTTCTCTAACAGAGATTTACCAATTGCCCTAACCCATTTGTGATTTCCTTTAGCGGTAATTAGTTCTAGTTCTTCGTCATACTCTTTTCCATCTGTAACCGATTGGTTAAAAAACTCAGTTATTTTTATTCTGCTTGGGCCTTTTTTAAAGTAGCGAAGAATTGAATATATATTTGGCTTAAACTCTTTTTTATCAAGCTCATACATTTCGTAAATAAGATCAGTCCAAATTACTTCTTTGGTATTCATATTTACTTCCCAACCGCCTACTTTAGCTAAAAAACTGGTTTGCTCAAGCATGCTATTAAGTTGCTCAAATTCAATTCTATTCTTTTTTTGCTCTGTTATATCACGGGTAACAATAATATCTTTTATGTTTTTTCCATTTTCATCATAAAAAAAGCTAAAAGTATCTTCTCTCCATATATAGTTACCATTTTTATGCATAAAACGGTATTCATATACTAAGTTCTCACTTTTTTTATTTATAGCATCGTCAATAGTTTTAAGCAGTTTTGGTCTATCATCAGGATGAATTAGGTTAAGTATTTCTTCCTCTGTACGTTTGTATTGCTCCTCTTCGGAATAGCCAAACATATTTACATAAGACTTTGATGCATAGGTGATTCCTTTTTCTTCCAATACCACTATTCCATCTGATGTATTTTCGCTTATAAACCTAAATTTTTCTTCACTTGCTAAAAGCTTTTCTTCTTCTAGTTTTCTATCCGAAATATCTTTTTTAAAGCCATACCAAACCACTAAACCATCAGGTTGCCTTTCTGGCTTGGCTAAAATTAATATGTGTTTTACAATTCCACTTGGAGTAGTTATTTTGTGTTCATTAGTAAAATAAGTAAGGTCATTGTATGATGATTTTAAATCGGTATTAAACTGATTAAGAGTATCTTTTGTAATCATTTTATACAAAATATAACCATCTTTATAAACTTGTTCACTTGTTACTTCGTAAATATTTTCAACGGTGGAGCTGATATAATTATAAACTACTCTACCATTATTTTGCATGCTAAATTGATAACTAACCCCTGGTAAATTTTCGGCAAGTTTGTTAAAAAACTCCTTACTTTCAATCAGTTCTTGCCTTGAGTTTTCTAGCTCTGCATTTTTTAACTGAACCAATTTTCTTTCTTCGTTGTAACTTGTTTTTACACTATTAACCAGTATTTTAAGCATTATCATTGCTAAAATACAACCAAATGTAATATCTAAAAATCTATCAAATCGATCTGGATATGTTTCTAAAATATACTCAGGTTTTAGGTATTCAACAATGTGTAAAAGAACGATAATAGAAATAGACCAAGCAAAAAACTTGTTTTGGTTTTTTAACTGAATAATAAATGATGAAATAAAGTACAGCACAAAAATTAATAATGTAGTGCTACCAAGCGACCCTGAGTTATAAAACCATAGAAAAATACAATACACAAAAAAGGAAATAACTACACTAACATTGGTTATTTTTATATTAGGTTTTTTCTTTAGTATATAGTAAACGCCAAAATAAAATAGGGCTGCAAATGTTGTTACTGCTGCTGTAGAATATAGTTTTACAATTATATTTGCTATGGTAGCCAATACCGACATGATAGCAGTATTAACCGTTACCTTTTGTAAAATCTCAAATTCTAGTGAATCTTTTTTTTGCATAATCCTATTCCATAAAATAGTGAATTGATAATTTGTTAATTACTATTTTACAATTGGCTAATTAAATATTTATTTATTGTAAGAACAAAACTGATTTTTCAACTATTACAAAACATGAAAATATTTTTGCTTTTTTAAGCAATCATTGATAATTCATGTGTTTTTTTGTACAAAAACTAAAATCTTTCCACAAAAACTAAACCTTGCATAAAGTGTTTAGAAAATTTAGTAGTAATTAGTATTATTGCGGGCTTTTAATAAAATATTATGGGAATTAGTCAAATTATATTTTACATGCTAGCAGCGTTTACCTTGTTAAGTGCGCTGTTTGTAGTATTCAGTAAAAATCCAATTTACAGCGTTTTGTGGCTTATTTTATGCTTTTTTTCAATAGCAGGCCATTTTGTAATGTTAAATGCTCAGTTTTTGGCTGTGGTACACATTATAGTTTACTCAGGCGCAATTATGGTTTTGTTTTTATTTACCGTAATGCTTTTAAATTTAAATAGCGAAACAGAACCTCATAAGCCAACTTTATTAAAGTTTGCAGCGGTTCTTTCTGGAGGTGCATTATTTTTAATCATTATTGCTGCAGTTCGTAGTACCATGCCAGCGCCTTATGTTGCCCCACAATTATCAGAAGTAGGTTATGTAAAAAATATAGGTATGAAATTGTATCGCGATTACACCTTGCCTTTTGAAGTAGCTTCATTATTATTTTTATCAGCCATGATTGGTTCGGTAGTTTTAGCTAAAAAAGAACGTTTTAATTAATATGGAAAATAGCATTCAATCAGTTCCTCAAAATTGGTATTTATTACTAAGTACATTTATGTTTTGTATTGGAGTAATGGGCGTATTGTTACGCAGAAATGCCATTATTATATTAATGTGTATAGAGTTAATGCTTAATGCAGTTAACTTGTTACTAGTAAGTTACAGTAGTTATGCAGGAAATGCAGAAGGACAAGTGTTTGTGTTTTTCATTATGGTGGTAGCTGCTGCCGAAGTTGCTGTTGGTTTGGCGCTATTGGTGAGTATTTACCGCAATGTAGCATCAACCGATATTGATATTTTAAATAGAATGAAGTGGTAAGATAATAAACTCGAAATACTAAAAATTAAATTCGAATAGCGTATTATAAACTAAATAAACTCAGTCACGCAAGGCGTGAAAGTACTTCGAACTTAAAACTAAGAACTTAAAAATGACAGATACAGTTATACAAACATCAAACTTATTTATGCCAACAATACTCATTCCTTTGTTGCCGTTAATTGGTTTTATTATCAATGGTTTATTTGGCAAAAAATTAGGTCATGCCTCAGGTTGGATTGCCACCATTATGCTTATAGCATCATTTGCATGCTCATTGTTTTTGTTTTTTAATCTTCCTGCGGGAGGTTCAGAAACAGTAGTTTTAAGCAATTGGTTTTATTTTAAAGATATCTTTATTCCATTTGCTTTTTTAATTGATCCATTAACCATTACCATGCTTTTGGTAGTTACAGGTATAGGAAGTTTAATTCACCTATATTCAATTGGTTACATGCATCACGATGAAGGCTTTTCAAGATTCTTTACCTACTTAAATTTGTTTGTGTTTTTCATGCTTATTTTAGTAATGGGAAGTAACTACTTAATGATGTTCATTGGTTGGGAAGGTGTTGGTTTATGCAGTTATTTATTAATTGGTTTTTGGTTTAAAAATCAAGCTTATAACGATGCCGCTAAAAAAGCATTTATTATGAACCGCATTGGTGATTTAGGCTTTTTGGTAGGTATGTTTATGATGTTGTTCCATTTTAAAACTTTAAACTACGATCAAGTAGCAGTTGGGGCTTTGAATTTAGGAATTGGTAATATTACTATTGTTGGAATTACATTGGCTTTATTTATTGGTGCAATGGGTAAATCGGCTCAATTACCTTTATATACTTGGTTACCAGATGCTATGGCTGGCCCAACTCCGGTTTCAGCATTGATTCATGCTGCAACCATGGTTACTGCCGGTATTTATATGATAGCACGTTCTAACATTTTATATTCATTAGCTCCTCATACGTTAGATGTAATTTTAATTGTAGGAACAGCTACCTCAATTTTTGCAGCCATTATTGGTTTATTACAAAACGACATCAAGAAAGTATTGGCTTATTCTACTGTTTCGCAATTAGGTTTAATGTTTGCTGCTTTAGGAATGGGTGCTTTTGAAAGTGGTATGTTCCATGTAGTTACTCATGCATTTTTTAAAGCATTATTGTTCTTAGGAGCTGGTTCTGTTATACATGCATTAAGTGGAGAGCAAGACATGCGTAGAATGGGTGGTTTAGGTAAATATATCAAAATTACTTTTGCTACTTTCTTAATTGGAACTATTGCCATTTCAGGTATTCCTCCATTTGCTGGTTTTTTCAGTAAAGATGAAATTTTAGCAACCGCTTTTGAACATAATAAAATTATTTGGGGCCTATTATCATTTAGCTCTATGCTAACTGCATTTTACATGTTCCGCTTATTGTATTTAACTTTCTCTACTTCTTTTAGAGGAACCGATGAGGTAAAACACCACATTCACGAAAGTCCAATGGTGATGACTTTACCATTGATGATTTTAGCAGTTTGCTCAATTGTAGTTGGTTTTATTGGTTTACCTCCAGTGTTAAGCCATACGCATAGTTTTAAAACATACTTATCAAGCGTATTTGCTCAATCAAAAACTATTATGCCCGCTGGCCACGAAATGAGTCATTCTATGGAATGGATTTTAATAGGAACAGCAGTTGGCTTAGCTTTGGTAAGTATTGCATTTGCTTACAATAAATATGTTATGCAAAAACAAACTCCAGTGGAAGATGAGCAACTAAGTGGCTTAAGTAAAGTGGTAGCTAATAAATTTTATGTTGATGAAGTTTATAATGCCGTTTTTGTAAAACCGATTATGCTTTTAAGCGATTTGTTTTTAGTAATTATTGATAAATTAATCATTGATTTATTGGTACATGCGGTAGCATTTATAACTAGCCAAGTGGGGCGATTATTGCGTTTATTCCAAAGCGGCCATGTTGGTTTTTACATGTTTGCTATGGTTATTGGCATGATTATATTACTAGCAGTTCAAATTTTTGTTGTCATTTAACTTTTATACTTATCATTAATGTTAACACTTATATTATTACTTATACCTTTAGTAGCAAGCATTATTGCTTTATTTTTAAGAGGTGAATTGGTTAAATGGTTTAGTTTAATTGCTACTGTTGTCCAATTAGCATTTACAGTTTATGTTTTTTCGGTGTTTAAAGCACCTAATGCTCCAGAGGTTATCAATAGCCTTTTATCATTAAATATTGATTGGATAAATACCCCAAAAATCAATTTCAATATTGGCTTAGATGGCATGAGTTTATTGATGGTTATTTTAACCAATTTATTAATGCCTTTAATAGTTTTGGCGGGCTTTAACCGTAATCAAGAGCGTACACATATTATGTACTCATTGATGCTTTTGATGCACTTTGCATTAATTGGTGTTTTTGTGTCGTTTGATGGATTTTTATATTACATTTTCTGGGAGTTAGCATTGATACCAATTTACTTTATTTCGTTAAATTGGGGTGGTGTAAATAGAGCTACGGTAACTTTAAAATTCTTTATTTATACCTTAGCAGGTAGTTTATTGATGTTGTTTGGTTTCATATTCTTATATTGGAATACCGCAAGCCATAGCTTAAGTTGGGTTGATTTAACCATGAACCATATTTGCTCATGTAAACAAGGATTTATATTTTGGATGTTCTTTTTAGCTTATGCCATTAAAATTCCAATTATTCCTTTCCATACTTGGCAGCCGGATACTTACAGCTCAGCGCCAACTCAAGGCACTATGTTACTTTCAGGTATCATGCTAAAAATGGGTTTATACAGTTTATTACGTTGGTTATTGCCAATTCTTCCAATGGGAACAGCTGAATATACTCCTTATGTAATTGCTATGTGTTTTATAGGGGTGGTTTACGCTTCGGTAATTGCCATTATGCAAACCGACTTAAAGAAACTATTTGCTTACTCATCAATTGCTCACGTTGGACTAATAGCAGCAGGTATTTTTGCATTAAATGTTCAAGGTATTCAAGGTGGATTGGTTCAAATGTTGGCGCATGGTATTAATGTAGTTGGTGTGTTTTATTGTGCTGATATTATTATAAACAGAACTGGAAGTTCAGATATTAATACTTTAGGCGGTATTCGCGTATTATCACCTCGATTTGCTACTTATTTTCTTATAATAGTTTTAGGCTCAGTAGCTTTACCATTAACCAATAGTTTTATTGGTGAGTTTATGCTTTTATTAGGATTGTTTGAGTACCATAGCTGGGCTGCAATTTTTGCTGGTTTAACAGTTATTTTAGGTGCAGTTTACATGTTACGCATGTATCAAAAAGTAATGTTAGGCGATGTAAATGAAAACGTTACTGTTTTTGAAGATTTAAAGTGGAACGAAGAATTGGTATTAGCTACCATTGCCATTTTAATTTTTGCATTTGGAATTTTCCCTAAACCTATATTAGAATTAGTTGCACCTATTTCGGAGCAAATTTATAGACTTAGTTTTGTTAGATAATTTTACATTTTAAATATACCATTCATTAATGAATACTTTAATATATACAGCTTGTTTAGGATTATTTGGCTTACTAGCCGAAATATTTAATTTACGTAAATATTTAATTCCAATTTTGGTATTGGGTTTAGCTGTTATTTTTAGCTTAAACTTACAAACTTGGAACAATCCGCAAACACATTTTAACGGCATGTTGAGCGATAGCAATTTTTCAACTGCATTTAGTGGTTTGGCATTGTTTATCATGCTAATTATTTTAATTCTTTCTGGCGATTTTTATACCAGCACCGATGATGAAAAACACATCAGTGATTATATGGCCATATTAATGTTTACACTTTGTGGCGCATTAATGATGTTTAGTTTTTCAAACATGGCTATGTTGTTTTTAGGAATTGAAACTTTATCTATTTCATTATATGTAATGGCCGGTAGCCGCAGGTTTGAAATAAAATCAAACGAAGCAGGTTTCAAATACTTCTTAATGGGTTCATTTGCTAGTGCATTTTTATTATTTGGAATAGCTTTGGTATTTGGTGTAACTGGTACTTTTAGCATTGATGGAATTGGTAACTACATGCGCATGCATGCCGATAAATTAGATCCTTTGTTTATTGTAGGTATGTTGCTAATGATATTTGCTATGTTGTTTAAAGTTTCTGCTGCTCCTTTTCACTTCTGGGCTCCAGATGTGTATGAAGGTGCACCTAGCTTAATTACAGCATTAATGAGTACATTGGTTAAAATTGCCGCTTTTGCTGCTTTTTACCGTTTGTTATCTTCTTGTTTTGTATTTGCATTAGGCAAAGCGGAAATTGTTTTAACCATATCGTGTGCTGCTACATTATTGGTAGGAAACTTGGTAGCATTGGTTCAAGATAACTTTAAACGCCTTTTAGCTTATTCTGGTATTAGTCATGCTGGTTATATGCTTTTGGCAATTATCAGTTTACAAGGTAGAACTGATAGTGCATTGTTTTTATATTCAGTTGGTTATGCTGTAGCTAGTTTAGCAGCATTTGCTATTGCCATCACGGTATTTAAATCAACAGGAACTGAAAGTATAAGTGGATTTAACGGATTAGCCAAAAAGAATCCTTTATTGGCGGCTAGTTTAACCATGGCTATGTTGAGTTTAGCTGGTATTCCTCCATTTGCAGGCTTCTTTGGTAAATACTTTATTTTTAGCGAAGCTTTTAGAAATGGATGGCAAAATATGGTTTTTGTAGCCATTATCAGTTCAATTATTGGTGTGTTTTATTACATGAAAGTAATTGTGGCTATGTATAGTAAACCAGCTAACGAATTTGAAATTAAACCAACTTTTGCATACCAAATGGTTATAGCTGTTTGTTTGATTATAAGTATTGTTTTAGGTTTATATCCTGGCGTTTTTACTAAGTTATTATAAAAGGGCTTCTGGCTCCTAGCCACTAGCTGCTAGCAAAAAATATTAAAAGCCAAATGTGAAAACGTTTGGCTTTTTTTATTAATATTGTTAAATAAGTACAAATGAAAAAAATATATACTTACTTTATTGCTATGATTAGCACCAGCATATTAATTTATGTTTTGGTTAGGTTTTTAATAGGCAATAATGTTATTTTAAATCCCAGCTGGCATACTACCATTTATCCTCCCGAAATAATTGCAATAGCTATTACACTATTGCTTTTGTTATTTAGCTTACTTGTTTACACCTTGTTTAAATGGTTTAATAAGGTTTTTGGAACATAGGATTTTTAAATAATTTTAAGTTTTTATTTATGGTTAGTGTTTCGTTTTTTTCAAAATAACGCTTTTGTTCATTAATGTAAAGCGCATTGGAATTTCCGAGCCAGTTTAATTGAAACCCATTTTTTAATGTATTTAAAATCAATTTACCTCCATTCATTAAATTTTTCTTGCTGAGCACAAAGGTATGTTTGTATAATTTTATATCGTTTAATGTTTCATTGCACCATTGGTAATCATATTTTTTTATGGTTGAATCGTAACCAAATAATACATTTACTTTATTGAATTCTCCACCTGTTTTTACTGAAAAATAATCTAAGGCGCTAGCTGAAAGTTTGATAGAATCATTTGGTGAAACATATATTTCGTTCCACGCAAATGGATATTTGCATGGGTATAGCTCATCAAATCTTGGATACTTACAAACACTAAAATACACCAATAAAATTACTGGTTTTTTGTGGTGGTTTACAAAATAAAATTGATCAGGTGTTATAGGTAATATTTGATTAAAGCCATTAGCTTCATTGATAAAATCACCAGTTTTAAATTTATTGATAGTAGGTTCTATTTTAAATTTTGCACCAGTTGCCGCAAAGAACGCTAGGTAGTTAGAGTTTAAATTAACTGAATCACAGTCTAGATATTTATAATTTTCTACATACTTTTCTTTTTTACTTCTTTGGTTATAAAACTCTCTGATTATTTCATTTTGTGAGTAGGGGTCAGTAGGCATAGTAAACCCTTTTGGTGGCGTATAACTTGCTTGAATAGATAAAATTACAATAGGAATAAATATAACTGCTAAAATTACAACAATGGCTATTGCTGCTACTTTATTACTACCTCCAGCTTTGGTTACAGTTAAATAATGTAAATAACCAAAGTTTTCGTGTTTTGATGGATAATCAGATAATCTAAAAAATATGGAATCAGTAAAATCAACCCCACTAAAACAGCCACTATTTTCTAAACAATATAATAAAAACTCGGTTACCCATTCATCGGTTTCTTTATTTGCATATTGGTGTAAAAGATTATGAAACAGTTTATTGGTAGCAAAGGGAATGTTGTCAAACGTGCTATTACCTTTAGTGTACAAAATTATATTTTCCGAAATTTGCTCTAGTTTTAGCTTAATAATTTGTGCAATTTGTTGTTTAAATTTTGCAGAGAAAATATTTTCGGAATAATGCCATCTTACCACTTGTTTTAATTGGTTTTTGTTAAATGCATCTTTAAACTGTTCAATTAAATCGGGTTCAATAAATTCATTAAAAAACACTTTTACATTTTCCAAGTCTGTTTTATCGTTGGGTAAAAAAGGTATGAATTGATTTTCTGTAAGGGGTAATGCTTGTATTAAATGAAACAACATTTCATCTTCAAAAAAACAAGTAATGGCCCTTTTATGATGGCGGAGGGCTGCCACTATTTTATCGTTATATGCTTGATTAAATCCTGCTTCGGTTTTTGATTGAATTTTTAAAATCTTCTCAATTCTAATAATTTCTTTTTCATCAAGTGTAGCTATGTTGGTTTTATTAATACCCAATTTTTCAAGTTGAATAAAAAAATGAGGTCGTAATTGTTTGGCTTTTTTATTAAAACTAAACAATTTATTTATAAAATTCATAATTGGTTTTACTAGCAAAATTAAGTTATTATTGAATTAAATATATTTTGAAGAATTAAATGCAATATAATATAAATTTTGGAATAGATTTAGGTACAACAAACTCGGCAATAGGGGTGTATATTGAAGGTAAGGTTGTGTTGTTAAAAAATCCAAAAGGTTTTAGAGAGCTATTGCCTTCGGCAGTTGGTTTTAAAAATGGAAGAATTTTTACTGGCGAAAAAGCGTTGGAGTTATTAAAAACTAATCCTCAGTTAGTTATTAGTAGTTTTAAGCGTAATATGGGTACTGATAAAATATATAAAATTGAAGCTGAAAATATTGAAGTAAATCCAGTTGCGTTATCAGCCCAAATACTTTCAACTTTATTGGCATTTGAGCGTGATAAAACCATACAATCATGTGTAATAACTATTCCTGCTTCGTTTGATACTGTTCAGTCCAACGCTACTAAAAAAGCTGGCGAAATGGCTGGATTAAAAGAAGTATTATTGCTACAAGAACCTATAGCTGCTTGCCTTGCTTATGCTAACGAAAATAATATCGATTTAACCGAAAAGCAGTATTGGGTAGTTTACGATTTTGGAGGTGGTACTTTTGATTGCGCTTTGATAGCAATAAACAACCGTGAGTTAAAAACCATTAACCATTTAGGCAATAATTTTTTAGGAGGTTTTGATATAGATCAAGCAATTTTAAATAAGGTAGTATTGCCTCAAATTGACAAACAATTATTTGAAAGATTAAATCAGGAGGAATTAAGCACTTTGCACTCTTATTTAATTGCTAAAATAGAAGATGCTAAAAAAGAACTTTCAGTTGCCAATCAAGCTCTTATTGAAATAGAGTATGATGAGTTAGATTTATTTAAAGAAATTCCAATTTCCATAAATGAATTCAACGATTTGGTAAAACCTTTTTTTAATGAATCAATGTTGTTATTAGCCGAAATGCTTGAACAATGCGGTTTACAATACCATAATTTAAACCGTATAATATTAGTAGGAGGCACTACTTATATTCCATTTATTAGAGAAAATTTAAAACTTCAAACCGGATTAACTATTGATAGTAGCATAGACCCAACTACAGCTGTGGTTAAAGGTGCTGCTTATTATGCAGGTTCTAAATTAGTTCAAATTGCTACAAACAACGATAAATTTGAAAATAAAATAAATGCAAATTTGCTTTATGAAAATAACTCGAGAGATGATGAAGAACTAATTGATATAAAAACGAAGACCAACTTTAATGGTTTTATTCAAATAGAAAGGTTAAACGACCATTTATTACTGCCCTTAGAGGCGTTTAATAATCATATGCAAGTATTTGTACCTTTATTGCCTAATACACTCAATATGTTTCATATTTCATTGCTTAATGGTGCTAAAAAAATTGCAGGTAGTTTTGAGGTAGCTATCAATCAAGGAAACTTTAGTATAAATGGTCAACCACTGCCTGCCGATATTTGTTTAGAGTTAGATAATGAAGGTGGGGAAACTTTGTTAGAGCCTATTTTTTTGAAAAATACTGTATTACCACTTAAGAAAACAGTTTATAAAACGTTGTCAAAAACTGTATTGGCCGGTTCCAACGACCATGTGTTTATTAATGTGTTAGAAGGAAAACGTGGCACCCTGCCTGCTTCTAATTTAAGTATTGGTATTATAAATATTGAAGGCAGCGCGCTTAAACACGATTTGGTAAAAGGCACTCCCATTGAACTTAATATCAGTATTTCGGAATCGAGAGATTTGGAAGTAGTCGTTAATGTTCCATCGGCTGATTTAAAGCTAAAAAGTGTTTTTAACCCTCATACCAAACTGGTTAATAAGCATAAAGTTCAAATAGAAATTCAATTGGCCATTGAACAAATTACACCTAAAATTACCGCGGCTATACAAGAACAAAACTTTGAATTGGTGCAAAAATATCAAAATTGTTCTGACGGATTAACTGAATTACTTGCGCTATTAAACCAAGTAAATGACGATAATTTATATAAATTAGATGAACAAAAACGTACATTACTTAAAGCATTAGATAGTTTGGATAGGGCTGTAAAACTTCAAGCTGTAATAGAGGAATGGCATTTAGCCAAACAAGGTGTTTTACTTATAATAAATGAATTGAATGGTAATCAAAAAGCTGAAGTAGAAGCTATTATTCAAAGTGAAAATGATATGCTAAACTCAGGCGACAGGCATTGGATAGCTGGTAAAACAAAAATATTGAGTGATATAGAATCAACCAATTTTTATAGCAATGCCCAAAATTATGGTAAAATATTTTTGAACTTAAAATCAATGCCCATAACTAATTATACTAAAACGGATAATTTGGCCTCAATAATGAGCGATGGTGAAAAAGCTTTAATGGCTAATAATTATGTTTTGGTAAAAGATATTTGCCATATACTTATTTCGCAATTAAATAAAGATTTGTTAAAGCAAGATAACTTACAGTTTAAAACCATAACAGGTATAAAATAAAAGTACACTTTATTTTATTTTAAAACAGTGTTTGGCTAAAGCCATTTGTGTGTAATCATGTTCTCCACGCCCTAAAGGGCGTGGCAATTAATCCATCCATACAGCCAAGTTAATTGGATAGGATAATTTGTTTTAGATATCACAAAAACTCATTAGTATAGAGCTAAATATTTTAGAAAATTATTCTTAGAAAGAATCCATTGCCGTGCCCTTTAGGGCAAGGAATGAAAGAAATACAAGTCGGCTTTAGCCAAACATAAATGGAATTTGGCTAAAGCCAATTTGTTTGCAATCTGTTCTCCACGCCCTAAAGGGCGTGGCAATTAATCCATCCATACAGCCATGTCAATTGGATATGATAATTTGCTTTAGATATTACAAAGATTAATAAGTATAAAGCCAATTAGTTTAGAAAATTATTGTTAGAAAGTATCAATTGCTGTTTTCCGCCCTAAAGGGCGTGGCAATTAATCAAGGCCATTGCCAAAAATAAAAATCAAAGCCAACTAGTTTTGAGAAGGACTGTTATAAAGTATCCATTGCCGTGCCCTTTAGGGCACGGAATAAAAAAAACATGCAAATAGGCTTTAGCCAAAACGTTTGTTTAATAAATTAGAATATTGCTTTTGTACTCGGTTGAATTCTATGACAAAAGCAAATAATTTTTGTAAGGTTCGTTATTTTGA